>CALEBF010000017.1 GCA_937944975.1 uncultured Mycoplasmatota bacterium | reverse complement strand
CATAACTTCATGAAATAGTCTTTTTTATTCTGTCTACTCTAAGGGGTGCATTTCAATCGTCAGTTCTTTTTACATTATTTTAGAATCCAACCATTTGGTACCAACCGTTCTCCAGTTGCACTATATCCACATGGCTTACTATAAGTTTCACCATTGACAACGAGACTACTACTAGCTCCTCCATCCATGTTGACAGCATTGTGAATCTTATATCTTTTTAAAATACGAATGGCTTCATTCATGTCGATTCCAAGACTATATCCCGGTTGTCTTCCATCGATAATAATAAAAAGTACGATACCATCTTTACGTTGTGCCAAAATAGTACGTGGTGCGATTCCCCAACCGCCATTTCCTTTAATTTCAGCTGCTTTTCCATTTACCATTAAAAATGGTCCAAACTCAACTGCATCTACCATTCCATTTGCAATTGCCTGTTCTGGTGTTTCCTTTGTTAAAACGAGTACATGATCTTTATTAAAGCCTGACAAACCTCCAGTACGCCCTGTCGGATTTCCCTTCCATATCAACTCTCCATCTTTGATGATATCTCCAGTCGCTGCACCACCATTTCCATACTCATTTGGATCTAGAAATCCACTCGCATTGATGGCTACTTTCGCTTGGTTTTCTTTGGCAATATCTTTTAGAAAAGAGCCTCTTACTCCCAATTTTGGTGCGACTGCAAGCTCTATTTTAGAAGGATCATAAATAACAGCCATATATCCTTTATATCCGCTTCCACTCAGTGGAACGATCTTATAATCCTGCCCTTCTTCGTGTTTTAAGATTTCTTCCTCGTATACAGATTCATAAGTACCAGTCTGTTCAAAATCTCCGATAACAATATCATCAACATTAACGTTTTCACCAATTTCCGTCACTGTATTAGATTTTAAAATCTCATCGATCATTTCATCTGTATAAAACGTTCGCGCCAAATATTTATGTGTCATCGTTGTCATTGAAGTCGTCACGAGAAGATTTCGAAAATACGAAATTGGACCATATGTTAAAAAGAATCCAATTACAATGATAATATCACATAAGATGAGCGCTACTGCGCATTTTGTTTTTTTCTTCTTTTTCATACTTCACCTACCACATATGGATCTTGTTCTGTCCCCGTTCCGGATAACACTGCTACAGTTGGAAGCATATTTAATACGGGACGTATCTGTTTTTTCGTAGCAATTTCGTCTAAATATAAACTTCCCTGGTCTGTCACTGTATAAATCATTTCATCATCGCCAGATCCATTCAATAAAAATACATTTGGAATATCTTCTACAAACAAATCCCCTACTTGCAACATCCCAATTTTTGCATTCACCGTATTTTGGCTTGTTGTCGTATAATCGTAGTTGATATCTCCATAGCTTCCTATATTCCATGTACCTTCGACAAGATATTCAGGATGTTGTAAAGTGCGATAATAAGTTTGATTTAAATATTGAGCAACGGATTGATACTCTTTCGGATTATATTGATTTGTCTTACGTGAAAAAATACGCTCCACAGGAACTTGATCCGTCGTAATCACACCATTTAAAGTGAGACGAACTTCGCTGCCACTTTTTCCGATGATACGAAACATCTGATCGCTATAGCGAACATATCCACCAACATATGCAGATGCTAAAGAAACAACCGGATGGTTCTCTATCATATATGGTTGTTCTTTACTTCCATTTCCACCTAATACAGGAAGAGATGCTTTTAATGTAATCGTAGGACGAACCCCATACATACGAGATTGATTTTCAACTTCGTTCTCATTGAGTCCTCCTTTATTTGAAATAAACCAGTTTCCTGTTTTAGAGGCATTCGATGTCCAAAAATTCGTTCCGTTATTTAAGAAACCAGAAAGTCCTCCACTTCTTTGATAATCCTTCATACTAAATAGTCCAACATAATCACTATCAATCTTCTTTTTACAGCTTAACTTTTTCACATTCGCAATCGTATCTGTACAAACCTCTGTCGTAACCAAATATTGTTCTGGTTGCCATAACGTTTTTTCAAAAACTCCAGATTGTGGAACTTCAGGGATATTAGCTAACCACTTTCGTGTATAAGAAGTATCATACGCACTATCTTCTCCCCAAGATAATAATGTATACGTATCATCTGTCGTCATTACGATCGCACCATCTTCACGAATCTTAATAACGCGAAATAAATATCCTGAATACGATACATAATTTGATACGTTCTTTCCTGCATAATAGTATTCCTTCTCATCCTGATATAGCCCGTCTCCCTCCACAACAATATTGCGAGGTTGTGTCAGATAATCATTTAAGGTGACAAGTTCACTTTCTTTTTTATGTTCTAATTGATAATAATGAATCAAACGATATCCATAATAACCTACTAAAAATAAAATAAATAATATATTCACAATAAATATGACTCGATAAAATATTTTCTTCTTTTCTATCATACAACATCACTCAATTTCATACAAAAAGAATATTGTAAATTACTCTATTCTCTTTTAACATTTTATCCTTTTTTATTCTACATTTCAAGTAATTTATTTTACATGACTATTTTGTAACACCAAAAAAAAGGACATATGTCCTTTATTGTGTTGTAAATAAACGCATCATCAAATTCGTAAAATTTTGTTGAATTTGTTGCTCTTGTTCTTTTGTAAGGGCGTCTACCGAAACGGCATTATCAACATTGATTTTCATGTTTGTTCCATCCTGAACCGTTGCTGAACTTGTAGCATTGATGCTTAACAAAGTAGCACCTTGACTAGAAAGATCAAAAGTGAAACTTGATGTTGCTTGATCTTTACTTTCATATTGATTACCAAATACAATCTTTAATGAAGTAGATTCGTCCTCTAATGAGAATGTATAAGTAATTCCTTTATCGCTTGTAACTAACTGTAGATTACCTAAATCTCGATTGTTTCCATCCTTCATAACAGCTGTAAATCCATCTTCATTTTTTACAACTTCTGCTACAAACGTTTCCTTTTCATCGTTCAACATACGAATAACGTCATTCTTTCCAACAGTATAACGTAATGTCATAATTTGTTCTTTCAAGTTATATTGTGCTTTATTATAGTCGAAATCATCATAATCCGTCACCCATTCCACAATAGAAAGATCGTATTGTACGGCGGAAGACATCAATCCTTTCGTATATGCAGATACTAAAATTTTCGTTTCTTTTGCTTTGGTTTGTTGAATTTTTGGCTCATATGATTTAAATTCTGGATAAATTGAACTCATAATATCGTTGGCTTTTTTATCATCCTTCATGTCTTTGATCACAGTCGCCATAATTTCACTCGTATTATGAGAATCTAATACCAATGAAATCTTATCAACATTTTGCTTTTTGCCATCGATTGTGATTTCTGCTTTTGTCTTAATAAAATAATCTGATTTTAAATGTTTTTTCACTGCATCTACGATAAAGTTATATAAGTATTTCTGATCCTCAACATCTGTTGATTGATTCATCATCTCAAATAAATTAAACTCCCCTGTATCGAGATAATAATCATAAATACCTTTTAGTAATACATATCCTTTTTTATTTTGATTTACAAATGTCATGTTGAAAAATTCAGACTCATTTAGCGTTGTATTCCAATCTAATACCATTTCTTCTTTTTCTTGATCCACTTGGTAAGTATATTGGTGCTCCATCTTATTTAAATTAGAGATTAACGTTTGATACATTGCGTAAGTAGGATCTTGTGTTGCCATCATATCAAAAATATCAGATTTGATAGTAAAATTCGCCTTCCCAGTAATCGTATATGATTTTCTTGATTCTGACGTATGTTCTAAAAGTGGTTGATATAAATACTCTAAACGATCTTGCATTTGCGTTGTCGCTCTTACAAACATTGCTTTCTTATCAAAATGAAAATAATAAGTAAAAATTCCAAGGACGATACAAATTGCCCCTAATATCGTAATCCAAATAAATTTCTTTTGGTGTTTTCCAAAGTCACCAACCTTTTGCGTTTGTACTTTTTCTGTATTTACGACATTCTGAGAAGATATGGTTTCATCCTTTATCGCATCTTTCCTTTCTAAAGATTCTATCTTCTCCTCCTCAATTTCTGATGTTTCTAAGTTAACTGGTGTAACTTTATGATTCTTTTTTTTCCTTACACTCATAAGAATACTCCTTTTTTCTACAAATTTTGTACACATGATAAAAGTCATATATACCCTAATACTACTATAATAATTCTATCACATTTCTATCACATTTAAAACCCAAAATCAAAAAGAAACTTACATATTATTTCCATTTATAATCGTTTTTTCTGCATAAATTAAATGTTTAATAATTTAAAAGACACATAGTTTTTACCTCTAATGTTTGTTCGCACTTACATTGTATTATATGTAATTCTATGTGTCCGTTTCCTTTTCAGACAGTTAATTTTTAATATATATATCCCTTTACATTTAATCCGAGTGGTCCAGCATATTCTTGAACACTACTATAAGTTTTAACGCGCGTCATTTCTTTGGCGTGTGCAATTGTTGGAGCTGTATTATTTCCATCTCCTCCAACATTCCCTTCAGAAATGGTAATCGACATGACATTGCCAGCCGAATCATATTTCACATCTTCTACAAACGCTACATGGCCATATTGATCCCCAAACCCTAAAACCATAACAGAATGTTTTTTGGGAGTAGAACTAATATGATTAGGGTCTGCTTTGGAAAGCCATGTACCAGCATTTCCATTTTCAACAGGAGTCACACCATGTGTCTGATAATATCTTCTAGATGCAAACCACGTGCATTGTCCCACTAAATTTCCTCCTCCGTAAAAATTAGAAATCTGATTATTCCATTCATCAAGAGAAGTAATAGGATAATTTGTACTATTGATACCAATTGTACCATCTGGCATCCATTGAATCAGTTGATTACCTGCTTCTGGTCTTAATTGCAGCTTCGTTCTATTAACTTCTTTTAAATCTGTAAACCCATAATAGTCACTCCATAACGTTTTAGCGAGATATACAGCTAAAGTTTCATAATTGATTCGCACTGTACCATCATTTCCCAATATATAAAGAGGAAAACCGAATTTCTCAGAAAATTCTTTTTCTTTTCCATAATATTGTTCTAAAATTTGTTTAATACTTCCCTCGTATAATGAAAAATCATCTTGAAATTGCTTAATGAAAGCATCTTTTTCTTCTTGTGTTGCATTTTTAAAACTTAAATTCAATAACTCTTCAATATACTGGTTACTTTGAATTGTGCTACTAATTTTAGAAAGATCTGTCGCTATATCGTTTTTTCCTTGAATTCCATTAGAAAAAAAAGTATATTCATTTCCTAAAGAATCGATAATCTTACCCGATACAAATTGCTGATCATAATTTGTATACGATGGAACATCAAATGTAATCTGAGCTCCATTTTTTAATTTAATGACATTTCCGTTATAAGATTCTATCATATCAACTGTCACACTACCTATATTGGCATTTTTTAACGCTTCAACGGCCTTTTCTTCTGATGTTTTTAAAAGATCTACATTCAAAGAAATTTCTTCAACTTCTCTATTGGATTTAGTTTTTTCAATCGCATGTACATTGATATGGCTCGTTGATTTTACATTCGCATTATAATTTAAATTAACATTTCCAGATAAAGATGTTTTTATTTTGTCAGCCATATTTTACCCTCCTTACAAATTTTTAGAAATCATTGGTATTATCTCATACACTAGTCTTTGTTTTATATCTTGCTCCAAACTTTGAATCGTCTCAAATTGATCTTCAAAAGCAATACGTTGATCGATAACAGCATTCTTCTCCACTTGACTTCTCGTTAATTGATGTTGATCATCTAGTAAATCCAAATGTTTCTCAAGTTGTTTCATTTGTTTTAAAAGCCATTGATACTTTTGCTTGCGTTCTAATTCCTCACTATTCATCTTACATCATATCTCCTAACTTGTGCTCGACTTTCTTTTTCGTTTCTCTATACCCAGTTAAAGTTTTTTCCATAACTGATATATCATAATTTTGATTTTTTTGAATCGTCTTGAACTTCGAAATAAACTCATCGCTTATCGTTTCTAACAATGATGTAGAATTTGTCTTATAATAATCAGTTAGTTCTCTTAACAATTTTGAAGTTGTATCAAAAACAATAGATTCTTCTTTATGATACATCTTTAATTTTCCAATTGCAATTTCCAATTTTACTTCATCTACAAGTTGATCCATACTAACATTCCTCTTCCATTTCTAATATTTTTTGTACTTGAAATTTCGAAATTTTCTTGTTTATATTATTCTCAATTTCCTGTATCTTATCAAATAGAATTATAAATTGTTCTTTTACTTCTTCTACTTCACGGTATAATATTGAAAGTTGAGACTTCTCTTTCGCAATAAGTGAGGCTTCCAAAGGATAAACATCAAGAGGGATACTTTGACATATATTAAGGCATTGCTGAACCTGTTCTAAATATTGATCAAAATATTTCGTTACGTCACTCTTTTCTTGTAACTGTACTCGAATGCGATTTCCTATTTTTTCATAATTCGTAATCATTTCACGATAGATATCTTTCAACACTTTCAATTCATCAACTGATTGCTTCACTTGATTCTTTTCGATATACATCATCTCAAAAAATTTCTTTGATCGCTCATCATTCCAAAAAAAAGAAGAAGAAGAAACTACATGATAAAAATTCATATAAATTTCTTCATATTCTTCTATTGCATGATCTAATTGTAATACCGTTGTTTTTAACTTATCAATATGAATTTCCATATTATCACCTGGTATTTTCTATACTATATTATCCCTCAGAAGAAAATGCTTGTGATACTTTTCCTTCTGTATCAGAGTAACTTTCAACTGTATTGTTGATTGCAGTTTTTGATTGGTTTGTAATTTCTTGAGTTGCATTATCAATTTTTGTTTTAATCACTCCAAGCGAATTGATTAAGTTACTTGCTTGATTTCCGCCGATAAATCCACAATTCTGTACTGCTTGTTGTGCACTAGTCAATGCTGATTTTGCAGAATCCGCGATAGAAGTCAATTGATTTGCTATTGTTGTTGCAGAAGATAAATCAATTCCTCTTACCCCACCAATATTTTCACGAATCACACTTGTATCCATCGTTTTATTAATTGCGGAAAATGATTGTGGTGAATAAGACGAGTCAGTCTGCATTGCCCATGCTTGTCCAGCACTATTCATAGATGCAACCACACTTTCAAAAATTGAATTTGAACTCATAATTAAATTGTCGATTGCAGGTTTAAACGAATTGTTAAAGAACGTTTGTGCTTGATTACAAGCCCATTTATCTGCCATTCCATTTACAAAACGATTTTGCATATCATCTCCTAATGCGTGAATCAAATTTTCATATGCTGCCTTTACAGAGTTGATAGATGAATTTACTACATCAGGATTAAATCCAGTTAATGCCATATCTATTCCTCCCTTATATACGATAGTATCCTATCTAATTTTATGGTAATATAACTTCTTTTAAATGTCAATTGCCATTGACATTTGTTTACATCAGCTGTTGATAAGAAACTAGAAATAATTCTGTTCCATTTCGAATATCAGTATCCAGAACTAATTCGTTGTTTTTATATACCCTACCACTATCTTTATTTAAAAGAGCATATTGAAGTTGTTCAGGGAGAGAAAAACTACTCAAATCAGAAACTGATTTAGATAGCAATATTTTTAATCTCCAAACCACTTCATTGACGGGAATAAATACGTCGAAACTTTGATTTAGCTCTGGAACAGTTAATCGAATCAATACTTTATTTTTCATCTTCTTCACCTACTTCGTCCGATGTGAGAAAATCAATCCACTTACACAAAGTTGCTAATCCATCGTCGACAAAATATCCCATGTCATTTTTATAATTTGCCGTCATCTCACGCGTTACATTTGATAAATGCAACAATCCTTGATCTGAAATACCTCTGCCGATCCATACTCCTTGATTTACATTAAAGATACTTGTAAACCATGGCTCAAATACATATTTTTTTATTTTGGTTGCAGCATCGGCAATAATCACAGATACATTTTCGTATTCTCTTAACTTTTGTGCAAAAGTAGAAAGACGGCTGGTATCATTTATTTTTGACACCCATTTATCAAAATCATATATGAAGATCACCAACTGCGGTTTATTCTCTAATTTGCTAGATTGTTCCAAAGAGGCAATGAATTCCTCTAACATCTCATTGAATTTTTGATGATAAGATTGATAAAAACACTTGCTATAGTTCATTAAGCTAGCAGTAGGATCCCAAAGCATAGTATGCACACCTTTCATTTGCTCTAAAACCATAGACAAACTACAGATAAAATGCGTTGTGTTTTCTAACTTTAACGATGTTACAATGTTTCCTAAATTGCTTAAATAATCGACATAACAAACTTGTAAATCGCTTTTCATAATACCGATTGGAACATGGTGAATATTCGTAATATATTCTTGAATATCCATTAACGTAATCACGTCTGGAAGCGTTGGAATTCGTTTCGCTACTACTTGGTTTTTAGTCTTCTGTTCTTCTAAAAAATCCATAAGCTTTACATGACTGTTCTCTTCTTCATTAAAAACATGCGCCACTTGAAATTCGTGAATGCCATCTATATTTAATAAACCTCTTCCAATGACATCGCGTGGTGTCACTCGTGTTCTTTGGCTGAAAATCGAAGTATACTCATCACTATCTTTTACGTGGAAAGCGTAAAGATTCTTACAATTTTGCGCAATTTTGCTTGGAAGAGAATTTACTGAATTCACTGTAAAAATAAATACGATTCCGTACCGTTCTGAATCACGAACTAATTCTGGTAATAATTCATAAATATCAGGGTGATTTTCATAGATAGAGTCAAAATTATTGATAATGATTACCTGTATTGGTACATCGTCTTTTTTAGCATCTAAATAATTACAATAATCTCCACCATAATCACGTAAAATACGCTTTCGATCTTGAATTTCTTCACGAAGCATTTTCAGTAAGTTATAGTATTTTTCATCTTCTGATGCAAATACAATTCCTCCTACATGAGGAAATGAAAGGTAATTTCTCATCGATTCAGATCCATAGTCAATCATATAAAATTGAACTTTTGATGAAGAATAGTGCTTCATTGTAGAATATAACAGTGTATTTAAGAATAACTCTCTTTCCATTCCATCTGTTCCATGGATAATAGTATTTCCATCTTTTAAATAATCATATATAACAACACCTTGTTTTTGTTGCTCTGGAACATCATATTCTCCAATAACTGCACGTGGCACATCAAGAGAAAACTCTACATGATATTTTCTACTCAAATCCTCCTCTAAGATAAAATCAGAAATATTTTCCAGCCATAGCTTTCTAGCATGTTTATTTACTTGATTAGCTACCGATATTACCACATTTAAAATTGCAGTCAATTGATCTCCCATCGCTTGTTTTACGACTCCACTAGAAATTTGAGCAGTCTTAATATCATTCCCGCTTTCATCTATAAAATCAACACTATGATCAATATGTTTGATGATACGCTCAGAAGGATAATATTTATCTCCACACCAAGCAGATTGCCCTAATGCAAAAAACTCATTATATCCAACTTCTAAATAAAATCTTCCCGTCTGTCTCAAGTAAGCGGCATCTGGAACTTTCAAAACCTCTTTACTATCAGATTCATCTTGAACTTTTAAGCAAACGCGAAATTTTGTATTAGACCAAATTTGATCATTTACTACTCCACTCGGTTTTTGCGTCGCTAAGATCAGATGTATTCCCAAACTACGTCCAATACGAGCAACACTAATTAAATTATCCATAAACTCTGGTTGCTGCACTTTTA
Source organism: uncultured Mycoplasmatota bacterium (assembly GCA_937944975.1). GTDB lineage: Bacteria > Bacillota_I > Bacilli_A > RF39 > UBA660 > Fimihabitans. The sequence goes on along the minus strand of CALEBF010000017.1, from coordinate 28,052 downwards.
GTTCTGCAAACTCATCACAGATAATGAAAAGGTGTGGTATCGGTTCTGATAACTTTCCTTCTTTGTAAAAACTTTGATATTTGTAAATATCAATTGTACTTTCACCAAGTTTTTCCCTTGCTTCGTTAAAAATTTTCTGTCTTCTTTTAATCTCACTATCGATACTAACCAGTGTACGGTTCAATTCCGCTTTATCTAGATTGGTGATCGTACCTGCTAAATGTGGTAAGACAATATTAGATGACTTGTTTTCAAATGCAAATGCTAGTCCACCACCTTTATAATCAATTAGAATAAAAGCAACATCATCTGGACTATAATTGATTGCCATAGATAAAATGTATGTAATAATAAATTCTGATTTACCACTACCAGTCATTCCAGCAATCAAACCATGTGGTCCATGAGCCTTTTCATGAAGATCTAAATACATTAGATTTTCCTGGCTATCCACTCCTACCTCTGCTTTTAGACTCGTCGTTGAATCGTTCGTATTCCAACGATTTAAAACATTTAATTGTTCTACTTTTCCTACTTTTTCCATCTCTAAGAAAGAAATTGAATCAGGAATTGACGAAACGCCATCTTCAAATTCGATTGGAATATTAGATAATCTTTTAACAATTTCCATCATGTCAATATTATAGTTAATCTCATCGTTAAAAACGACTTGTTCTTGATCTTCATAAGAATTTCTTAATATTCCACAACTATTTTCCCCAACAGAGATAAAATTATTACATTTACTCGGAAGCTTACTCAATCGATTTTCTAAAATGACAAGACTAAAACCTAAATTATCATCAGATTCCGTAATTTGTTTTATAAGTTCATGATAACGAATTTGATCATAATCATCAACAACGATAAAATAATAAGGTTTAAGGGTAGTAGAATTACTTCCCTCTTTTTGTTGTATTCGATTGTGATACTCCAATTGTAAATAATCTGCAACATCTTTCGCACTTTCTAAATCATCTGCAAAAAAACGGACAGTCTCTTCATTGTTAAAACAGTGCTTTAAATATCTTAAATAATTCCACTGTGGCTTTCTTTCTCGATTCGTAAAAAGAACTATTTTTACATCTTCATAACTATAAAATGTCATAAGTTGTAATAATATATTATGCATAAAATGTGTCACTTTATAATCTGATCCCATCACAGCCGTCGTCTTGTTTTGATAGAAAGAATAGCCAATTGGAACTCTTGGCAAATACTTAAAATCTTCCACTAATTGATCGGCCTGTTTTCGAAGATCGTCTTCGTCTACAGTGAATCCTTCATCAGGATATTCAATTTTTACATCTAATTTTTCATTTCCTATTCCTAGTCTTGTCACTAAAAAATCACTTTGATCAATTCGTTTATCCCAGAAATTGATTCCTTGATGTTGAATAATGTTCAAACATTCATCTACTGTCAATAAATTTTCAAACAATATTTCTTTTTGCAATTTAGCTTCTAGCGTTAACTCTTCTCTTTTTTCGTTTAAATATTTGGTATATTTATCGATCGTTTCCAACCGTCTTTTCTTTTTCATCCTACGATTATAAGCCTGTGTTACCAATGGCCATACAATCATAGAAATTAGCATCGCACCACTCGTTACAAGTTGTGGCCACGAAGAAGCCCATGTTGCTTCATGAGAAGAAATACGCATTAGAGTATTTAACAACATCGTTCCTGACATAACCCCCATCGTCAACATCGGACCGACAACCAATGCGATAGGCATTTCGTCTTTGCTGTCATCTCGTGGTGGAGCGCTTAACTTAATTTCTTTTGTATGAATCATTCTTCTAAGACGAGGAGGCTTAGAAAAATAAGAATTTTTCGAATATAGTTCCAGACTTTTTACTTCTATATTTTGAGGAGCATCATCTTGCAAAAAATGATATTCTTGCAACTTGCTCAATGCCAAATTGACAATAATCTTCTGTTCTAATTTGCGAATAAATACCATTCCATTTAAAAAGATCATCTGCAATCCGTAAATATCTAACGCATCCCCTGGCTTAATATAATAAATATTGTCTCTTAGCGCAATTTGATTTATATAAATATTTCCTTTGCCAGTACGCTCTACTACTAATTGGTTATCACGATAATAAATCTTTGCAAATTTCCCTTGTAAATAAGGTATTAAATATTGAATGCCACAATTTTGTTGATTTCCGATTGTAATTTGAACATCTTTTTGAAAAGTATATAATTGAAATCCAGGAAAAGAAATTTCTTGCGCGTAGATAAAATAGTTCTGATTTTCTCTTCTTAATATATAAAATTGATTTGGTTCCAATACAGTCATATCTATATATTGATTTTGACTCATGATTCGAACGTCAGAAGTACTACACAGCATCCATTTGCCATCTTGTGCTTCTACATAGATCAATTTGCTCTCTTCTTCCGCGTTTGCATCAAACCTAAAACTACCAGAAACTTGTTGTGGTAGTAAAAACTCAATTTTTTTATCTTGCAAATAAAGTACTATCTTCATACGCGTCACCCTTATTATTTATATCATCATACCATAAATTTCAAAAAAAAAGAAGTGTATTCCTCATATAGTTACACTTCTTACAAAAAGTGAAAATAATAGAAGAGGGTATGATAATGCTATAGGGAAAATAAAAAAAGCCACTCTAGGCTTATGATAAACTTCCCACTTTATGAAATTCTAATTTTAACTTATCAGCAATTGTCACAATAAACTCCGAGTTGGTTGGTTTCGCTTTATCGATATCGACACTATTGCCAAAAATTTCTTCCATCAATGACCAGTTAGCTCGATTCCAACTCACTTCGATTGCATGTCGTATAGCTCTTTCTACACGTGATACAGTCGTGTCAAATTTTTCTGCAAGTTCAGGATATAATTCTTTCGTGATACCTCCAATCGTCTCAGGATGTTCATAGATAATTCCGATAGCTTCCCTAATATATTGATATCCTTTAATATGAGATGGAATTCCCAGTTCGTGTAAAATTTTAGTAATCGATATTTGTAAGTTGTTATGATAGAAATCAATATTCTTTGATTCTTTCTTTTTCTTTTTATTGATATCCAGTATTCTCTTTTCTAAATCAGATAATTCAAACGGTTTTAAAATAAAATAATTCACTCCATATTCTGAAACCTCGCGAATCACATCACTTGCGTTATAGCTTGTTGCAACAATCACTGGAAGAGTTATCTTTCTTGTTTTCATCGTTTCTAAAACATACATTCCATCTTTATTCGGCATGATCAAATCCAAAATAACTGCATCGATCTCATCTTTATGTTCTTCGATCACTTTCATACCTTCTAATCCATCATTCGCAGTATAATCTATCGATATCACATCGTGATTTTTAAAGTATTCCTTTACCATTCCTACTAAATTTACATTATCATCAATCATGAGTACTTTTATCTTTTTCATTTCATCTTCCCTCTTCTTCCTTTATGTACTGCCTCACGTATTTTTATTATACTCTTTTCCTAAGCCATTTGCCTAGAGTAGAAATTGACTTCTTTTGTCGTTTTTTGTCGAATAAAAGAAAGAAAAGTCGTCTCTATAAGACGACTTCTATCATATGCAAAAATTGTTCTGGCTTTAAACAAGCTCCACCGACGAGAAAACCCGATATATTATCAATTTGATTCAATGTCTCAATATTTCCTTCATTTACACTACCACCATATAAAATAGGAACATTCACAACATTCATTTGTTTCAATATCTTTTGAATGTTAGAAGCGACTTCCCATATCTGATCATTCGTAGGAACTCTTCCTGTTCCAATCGCCCAAATAGGCTCGTAAGCAACGATCACACGAGATGATTCTTCCTCTGTCAATTTAGAAAATATAGCTGTAAGTTCTCTATTTAAAACTTCCTCTGTCTTTCCGCTCTTTTCTTCCTCATCACTTTCTCCTACACAAAGAATTACTGAAAGTCCTGCAGCTAGCGCTCTTTTTACTTTCTCAGAAACAATATCATCCGTTTCATGAAAGTACATACGACGTTCACTATGACCTAATATTGTATAACTACACCCAATACTAGCTGCTTGAACAGGCGAAACTTCTCCAGTATAAGCTCCACTATCATATTGAGCGGTATTTTGAACAGCTGTCTCAAATCCTTGCTCTATGAAATACGGAACATATAAATAAGTAGGACAAAAAATAACCTGGCTAGAATGTGCTTTCATCCCCAATACATTAAAGTAACGTTCTACTTCTTCAAAAGTAAGATTCATCTTCATGTTACCGATCATATATTTTTTATTTTCCATAAAATCCCTTCTTTACTACATCTTTTGCTTTCCCAAAAAAATTTCTCTTATGTGCGCCACTACCTTCGAGTGCAGTTTGATATACATCCAGCACTTTTTCTGCAAAATATTTCGCTGAATGAGGTTCTGCACTAATCCTAGCTTGTTCACTCATTCGCTTTTTCAAATTCGGATCTCCCATCAACTTACGCACGTACTTTTTATATTCTTTTTTATTTGAAAACAAATATCCATTCAAATCATCAATCACAACATTTCGGAAACTATCGTCATCGGCAGCTACTACTGGAACGCTTGCAGCCATCGCCTCTATCACAGTAAGTCCTTGAGTCTCAGTACGAGAGGCCGTTGCAAACACATCTGCTAATTGATAGTATTTTGGAACCTCCTCCCAAGGAACCTTTCCAGTAAAAATTACACTATCCTGTACGCGTAATTTTCTCGCAAGTTCTTTATAATCACCTGCATCTGGACCATCCCCAATGATTACCAATTTACAATGTGGATCTGTTTTTAAAAGTCCCACTTGTCCTTCAATTAAAAGATCAACGCTCTTTTCATGTCCTAATCTTCCAACAAATAAAATGACAAAGTCGTCAGGACCGATTTCCAATTTTTTACGCAATGCAGCGATATCCTTCTTCTTATAGTTTTCCTTGTAGAAACGACTAATTTCAATTCCCGTCGGAACGATGTGAACGTTGCGATCCACTTTATATTTTTCTTTAAAAAGATCATAGGCCTTCTTCGTAGGTACAATCAATTCCGTTGCAGTCTTGTCACAATAAAATTTCGTCAAATACTCGACAATTTTTTTACTTGCTCGATTAAAATATCCCTTTGTTATATAGTGAACATAATCTTCATACATCGTATGATAAGTATGAACAAGAGGGATATCTAATTGATGTGCCATAATACGAGCGAATGTCCCAATACCAAATTCTGTATGAGAATGAATGATATCTAAATTCCACTTTTTAATTTTTTCTACTGCACGAATCGGATAAACTCCACTTAAACGATAATCGTAAATTCCAATTGGAATCCCCGGAATTCGAATAATCTTATTTTCATTTTCATATTTATAAGACATATTTTCGTTGTTTACTGTAACGATAAATACTTCGTGCCCTTTTTCTTCTAAAGCATGTTCTAACATCACAATACTCGTAGATACTCCATTGATAAATGGAGGATAGGTATCTGTAAAAATTCCTATTCTCATACTAATCCTCCTTCTTCTTTAAATTTAATGTAATTGCTCCTAAAAACATACCTAAATAATATGTTAAAAATCTCCATAATAACATTAATGCATTCAACTTACTACCTTTTACAAAGTTACCAAAAAAAGCAATGAATCCATATTCAAGTCCCCCAGTACCACCTGGAATCGGCACAAAGGACCCCATTAACATAACATAAGCACTCGCGACAACGGATAAAATCCCATCGAAACTATGATAATCTCCCATACCATATAATAAGGCAACTGGAACAAGATAAAGACAGACAAGAGCGATAAAATTAAGGAAAATAGAACGAGCAAACAACCATTTATTTGTCATTAACAATTTCGCACCGTGGTGAAACTGTTCAATAGATTCTTCCCATTTTTTCAATTGCTTTTCTTTATCTTTAATTAAGTGAAAACGGTATAAAACACGAATTCCTAGATTCGTTATTTTATGGTTAAATTTGCGGGCAAAAGCGATGATAAAAAGACCTACGACAACAAGTGTGTTGATAATAAAACCCAAAGTTACAAGTTCTTTTAATAATCCTACCTCTTTAAATATATGAAAGAAATAATTTCCAGCAATTGCCATCACTCCCAAAATGACGAGTGCTACTTGATAAACGATAAAATTTTGAATAATGACATTCGTTCCATCGGTAACACGAAGTCCATCCTTCTTTAATGTGTACACCTGAAAAGGTTGGCCACCGGAAGAAAATGGCGTCACTGCGTTAAAAAATTGTGTCACTAACATTAAACGAAATGCTTTACGAAAAGTATAGTTTGGTTTAAACTTCTGAATCGTACAACAAATTTCAACACTACGTAGAAACAAATAAGCAAAAACCAACCCTACACCAACTAAAAACCAAAGTGGATGAATCGTTAATATTTGAGATACGATTTCCTCAAAATTATCTTTCAAAGAAAAATATAATACGATCCCAGTAAATATAAGTAGTATAAATAAATTTAACGTCGTCTTCTTTTTCTCTTTACGATTCATACCGATACCTCTTTTCTTTTAAGCCTCCTCGATACAATCGATTCCTGGAAGCACTTTCCCTTCGAGTAATTCTAATGATGCTCCACCACCAGTAGAGATGTGTGTGACTCGATCTTGATATCCAAAACCAATGACTGCAGCTGCTGTATCACCACCACCAATAATCGTTTTGGCATCACTCGTTGCTATTATATCACATAATTTCTTTGTTCCAAGAGAAAAACTCGATAATTCAAACAATCCAACTGGACCATTCCATATAACTGTTTTACTGTCTTCTAAGAAAGGTCTAAATGTCTCTATCGTTTTCTCTCCGATATCTAATCCCATATCATCAGAATTCATTTCATCTATCATGACACATCTTGAAACTTGATCTATCTCAACAGATGTACCACAAACAACATCAACAGGCAAGACTAATTTATCTTTATGTTCTTTTAACGTCTTCTCACAAAACGAAATAGATTCCTCATCTAACAAAGATTTCCCAATTTCATATCCTTGTGCTTTTAAGAATGTAAAAGCCATTCCTCCACCTATTAAAATATGGTCTGCAATTTTTACTAGATTTTCGATCACTCCAATTTTATCACTCACCTTAGAGCCACCCAAAATAACTGTAAACGGATGCTCTGGATGCTCGATTGCATCCGCCATTACCTTTAACTCTTTTTCAATTAAGAATCCAATTCCATTTGGTAAGTGGCTTGCTATTCCAACATTAGAAGCATGGCTTCTGTGAGATGTTCCGAATGCATCATTGATATAAAGATCTCCTAAAGAAGCCCAGTAAATACCTAACTCACTATCGTTTTCACTTTCCTTCTTTCCATCCAAATCTTCAAACCTTGTATTCTCCATCAATAAAATTTGTCCTGGTTGTAAAGCCTGAACTCCATCCTCTAATTCTTTTCCCCTTGTCGTAGGAACAAATTTTACAGGAAGATTAAGTAATTCACTTAATCTTTCAGCAACTGGTTTTAAAGTACGTTTCATTTTGTCTTCTTCTGTTTTAATTCGACCTAAATGAGACATTAAAATAACTTTTGCACCATGATCTACTGCATAACGAATCGTAGGTAAGCTCTGTACGATACGATTATCATCCGTAATCTTACCATCTTTCATCGGTACATTAAAATCACAACGAATGATGACCTTTTTATTTTCTAACTCATAATCTCTTAACGTTTTCTTCATTATTCCATCCTCTTTCTTTTCAAGTGAGAAGTAATCAATGTTTATCACTTATTAGTATGGATCAAATTAGAATAGCAATACTAATAACAAACATTGAAAATCATTCCCATATTTTCTATTCTACCTATTTATCATTGTATCTTGTTTTCACATAATTTTCAAGTAAATACCTTTATATGACAAAATTGTAACGAACAAAAAAAGCTATGTCGCTCATAGCTTTCTTTATTTATTTAAACTCATTAAGTATTCTGCTGTACGTACCATTTGTGCCGTATAGCTCATTTCGTTGTCGTACCATGCAACAACCTTGACAAGTTGACGTCCATCTACTTCTAGAATATCTGTTAATAATCCGTCAACCAAGCTTCCATAATGAGAACCGATAATATCGCTTGACACAATTGGATCCATCGTAAATCCAATCGTTTCGTTCGCATTATTTTTAAATGCTTCGTTTAATTCTTCCACCGTCGTATTGCGTTTTAACTCGACAGTTAAATCGACAACAGAACCAGTTGTTGTTGGAACACGTAAAGCACTTCCATCTAATTTACCTTTTAAATTAGGTAATACTAATCCTACAGCACTCGCTGCACCTGTACTACTTGGTACAATATTGGCAGCTCCTGCTCTACCACGGCGTGCTTTGATTCCCTTTTTATGAGCGACGTCTAGGATAGATTGATCGTTTGTATAAGCATGCACTGTCGTCATATATCCTTTTACAATTCCAAAGTTTTTATCGAGAATGTTTGCTACAGGCGCAAGACAGTTTGTTGTACAGCTTGCAGCACTAATGACTTCTTCTGTTCCGTCTAACGTCTCATGGTTTACATTATAGACAATCGTCTTCATATCTCCTTTACCAGGAGCAGAAATAATAACATGTTTTGCCCCAGCAGTAATATGTGCCATAGCATCTTCTTTCTTTACAAACTTACCAGTACATTCAAATACAACATCAATTCCAAGATCTCCCCAAGGTAATTTCGTCGGATCCATCTCAGAATAAATTCTTACTTTACGATCTTTCACGATAATATTTTCTTCGTCGTGAGAGATTTCGTTTACACGATAATTTCTATGTGATGTATCGTATTTTAATAAATAAGCTAACTGTTCAGCATCCGTTAAATCGTTGATAGCAACAATTTCATATGCTGGATTTTCCTCTAACAAACGAAAAGCTAAACGTCCGATTCTTCCGAATCCGTTAATTGCTACTTTAATCATAAATTCCTCCTATCTTCTACGTTTTCATTGTATCGCAAGAAAAACAACCATGTCAATAGAATAGACTTTTATTTGACATAGAAAAAGTCGACAAAATGTCGACCTTTTTACTCGTAAAAACAGCTATTTCCGATAAATTCTCTAAGTACAGAATCGTCCGGAACTTCCTCACTCGGAATCGGTAAGAAATTTCTTAAGAAATTAATCAAACGAAGTGCCTCTGGATATACTGGATCATTTTCTGATACCGAGAATAATAATGGCTCGGCGTATGTCTTTAACACCCCAAGTTCGTAGACGAGTGCAGAATTAATAATCATATCGGCATCATCTTGAAATGGAAAAATGTATCTTTCTTCTCCATAGCTGATCTTTTCCCACATCTTCAATGTATCAGCCGCATTGTAATTACGGAATTTATTGTCGCGAATAATGCGTCTTAACTTTCTCGTATCACTCGTGTGAATATGATTATGATTATCAATGTTAAGTTGTGTCAAAGGACTAATATATATTTTAAATTTATTTCTTCTTGGAATAGATATTGTCAAGTCCTCATTCAAAGCATGTAATCCTTCGATAATAATGATATCGTCTTCATCCATCTGTAACCATTTTTTACGATATTCTCTTTCTCCTGTCATAAAGTTATATTCTGGCAGCAATACTTTCTCTCCATCGAACAGTTTGATCAAATGTCGATTCAATAAGTCAATATCGACTGCTCTTAAAGACTCTAAGTCTCTTTCTCCCTGTTCATCTAATGGGGTTTTATCTCGATTGATAAAGTAGTCGTCGATCGAAATCTGATGAGTACGCAATCCCTTACTCTTCAGATAAATTTCTAATTTTTTCGAAGTCGTCGTCTTTCCACTAGAAGATGGGCCTGCAATCAATATAATTTTAATATTTTTCTTATTGTCGTACACGCGATCGGCAATCTCTGAAAGTTGTCCATTATAATACGCTTCACTAATGCGAATTAAATCTCCATATTTACCAGTAGATACTACTTCATTCAAATCTGCAGCATTGCTTATCTTTAAGATACGTCCCCACTTTGTATAGTCCAAAAACGTATCAAATAACATCTTGTGATGTTTGTAATCTAATGTACATTCAGGATTGTAGATATCAGGGCAAGAAAGAACAAAACCGTTATCCTTGATATAAGTCAATTTAAAGTCATCGATAGCCTTTGTGCTATAGGCAAGTTCTCCATAGAAATAATCGTATACATCATCTAATCGATATAAATTGACATATGTATTACTGATATACTTTAATACATTTACTTTATCCATTCTTTTTTTCTTACGGAAATATTTAATGGCATCGATTCTAGAAACACTCACTTTCGTAAACTTCAAATCTTCTGCAACGATTTCGTGCATTTTTGATTCAATTTTACGCAAGACAGGTTTATCGATATCACAATTTTTAATTTCGCAATAAACACCCTTATCGATAGAATGTTCGACGATAACTTCTGCACCTTCGCCCAATACCTGTTTTACTGCCACAATTAAAATAAATTGCGCAGATCTAGCATAAATCGTATTTCCTATCACACTACTTCGATCGTAAAAATCGATATCACTTTTTTTTGTAACTGGTTCTGCAAGCCCAGTAATATCATTATCCACCTTCGCCACTAAAATAGGATAATTATAATACTTCTTAAAGCTGTCACTAATCTCTAATAAAGAGGTATCTTCCAAAAACTCTTTTGTCTCGATTCCTCTATAATTTACCTTTACCATTTTCATATGCTCGATCCCTCTTATTCTATTCATATTCATTTTACCAAAGAAATAGTATTTTGTCACATCTTTTTTTGTATATATTTCCTTTCTTGAAACTACAATAAAATAGAAAGGGTGAAAAACATGTTAATACCAACTGTAATCGAGAAATCTAATAACGGAGAACGTGTATATGATATTTATTCTAGACTTCTGAAAGATCGTATCATCATTCTAAGTGGGGAAATTACTGACGAAAGTGCGAATAGCGTTGTCGCCCAACTATTATATTTAGATTCTTTAAACCAAGATGACATCAGTTTATATATTAACTCTCCTGGAGGTGCCGTCACTGCTGGAATGGCAATTTACGATACGATGAATTTTGTAAAAAGCGATGTATCTACGATCTGTCTTGGCATGGCTGCGAGTATGGCCGCATTTCTTCTTTCTTCTGGTGCCAAAGAAAAACGTTTCTGTCTACCAAATAGCGAAGTAATGATTCATCAACCATTAGGTGGTGCACAAGGACAGGCAACAGAAATTAAAATTGCCGCAGAACACATTTTAAACCTTAAAGAAAAACTAAACAAAATATTATCCAAAAATACAGGACAAGATATCAAACAAATAGAACACGATACGGATCGAGATAACTTTATGAACGCAGAGGAAGCGAAAGAATATGGAATCATCGACCAAATATTAGTATCAGATAACAAAAAAAATAGCTAAGCTATTTTTCTTTTTGAGCTTCTTTGACTTCTTTAAAATAAGAAATTCCCTGCTCATACTCCTTTTTGAGTTTTTCTTTAAATTTTGATTTTTTCTTCATATGATCACCACTATTAGTATGTGATAGTTTTCAAAAATTATAGAAAAAAGTCCTTTATTATCATGATATCACCTTGATGATAAAAATAAATATATGCAAATAAAATTAAAACAAATGCTAAAACTCCCCAAAAGACATATTTAAAACTTGTCCCACCTTTGATTTCAATATTACTCATAAACTTATCAGCACTCATCTTACGATGAAATAATTGATAAAAAAATAAGTGCAATTTCACAAAAAAAGTATAGATTATATTACCAAAAAATAAATTTAAAATCATAAACAAAATCGTCACAACGAGAATTGGTAACGTTGGTAAAAATAAATTCACAGCATAACATACGCCAAAGTATAAAGCTAAATACAACACGCATGCAAAAATTTGTTTTCGATATAAATACCAAAAGGGACCAAATAAAAATGCCGGAATGTTGATAGAAAGAGAAAGTAATTTCTCTCCGCGATCCCCCATATAAAGATCCGCTAATTCGTTATTTATTTTGACATCCTTTGCGACGATCAATCCCTCTTTGTTTTGAGCTTTCTTTTTCAAAAAACTCTTTTTATCCACTTCAGGATGATTCAAATTTCCCGTACTAAAGGCATCCATTTGTTCGTAACTGTTCTGAGGGGTCACTTTCGGTTTGTCAGCTTCTACCACCCGTACTGTCGTTTCTTCTTCTTTTGGTTGCTTGCTTGCTACAATCTTTTGAGGAACTTTGGCGTATCCTTTAAATTTCAATCTTCCATGGCGATCACGCCCCAACATCAATCCACAATGAATGCACATCATCCCTCTCGGATCAATAGGTGTTCCACACTTTGGACATTTCAATTTTGTCTCCATAAACAACCTCCTTTAGTTTCAATAACATTTTATCATAAAATCAGTAACTTACAATAAAATTTATCATTCTATTAGAATATTCTAAAATAATATGAAATCATTACGACGATTAGTATCATCAATAATATACCAATAACAACATAGATACCACCTGTTTTACAAATACGATCGACACGAACCATAAATAAACCAATATCCTCGTTTGCATGTACCTTTTTCATAAGAGAAAATCTCCACTTCATCAATGCTTTTTTAATCGCAGAAGCTGTGAAAAATTGAAAAAATGAAAATAGTAAAAAATGAGGTAAATATAGAAATAAAAAACCTGCAATAGGAAGCGACACGGATAAATTTGCAGCAAGCATTTTCCAAAAAACTGGACAAGGAAGATACACCATGATAAGAATCAATAAAATAAAATCTAACAATCCCGCAATAAACTCATTTTGATACCAATACCATAGTGGTCCGAAAAAGAATGCTGGTAAACTAAAGTCTCTATGAATTTCTGTTTCTCTTTTACTCTGTTCAAAATATTTCATTAGATCATCTAATGGAATGTCTTTTGCTTTTAAATAACTTCCATTCATATCCAATGTCGTAAAGTCAAGCGGTGGAACCGGCTGTGATACTTCCTTTTGTTCTACCTCTATCATCTCTCCATCGACCAGACGAAAGATCTTTCCACAATGAACACACATCATCGATTTCTCACTCAACTTGGAATGACAGTTAGGGCACCTCATATAATCACCTAATCTTATTGTATCAAAACTTGACGAAAAAAGACAGTATCGAAACTGTCTTTCATTAAACGAAATGTTAATTATTTAGATTGGTAGTTAGATGCGCTTCCGATATGTTGTTCACCCATTTTCACTAATCTCTTAGTAATTTCTCCACCTACTGTTCCGTTTGCACGGCTTGTAGCATCTGGACCTAAGTTAACACCAAACTCGTTAGCGATTTCGTATTTCATTTGTTCGATAGCTTGTTTAGCACCAGGTACAACAAATTTATTTGTACTTTTGTTGTTCATAAGTTTCACCTCCTGTACACTAATAGAATGTGTACATTCGGTAATTTCATACAATTTTTCTACTACCAATTTTTGGTTTATAACAAATCAGCGATCTCTGTTTCTTCCCGATCGAAAGAAGAAATCGTCTCGATATTTTCGACACATTCGTCGATCAATGATTCGTAATCAAATTCAGCTTCCGCTTGAACGCATTTTCCTAATTCCGGATGAATCACTGGATGTTTTGGCAAAAAGATCGTACAGCAATCTTCGTATGGTAAAATACTCGTCTCATATGTACCAATTTTATTTGCAAGTTCGATAATTTCTAATTTATCTAAACATGCAACGGGACGAATAACCGGCATATTTGTAACAGCATTGATAACAACCATGCTTTCTAATGTCTGACTTGCTACCTGTCCGATACTTTCACCATTCACGATAATTTTACAATTGCGCTTATGGGCAACTTTCTCCGCAATTCGATACATCATCCTACGCATAATAGTAATCATATAAGTAGGAGGACAATTTTTGTAAATTGCCTCTTGCAATTTTGTAAATGGAACAATATGTACCTTTACATGTCCAGAGTATTCATTGATAATAGAAGCCAATTTTAAAACCTTATTTTTTGCTTCTTCACTTGTATGTGGTGGAGATTCAAAATATAAACACTCTAAATCAACTCCGCGTTTTAATGTTAAATAGCCTGCGACTGGAGAATCAATTCCTCCACTTAACATGAGTAGTCCTTTCCCTTGGATTCCCACTGGATATCCTCCTGCACCAGCAATCTCGTTTGTATAGAGGAATGTTCCTTCCGGTCGAATCTCTACATGCACCACGAAATCTGGAGTGTGTACATCAACTTTCAAATCGGTATTTTTTAAAATAAGACCACCAATTTTTCGGCTATATTCCATACTAGGAATTGGAAAACGTTTGTCAGCTCTTTTCGTTTCCACTTTAAATGTATGTCCAGAGGTTTCTTTTACAAGTTGTAAAATAGCTTCTTCTATCCGCTTCTCCTTTGTTTCCACTTTATAACAAATCACAATTCCATGAAGGCCAAAGACTTTCTGAAGAATCTCACTCACACGCTCCAAATCTTCTTCCTTCGTATAGATATACATGCGAACTCTATCTTTTTCTATTCGAACATCAAAAGAACGTAACATAAATTCTATATTACGCGTCAGTGTAGAAATAAAAAAATTACGATTTCCCTTCTTCGTTGTTAACTCTCCATACTTAATTAAAATCAATTTTTCCATAGAACTCCCTCGTTTCTATGTCATTATATCATGAAATTTACTACTTTTCTATTTCTTTCAAAACCTTTGTAATAAATTCTTGATGTTTCGCAATTTCTTCTAGTTGTCTATCTAATTCTTCCATCGAAGTCACGCGCGGAAACATTTGTTTCATTTTAGAAATGTTTTTCATACTATCACCATTTATAGTATCTCCAAAAAAGAAAAAGTAATGCAAGCATTACTTTTCGTCAGCATAAAAGTTAAGTAATTTATCGTAAATTCCAGGTTCGATTCGATTCAGTGCATTGATGCTTAACTCCAAAGATTTCTGATACTCTCCTTTATAAAAGAGAACCTCTGAATACGTTAAATTTTTATCTAAATCTTCTACCGATGTCCGATACCTGTTCCCATACACGATCGCCATTTCGGCAAACATGGCAGTTTTCATCATTTCTTTCGTACTACTAAATAATTTCAGTGCTAAATCTCGAGCAGTATCGACACGTGTATTCAACGTACTAATTGTAATAGGCTTTTTCTCCAATTCTCTTACGATCTCTTTAATTGCATCTTGCGCTTCTGATAATTCAATAAAGTAAGATTTTGGAATATATGGCAAATTATAATCTCTCAATTTTGCTTTTGAATCTTTCAAAATCAATTTGATTTCTTCTAATTGTTGACGAGCTCGAATTTCGTCTTCCTTCATACTTCCAATAGAATCTAAAGTATTATCTAAACGATCTTGAAGTTCCGTTAAACGAACTACTAACGCCTCTATTTCTTTCGTAAGTTTAGAATAAGCAAACGTGTTGTTTCCCGTATGATCAGCTAATACTTTGTAATCTTTGTTTAATGTATCTAAATCCGTACGTACAGAATTTAATAATTCGATATCTTCCGGAGACAAACTATAGGCATTTTTAATTTCATCCATCTGAGAAAAGATATCGGAAATCAAAGCGTTCAACTTATCTAACTTCGATTTAAATGCTCGATTTGTCTCTTCATATAAATGGCGTACGTTCTTTTCTTTCTCGAAGTCACCATAAAGAGAATCGAAATAGTCGACGAGTACTTTTAATTCAAACAGACTATCTTCTAAATTTAATACTTTTGCACGATCTAAAATATCATTGATCTTCTTATTTGCTTCCTCTACATTGTATTCTACATTTAAATAGTCTAATGGGTATCCATCTTTTACCATGGCATCGTAAATTTTAGTCGTATCGGCAATTTTCTTTGGCAAGATATCCACTGCCATTAATACGATACTCGGAACTTCTTCTACGACAATCTCCATATGCTTTAACATTTCGTCGATCGCCTGAATAATTTTTGTCACTTCCGTGTAGTCGTTACTCTCCATCACGCGTTCGAAATCCTCAAAACGCTTTGCGATATTTTCAAACTGTAATGATACAGAATCCGCAATTGCTCCATATTCAGGTTTCGTCGATGTGAACTTTTGAAACAACTCACGATATTTTGTTTTTAACTTTGTAATAATTGCGCGGTTTCTCTCTTCACTCGTTGTGATTTCTTTGATTTCACCTAACAAATGTTCTGCATTTGCTCTTACTTTATATATTTCCATCTCTAATTTTGCCACTTTGTACATCGTTGTCTTATAGTCCATCTGAGATAGAGAGTAATCTGCCTCTAATAACATGTCTGTAATCTTGGGAATTTGTTCTCCCTTAATAATATCTAAACGATCTTTCCATTCATGATACATTTGTTCTAACTTATCGTTTTTTAAAAACGACTCTATTTTAGATAACTCCGGCATAATTGGAGTTGAATCAATAACATTTTTTTCTACTTCCAAATGGTTTAAAATATTTTTAATTTTTTTATTCTTACGACTTTGTAAAATATTCAATACAAGTACTATAAGTATGATTGCTGAAAGATAAACTGTGATAAGAATTAAAAACACGCTATTCATACTTTCACCTCGCTATTATAATTCTACCACATCTTCGACCTTTTTTGCACCTTTTTGTAAACTTTTTGTCACATTTTATGATTTGCTGTATTTCGTTCTTGACTTACAATATGATTCATAATATAATATTGAATGCGAATGCATCTAAGCAGCACGCTTTGAATAAGATAACGTGTTTGATCCCTACATAGGTTTACTAGTAACTTTAGCTGCAAAGCGAAGATATTAAGACAAACACCCTATCATATGACAAAGTGTCCTCGGATGATTTGCTAGAAATGATTGGAGGAAAGAAAATGTCAAAGTACACAGGACCAGAATACAGAAGAGCACGTCGTTTAGGATTCTCTACTTCTGAAACTGGGAAAGAATTAGCAAAAAGACCTTATGCACCAGGTCAACACGGACAATCAAGAAAGAAAAAATTGTCTAACTATGGAGAACAACTTCAAGAAAAACAAAAACTTAGATTTATGTATGGTTTAAGTGAAAAACAATTCAAGAAAACTTTCAATGAAGCTGGTAAGATGAAAGGAGTTCACGGTGAGGATTTCTTCAAATTACTAGAGAGCAGATTAGATAACTTAGTTTATCGTATTGGATTTGCTACAACAAGAAATGGTGCAAGACAATTAGTAAACCATGGACATGTAACTGTCAACGGAAAGAAAGTAGATATTCCATCTTACAGATGTAAACCTGGAGATGTTATTGGATTAAAAGAAAAATCAAAAGAACATCCTGCTGTAAAAGCAGCATTAGAAGCTACTAACAAACGTGTTGAATTCATTACTTACGATGAAAGTAAAATGGAAGGTACTTTTGTAAGATTACCTGAAAGAAGCGAATTGAATCAAGAAATCGATGAAGCTTTAATTGTTGAATTCTACAACAGATAATATAAAAAGTTCAGCAATGAACTTTTTTTCATATTAAAGGGGAAGATAAAATGGCAAAATATTATCAAGGTCAAATAGAAATCAAAAAATTTAAAAAATTTAAATGGAACGATAAAATTATCAGTTTGGAAGAATTTCCTTATATTAAAGAGGCATATCGTGCGCAATGGCACTATGAACAAGGAGAAAAAAGCTGGTATTTTTTAAAAAGTTTTGATGACATGCAAAGACTCATTGCTGAACTCATCGGATCAGAGCTCGCACTCTTTTTAAATATTCCGACTGTAACATACCAAGTAATTCCAGATCCTATCATGCCCAAAAAAAGATTAGTACTCGCTTCAAAAAACAAAATGAAACCTCATGAAAGATATTATACACTTGAAGACTTAAATATCATTCGTATGGACTATTTTCACGCAATCAAAAAGTTCTGTTGCTATGAAAATTTTATGGCAGCGATTGCTCCCATGTTCCATTCGAAAGAGGCAATGATAAATTTTCAAAAACAAATTGCAGCTATGATTGCAATAGATGTCTTTACAGTGCAGTTAGACCATGACTTTGATGGAAATAGTTACTATGAGAAACAAAACGATTTAACGCTCTCTTTTCTACTAGACTATGAACTTTCTCTAGGTGGGTTAGAACGATTTGATGCAACTCAAAATTATATTCATCAAACACCATTTTTTAATCAAGAATTTCTAGACTCTGAACTTCCTATTTTTGAAAAAAGTTTCCCTTATTTGAAAGAATCTCTCGATCAACTTATGAAAATACCATTCGATGCATTCCTCGAACACATCGAACAAAAACATAACATACAATTTGCCAGTCCAATTAAAAATTATATGTTAAAAATTTTAAATAAACGCCAAAGTTCACTCGCTAACTTTCGGCAATTTTCAGAAAAGCAAAACAACATCTAATGATGTTGTTTTTTTATCTAGAAACGTCCTAAATGATACTTCTTTTTTCCACGACGCACAATAATAAATTTACCATCGATTGCATGTTTTTTCGTAATCGTCAAATTCAAATCGTCAATCTTTTCTCCATTGATAGAAATAGAACGATTCGTTACAAACTCTCTCGCTTCACGTTTTGAACTTGCTATCCCGTAATGTACAAGAAAATCAACGATATTTTCTTCTTTCTCTTCGATTGTAAAATTAGGTACCGATTTAAATCCATCTTCAATTTCATCTCCAGATAAAGCTCCAACATTTCCACTAAATAACGCCTCACTAATACGTACTGCTTTATCCGCTTCTTCTTTTCCATGTAAATCTTTAATAAATTCATATGCTAACGTTTTCTGTGCGATTCGTTTTTCCGGTGCCTCTTCATGTTGTTTCATAACATCCATAATATCTTCAGGGCTTAAGAAAGTGAAGATTTTTAGGTAGCTTTCTACCATCTTGTCATCACTATTGATTAAGTATTGATATAATTCGTATCCAGATGTTTTATGAATATCTAACCATAATGCATTTCCTTCAGATTTTCCAAACTTATTTCCATTCGCATCTAATACGAGAGGCATTGTAAATGCATATGCATCTTTTCCTGTCTTTTTCTTAATCAAATCAAGCCCTGTTGTAATGTTTCCCCATTGATCAGATCCTTCTGCTTGCATAATACAATTTTTAGTTTCAAATAAATGCAAGAAATCGTACCCTTGAATTAATGTATAACTGAATTCAGCAAACGTAATTCCAGTTTCCAATCTTCGTGAAACAATGTCTTTCGAAAGCATGTAGTTAACATTGATATACTTTCCTACGTCTCTTAAAAAAGTAATAAAATCAAATTTCTTAATCCAATCATAGTTATTAACTACCTCTGCACGCCCTTCGAAGATACGATCGATTTGAGCGCGGATTCCCTCCAAGTTTTTCTGTACTGTTTCAACGGGAATCACTTCTCTTTCTGCAGTTGGTCTAGGATCACCAATTAACCCTGTCGCTCCACCAACCAACAAAATAGGATGATGTCCTGCATTCGCTAATCTCTTAGCTGTGATCAAAGAAGAATAATGACCTATATGTAAACTATCCGCCGTTGGATCCGTTCCCCAATAAAAAGTAATCTTCTCTTCATTTAACTTCTTTTCGATATCCTCTCCAGCGACATCCTTAATTAATCCTCTCCACTTCAATTCATCATATAATTTCATTTTCCGCTTCTCCTTTCATAATTTCCACTCCATGGCTCGTTCCAATGCGTGTCGCACCATGTTCAATCATTAAAACTGCGTCCTCGTAAGTTGCAATCCCACCACTTGCTTTGACTTCCAACACTTCGTTTTTTTCCTCGTTAATAATATCTAAATCCTGTGGTAACACACCTCTCGTTCCAAATCCTGTGCAAGTCTTTACAAAATGAATGAAACATAAATTACACAATTTTGTAGCTTCCCGAATCTCATCATCTGATAATACGCTTGTTTCAATAATAACTTTTAAAATATGCCCACCACATGCATCTCTCACCTGGTTTAATTCTTCGATGATATAATCGTAACTCTGCTCTTTCAAAGCTCCTATATTCATGACCATATCAATTTCATCTGCACCCATCTCGATTGCTTTTTTCGCTTCAAACACTTTAGTATCTGTAAGTTGATTTCCATGTGGAAAACCTACGACAGTACAAACAGCAACACTACAGTCTTTTAAAGCCTGCTTTGCTACTGGTACATAACAAGGTGGAACACAAACACTTGCAAAATGATATTCACGTGCTTCCTCGCACAATTTTTCCACTTGTTTTGTCGTCACAGTAAAACCTAACTTTGTATGATCGATATAACTTCCTAATTCCATATTTTCCCTCTTTCTAAATAAAAAAGCTATCTATGATGTAAGGACGATTGCTCGCGGTACCACCTTACTTCATAAATAACTTTATGCTCTCTTTTCTTAACGCGAAAACACGATTTCACTCCAAATAGGTAATTCACTTTCTGATCTTGGTAAGTTTTCATCTCCCACTTACTTTCTCGTTACCAATCAGATCACTACTAATATTCTTCTCAGTGAAATGATAAATCTATTATAACACACTCTATTAAGTTGTCAATATACCATGCGATTCAAATACGTACGATATTGCAAATGATTATCTTCTGTATTGATACCCTTCTCCCATCTTACGTTCATATTTAAAAACTTGCATTAAATCTCTCTCATCATCACCATTTATCCTTACAAGACGTGCGAGTGTATCAAATTGTGCATCTGTTACTTTATGCCCATTGATACTTGGATCAGGTACTTCTATTAACAAATGATCGCTAAGTCTTTCCATATTAACATATCCTAAACAATGGATCAGAATATCTTTATAACCAAGTCGAATCGAACGATAGTTAGGATTATTTTGTTGAATTCTTTCATATTCTTTGTCCAAATTTTTATTTAATTTATTCAGTGCATAAATCTCTGCAAATTCATCATGAACTGCTTCCATATTTCCTCTTTCTGTCACCTTTAAAAACTCACCATCAGGACTAACAAATCCATCCCAATCTTTTACTTTTTCTAAATCTTTTCCTTTATATCCTAATAAACAAACTCCCATAATATTCTCCTTCCGCAAAGAATATATCATACAGAATGATTGAAATAAAGTCAATAGAAAAGAGTGCTTTTTCACACTCTTATTCTTGCTCTTCTTTATGAATTTCTTCGATGATATCTTCTATTTTCTTTCCATACTCGATTGATTCATCATAGACAAAATCAAGCTCTGGAATATGTCGAATCTCTACACGATTTGCAAGCTCTCTACGAATAAATCCACGTGCTGCTTTTAAAGATCGTAAGGTTTCATCCTTTTTACTTTGGTCTAATACTGTTACATAAACTTTCGCATATCCTAAGTCACTTGCTAATTTTACGTTTGTGACTGTTACAAACTTAATATCTGGATCTTTTACCTCTGTCATCAAAATGTAACTAATTTCTTTTTCTAGCATACTTGCTATTCGTTCTATTTTTACACTCATTTTTATCACCTATTTTATTATATCATGATGAAAAGAAAAAAACTATATGAAGTCATATAGTTATCTTTCTATTTCTACCATTTCATAGCACTCAATAACGTCTCCTACTTTAATATCACTATAATTTTCAATCGTGATTCCACATTCTAATCCTTTCTTTACCTCGCGGACAGAATCTTTTTCACGCTGTACGGAATTGATATTTCCATCGTAAATGACAATTCCGTCTCGGATAATACGAGCCTTTGCTTCTCTTTTAATAACACCATCACTGACATAACATCCAGCAATTGTTCCAACTTTAGAGAATTTAAACAATTGACGAACTTCAGCAGTTCCAGTTACTTTTTCTTCATATTCAGGCTCTAGAAGACCTTTCATAGCAGCTTCCATTTCCTCTACAGCTTTATAGATGATATTGTAAAGGCGAATTTCAACGCCATTTTCTTTCGCAGAGTCTTTAATCTCGTTGCTTGGGCGAACATTAAATCCAATGATAATGGCATTGCTTGCCTTAGCAAGGACAACATCACTTTCTGTAATAGAACCTACACTACTGCGAATAACTTTTACACGGACGTCTTCTACTTCTAATTTTTCTAGAGAGTTTTTAACTGCTTCGCTACTTCCGTTGACATCAGCTTTGATGATCACATTAATTTCTTTGACTCCTTCTTGAATCTTTGAAAATAAATCATCTAAACTCATCGCAGTTTTCTCACTTCTAGATTTTGTTTTTGCTTGTTCTTTTCGTTGTTCTCCAATACTACGAGCTTGTTTCTCAGTTTCAAATGCCATAAATTTATCTCCAGCACTTGGAACATCATTTAACCCTGTAATTGTTACTGGTTTAGAAGGTCCAGCTTCCATAATTTCTGCACCAGAATCATTTTTCAATGAACGAACCTTTCCATACGCAGTTCCAACGACGATTGGATCTCCTAAACGAAGTGTTCCGTTTTGAATCAACATCGTAACAACGGGTCCTAGATGTTTATCTAATCTTGATTCTACAACTGTTCCACTTGCATATCGGCTTGGATTTGCACGATAGTTTTGCATATCTGCAACAAGTAGAATGTTATCTAATAATTCTCCGATTCCATCACCTGTAGACGCTACGATCTTATTATATAGAGTATCTCCACCCCATTCTTCTGGTGTAAGTCCATACTCTGTTAATTCAGTCATAATTCTTTCTGGATTCGCACCAGGTTTATCCATTTTATTAATTGCGACAATAATTGGTACTCCTGCTGCTTTCGCATGGTCGATTGCTTCTTTTGTCTGTGGCATAACACCATCATCTGCTGCAATAATAATGATGATAATATCTGTAATCGATGCTCCACGTGCACGCATTTCTGTAAAAGCCGCATGCCCTGGTGTATCGATAAAAGTAATTGGCTTCCCTGCATGTTCTACTTGATAAGCACTAATTGCTTGTGTAATTCCACCAGCTTCTCCACTTGCGACATTCGTCTTACGTATCGTATCTAAAAGCGTTGTCTTACCGTGATCGACATGTCCCATGATCGTAACAACCGGTGCACGTTCTACTAAATCTTCCTCACGGTCTGTAATTTCAAACTCTTCAAAGTTTGTAACATCCGCTGTTTCTTCTCTTTTCAGTTCTTTATCGTAATCTAAGATAAGCACCTCTGCATTTTCATAAGAAATAGGTGTATTAATATTACACATAACGCCCAGAACAAATAATTTTTTTATCAATTCTGCAGCTGGTACATGTAATGCATCTGCTAAATCTTTAATCGTCATATTTTCTTTGTAGAAAACAATATGATCGTCATTGACCGGTGCATTAGAAACAAGCTTCTCTTTATGTTTATACATTTGTTTTCTCTTATTGGCTAAATCTTTTTTACTTCCGGCGAATGCTGGTTTTTTATCGACTCTCTTTTTTAGTTTTTGCTTCTTGATTGTATTATCTACCTCGATTTTTTCTTGTTCGATAATATCTTCTACGAGATCTTCTAAAGCTTCTTCCTCTGTTTTGTCTTCCTCTACCATTTCTGAATTGATCGTATTATCTAGTTCTACGATCGCATCTTCATCCAGTAAATCATCTTCATTCTCTACCTCTATTCCGAGTGCTTTACAAGCTTTTAATACTTCATCTACTGTTTTATTGATATCTTCTGCATACTCTAGCACACTCATCATAAATATCACCTCTTTCTTTTTATTTTACAAAATCTTTTAACGACTCAAATATTTCGTCTGGGACATTTACTTCTAAATGTCTACTTAACACTCCTGACTTTTTTGCTTTTTCAAACACACTTAAATCTTTTTTTAAATATGCTCCTCGTCCATTCGTTCTACCTGTCGTATCGATTACGACATTTCCTTCTGGTGTACGAACAACACGAATCAGTTCCTGTTTTGGCAATTTTTCATGTGTGACGACACACGTTCTCATCGGTATCTTTTTTACTTTCATAAAATTTACCCTTCGATTAAATTAATTCCCATTTCTCTTGCTTGTTCGTATGTCTTCACATCAATTTTATATTTTGTTAAACGCGCTGCTAACCTAACATTTAATCCACGTTTTCCAATTGCCAAAGACAAGTTGTCATTATCGACAATGACAATTGCCTCTCTTTTCTTTTCATCAGTAATTAAAACATGTACATTTTTTGCAGGACTGAGTGCTGCTTCGATAAATTTCATATCATCGTTATCGTATGGAATCACATCGATCTTCTCACCATTTAATTCGCTAATAATGCGATTGATTCTACTTCCATGTTCTCCGATACATGATCCTACTGGATCGACGTTTGCAAGCTCGCTAGAAACTGCAATCTTCGTTCTAACTCCAGCCTCACGAGCAACACTATGAACGAGAATGATTCCTTCCTGAATCTCTGGAATTTCTAACTCGAATAATCTCTTCACAAATCCATAGTGACTTCTAGATAATAAAATAAGTGGTCCTTTCGTATTATTCTCAACTTTTGTAATATATACTTTAATACTAGATCCCATTTTTACTGTCTCACCTGGAATAATCTCTGACTTCGGTAAAATTCCTTGTGTTTTCCCTAAGTCGATATAGTAATTACGAACATCTTCCATTGCTACAGTTCCTGTAACCATTTCGTCTTGCTTATCGTTAAATTCTTCGATAATATTATTTCTCTCAGCTTCACGAATTTTTTGAACAACTACTTGTTTTGCCGTAGAAGCGGCCACGCGACCAAAATCCTTTGGTGTGACTTCTTCTTCGATCGTTTCTCCAATTTCAATTCCTGGAACAAGTTTCTGTGCTTGTGCTAAAGTCAAATGAATTCGTTCATCAAACTTAATTTCTTTTGGTGGTTCCTCTACAATTGGATTTCCATCTTCATCTAACTGTGGTTCTTCCTCTGCATCTTCGTCATGTGCATCATACCACTCATCGATTTCCTTCCCATTGATTAGTCCATACTCATCTGGATCATTTACAACTGTTTTATAAGAATATACGTGGATTTCTCCTGATTCAGGATCGATATTTACTCTAACATTAGAAAGAGAATTATAGTTCTTCTTATATGCTGAAGTAAGTGCTAACTCCATTGCATCATATATTATTTTTTCGTCAATTCCCTTTTCTTTTACTAATAAATCTACTGCTTTCTTAAATGCTTTAGCATCCATCTTATTCACAACCTTTCTCTTTCGAACAAACATCTAATATATAATTTTCCTCGATTGGATCCGCTTCATCTAAAATAGGGTTCACTAATTTACTAACAGTGACGCAATCATCGACATCAACAAAGCCTTCTTTATCTATAATCAGGCGTAAAAACATCATACTACCTTCCTTTTCATATAACACTTCATCTAATCGATATCCATTTTCCTCGATCACATTGCGCACTAGCATATCCACTTTCTTCGTAATTTCCATAAATTCCTCCATCTACATGAAAGAGTGGGATGTCCCACTCTTCCTGCAATTCCACGAGTATTATACCACATATTCAAAAAATAACAAAGCTTTTTCCTCATTTTTATCATATGTATGATAATTTTATTTATGATAAAACGACACGTATCGATGATAATCTTCCTCCGTTTTAAAATAAGTTCTATAAAATAGATCGTAAAAAGATTCGATATAAGAAGCCATTTTCTGATGAGATATTTTTTTATTTGTCGTCACATATACAGGAACATAGCTTACGTTCCATAATCTTATTACATAATCATTCATAAGTTCAAATCCTAGCCTTTCGTAAAAGCGAAGGCGACGAGCACGAAGTTGATTCAGAGATTCAGGCAGAAAATCTTCTACTCTCTCTACTTCACCAAATAATGCTTCATAATAGTTATAGCAATCTTTTAATTTTGCAATCAACGTTTCACCATATCCACGGCCACGCAGACCATCACGAATTGCTAAATAATCAAGTAATACTACCCTTTGATTCTTCTGTACGATCAAAAAGGCATAGCCCACCCATATTTTATCATCGTACAATATTTGTAACTCACCGATATTACGGTTCATCAATTTTTTTAAAATCCGATAAGGTTTCCTCTCACTTCTCGGAAAGTCTTGCACATAAAAAGGATATATACGTTCCAAATCATCTAGTGTCCCTCTTTTTATGTATAACACAACTATCTTCTCCCTTCCTACACATTATAACATAAACGTATATTTTTTACATATGATGAATTATACAAGACATTTTTAAGAAAACTTGGTATAATAATAACATGGAGATGATAAAAATGACAAAAGCTTCAAAATACGATATAAAAATTGCGATTGCTGGGACTCTTGCCATTCTAGCATATTTCATATTACCTTATTTAGAGGTATTTCCATTCGCATTACTAGGAATTGATACAGCTACGTTACCAAACATTACAAAAGCAATCTACATGTTTGCCTACGAAGTAATAACCTTAGCAATTATTATGTATTTATTAAGAGATCAGCTAAAAAAACAATGGTGCGATTTAAAAAAGAACCATAGGACTTATTTTAAAAAATACTTTAAATATTGGTTCTTAATACTAGGACTCATGATGTTAAGCAATCTTATCATCCTAATGATCGAACCACAAAGTACTGCTGGAAACGAAGAACTAGTCCGCTCTATTTTTAGTGAAATGCCTATCTACATGTATTTATCCGCTGTTGTGATTGCGCCACTCATGGAAGAATTGATATTTAGACTTTCCATTCGTAATATTTTTCCTCATACCGATTGGTTATTTATCATCGTATCCGGACTTATCTTTGGCGGAATGCACGTTATTGGAAATGTAAATACATGGGTAGACATTTTATATCTAATTCCGTATAGTATTCCAGGATTTGTATTCGCATACGTATTAACAAAATCAAATAATGTATTCGTAGGTAGTGGACTTCATTTCGTACATAATGGTATCTTAATGAGTTTACAAGTACTCGTACTATTATTTGGATAAGACCATTGGTCTTTTTTTTATTCTATGATAAAATAAACATGGTGATCCTATGGCAAAGAAAAAACACGCACATAAAAAAGAGTCTAAATTTACATTGTGGCAAAAGATTGCCATGATTATTTTATTACTCTTTACATTCATCGCTGGAGTTATTTTATATAGTAGGTATATAGCTACATCTAAAATTGAGGTACGAGAAATAAAAGTCGTCAATCAAAATCTCCCTAGTGACTATCATGGATTCAAAATTGTGCAATTATCAGATATTCACTACAATACGACAATATATAAAGAAGAATTAAACAAAATTGTTCAAAATGTAAATAAAATGAAACCAGATATTGTCGTATTAACTGGTGATCTCTTTGACAAAAATACAGAATATCAAGAAAATGATTTCACCGATATATCTGAGGCTCTGATGAAAATAGATGCTAGCGTCGGGAAATATGCAATTACCGGTAATCACGATGTAAAGTTTACGGAATGGGAAACGGTCATAAAAAATAGTGGTTTTACAAATTTAAATGATACTTACGAACTTATTTATAAAGATAGTTACGATCCTATTTTAATTGCCGGAGTCAGTAGCAATCTAAATGACACAAAGAACATTAGTGATAAAATGAAACCAACATTCGATTATATGAATACGATAAAACAAAGTGTAGAAGGTTCCTATCAATATGCGATATTATTATTACACGAGCCAGATTATATTAAAAATATCGATTACGAAAAGTTCGATTTGGCTCTTGCTGGACATTCTCACCACGGACAAGTGAGATTGCCTCTCATTGGGGCAATAATTACTCCAAAAGGAGCAAAAGAATATTATAATGAGCATTACAACATCGACGGTACTGAATTGTACATATCGAATGGGCTTGGAACATCTTCCTATCCGTATCGCTTATTCAATCGGCCATCTATCTATCTATACCGATTAGAAACAAATTAAAAGATCTCTTTAATGAAATGCACCCCTTAGAGTAGACAGAATAAAAAAGACTATTTCATGAAGTTA
>CALEBF010000016.1 GCA_937944975.1 uncultured Mycoplasmatota bacterium | reverse complement strand
TAAAACCAATGTTCCACGTGAAACTATAAAACCAATGTTCCACGTGAAACTATAAAACCAATGTTCCACGTGAAACTATAAAAACTCTTGCAATCGCTAATGATTTGTTATATATTATTTAAAGCACAACATATATGTTTGAACCAGGTCAGAATCGGAAGATAGCAGCCTTAAGAACCTCTATATGTGTGTGCTTTTTATTATGGTGGTGAGTTATATGGATGAAACATATATGAAGATTGCATTAAAAGAAGCAGAAAAATCATATGCAATTGATGATGTGCCAGTAGGTGCAATTATTGTTTATCAAAATAAAATTATTGCACGTGCACATAATACAAAACAAAAATCTCAAATTGCTGTGAATCATGCCGAAATAGTAGCTATTACGAAGGCGTGTAAAAAATTAAATTCGTGGCATTTAGATGACTGTACTATGTATGTAACAATGGAACCATGTTTAATGTGTGCTGGTGCATTGTTACAATCACGAATATCTCGATTAGTATATGCTACTCCGAATTTAAAATTTGGATTTGTTGAAAGCATTGATTCTATTTTGAATAATGGAAAAAATAATCATAAAATTCAAATATGTAGTGGTGTTTGTAAAGAAGAATCAGAAAAATTGTTGAAAGATTTTTTTAAGGCAAAAAGAGGTTGATTGTAAAATCGAATCTCTTTTATTATATAAGGAAAAATGTTATAATAATTAAGTATGAGGTGATGATATGTATCAAGCATTATATAGAAAATACAGACCAAAAACATTTTCGGATGTAGTAGGTCAAGAAATGATTGTTAAAACATTACAAAATGAAATTAAAAATGGACATATTAATCACGCTTATTTATTTGCAGGTCCACGAGGAACAGGAAAAACTAGTATAGCTAAAATTTTAGCAAAGGTATTAAATTGTGAAAATTTAAAAGATGGTAGCCCATGTGACGAATGTGTTAGTTGCACGCAAATCAATAATAAACAAACAACGGATATAATTGAAATTGATGCCGCATCTAATAATGGTGTTGATGAAATTAGGGAAATTCGTAATAAAGTTAATTTAGTCCCGTCTACAAGTAAATATAAAGTTTATATTATTGATGAGGTTCATATGTTAACAGTTGGAGCTTTTAATGCTTTATTAAAAACATTAGAAGAACCACCAGCACATATCATCTTTATTCTTGCTACGACTGATCCTCACAAGATTCCTGCAACAATTTTATCTCGCTGTCAAAGATTCGACTTTAAAAAAATTAGTGTTAAAAAAAGTGCAGAAAGATTGAAAAACATATGCAAAATTGAAAAAATTGATATTGATGATGAATGCCTAGATGAAATTGCTAGATTAGCAGATGGTGGAATGCGTGATGCACTAAGTATGCTTGATCAAGTAATAGCGTATAGCGATGGGAAGATCAGCTTAGATGATATTCACGAAATTAATGGTACTGTTTCACAATACCAACTAGAAAAATTTGTAGGTCATATTTGTCATAAAGATTTATTAGAATCTTTGAAACAATTAGATTTATATAATGAAGCCGGGAAAAATTTTGTGAAAATCAATGAAGAGCTTATTACATTTTTCAGAAATATGCTATTGTGCAAAATTGTTCCGAATTATTTTAATGAAAAAGAAAATATAGAAATATACCAAAATATTTCCCAGGAAATAAATCAAGCTAATTTAATTACGATGATTGATATCTTACAGGATACATTAAACAAGTTGAAAAATACAAATAATCCTAAATTGGTTTTAGAATTAAGTCTTATGAAAATGATGAATATTACTAATGTTTTGAATGAACCAGAAGTGGAAAAACAAGAACAGCAGATATCGAAAGAATCAGAAGATCATAATTTGAAAAATAATATGGTTTTAGAAGAAAAAAAAGTAGAACCTATTCCTTTAAAAGATTCAACTCAGAAAGAACCTGAATTGGAACAGAAAGAAGAAAAAACAAATGAAGAAAATAACCGGAAATTATCTATAGATGAAACGAAATTAAATTTATGGAAGACAAGAAGAGTTAACAACACTTTGGCTGGATTTAATAAGAAATTATTATTAGAGTTAAGAACGATGATTGATGATTTACAGTCTTTGTTAATTAATCTAGATTATAGTGAATATATTTCAACTTTATTAGATGGACAATTAAAAGCAGTTGGAAATGATTATATGATTTTTGTATATGACGATCCAACATTAGCAAACATGTTTAATATTAATGTTTCTATTATGGAAGAGATGATTGAAACAGAATTTCAAGAACATTATCGTTTAGTAGCCGTCGATATGTCGGAATGGGAAAAAATTAAAATAGATTTCAATCAAAAGAGAAAACATTATGAATATGCTGAAGAAACGATATCAATTCACGATTTATTTCAAAATGATGTAGAAGTTAAGCAAGATGGAATGGAAAATTTATTTGGAAACATAGTAGAATATCAATAGAAAAGAGGAATTTTTATGAATATGCAAGCAATGTTAAAACAAGCGCAAAAATTACAAAAAGAAATGATGAATACGAAAGATGAAATTAGTAAAATGACGTTTACGGGAAAATCTTCCTTAGTTGAGGTAACCGTAAATGGAGATAAGAAAGTTTTATCTGTAAAAATTAATAGTGATAGCACATTAGAAGTAGATGAAATTGAAATGTTACAAGATATGATCATGATCGCAACAAATGATGCTCTCGAACAAGTAGATAAGATTACAGAGTCAAAGATGGGTAAATATACGCAAGGAATGCCAGGGTTATTCTAATATGGTAAAGTATCCTTCTTCTCTTCAAAACTTAATTGAGTGTTTTAAAAAGTTACCTGGAGTGGGGGAAAGAACTGCAGAAAGATATGCATTATCTTTTCTTTCTTTGGATGAAGATAGTATTAATATTTTTGCCCAATCAATGAAAGACGTACATGTAAAAATTAGACGTTGTAATAAATGTAATAATTATAGTGAAGATGAACTATGTGAAATATGTAAGGATCAAAGTCGTGATCAAAAGACAATTTGTGTTGTAGAAGAACCAAAAAGTATTATTTCATTTGAGCGTGCAGGAGCATTTCAAGGTGTGTATCATGTACTCAATGGACTAATCTCTCCATCTGATGGAATCAATCCGGATGATATTAATTTGTCATCACTTATTAAAAGAATAGAAAATGATCAAATAGAAGAAGTTATTATAGCTGTAAGGCCTTGTGCTGAAGGGGAGATTACTGCTATGTATATTGCAAAAAAATTAGAATCCTATCATGTGAAAGTGACAAAGATAGCTTACGGGATTCCACTAGGAGCTGATATGGGATACATGGATCCTTTAACATTAGAAATATCATTAGAAAATCGTCAAAAGCTTTCATAAAGTATTGTTCTTCTCATAAATTGTAATGAGGTGGACAAACATATGATTAAAAAAATAATTAGAATCATCAGAAAAATTATATTTAGTTGTCTTATTTTATATGGATATAATATGATAATGTCATCGATGAATATGATGATTCCAATCAATGTCATAACAGTGGGATCTATTTCAATTATTGGAATTCCTGCTTTATTTGCATTAATTTCTATTTTATATTTTATATACTAGGAAGTAGGAAAAAGAAGCATGTTAGAAGAATTTAAAACGACTCAAAATATTGCTTATAATGTTATCGTTAACAGCGTGAGTAAAAATAAAGTTTCTCATGCTTATTTGTTTGATACAAATTCTTCTCCTAAAGCGATGGATTTTATTATGGCATTTGTGAAGTATTTACTTTGCCCTAGTCATTACACTAATAAAAATTCGTGTGGTGAATGTTCTTTGTGCAAAAAAATAGATGACGGAAATTATACCGAATTGAAGATGATTGAACCAGACGGAATGTGGATTAAAAAAGAACAATTGTCAGAACTTCAAAAAGAGTTTAGCACCAAGCCAGTAGAAGGAAAATATAGAATATATATTATCAAAGAAGCGGAAAAATTAAACACTTCTGCAGCAAATTCTATCTTGAAGTTTTTAGAAGAACCGGAAGAAGGTATTATAGCTATCTTGGTAACTGATAACCTATATCAATTATTAGATACCATTGTTTCTAGATGCCAAATAATCTCACTAAAAGAAGCATCTATCGAGGAAATTGTAAATGATACACAAATAGAAGATAATGAACTTTTTAGAGTTGCAATGGTCGAGACGAGTAACTTAAAAGACTTATCGCAATTTATGGAAGATGAAAAAAATGAAATTTTATTAGATGAAACTTTACAATTTTTATATACTTATGAAAGTAGTGGAACTGATACATTACTAGGGACAAATAAATTATTAAGTTTATGTAAAGAACGAGTCGATATGTCTTATGTTTTTGATATAATGATCATGTATTATCAAGATATGATACATTTGAAATTGAAGCGGAAACCAAGTGTTTTTATTAAACCAGATCAGCATATGGAAAAAATAATAGAACAGAACAAATTATTGGAACTTTGTCAAAAGCTGAATATTTTTATAGAATTAAAAGATGAAATAAAATATAATGTGAATCAAAATTTATTACTAGATCGATTAATATTAGCGTTAGAGGAGGTGGAAGTATGATCGATGTTGTTGGAATATCATTTGGAGAAAATCATAGAGTATATTATTTTTCTTTGAGTCATTTAGATGTAAAAAAAGGAAAAAACGTAATAGTAGAGACGGAAAGAGGTCTTCAATATGGTACGGTAGTGACAGAAATCATCTCAATGGATGAACAAAAATTAAAATTTCCATTGAAACCTTTGATTCGAATAGCGAATAAGAAAGATCGTGAACAATATAAGAAAAACCTTCACGATGCAGAGCGAGCGTTAAAAAAATGTAAGGATTTAGTCATAAAACACAAACTGAATATGAAAGTGATGGATGCAGCTTATACTTTTGATAGAGATCAATTGCTCTTTCATTTTTTGGCGGATAATCGTGTTGATTTCCGTGTTTTAGCGAAAGAGTTAGCGTCTATCTACAGAACACGTATCGAGTTAAGACAAGTAGGGGTAAGAGATAAAGCAAGAGAGATCGGTGGATATGGTCCGTGTGGAAAGAAATTGTGCTGTTCTCAGTTCTTGTATGAATTTGATTCAGTGTCCATGAATATGGCCAAAAATCAAAATATTTCTTTAAATCCTTCTAAAATTAATGGTGTTTGTGGTAGACTATTGTGTTGTCTTAAGTATGAAGATGAAACTTATACTGAGTATAAAAAAACATTACCAAAAGTTGGAAAAAAAGTTGTGACAGAACAAGGAGAAGGAACTGTTACTAAAGTTGATATTTTAAATCAATCTTATACTGTAGATATTCCAAGTATAGGTTTAATAGAAGTGGAAAGTAAAGATGGAAGTAATTAATGATTTATTAGAATATAATAATTTAAAAATTATACAAAATCCTTCTATGTTTTCTTTTTCTCTAGATTCTGTGTTACTTGCTAATTTCGTTAAATTAAATCCAACAATTAATAAAATTTTAGATATTGGATGTGGGAATGCTCCAATTCCAATGATATTATCAACTAAGACAAATGCGGATATTGTTGGTGTGGAAATTCAAGAAAAAGTAGCGGATATGGCAAAACGTTCTGTTGCTTATAATCATTTAGAAAAACAAATTTCCATTTATTGTCAAGATATCAAAGAATATGCGAAAGAAACAGAATCTGATACTTATGATGTGATTACATGTAATCCTCCGTTTTTTAAAGTAACGAAGAATTCACATTTAAATGAAAAATTATATAAGACGATTGCTCGTCACGAAGTAGCATTAAATTTAGAAGATATTTTTAAAATAGCGAAAAAGTTATTAAAGAATAACGGAACGGTTAGTATTGTACATCGTCCAGAAAGATTAGTAGAAATTATTAATGCAATGAAACAGAATAATATCGAACCTAAACGTATGCAACTAGTTTATCCTCGTATTTCTCAAGAAGCTAATATTTTATTAATCGAAGGAACGAAGAATGGAAAGCCAGGTCTTACGATAGAACCTCCGATTTATAGTCACGAGGATGATGGAAGTTATACAGAACAAATAAAAAAATATTTTAAGGGATGATCCTATGAGTCAGAAAAGTTATCAAACAAATCAGTCAATATTATATTTAATACCAACACCTATTGGAAATATGGAAGATATTACATATAGAGCAGTGAGAATTTTATCTGAGGTTGATGTAATATTTTCAGAGGATACGCGTATTACTAGAAATTTATTACAATACTATGATATTCATCAAAAATTAATTGCAAATCATCAATATAATGAAGAAGAAAATAAGGAAAAATTACTATCTTATTTACGCGAAGGGAAGAATGTTGGTTTAGTTACAGATCGTGGAACTCCCGTGATTAGTGATCCGGGATATATTCTCGCAAATACAGCAATTGAAAATGGATTTTCAGTTGTTGCTTTGCCAGGAGCAACAGCATTGATCCCAGCTTTAATTACATCTGGAATAGAATCAATGCCATTTATGTTTTATGGCTTTTTAAATAGCAAAGAAGGAAAGCGGAAGAGTGAATTAGAAGAATTAAGGGATGTTCGAATGACGATGATCTTTTATGAAGCCCCTCATCGTATTCAAAAAATGTTGCACACGATGCTAGAAGTCCTAGGCGATCGTAAAATTTCTATTTCCCGGGAAATAACGAAGAAGTATGAAGAAATCTATCGTGGGACAATATCACAAGTTTTAGAAGAACTAAATGATCCCAAGGGAGAGTTTGTTATCGTTGTCGAGGGAAATAAAGAACAAAAATCATTTGATTATTTGACAATTATTGAACATGTCAATATATACTTAAAAGAAGGAAAAAAACTCAATGAGGCTTGTAAAATCGTGGCAAAAGAAAGAAATTTATCTAAAAGTGAAGTATATAACGAATATCATAAAGCTGAATAGTTGGATGAGGTGAAAAGTATGAAATTAATTGTAGGATTAGGAAATCCTGGAAGAGAATATGAGAAAACGAGACATAACATGGGATTTATGGCAATTGATGCGATTGCCCAGCAATATAACGTTTCTTTTCAAAAGGAAAAATTTGGTGGACTTTATACAGAAATTAGAATCGATGGAGAGACATATTTGCTTTTAAAACCTCAAAAATATATTAATTTGTCTGGTGAAGTTATTAAAAAATATATGGATTTTTATAAAATTCCAATTGAGAACTTATTAGTTATCTCTGATGATTTGGATATGGAATTTGGAAGAATTCGTCTCAAATTGAAAGGAAGTTCCGGAGGACATAATGGACTTAAAAATATAGAAATGCACTTAGGAACTCAAAATTACCATAGAATTAAAATTGGTATTTCCAATCGAAAAGAAATCGATACAAAAGATTACGTTTTGGGCAAATTAAATTCAGAAGAACAAAAAAAACTAAAAGAGGTATTAGAAACAATGCCTAAGATTTTTGAAGATTATAGACATCTTACATTTGAAAATTTAATGAATCAATATAATAGTAATAGGTAGGATAAAAAAATCTTACCGTTTTTACGTTATTTTGTTGAAAGGAGGGAATTTATGAAACAAGAAAATATTCAAAATTTAGAGAATTTATTATCAGTGGACTTTCAAAGTAATGTCATAGTAGGATTAACAGATGAATTAAAAGGTATCTATTTAAAAAAGTTACTGTTAAAAGAGAATAAATCTATTTTGTTTGTAACAAATAGCCTATATGAAGCAAATAAGTTTTATCAAATTATGCAAGATTTAACCGACCAAGTTTATTTATTTCCTATGGATGATTTTTTAACGAGTGAAGCACTTGCAATTTCTCCAGAATTGAAAACGACTAGATTGGAAACTTTGAAGACCATGACTACGACAGATAAGCCTAAAATAGTTATTACAAATTTAATGGGCCTCCTTCGTTATTTACCTACAGTTGATACTTATCGTAAGAGTTTTTTGAAATTATCGAAAGATATGGAATACGATCCTAAAAAGTTAGTTGAAAAATTATATCGTTTAGGATATCAACGAGAAGTATTGGTCGGAAAAACAGGAGAAATGGCAGTACGTGGATATGTTGTAGATATCTTTCCTGTCGGTGCTGAATTTCCAATTCGATTGGAATTTTGGGGAGATACGATTGATTCTATTCGAATATTCGACATTGATACACAATTAACGAATAAAGAAATTTCTACGATTACGATCGAACCAAATAGTGAATTTTTATTACCAAAAGGATGTGAAGTTGAAAATCACAGTCAACGAATGTTAAAAAAATATGGTTCTGTTACATTTATAGGAGAATATTTACAGGATTATATTCAAGTCTTTTTAAATTATAATGACATTAAAATTGGTTATGAAAGATTGTTAGACGAAATGTTTCACTATCACCAGAGCAGTGGCGAGAATGAAACCATGGATTACATGAATGAACTTGAGAATTGTTGTTATGAACCACGTCTTGCCCTTATGAATTTTGATGATAGTGTGGAATTTGTCAAAAATACACAAACATATCATTCCACAGATATTTCTAATATATCTGGCCAAATAGATACAGTAAAAAAGAAACTAATAGATTATCATAAGAGTCGTAAGTTTGTTATTTTAGCTCTTTCTAATCGAAAACAAGCAAATCAATTATTAGAACAATTTGATTCTGAACAATTTATTTTTACTGATTCATCTCATCTAGATCCAATGAAAATCAATGTTATTGTATATCCTTTGCAATATGGTTTTACGATCGATCATTATATGATTTTTACTCCGCGAGAATTATTTGAAAATCAGTCTCATCAACATCGTTATAAAACTAACTTCAAATTAGGCACTAAAATAAATAATATTGATAAATTATCACCGGGGGATTATATCGTTCATCAAATCCATGGAATTGGTCGTTATTGTGGAATGAAGACTTTAACAAAGTCGGGATTAAAAAAAGATTATTTAATGTTGGAATATAAAAATGGAGATAAAGTCTATATTCCTGTGGAAAAAATAGATTATATTAGTAAGTATTCTGCGAAAGAAGGAGTACAACCAAAATTAAATAAATTAGGTGGTACTGATTGGGAAAAAACAAAATTAAGAGTTAAGAAAAAAATTGAGAGCATTGCAGGAGATTTATTAAAATTGTATGCTGCTAGAGAAGCTTCTCCTGGAATCTCATTTGATGAAGATAATTCTTTACAATATGAATTTGAAAAAGAATTCGCATATCAAGAAACTAAAGATCAGTTGAAAGTTACGGAAGAAATAAAAAAAGACATGGAATCCCCACACCCGATGGATCGTCTGTTATGTGGAGATGTCGGTTTTGGTAAAACTGAAGTTGCTTTTCGTGCGATGTTTAAGGCTGTTATGAGTGGATATCAAGTTGCTTTTCTTTGTCCGACTACCATTTTATCTACACAACATTATAAAAACGCTTTAGAACGATTTGCTAATTATCCGATAAAGATAAAAATTTTAAATAGATTTACCTCGACAAAAGAGACAAAACAAGTTTTGAAGGACTTAAAAGAAGGTAATGTCGATATTATTATTGGAACACATAGAATTTTGAGTAGTGACATCGTATTTAAAAATTTAGGTCTATTAGTTGTAGATGAGGAACAGCGATTTGGTGTAAAACATAAAGAAAAGATTAAACAATGGAAAGAGACAATCGATGTTCTTACTTTATCGGCAACGCCGATTCCGAGAACGTTACAAATGTCGATGTCTGGTTTAAGAAGTTTATCGCTTATTGAGACACCACCAGTCAACCGTTATCCTGTACAAACTTATGTTGTTGCTGAAAATGATGCTTTATTAAAAGATGCGATCTATAAAGAATTATCGAGAAATGGACAAGTATTTATTTTGTCCAATCGCATTGAAGAAATGGAGAAAAAGAAATATCACATCGAACGGTTAGTTCCTGATGCCAAAGTAATTACAGCTCATGGACAAATGGGAAAAAGAGAATTAGAAGATGTCATGATAAAATTTACAAATCATGAATACGATGTAATGATTTGTACGACAATTATAGAAACTGGTATTGATATTCCGAGTGTTAATACATTAATTATTATGGATGCCGATCGTTTTGGGCTTGCTCAGTTATACCAAATCAGAGGAAGAGTTGGAAGAAGTGATCGTATCGCATATTGTTATTTAATGTATCAACCGGGAAAGATTTTGAGTGAAATTGCAACAAAGAGATTAAAAGTAATCAAAGATTTTACAGAGTTAGGAAGTGGATTTCGTATTGCAATGCGCGACTTATCTATACGTGGAGCAGGAGATATTCTAGGTCAAGAGCAAGCGGGGTTTGTCGATTCTGTAGGAATTGAATTGTTTTTGAAAATGTTGAATGAAGAAATGAAAAAATTAAAAGGTCTTCCTGTTGCGGAAGAAGTTGAAAAGGAAGCTTCACCATTATTGGAAGTAGAGACAAGCATCAAAGACAGTTATGTCGAAGAAGAAGAATTAAAAATTGAAATTCATAAGAAAATTAATGAAATTGACTCTTATGAGAAATTACACCAAGTAAAAGAGGAAATCGAAGATCGATTTGGTACAATTGACGAAGCTTTGCTCATTTACATGTATGAAGAATGGTTTGAAAAAATGGCAGAATCGTTAAATATTAAACGAATTCGACAAACCAAGAATTCGATCGAAATGATTCTAGAACCTGAATTAACCGCTAAGGTAAATGGAGAATTATTGTTTATAGAAGCTAGTAGAATTTCAAGAATGTTTCGTTTTCAATTACGAGGAAGGTGCTTGGTGATCATTTTAGATACTGTTAAATTGGAAAAACATTTTATCTATTATTTAATTGAATTTTTAGAAGTGCTCAAAAAGGCAACAGAGATTGAAAAATAAAGATAAAAAAAGATTTGTGAAAAAAGTACACAAATCTTTTATTTTGGATCTAATACGCGCATAATATTCGGAATCATTTGCTTTTTTCTAGATACAACACCATCTAGATAGAATCCTTGATCTAAGTTAGTAAAGTCAAATGCTGTAGCAAGTGTTTCTTTCGCGTTATCGTTAAAGAAGACATATGATCCATTTTTGATAATATCCGTTACGAATAGAGCGACAATTGAATAGTCATTTTGTAAAGCAACTTTATTAATCAGTTGAATAT
The DNA here is from genome assembly GCA_937944975.1 of uncultured Mycoplasmatota bacterium. GTDB lineage: Bacteria > Bacillota_I > Bacilli_A > RF39 > UBA660 > Fimihabitans. The sequence goes on along the minus strand of CALEBF010000016.1, from coordinate 125,065 downwards.
AACTATCTTTTTCGCTTAGGAATTCCTGGATATCCATTGTATAAACTTGTCCAACTCCTATTTTTTGGTAGTTTACCTCAAAGTTCTTAAAGTCGGTATATAAAATTTCTTCTTTTGTCTTTCCTTTTAGTGAAGAACCTGCTTTAAACATTTCCATACCGTATTTTTCAGGATCAACTTCAGCGATACGAGATAATTCATTTAGTGCAGTTCGATCAATTTCTGTCGTCGTTGGAGATTTTAATAATAAAGTATCAGAGATAATACCTGAAAGCATTAATCCAGCGATATCTTTTGTGATTACTACGCCATTTTCACGATACATTAAATATAAAATTGTATTGGTACTACCTACTGGCATATTACGAAAATTAATTGGTATATTGGTTCCAATATTTCCAATTTTATGGTGATCTACAACTTCTAGAATATCTGCTTCTTCGATTCCTTCAACACTTTGTTGAAATTCATTGTGGTCTACTAAAATTACTTTTTTTGGAGTTTTATCATATAAATCAGCAAGTTTTAAAAGTCCGAGACATTTGTTGTCTTTGTCGACAATTGGATAATAACTAAATTTCTTTTTATTAGAAGTTTCAATTAAATCATTTAAGTCTCTTTCTTCATCGAAACATAAAAATTCTTGTGCGTAACGGATGGTATGAATATAATTTGCAAGCCCGATATGCTTTGCTGTATCAAAACTAGATTTTGGAGTTCTAATAATATTTACTTTATTCTTTTTAGCTAATTCTATGTGTTCTTCTTTGATATCTCTATCCCCAGTAATGATAATTAATTTTGCATGATTTTGAATCGCGTATTCAATAATACTATGACGGTCTCCTACGATTAAAATTGTATCATTTTCAATATTGATATTTTGAATAAATGTAGTACTTCGGAAGGAAGCAACACTTATCGTTCCTTTAATAATATTATCGAATCTTAAAATTTCATTTCCATTTAAAGTAGTTAGAATATGATCATATGATGTATATAGATGTTCAAAATCTCCTTGGATATGTTCTCTTGCAATATCTTTCATGGCAAGAGCTCCATCGAATTTATTTTGTTCATTCATGACAGGAATTGTACTAATACCATATTCTGTCATTTGTTGGAATCCTTTCATGATCGATTCATTTTTATTGATGAAACATCCACGACGATAATTCACATCTTTAATTTGTAATTTAACGTCGTTTAAATATTTTGGCATCTTCGTATGAAAATAATCTAATACAAACTTTGTTTCATTGTTGATATCGCCTAAAACCCTTGGCTCCGTGTCTTCTCCGAGACAATTTCTTAAGTAAGATAAAGCGATTGCAGATGTAACACTATCTGTATCTGGTTTTTTATGTCCAAAAATATATGTTTTACTCATTTTCTCCCTCATTTCATTTTTCGATTTTTTTATTATATCATAATTTTCTCACAGAATAATAGAAAAATATATTGCTTTTTAACAAAAGAAATATATTTTACAAAAAAAGGAATCAATTTTACATTCTAAAGTATAAAAGAAGGAAAAAAACACATTCTATGGATGGAGAGTGAGGTAATTATGAAAGCAACTGGCGTGATTAGAAGAATTGACGAATTAGGTAGAATTGTCATTCCGAAGGAAATTAGAAAAACTTTACGAATCAAGGAAGGAGAAAATTTGGAAATTTATATAGATGAATATGAAAATATTATTTTGAAAAAATATTCATTTATGAATAAAATAGATGATTTATCGCAAGATTTTACGGATTCAATTTATGCACAATATAAACATGACATTTTTATTATGGATTGTGACCATGTAATTGCTACATCTGGAAAAAAGAAGAAGGAGTATCTTGGAAAAACATTAAGCGACGAGATTAGTGAGTTCATTATACGTCGTGAGAATAGATTAGAGACAATGAAAAAAGAAATTAGTATTGTAGACCAAAAAAAAATTGTTGGAAGTTACGCATTTAGTCCAATTATCGTATCAGGTGATGTTGCGGGTATGGTGTTAATTTTCTCTGATGAAGATTCTATTAGAGAAGAGGAGTATAGAATGATTCAAATCGCAGCTGGACTGTTATCGAAACATTTAGGAGAATAGATATTGTAAGACAATGATTTGTGTGATATAATAAAACCGAATTTGAAAGATTTTGAAGGAAAGAGAAATAAGAAGACATTTCAAAGAGAGTTTGAGTAGGTGAAAACAAACAATGGCAACTTATTTTAGATGGTTCCGGAATTGATATTTCGATAAGTAGGAATATACGTATCAACGCGTTAAGTTGTCAAGGTGTTATTTATAACACGAATTAAGGTGGTACCACGTTTTCACGTCCTTATATAGGATGTGATTTTTTTTATTATTTTGCGAGAAATGAAAAATTTTTCTTTCTAAAAGTATGGCGAGAGTACAAAAATCTTTTAAATACGAATAGAGTATAAATAAAAGTAAGGAGGAATACTATGGAAAAGGAGAAATATTATATATCGACTGCGATTGCATATACATCGGCAAAACCGCATATTGGAAACACATACGAAATTGTTTTAGCCGATGCAATAGCGCGATATAAGCGATTAACTGGTTACGATGTTTATTTTCAAACCGGAACAGATGAACACGGACAAAAAATAGAAGATAAGGCCCGCGAAGCAGGAATGGAACCTCAAGAATTTGTCGATAATATCTCGTTGGAGGTAAGAAGAATATGGGATGTTATGAATACGAGCTATGATCGCTTTGTTCGTACGACAAATGCATCTCATCAAGAAATGGTTACGAAAATTTTTAGAAAATTGTATGAACAGGGAGATATCTATAAAGGAAGATATGAAGGATTATACTGTACTCCATGTGAGTCATTTTTCACGGAACAACAATTGGTAGATGGAAAATGTCCAGATTGTGGAAGAGAAGTTCATCCAGCAAGTGAAGAAGCTTATTTCCTAAAACTCGGGAAATATTCTAAGTGGTTGGAACAATATATCGAGGAACATCCACATTTCATAGAACCAGAAAGTAGAAAGAATGAAATTCTAAATAACTTTATAAAACCTGGCTTGCAAGATCTTTGCGTATCTAGAACATCATTTAAATGGGGAGTACCTGTTGACTTTGATAAAGATCATGTCATCTATGTATGGATTGACGCACTCAGCAATTATATTACATTTTTGGGATACGATGTTGATGGAAATCATGGAGACGAGTTTAAAAGGTATTGGCCAGCAGATGTGCATTTAATTGGAAAAGATATTCTGAGATTTCATACGATATATTGGCCAGTTATGCTTCATGCATTAGGGTTAGAATTACCTAAGAAAATTTTCGGTCATCCTTGGATTATTGCAGGCGAAGATAAAATGAGTAAATCCAAAGGAAATATTATGTATGCAGATGACTTAGTAGAATTGTTTGGAGTCGATGCGATTCGTTATTATTTATTACATGAAATTCCATTTGCAAGTGATGGATCTATCACATATGAGTTAATTATAGAGAGAATTAATTCTGATTTGGCAAATATTTTAGGAAATTTAGTTAATCGTACAATTAGTATGGCTAAAAAATATATGGATGGAGAAGTTTTGAAACCAACGCAATTTGAAGAGATCGACAAAAAATTAATCAGTTTAGTATTAGAAACACCAGAGAAAGTAACGAAGTTAATGGATCAGTTAAGAGTTGCCGATGCGATCGATGAAATTTTCAATATCTTTAGAAGATGTAATAAATATATCGACGAAACGACGCCATGGGTACTTGGAAAAGATCCAGAGCAAAAAGACAGATTAGTTACAGTACTATATAATTTGTTAGAATCTATTCGCCATGGTGCAGTATTACTTCAAGCCTTTTTACCAGATACAGCCAGGGAAATTTTTCAACAGTTAAATACGGAAAATTCTCAATTTGAATCGTTGAAAGAATTTAACGGAATGGATTTAGGTATTCGTTTAAATGATCCAAAACCATTGTTCCAAAGAATCGATAAAAATAAAAAATTGGAAGAGATTGCTACAAAGTAGCAATCTTTTTTCTTTACATAGTTGTACACGGAAAATGCAATTTATTCTAAAAACTTTTTATTGGTCGTTGATTCCCATTCCTGCTTGCGTTATACTGAAATCGAAAGTAAAAGAATGGGGGATGTTGTGTGGCAGTAAGAGTACGCATGATAGAAGTTGACACAACATATCAAAATCATAAACAGAAACAATCTAAGAAAAGCAAGACGATTATTGAGTTGAAGAAGATCTATGAGGCGATGGTCAAAAGAGATTCTTATCTTGCTCCTGACGAATTATCGCAAGATATTTTGAGAGGTTTAGAAGTATCTAAGTGAAATTGGTATGATTTAAATGATGGAAGTATTTGTCGAAGATTTATGTAAAATGTTGTAAATTGATAGATAATTTGGATAAAAAATATTTTACAATTACAGTATGCACATGGTATATTGATATTGTCGTATATAAAGAGTATAGAGGGAGATAGGCTATGACCATAAAATCAGAGGATAATACAAAGGCAGTTGTATTGATGTTCTTGGTAGTAGCAGTATTGGTTTTTATAGGAATGATTTTAGAATTTCATTATATTGATTTAGGGTATTTTATATTTACAGTAGGATGTTTAATTCGGTTTTTATACATCAAAAAACACGAAGAGTAGTAGTTATATCATGAATGTGATATAATTTTTTTATGGAGTGTGATAGCAATGTTAATTGATACTCATTGTCACTTATTGAAAGAGGATTATGAAAATGTAGATGAGATCATTTCCCATATGGGAAATAATATTATGATTGCTTGTGGTACAAACCCGAAAAACAATTTAGAAGTGATCGAACTTTGTAAAAAATATCTCAATGTTTATGGCACTATTGGCTTTTATCCAGGCGAATTAGATGGACTTACTGAAGATGATTTTAAATTATTAGAGGAACAATTACAGCTTCCGAAGATCGTAGGAATCGGAGAAATTGGACTAGATTACCACTATGGCAAAGATAATAAGGAAGAACAGAAAAAATGGTTTGAAAAACAAATAGAATTAGCTCAAAAATTAGATAAGACCATCGTGATTCATAGTCGTGATGCAGCGGAGGATACTTATGAGATATTAAAAAAATATCACGTAGAACAAAACCGTGTCGTTATGCACTGTTATAGTTATAGTGTTGAGATGGCCAAAAAATTTACAGCATTAGGAGTAATGTTAGGTATCGGTGGCGTTGTGACATTTCATCCGGATAATACACTTTCTCAAGTTGTAAAAGAGATTGATCTCGATTATTTGTTATTGGAAACGGATAGTCCGTACCTTACACCAAGGCCGTATCGTGGTCATAAAAACGAGCCGAAAAATGTCGAAATCGTAGCTGAAAAAATTTCCGAAATCAAAGGAATTTCAAAGGAAAACGTAGTATTTTCAACAACTTCTAACGCAGTGCGTCAATTTGACTTGAATATAAAAGTATGCTAAAATTTACTCAGTCAATAAGTATATGAGGTGAATCAAATGAATGTATATTTGATCCAATTAATAGGCAAGATTTTTAGTTTATTAATTGTCGCACTAACTTCTCTATTTAATACGTCAGTATTTCAAACAGAGAGTGTTCATATCATAAATACTGATCAAAACAGAATAGTGAACGTCGTCAATACGGTGGTACCATACGCAACTGTAACAAAATACAATAGTAAGTTACCAAGTACGACGACAAATGTATTACAACAAGGCATGAGTGGTATTAGCTATGTAGATGAAACTGGTACGACGACAGTCTTACAAGAAATGGTTCCTCAAGTAGTTGAAGTGGGAACAGGGGCGAAAGGAACTTATGTTGGACGCGTGACCGGATATGGTCCGGATTGTCCGGGTTGTAGTAAAACGGGAAATGTTTCATGCCGGACCCGAGAGGGGAAAAAGCATAGTTTATATAATGGTGCAGTCTATCACGACGCTACTTATGGCGACGTAAGAATATTGGCTGGAGCACGTAGTTTGTTTCCATGTGGTACGATTATCGATATTAGTAATGGTAAGACAGCTTTTACTGGTATTATATTGGATAGTGGTGGTTCTATGGAAAAAGCATGGCAATCCAAAGGTTCTGTGTGGATTGATATCGCATATACTTCACAGGTAGAAGCTCGTACACAAGGAATTATGAGCGGAAATAATATACAGATGCAAGTAAAAAGATGGGGATGGTAACATCTCCTTTTTGTTTGTTTTTCTATTTATATTTTAGTATAATATGGTTATTGGGAGTGATGAGATGAAATATTCGCCAAAAGAAATGCAGTCAATTCTTTCTGAAAATGAATTTTATTTTAAGAAGAAATTTGGACAGAATTTTATTATAGATGAGAATATCATCAATGCGATTATAGAGAAAGCAGAACTTGATCAAGAATGTATGGTAATTGAAATTGGGCCAGGGGCAGGATCTTTGACATATAAATTATCAGAGGCTGTTAAAAATGTATTATGTTATGAAATTGATACGGGATTGAAAGAGGTATTAGAAAATAACTTAAAAGATTGCTCAAATGTAGAAATAAAATTCGAAGATTTTTTAAAAGCAAATGTAATAGATGATTTAAAAAAATATCAATATAAAAAATTGTATGTTGTTGCTAATCTTCCTTATTATATAACGACACCAATTATTTCAAAAATAATAGAGGATCAGATTCCTGTAGATCGTATTGTTATCATGGTACAAAAAGAAGTAGGAGATCGTTTAAGAGCTTTACCTGGAAGCAGAGATTATGGATCTTTGTCTATCTATATCAATTATTATTTTGAGGTACATAAAATTTTAGATGTGAGCCGCAATGTGTTTATACCAAAACCTAATGTAGATAGTATTGTAGTAGAGCTTACAAAAAAAGCAAATCGTCAGATGTTATTGGATGAAAAGGTTTTCTTTCAACTTGTTAGAGATAGTTTTAAGCAGAAGAGAAAAACCCTTCGAAATAATTTAAAAACTTATCCATTGGACGTGGTTGAACGAGTGCTTAAATCATATCAGTTGGACTTGAGTGTTAGAGCAGAACAACTTTCAATTGAAATTTTTGTTAGAATTGCAAATGAACTTGCGCGAGAAAAGAATGATTAAAGTCATTCTTTTTTGATAATAATTTGAATTCTTGTCCATAAAATAGTATAGGTGATTATATTGATAGAACAGGCGAATCAAATATTATGGGCAATTGCAACGGCTATGATAGTTTTATCGGGATTATATTTTACCAAGAAATTAAAAGGAGTTCAATTTCGTTTTCCTTCTATGATTTATCACTTGTTTGAAAAAGAAGAAAAACAAGGAGGAATTTCTCCCGTTCAGACATTGATGATGTCTCTTGCTGGTCGAATTGGAGTTGGAAGTATTGCTGGAGTCGCTCTTGCTATTTATATCGGTGGTGTAGGTAGCATTTTCTGGATGTGGATCATTGCTCTTATTACTGGTGCAAATACATTTGTAGAGACAGTACTGGGAGTGAAATATAAAGAGAAGGATGAAGGAAGAATTTATGTTGGCGGTCCTAGTTATTATTTAAAGAATGCGCTTCATAAACCATGTTTAGGTAAAATATACGCAATTTTAATTATCATGAGTTATATTATTGGATTTCTAGGAATTCAATCTAATACGATTGCACGATCATGTCAAGAGATGTTTTCTATATCTCCGTGGATGATCGGACTAGTTATTGTTTTTCTTTCTGGAGTTATTATTTTTGGTGGAGTTAAAAAAATTGCTGATGTAACGAGTAAATTAGTTCCTATTATGACGCTTGTATATGTTGTTACAGCAACTTTTATTGTCGTTATGAATATACGTATGATTCCTACTATTTTTATTCAGATATTGAAGCAAGCTTTTCGCTTCGATGCATTTTTTTCAGCGTTTTTGCCTACTTTTATCGTTGGAATTCAAAGAGGTCTATTTTCAAATGAAGCTGGGATAGGAACAGGGAGTATTGTGGCAAGTGCTACAGATAGTAATAATGCAAAGAAACAAGGATATTTACAAGTGTTGGGAATCTACGTTACGACATTTCTCATTTGCACATCGACAGCAATGATTATCTTGACGAGTGATTATGCATCGTTTACTAGTATAGATATGAATGGAATTGAATTAACCCAGCATGCATTTCATTATCACTTGGGCAGTTTTGGGACGACTATAGTATTTCTTTCCATTTTACTATTTTCTTTTTCTACAATTTTAACGGGTTATTATTATGGGGAATCAAGTTTAAAATATATTTTGGGAAAAGTTCACTCTAGAGAACTTATACTATTAAAAAGTTTTACTTTGTTGTTCTTATTATTAGGTTCGATTTTATCGTCGAACACTTTATGGAAAATTGTAGATATTTTTGTCGCACTTTTAGCGATCATTAATACGTATGCAATTTTAAAATTACAAAAAGTGGTAGAAAAGGAAACATAATGTTATAAAATGTGTTAAAATATTGATTGAAATTAAGAAGTTGGTGAAAATATGATTAATAAAAAATGGGATATTGTGTTAAAAGACGAATTTCACAAGGAATATTTTAAAAAACTTGGTACAATAGTAAAGAAGGAATATAAGACAAAGATAGTATATCCGAAATATGAGAATATTTTTAACGCACTTCGATATACAGATTATGATGAAGTAAAGGTTGTTATATTAGGACAAGATCCATATCATGGCGAAAATGAAGCACACGGGCTATCTTTTTCTGTATTACCTGGTGTGAAAAGACCTCCATCATTGAATAATATGTTTAAAGAGTTATACGATGATTTAGGTATCATTCGAACTAAAAACACACTTACTGATTGGACGCAACAGGGCGTTATGATGTTGAATTCTATTATGACTGTCGTAAAGGATAAACCATTATCACACAAAGGAATTGGTTGGGAAATATTCACGGATACGATCATTCAAAAATTAAACGAAAGGGAAGATCCAGTCATCTTTGTCCTATGGGGTGGTTATGCGCGAAGTAAAAAAGCACTGATTACAAATCCAAGACATTTTATTATAGAGGCTGCTCATCCATCGCCTCTTTCTGCACATCGTGGTTTTTTTGGCAGCAAGCCATATTCTAAAATTAACATGGTTTTAAGAAGACTAGGAAAAGAAGAAATCGACTGGAGTGGCAATTATCATAAAGTGGATTCAGTGGAACAATCATAAGGAGTAATTATGAAAGAAGTAAGACAATATTTAGAAAGTTTGACATATTTAGCAAATGAAAAATACATTGTTGTTGCAGTATCTGGTGGACCGGATTCTATGACACTTTTACATTTGCTATTAGAGCAGAGACAATATTATCATTTTCAAATCGTCTGTGCTCACGTAAATCATAATGTGAGAGAGGAAAGTGAAGAAGAAGCTATATTCGTATCTGATTATTGCCGTTCTCATGGAATTTTATACGAATTTATGAAGATAGAAAACTATCATGATGATAATTTTCACAACGAAGCAAGAGTAATTCGATATCGTTTTTTTGAACAGCTCTTAAATAAATATCAATCACACTATCTATTTACTGCACATCATGGAGATGATCTGACGGAAACAATTTTGATGCGTATGGTACGGGGTGCTTCTTTGAAAGGGTATAGTGGATTTGAAGTAATTTCTCATAGAGAAAATTACGATATTATTCGTCCATTAATCTTTGTGACGAAAAAAGAAATTTTAGATTATACGAATGAGCATGATATTCCCTATGTGAAAGATGCTTCGAATGAAAAAGATGTCTATACGCGCAATCGATATCGAAAGTATGTATTGCCTTTTTTAAAACAGGAAGATGCATCTGTCCATAAAAAGTTTTATAAGTTTAGTAAAACTTTGCTAGAATATGAAAATTATATTAACCAAATTGTTCGGAAAAAAATGACTGAGATCATAGATCATAATGAAATAGATATTTCTTTATTTCAAAAAGAGGATCCTTTGATTCAAAAAGAAATGGTTAATCAGGTATTATCTGAACTTTACGAGGATGATTTGTTTTTAATTACAGATCGTCATACGGAGCAGATATTGAGGCTATGTCGTTCTTCTAAAAAGAATGGAAAGGTTTGTTTGCCACAGAATATGTACGCGATACGAGCATATAATAGTTTAAACTTTGAAAAAGAGCATCGATATGTATCACAATATAAATATGAGATCCAAAAGAGAGTGATACTACCAAATCAACATCAAATCGAGGTTGTGTCAGACTCGAATATGACGAATAATAATATATGCTATTTATCCGAAGAAGAGATTGCATTACCGTTATATGTCCGCTCCCGACAAGATGGAGATAAGATGTATGTAAAAGGTCTCGGTGGAAGAAAGAAAATTAACGATATCTTTATCGATGAAAAGATTCCAATGGAAGATAGGAATCTTTGGCCTATCGTGGTAGATTCTAATGGAATTATCGTTTGGGTTCCAGGTCTTAAGAAATCTAAATTTGATAGAACAAAAGAGAAAAAGTATGATATAATACTAAAGTATCATTAAGAAAGGAAGTTATTAGATGAATAAAAAAGTCGTGAAGAGAGGTTTAGTACCATACATATTTATGTTTTTATTTATCATAGGTGTTGTTTACTTCTTTAACATGATGAATCATAAAGTCAATGTGATTACTTATGATGAGTTTATGAAACAAGCACAAAAAGGACAAGTGGAAGAAGTTGTAATTACACCGAGAAGTAGAGCGAGTGTGTATGAGATTACCGGAATAATGAAGAATTATGAAGAAAACGAATCTTTCTTTGTTAGAACTCCACTTGCTGGAGAAGTAATGGATAAGATATTGACAACTGGTGAAAAAGCGGGATTTAAAATTTCTACAGCAACTGATCCAGAGTCAAGTACATTATTGTTATTTATTATGAATGTACTACCGATGTTAATTTTATTAGGAGCTGCTTTTTACTTTATTACAAGGCAAATGGGTAGTGCTAATAAGTCTATGGACTTTGGAAAGAGCAGAGCTCGGTTAAATGAAGATACGAGAAAAGTTACATTTAATGAGGTCGCAGGATTAGATGAAGAAAAAGAAGAAGTTGCAGAATTAATCGACTTCTTGAAAAATCCAAAACGCTTTCAAAGACTTGGTGCTCGAATTCCAAAAGGTGTGCTACTTGTAGGGCCTCCTGGAACTGGTAAAACACTTCTTGCAAGAGCAGTTGCAGGGGAAGCAAATGTTCCATTCTACTATATCAGTGGTTCTGATTTCGTTGAATTATTTGTCGGAGTTGGAGCAAGCCGAGTTAGAGATATGTTTAAACAAGCAAAACATAATGCACCATGTTTGATCTTTATCGACGAGATCGATGCGGTAGGAAGGCAACGTGGAGCTGGACTTGGTGGAGGTCATGATGAAAGAGAACAGACTTTAAACCAATTGTTGACAGAGATGGATGGTTTTGGAGCAAACGAAGGAATTATCGTTATTGCTGCTACCAACCGTCCTGATGTTTTGGATCCGGCATTATTACGTCCAGGACGTTTTGATCGACAAGTACAAGTAAATCTTCCAGATATGAAAGGAAGAGAGGAAATCTTAAAAGTCCATGCAAAAGGTAAAATTTTTGCAAAGAGTGTAGAATTACATAATATCGCAGAACGTACAGTTGGATTTAGTGGAGCAGAACTTGAAAATTTATTGAATGAAGCTGCATTACTAGCAGTCCGCCGTGAAAAGCCTGCAATAACGATGGCTGAAATCGACGAAGCTCATGATAGAGTATTGATGGGACCTGCGAAGAAATCAAAGAAATATACAGATCATGATAAAAAATTAGTAGCTTATCACGAGGCAGGGCACGCAGTATTAGGAATTAAGTTAGACGGTGCAAACGATGTACATAAAATAACGATGATTCCACGTGGCTATGCTGGTGGATATACGATGATGCAACCGAAAGAAGAACGTTTTACGGCAACAAAAACAGAATTGCTAGAACGTATTATAGGTCTTCTTGGAGGGCGTGTTGCTGAAGAGCTTGTATTGGATGATATTACAACCGGAGCTCAAAATGACTTTCAACAAGCTACTAAGATTGCCCGTGCTATGGTTACAGAATACGGTATGAGTAGCTTAGGTCCAGTGCAATTTGAAAGTCAAGATTCTGGTAGTGTTTTCTTAGGAAGAGATTATAATAAAAGTCGTAATTTTTCTGGTCAAGTAGCATTTGAGATAGATCAAGAAATGAGAAAGATTATCGATGAATGTTATAAAAAAGCCACGAAGATCATTAAAGAAAATAGGAAACTATTAGATCTTATTGCAGAGTCATTGTTAAAATACGAGACTCTCACTAAGGAACAAATAGATTATCTTGTTGAAAATGGTTGTATGCCAGAAGAGGATGGAGAAATCGATCTAGATGTTGAACCAGCAAGCTATCATGATCTATCTTTGGTTGATTTGATTGAACTTGCACACGAGAAAAAAATCAAGGGATATACGAAAATGAATAAAGAAGAATTGATTAAGGCTTTAGAAGAGTCTGATCAACAAACGAAAGTGAACTAAATCTTTCGTTTTTCTTTACGCTTTTTTACAAAATACCATGTAATGTATAAGTTTTCCAATTTCATATACATATGAGACAAAATATCATTAAGTAATATTTTTGCGGGATATAGCAAATGGAAGTAAAAAATAGTATGAATGTTAATATAGTGACAATTTCATTATAAAATGATCATAAAACCGAGGAAGAATTTTATTTCCTTTTAGATAATTCCACGAAATAACATAGACTTTAACCGACGATTTTGGTAAAATATGTTTAGTATGTAGAAGATGGTGATGTTATGGGAAAAATTATAGCTTTAGTAAATCAAAAGGGTGGGGTTGGAAAAACAACTTCCAGCATCAACCTAGCTGCATCTTTAGGATCATTAGGAAAAAAAGTATTATTGGTCGATTTAGATCCTCAAGGAAATGCAACTACAGGGATAGGGATCAACAAAGCAGATATTCGATTAAGCGTATATGATTTATTGATTGATAAAGCAGTATTAAAAGATGTTTTATTAAAAACACCGTTTAAAAATTTGTATGCCATGCCTGCAACGATTAACTTGGCAGGGGTTGATATTGAATTGATTGAAAAAAGTCAATTAGAACCAGGTTTTGTTAAAGGTCAACAATTAAAAAAACATCTTGATTCAGCAAAAGATGTATTTGATTATATTATTATTGATTGTCCACCATCACTTGGAATTTTAACGACGAATGCGCTAACTGCATCTGATTCTGTCATCATTCCTGTACAATGTGAGTTTTTTGCATTGGAAGGAATTATGCAACTGTTAAATACAATTATGTTAGCACAAAAGAATTTGAATCCAACACTCGATATAGAAGGTGTTTTATTAACGATGTTAGATTCTAGAACAAATTTGGGTTTAGAAGTTGTAGAAGATATTAAAAGTTATTTCAAAGAGAGAGTATATGATACAATTATTCCTCGTTTAGTAAAATTATCTGAAGCTCCGAGTCATGGGAAACCTATCTTGGCCTATGATTCTACAAGTCGAGGAACAGAAGCGTATCTTAATTTAGCAAAGGAAGTGATTGCACGAAATGGAAAATAGAAAAAAAGCACTAGGTCGTGGGTTGGAACAACTATTTAATAGTGAAAATTTAGATGTTGAACAAATTGAAAAACAGATTTATGAAACGGCGACACATGAAGAAATAATGGAATTACCGATTGATGAACTTCGACCGAATCCATATCAGCCGAGACAAGTGTTTGATCAGGATGCGTTAAGAGAGTTGGCAACCTCCATTGAAGAACACGGTGTTTTTCAACCTATTATCGTCAAAAAAAGTAAGATAAAAGGGTACGAAATTATTGCTGGGGAGCGACGTGTCAGAGCAAGCAAACTTGCAGGGAAGAAGACCATCCCAGCTATTATTCGAACATTTACAGATGCTCAGATGATGGAAATTGCTTTGCTTGAAAATTTGCAAAGGCAAGATTTAAGTGCAATTGAAGAAGCAGAAGCATACGATCGGATGTTGCGTGAATTACAGATTACACAAGAGGAATTAGCTCGTAAAGTTGGAAAAAGCAGAAGTCATTTGACAAATATGCTTGGACTTTTACGTTTGCCAAAACAAGTACAAACAATGGTGAATCAACATGATTTATCCATGGGGCATGCGCGTGTATTAAGTAAACTTGAGAATGATAATCAAATTATTGAACTAGCTCATCAAGTCGTAAAAGAAAAAATGCCAGTGCGTGATTTAGAACAGAAGTTAGATGAAACACAGCAATTCGAGAGAAAGGTAAAAATTAATCGACATTCGCGAGAATATAATCAAAATTATCAATATGTTGAAGATTTGCTCCGTGAGAAACTAGATACTAAAGTAAAAATCAAAGATAAAAAAATCGAAATAAGTTTTACAAGTGTGGCAGATTTAAATAGAATTTTAGAAATTTTAGATGTGAAAGAATAGGTGATATCCATGTTGGAAGTTATTTTAGTAAAAGAAGTGATAGCTCCAATATTTATTATTGTTTTCTCTGTTTTATTTTACTATGGTTTAAGAGGAACTGTTAAAAAATTGTTAAATTTAAAAAAGGGAAATGTTGGAGATAAAAAAACTGTTACTATTTTATTACTGACGAATAGTGTTTCTAAATATGTTATTATTTTAGTTGATATTTTAATGATTTTAAATGTATTTGGAGTTGATACACAAGCGTTAATTGCTTCCATTGGAGTTTTAGGATTGGTCGTTGGATTTGCACTTCAGGATACATTAAAAGATTTTTTGGCAGGAATATTTATTTTAACTGATAATTTATTTCGTGTGGGAGATACCATTACGATTAACGGATTTCGTGGAGAAGTAATGGAAATGGGTTTAAAAACTACACGTGTTCGTTCCTATAATGGGGAGGAAATGATTATTTCTAATCGTAGTATTACAGAGGTAATCAATCATAATAGTTCTAAATTTTCTCTTGCGGAAGTTGTAATAAAAGTGGATTATCATCAAAATGTGGATCAAATTATGGAAATCATGAAAATTATGGCAGCTAATTTAACAAAAGAACTCAAAAATATTAAAGGAAAAGTAGATGTATGGGGAGTAACAGATTTAACGGCAAACGGAATATCTATTACTTTTTCAGTAAAGACAAAGCCAAATATGCATTTTGAAGTAGAGAGACAAATGCGCCAAGCAATCAAAGCAAAATGCGATGAGTTGAAAATAGAAATGCCATATACACAAGTGGGGAAGACATATGGAAAAAGAGTATAAACTAGGAAGTATCGTAAAAATGAAAAAAGATCATCCATGTGGGACAAACGAGTGGGAAATTGTCCGGGTTGGAGCTGATATTAAAATTAAATGTTGTCATTGTGGTAGATCAATTATGATGCCTCGAATTGAATTCAATAAAAAAATTAAGAAGATCATTTCGTATTAGGAGGAATTATGAAAAAGAAAGCAAAGAAAGAGAAAAGAAAATTTAGTCCGATACTAACTATCGCATTTATTACATTAATAATTATGATCATGAGTCTCCTCTTTTCTATCTTAGGAATCGAGGGACAGAAGACGATATTAGTGAATGGAAATTTAGAGACATCTCTTGTAACAGTCAAAAATATTTTTACGAAAGAAGGCTTTAATTTTTTTATTGGAGATGCAGTATTAAATTTTACTTTGTTTGAACCTTTAGTAATATTGATCGTATCTTTAATAGGTATTTCTATTGGAGAAGCTTCAGGGTTATTTAAAGCAATTTTTTCACCATTAAAAAAATTGAATTTAACGACAATGACTTTTTTGACTTTGTTAATTAGTTTAATCAGTGGAATTCTAGGTGAACTTGCATATGTTATTTTTTTACCTCTCGTAGGAGTTATTTATAAGTATGCAAATAAAAATTCTATGTTGGGAATTTGTACTGCTTTTCTAGGAATTACAGTAGGGTTTGGTACGAATTTTATCTATGATTATGATACGTATTTACTTGGAACGATGACACAAGCGTCTGCGATAGCCGATGTGGATAAAAACTTTATATATCATTTATTGTCTACAGAATTTATTATGGTTGCTAGTACACTTTTGATTTGTATCTTAGGGACATTTATTATCAATCACTTTTTAGCACCTAAATTTAAAAAGAAAGCTGTTGCAAAAGATGATCTAGAAATATCAAAAAAAGCGTTAAGAATCAGTGCGATAGTATTTGTATTGTGTGTACTTCTTACTGTTTATATGATTATACCTGGGTTACCAGGGTCTGGATTACTTTTAGATCGTAGTAAAGATGAGTATGTTGCTCAATTGTTAGGAACAAATTCGCCATTTCGTAATGGAATCATCTACTTATCAACCATTATTATTATGATTTGTTCATATATATATGGACGTATTTCTAAAAACTTCAAAGATAATTATTCCTATGGAATAGGATTATCAAAAGGTTTTTCAGATCTAGGATATTTATTCGTACTTATGTTTTTTACTTCACAGATGGTAGCTATTTTATCTTGGACGAATTTGGGGGAAGTGATTGCTACTAGATTGATATCATTTATGAGTTCTCTTCAGATCTCTGGAATTCCTTTAATTTTATCTATGTTTATTGTGATCATATTGATTGGTATTTTTATTCCATCTACAGTTACAAAATGGGAATTGGCAGCTCCAACGTTAATACCATTATTTATGCGTTCTAATATAACACCGAATTTTACACAGTTCTTGTTTCAAGCAGCTGATGGAATTGGGAAGTGTATTACACCGTTATTCATCTATTTTATTATTGCAATTGGGATTGTAGAAAAATATAATGAGGATGAGACACATAAAGTTACAATATTTGGAACATTGAGAAAGTTTATGCCAAGTGTATTGTTATTCATGTGTTTATGGATTTTAATTTTGATTGGTTGGTATGTAATTGGACTTCCTATAGGGCCATCGACATATCCAACGTTATAGTATTAAAATAAAGAGTGGAGAGATCCATTCTTTATTTGACTTTATACTTGAGATTCAATATAATATGAGAGGAAATGAGGGACGATTATGAGTTTAACAGCAGGGATTGTAGGATTACCAAATGTAGGAAAATCGACATTGTTTAATGCAATTACAAAGCAAAAAATTTTGGCAGCTAATTATCCATTTGCGACAATTGATCCAAATGTAGGTGTTGTTGTAGTGCCTGATGAAAGATTAAATTATTTAAAAGAAATGTATCATCCGAAAAGTTTCGTACCAACAACATTCGAATTTACAGATATTGCAGGATTGGTTAAAGGTGCTTCAGTAGGAGAAGGACTTGGAAATAAGTTTTTATCACATATCCGCGAAGTAGACGCGATTTGTGAAGTTGTGCGTTGTTTTGAGGATGAAAATGTTACCCATGTCGAGGGTGGTGTAGATCCTATCCGAGATATTTCTATTATCAATGTCGAATTGATATTAGCTGATTTAGAGGTTATTGAAAATAGACTAAATCGATTAGGAAAAAGAGTAAAGCAAACGAATAATAAGGAAGAGAAAAAGGAAGTTGACTTGCTGACACGAATGAAGGAATCGTTGCAAAAAGAAATTCCAATTCGTGCTTTATCTTTAGATGAAGAAGAGGTGAAAATTGTAAAGTCTTTTCAACTCTTGACGATGAAGCCAATTATATATATGGCAAATATTTCAGAAGAAGAAATAGGAAATGAAGAAAATCAATATGTGAAGGCAGTAAGAGAATATGCTACCAAAGAAAATGCAGAAGTAATTGTTCTTTGCGCTAAGATAGAGGAAGAATTAAGTGAATTAGGAGATGAAGACAGATCTTTATTTTTAGCTGATTTAGGAATTGAAGAAAGTGGACTAGATCAACTGATTAAAGCTACCTACTCACTTCTTGGCTTAGCTACTTACTTTACTGCTGGAGAAGATGAGGTACGTGCTTGGACTTTTAAAAAGGGGATGAAAGCACCAGCTTGTGCTGGAATCATTCATACGGATTTTGAGCGAGGGTTTATTCGAGCTGAAATCATGGGATTTGCTGATTTGAAAGCTTGTGGAAGCGAAAAAGCTGTTCGGGAAGCAGGAAAAATGCGACTAGAAGGAAAAGAGTATGAAATGCAAGATGGCGATATTTGTCATTTCCGTTTTAATGTTTAAATAGAAATATGTTAACAGGAAATATTTCATCCATCAATGGTATAAATAGTTAGAAATAAAATAAAATAATATAATATAATATAAAAATAATGTTTACAACTAAGATATTATCTGTTATAATCATTGCGAGTATTAATTTACTCCTTGCTTCAAATGAAGCCAAAAGACCATAAGGAGGTGGGAAAATGAAAAACTATGAAATCATGTTCATCGTTCGCCCAACATTAAGTGAAGAAGATGTTACAAAAGTTGTAGATAATTTTAAGAATATTCTTACGACAAATGGTGCTAAAATCGATGATATGCAAGAAATGGGACAAAGAGAACTTGCTTACGAAATCAAGAAGTTCAAAAGTGGATATTATTATGTTGTTACTGTTTCTTCAAAGGATGACGCTGCGATTAAGGAATTTGATCGTTTAGCTCGTATTAGCAACGATGTTATTCGTCACTTAATCACAAAAATCGAAAAATAGAATCGAGGGAGTCATATGAATCGAGTTTGCTTAGTTGGAAGATTAACAACAAAACCAGAATTAAGATATACAAATTCAAATTTACCGTTTTCTAGATTTTCTATAGCGGTAAATAGAACTTTTAGTAACAGTCAAGGACAAAGAGAAGCTGACTTTATCAATATTGTTGTTTGGAGAAAACAAGCTGAAAATGTTTGTAATTTCTTAGATAAAGGAAGTTTGGTGTCTGTTGAAGGACGAATTCAAACAGGAAGTTATGATGGGCAAGATGGAAATCGTAGATATACATTTGAGGTTGTGGCTGATTCTGTTCAATTCTTAGAGTCAAAAGCTAAGACACAGAGTAGAGAACAAAATACAATGAATGACAATGTAAGTCCATATGATTATCAAAATGATAATTCATTTACTAATAATATTAGTGTGGAAAATGATCCATTTGCTGATTTTGGTGATAATGTTACAATCACTGATGACTTCCTAGATTAGTGAAGGAGGAAGAATAATGGCAGAGTTTTATAGAAAAAAGAAAAAAATTTGTCAAATGTGTGCTGGTAAATCAGTTGATTATAAAGATGTGGATGTAATCAAAAAATATATCAGTGGTGACAAGGGAAAAATTTTACCAAGAAGAATTACAGGGACATGTGCAAAACACCAAAGACATGTAGCAAACGAAGTAAAGAAAGCCCGTTTCATGGCTTTAATTCCATTTGTAAAATAATAATTGAAGATACTCATAGCAATATGAGTGTTTTTTTTTAACGCGTTAACGGAGAGGATGACGCCCTGTTGGAGATACCGTTCTGAATGTTTGTATTTAATGTGTTCATTGAAGCCCCTTTTCAATTAAGATAAAACAGATCAAAAGTCATTATAACAAAGAACATTTTCTCCTATATAAAACATTATAATGAACATTATGCAAAGGAAAAAAACAGTGACTTAATATGTTTTACAAGTTGCTACAATTTGCAAAAGTGAGATTGACAAATGTGCTGGAGGTGGGTATAATCAAAGTATAGAATAGGAAAAGATGGAGAGAATGAGAGAAAAAAATGGATTTACATTGATCGAGTTGTTAGCGGTTATTGTAATTTTAGCAGTGATCGCGTTGATCGCAACCCCTTTAATTATGGGAGTCATTGATGATGCAAGAAAGGGATCCGCAAAGAATGGTGCGTATGGGTATGTCAAAGCATTAGAAAATACAATCGCAACCGAAATGATCAAAGATACGACCATTTCACCAAGTCCAATACAAACCACGGTAGGACAGGTTGTATTTACAAAACGTGCAAATAATGGAAATATGGAAGGTGTAGGAACGAGAGGAATCAATTATAAAGGAACCAAACCATCACGTCATAATTTGAATATTATCAATGGAACGGTAGGAAACGGATCTTGTATCGTCATATCAGGATACGGATTTCAGATGAATCATAATGAATGGAACGAAATCAATGCAGAGGCATGTAAAGAAAGTGCAAATGGAAAAATCATAGTAGATGTGAAAGCAGGAATGATACCAGTTACATTCGATCGTAACGGAAATACGGTCGTGGCAGATACAACACAAGAATGGTATAACTATGATGAAAAGAAATGGGCAAATGCGGTAAGTGTAACGAGTGCAAGTAGGAATAAATATCAGAATAAAGCAGGAACCATCATAGATGAAAATGATATATTGGCTTACTTTGTATATATACCAAGATATCGATATCAACTATGGAATGCAGAAAATGGAGTTTCCAACGAACAAACCATCAACATCGAATTTGAGATCAGTGGAGAAACTAAAAAGAATGGAACGAAAAATGGAGAATGGTTAACCCATCCAGCGTTTACATTTGGAAATATAGAATTAAATGGAATATGGGTAGGAAAGTTTGAATTAACCGGAACCGGAAGTACGCCAACAACAAAGCCAAATCAAATGTCACTAACAAGTCAGAATATATCAACGGCATGGAATACGATAAGATTGTTTTCAACAAACGCAGAATATGGACTTACCAGTTATGATGCACATATGATGAAGAATAGTGAATGGGGAGCGGTAGCATATTTATCCCATTCAAAGTATGGAAAAAATGGAGAGGTATGGATCAATAATGTCAATACCGGAACAGGAGTAGCAAATAATGGAGTACAATGGGGACCAAGTATTACAGGATGTGCAGGAACGAGTGCGAGTGCCGGAATACAAAATAATATGACAGCTTGCGAGTCTGGAAGAGATTATAAAAATGCGGGAGTGAACGCAAGTACAACAGGAAACATATATGGAATCTACGATATGAGTGGAGGAGTATGGGAAAGAGTTGTGGCATCTGTCGTAAATGAAGATGGAACATTTATTCCAGCATCTTCCGGATTCACAAGTAAACCAGAGAGTAAATACTATGATGAGTATCCATATAATACAGATTCATATAACTTTAGTATCAGTAAATTGGGAGATACCATGAGAGAAACGAGAAAGAAAACTTCTACAAATAATCAAAACTGGTACAATGATTATACGATAATGCCAGGAAATACATCTGATTGTGTCAATTGTGTATGGGTGGCCCGCGGTGGTTACGCGTACAATGGCAGTGTTGCTGGATTGTTCTATGTGAATCGCAATACTGGGTACGCTTGGACGTACGGCGGTTCTCGCGCAGTCGTTGTCGCCGGATAATCGCGAAGCGATATTAACTTAATGCTTTTGTATTGAAGTATAGGTTGCTTTTATGATAAATAACGTTACATTCGCCCTTCTCTTTTTGAGGGCGAATGTAAGAAAAATGTTAAATATGGTTTTGTTAAACGAAAGTTTTTGTTTTCTCTAAGCAATTGACAAAACAAAAAATATGTTTAAAATGTGAATGAGGGGTATAGTTTTGAAAAAGTGTTGATTTGTTGTTGATTTTCTCGGCGGGTGAACCGCGGTGGTAACGCGAACAATGGCAGTAATGCTGGATTGTTCAATGTGAATCGCAATACTGGGAACGCTTGGACGAACAACGGGTCTCGCGCAGTCGTTGTCGCCGGAGACTATGGTATGAAAGTAGTGGTTTTAAGATTAGTTCAAGGACTAAATAAAAAATATTTATCTTAGAAGACTATATCCATTTTACAATAGTAAATAAACATTTAAATAATATATGGCGGCTAGTAGCAAAATGGTGAATGTCGTGATATATGGAGATAAGCAGTATGAAATTTTCTACTGCTTATTTTTTGTATAGGGGGTAACATGAGTAAGTTGTATAAGAAATATTTAGAGTTAAAAAATGAAAATTCTGAAAAATATTATTTGTTTCATAGTGGAATATTTTATATTTTCTTGGCGGAGGATTCTGCATATTTAAGTAAAAGGCTGGGGTTAAAGCAGACTAAATTTACAGATGAAGTAAATAAGTGTAGTTTTCCGCAAAATAGTAAACAAAAATATATGAAGCTTTTAGATGAAATAGGGATTGATTATATAATTATCGAAAAAGAAGAGACCCAAGTAACAGTTGATCAGAGCGTATTAAAAAAATTAAAAGAGATTAAAAAGATCAATTTTGATGAAATGAAACCGATGGATGCACTCACTATTTTATATGAATTACAAGAGGTGTTAAAATGAAGGAAATTGAAGAGTTACAAATATATCAAAAGTATTTAGATTTAATGTACTATGTTAACATGATAACTAAAAAATATCCTAAAGCAGAACGTTTTGCGCTTGTTACTGAACTAAAACGAGTGACTTATGATGGTATGGAGTGTATTTTATATTGTTATAAATCTTACGATCGCATAGAGAAGTTGAAATATTTAAATGCATTGGATGTTAAATTGAAGATGATGAAAGTACTTGCAAGATTGTCATATAAAAATCAATATATTAGTGCGAGAAATTATGATGCGTGGTGTCGTAAAATGTTAGATATTTCTAATATGATGGGTGGTTGGATGAAATCTTGCCGAAAACAATAAAAAATGTGTTTTATGATAAATTGACAGTAGAACGTATGTATCTTGCACATCAACGAGCAAAAAAAGCGAAAAACTCAAAACTTGCTGTTATGAAGTTTGAACTAGATTTGGAAACTAATTTGGCGAACTTAGTGAAGAATATTAGTGAAAATAAATATAAAATTGGGAAACATCATGATTTTACAATTTATGAACCAAAAGAGCGTTTAATTCGAGCACTTCCATATCGTGATAGAGTAGTACATCAGTGGTATGTACATGAATTTGTAAAACCATATATAGCACCTAAGTTTATTTTGCAAACATATGCATGTTTGGATGATAGAGGAACTCATAAAGGGATAAATCAATTGCAAAAATATATGCGTATCATGAAGCGTCATTACGGAAATTATTATATTTTAAAATGTGACGTACGTAAATTTTTCTATACTATCGATAAAGATATTTTATATTGTATTATGGAAAAGCATATTAGTGATCAGGCTTTATTGAACTTTACAAAGTGTTTAATTTATGATGATTGTAGTGAGATAGGAATACCGATTGGAAATTATACCAGTCAATTTTTTGCAAATATCTATTTGAATGAATTGGATCATTATATTAAGGAGGAAAAGCAAATTCGGTATTATGTTAGATATATGGATGACTTTATCATACTATGTCCGACGAAAGCAGATGCAAAAGAACTATTATTTGAAATTAAAATATTTCTAAAAGAAAAATTAAAGTTGGATTTAAATCCAAAAAGTCGATATTATCCAAGTGCGATGGGAGTGACATTTTGTGGTGATCGTATTTTTGAAACGCACCGTTTATTGAAAAAAGATAGTATTAAAAAAATAAAAAGAAAGGTAAATAAATGGAATTTATCTTATTTAAATGGAACGCTTTCTTATGATCATGTGATTGCCTGTTGGAATTCATGGACTGCACATGCCAATCATTGCAATAGCTATTATTTTCAAAAAAAAGTAAAAAATAAGTGTTTATTTAAAGAAATTTTACCGAAAGATGAATAAATGATTCACCTTTTTTATTTTGTAAGAAAATGATAAAAATCGCTAGATAGCATTAAAAATAAAGGGAGTTTCATGAAAAAAGTAAAAAAAATATGGAAAAACAAAAAAATATCATAAATCCCCTTGATTTTCATAGGATTATTATGTATAATTTATTTCGTGTGGCATGCGATGATGTGTGAGGTTGCTGAGACACCAGGTTAAGTTGTTAAATGGTTTAACCTGATTCAGGTTTTTACACGGAGCAAGTCTATACTGGATATAGGCGAAAGGAGGATACAATATGTCTAAGACAAAAGTTCGTATCAAATTAAAAGCATTTGAACACAAGAGTTTAGATACTGCATGTGCGAAAATTGTTGAAACAGTGAAAAGAACTGGAGGAGAAGTATGTGGACCAATCCCACTACCAACTGAGATTGAAAAAATCACAATCTTAAGATCACCTCACAAGTACAAAGATTCACGTGAACAATTTGAAAAGAGAACACATAAAAGACTTATTGATATCAACAACCCAAGTAAGGAGACTATCGATGCGTTAACTCGTTTAGATATTCCAAGTGGTGTGGATATCCAAATCAAGTTATAATTTATAGGAGGAAAGAAATATGAAAAAAGGAATCTTAGGTCGCAAAGTTGGAATGACTCAAGTATTTACAAAATCTGGAAAATTGATTCCTGTTACTGTAATTTCTGTTGAACCAAATGTGGTAACACAAATTAAGACAATGGAAAATGATGGTTACGAAGCAATTCAATTAGGATTTGATACAAAGAGGGAAAAGTTAGCGACAAAAGCTTCTATTGGACATACCAATAAAGCTAACACTACACCTAAGCGCTTCTTTAGAGAAATTAGAGGCGTAGATGTAAACAACTATACTTTAGGTCAAGAAATCAAAGTTGATATCTTCGCCGAAGGAGAAATGGTTGATGTAACTGGAACTACAAAAGGTAAAGGGTTCCAAGGTGTTATTAAACGCCACAATCAAAGTCGTGGGCCTATGGGACATGGTTCACACTATCATAGAGGACCAGGTTCAATGGGAACTATGAGACCAATGCGTGTTTTCAAAGGTAAAAAATTACCAGGACATATGGGAGTTGAAACTGTTACAATTCAAAATCTTGAAATTGTTTCTGTCGATGTAGAAAATAATGCAATTTTAGTAAAAGGAAACGTTCCTGGAGCTAAGAATTCATTAGTAATCATTAAAACTGCTGTAAAAAATCCTGGTAAAGTAAATGATACGGAAGAATTAATTTCTTACGTAGTTGAAGAACCAGCTGTTGAAGAATCAAATGATACTGCAACAGAAGAAACACCTGAAGTAGAAGAAACTACTGAAAAAGAAGAAAATTAGTAGGGAGGAATATAGATGAAAAAACAATCTGTATTAAATATTAAGGGTGAAGAAGTTAAGAAGATCGAATTAAACGAAAACGTTTGGGGGATCGTTCCTAACGATGCAGTTTTATACGATGCAATTACATTAACAAGAAACTCTCAAAGACAAGGTACAGCAAGTACTAAAACACGTAGTGAAGTAAGTGGAGGAGGAAGAAAACCTTGGAGACAAAAGGGTACAGGTCGTGCTCGTCAAGGATCAACTCGTTCGCCACAATGGCCAGGTGGAGGTATCGTATTTGGACCGAAACCAAGAAGCTACGATAAAAAGATGAATCGTAAAGAACGTCGTTTGGCTTTAAAATCTGCATTAGCTTACAAAACAATTGATAAAGAGTTAATTGTATTAGATAACTTTAACTTAGCAGATGGAAAGACAAAGACAGCAATCGAAGTAATGAATAACTTGAAAATTAAAGATCAAAAGACATTGATCGTCGTAGATAAATTAGATGATAACATGATTTTAGCAACACGTAACTTAGCAAACGTTATGTTAGAAGAAGCAAAAGAAATCAATACGTTAGATGTTGTTGCTGCAGATAACATGGTTGTTACAGAAGCTGCTGTTGCACAAATTGAGGAGGTGCTAATCTAATGTCAAACTATAGAGATATCATTAAAGCGCCAATTGTTACAGAAAAAAGTGCTGATTTAGCACAAAATCAAAATACAATTACATTCAGTGTCGATGTAAATGCAAACAAGACACAAATTAAACAAGCAATTGAAAAAATCTTTAACGTAAAAGTTGAGAGCGTAAATACAGTAAACGTAAAACCTAAGAAAAAAAGAATTGGGCGTTATGCTGGAAAGACAAATAAGGTAAAAAAAGCAATTGTTAAATTAGCAGAGGGAAGTTCAATCGAACTAAACTAATAATCTAAAAGGAGGAAAATTGATATGGCAATTAAAACATATAAAGCAATGACAAATGGTCAACGTGGTAAATCTACATTGTTAAATGAAGAAATCACGAGTACTACTCCTGAAAAGTCCTTACTTGTTTCTTTAAAGAAAAAAGGAGGACGTAATAATAAAGGTCAAATTACGGTAAGACACCGTGGTGGTGGAGCTAAGAGAAAATATCGTATTATTGACTTTACTAGAACAAAAGATGGTATCGAAGGTACTGTTGCTAGTATTGAGTACGATCCAAATAGAACATCTAACATTGCTTTAATTAAATACGCTGATGGAGAGAAAAGATACATTATCGCTCCAAAAGGTTTAAAAGTTGGCATGAAGATCGAAAGTGGTGTAAATGCCGATATCAAAGTTGGTAACTGTTTACCGCTTGAAAATATTCCTGAGGGAACAATGGTTCACAATGTCGAGTTAAAACCTGGTAAAGGTGGACAAATGGCTCGTTCAGCTGGATCAAGCGTTCAAATCTTAGGACGTGAAGGAAAATATACTTTACTACGTTTAGCTAGTGGTGAAGTTCGTAAGGTATTAAGCGTTTGTCGTGCTACAGTAGGTGTTGTAGGAAATGAAGATCACGAACTTGTAAGCATCGGTAAAGCTGGTCGCAAAAGACATATGGGAATTCGTCCAACAGTTCGTGGTTCTGTTATGAACCCTAATGATCACCCACACGGAGGTGGAGAAGGACGTGCGCCAATCGGACGCAAGGGGCCTGTTACTCCATGGGGTAAACCTGCTCTTGGTATGAAAACTCGTGATACGAAAAAAGCTTCAAACAAGTTAATTGTTCGTCGCCGTAAGAAAAACTAAAAGAAAGGATGAAATATAATGGCTAGAAGCACGAAAAAAGGACCTTTTGTTGATGAACATTTGATGAATAAGGTCAAAAAAGCAAATGAATCTGGAAAAAAAGAAGTAATTAAAACATGGTCTCGCCGTTCAACAATTTATCCTGAATTTATTGGACACACATTTGCTGTTCATAATGGTAAAGAATTCATTCCGGTTTATGTTACAGAAGATATGGTAGGACATAAATTAGGTGAATTTTCCCTAACTCGTAAATTTGGTGGACACGGATCTGACAAGTAATCATATTAACTGGAAGGAGGACTAAAATGGAAGCAAAAGCAATCGCAAAAGGTGTTAGAATCGCACCTCGTAAAGCCCGTTTAGTTGTTGATTTAATACGTGGAAAAAGCGTAGAAGAAGCAAGCGTTATTTTAAGTAACATGAATAAAAATGCTGCGAGATACACACTTAAAGTGTTAACTTCGGCTGTTGCAAATGCTGAAAATAATTTAGAATTAGATAAGACTAAATTATATGTAAAAGAGGCATATGTAAACGAAGGTCAAACTATGAAAAGAATTAAATTTGGTTCACGTGGACACGTAGATCCAATTAAGAAAAGAACAAGTCACATTACAATTGTTGTAAGTGAGAGAAACTAAGAAAAGGAGGTAAACTGATGGGTCAAAAAGTTAGTCCTATCGGACTTAGAATCGGAATTAACAAAAACTGGGAATCTAACTGGTATGCTTCAAATAAGGATTTTGCTAAATTCTTAAATAACGACGTTAAGATTCGTAAATTTTTAGAGAAAAAATTAAAAGACGCAGCAGTTTCAAGTATTCTTATTGAAAGAACAAGTAAGAAAACTGAAGTGATTATCAACACAGCAAAACCTGGTGTTGTTATTGGTCACGGTGGAGACGAAATTGAAAAAATTAAAAAAGAATTATCTAAGTTAGTAAACGAAGATGTTCAAATTTCAATTATGGAAGTAAAACAACCTGATTTAGATGCTGCACTTGTTGCTGAAAACATTGCGCATCAAATCGAAAATCGTGTTTCATTCAGAATTGCACAAAAAAGAGCAATTAGAAACACTATGAAAGCAGGAGCAAAAGGAATTAAGACTTCAGTTTCAGGACGTTTAGGTGGAGCTGATATGGCTCGTACTGAAGGATATACTGAAGGTATGATTCCACTTCATACTTTAAGAGCAGACGTTGATTATGCTCATAAAGAAGCTGATACTACATATGGTAAGATCGGTGTTAAAGTATGGATTTATAAAGGAGAAATCCTTCCTGAGAAAAAAGACAAGGGAGGTAAGAACGATGGCAGTCATTCCAAAAAGAACTAAATATCGTAGACCACACCGTTTAAAATATGAAGGTGTAGCAAAAGGTAATACAGAATTACATTTTGGATCATATGGTCTTATGGCAATGGAAGGTGCTTGGATTACACAAAACCAAATCGAGGCAGCTCGTGTTGCTATGACTCGTTATATGAAACGTGGTGGAAAAGTATGGATTAATATTTTCCCACACTTATCATTAACAAAGAAACCGTTAGAAACTCGTCAAGGTAAAGGTAAAGGATCACCTGAAGTTTGGGTTGCAGTTGTAAAAAAAGGAAAAATTATGTTTGAAATCGATGGAGTTAACGAGGAAACAGCTCGTGAAGCATTACGTTTAGCAATGCATAAACTTCCAATCAAATGTAAGTTTGTAAAGAAAGAAGAAAGTGGTGAGGCAAATGAAAAATAGTGAAATTAGAGAATTAACTACTGAAGAAATCAATGCTAAAATTGAAGAATACAAAGAAGAATTATTTAATTTACGTTTCAGCCAAGCTACTGGAAATCTTGAAAAACCATCAAGAATCAAAGAACTTAGAAAATTAGTAGCACGTATGAAGACAATTTTGAGAGAACGTGAATTAAGTGGTAAGGAGGACTAACATGGAAAAGAGAGTACATGAAGAAATTGGTAGAGTTGTAAGTGATAAAAACGATAAAACAATTACAGTTTTAGTTGAAACTTACCGTAAAGATCCATTATATGGAAAACGTGTAAAATATTCAAAGAAATACACTGCACACGACGAGAAAAATGAAGCAAAAGTAGGAGACAAAGTGCGTATTGTTGAAACGAGACCACTTTCAAAGAAAAAACGTTTCCGCTTAGTTGAAGTAATAGAAAAAGCAATTATTTTATAATTGTGACTCGCAAAGGAGGAAAAGTAAAATGGTTCAACCACAAACAATGTTGAAAGTTGCTGATAACTCTGGTGCTCGTGAACTTATGGTGATTCGAGTACTTGGTGGAAGCAAAGTGAAAACAGGAAATATTGGAGATATAGTCGTTGGGACTGTAAAGAAAGCTACTCCTAATGGTACAGTTGGAAAAGGTAAAGTTGTAAAGGCTGTTATCGTTAGAAGTAAATTTGGTCTAAGAAGAAAAGATGGAAGTTATATTAAATTTGATGATAACGCTTGTGTAATCATTAAAGACGATAAAACTCCATACGGAACTCGTGTATTTGGACCAGTGGCACGTGAATTACGTGACAAAGATTTTATGAAAATTGTATCACTTGCTAAAGAAGTGTTATAATTTCCCAAATAAGGAGGAAAAACATGAACTTTAAGACTGGAGATAAAGTTGTCGTTATTGCTGGTAAAGACAAAGGTAAAGAAGGAAAAATCATCAAGACATTAAGAGCTGAAAATAAAGTTGTAGTTGAAAAAGTAAACATGATTAAAAAGCACGTAAAACCAAATGGTCAAACTGCTGGATCAATCGTTGAAATGGAAGCTCCAATCCATGCTTCAAATGTTATGATCATCGATCCTAAGACTAAGAAAAGAACCAGAATTGGACACACTACTGATAAAAAAGGCAAGAAAGTTAGATGTGCAAAAAAATCTAATGAAATTCTTGACTAATTGGAAGGAGGGTAAATAAATGAACCGCCTAAAAGAAAGATATAATAAAGAAATCGTACCTAGTTTAAGAGAAAAATACAATTATAAAAATGTTATGGAAGTACCAAAACTTGAAAAAATTGTAATTAACATGGGTGTCGGAGATGCAACTACGAATAGTAAGTTGTTAGATGCTGCTGTTGCTGACTTAACTGCAATTGCAGGACAAAAACCAGTAGTTACAAAAAGTAAAAAAGCCATTGCTGGATTCAAATTAAGACAAGGTCAAGCAATCGGATGTAAAGTTACTTTAAGAGGGGAAAATATGTATAACTTCTTAGATAAACTAATTAGTATTACATTACCTCGTGTAAGAGACTTTAGAGGGGTTTCACCAAAATCATTCGATGGAAGAGGGAACTATACTCTAGGGTTAACAGAACAATTGATTTTCTCAGAAATAGTATATGATAACGTTGTTAAAGTGCGTGGAATGGATATTGTATTTGTTACAACAGCAAAGACAAATGAAGAAGCGTACGATCTCTTAAAAGGTTTCGGTATGCCATTTAAGAAATAATAACAAGGAGGAAAATTGATATGGCTAAGACAAGTATGAAAGTGAAGGCGAGTAGACCACAGAAATTTAAAGTACGTGAATATACTCGTTGTCAAAGATGTGGAAGACCACACGCAGTTTTGAAAAAATATGGAATTTGCCGTATTTGTTTCAGAGAACTAGCTTATAAAGGACAAATACCAGGGATTAAGAAATCAAGCTGGTAATGAAGGGAGGATAATATGCGAGGATTTGCAAATGACCCAATCGCAGATATGCTTACGAGAATTCGTAATGCAAATCAGATGCGTTATACAAATGTTGAAGTACCCGCTTCAAATTTAAAAATGGAAATTGCAAGAATACTAAAAGATGAAGGATTCATCGCTGATTATAAAATCAAAGAGAATAGTGTTCAAAATGATATTATTTTAGAATTAAAATATGGAGAAAAGAAAGAACGCGTTATTACTGGATTAAAGAGAATTTCTAAACCAGGATTACGTGTATATGTAAAAGCTGACGAAGTACCAAGAGTATTAAATGGTTTAGGTATCGCTATCATTTCTACTTCAAAAGGAGTTATGACAGATCGCGATGCTAGAAAACAAAATCTTGGTGGAGAAGTATTAGCATACATTTGGTAGAAAGATTAGGAGGATTACAATGAGTCGTATTGGAAATAGAATATTAACAATACCTGAGGGTGTCGAAGTAACAACTTCAGAAAACAGTGTAACAGTAAAAGGTCCTAAGGGAGAACTTTCTACTGAACTACACAAAGGAATTCATGTTACTGTCGAAGGAAACCAATTAACAGTAACAAGAGAAAACGATTCTGTAAAAAACTTTCATGGAACTGTAAATGCTAACATTAAAAATATGTTAGAAGGTGTTACAAAGGGATTCGAAAAAGGATTAGAGATTCTTGGAGTAGGATACCGTTTCCAAGCGAAAGGAGATAAATTAGTAGTCACTGCTGGATATTCTCACCCGGTAGAAGTAGATGTACCTGCTGGAATTACGATTGACGTACCAAGCAATACAGAATTGACAATCAAAGGAATCGATAAACGTCTTGTTGGAGAATTTGCTGCAAACATCAGAAAGATAAGACAACCAGAACCTTACAAAGGAAAAGGAATTCGTTACAAAGATGAAGTAGTTCGTCGTAAAGAAGGAAAGAAAGCAGCTTAATTAAAGTAAAGGAGCGTAAATACTTATGATAAAGAAAGTAGATCGTAATGAAGTACGAAAAGCTAGACACGCACGTGTTCGTGCAAAAGTATCTGGAACGCCTGAAGTTCCAAGATTAAATGTGTTTAGATCAAATCAAAATATTTTTGCTCAAATTATTGACGATACAAAGGGAACAACTTTAGTAAGTGCTTCATCTATTGACAAGGATTTAAAACTTGCAAATGGAAGTAACATTGAAGCTGCTACTAAGGTTGGTGAACTAATCGCCAAGAGAGCAAAAGAAGCTAAAATTAAAAAAGTAGTATTCGATAGAGGTGGATACTTATATCATGGACGTGTAAAAGCATTAGCTGAAGCAGCACGTGCAAATGGATTAGAATTCTAAAAGGAGGGTAACAATGGAAAATAAAAAACAAGACCCACGTGGAACACAACCAGACAAGAAAAAGAGAAGAAATTTTCAACCAAGACAAAGACAACCTAAATTATACGATGAAGAAGTTGTCAACATTGGTCGTGTTACAAAAGTAACAAAAGGTGGTCGTCGTTTCCGTTTTTCAGCTACTGTTGTAGTAGGAGATAGAAAAGGTAAAGTTGGTATTGGTACTGGTAAAGCAAACGAAGTACCTGATGCAATTAAGAAAGCCGTTCAAGCTGCTACTAAGAATGTAGTTGAAGTATCTTTAGTTGATCAAAGAACAATCCCACATGAAGCAATCGGTGTTAGAGGAGCTAGTAAAGTTATGTTAAAACCAGCTTTAAAAGGTACTGGAGTAAAAGCAGGTGGACCTGTTCGTTCAGTATTAGAGCTTGCTGGTGTAAAAGATATCTTATCTAAGTCATTAGGATCTAACACAAAAATTAATATGGCACACGCCACATTAGAAGCACTTAAGTCACAAAAAACAGTAGAAGAAGTTGCAAAACTTCGCGGTAAAAAAGTAGAGGAGATTTTATAATATGAAATTACATACTATGAAACCAGCTGAAGGTGCTACATTTACTCGTAAAAGAGTAGGACGTGGACCTGGTAGTGGACTTGGAAAAACAAGTGGAAAAGGACAAAAAGGTCAAAAAGCAAGAAGCGGTAAAGGAAAAATCAAGGCAACGTTCGAGGGAGGACAATTCCCACTTTATAGACGTTTGCCAAAAAGAGGTTTTTCAAACGCTAAATTCAAAACAGAATATGCTGTAATTAACTTAAGTGACTTAAATAAATTTGAAGATGGAGCAGTCATTACTCCAGAATTGTTAAAAGATATGGGACTATTAAAAAATCAATTAAACGGTGTTAAAGTATTAGGAAATGGAACTTTAGAGAAAAAGTTAACTGTAAAAGCACATAAGTTTTCAACTGTTGCGAAAGAGCAAATAGAAAAATTAGGTGGAAAAGCAGAGGTGATTTAAAATGTTTGCAAATATCAAGCAAATATTTAATCCCAAGAATAAAGATTTGCAAAAAAGAATTCTTTTCACACTAGCTGCACTCTTTGTTTTCAAACTTGGTACAACAATTATTGTTCCAGGAATAGATCAGAGTGCACTAGGAACTGATAATTTAGGGTTCTTAGGATTGATTAATGCTATGGGTGGAGGAGCAATGGAAAAGTTTTCTATCTTCTCTTTAGGAGTAATGCCTTACATTACCGCATCCATTATTATTCAATTATTACAGATGGATATCGTACCTTACTTAGCTGATCTTGCAAAAGAGGGTCAAGTGGGACGTACTAAAATTAATCAAATTACGAGAGTATTTGGAATTATCTTGGCGTTTATTCAAGGATACATGTTCTCATTTGCCTTTATTAAAGGTGGATCAGTTATGCAGTATATGGAATTTGCAACTGTATTAACAGCAGGAACTGCACTTCTATTATGGATCGGAGATCAAATTACTGCGAAAGGAATCGGAAACGGAATTTCACTCATTATCATGGCTGGAATTATTGCAACGATGCCGACGATGTTTGTAGACGCCTATACAGGATTAGTTGTAGGAGATACAGTACAGCAATTAACATTAGGAATTGTTAAGTTTGCTATATTTGTAGCTCTATACTTAGGAATCATTATTGCTGTTGTTTACGAACAATGTTCAGAACGTCGTATTCCAATTCAATATGCGAATAAAACGACAAGTAGTTATGGTGGTACGCAAAACTATATTCCATTTAAATTGAATTCAGCTGGAGTTATACCTGTTATCTTCGCATCTGCGTTGATTTCAATTCCAGCATTAATCGCACAATTTATTAAGAACGAAGGATTTACATTATTTGTAAATAAATGGTTATCAATGCATACACCAGTAGGATTTATAATCTATATTGTATTAATATTTGGATTTACTTATTTCTACACATTCTTGCAATTGAAACCAAAAGAATTAACAGAAAACTTGCAAAAGAATGGAGGATATATTCCAGGAATCCGTCCAGGGGAAGAAACTGTGAAATATATCACTCGTACATTAAATAGAATAACGGTAGTAGGTGCCACTTGCTTAGCAATCATTGCAGCATTACCTATTATATTTGGAGCAGTTTCTAGTTTACCAACCAGTGTTAGTATTGGTGGTACAGGACTTTTGATCGTTGTTGGAGTAGCACTTGAAAGTTATAAACAGATTGAAAGCCAATTAGTAAGTAGAAACTACAGCCGAGGAAGAAGACGATATTAATGAATAGTATTATTTTTATCGCCCCACCCGCAGCCGGGAAAGGGACACAATCTAAAAAGTTGACAATGAAATATCATTTACCACATATCTCTACAGGCGACTTACTGAGAGACGCTACGAAAAAAGAAGATGAACGTGGTCGATATATTAAAGAACAAATGGCATTGGGTCGTTTGGTAAGCGATGAAATTATTAATGAATTAATGATGGAACGCTTAAATCAATCAGATTGTGCTGATGGTTATATTTTAGATGGTTTTCCGAGATCATTAGAACAAGCTTATGCATATGACAAAATTTTGGAAAAACTGAATAAACCACTCGGCCATGTGATCTATTTATCAATCGATGAAGAAACCGCAAAAAAAAGAATATTAGGTCGTATCAGTTGCCCGAAATGTGGAGCTGTATACAACGATATGATAGATGTTTTAAAGCCGAAAGAAGAAGGAATTTGTGATCATTGTGGGCACGCATTAGAAAAACGTGTCGATGATAACGAAGAAACCTTCTGTAGTCGCTTTGAAACATATATGAAAAATACAGAACCATTATTGGATTATTATCGAAAATTGAACGCTGTATCTACAATTGATAGCACGCAGGATGCAGATAAAATATTCGAGGAAATTGAGACGATCTTAAGGAGTCAGGTATGATTACAATAAAGACTCCAGAACAAATTGAACTGCTAAGAAAAGCTGGTAAAATTGTTGGAGATACGCATAATTATTTAAAACAATTTATTAAACCAGGTATTACGACGAAGGAATTAAATCGATTAGCAGAAGAATTTATATTAAATTCGGATGCGACCCCTTCTTTTAAAGGCCTCTATGGATTTCCCGCTGGATGCTGTATTTCAGTCAATGAAGAAGTTGTCCACGGGATTCCTGGAAACCGTCGTTTGAAGGAAGGCGATATCGTATCTATAGATATTGGTGCTTGCTATCATGGATTTCATGGTGATTCCGCTTGGACTTATCCTGTTGGAAATATCAGTCATCCAAAAGCACGACTACTTCGCGATACAGAACAAGCCTTAATGGAAGGCCTCTCTGTCATCAAGAATGGTGCCCATGTAGGGGATATTGGATACGCGGTAGAAAAATATGCGACTGAACATCGTTTAGGAGTAGTAAAAGAACTTGTCGGTCATGGAGTCGGTAGTAGTGTACACGAAGAACCGGACGTACCAAATTATGGTAAGAAAGGAACAGGACCAGAACTGAAAACAGGAATGGTAATCGCAGTAGAACCAATGTTAAATTTGGGGACAGCTGATGTGTATATGCTAGATGATGATTGGACAGTAATTACCGCAGATGATAAACCATCCGCACACTTTGAACACACGGTCTTAGTGTTGGATGATGGATATGAAATATTGACGAAGAGGTGATAATATGGCAAAAAATGATATTATTGAAGTAGAAGGAAAGGTAATTGAAAAATTACCAAAGGGTGGATTTAAAGTAGAACTTGAAAACAAACATACTGTAATTGCTCACGTTTCTGGTAAGATGCGTATGAACTATATTCGTATCTTACCAGGTGATACAGTAACACTAGAACTTTCACCATATGATCTAACACGTGGGCGCATAACCTATAGAAAGTAGGAGGGATTTGAATGAAAGTAAAACCATCAGTAAAACCAATGTGTGATAAATGTAGAGTAATTAAACGTAAGGGGAAAGTATACGTAATTTGTGAAAACCCTAAGCATAAACAAAGACAAGGTTAATATAGGAGGTGTTTTATGGCGCGTATTAAAGGTGTAGATATACCAAATAATAAAAGAATCGTTATCGCATTGACTTACATTTATGGAATTGGAAAAGCACTTGCAACAAAGATTTGTAAGGATGCAAATATTAACGAAAATACAAGAGCAAAAGATTTAACAAATGAAGAGTTAATCCGTATTCGTGATGAAGTAAACAAATATTTAACTGAAGGTGATTTAAGACGTGAAGTTAATATGAACATCAAAACAAAAATGGAAATTAACTCATATCAAGGAACTCGTCACAAAAAAGGTTTACCTGTAAGAGGGCAAAGAACAAATCGTAATGCTAGAACTCGTAAGGGTAAAGGTAAGACTGTAGCGAACAAGAAAAAATAGTAGTGCAAAAAAAGGAGGTTATTTAAATGGCTTATAAACCAAGAAAACGTAAAGTGAAAAAGAATGTACCAGAGGGGAAAGCTTATGTTCATTCAACGTTCAATAACACAATCGTAACAATTTGTGATAAAGAAGGGAATGCAATCAGCTGGGCTTCTGCTGGAACATTAGGGTTCAAAGGAAGTAAGAAATCAACTCCATTTGCTGCTGGAATGTCAGCTGAAGCTGCAGGAAAAGCAGCTGTTGCTATGGGAATGAAAAAAGTAGAAGTTTTCGTAAAAGGAATTGGATCAGGACGTGAAACTGCCATTCGTTCATTACAAACAGCTGGACTTGAAATTACTGCAATCACTGATGTAACACCAATACCACATAACGGATGTCGCCCACCAAAACGTCCACGTGGATAAAAGAAAAGGAGTGTTGAGGAATGTTAAACTTTGAAAAACCAGTCTACAAAATAACAGAATATGTAGAAAGTAATAATTATGGGAAATTTGAATTAGAACCTTTGGAAAGAGGATTTGGTACAACAATCGGAAATGCACTTAGAAGAATCATGTTATCAAGTATGCCAGGAAGCGCTATTGTAGCTGTAAAAATTGATGGTGTCGCACATGAATTTCAAACGATGGAAGGTGTTGTAGAAGATGTTACGACGATTATCTTAAACTTAAAAAATGTCGTTGTAAAAAATCATACAGAAGAGGAAAAGGTTCTTCATTTGTCTGTAAGTGGGGAGAAAACAGTTACGGCTGGAGATATCCAAACATCTGCAGACGTAGAAATTATGAATCCTGATCAAGTAATTGCAACAGTATCTAAAGGTGGAAAATTAGACATGGAATTAATCGTTGCCAATGGTCGCGGTTATGTACCATCTAATGAAAACAAGAAATACGTTGAAAATACAAAATTAGGATATATTCCTATCGATGCTCTCTATTCACCAATTGAAAGAGTTAGCTACGAAGTAGAAAGCGCTCGTGTTGGGCAAGATGCTAATTACGATAAGTTAATTATGAATGTATATACAAAGGGATCAATTCGTCCAGAGGAAGCTATGGCTTTATCTGCTAAGATTATGATTGAACATTTGAATATCATTACTAACTTAAGTGAAATTGCTGATACGACAGGAATTATGAATGCAAAACAAGAAGATAGTAAGCTAAAGAAGTTAGAGACTTCTATCGATGATTTAGATTTCTCAGTTCGTGCTTACAATTGTTTAAAAAGAGCTGGAGTTAACACACTAGGTGATTTGACGGAAAAATCAGAATTAGAAATGATGAAAATTCGTAATTTAGGTAAAAAATCTTTAAAAGAAGTTATCGATAAAATTAAAGATATGGGACTTAAATTCCGCGATGAAGACTAATAGTTAGGAGGAATATTATGGCTTATAGAAAATTAGGAGTTAATAATAAACATAGAAGAAGTATGCTTGCCAATCTAACGAAAGATCTCATCATGAACGAAAGAATCCAAACAACTGAAACTAGAGCAAAAGAAGCTCGTAAGTTTCTTGATAAGATGATTACTTACGGAAAAGATGGATCATTAGTTGCAAGAAGAAAAGCACTTGCTTTCTTACAAAACGACAATGAAGCTGTTAAAAAAGTATTTGACGATTTAGCAGTACGTTATGCAACAAGAAATGGTGGATATACAAGAATTTTAAAATTAAATGAGCGCAAAGGTGACGATGCTTTAATGGTAATTTTAGAATTAGTAGAAGGAGATGCAAAATAGTTGCATCTTTTTTTGTAAAAAAATATTGCATATAGAATACAAGTGGGTTATAATAAAAATGAAGATAGGAAGGAAATGGTAGAAAGGAGTGATTATCTTTGAAATATGTTAAATATGCGTTTGGAATATTTATTGTAACTATGATTATGTCTTTGAGTGGTGTGAGTGCATTAGTTGTAGAAATAGTTAATATTCAAATACCTATTATGCAAATGAGTTGGGTATCAAAAGAATATAATAAGCAGACGACAGGAAATCAATCTGTTATGAAAACGCAAAGTTACGATAATATTACACATGATCCAAGAGCAATTAAAGCTAGAACTTATGCAGTATATGGTGGAGGAAATTATAGTAATTGGGTAACAGTTCCTCAAAATAAATGGGCAGTAATTACAGGAAGTAATAAACAAATAGAGCCTTATAAATTAAATTTACGTTCAGATAAACAATTATTAACAACGGCAACATTTTACGGAAACTGGAATATTAATTAAAGTAGAATTTCATTAATCTATAGAATTCCTATCTTCGTTATATATGGAGGTAATTAAAATATATGAAATTGTTTTTAAAAAAAAATAAGTATATTCTATTTATCATATTTATAATGTTTATTTTAATTTTATTTTCATTTTATCAATATTATAAAGAACAATATGGTTATGTAGATTATTATTATCAAATTAAAGAGGAATGTTATGAGAAAAGAAATGAAAATTATTCATTATGCAAAAGATTTAGTGGAAATATAGATCAAGATGGCACAGAAATCTCTTATGATGAATTAGTAAAGGATTATGTAATAAATTTAGATCCAGTAAAAAAGTATCGTTCGTTAGATTCAATTACATTGACATCTGAAATTGTTGAAAATACGAATTTTGCTATATTACAATTTCTATCTCCTCTTTTAATATGTATTGCGGTTGTTGGAACAATTCATTGTGAAATTAGTACCGGATATATTACGAATTATTTTACAAGATCTGAGTATTCATTGGTTTTTAAACGTTATATGAAAAAAATAGCCCAAATCGCATTAATTGTTCCTATATCTTTGATCTTTATTTTTGTTATATCGTCATTTGTTACGAATTTTAATTTTAATATATCAGAGACAGTGAAAGGAATGAGTGTATATAGTGAGTGGAAGTATCAAAACTTTTTATTGTATGGTTGTATTATTTGTTTTGCACAATTTGTTTTAAGTTTTTGCTATGGACTGATTGCTTTTGCCAGTTGTTTTCATAATAAAAGTAAGATTGTTAGTATTATCATGGGATATGTGATGAATTTGATTATGATTATTTTTGTTTTAATGGGTGTTTATACAGTTTTAATTAATAAAATTTTGGGGATAAAAAATTTATATGATTATTTTAGTCTGACGGGGTATTATTATTTTAATGGAGACGTTAATTATTATCTAGTATGTTTTATTCCTATTGTTCTTTTGATTGTATTAGTCATCTTCATAAGGAAAAGATATGGTAAAAAATCTCAGGTGGTGATGATGTGTGAAAAACATATGGGATAAAAAGCGTTATTTTTCTATATTGAATTATATTACAGATAATGAAAGATATAAGGCTTTGTTTTTTGTGAATATTCTGATTTGTCTATATGCTGTTTTTGGACTTGCGAGTGGTGTAGGGAATTATATTGATGCTATTTATGTAGTTTTTACTTTTCCAATGTTTCAAATATTATTTTTGATATCATTATTCTTTTTGACGATGCAAGTATGCTTAGTGTTTTTTGATTATTTAGATGCATATCAAATTAGATTAAGAAATAAAAAAAATTGCATGAGGGAATTAATCTATTTAGTGATCTTATCAGATGTTATATATATTATTCAATTTTTAATTTTGTTTCTGGCCTTTCTTAATTTAACTAATTATGGTATGTATAAAATTCATCAGTGGGCAGAATATCCGGTTAATAATTTAATTTATGTTACATTTTATATGGTTCGTTTTATTTTATTTAGTATTCTATGTTCAGTTATATTTTCACTTTTTTATAACCCACGTCATTTTGGAAAAATAATTTTATTTATCATTGTATTTTTAAGTGGTTTTATATTGTTGAATGGGGTTCAATATCACTTTATATTATTAATATTACCATGGACATCTTTTCTTAATATAACTTATCCAAATTTTACCATCGAACTGGTATCTTCGCTATGTTATTTATGTTTTTTATTTATCTCAGCAGTTGCTATCTACTTATATAAATACCGGAAACGAGGGGTATAAATGAGATATTTATTACGAAATGACATATCTTATTTGTTGCATAGGAGAAAATACTTTTTAATATTGCTTTTTTTAGTACCATTTTTGTCTTTTACATATTATATAGGTAGTCAAGATGAAATTTTTCTGTATGAAATAATGTTTGGAACAAATTTAAGACAAAATGCAAATATTATGGAATTTTTAATGTATTTATTTCAATTATTTACTTATTTGTTTCTGATGTTAGATCTTTATGTAAAAGATATAAAGTTTCAATTAGAAAATATTTTTTTGAGAATGAATCCAACTCTATGGATATTACAGAGGATATGCTTTTTATTTATATTTATTTTTATATTAAAATTGATTGGGTATTGGATACCAGGAGTGATTGTTTTGTTATTTCAACATTCAATACAATTGGATAAGATTATATCTATTTTTTTAATAGATACTATTTATACCAGTGCTGTAATTGTTTTTATATTATTTTTGATTTTATGTTCCACATATTCTAAAACTTGGTTGATAATTGATATAATATGTTGTAGTATTTTTATTTGTTTATTACCTAAGAATATTTTTAAATGTTGGGAAATTATGGGATATTTGGGATTATTTATTTTTTTGGTATCTATATTTAATATTTTGTACGTAAAGAAGAATTATATGAAATTAATACAGAAGGTAGGAGGGATATAAATGAAAATAGAGTTACAGAATGTTTCTAAAATTTTTGATAAAACAAAGGTATTGCAAAATGTGAATTTAGAACTGCAGTCTGGAAAGATATACGGGTTGATTGGAAGGAATGGCTGTGGGAAGAGTGTTTTATTAAAAATGATTTGTGGATTTTATGAGCCTTCAGAAGGTGTAATATTATTTGATGGCGAAAATATAATTCGAGAGAAAAAATTTCCACCTAAAACAAGAGCGTTGATAGAAAAACCACATTTTTTGCCAGATTTAACAGGATTAGAAAATTTAAAATTATTAGCTTCTATTCAAAAGAAAATAGGTGAAAAAGAAATATTAGACACTTTGAAATTAGTTAATTTATGTGAAGAACGGAATAAAAAATATCACAAATACTCTTTAGGAATGAAACAAAAATTAGGAATTGCTCAAGTACTAATGGAAGATCCAGATGTCATCATATTGGATGAGCCATTTAATGGATTGGATGAAGATAGTATATCAAAAATTAGAAATGTTTTAAAAGAGGAAAAAAAGAGGGGTAAATTAATTTTACTAGCTACACATTTGAGAGAAGATATTGATTCGCTGTGTGACGAAGTATATTCATTAAATGGGGGAACACTAAAAAAGATATAGTTTTATAATCTATATCTTTTTAATTAACAAAATAAAATATGATAAAAGCGATAATGGTTAGTAGGAATCCACCAATAAGAACAATAAATTCTCCCATATCATACTCAATTAACCAATCAAATAGTTTTTTCATAATTCTTTACAATTTCAATTACGATTTGGCTTGCTACATTAGCTGCTTCTTGCTCTTTTTCTTCTGCACCATCCGAAAAATCTGATATCGTTCGTATCGATATAAAAGGAATGTTATTTTTCTTTGCTACGTGGGCGATGCTAGCACTTTCCATGTCGACGCATAAAGCTTCTGTTTGTTCGTATATCTGATCTCTTTGTAATTCATTGGTTACAAAACAATCTCCACTGCAAATTGTACCAATATGATATGGTTCTTTTCGTTCTCTTAGAACTTGTTCTGCTTGATTTAACATATCAATGCTACTTTCGATTTTGCCTTCATCTGGTGTATTTTGTTTCATAATTCTCAATGGTAAGAAATCGTGGTAAGTGGAAAATTTTGCAACGACTGTATCCATGATATGTACGCTATCTACAAGACTTCCTGCACAACCTGTATTAATAATATAATTTGGTTCATAAGTATCGATAAGATATTGTGTATTCATTGCAGCATTTACTTTTCCGATCCCACTACGTGATATGTATATATTTGGATATTTTTGAGATTGATAGATATGATGTGTTGAAGATGTTTCTTTTGCTTCGTAATACTCGATTAATAGTTCAATCTCTTTTTCCATTGCGACAATAATAGCTAATTTCATACGATCCCTCATTTCTATTTTATTTTAGCATATTTTGTATGTAATAAAAATATATAATAAGACGAATTTGTTTGAAATTCATACGCAAGTGGGTTATAATGATTGCAGGGTGATGTTTATGTTAGCATTAATCACGGGAGCTAGCTCAGGAATTGGACGGGATATGGCTCGTCTTTTAAGTGAGAGAGGTTATGATTTGATTTTAGTAGCTCGTCGTAAGACAAGGCTTTCACAGTTGAAAAAAGAATTAAAAACGAATGTAGAAATTATTAATCTCGATATATCTAGTGTATACAATTGTACAGAGTTGTATGATCAAGTGAAAGATAAGGACATCGACATTGTAATTAACAATGCAGGATTCGGATTATATGGTGAATTCACTTCTTTAAAATTGGAAAAGGAATTAGATATGATCGATACGAATATTAAAGCAGTGCATTGTTTGACAAAATTATTTTTAGAAGATTTTAAGAAAAAGGATAAAGGGTATATTTTGAATGTAGCATCTTCTGCAGCTTTTATGCCAGGACCAATGATGGCAACTTATTATGCAACGAAAGCGTATGTATTACATTTCACAGAAGCAATTTACGAAGAGTTAAGACAAAGTGGAAGCCATGTATATATTGGTGCACTTTGCCCAGGACCTGTTAGTACAAACTTTAATAAAGTAGCAGGGGTTGAGTTTTCACTGAATGCATTAACTAGCTATGATGTTGCTCATTATGCACTCGAGCAAATGTTTCGTCGCAAGTTAGTTATCGTTCCAGGAATTCGAATGAAGTTAGTTCATGTTTTTTATCGCTTTGTTCCTACAAAATTATTATTAAAAATTACTTATCATATACAAAAAAAGAAAGGATCATAAAAAGGTACGATAACGTACCTTTTTTAGTCCTCTAATTTTTTAAAAGCTTCTTTTCCACGTCCACAGATCGGACATCTAAAGTCATCTGGAAGTTCATCCATTTCTACAACATATCCACAGACTGTACAAACCCATTTTGTCTTCTTTTTTTCTTTTGTATCCTCTTTTGCTTCACTTTTCTCTGCCGCTTCATTTGCAATATAGGTTGG
This sequence comes from uncultured Mycoplasmatota bacterium, assembly GCA_937944975.1. Taxonomy (GTDB): domain Bacteria; phylum Bacillota_I; class Bacilli_A; order RF39; family UBA660; genus Fimihabitans. The sequence continues at coordinate 81,516 of CALEBF010000016.1, read as the reverse complement.
TGCATTTTTAGGTGAAGTTCCCTTTTTTACTTGATGATAATATGCATATGTCATAGGATTATCGTTGGTTGCAGAAACTGTTTCATAAACAGTTCCGATAAAAATTGTATGTGTTGAAGTTTCAATCGTTTCTTTTACTTCACATAGTAATGCTCCACAAGTAGATGGTAATATTGGAAGTGATTGTTCCATACGATAATCGATATGTTCGAATTTATTTATATTTTTACTAGATTCAAATCCAAATGTACCAATCCAATTCATATCTACTGTTTCCGGCAAGATGTTGATGGCAAATTTTTTAAAATCCTTGATTATTTGATTTGTATAGTTATCATGATTGATACTAATCGCAACAGTGATTGGATCGGATGTGATTTGCATAACACTATTAGCAACACATCCTACTGGTTTTTCTTGATCCATCGTCGATACGATGTAGACACCGTATGATAAATTTCTTAATATTTTTGTATCCATCATATCACCTAACACATCGTTGCTCCATCAACAGAGAGAATTGCTCCTGTGATGTAACTTGCCATATCGCTTGCTAAAAATAAGAATGCATTTGCAATATCTTCTGGTTGTCCGATTCTACCTAATGGTATTGTTTGAATAATTGGTTGAATTAGATTTTCTGGAACATCTTTCATCATATCAGTCATGATGACACCTGGAGCGACAGCGTTTACGCGAATTCCGTCTTTTCCAAGTTCTCTTGCGAGTGACTTAGTTAATCCGTTGACTGCAAATTTACTTGTAGGATATCCGCATCCACTTGCCTGTCCATATAAACTAACCATAGAACTTGTGTTTAAAATAACACCTTTTCCTTGTTCTTTCATCGTTGTTGCAGCAATTTTAGAACAGTTAAAGATAGAAGTAATATTTAAGTCAATAATTTTTTTGAAGTCTTCTAATTTGTATTCATAAAGAGAATCTCTAGCAGAAATTCCAGCGTTATTTACTAAGATATCGATACTTCCAAACGTTTTTTTCACGGTTTCAAAAGCTTCTTTGACTTCTCCTTCATCTGATAATTTAGGAGATAGTCCGATAAATCTATCGCTTGCATATTTTTCCTTTAATTTTTCAAGTGCTTTTTCTACTGTTTCCTTTTTAGAACCTAATACAGCAACATTTGCACCATTTTCTAAAAACTTTTCTACTGTGGCAAATCCAATTCCTCTTGTACCACCTGTAATAATAGCAGTTTTTCCTTCTAACATTTTTTCACCCTTCCTCGAAACTAGTAATAGTTCCTATTTTTATTGTATCATTTATTTCAAATTTCTGCAATGTATTTTTTTAGAATCGCTCCTGCAATTGAAAAAATACGTGAAATGTATTATAATAGAAGCATTTAATGGTGGTGGTATTGTGAAAGACGCAATCCGAATTCGAAATTTGATTTATGGTTATGATGATAGAATGTTTTTTGATCATTTTAACTTAGTGATACAGAAAGGAACTTTTACTTCTATCGCAGGTAAAAACGGGAGTGGAAAGAGCACTTTAATTCAAATTTTATGCGGTTTAAAAAAAGCTGATGCCAATATTCATATCGGTGGCTATCAAATGTGTGGGAGAAATATTTGTTCGATTCGAAAGCAAATGGGCGTTCTTTTAGAAAACCGAAATCATGTTTTTATCAAAGAAACTGTTCGAGAAGAATTAGAATTTCCACTGGAAAATTTAAAATTATCAACGGATGAAATCAAGGGAAAAGTAGAAAAAATTAGTAAGGAGTTCCACCTAGATAAAATTTTAGATCTTTCTGTTTCAAAGTTGCGTCGTGGAGAAAGACAGCTATTATTACTTGCTACTGCGATGATTCGAAAACCACCAATTCTCTTATTAGACCAACCTTATTTAGGTTTAGATGAGAAAGATAAGAAACTAGTTGTCTCAATTTTAAAAAGATATCATAAGAATGAACATGCAACCATTGTGCAGACAGTAGAAGATTTAGAAGATGCGTTGTATGGAGAGGATATTGTAATATTAAGTCAAGCGAAAGCAATTTTATTTGATACGAAGGAAAAAGTATTGCAAGAGTCAAAAATCGTAAAGGCTTCAGGGTTACAACTTCCTTTTATGGTAAGTTTATCTAACAAATTGAAGTATTATGGTTTGGTGGATCACTTGATATTAGATATGGATGAAATGGTGGATGCGATATGGAAGTAAAGTTTGATAATGTAAAATATATTGATACTGATGGTACTACTCCGTTGCAAGATATTAGCTTTGTCGCTTCCGGTCGTAAAGTAACTGTGGTAATGGGAAAAAGTGGTAGTGGGAAAAGCATTTTAAGTGAGATGCTTCAAACTTTAAAGTTTCCGACGGAAGGGGCAATTACAGTCGGCCCCTTTATCATAAAAGCTGGATTAGAGCATTTTAACTATGCTGGATTATATCGTCTCGTTGGAGTTGTCGAACAATATCCAGAAAGGAATTTTATTGCAAGTACTGTGAGAGAAGAGATAGCATTTGCAATGAAGCAATACAAGTATCATCCAGATAAAATAGAACAACATATTCTAGCTTCGTTAAAAATGGTAGATCTAGATGAATCTTATTTAGACAAAAATCCTTTTCGACTTAGCTTAGGAGAAAAGAAGAAAATTGCTTTTGCGACAGTCCTTGCTTATAATCCAAGTGTCATCATATTGGACGAACCGACAGTAGGATTAGATTCTTACAGTAAAGGACAGTGGATACGAACGATCCGTTCATTGAAGAGAAAATATAATAAGACGATTCTTATCATGAGTAGGGATAGTGATTTTGCAGTTCAATTAGCAGATCAAGTGGTGATTTTGAATCGGGGTAAAATTTATTTATCCGGAAAGAAAATGGAAGTATTTCAACAAGTAAAAAAATTGGAAAGAGCGGGTATTTCTATTCCAAAAACTGTTTTATTTTCAAAAAAGGTATTAGATCAAAAGAAGATAAAATTAGGGTATCGAGATGATATCAATGATTTAATAAAGGATGTGTATCGCCATGCAAAATAAAAAAGATCGATCACTTATACTATCGCCAACTTGTATGTTAATTTGTATACTGCTGATATTATTATCTGTCATTGTATGTCATTCTCTTCCTATTCTACTATGTTTTACTGTTGGAATTATAATTCTATATCTTAGCAGACATGTAAAATTAGAGAGAATATGGTTATATGTTATCGGTACCCTTGTTTTGTTAAGTTTTGTCATCTTCTTCGTAATCACGGGAAATCTATTGACATCAGTGCGTTACAGCATTAAACTGATAATAGCATATTTTCTAATAATGTTTTATATCAATCAAACGACATTGTTGGAAGAAGCGGAAAGTTTAAATTTTATTTGTCGTCCACTTTCGTTCTTTGGGGTGCTTCCTGAGAAAGTGTCTTATCAAATTGTACTATTCTGTCTTTACGTAAAAGAGTTTCGTAGTGCGCATAATCAGACATTATTTGCATTACAAACAAGAGGATTAGATCGAAGGCTGTTGCGCAGAAGAGACTACTGGCAGTATAAAAGGATTTATTTTGTAGCACTCAAAGAAAGGTTAGAGAAAAAAGCAAGAAATTTTTCGGATATGCTAGAAGTGAAATTATTTCGCGTCGATGCCTATCGTCCGGAAAATCAAGTGAAAATCAATGACAAAAGATCAATTATGAGTATTGCAACGTGCGTATTCATCTTTGTGTTAATTGTAGTGAAAGAGGTAATGGTATGAGGTTTTTAATTTCGTTTGCATATGATGGTTCAAAATATAAAGGATATCAGAAACAACCGCGCGGGAAGACAGTTCAAAACGAAGTGGAAAAAGTTCTAAAAAAGATCAATAATGATACGGCTGTACCGATTCATGGTTCAGGGAGAACGGATGCCGGGGTGCATGCTTTAGGGCAGAAAGCGCATTTTGATTTAGATTTAGAAATGACACCAGAGCAGTTAAAGAAAGCTATGAATAGTTTACTTCCAGCAGATATCTACGTTAGGGAAGTAAGTGTTGTAAGTGATATGTTTCATGCGAGATATAACGCAAAGGGAAAAGAATATATTTATAAAATCAATATGGGTGAGTATAATCCATTAGAAAAAGATTATGTATATCAGTACAATAAACGTCTCGATGTCGTTGCGATGGAACGTGCAATGAAATACTTAGAAGGTGAGCATGATTTTAAATCATTTAGTAAGGCAAATGAGGAGAAGGACGATTTTGTAAGGAAAATCATTCAAGCCAATCTTGTGCGTGATTTAAAAGCAGGAAACATGATTGTTCTATCGTTTTTAGGAACAGGTTTCTTACGCTATATGGTTAGAAATATGGTTGGTACTTTAATTGAAATTGGTGAAGGAAAACGAAAAGCTGAAGATATCATTGAAATATTGGAAGCAAAAGATCGCCGTAAGGCAGGAGTGACAGCACATCCAGAGGGACTCTATCTAAAAGATGTATTTTACTAATAAAAAAACACTTTGCAATCACATATGATTATGGTATATTGATAGTAAGGAGGAGAGTACATGATTAAAGAGAAGAATATTGCGGTAAATGTCATTTTGTCTATTGTTACATGTGGTATCTATGGTATTATATGGTTTATTAATTTAACAGACGATGCAGCGTATTTAAATGATGACCGTGATTTTTCAGGAGGAAAAGCATTCTTGTTTGGTATTATCACTTGTGGAATCTATATCATTTATTGGAATTATAAAATGGGAAAAGAATTATACGAAGGAAAAACAAAACAAGGATTACGTGCTACAGATAATTCAGTGTTATATTTAATTTTATCTATTTTAGGATTAAGTATTGTCAATTGGTGTTTGATGCAAAACGAATTAAATGAAGTAGCACAACAAAAAGCTGAGATGTAAAAGAAAGAGGAGTTATATGAAACTTACGACCAAAAAAGAAAAATTGATAGTTACTTTCTTGTGTGGTGAGATTCTCGTATTGTTCCTTTTTTTCTATCTTTATTTGAATCGGACATATGGTTTTTCAATTCCTTGTATTTTTCATGAGATCACAGGACTTTATTGCCCTGGATGTGGAATTACAAGAACACTCTTTTCACTATTGGAATTAGATATCGTACAAGCATTTCACTATAATGCACTCGTTGTTTGTTTGCTTCCTATTTTTGTTATTTATTTTGGTGGTCAAAGTTACGGATGGATATGGAATAAGAAGATAAAAATATTTCCCAATTGGTTTTGGTATGTTCTTTTAGTAATTGCAATTTTGTTTGGAATATTGCGTAATTTTGATTGTTTTTCATTCTTACAGCCAACAATTATTTCATAATGGCTCTTTTTTATTTTTAGAAAGGTTAAAATACAAAGAAAAAGCATATAATTTTATTGACTTTTATATGATTTTTTAGTACAATTTTAATTGGTACATTTTATATATCCCATGAAAGTAAGTGTTGGGACCACTTACTACAATCCAATATTAGAGAAAGGGAGATATTATATGAAAAATACATATATGCAAAAAAAAGAAGATATCGTACGTAATTGGTATGTTATCGATGCTGAAGGTCAAACACTTGGTCGTTTAGCTACAAAAGTAGCTCATGTATTACGTGGTAAACACAAACCAACATACACTCCACATGTAGATTGTGGTGACTTTGTAATTGTGGTTAATGCTTCTAAAATTAATTTAACAGGAAACAAGTTAAATGATAAAATCTATTATAATCACAGTGGATACACTGGTGGATTAAGAGAAAGATCTGCTCGTGTTATGAAAGAACAATATCCTGAAGAAATGATCGAAAGAGCCGTAAAAGGTATGCTTCCAAAAGGAAGACTAGGACGTCAAATGTACAAAAAATTATTCGTATATGCTGGAAGTGAGCATCCACACATGGCTCAAAAACCAGTAGAAATGAAATTGGACTAGGAGGTTTTTAAATGGCAAATAAGAAAGAATACACTGGAACTGGTAGAAGAAAATCATCTGTAGCGCAAGTTAAGATGGTACCAGGTACAGGAAAAATTACAGTAAACGGTAGAGATGTAAGAGATTTCTTCCCTTACGAAACTAACGTAATGGACTTAAAACAACCATTAGTAGCTACTAGTACAGACGAAACATTTGACATCGAAGTAAAAGTAAACGGAGGAGGATTTACTGGTCAAACTGGTGCAATCCGTTTAGGAATTACAAGAGCTTTATTACAATATGATGAAGCAAATGAAGGAAACGAAGGAAGTTTCAGATCTATTTTGAAAAAAGCAGGATTTATTACTCGTGATTCAAGAAGCAAAGAACGTAAGAAACCAGGATTGAAAGCAGCTCGTAGAGCACCTCAATTCTCAAAACGATAGGATTTTGTATATGTATAAAACTCATGAACATTATGTTTATGAGTTTTTTTGTAATAAAAAAAAGACTTTATCAAGTCTTTTTACTCTGGTTTCGAGTGGTAATAATTTTTTAAGAATGTTTCTTTGTATGTTTCAAATGTTCCATCTAGAATAGAAGCACGAATTTCTTCTGTCAGACGAATAATAAAACGTAGATTATGAATAGAAGATAAAGTATAGTATTTTTTCTTATCTTCTATATCAGGAGATTTCCACAGCTTTCTTAAATTACCTCTAGTCCAACCAGCTTGACAAGTAGGACAGTCGCATCCTTCATCCAATAGTTCATCACTATCTTTGAATTTATTTAATTTAATATTTCCTGTTTTTGTATAGATTCTACCATGTCTTGCTTCTCTTGTAGGTGCGACACAATCGAATGTATCCGCTCCCATTTCTGTACCGATTAAAATATCATCTGGATGAGATAAACCAAGTAGATGACGAGGTTTATTTTCTGGAAGTTCTTCACAACACCATTTTAAAATATCTCCAAGACTTTCTTTTAGAAATGCTCCACCTAATCCATATCCATCAAATTCCATCTTAGCAAATTTTTTCGCTGTTGAACGTCTTAAATCTTCCCATCTTCCACCTTGCAATACACCGTAAAGAGATTGATGGTATCCGAGATCATCACAGTGTTTTTTATGTTCTTCTATGCTTCTTTTTGCCCATCTTTCTGTACGCGCTAATGCTTCTACATTATATTCGTAACTATCTGCAAGAGAAGTTAATTCGTCGTAGGCCATGTGGATATCCGCACCAATTTTACATTGTATTTGCATAGACTCTTCTGGTCCGATAAAATCTTTCTGATTGGTAAATGAATCAAAAAATTCTACACCATCTTCTGTTACGTGAGCAAGTCTTTCTTTTGGATCAGTATTTACAACTTCTTGTTCTCTTTTCATACTTACGACCTTACCGAGACCAGATCCGAGAGACATGACTTGAAACCCACCGGAATCTGTCAGCGTCGGACCGTTCCACCCTGACCATTCGGCGAGCCCACCATTTTTGGCGATTTCATCTGCTTTATTTCGTAAATGATATCCATTGCTCAACATTGCTTGGGCAGTAATTTCTTTTAATTCTTCCATCGATACAAATTTCACTTCGCCCCTCGTACCGACGGTCATAAAAGCTGGAGTTTTAATATCTCCATGAGGAGTATGAATGATTCCAGCACGTCCTAATTTTCCTGGAATTTTTTCTGTAATTTCAAAGTAGAATTTATTGTCGTTTTTGTATTCCTTCATGTTTCCTCCTTGTATTTATGCTTTTCAGATATGAAAATATTATATCATAAAATAAAATCTTCCCAAAGGAAAAGAGATATTTTAATGAATTCCTTTTCTTCTTTTATACTCTATTGTATAATAATAGATAGAAATAAGAAAAAGAAGGAGATGTGTAGTATGCGTATCAGTGATGGTTGGAAAGATTACGAATGTATCGATGCAGGGAATGGAGAAAAATTAGAAAATTGGAATGGGGTTATCTTAAGACGACCAGATCCTCAAGCTATATGGCCAATTACACAGACGGGTGGACTTTGGAATAAAGCAGATGGCCATTACTTCAGAAGTAATCGAGGTGGTGGCGAGTGGAAATTTCGAAAAAAATTACCAGAGTATTGGACGGTACAATATCGTGATTTAGTACTGAAGGTGACGCCAACGAATTTTAAGCATACGGGATTATTTCCGGAACAGGCAACGAACTGGGATTTTATGATAGAAAAAATAAGAAAGGCGAATCGCCCGATAAAAGTATTAAACTTATTTGCATATACTGGTGGAGCAACGATGGCTTGTGCCTATGCTGGGGCTTCTGAGGTAGTGCATGTCGATGCTGCGAAAGGTATGGTTGCTTGGGCGAAAGATAATATGAAACTATCTCATTTAGAAGATAGAAAGATTCGTTTTATCGTAGACGACTGCCTAAAATTTGTAGAAAGAGAAGCTCGTAGAGGTAGAAAATACGATGCGATCATTATGGATCCACCAAGTTATGGTCGTGGGCCAAATGGAGAAGTTTGGAAGTTTGAACATAATATTTATCATCTCGTGCAAGCATGTATGAAAATATTAAGTGATGAGCCATTATTTTTACTTATCAATTCTTATACGACGGGGATCTCTAGTACAGTTCTTGAAAATATATTAAAAACTACAATGTTACCATTATATCCAAAAGGTAAAGTCGATGCGGGTGAAGTTGGACTTCCGGTTACGACAAATCATTTGGTATTGCCATGTGGTATCTATGGAAGATGGCAGGAAAATGATTAACATATTATATGAAGATAATCATTTATTAGTAGTGGAAAAACCAGTGAATATGCCAGTACAAGAAGATAGCTCTCACGATATGGATTTATTAACGCTTTTAAAGAGCGATTTAAAGAAAAGGTATCATAAGCCAGGAAATGTATATTTGGGCCTTGTACATCGCTTGGATCGTCCTGTAGGAGGTGTTATGGTCTTTGCTAAGACATCGAAAGCAGCCTCTCGTTTAAGTGAGCAAGTGAGAACACATAAGATGTTGAAGGAATACGATGCTGTCGTAGAAGGAAAGATAGAAAAGCAAGGTGTTTTAAAAGATCGGTTGTATAAAGATACAAAACGTAATATGGTGATCGTCGATCCAAGAGGAAAAGAGGCAGAATTGTCCTATCAATTAAAGGCGAGATATGAAGATTATTCTCTTGTTCATATCACTTTAAAAACAGGTAGATCTCATCAAATTAGAGTTCAATTTTCTAGCAGAAACTATCCACTGTATGGAGATCAAAGGTATAATAAACATGCAAAGTCTGGGGAACAGATTGCCCTTTTTGCAAGTCGTTTGAGTTTTTATCATCCAACGACAAAAGAATATTTAAGTTTTTCATTGCCACTTCCTAATCGAGTACCGTGGACAATATTTAAAGAAAATCGCTAAAATCATAATTTTATCTAGAAAACATATGATAGACTAAGTGAGGCGGATGTTGAAATGCTGAAATACAAGATCTATTTATTTGTTTTCTTTTTATTTGGACTTTGTGGATATGGGATTGTAACAGCACAAACTTCTACATTACCTTTATTTGGTAAAGTTATTTATTTGGATGCAGGACATGGAGGAAGTGATCCTGGAGCCCTTTATAAAAATATTTATGAAAAAGACATCAATTTAAAGATCGTTCAAAAACTAGAAGAGGATTTGACGCAATTAGGGGCTACTGTATATTTAACTCGTTATGGTGATTATGATGTTTCTGTGCCAAATACGATTAATCATAAGAGAAATGATTTATCTAGACGTGGAAACATGATCAATAAATCAGGATGTGATTTATATTTATCCATTCATTTAAATGCAGAAACTTCTTCTAGTTGGCATGGGGCAGAGGCTTATTACGATGATGTTCACCCGGATAATGAGAAAATAGCAAAAATCATGCAGGAAGAATTCAAAGAACATCTATATAGTAAAAGAAAATATAAAAAGACATCAAGTTTTTATTTAAGTAAGAGAATTGAACGTCCTGGAGTTTTGTTAGAAGTTGGATTTTTAAGTAATCCAAACGAACGATACTTACTAAAAACAGATTCCTATCAGCAAAAAATAAGTAAGACGATTACAGGTGGGGTGTTAAGATATTTTAACGATAAAAAGGTGTTTGGAATTTTAGGATAGAAGAAATATTTATTTCTTCTTTTTTCAATATTATCCCATGAAAAAAACATATTTTTTTCACATTATGTATGATATAATTGAGAAGGTGAGAGTATGAAAAGTAAAATATTTAAGACTTTAGATGAACAAATTGATATATTGAAAGCACGTGGACTAGTGATAGATGATGTTGAGTACGCAAAAGAGATCTTGTTTCGAGAAAATTACTTTTTTGTTAGTGGATATCGACATTTATTTATGAGAAAATATAACGACGATCAATTTTTAAAGGGAACGAGATTTGATGAACTATACGCTGCCTTTGTTTTTGATCGAAAGCTTAGAAATATCATGTTTAAATATATTTTAGTTATTGAGAATAATATTAAATCAATTATAAGTTATCAGATGTCTAAAAAATATGGTTATAAAGAAAAAGATTACCTAGATCCTAAAAATTTTACACAGGATTCTTTGAAATCACGTCAAGTATACGATATTTTAAATAAGACAAAACGACAAATTCGCATCAATGGAAAAGAACATACAGCAACGATGCATTATCTAAGTAATTATGGATATATTCCGATGTGGATCTTAGTAAAAGTATTATCTTTTGGAATCGTTTCAGAACTTTATTCCATACTAAAGTTGGAGGATCAGGAGGCTATTGCATCTTTTTATCATCTAGACGCAGAGACATTAGCAATTTATTTATCATTACTCGCCAATTTCAGAAATTTATGTGCGCACGAGGAAGTTTTATATGATCATCGTACGCAGAAGGAAATTCCGGATACAAAATATCATGAATTATTAGATATTCCAAAGGAAGATGGAGAATATATTTATGGTAAGAATGATTTGTTTGTGTTACCAATTATCATGAAGCAAATGTTAACGGAAGGAGAATTCCGCGAACTTATTTACGAAATTGGGTATGAAATCGATGTTTTAGATGGAATTGTCGATGTTGTACCACTACATACAATTTTAAATAAGATTGGCTTTCCAAATAATTGGCGCGAACTAATTAAAATGGATTAGGAGGGAAGATATGAAACAAAAAGCAATCTATATTAGCTCTATCATTGTTGCACTTTTTGCAGGAATTATAGGAACGATTGCGGTTGTATATTATATTCCAAAAGAAAGTACTACGACAGATTTAGTTTATAACGATAAAAAGAATGTAACGATAGAAGAGTCAGATACCATTCAAAGTGCGATTTCTAAAGTATACGATGCTGTTTATGTCATCGAATCTTATAGGGGAAATACTTTAGTAGGAACAGGAACTGGTTTTGCATACAAAAAGGACGATAATAGCGGATATATCGTAACCAATCAGCACGTCGTAGAAAATTCGACATCTGTGCGTGTCATTAACTCAGATGGTGAGGAGATCGAGGCTAAAGTGCTTGGGACGGATGTTTATGCAGATATTGCAGTGTTGGCAATTGACGCAACGGCCGTAAAACAAGTTGCCATTTTAGGAGATAGTACTGAATCTCAATTAGGAGATACTGTGTTTACAGTGGGTTCTCCTATGGGAAGCGATTATCGTGGTACGGTAACGAAAGGAATTTTATCAGGAAAAGATCGTACTGTGACAGTTACTCTTAGTACAGGTGATGACTTTATGATGGAATTACTTCAAACAGATGCAGCAATCAATCCAGGAAACAGTGGAGGACCTCTCGTGAATATGAATGGAGAAGTCATCGGAATGAATTCTTTAAAACTTGTTAAGGATGAAATTGAAGGAATGGGGTTTGCAATTCCAATCGAAATTGTTGAAAGTGAATTAGATGCACTAGAAAAAGGTGAAGAGATTCAAAGGCCTGTAGTAGGAATTGAAACGGTTGACGTATCAAATACATATACTTTGTTGCGTAACAGAATTCGCTTAGAAAGAGAATTTGATCAAGGTATTGTCATTGTCAATGTAGAGCAAGACACTCCGGCTGATGCAGCAGGTTTAAAGTCAGGAGATGTGATTGTAGCAGTAGATGGAACAGAAATAAAAGATGCTGCTCATTTCAAATATTTAGTCTATAAAGCTGGTATGGGGAATACCGTTACAGTTGAATATTACCGCGGAAATGATAAACACGAAGCAACGATAAAGCTAACAAAAAGTTTATAAGAGCCTAGAGCTCTTTTTTTGTTGTGTAAAATAAACAAAGTAGCAAATAAAAAAGGCAATCGATTTGCCTTTATACCCACTTACCATTTTGTGATTTCTTTAAGTTTATAGCTAGCAATTTTATCTACTTCGCTTGTGCACATAGCTTTGAATTTCCATCTTCCGTTTGATTCTAAACCACTATTGTTGTCTATACATGTTCCTAAGGTGTTACCTTCGCTATCATAAGTTATGAATTCTATTTGTACATAAGAATATTCTTTATCAGAGTTGTTTTTTACGTATCCATCAATATAATAAGCTATTCCGTATTCGTCTAAAGCTCCAGTATGACCTTCTTCTAACTCCAAACCTTCTTTTTTAACAGTAGTAGTACCAGTTTGTTCTTTAGAATCTTGTGTATCAGAATCACCTGTTCCTAGAGCACCTCCTATGATTGCCACTACAAAAATTGCTATTATTACAATTGCCCATGTAGGAAGCTTCTTTTTGTTCATGTTTTTCCTCTCCTTTCACATCTATTATATCCTAAAACAATCTTGCAGTAAATAGTTCGTGTGAATATTTTGCAGTAAATAATATCATACCTTATGTGGAGGGATATAATGAGATTACAGTTTAGTAGTTTAAGAGAATTATTGATTTTTAATATTAAGTATTATCGATATTTAAATAATTATTCTCAAGAAAAGCTAGCAGAATTAAGCAAATTAAGTTCACGATATATTACGGACGTAGAAAGAGGTCTACACTGTCCAACGATTACGAAAATAGAAAATATTGCTCGCTCTTTAAATATTGAACCTTATCAATTATTTATGAATTTTGACCGAGATGAGAAAATAGTAGAGAAAATGAGCCATGTCAGACAATACAATCAAAAATAATGTTTTAATATGAATTTATGGTAATTGTTTTCAAATATAACAATTTTGTCATATTACCTTAATTTACTATACCTAGAAGAAAAAATGTGACATAATGAAGTCGTAATGATTTGAGAGGTGTAGTAGTATGCATGATTATATAATTCCAATTCAAACAGCTTTTTTAGTATTTCCATTTATCGCATTTTTGTTTACTTTTCCATACATGTTATATCAATATCGTAAGTTTGGGGCCATTCCAGCTTTAAGAACTATTATCGTGTATTCTTTTATACTATATTTGATGAACGCATATTTTTTAGTGATTCTTCCCCTTCCTCCAATCGATGAAGTTGCCCATTATACAACACCTACAACGCAACTGATTCCTTTTCAGTTTATTGTTGATTGGATCAACGAAACACATATTGTTTGGAATGATATACATACTTATGTGGAGATAGTTAATAATCCAGCAATTTATCAAGTATTATATAATATTTTAATGACTTTACCATTCGGGATTTATTTGCGTTATTATTTTAAAAGAAATTTATTAGAAACGATAGGGCTAACGTTTTTATTAAGTTTATTTTTTGAATTCACACAATTAACAGGTTTATATGGAGTTTACCCACGTGGCTATCGATTGTTCGATGTCGATGATTTAATGATCAATACGTTTGGTGGAGTACTAGGATATCTTGTAACACCATTATTTTCATGGATTCTTCCAACGAAGGATAAATTGGATCAAATTTCATACGAAAAGGGAAGACATGTAACGTTTACAAGAAGAATGATTGCATTTGGAATCGATATTATCATTATTGTAATATTAACTTCCTTAATTACACTCCCCAATTGTTTGCAAGGACTAGATAAATTTTTTAATGTATTAGGAATGTCAAGTGAGTATGTTTGTGCAATTATCATATATTTTATGATTTTATTACCTTTATGGCATGGGAAAACAGTGGGGAAGAATATATTAAAATTACGTGTAGTAACGGACGAAAATCAAAATGTCAAGTGGTATCATTGTCTTGTACGTTATGGAATTTTATATTTTGTGATTCTCCCCGCGCCATTTGTCGTATTATCATTGTTAGCACATTTATCAGGGCAAGTTTTGTTTTTACAATTATTTTTACTAGGGATCATTACATTATTGATGATTTTATACATTAGTTGTATTTTTCAAATATTTGTGTCTGTTTTTACGGGGGATAAGTTATTATTTTATGAGAGATTGAGCCATACAAAGAATGCGAGTACGATTGTAATAGGTTGGGATGAACAGAGGCAAACAAAAGAAGAAAAAAATGAATAAACTGGCTTATAATTTGGTCTTATTTCTTTGAAATTACTTCTTTCAATGTTATACTTATATTAGAGATTGAATCATCGAGATAGGGTTAATACATAGAATGGTGGTAATTATGAAAGAATATAATGTAGCACAAATAGGATCTTTTGATGTAGAAAATTACGGAGATTTGCTGTTTCCGACAGTGTTAGAAGAGGAACTTTCCAAACGTATAAAGATCAAAGAGCTCTTTCTTTTTTCACCAAATGGTGGAGAGAGACCTTTTTATGGAAATAAAGTTTATTCAATTAGAGAGCTAGAACATGTGATTCAAACCAAAGGGATTGACATGATCGTAATCGGTGGTGGCGACACGATTCGATTGGATAAAATGGTAGTTAGAACATACCAATCGTCTTATGAGACTGCTTACAGTATGTGGCAAATTCCTATTTTATTAGGAATAAAATACAATATTAATATTGTATTTAACGCACCAGGTGTTCCGTTTCAATTTCATGAGGGACAGTTGAAATTTACGAATTTACTTTTAGATCGCGTCAAGTATTTAAGTGTGAGGGATCAAACATCTAAAAATTTGTTAGGGGATAGATATAAAGACAAATGTAAGGTTGTTCCAGATACAATTAATATTATTTCGGAAATTTATCCTAAAGAGGAATTGCAAGTGAATTTTAAAAAGCTACAAGAGAAGAAATTAGTTCCGAAATTAAAAAACTATATTGTTTTTCAAACGAAAATAATCAATGAGAATCAAGAATTATACATTGAAAAAGTAAAAGAACTTTTGGAGTATATCACAAAGGTAGAAAAGAAGCATGTTTTAGTGATGCCAATTGGTTATGTACACAACGATATAGAATTTTGTCAAAAGTTGATCGATCCCAAAAATAAGAAGATTTCCCTTTTGAAAGAAAAACTTCACCCTTATGATATGTTGAGTGTTGCTGCATCCAGTCAAGGATTTATCGGAACGAGTTTGCATGGCATTATCACAAGTCATACTTACGATGTTCCTGTTTTGGCGATCAATGTAGAACACTTAGTAAAAGTAAGAGGATTTTTAAAATTAGTGAACAAAGAAGATTTAGAGGTGAATGATATTAAATCATGTCTCATTACTTATAAATTGAAATTTCACGAGCAAACATTTGAAGAAAATAAAAAAATTAAAAAACGTATTCAGGAACACTTTGATACAATTGCAAATGTGATGGAATCCAAAGAAAGTAAACAAGAGAGTTTTTTTGAATATGATCTGTTGGATTATATTTATGAGATTTTGGATCAAAATGAACATTATGAAAATATGAATTATTATTTACAACAGGAAAACGTTGGAGTTTCTACGGAACTTCAGCACGTAATCAACAGTAAGAGCTTCCGTATTACCGCACCACTTCGAAAAAGTGTTGGTGCAATTTCTGGTATAAAACATAAGGTACTTCGCCCTAGATCTTCCAACAAACGTTTTTTAGAGAATATCGATAAAAAGATTGCTATACAAGTTCACATATATTATCCTGAATTATTGGATGAAATATATCAGAACTTATCAGAAATGCCATATGCATATGATTTGTATATATCGACAGATAGTAAATTAAAAAAAGAAATTATTACAGAATATTTTCAAAAGATGCACTTTAATGAAAAATTAACTGTGGAAGTATTTGAAAATAGAGGACGTGATATTTATCCTTTTCTACAGCAAATGAAAAAACGCATTCTATCATATGATTATATATGTCATCTTCATACAAAGAAGAGCAATTATAGTTCGTTTGGAGACGACTGGAGAAGATATTTGTATCATCATTTATTGGGAAATTCTCAAAATATTAAGTCAATCTTTTATCAATTTGAGAAAAATAAAAAGGTTGGTATGATTTTCCCAGAGACATTTGAAGAAGTGAAACATATGATGGGGATCGGAAGTTGCCAAGAAAAACTAGATCTTTTATGTGAAAGAATGCATATTGAAGAACCATTTCAAAATGTCTTTCCAGCTGGAAGTATGTTTTGGGCAAAAACAAGTGCGATAGCACCTTTATTTGAAGCGTTTGATAAAGATGACTTTGTACTAGAAGATGGTCAAAGAGATGGAACGTTTGCTCATGCGGTAGAAAGAGTTTTAATCTTATTGGTGGAGCATCAAGGATATGAATATTTACAGAAAAATAACGAGTTCTCAAACGATACATCGAAAGAATACATTGCTTGCTAAACAGCAAGCTTTTTTAATACATATTTTTTAAAAGATCGCGAACAATAATATTGAAAGCTTGTGGTAAGATGATGAAGCACAAAAAAGTATATATTGTTTTATTATTCGTGTCTTTATGTTTTTTGCTGTTAATATTTTACTGGTTATTAATGGATACAAAAGATCAAAAACATATGGGAAATTTAAAAAAGGAACTTGTGCACAAAAAAAGTGTTTCCAATATTGATTGGGAGTATTTGGTAAATGAAAATTCAGATACAGTAGCTTGGATTAAAATAAAAGGAACAAAAATAGATTATCCCATTGTACAGTCAGAAGATAATTCTTATTATCTAACACATTCTTTTGATCAAACTAAGAATCGTTATGGATGGATTTTTTCTGATTTTCGTAACAATTTAAATAGATTAAATCAAAATAGTATCATTTATGGACATGGGTTATGGAACGGTGAGATGTTAGGAAGTTTGAGAAGTTTGCTTGATTCGGATTTTTTTCGAAATGAAGAGCATCATTTGATCTATCTTTCAACACCACAAGAGGATAAGGTATTTCAAATATTTAGTGTTTATAGGATTGAAAAAGAAAGATACTATTTACAAAATAGTTTTAGAACTGATAAAGAATTTGAATCGTTTATTCATACAATACTGGGTCGGAGTTATTTAGATTTTCAACAACAAGTGAACGTGAATGATCGCATACTAACTCTTTCGACATGTGAGAATGATTATGGTATGAGAATTGTGGTACATGCGAAGTTAATAAAACAAGAAACTCAGACAGAATGAGTTTCTTGTAGTTTATAGATACTATAACCAAATAGAATCAAACTTATGAATCCACCTAATAAAATCGAGAGTGATATGTCGCTAGTATTTGGGTTATTAGGTATTTGAAATAATGTGTTGATTTCTTGAACAGAAAATTCACTACCGGCATTTAAATTTTGTTGGATTCCGTTCATTTCTAATATCACATTTGTAGAATCTTTTGGTACCCATAAGGTAGGAGTATCTTCTGTTTCGGTCGTGTTGATAATAGAAGCTGAATTTGATAAAACAAGATGAGCTGTACTTTTTACATCTTTTCCTTGACCAAGTTCAATTCCACCAAATCCGTTTCCAGAAACATCTAAAATACCTTCGATGTTGACTTTTGCACCATTTACAAGTAGACCACCATTTCCACCTGTTAGCTTAATATTTTTCAAAGTGCTCGATGTTTTATAAAATTGAAGTACATAAATTCCATTCCATACTGTATAATCCGCATTATTCTCTTTCCCGAAAGGTCCGATATATTTAATTGTATGATTATTTCCATCGATTGTAACAGATCTTAGAATATTAATTTTTTCAGTTGTTTCAATATCGTTTGCAAGTGTGATAGTTGAAATGTTCTCATCGTTAATTGCTTTTTTTAGTTCTTCCTGATTATGAACAAGTTTCGTTTCTTGCGCATTTATTTTTACAAATGGTATGAAAAGAGTGGTAGTGCACAAAAGAGCTAATAATATTTTATATTTCATCAGATTATCCTCCTTTCTATTGATAGTTTGTCTTTGATAGCTAAAACTATACAATGGATAAAACACCAATTTTTAACATGGATATTTTTGAGATTTATATATATTTTTATCTAATAAGATGATGTAAAAATTTTAAATGTGAAAATGAAAAAAAGTTTTTTGTTCAATTGAATGTGCTATTTTTGATCATCATGCTTAATATAGACAAAAATCTTTTTGTGCCCGAATCATTATCATCGAATATATATATTATAGAGGTGAAAAAATGAACTCAGAAATTAGAGGAATTGTCATTGATCCGGGACACGGAGGAAGCGATCCAGGAGCGACTGGGAATGGCATCATAGAAAAAGATCTAAATTTAAAAATATCACAGTATATGTATGATCGATTTAAAGCGTTGGGGATTCCTGTTTATATTACGCGCGATACAGATGAAACATTAAATCCGACAGAACGAGTTAATCGAATTTTAAATGCATTTGGTAATAGAGAAGATGTGTTAGTCATTTCTAATCACATTAATGCAGATGCGACGACGGCAGATGGAGCAGAAGTAATATATGCACTTCGTAACAATGATGTATTGGCAAATTTAATTTTAGAGGAAATCGAAAAAACTGGTCAAAATATTAGATATTCATATCAAAGGAAGCTTCCTAGCGATCAATCAAAAGATTATTATTTTATCCACAGGAATACTGGAGTGACACAGCCAGTAATCGTTGAATATGGTTTTTTAGATAGTAATAAAGATGATCCAGAACAGTTGAAAAATAATTATGAGGATTATGCGAATGCAGTTGTGAATGCGGTTTTACGTTATTTAGAAATTGAAGGTCAACAGCCTGGAACTTATACAGTACAATCTGGAGATAGTCTTTGGAGTATTGCGAAACGATATAATGTTACAGTTGATGCGTTAAAGAGTGCAAATAAATTAACGACGAATGTTTTATCGATCGGCCAAGTGTTAAAGATACCAAGATCTGTTATTGAGGACAATAATGGTACTGAAGCTGACATTATATATGTAGTTGCTCCTGGGGATAGTTTATGGGCAATCGCACGACAATACGGAGTTACAGTAGATCAATTAAAACAAGTTAATAATTTAGTGAGCGATTTATTGAGTGTTGGAATGGAATTAAAAATACCAACGAAAAGTACAATTCCGCCAACAAGCGAAATGGAAGTTGTCTATACTGTGAAACCTGGAGATTCTCTTTATCGTATCGCACTTGCAAATAATGTCACTGTAGATCAATTGAAAAAGTACAATAATTTAACAAGTGATATATTATCGGTAGGTCAAAAAATACGCATCCCATCTGCGACGCAAACCGTATATGTCGTGAAGGCAGGAGACAGTCTTTGGAGTATAGCAAATCGATATGGAACGACAATAGATGCACTGAGGAGAAAAAATAATTTAACCACAGATACGCTATCGATTGGTCAAAGATTATATATATAAAATATCTGCACGGAATACTCGTGTAGATTTTTATGCTATAATGGAATAGAGGTGATTTATGATTTATCCAAAATTCTTACGATCTGGATCACAAATATTAGTGATATCTCCAAGTGATGGGAATCCAGAGCCTATCGCAGAAGCAAGAATTGCTATGGCAGCAGATAAATTTGAAAAAAGAGGTTATTCTATATCGCTAGGAAAAGATATTTTCCACAGTGAAAAAAGTAGAAGTGCAGATGCGTTAAAGCGAGCAGAAGAAATTCATAACGGAATAGCTGATTCTAATACGCAATTATTGATTGCGAGTGCAGGTGGAGAATATGCTATGGAGATATTACCATACTTAGATTTTTCCATTATACGTAAGAATCCGACATGGATTCAGGGATTTTCGGATGTTACGATACTAACTTATACAATTACAACTGTATGTGATATTGCAACTTTATACGCTTCAAATTTTAAGGACTTTAGTATGGAAAAGCTTCATCCAACGTTAGTAAATAATTTAGAAATTTTAAAGGGTACGATCGTAGAACAATCATCAGAAAAAATGTATCAGGATCAATATATCGAATATGTGGATGGTAATGAAGGATATCGATTAACTACGCCTGTTAAGTGGACAGGAACTTCTTGCCATATGGAAGGAAGATTACTTGGAGGTTGTATCGATGTTTTATCTAATATAGTGGGGACACCATATGATCATACAAAAGAATTTATTGAAAAATATCAAGAAGATGGAATTCTTTGGTATTTAGAAAATTGTGAGTTAAGTGAAGCAGAATTTACGAGAGTATTATGGAAAATGCGTGAATGTGGTTGGTTTGAACATGGCAAAGGAATCTTGTTTGGAAGATCTACTGTAGATGAAACATCGTGGGAACAGTCTCCAAGTGAAATCGTTGAAGAGCAACTAGGAAAATATCACATTCCATGCTTATTTGATATTGATTTAGGACATAAACCACCTAGAATGACATTTATTAATGGAGCATATGGTATTGTTGACTGGGATGGAAAAGAAGGAAAGTTCCAACAGATTTTAAAATAAAAAGATAGATTTACTATCTTTTTTTAGTTAATCTTGTTTTCGTGGTGGCAAAATGGGCATATTTACATATTTTAATGTAGAGGTGAATTTATGATGGAACGAGCAATTACTGGAGTTGTAATAGATGCGGCACATGGAGGAGAAGATGCTGGCAATACGGGAAATGGGATTGTAGAAAAAGATCTTTCTCTGCAAATTTCTCAGTATATGTATCGTCGTTTACAAGAGTTGGGAGTGACTGTTACGCTAGTTAGAAATTCAGATGAGACGATTTCTAATGAAGAACGTATTCGTCGTATTTTAGCCCCTTATGGAGAAGGGAGTAATGTGATCGTGATTTCTAATCACGTGAATGCGGGAGGAGCGGAGTTCAGTTACCATTACATAATTTAATTGGGCATTTAGACGACTATATTTAAGCTAAATAAATTTATTGATAATTATACTAAAATTGAGCTTTTAGCTTGAATAAAGGCATAAAATAAAGAATTTTTAATATATTTCACTTCAAATGTTAAAAATTGTCAAATTTTGTTGTATAATGTAGTTAAGAATAGCAGTATCATTCTTTTTTTAAGATGGATACTGCTTATTTTTTTGAAGTGAGGTGTTAAGTATGAAAGAAGTTGAAGATATAAAATTAGAAATCACTAATTACTTACTAGCTAATAAAGTTAATATTTTATTTGGAGCAGGTGCTCCTAAATGTAATTTAAAAAATAAAAGTGAAGAATTTCCTTTAATGACTGACTTGGTTAAAGCAGTTAAAGAAGATTTTGATATACAAACTTGTATTAGTGAAATAGAAAGCATGGAAACAGATCAAAAGGATATTGTTATCAATCAGTTAAAATTTCATGAAAATGATGTTGAGGGTTTGTTGAGCTCTTTAGAAGGAGTAAGTCAATTTATTACAAATTGTGATTTAATAAGTATATTAGAAAAATTATTGATGCTAATAAAATATAAAATAATAAATAGAATTCATTCATCAAATAAACAAATTCCATTAAAAAATTATGAAGAATTTTTTAATAGTTTGCGTGATATTAATCAAGTTAAAAATTTTAATAATGTAGTTAATGTGTTTACAACGAACTATGATATGTTATGCGAAGAAAGTATGGATAATTTAGGTATTCATTATTACAATGGATTTGTTGGTAATTATAAAAGAACCTTTAATGCCAATTATTACAAATACAAATATGTAGAAAATATGGAATTAAACAAGAGTAAATATTATCAAAAAAAGGATCATTTCAATTTATTTAAAATTCATGGCTCATTTTCATGGAGAAACAATGCTGATGGTGAATTATATGAAGTTCAAGATTATGAGAATAATATTGAAAAATGTGAACTAATCCAACCATCATCTAATAAATTTATAAGAGTGGCTCTACTTCCATATTATTCTACATTATTAAGAGAATTCTCTAATAATATAAAACAAGAAAAAAGTATACTATTAACAATAGGTTATGGATATGGGGATTTGCATATTAACTCATTAATAAAAGAAGCATTAATGTTAGATCAATTTACTTTAATTGCGGGAGTCTACAGTGAAGAGAATAAAGAATATGTTTTGAAACAACTAGGTGGTAAAAGAAATAATATTATATTTATATTTGGAAAAGATTCGACATTGCAAGGAATAA
Organism: uncultured Mycoplasmatota bacterium; assembly: GCA_937944975.1. GTDB lineage: Bacteria > Bacillota_I > Bacilli_A > RF39 > UBA660 > Fimihabitans. The sequence goes on along the minus strand of CALEBF010000016.1, from coordinate 59,151 downwards.
CACAAAACATAAAAAATAAAATTGATGGTGATGAGAATGGAAAATAAATCAATTGAGGTTGGAAAAATCATAACTGTTGATGGAGTCTATGTGACAATTGAATTGTTTGAAGACTTGACTACATCACAATATTTAACTTCATTATCAAAAATCTATGAAATAGGAGGTGTTGGAAACTATCTTAAATCCAAAAAAATTGATGGTGAACTTATGATTGAAATATTATCAGAACAAGCTTGTGAATTTGATGTAAAACAAAATCAAGATATTATAATTAAACCTAAAATATTAAGGACTATCAAAGGTAAAATTAAGGGTAAATTGTTCAATAATGGTATGTACAAAATGGGGGTCTATGATTCTCCGATGGTTTTTGATTCTGTATATTTGACGGAAAAAGAAGATGTTGAAAAAATATATACATCACAAGTTAATGATGGACGATATGTAATTGGGAATGTTGTATTAAATGATAATATATCTTTTACAATTGATATAAATCGTTTTTTTGCTAGTCATATTGCCATTTTAGGAAACACAGGTAGTGGCAAATCAAATACTCTAGCGAGTTTGTATGAAAATATGTTTAATTTCAAAAATAGTGTAGGTAAAAAATATATTGAATTATTAAATAATAAGAGCAGATTTTTAGTGATAGATACTAATGGTGAATATACTAAATCTTTTATAAATGATGAATATAAAAAGATTATTAAAGTTAATATGAGAAAAGAAATTAGTGACTTTAAAATTCCTTTAATGTGTACGGATGCAGAAGATTGGGGAGTAATGTTAAATGCTACTGATAAAACTCAACAACCATTAATTGATAAATCATTTCGTGATTTAAAAAAGATTAAGACTGTATTTGAAATGCTTAATTATATAGAGAGTAGAACAAAAATGTTAGCTAAGGTAATTTTTAACTCAACAAAAAATGTTAACCAAAAATTTACAGCTATTTCAAATTTACATCAAATTATAGACGGGTATTTACATAAATATGTTCATGATAATTTTATAGATAATGATTCAATTAATGATTTTTTTGAAATTAGGGTATATTATGGTCAACTTTGTTTTGGTAATTCGTCAGTTTCTCCTTCTATTGAAGAAATTGATAATCATATAAATAAATTGAAAGTTATAAAAGAAAACTCTTGCAATGATAAAGCAATTAGTATTGGTATAGATGAATTAGATTTCTTCTTAAAGTTTAATTATCAATATAATATAAATGCTTATGAAATAAATGAAAACTTTATTGGACCATTATTAAACAGATTTAATAGCATGAAAAATAATTTTGAAAAAATATTTTCTGATGATGCTAGTGAAAAAAGTATAATTGATATTATATTTGAAAACAAACCTTTAGTTATATTTGACATAAGCTTAACTAATTCAAAATTTAAGATTGCATTGAGTTCTCTAATTTCTAATAAACTGTACAAATATTATGAGGAACAGGAAACAAGAAATAAAGAAACATTATCTATAATAATAGATGAAGCTCATAATTATTTAAACAACAAAACAATAGAAAATGAAGATAAAATGGCATTAAGAACTTTAGAAGTCTTTGAGAGGATAATAAAAGAGGGTAGAAAGTTTGGAGTATATATGACAATTTCAAGTCAAAGACCAGTTGATATATCTCCTACAATTCTATCACAATGTCATAATTATGTTATACATAGGTTAGCGAATCCAAATGATATTAATCAAATATATAATGTTGTTTCGTTTGTTGATAAAAAAAGTATTGATATGCTTTCAATATTAGCTCCTGGCCAAGCGATTTTTTCAGGGACTGCTTTTTTTAGCCCGACTTTGGTTCAGGTTAAGAAACCGAAATATTCTGTTGAAAGTGAAACTACTGTGTTGACTCAAATATGGAATACTAATAATGAAACAAATGAAATATGATTTTCAAACAATAGATGTGTATATAAAATTTTAGAAAATTTAGACGATAAGATAATTTATAATTAGAGTTGATTTAAAAATCACTCTTTTTTTATGTTATTTATTGAATAAAATTTGATTTTAAAGTATAATAGTATTAACTAATTAGCTAATAAGCAAATAGGTTAATATATAGGAGGTAGTTATGACTAAAATTTCATTAGGAACTTTTATTATAAAAAAAAGAAAAAAGGTAAAACTGTCTTCCAGACAATTAGCTTTGGCATGTAATATAACACCCCCGTATATGAATGATATAGAAAAAAACAAAAGAATTCCATCTTTTGATGTATTAACAAAACTAGCAAAAGAATTAGTTTTGAAAGAAGAAGAAATTTATCAATTGTTTGATTTGGCTGTTGATGATAGTAAAGGTAAAGTTTCTTATGATATTGCTGAATATATAATGAATAACGACGAATTGCGTCAATGCATTAGATATGTGAAAAAAAATAATGCTAATATCGTATGGAAAAATTTATTGAAAGAAATGAAACAGGAGGATTAATTATGAAAAAATATACATATATAGATTTATTTGCTGGAGCAGGAGGAATGTCATTAGGGTTTGATAATGCTGGTTTTAAAAATCTTTTAGCTATTGAATTTAATAAAGATTTTGCCGAAACTTACAAAAAAAATTTTCCTTTACACAAATTAATAGTTGATGATATAAAAAATGTTAATGAAAAACAAATTTGTGATATAATTAAAAATGAGAATGTAGATGTAATAATTGGAGGCCCACCTTGTCAAGGATTTTCAATTGCTGGAAATATTGGAAGAAATTTTATCGATGATGACAGAAATAGATTATTTAAAGAGTTTGTAAGGATTGTAAAAATTGTTAAACCTAAAATGTTTGTTTTAGAAAATGTTGCTGCCATGGAAAAACATAATAAAGGAAATACTATAAAAGAGATTATTTCAGCTTTTGAAGAAATTGGTTATGATGTAAAACATAAAGTTCTTAATGCAGTTAATTATGGAGTACCTCAAGAGAGAAGAAGAATATTTATTGTTGGCACAATTGGAGAAAATAAATTTAATTATCCTAACGAAGAGAAAAAAATTGTAACTATAAAAGAAGCTATTGATGATTTGCCTAAATTAGAAAATGGAGAAACTAGTGATATTCCAAATCATACCGCAATGAAACATTCAGCACAGATGTTAGAGAAGATGAGTTATGTTTCAGATGGTGGTAATAGAAATGATATACCAGAAGGGTTAAGGCCTAAATCAGGTGATAGTAGAAAATATATAAGATATAATAGTAAAAAACCATCTTTTTGTGTTACTGGTGATATGAGAAAGATATTTCACTATAATCAAAATAGAGCTTTGACATGTAGAGAGTTAGCTAGACTGCAAACTTTTCCAGATTCATTTGTGTTTTTAGGTAATGCTGGTAAAGTACAACAGCAAATTGGTAATGCCGTTCCGGTATTGTTAGCTAATAAAATTGCCATCCAGGTAAAAGAGGTGTTAGATAATGAATAAGTATCCAAAGATTAATTATATTGGTAATAAAAATAAACTAACTGATTGGATAGTTGATAATTTTCCATATAAAAAAGGCACAGTTTTAGATCTTTTTTGTGGTGGCTGTTCAGTATCTTATGCATTAAAGGAAAGAGGATACAGGGTATATTCAAATGACGCTTTATATTCAAATTATGTTTTAGCTAAAGCTATTATAGAAAATAATGATGTAATTTTAAATAATGATGATTTTAATATAGGTGTTTCTAAAAGAGAAATTATACAAAAGCATGAAGAAATTAGATTTTTAGAAAATAGGTTGTATTTTCCAAATGAGGTTGGGGAATTAGCAGAATTAGTATGTAAATCTGCTAAATTAGAAGGCTATAAGAAGTATTTATTTTTATCTTTAATTAGAAGAGCAATGATTCGAAAGATTCCTTATTCAAGAATGAATGTTCCGTGGAATCAAATTGTAAAATTAAGAGATGAAGATTATAGTTATGCTAAATATAAAAGAAGAAGAGCATATCATAATTTACCTTTTATAGATCATATTTATGAAAACCTAGATAATTATAATAATTCCGTGTTTGATAATAAGCAAGATAATAAAGCGTTTAATAATGATGCTTTTGAAATGATAGATCAATTGGAAGAAAAAGTAGATGTTATATATATGGATCCACCATATCCAGCAACAATGAATAAGTATGGTGATTTTTATGGCTTATATGATAGCATTTTTAATAAAGAAATAAATTATATTAATTTTTCAGAAAATAATAAGTTTTTAGATAATTTAGAAAAACTAATACTAAAATGTTTACCTAAGTCAAAATATATAGTAATAAGTGAAAATAACAAAACTAAACCTTCAATTAATGATATTAGTGATATGTTAAGCAAGTATGGTAAAGTAGAAATTAAAGAAAAAAGGCATCAATATAAAGTTACAAATAAAGAAAATAAAAATGAAACTATTGAAGTATTAATAATTTTGCAAGTTAAAACAAGTAATCATTCTTCTTGATTACTTGTTTTTTTGTTAAATTCATCATTATAAAACTTGTCAATATCATTTTTGCTTTTTATTGCTTTTTCTTTAAACTTATTTCTATGCCATTCTAAATATTTTAATCTCTCTGGATTTAGAATTTTTTTATCTAGTTTAAAATTACTAATCCAACACAGAATATCACTGTCGTGTATCTCGTAATCATTTATTAGAACATTTCCATCACTATCAAACGAGATATCGTATTTATCAAAGTATGCATCTATTTGTGAAGATAACAATAGCCCATTGTTGTAGTCATATGCCTCGTCAATTTTTCCTTCTTCTAAGCAAACAGATGAATCTTTAATATGAGAGTGAATTAGACCTTTATAAGATGTTTTTTGAATATAGCAAATTTTTTTGCCATATAACCTTATTGATTCATTGTCTAAATCGTTTTTATAGATTCCATATAAAATAGGATCTCTTTTCGTATCAATTTCTATTTCGTTGGGATCTATAAAATGTATTCCATCATTTTTATCTGCTTTAATATTAGGCATTAAATTAAGAAAAGTAAACAAATAACTAATTTGATTATATTTATTTTCTTCAAAATTGATAATTTTTGAATATTTATATTGTTCTTCTAATTCATCTTTTGTTAAATAACCTTTTGATATTTCAGAAATTCCAGGTGTAACCATTAATGCAATAATATCATTTCTAGATAATTTTTTGTCGGGATGATATGCAAGTGTTTTTAACAAAAAATTAGTTTCTTTGATGTTAGTAAGATCTGTAGTTGTAGAAGAATTAAAACTTGAGTTTTCATAAAAAATTTGCGAAAAAATACTTCTTTTTTCTTCTTGAACAGTTGTATTTAAAAATCTTTTTGTCAAACTATGATATCCTTTTAAATATGGTTTGACAAATCCTAGTTTTATAAATTGATTAATTGATTTTCTTATTGAAGCATAGTCACTTTTAGGATATAATTCATAAATTTGATCTTGGAGTTCTTTATAATATTTTTTTTCATAATCTTGATTGATTAAGTCTTTGTCATCTATAAATTTAATAATAGTCTTTAGAGTATTATTAAACCTTCTATCGTATATATCAGTATATTCAACAGTTAATTTCCAATATGAATCATATTGTTGATTTTTAATTTTCTTTTTTGGTTGAAAGACTTTTGCCATAGTAATACACCTCTGTAATAATTATAACATGTTTAACTAATTTTTGATTAAAGGTAATTACAAAAAATGAAATTTATAGTATCAAATCTTAATTTTTATCATGAAAAATATATTTTAAAACAGTTTTGTAAAAATATAAATGTATTATTTTATAAAATTAGCTAATAAGTTTATATTAAATATATAATGTTTTTCTATTTAGAACAAAAAATTATAGTAATTATCCTATAAATTTTGGAAAAAGGATAAAAATAGGATGATAACTATAGTTATTTTATTATTATATTTAAATGATTAAATAGTGAAACATCCTTTATATCAACCTACAAAGTAGGATGAATTTCGTAAGTACGAAATAAGAATGGCACCACTAAGTTTCCTTATTTTATAAGGATTTTTTTACTTTGTGGCGCCATCTTCTTATCCTGCTTATTTAAGAATCTAAATTTTGAATATAAAAATTATATAAAGTAGGATAGTTATTAAAATAAGTCTTTAGGTAATTTATTTTTATCAAACTTTTCCATATTTTTGTTTATCACTCTTGATGCCTCTTTTAGTTTTTCAGAAATATCTTTTAAAGTTATTTCTGATGAGTAATATCCAGGATTATCAATTCTATCTATAATATCAGCAAATATGCCTTTGCATTCAAATGCACTTTTTCTTCTAATTTCTATATCTTCTAACACATCAAAATAAAATTTTTCATAACTTTCAATTTGTTTTTGATAATCAGCTGTTGATCTTTTATTTGAAAAATCAGTACCCCAATTTATTTCTACATCACTATATCCGGAAAGTTTCATTAATTGTACTAAACTAATATTAAGTGTTTCAGATATTCCTTTTAAATATAAAATATTAGGTTTTTGTCTTTTGCCAGCCTCAATTCGCGAAACTTCAGCACAATCCATATTAACTTCACGAGCAAGAGCTCTTTGTGAAATACCTAATTCTTCTCTTTTATTTTTAATTAATTCTCCTAATTCAGTTGTATTATTTTTACGCATAAAAATACACCTCTTTCAAATCCAAGTTAATAATATCACAGTGTGATGTAAAAGTCAACAAAATGCATAAAAAGTATTGACAAACTCAAAACGCAATAGTATAGTAATTGCAGTTGATGAGTTTTACATCAATAGAAAGGAGGCAGATAGAGTAGATGAGAATGAGGTATCTAGAAGTACCAAAAGAGATTTGGAAGAATAAAAATATTCCAAAAGAGACTAAATATATCTACTCTTACATTTACACCAAAGGATTCGGAAGAATAATAACAGATATAAATGTAGGAGAGATACAGCAAGTAGTTAACATCAAAAACAAAGGTTTGAGAAAAAGTCTTAAGATATTAGAAGAGTTAAATTATCTAATATATCAAGAATACTCAAACGGAATGTACACAGTAACACTTAACTAAAGAGTCAAAGGACGTTAGTTATAAGAGGCTCAGTAAGATATAAGGCTTATGTTAGAACCTATCTTATAGAAATATAAGATGAATACAGTTTGAACTATAACATATTTCAAAGAACTAAAATGAAATATGAAAAGGGGTAAAAAACATATGTTATAGTTTAAACATATTAAAGGAGATTTTCTTCTTTAGAGGGATTTTGTTTGCTATTTTATGTAATTAGGCTTATAAAATGTAAGTCTTTTTTGTTGTTTAATTTAAATAAAGATAGGAGGAATGTTATGAGAATATTTAAATTATATTTACCAATAGAACTATTTGATAGAATTAAATTAATGGCAGATTTCTACCAAATATCTATTTCTAAAATGATGACTCAATTGATGGAAATGGGTTATTTAGAAATGTTAAAAATTAATACTAAAGAATTAAGAAAGGAGACTGATAAATGAACTTTGACAAATATTTAAAAATCCCAATGTTTTTAGCTGATGATAAGAACATAGGACATAGTGGTAAATTGTTATATGCTAGACTATTATTACTTACATATAAAGAAGGATATTGTTATGCTGATAATAGTTACTTAGGTAATTTAATAGGAGTAGGATCTAGAAGAATAACTAAACTATTAAAAGAGTTATCAGATAATAATTATATAACTATGGAATATAAACATAAATTTCAAAGAAAAATTTATATTAACAAAGATAAATATACATCCGTTACTTTAGAAGAAATGTTCTAATTGATTGGATGTATATTTTACATTCAATGGATCTTTATATCTATAATAAGATAATAAATAGAATATAAAAAATATTAATATTATATATTTATTATAAAATTATTTTATATATTTAAAAAGAGAAAGGAAGTTGATATATGCATGATAAAAAAATAATTTTAAACATAAATTTAAATAGGTGGTTTGAATATGGAAGGAGCCTATTTGAATAAAATTTCATTTAAAGATCTTATTTTGAAGTACTTAATCGAAGAGATAATGAAAGAAGAAGGAGTAAACAATAATTAATGATTTGCAATTATTCATTAATGATGTTATTATTCATTTGTCTAAATACCCAATTAAGTAAGAAGATTGGAGGAATGAATGAATAATACTTACTTAAATGGATTAGATTTCAATGTTGGAATCTATATAAGATTATCTCAAGAAGATAAGGACAAAAAATATGAATCTGATAGTGAAAGTGTAATAAATCAAAAAGAATTATTAAGGAATTATGTTAAAAACAATAATTTTAATTTAGTTAAAGAATATGTTGATGATGGATTTTCTGGAACTGATTTTGAAAGACCTGGGTTTAAAAGTTTATTAGAAGATATTAATAATAAAAAAATTAATTGTGTAATAGTAAAAGATTTATCAAGACTTGGCCGTGATCATGTTATGACTGGTTATTATATTGAAACATTTTTCCCAGAGAACAATATAAGATTTATTTCTATATTAGAATCTTTTGATAGTTTTAAAAATCAAGCTAGTAATGATTCTTCAACATTTATAATTGCTTGTAATGATTATTATAGTAAACAAAATTCTATTAAAATTAGAAATGTTTTAAATGAAAAAAGAAAAAGTGGTAAATTTGTAGGAAGTCTTCCATGCTATGGATATATGAGAGATCCAGAAGATAAAGGACACTTAATCCCTAATCCAGAAACTGCTCCAATTGTTAAAAAGATATTCAAGTGGAGAGCAGATGGTATTGGGCCTACCGAAATAGCAAATAGACTTAATAAAGCACATGTAGTTACGCCTAGTGGTTATAAAAAGACTAATTATTCATCTAGATTAATTGATAGAGATAATTGGAATATTTCCACAGTAAAAAAGATTTTAATTAATAGAATTTATACAGGAGATTTAGTTCAACACACTCAAACTAAAGTAAATTATAAATCAAAAAAGAAAATAACATTAGATGAAAAATTATGGATAGTGGTAGAAAATACTCATGAACCATTAGTTGATAAAGAAACTTTTGATTATGTTAATAATTTAAGAAAAAGAAACACAAGAAATTATGAAATAAAAACAGATAGAGAAAAAAGATTATTAGAAGGTAAATTATTTTGTAAAGAATGTGGGAACAGACTTACCGTACTTTATAGAAAAAAACAAGATTACTGGTCAGTTAATTGTAATAGATATTCAAGAGATCCAGTTAGAGGTAGATGCTATTCACATTTCTATCCATATAACTATTTAGAAGAACAAGTGTTAGAACAAATAAATAAATCTGTTTCTAAATTAATGAAAGAATTAGATTTAAAACAATTAAACGATGAGGTTGTCAAAAATGTCCATAAGGAAACTAATAATATAGACAATGTTATCAAAAATTTGGAAATAGAAAAAGAAAAAATAACTAAGAGAATTACAACTTTATATAATGATAGATGTGATGGAGTAATATCTACTGAAACTTATAAAGAACTAGCTAAAGAATCGGAAGTTAAATTAAAAGAAATCAACGATTTAATAGACAATGAAAATATCAAAAAGTACAAAATAAAAAATAAAGCAAATGTTTTACCAGACTACACTAAAAAGATAAAGAAACTATTGGATTTAAATAAACCTAAAAAAGAATTAATAGATACATTAATAGACAAAATAGTTATTGATAAAAATAGAAATATTACTATATATTTTAAATATGATATTGTACCAGTAGTTTCTTTCAAATATGAGAATAGAAATTTAGTGAGCAATCCTTATGGAAGAATAGGAAAAAATAAAATGTAATGTTATAATATAATTATGTCAAAAGAGGTGTAATTATATGAAAGAACATGATATTTATACAGGGTCTATTATATATAACAATATAGAGTTTACTTTTGTGTTTGACAAGAAAAAACTTAAATTAATTCCATCTAAAGATAAAGAAGAAGAAATAAGAAAACGGTTTATGAAATCAATTGGAAATGTTCTCTTAATGCAAGGTGATCCAATATATATTACTGAATATCTTTATGGAGTAGTTAATGAAACGAATCATAAAATTGTATTTATACCATCACATGATGCAATTAGCATAAATAACACGATACTAGTTATAAATATTGATTTTTATATACTAAATAAATATGATAGAGATAAAATTGATAGAATAGCAATAAAAGGCCCAGAAATAACACATATATTTCCAACTACTATTGCTTTGAACAAATTTGATTGGGAAATGAATGGAAAAATCGGTGTTAGTACAAAATCATTTGATGAGACGACTACTGCAAAAGAGTCTTTTAATATAGGTGATAAAGAACTTTTAATATATTTTGGTATTTCAGTATCTAGTACTTATAAAACAGGAGAATCACCAATCAGTTTAAACTCTACAATGTTTATTGAGTTTTCTCCAACTAATGACTATAAATTTATTATAAATCTTATAAAGATAGTTAAACAATTTATTCAGTATTTGTGTTATAGAAAAAATGTTATATTTTCTAGAATAGAAATATCAGCACCAACCTCGAAAGGTTTACATGAAACATTTGCGGTTTTGTATGAGACTCACGAAAATAATATAGAGGAAATATATCCAATTGAAAAAGAAAGACTTATAAAATATGATTATTTGAAAGGTCATCTAGGAAGTATTTTAAATGATATTGTAAATCAAAATATTTATTTAGAACATATTCCAGAAAGTTATGAGATAGGTAGACACATAAATGCAGGAAGATTTGTAATGATTACTGCTGCATTTGAATGGGAATTTAAAAGAAATTATCCTGTAGGAATTAAAAAAAGTTTAAAAACCAGAGAAGCAGAAGACAATATTTCTAATATTATTGATAAATTGATTAAAGAAAACACTGGAAAGTCAAAAGAAATACTTAAATTTTTAAAAAAATTAATAAGGTCAGATAATTTGGAATCAAGAATTATTGAATATGGTAAACATTATGGCAACATTTCCGATATATTTGGTAATCATTTGTATAGTATAAATGATGAGAAACTTAATTATAAAGAGATGGGAAAAAGGTTGTCTGATCAAAGAAATCATTTTGCTCATGGAGATATAGACAAAGAATTTATTGGCTTGTCATTATTAGATTTAGTATATCTAGAATATATAATTTATATTATGCAACTTAAATTTTATGGTATAGAAGACGATAAAATAAAACATGCAATTAATGATTTATTTAGATGCAATATAGCATTGTAACTTTTATCTTATACTAATGGAAACTAAACTCACCAGGTGCGGACGGTGCTGAAGTCGTATATGCTCTTCGAAATAATTCTACGTTAGCAAATCAGATCGCACAAGAAATTGAATTGGCAGGCCAAAATGTAATAAAAGTATATCAAAGAAGATTGCCAAGTGATACATCGAAAGATTATTACTTTATTCACCGCGATACAGGAACCACACAGCCTATTATGATTGAATATGGATATGTAGATAGTACGCAAGATGATCCGGAACAGTTAAAAGATAATTATGATCGCTATGCGGAAGCGGTGGTAAAGGCAATTACAGCGTATATTGGAAAATCATATGTTCCAGAATTAGATGAAAATAGCTATGTTGTAAAATCTGGCGATAGTTTGTGGAGTATCGCAAATCGTTATGGTATTACAGTTGATCAGTTGAAGTCTGCCAATGGGTTAACGAGCAATTTGCTGCAAGTAGGGCAAGTATTGACGATTCCTAAGCAAAGTACACAATTACCGTCAGATTCTAATAATATCTATATTGTAAAGGCTGGAGATAGTCTTTGGAGCATCGCAAATCGATATGGAACGACAGTATCAACTCTAAAGCAATTGAATGATTTAACTTCCGATAATTTAAGTATAGGTCAAAAATTGTATCTTCCTAATCAGGGAGAAGAGGAGAAACCTGAAAATGTAATTTATGTCGTAAAAAGTGGAGATAGCTTATATACAATTGCGAGAAAGTACAATACGACAGTAAATGATTTAATGAACTTGAATAACCTTAAGACGAGCTTACTTAGTATAGGACAAATACTAAAAATTCCAAATAGCTCAGTGGGAACTGTCTATGTTGTGAAATCAGGAGATAGTCTTTGGAATATTGCAAATCGATATGGAACGACAGTCGATGCAATCAAACAAAAAAATGGATTAACGGGTAATAATTTAAGTATCGGTCAAGTATTATATATTTAAAAAAAGCAACTTAGTTGCTTTTTTAATGAAGTTCTTGACATTCTCCTTTATCTGGCTGATAAAAACAATGGTTTTTATATCTTCCAGCTAGTGTTTGATCCCACCATGTAGATGCACAATTGGTTCCTCTAGCAGGTGCATAAAACCATAAAGCGTTGGTAGCGGGATGATAGTATTCTCCTCTAATTACTCGATCTGCTAAAGCTCTTTCTGTCGATGTTGGATTACTGAAAAAAAGAGGGCTATCTACCCCGGAGAAGCCACCAGGTTATTCCAAGTTAGTACACTAAATTAAAAAGTTAATCTCGAATTCGTTTTTGCTTTTAATCTCAATCGTTTCTATAATACTTCCCCATAATTCTCTTTTTTCTTGATTATTTAATTTATCATAAGTTTTAAAAATATCACTTGATAAATATTTTTGAATCTTCTTCAAGTTAGATTTAGTTTTATCTATATCTTTGTTTTTTTCATTTTCTTCTAATATTTTTTTTAGAGAACTATATTGATCTGTGTAAAAATCTATATCTATCATATCATTTAAATATAATTCACTCAACTTGTTCATTTTTCTTTTAATCGAATCTATATTTATCTTTTTTTCCTTTTGATTAACTTCATCAATTTTTAGCTTTTTTTGTTCGAACTGAGTAAAAATATTTTTAATTACAAACTCTTCTATTCTTTTTTCTGGTACGTTATATTTGTTAGAACAATAATTGTTCTCATTTGCTCGTTTGCAACGATAGTAATGTGTATTATTTTTGCTTGCATATCTTCCTGCCATTTTTCTCCCACATTGTCCACATTTGATTAGTCTAGAAAAAATATACGGATCGGTATTTTTGTGTTTGATTTCTTTGATATTATTTTTAAATAGCTCTTGAACGCGATAAAACACGTCATCTTCAACGATTTGTGGACAGAAGTCCTCTAATACCTCTCCGGTAGATTTTCTCACGTAGCGACCGATATAAGCAGTATTTTTTAGATATATTTTAATGGAATCATAACTCTTCTGTGAACAGTTTTGTTGAAACCAACGAACTGTTTTTGAAAGATTGTTAGTCAATAAATATTGATCAAACAATCCTTGAATATGTGGAGCGGTTTCAGGATCTATGATAATTTTTTTATCATCAGAAATTTTGTATCCATAAGGTACTTTTCCACTACATACTGTTTTTTGAACGCGAAACTTGTGATCGAACACAGAGATGATACGTTCTCCTGTCCTCTTTGCTTCCATTTGTCCTAGCGACAAAGACATATTAAGCCAAAATTCACCGGATGCAGTTGTAGTATCATAATCTTCCCATATCGTTTTCCACGCAACGTTATTTTTCTTCAAAATTTCAATGACCTTATAGAAATCGGCAATGTTTCTAAACCATCTATCAAGTTTCGTCATCAAAATTAGATCTATATGTCCGGTTTCTAAATCTTTTAACATTCGTTGAAGATTAGTTCGTTTTAATTTTTGGCCAGATTCTCCACCATCGATATAGGTATCATATATTTTATATTTATTTTTCTTTGCGTAATCAGTTAGTGCTTTTTCTTGTGCCTCTAAAGAATCTCCCTCTTTTGCTTGCCGATCTGTGGAAACACGAATATAGAGCGCAACTGTTTTAATTCTGTCTTTTTGTTTCATTATATCACTTCCATTTTTTAATGCCTTATGATATAATTATATACGAAAAACTCATATATAATTATTATGTAATTGCTTGTACTAATGTTATATTGTTTTTCAGTTCGTTACTGCGCCAACAGTAACGTTTTTTAATAAATATTGATTAGATATTAAGAGTAAAATAATTTCATTATTATTTTTAATAATTATGTAATCAAATCCTATTGGTAAAATATAGTAAATCATACAACTACCTCCTAAGACAATGATATCTTAGAAAGCGCAGTTATAAATTGCAATTGCTTTAAAATTACTGTTTTTGTCCCTCAAAATTTTTCGAGGAAGCTATTTCTTGTTTGAGGAAAGATACATATCGATCAGCTTCGTCTTCGAGAGAATCTACTTTTAAAGCCAACAAATCATTATCAATTTGATTTAATTGGTTTAATTCGATGTGAGCTAATTCATGTAATATTGTTTTCTTTTTCAAGTAATACGATAAATTTTTATTTATCATAATATTATGGATATCTCTATAAGAAAATACGCATCCTCGAATATTACCTGGTAATGATTCATATGTGATCGTTGCATTATAATAATTTAATAGATCGTTTTGTGTTATATTTCCACATAATAAATTATATATATTCAAGCTAATACACCCCTTATCAGTTAAGTACCTGTACTAGCGTACTTAAATTTTATTAAATAATTAGAAATAATCGTTTAATAATCTTTCAATATACATTTCTTGATGTTTTATAATTTCCTTATCTGACATATCAGCCATAAGAGTTTTAGCAAACTTACGCTTTTTATAATAATTTTCCCTGACTTTTTCCATGTTTTGTCGTTTGTCAATATTTGAATAAATATATATGCAGTAGAGAATCGAAATTGCTAATTCAATAAGTGGGTATTCTCTGGTCTCGAAATTTAAAATAACGTATAATGGCCAAAACATAAGTAATATTGCTATTACTTGCCCTAAATTGAATAAAATTTGTTTCATTTATTCATCCCCTAACTGTTTATCAATCTCATCCATTCTTTTTCCTATTAAGGATAGAATGGCTTTTTTTTGCTCTTCTGGTAACTCTACTAGCGCTTTGTCGGTTTCGCTGGCGTTTTTTAGAAATACTGTTGTGCCATCTGCTTTTTGGATGTAAACGCCATCATTATCCGATTTATCAATCATTCTTAAATCTTTTCCTAGCAAGTCAGGAAGATCAATATTTAACACTTTAGATATTTCTTCGACATTATCAATTGAAGGAGCCATTTCCTCGGTTTCCCATCTTGCTATAGTTGTTTGATTAACTCCAACAATGTTAGCTAATTTATTTTGGGAATATCCTTTTTGTTCACGAAGAAACTTTAAATTAGTTGAAAAATAATTAGACATATTATCCTCCTTCCTTTATCATTATAAACTAAAAAAAAATAAAAAACAATAAAAATCATGCTTATTTGCAGAAAAACTATTGACTTCTGCGAATAAGCATGATAAGATGTAGCTAGATAGGAGGTAGAAAAAAATGAAAGCACGTAATATTGTTGCAGATAAATTACGAGGAATTAGAGCTGAACATAATTATACTATAGATTTTGTGTCGATTAAGTCCGGAGTAAATAGGGATACTATATCAAGATACGAAAATGCAGTAGTTTCACAACAGATAGATATTTTGGAAAAAATTTTAAATGTATACGGAATTGATCTTACTTTTTTCTTTACGAAAATATATGCGAATAAGCAGAACAAATAAACCTAAAATCTAATGAACATTAGTACAAGCAAGAAAAAATAAAATTATGTAGGAGGTGTAGCAATGCTGACCGATAAACAAATAGAAAGATTCTACGATACATTGATCAAGATTTTAGAACGTAAGTTTGATGTGAAAATTGACTATGAAATTGTAGATGTAGAAAGGGGTGATGAATAATGAAAGAAATGATAAAAAGTAAAGTGATGATCTTATTTGCTGTATTTGTTTTAGGGATTGCTTTAGTGGATGGACTTCAAGCACAAAAAAAAGACTTGAATGGAGCTGGTACTCAAAATTCAAGTCAGTCAAATTATTTACAAAAATAATTCACTAACAATATAACAAAAGTGGATTAAAAAGTCAAGTTTAGTAGGTTCAGAGTGAACCAACTAAGAAAATTTAGTAGGTCCACAGTGAGCTATACAGTAGGTTCACAGTGAGCTATACCTATAATGTATTTAACTATACTAAATTAACTATAAATATAAATAATTATATTAGCTAGTTCACAGTGAGCTATCTAACTAAGGAGAAAGTATGAATGGGAAATTTGTAATAATTTTAAAAGAACTTGTTACTGATCCAAGAATTGATGCTTACGAATACAGAATTTTGAGTTATTTAATTTCCTGTTCAAAAGATGGAGAATGTTTTCCAAGTCATGGAGATATCAGCGATAAGACAGGAATACCGGTTAGTACAGTGAAGAGAAAATTGGATTCGTTAATTTCGAAAAAATATATTAGCAAAAGTAATCGAACTATTGGATCAGGGAAGAGAACTTCAAATATTTACACGATCAATAAAAAATATTTAGTTACGCGAGAAGCTAGATATGAAACGAATGAGAAACAAGAAGAACTATTCGATTACGATTGGATTGGAGATGAGTAAATGGGAGAAATATTAGTAAATACAAAACAGTGCAGTATTGACTGCTTGAAAGAAAAAGACTTGTGGACGGTTGAAGAATTGTTGGATAAACTTGCTGACTTGGAATCGGATAATCACTCATTGCAAGAGGAGTTTGATGATTATAAGCAAAATATCGAAGACAATTACGAACAAGTAAGTCCTTACAAGATGTATGGAGTGAGTGAGAGTGATTTTCATTGAAATACATTGTTGAATTAAAACCGACACAAAGAATGGGAGAGATCAAGGACAAGCTGTATTTGAGATGGATCAAGAATGATCAACATCATGTAGTGGTTGACGAGAAAGAAGCAAAAAGATTCAGAAGAGATGAAATTAAAAAATTGAAGGAAAGGTTTGGAGAAAGAGTAATTCTCCATAGGGTTAAGTAGATGGAAGAAATTAGATTGTTAAAAGCCGAAGAGATCGAATGCAGAATTGGAACTATCAGTTCAAAAGGATGCTCGTTATTACTCTACAAAGACGCAAGAGTAGATATGAGAATTTTGGATGAAACTTACGGAGTGGGAAGATGGCAAAGATATCACGAAGTGATTAACAATAATTTATTTTGTACAATCGAAATTTGGAATGATGAGATAAAACAATGGGTAAAAAAGCAAGATGTTGGTACAGAAAGTTATTCTGAAAAAGAAAAAGGAGAGGCATCGGATAGTTTCAAAAGAGCAGGATTTAATGTAGGAATTGGAAGAGAATTATATACTAGTCCGTTTATTTGGATTTTACCAAAAAATAAAGAAATGGGTACAAAAATAAAAATAAAAGACGAAAAAACTGGAGAAGTAAAAGAAGAATTAAAAGAGTTTTATGTTAATTCCAAAGGAAAATATGAAACAAAAACAAGATTCAAAATTAAAGAAATAGGATATAACGAATCGAGAGAGATCAATAAAATTGTGATCATTGATAACAAAGGACATATCAGATTCGAAATGATTCCACAAGAAGAGCAAAAAGAGAAATTGGAAAACATGGACATGACAGAGGCTCAACGTCAACAATTATTATCGAAATACGAAAACAATCTTGATAAATTACAAGAAGAAGTTTGTGCAAGAGGAAAAATGAAGCTTCGAGAATTGACTTTTCAAGAGGCAGAAGAAATCTTGGAGTTATAAATGGAAGAGAAAGTAATTTGCCCTGTTTGCGGGGAAGAAAATGATGTTGATGATATGGTGTATCATGTTTGGGATATTGGAGAAGTAGAAGAAATGATATGTCCGAGTTGCAGAGAGGATGAAGAGTTGTGAAAACAATAGTGAAGATTGAATCGATTTTTCAAAATGGAAATAATCAAATGTTATTGATTGAGAATAAATCTTATCATTCTCTTGAACTGGATTTAACAAAAGAATATCAACTAGAAATTAAGGAATTAAAATCAACAAGAACAATTCAACAAAATCGATATATGTGGTCACTAATTCATGAAATTTCAAAAGAACAAGGCATGGATGATATGGAAGTATATATTCAAGCTTTAGAAGAGGCAAATGCGAAATATGAATATATTATGGCTCCAGAAGAAGCAGAAGAGAATTTGAAAAAAGGATTTCGAGCAGTCAAAATTACTAGACCAGAAATTCATAACGGAAAGCAATTTTATATTTATAAATGTTTTTTAGGAAGTAGCAAATTTAACGTTACAGAAATGAAACAGTTGATAGATGTTATCGTTGGTTGGTGTTACGAATTAAAGATACCGACCGATGTTTACGAAAAGATTTATTTAGGGGGAATGACGAAATGCTAGAAGAAGTACTTTCACTTACAAAGTGGAAAAAGAAACGAGAAATATTAAAAGAACTGCAAAAAATTGGAATCAACATAAGCGAAAGAAAATTCAGAAAACAAGTGGAAATAAACAACAAACTTTATGGCGAAGGACAAGCAAATTACTATATAGTTCACGGCAACAACGGATATAAATTGTCATTCGATTGGAACGAAATTGAGAGGTCTATCGCCGATAAAAGAAAGCGAGCCTTGACTATGTTGGCAGAGTGCAGTAAGGCAGAAAAACAATTTCAAAGAAGAAATAATTTAAGAATGGAGGAATTGATATGAAATTTAAAGTAGGAGATAAAGTAAGAGCAAAAGTAGGTGGTCAAGTACGGGAAGGTGTTATAAAAGAAATTGATTCAGATTCTAAACCGTATTTAGTTTATTTTGACGGTTGGACTGGGGGACACAACGGAAGAGGTTTATACAAAGGGGACCATTGTTGGTGGTTTAAAGATTACGAATTAGAGTTAGTTAAGAGAGGAGAAAAAGATATGAAAAAGAGTGATTTAAAAAACGGAGCAATTGTAGAAACAAGAGCTGTAAATAAATATATTTTGTTATTAAATACAAAATATTATGATGAAATTGAAGATCTATTAGTCAACTTGGCAGAGGGAACTAACATGTCTTATTCCAAATATGATGATGATTTAACTGCGTCATTCGAACTAGATGATATTATGAAAGTTTGTCAACACGAATATGTTGGAGACAATATTCGCAATCACATTTTAAAACAAGACGAAGATGATTGGACTTGGAACCGTGAAGAAGAAACAGTCATGACAATTTCTGAAATTGAAGAAAAGCTCGGTATTTCTAATTTAAAAATCAAAAAGGAAGATTAAAATGCCAAAGTATACAAAGCTGTTGAATTTTAGTAAAGAAACAATCAGAGAAATACAAAGAAGAGATAATTATTCATGTTTATTTTGTAGGGTCGGATATCATTGTGAGGAGTTCGATCCTAACAAATTAGACTTTATCATTCATGATATTATGCACTTTATTCCAAAATCGAAAATGGGTTTAGGTATTCCTGAAAACGGAGTAGAAGGCTGCCGGTATCATCATCACATGTTAGATAACGGGAATAAGGGACGCAGATCAGAAATGTTAAAAATCATGGAAAATTATTTAAAAAGTATTTATCCAAGTTGGAATAAATCAAAATTAGTTTATAGAAAGTATGATAATCAATGAACAAATATCACAACAAAAAAATAACAATAGACGGAATTACATTTGATTCAATCAAAGAAAGTAAAAGATATCAAGAATTGAAATTATTAGAGAGAGCAAAAGAAATTACAGAGTTGAAATTACAAGTACCGTTTATTTTGCTAGATAACTATGTTTTAAATGGCAAAAAACGACAAGGAATAAAATATATCGCTGACTTTGTTTACATCGATATAAGGACCGGAAAATACATTGTAGAAGATGTTAAAAGTCCAGCCACAAAAACACAAGTTTATAAATTAAAAAAGAAATTATTTGAACAAAAATATGAAATTGAAATTAGGGAGGTTTAAATATGAATCGAGTTTGTTTAATTGGGAGAGTAACAGCAAAACCAGAATTAAGATACACGACATCTAATATTGCATTTGCAAGAATGGGAATAGCAGTTAATAGAAATTTTAGTAACAGTCAAGGACAAAGAGAAGCTGACTTTATCAATGTTATCGTTTGGAGAAAGCAAGCTGAAAATGTTTGTAATTTCTTAGATAAAGGAAGTTTAGTCGGTGTTGAGGGAAAGATCCAAACGACAAAATATACTGATCGTGATGGAAATAATAAATTAGCATTTGAAGTAGTAGCCGATCATGTTCAGTTTTTGGAAAACAAAAAGAAGGAAGAGAAAAAAGAAGAAATTGATTTACACAATGAGAGAAAGGATGGAGTAGAAGTCGATCCATTTGCCGATTTTGCTGACGAGGTAGTTATTCCGGATGACTTTTTAGATTAAGTATGAAAGATATTTTTATAGCAATAGTTATTGGAATTATGATCTTAATGTTCATTTTCATGATGGAATTGTCAGCAATCTGTAGTGATTTAAAAGAACAAGTAGATTACTACAAAGAAATGTATCAAGACCAATCAATTGTTGTTAGAGTATTACAAGAAAGTTGTGGTGTTGAGTAATGGAACTAAAAGAGGGAATGTATATAAGAACAAAAGATAAAAATGGAATTCAATATATTAGAAAAATTGTAGACTTACCAAAAGACACAAGATACGGATCGATAATCGTTGACAAATACATTCACAATGTTAAATGGGTATCCAAGAAAAATGTTTTAAAAGCGAGTTATGAAAAAATGAATTTAATTAAGCCAGGAGATTATGTTAATGGGAAAAAAGTTGTTTTTATTGATGAATATGACAGAATTGCAGTAGATGAAAACGATATAAAAACAAGAGACGTTGAGGGAAGATATGAATTTTTAACAATAAAAAAAGAAGATATTAAATCAATAGTAACAAAAGAACAATTTGAAAGCATGAAATATATTGTAGAAAATAGAGGTGATAAAAATGAGTAAGATAAGAAAATATCAATTTATGGCTTTTCTTAAAAGCTTTGAAGAAAAAGGTTGTAAAACAATTGATGATATTAAAGATTTATTAAATAATGATTTAAAAAACGACATGGACATTGTATTTCAATGGTGTGTAGGATCAGATAAAAAAGATTCTGAGATGCCAGAAGAGTAGAGGGACTATATGAAAAGTGCAAGAGAGATGTTTGAAGAATTAGGATATAAACTCAAATATAAAAATAGGTATGAAATAGAATATATAAAACCTTATGAAGATAATAATTATGTACCAAAAGAATTTGCTTGTTTTTATAGAATAAAAATCAATGTTGTATGGAAAACAATATCAAAAGTAGGTAGTTATATATCTTTTTCCGAACATAAAGCTATAAATAAACAATTAGAAGAATTGGGGTGGTTAGATGAATGAAAATACGATAAATTTTTTAAATAATATCGATTTTGAAAATACAGATAATGTTTATCATATTATTGAAACATTGTATGAAGAAAACAAAAAATACAAAAAAGTAATAGGCAAAACTGTTAAATATATAGAATCTCATAAAAGAAAAGACGAATTTCTTGAGTTAAATGAATGGCAAACAAGAGATTTATTAGAGATTTTAAACGAGGTGAAATAGATGGTTAATTTTATAAGAAAATTGTTTATTCCTAGAAAAACAATATATTGTCATCATTCTTTTAAAATCGGTAAAACTGGAAAAAAATCAGGAATGATTTATGCTAAACCATGTAAAAACTTATGTATGAAATATGACAAAGAATATGGCTATAAAAGAGAATATTGTAAATATTTAAAAAAATTTTTGGAAATACAAGACGAGGTAAAAGATTGTGAGGTAGAGTAAATGGATAATAGAACAATTAGAAGAGCAAAGATGTACGAGAAAAAGGGAGAGTGATTGATATGTTTAAAGTTAAGTATAGTGATGAAGAATACATAGTTTATGCAGTAAGATATGACGAAGAGCGAAATAACACTTTATTTCTCATTTACGAATATGATAACTGGAATTGGGTAAGTAGTTACTTATGCGAGTTGATAGAAGATAAAGAGGTGGAATAAATGTTAAAGATTTTTAAAAGACTAGTTAAATGCAAATCTAATTACGATAAAAAATATAGTATTATTTATAAACTAAATCCATATAGAGATTATGATTTTATGCGTTGCAATGAAAATGAATTAAAGAAAATGTTAATAGATAATGTAATGCTTGATTATCATATATTCTTAACAAAAGATGAATTAGAAATAGAAACAGAAATCAAAATGGAGGAAAAATAAATGATACATATAACTTTTGAAAAAGATTATAGCAAAGATTTTATAACAGAAAAAATCAAAGAGGTGGAATAAATGAAATATAATGTAGGTAATATTTTTGGCTTCTCTTGTGTTGAATGCGAACACAACCGTCATTGTTATGGTGGTGATTTAGGAAATAAATATAGATTTTGCCAGAAGTCAATAGAAAAGCTAGAGAGATTTGATAAATTAGAAAAGGAAAATCAAAAATTGAAAAAACAACTGAATAGTGATGACTGGATAAATTCAATTAAAGAAACTGAAAGACATTATATATATCTAATAGAAAAGGAAAATCAAGAATTAAAATCTCAATTAGATTTTATAGATGAACAAAATAAATACATTGATAAATTAGAAAAAGAAGTTAAAGAATTAAAGGAATTGAATATAGCAATTTCAAAAGGACTAAAAAAAGTAACAGTGAAGCGCAATAAATGGAGAAATAGATATTATAAAGTACGAAGAGAAAATGGTGATCAACAAAAAGAGTTTATGGAGTATTTAGAAGATCCTATAAGAATAATAACAGAGGGAAGTCCCATCAATATAACAGAATATACAAGCGCTAAATTAGATACATTAAAAGAAGTATTACAAAAATATAAAGAGATAATAGGAGGTAAAGATGAATAGAGAGATAAAGTTTAGAGGAAAAAGAAAAGATAATGGTGAATGGATATTTGGTGGATATATGAAAAATAAAAATGGAACATATATATCAGATACTGAAAATTACCATTTGAATGCTAGTTATAAACATTATCTAGTTGTTCCTGAAACAGTAGGACAATACACAGGTTTAAAAGACAAAGACGGTAAAGAGATATATGAGGGAGATATTTGTTTAGTTACGTTAATGCCAGAAAATTATAAAGAAAAAATGGTAATGATATGGTCTGATGATAGAAATGGATTCAGATTTCAAGATGAAAATGGAGAAGTTTGGAACATCGATGATACTGAAAGAGAAGTAATAGGAATTAGTTATGAGGTTTAAGCATGAAAAGAAAAATAAAATATAAAGGTTATGTTGTATCACAAGATAATAACAATCATCTATCCATATATAAAGATGGACAAATGGTATTTCATGCACAAATGACTAAAAAATTGACAGATGATGAGTTAAAGAAACAAGTTGATTTTTATTTATTTGTTTATATGTTTTGGTATCGATGATGAAAGTGAGGTGACAAGTGAACATGAAAAATATAAAAATATTTACTAAAAACATTGAACAGGAAGCAATTGATCAAATAAATCAGTTATTAGAACAAGATGCTTTCAAAGATAGTAAAATTCGCATAATGCCTGATGTACATGCCGGAAAAGGTTGTGTAATAGGTTTTACTGGAGATCTAGGAGATAAAGTAATTCCAAACATTGTTGGAGTGGATATCGGTTGTGGTATGCTTTGTGTTGAATTTGGTAAAATCGATCTAGATCTTGCAAAGTTAGATAAAGTTATAAGACAATACGTTCCTAGTGGAATGAATGTACATGAAACACAGAGATATAAATTTTTGGAATTAGAACAATTATATTGCCTTAAAGAATTAATAAACAGAGATGATTGGTTAGAAAAAAGTCTTGGAACACTAGGTGGCGGAAATCACTTTATAGAAGTCGACATTGATGAAGACAATAATAAATATTTAGTAATTCATACAGGTTCAAGAAATTTAGGAAAACAAGTTGCTGAAATATATCAAAATAAAGCTATTAAGTATTGTTCTTATGAAAAAGAGAAAAAAGAAGAAAAAGATAAAGTAATTAAAGAATATAAAGAGCAAGGAAGACAAAAAGAAATCCAAGCTAAATTAATTGAAATAAATAAAAAATACGAAGGTAAAACAAAACTTCCTAAAGAACTATGTTATTTAGAAGGTAAATTAAGAGAAGATTATTTACATGATATGAAAATATGCCAAGAATTTGCGAAAGATAATCGTTTATGTATAGCTAAACAGATATTATGTAATTATTTTGAAGTTCCTTATTATCAAGGAACAAACAGTGTAAGATTAGTAGAAGATGTCAATTATCCAGCATTTATAACTCAAGATTATATAACATATGACTTTAAATATTTTCATACAGTTCATAATTATATCTCGTTTGAAGACAACATAGTTCGTAAAGGTGCTATATCCGCTAAAAAAGGAGAAAGAGTATTGATTCCTATGAATATGCGAGATGGATGCATTATCGGTGTTGGAAAAGGCAACAATGATTGGAATCAATCTGCTCCACATGGTGCTGGAAGAATAATGTCAAGGATGAAAGCAAAAGAAACATTAAATTTAAAAGATTTTGAAGATAGCATGAACGGTATTTATACAACAAGTGTTAGTGAAAATACTATAGATGAATCACCTATGGCATACAAGTCTATGGATGAAATAATAAAATGCATTGGAGACACCGTTGAGATAGAAAGAATCATAAAACCTATATATAATTTTAAAGCAAGTGAATAAAATAGAAAGGGGATAAAAGATGCTAAAGATAAAAGATAATGTTGATTTAAAAGAGTTAGAAAAGTTCGGCTTTAAAGAATATAATGATTGTTATTCAAGAGATTATCATAACGATTATTTAACTAGAATAGATAAAGAAACTAGAGAAATATTGAAAGTAGATTATGAATGGAGTTTTTTACAAAATAAATATTATAAAAATAGCACTTATAAAATAAATGACTTGATTAAAGCAGATTTAGTAGAGAAGATATAGTATAGGGGGATAATATGGAAAAAGTAAAAATAGAAACAGACGACAACATTATAAATTACGATATGAAAGAAAACGAAAAATTTAAAAACGTGGAAATGTTTGGGGAATTTGATACAGTTACGGATGAAGATAAAATCTCATGGATAAAATCTTTATTTAAAAGAGGAACTATTAAAGGAAGCTGTATAAAAAATGAATTATATATCATAGATGACAAGTATGGCTTCTATTCAAATGGATGGGAATATCAATTTTGTGAATATACAAAATTCGAAGAAATAGTTCAAGGTTTTTACGATATTAAAAAAGTAACGGTATACGACACAAAGCACTTAAAGAAATTAGATTTCAACGATATTTATAATTTGTTAGACAATGATATGAAAGAAAAAGCAAATAAACTAATTGAAGATAAGCAAAAGGATTTTTATTCAAACTGCAACAATAGATTTTATTATGAATTTGAAGTGGCAAGTGATTCAGCAAAAATGTATCTTGAATATAAAAATAGTTGTTTTTCATTTGAAATAAATAAAAAGAAAAAATTAGAAATTTATTTAGATGGATATGAATTAAATGTAGACAATTATTGGTCAGTCAAAGATGAAATACAAAAAAATATTGATGTCGAAATAGTTAAATACATTGATAAAGGGATAACTAAATTAGACAATGGTTTCATCTACAAAAATAGATATTATGAAAATTTTGATCAAATTAAGGATTTAATCAAGGAAGAAGATGTGGATAAAGGAGAATAGCCTTGTCATTTAAAAGAATAAAAAACATGCTCAGAAAGTGTGAAAATTGTGACAGACGGTATAAAGGGAGTTGCAAATTTGATGGAATATTTCCTGAGTTGTGGTATAAGAACAAAAAATGCAAATACTTTAAAAAATGTAGGAAGGATAATAGATAATATGAATAAACAAATACTAATAGATTATAACGAATATTTGGAATTGGTTAATTCAAAAAAACAATATGAAGATAATTTAAAAATATTAAAAGAAAAAAATAACTATGACTTTTTGTTAGAATTTAAAGCAAAATATGAAGCTCTTTTTAAGCATAAAGATATTCAAGCAAGAGAATATGGCAGCAGCGATTGGAAGAGTTTAAATTTGCCTATGAATGATTTGTATGAAATAGCAAATGATAGAATCGAAAAAAGAATAAAAGAAAATATTTTAGGAGAATAGATAATATGGAGTTATCAAGCAACGAAAATTATAAGTATTTATTCACAGATGAAATAATTGAGTTAGGTATTTTCGCATATCAAAAAAAACATAGTAAAGGAGTGAGATGACATGGAAAAAGAGGAATTAGAAAGTTTAAAAAAAGAAAATGACAAATTGGAATATGATTTAGTTTCAAAACAAAATATATACATAGAACAGTTACAAAACAAAATAAAAGAACTAGAGAATAAACTAGATATACAAACAATTTGTGGATATCCTGTAGAAGATGTAATTAAAATATTAAGTGCGATAGATATTGAAAGAAAATATGATATCAGATTCACGATGGATAACTTACAAAAGTTTATAGAACTATATCAGAAAGAACAAACAGAGATGCTAAAAGAGGCGTTTAGTAAAATAAATTATGAATGGCCACCAGGAGGCAAAGAAATTAAGATACAGCCATTTAACAATAGTGGTGTAAAAGATTTTAGGAAAATAGAGGATACAAATGAGTAATAGTTATTATCAATACTTTAAAGAACTGTGGGTATCTATTTTAAATAAGCAATATCATAAAGGAACTATTTCTGAAAAACGAACAATAAAAGATAATGTATTTAAAAATGTTCATTTAACAGATAAACAAAAAGAAAGGGTATGGGAGTTAATTATCAGTTAAGGAGGGGTATATTGAATTTGTTTCAATTGAAAGAAGAATATTGTGAAAAACAAAAATTCATTCGTTTGAATATGGAAAAAATCAGAATGATTGAATGTAAAATGGAAGGACTAAAGGCAACTGATATAAGATCAGAAATAGTCGAAGGTAGATCAAAGAGAAAAGATTTAGCTGATCTTTTGCATCAGAAGGTAGAGTTAGAAAAAGAAATTGAATTATTAAATGACGAATTGTTATCGTATAACCCTATTATCACTGAATTAGAAGCCATTTATAAGGAATTAGGTGATAGAGATAAACAGATTTATATTGAACGGAAAATAAGAGGATATAGTCCTGTGAGAATAGGAATTAAATGGGGAATCGATGAGCGAACAGTACGAAGAATAGTAAAAAAAGTTGAAAAAATGATCGAATGTCCGAAAATGTCCGCTCCTTTATGAAAAAATGGTATTGTGAGAAAATGAATAAAATCTCACGGTGTTAACCCACGCTCCCCTTTTATTCTTTTTAAGAACAATGCTAGTACAGATTGTTCTTTTTTGTTGATAACAATATGTTTATTTGATATACTCTTCATGTGAGGAGTGATAAAAATGGGAATATGGTCTATAGTGATACCGTCTGGGGTTACTGCGATAGGATGGTTTGTAAGCTATCTCATCAATAGAAATTTATTTAAAAGAGAATTAGAAAAAATGCAAAAAGACAAGTTTTTAAGTAAAAATGAAAATTTAGCAACTGATTTGAGCGATTTGTTAGCAAAAGTTACTACAAATGACCACATTGATAAGAAAACGACAGAGCAAATAAGGGAAATTTTTAATAGAATTTATTGTTATGGTTCTAATACTGTAGTTGCATTGTTAAGTGATATGCAAAATAAGAATTATACTAAATATTTTCAAGGAGAGCGTAAGTATGAATTGCTAGCATATTATACTGTTTTATTAACTCAAATTAAATATGATTTGATCGGAGTAAAAACGAATCCGTTACAATGGTTAAAACTAAACATAACTGATTATGATAAATTAGAAAAACAATTCAAACAATCAATTGAAAAAATTATTGAAGAATATAATTTAGATTTTAAGACTGACGAATAATCAGTCTTTTTTAGGAAGTGATATATATGTTAAATGCAAAGCAAGAAATGTTTGTACAAAACTTGGTCAAAGGAATGTCCCAACGAGCAGCATACAAAAAAGCTTATAACGCGACATACGATCCAAAAGCAATTGATAGTAAAGCATGTAACCTATTTAATTCAGACAAGATACAGGCAAGGTATAAGGAATTGATGAAAGAAATAAAAGATCAATCCATTATGACTGCTATCGAAAGAAGAAAATGGCTAACTGATGTGATCAATGGTAAAGAATTAGAAACAGTTGAAATTACATTGCCTGATGGTCAGAAAGAATTAGTAGGGAGTAAAGAAGCTGATCTTAATACTAAAATGAAAGCGATGGATATGCTTAACAAAATGGATGGAGAATATATCACTAATCATAAAATAAGTGGAGATAAAGATAATCCAGTTAATATTGTAGATTTATCTCATTTATCAACAGAAGAAATCAGAGAGCTGTTGAAAAATGAGCATTAGAAATGAATTAAAAAAAGAATTATGTAGAAGAGTGTATAGCGATTATGTTGAATATGTTCATGAAGGACGTTGGATTAAGGGAAAGGCAGTATCTTATATTTGTGATAAAGTACAAGAATTTATTGAGGAAGATACTGGAGATGCTTTTGACATATTAGTTTTGTCTATCCCACCACAACATGGGAAATCGATGACAATCACAGAAACACTTCCTAGTTGGTATTTAGGAAAATTTCCGACCAAACGAATTATAGAAGCTTCGTATAGCGAAGATTTTGCACAATTGTTTGGAAGAAGAAATTTGAGAAAAATAGAGCAATTTGGAAGAGAACTCTTTAATATAGAAAAAGGAAATATCGCAAATAATACAGAATTTGAATTGTCAAATGGAATCGGTGGAATGATTTCTCGTGGTATCTTGTCTGGAGTCACTGGTAGACCAGCTGACTTAATGATCATAGATGACCCAGTTAAAAATAGACAAGAAGCAGATAGTAAAACATACCGCGATAGAGTTTGGGCAGAGTGGAATGATTCATTTAAATCAAGACTATCGTTTGGTGCTAAAGTCATTATTATCCAAACAAGATGGCACGAAGACGATTTTGCTGGACGAATCATAAAAAACGAAAAACACGTTACAGTCATTAACTTAAAATGCGAAGCTGATAATAATGATCCACTTGGTAGAAAGCCGGGAGAGGCTTTATGTCCAGAAATAGGTAAAGGAAACGAATGGTTAAAAGATTTCAAATCAACATTCACTACTAAAGAAGGTAGTAGGACTTGGAACGCTCTATATCAAGGCAGTCCGACTCCAGACGATGGGAACATATTTAAAAGAAAATGGTTTAAATATTATGAAAAATTACCAACTCTTCCATACATGTTAATTAGTGTTGATGCTACTTTTAAAGATAAAGAAGATAATGACTTCGTATCAATTCAAGTATGGGGAAAGAGAAATTCTGACTTTTATTTAATTGACAGAGTTAAAGAACATTTTGGGTTTACCGAAACCTTAAATGTTATTAGACAATTACGAAATAAATACAATAAATGTAGTGCTGTATTGATCGAGGACAAAGCAAATGGATCTGCGATTGTGGAGGTACTACAACGCGAATTTTCTGGGATAATACCAATCAATCCGGAGGGTGGAAAGATTGCAAGAGCAAATGCAGTATCTCCATCGTTTGAAAGTGGAAATGTATACTTTCCTAAAAATAAACAGTGGTTATACGATTATGAGACTGAACTAGTTTCATTTCCGAATGCTGAGCATGACGATGATGTTGATTGTACTACTCAAGCAGTTAACAGATTGAGGAATATAACAGCAATTGAAATGAGTGAAGAACAAAAAGAATTATATGAATATGAACAAAAAAAATATAGACAGAGAGTCAAGGTAATAGCTGGGAATACAGCTACAAGATCCTTTATCAACTATTAGGAGGTAATATATGATATTTATTATATTATTATGGATAGCAACAATAATAGTTGCTTTTTTTATTGGAAAAAGACATAAAGAAAAACCAAAAAAAGAAAAAATGAGTATCGAAGAGAAAACAAAATTAGAGCGAACAAAGAAAGCGTTTGATGAGTTAATGACTTATGATTATGACATTGCGTTAGGTGGTGTAAAACATGAATAACACAAAAGATTGGGAAT
This sequence comes from uncultured Mycoplasmatota bacterium, assembly GCA_937944975.1. Taxonomy (GTDB): domain Bacteria; phylum Bacillota_I; class Bacilli_A; order RF39; family UBA660; genus Fimihabitans. Next base: position 28,967 of record CALEBF010000016.1, on the reverse strand, counting down.
TATACGAGGCTGGGGTTAAATATAATCAAAGCTTGTATGGAGCTGATCGAGATTATTATGATGTTATCAATACTAACATTGCATTTGCCAACGGAGATCAGTGGAGAAATGTTACTGGAGAAGGATTACCAAAACCGGTTTTTAACATTATTAAACGTGTAAAACAATTTAAAATTGCTTCGTTAAAGTCTAACAATGTGGCTATTCAGATCCAACCAATGGAATATAGGCCAGATGATAATGACGCACAAATGCAATCAAGTATTCACAAAACAGATTTAGCGAATGCAGAAGTAAAGAATATATTAGAAAATATTAACTTTGATGCTTTGAGCAGGCAACTCTTAAATGACGGTTTTGATACTGGGGATATGTGTTTGCACTTTTACAACGATATTACAAAAACGCCATATAAAAAATATCCAAATATTAAAGGAGTAATCAGTGCGGAAGTAATTGATTGCACGAATGTGATGTTTGGCAATCCTAATATTAAGAATGTTGAAAAACAACCATATATAATATTAGTCGGACGAGATCTTGTTAAGAATTTACAAGAAGAATATAAAAGAAATAATAAAAAGGATCAAAAAAATGCAAATTCTATCACAGAAGATACAATGACAAGTTATCTTGCTGGAGATAATAGCAAAGTAGAGTTAGAAGCAGATAAATATGGGAAAGCTTTATACATATTAAAATACTATCGTGGCAAAAATGGAAAAATATATGTGAATAAATCAGTTCAAAACATGTACATATATAAAGAAAAAGAAACAGGATATGACTATTATCCAATCGCATTTAATAACTGGGATGGAATGAAAGGCAGTTATCATGGTAGAGCTGAAACAACAGGCATTATTCCAAATCAAATTGCTATAAACAAAATGTTTGCAATGGTCATTTATCATTTAATGCTCACCGCTTTCCCCACAGCAGTTTATGATGCTACTAAAGTCGAGAATTGGACCAATGAAATCGGTGCTGCAATCCCAATCAACAACGTAGGAAATTCAAGCATTCGTAATATTGCTGGATACTTGGAACCAGCTAGTATGAGTGGTCAGATCATCAATGCCATAGAACTTGCGATGCAATACACAAAGGATACTTTGGGCGTAGGTGATGCTTCACTAGGAAACATAACAATGGATAATGCTACTGCCATAATTGCCGTTCAAAAATCTAATGCTGTGCCTTTAGAAAACGTCAGAGCTAATTTATATGAACTTATAGAAGATTGTGGAAGAATTATATTAGACATGATTGCTACGGACTATGGAATTAGACCAGTTGTTATTTCCGAAGAAGATAATAGAACGGTAGAAGAATTTGATTTTGGAGAGCTAAAAGGAATGTGGCTTCACATTAAGGCAGATGTAGGAAGTGCCTCATACTTTAGTGAAATCGCATCGCTTCAAACATTAGATAATTTATTAAATGCAGGAAGAATCGAATTTATTGATTATTTAAAACGAATTCCTGATGAAATCATTCCAAAAAAACAAGAGTTGATTCAATCATTAGAACAAGGCGACTGGGAAAAACAGGCATTGTATTCTTTAATGGATAAATTCATGCAGGGATTGGATCCTATGTTGCAGCAACAATTACAACAATTAGAACCTGAACAAATGGAGAAGGAAATTTTATCTATGATGGGAGCATTTGATAATAATCAATCAGAACCAGTTCCAATGCAACCGGAGGCTCAAATGATGCCAGAAATCATGCCAGAAGGAGGAGAAATGTCATGAAAAAAATAGAAGTAAGTAAAGAAGAACAAGAGTGGAAAGCAGAAGAAGATGTTAGAACACTCATGAATTATCAAAAAATTTTTAAAGATGAAAAAAGATTGAAAAAAGCAAAAGAAAAATTAAAAGAACGTGAATTAGAAGTTAAAGAATCTTTAAAAGATATTAACGAGGCTTTAAAGTAGCCTTTTTTTAATACACTACTCTATAGGTAGTGTACTGGTAACGAAAAAATTTGAGACGTTATCGGTACAGTGCTTATAAAGCACAATATGCCCAACCATAGGCAAGGAGGAATAAGAATGAATGAAGAAGAAAAAGTTGAAGTAGAACAACCAGAAACTACTGAAACGAGTATCGACGAAAGTCCATTTGCAGAAATTGATAATGAGGTAATATCAGAAAATGCAAATGCAGAAAAAGAAGAAGAATCAGAAAACGGAAAACCAACCGAAAAAGAGGAAACTTCTGAACAAGAAATTGACTATGCACCTTTCCTAAAAGAAATTAGTGAAAAGGCAAAGTATAACAAAGAACATGTCCAAGTAGAAAGTATGGACGAAGTTATTACTAATTTTCAAAAAGGACTTAATTATGACAAATTAGTAGAGCAAAAGAAAGCATTGGAAAATAGCAAAGTATTTTCTTATGTAAGTAAAAAAGCAAGTGATTTAGGCATGACGGTGGACGAGTATATGGAGTCTGTTGAAAAATATGAACAAGAACAGGAACAAATTCGTCAACAACAACAAATTGATGAGATGGTTGAGAGTGGTGTACCTGAAGAAGTTGCGAAAGAAGTTGTTGCTACCTCACAATTAAGAAAACAACTTCAAGAAGAAAAAAACAAATTAGAAGAAGAAAAGAAAAAACGTGCATCAGAAGAAGCTAAAGACAAAGAATTTATGGAATTTTTAGAGGCATTTCCTGATGTAAAGGCAGAAGACATTCCAAAGGATGTCTTTTTAAATGCACAAAAATCTTCTTTAAAACAGGCTTATTTAGAATACCAAAATTCTGAATACAAAAAGCAGTTGGAAATCTTTAAGAATAATCAGAAGAATGAACAAAAAAGTGTTGGTTCAGTGACCGATACAGGAGCTACTGAACAAGAAGGTTCTGATCCATTCTTAGAAGGTTTCAATTCGGTATAAAAGAAAGGATGATGAAAAATGGCTATTAACTTAGCGGAAAAATATGATAAGAAAGTTGTAGAAAGATTTAAACAAAAATCTCTAACAGAAGCATTCATCAATCGTGATTATGATTGGACGGGTGTTTCAACAGTTAAGGTGTATAGTATTCCTACTGTTCCATTGAATGATTATACAAGATCAGGGACGAGTCGTTATGGTACTCCTACTGAATTAGAGGATACTATCCAAGAAATGAAGGTAAGTCAAGATAAAGCATTTACGTTCACTATTGATAAAGGAAACAATCAGGATCAGTATAATGTAAAAGGTGCTGGTAAAGCATTAGCACGTGAAATTGATGAAGTAATTGTTCCAACGAAGGATAAATATCGCGTGGCTACAATTGTAACTGCAGGTGTAAAAGCAGGAGGAACAAATACTACGCCAACTAAATTAACTAAAACGACTGCCTATGAGGCGTTTTTAGATGGACAAGCATATCTTGATAACCAAAATGTACCGGTTGCCGGACGTGTTGCAGGTATTAGTGCATCAACATATAAACTTTTAAAATTAGATCCAAGTTTTATTAAAAACAGTGATTTAGGTCAAAAGGTTGCCTTCAATGGACAAGTTGGTGAAATTGATGGTGTTAAAATCATTAAATTACCTGATGGATATCTTCCAGAAGGATGTGCATTCTTTATTACGCATCCAAGTGTAACAGTTTCACCAGATAAATTACAAGATTATAAGATCCATAATTGTCCTCCAGGAATCAATGGAAACCTTGTAGAAGGACGTGTTCGCTATGATGCGTTTGTGTTAGATGCTAAGAAAACAGGAATCTATGCTTATCAAAATACTGCAGTTTCAACTGGTGAAGAATAGGAAGAGGAACTTTAATAATTGAGAGACTTATGGTCTCTTGATATAAGAAGCTAAGCTATTAGCTTTTTATATAAGGAGATGATAAACATGACAGGCGAAGAAATTTTCATTATGACGATGGCGATGATTGATGAGATGCTTGAATCTGGAGAATTAGATGCTACTACCACAGGAGAATATAGAGCAAAGGCTCCACACATTCTAACTTTATTACAAAATGAAATTATTGGCATTGAAAATAGATATCGTGCTTTTGATGAACAAATAAAACCCGTGAAAATAGAGGATTTAGAGCAAACAGTACAAGTCGACGACATAAAAGCAAATACTTTGTTGACAAACGGTTTAGCAGCTCATTTGATGTTGCATGAGAACAAAGCACTTGCTAACTTTTTTCAACAACGATATGAAGAAATGAGAAATACATATTTAGTCCCTACTCCAGCGAAAATAACAAAAAAGCAAGATGTTTATGGTTCAAATTTAAATTATTAGATTGGGTGATGTAAATGGCAAATATAACTACAACAGAAACACTTAATCCGATATCTATTACTAAGTTTTTGGGATTGAACTTATCAGATACCGGAGACCATCAAATAAAAGATGGAGAGAGCGGTAATATGATCAATTTTTACATCACAGATGATTATAAATTACGAAAAATGTATGGGTACAAAGAAGTAAAAAAATTCACAGATGTTCCACAAGGAATATATGAAACTAATATGAATGGCGTAGATTACGTTTTGATTGCTACTGGAGGACACTTATATTCGGTAGAGAAAGAAGACTTGCTGAATGAAGAAATATGGCCTACATTGAATTTTAATGACTTAGGAACATTGACAGATGACGTTACTAATTTCTTCTCTTTCGGTGGCAAAGTTTATGTGCTGAATGGCCACGAGTATAAATGTTGGGATGGGTCTACATTTAAAGATGTGGAAGGTTACGTCCCTAAGGTTATGATTTCTACTAAGCCAGACGGATCAGGAACATTATATGAGCAAATTAACCTTTTAACCGGGAAAAAACATATGACCTTTAACGGAGATGGGGAATCGAAAACATATCAATTGTTAGAAAAAGGGATTACATCTGTAGACAAGGTTACTGTTAATACACAAGAATTGGAAACAACGAAATATACTATTGATTTAACAAAAGGGACAGTAACTTTTACTGACGCTCCTAGTGAAGCGATGGATAATGTAGATATTTATTGGACTGCAGAAAATAATGATAGACATTTTATAGAAAACATGCGAGCATCCATTTTATTTGGCGGTGGAGTAGATACCCGTGTTTTTTTGTATGGAAACAAGGATGAACAAAATAGAATACGTTATAGTTCAGTTGCGGATTTAGTACCAAGCGTTGAATATTTTCCAGGAGTCAACCAAATTGATATTGGTGCTACAAATTTTGCAGTGACGGATTTAAGAAGGCATTATGATAGATTGTTGGTTACTACCGATAAACCAGATGCCTACTATATTGCTCTTAGTACTCTTGATATAGAAGGACAAACAACATTATCACCTGAAACATTTCCTTTAAATGAAGTTCATGGAAGTGTTGCTTTCAATCAAGGACAAGTAATAGATAATGATCCAGTTACTATAGATAAAGACTCAATTATAAGGTGGAAGTCTACCAATGTTCGCGACGAAAGAAATATGAAAGATATATCTCAAAGAATTAAACTTGACTTAATCAATTACAATTTATCAACATGTAAAACAGCTGATTTTCAATCTAAAAATCAATTATGGGTAGCTTTAGAGAACAAAGTATACATTTATAACTATTATAATGATACTTTCTCTTATTCCGTGCTAAATCACGAAATACGACAATTTTTTGTCTTAGATGATACCATTTTTATGATTACGGAAACAGGGGAACTTATGAAATTTGGAGAGGAATATCAAACCTTTAATGGTGCAACAATTAAAGCACATTGGGAAATGAATTTTAGTGATTTTAAAGCCCCGTATTTGCGAAAAACAATGAATAAACTATGGGTTTTAATGCAACCACAGGCATATTCAAGTGCAGAAATAGGATATATCACAAACAGAAATGAGCTAATGACAAAAAAGAAGATATCTTATAAATTGACACTTTTAGATGATGTTGATTTTTCTGATTTTTCTTTTCAAGTTTCTAACAACCCTCAACCATTTAGACTTAAAATGAAAGCTAAGAAGTTTACTAATTTAAAAATTGTTATTGAAAATAATGACGATACGGATGCTACTATTTTAGCATTATCGTTAAAAGTAGAATATGGTGGAGAGAGTAAGTAAAGGAGGAACTGTTTATGGCAATAACAAAACTTACAAAAAATTTAAATCATATACAAGGATTGAGTGACAGGCCGAATACGGCAGATGGCTTGACCGCCGCAAAATTAAAAGAAAAATTTGATCAAGCTGGTAATGATATTAAAGATTATATCAATAATTCACTAATACAAGAATTAGATTCAAAATTTAGCGATGAAACTATCACCGAAAATGATCCACGATTAACTGACTCAAGAAAATGCAATAATGAATTTGATAATTATTTGGTAGCATTAGAAAATTTACATATAAAAAGAGGAACATCTCTTCCGGAATCCGGTATGCAGGAAGATGATGTTTTTTTGTTGTATTAGGTGATTTATGCAAGAATTTGCTAGAGTTAATTTTTCATTAGGTAGTTATAGGTTGTTATGTGAATTGTTATCTCAAAATATTGCCGGAAACTATTCTACGATAAAGTTACAAGCAGTAATTACAGTAACAACTGGTCATGTGACTTGGGATCGTGGTAATGCTAGAATATATAACGATAATTTTACTTTGGGAAAGACCTATTATAGAGGCGATAATGTAGTTCGTGAAATAACTATAAATGTACCTCATGACAACAACGGGAAAGGGAAAATATATATTGACGGAGAAATTCGAACAACATATGTATTTAACGGAACTTGTGGTGGTGAAATTACCTTGCCTGATATTCCTAGAACAGCAAATTGTATTTCTTCTCCAAACATAACAGTTGATGGGATAAATACAACACATGATCTGTCTTTTAATAACCCTGGAAATTTTTGGTTGAGGATTGAATACAGATGGAATGACGGTGCCCAGATTGCTAGAAATATAGGACAAGTTAGTCATTATAATGTTTCATTTACACAGGATGAAATAATTCGATTGTATAAGCGAAATGATTATGTTTTAAGAACAATTACATACGCTGATGGAAATTTCGGAACTTTAGTAGGCTTCAATGATCAAAATGGAATAGCAACTCATAAGGGAATTGCAAAGATTTATAAAAATAGCAAATGGAATAATGCTATTTTTTTTGTTTATAAAGATAGTAAATGGAATATTGCAACTGTAAATATATATAAAAACGGAAAGTGGAACGGAGGTAAATAATGGATTATAATTACGAAGCTGATTTACAAAGATTAAAAGAGCAACAACAAAAAAAAGCGATGGAAGATTTGAAAAATCAACAAAATCAATCTTTATCAAATTTAAATGCAGAAGAAGCAACGATTAAGCCAACGTACTATAAGAAAAAAGACACCGCTAATGTACAAAATCAATTAGCCTCAAAGAATTTCGCAGAATACTTAGCTAACAGCGGTCGTTCTAATAGCGGAATAGGAGCTCAATACGAAATGAGTAGACAAGCAACTTTACAGCGTAATTTAAATGAACTTAATACAGAAGAAGCTGCAGCGATTGCTGATATCAATCGAAGAAAAACTGATGTTAATAATGCATATGAAAGTGGCTTAGCGAGCGCTAATGCTCAGATAGAAGCAGATTATATTACAAATTTATTAAATGAAAGGCAAAAGGCTTGGGAGCGTCAGCAAGCAGAAAAAGAATATCAAGAGAGTGTGCGACAATTCAATGCAAATTTAGCTTTGCAAAGAGCACAATTGAGTGCTTCTAGAAGTAGATCTAGCTCATCACGGTCAAGTTCTAAAAAATATGAAGTTAACACACCTTATTATCAAGGCGATTTAAATTCTGATGTTAAATATGGTACGTTTGGAACTAAGGATGCCTACGGAATTAGTTATCAACCTAATAATTTAGGTAAAGATTCAAACGGAAATGTAAAATATTTAAAATCTAGTGGAAAAACAGTGGCTGAAATGTACGGCGCAGGTTCTCTTGTAGGAGCGACTGGTGCAAACCTAGACAATCAAACAGTTTGGAAGTATGGAAAAAATTACTATATTTGGGATGGATCACAAAATCAATATATAAAAATGTAGGAGGAGATGCTTATGCCAATTAGTCTTGCAGAAGTAAAACGAGGATATAAAGTAAGAAGAAAAGATGAAGAAGAAATAAATTCTCCAACACCACAACAAACAATAACTACCAATCAGACTATAAATTTAAAAGATATTAGAGATGGAAAAACAACAATCAAGCCCATAACCAACAATGGCAACAACATTGATAAGAAGAACGATAGAAATAAGTTAATTGTAGGCAAAGATGTTAGTGAAACAAATGATAAACAAAAAAAAGAAAAAAATAACCAGATGAAAAAAAATAATGTTAAAACAATGTTATACGATTCAAACAATCAACAGCGGAAACCACAGATTGGCGATAAAACATTATTAAAAAATGATATTACGCATTATAAAGAACCATTACAAAAGGAAGATACAGTTCGATTAGAATATAAATCTAATAATAAAAAGAATAAAAAAAAATCAGAAGAAAATCTTTTTGCTACAATCAATAATGGGCTGATTCAGCTGGCTAAAGGACCGCTCGACTTCACTGAAAGTGTAATTGATGCGGGGTTACAACTTGGTTCATCAAAATATAACCCTTTTATGTATTTGTTTGGGGATAAAGATACCATTGAGCGAAGACAACAAATTGCGCAAGAAGTAATTTCTGATAGTGCAAAAAATCGTGCACTTGATAAATTGGGATATAATAAAAAGCTATCTAATGGTAAAACCGTACAGGAAGAATTAGATTCAAAGTCACTTATTAAAAGTGATAATTTTTCTGGTCAACTTATGGAAGGTATAGGGAATATGTTGCCTGCAATATTAACTGGTAACGTAGGAGCAGGAACGGTTGGAGCTTCTGGATTGATGGGATTAAATTCATATGGTTCGGCAATTGATGAAGCATACAACGAAGGAGCTAATCGAAAGGAAGCTAATTTATACGGTTTAGGGAGCGCTGCAGTAGAAACAGCAACTGAATATTTAACATCAGGTATTCCTGGAGTTTCTAAAATTAGTAATGTAGGGCTAGATAATATAGCGGAAGCAGGACTAGGAAAAATTTCGAATAAAATTGCAAGAGAAACAGCAAGAATAGGGTATAAAGCAGCAGGAGAAGGACTCGAAGAAGGTATTACAGAAGCGATCAATCCACTTTTAAAAAATGCTACTTATTCAGAGGGAGAAAAAATTGATTGGAATCAGGTAAAAGATGCATTTGTAATGGGAGCAGCAACAGGATTAGTTTTAGACGGACCAGCTAATTTTTACAATATGAATCAAGCTATAAAAGAACAAGTTAATTCTAAAAGAAATAGTGAATCGAAAAATGTTCAAAATATCTTCATGAATGAAAAAACATTAAATCCGGTACAAAATAACGTATCTTTGAATAATGCAAGTAATATCATAAATAATCAAATAGATAATCTAAACTTAAAACAATCTGCTCAAAGTTATAACATCGACATAAATAATGAGACTATTCAAAATATCGATAAAACCCTTTCTAATAGAGGAATTATATCAAGGTTTGATGCTAGTAAATTTACTAATAATAATGAAAATGCGTTTTGGCAGCTCAATAAAGATGGAAGTAGAGAAGTTGTATTCAATCCAAAAGCTAAAACAAATGATTTATTAGAGAATGTCGCTGTTCATGAATTATACCATGATATATCTAATTCTAAAAATGGGCAAAAGATAAAAGACGAATTGTTAGACTTTGCTAAAACAAAAGAAGGGTATAATGAAGCTAGAAAATCATTAGAACAATTATATTCTAATAAATATGATCCTAATAGTGATAAATTTAATGCATTTATCGATGAAGAAGCAGTAGCAAGTATTCTTGGAAAGAAATTAGGAAATCAAGAATTCGTTAATTCGTTAACTGTAGAAAAACCATCCGTTGCTAAAAGTGTATATAATTGGGTAGTAGATAAACTTAACAAATTAAATAAACTAACAGGTTATAAAAGCGAAAAATTGTTTTGGAAAGATGTAAAAAATAAGTTTGATAGTGCTTATAGAAGTGAATTTAATAAGAATAATGTTGATGTTTTGGACAATGATATGTTTTTTTCAAAAGGTAAATTAACTTCAGGAGAAGATGTTGTCGTTTCAGATGATATTAATGGAAGTAGACCGTCTAATAAGATGGCAGAAAAAACTTTAAAGAAAATGTTAGGAATAACATATGTTAATAATAGTAATAATAATGAGATAATTATATCAAACAAAGATATAAAGAAATATTTAAATGATGGTTATAATAATTATAGAAATGCAAAATTAAAAAAAAGAATTGCTGGAAATTATGGTGAGGTAATCGAACTAGCTAAAATAAATTCATCCGAACCAAATTATAAAAATTCTAAAAGAGGAAAACAGGGATATGATTATTATGATGTTAATTTAGCATACCCGATAAAAGATTCATATGGTAATGTTATGGACTACAAATACTATACCGCTAGATTAGTTGTCAGAAAAGATAACAACAGTAATTTTGCCTATGATTTAGATAAATTTACAGAAAAAAAAGGAGCTGCCCTAGATAAAACAAGTTTATCTATTACGACTGGTAAACCAGTCAGCAGTTCCTTTTCTGGAAATAATATACCAAATTCTAATCAAAATGTCAAATCGGGTATATCTACTAAATATTCTATGCAAATTGGAGAAAAAAATACAAAAGAACTAGATAATAAAGAACTAGATAATAGTTCTTTTTCTTTTGATAAAAATAAAACACTGACATTAGAAGATAGAGTAAGTGGAAATGAATTATTAGATGCTCAAGATTTAATACAAGAATTAAAAGATGTTAATGCAGAAGTTGACAAAAACGGTTATGTTACAGTCTATCATCAAACAAGCGAGGAAAACGCTAAAAAGATACAACAATCTGGAAAAATGATTTCCAAAGAACGAGACGTGTTTTTTTCTACTTCAAAAGAAGCGCAGCAAGCATCGGGTAGAGGACAAGTAAAACTGAAATTCAAAATACCTGTTGAAAAGCTTTTATTAGATGATATATTTTCTGATAACGCTGACGTTAAAATACATCTTAACGGAAAGGAATCTTTGGATGTTTCAAATTATCTTGTAAGTGATGATAGTCAAAGTACTAAATATTCTTTATTTAATACTGATAATCAAGGAAGAACATTATCAAAAGGACAACAAGAATTTTTCAAAGACAGTAAAGTAAGAAATAATAATGGGAATTTAATTACATATTATAATGGTTCTGACAATTTTAATGTTTATGATAAGAATAAGTTAAGCAACAACAGTAAATGGGGTAAAGGAATTTATCTTACAAAATATAAAGATATAGCAAGTATGTATGGTAATAATATCAAAGAATTATATGTTAATATTAAAAATCCTATAAGTAGTACGAAAAAAACAATTTCTTTTGATGAATATAATGAATTGTATAAAAAAATAAATGATGGAGAAAGTGGATACATAGAAGAATATAGTATGTATGATAATGATTTAGATTTACTATGGGATATGACAAATAGCGGGAATTGGGCTGATTATGCTAAGGAAATAAGAGAAATTACTGGGAAAGATGGACTTATAATAAATGATGATAACAAAGCAGAAGATATGGTTATTGCCTTTGAGAGTAATCAATTAAAAAGTGTAGATAATCTTAACCCAACAAATACCGAAGATATAAGATATTCACAAAGTAATAATAAATGGCAAAACTTCGTAGATAAAAATTTTAAAAATGAAGGTACTGGACATACCTTGTCTCAAGTAAAGACGAATCAAACATTAAATCCAACAGAAATTGCTAATTTAACAAAAGAAGATGCAAGTACTACACCAAAACTACCAAATGTACCAGTACAAAAAGGTGACAAACAATCTAAATTCACTAAAAACATTGCTGAAAAAACAAAAATGCTTACAGAAGAAAATAGAATGAAACTATCAACAGAAGATGATATTTCATACTATAAAGGAATCACTAATAAACAAAGTTTAGACGAAGCATATAGTAGATTAAATGATGGTGGAAGTGGCGAAACATTAAATTGGATCTCACGAAATAGCTATGATAAGGATGGGAAATTAAAGAAAAAACCAACTGCTACAGATGTGGCAGAAGGATGGATCTTATTAAAGCAGTATCAGGATGCTGGAGATTATGATTCAATGGTACAAGTTGCCAAAGTTATGAGACAAATGGGTACGGAGTCTGGACAAGCAATACAAGCATATAATATTATGTCGAGATTAACACCTGAGGGAATGGTCAAATATGCCCAAAGTGAATTGGATGAAGCCTACGACCATATGGTGAAAAATAAAACAAAGCAATGGATTGAAAAAAATCGAGATAAATTTACACTTACACCTGATGAGACAGCATATATCGTGAATAATATAAAAGAGGCATCCGAATTACCTGATGGATACGAGAAAAAAGTTAAATTAGCGCAGATTCAAAGTTTAATTTCTAATAAATTACCACCTACCCGTGGTGCTGGTATTAAAGCATGGATGCGAATTTCCATGCTTTTTAATGCAAAGACACAGATTAGAAATATAATGGGAAATGCAGTAATTACTCCAGTAAATGCTATAAGTGATACATTTTCGGCGCTTATGGATAAACAAATTGCTAAGAAGACAGGAGTTAGAACAACAGGTGCTCCTAATGTGAAAAATTTTGCAAAAGGATTTAAAAAAGGCCTTTATGAAAGTTGGAATGATTTTAAACTAGATATCAATACTAGAAATATGCAAGGGAATAGATTTGAAATTGGAGAAGGTAAGTCGTTTACTGATAAAACAAAAGTAGGAAGAGCGTTAAATAGAACAGATAAGATATTAAGTTTTATGTTAGATGCTGGTGACAGACCTTTTTATGAAGCAACATTTATAAATTCAATCAATAATCAGAAAATTTTAAATAACACTGATAAAGTCACTCAAGATATGATTGATATTGCAACTACAGAGGCCTTGCAGAAAACGTGGCAAGATAATAATGCATATACAAAGTTTGTATTAAATACTAGAAGAGGATTGAATTTTGGAATGAAATATGGATTAGGTGATGTTCTCATCCCTTTTGCTAAGACTCCTGCAAACTTAACTAAAGCACTTATAGATTATTCTCCTGCGGGTTTAGTTACCACGTTAATAGATGGTCAAAAACTAAAAAATGCAATTGAAACGAATCAGTTTACTCCACAGATGCAACATAAGTTTGTTCAAAATCTAGGAAAAGCGACAGCTGGAAGTCTCCTCTATATTATTGGGTATATACTTGCAAAAGAGGGAATAACTACAGGCGCAAATGACGAAGATAAAGATGTTTCTGATTTTATGAGAAATACATTAGGTATTCAACCATATTCAATTAAAATAGGAAATAAAACGTTTACTTACGATTGGGCTCAGCCTGTTGCAACTCCATTTGCTATGATGGCAGATTTGCAAAAGAAAGATGAAGAAGCAGGAATATTGAATAAGATCCTTAGTACTGCTGATGTCGGAGCAAATTTACTCTTACAACAATCTTTTATGGAAAGTATCGAAAATGTATTTTCTGATTATCAAAGTATTCCAAACGGGATAATACAACAGGTATTAGATCTCCCTTCTCGAGCAGTACCTACTCTTGTAAAACAAGTTAATGACATGATAGATACTACTCAAAGGACATCGTTTGAAAAAAGTGATAATTTAAAAACAGCTAAAAATAAAGTTAAAAGTAAAATTCCTGTATTGAGTACTGGTTTAGCACCATCACGTGATAGCTTAGGAAGAGTAATAAAAAAATATGGTGGAGATGCCAATCTTTTTAACGTATTTTTGAATCCGGCGAACACTAACAAAGGAAAAGTAAGCGATAGTGCAAAAGAAATATATAAGATATATCAAAAAACTGGAGATAAAACAATTATGCCAAGAGTTGCTCCGTATTCTATTGTGTCTGGTGGAAAATCAAAAACTTTAGACTCTAAAGAAAGAAGTGAGTTTCAAAAAATTAGTGGTCAGATTGTTGAAAAAAATATAAAGGAACTAGCTAAAACTGATGAATACAGGAAAATGGATGATTCTTATAAAACAGAGGCAATTAAATCAATTGTTGACTATGCATATAACTATGCTAAAGCGAAATCCTTAAAACAACCAATTTCAAAAAATTATAAAAAGGCTTACGAATACACTAAAAATGGTGGAGCTTTATATGATTTTTATGCAGATAAAATTTATAAAAAAAGTAAAGAAAAGTAGGTGAAATATGATATATATAGAAAAAAGTACAATGAATTTAGAACTCGTGATCGGAGACACGGGTTCTTTTTCTTTAAAACCTAAAATTAACAAGGAAACATATTTATCAGAAGGAGATAAAATCTATTTTACTGTCAAAAAAAAGAAAACTGGAGACGTTGTGTTAAATAAGGAAATCACAGAATTTCGTAACGGAATCGTTGATATTGTTATAGAACCAAAAGATACACTTGATCTTGAACCAGGAAATTATATATATGATATTAAGTCAGTTCGAAAAGATGGAACAGTTGATACGCTAATTCCTAACAATCCGTCTGCTAGTTTGACGTTGAAAAGAGGTGTTAAATCATGGAAATAGAAACTCCGACAATAGAAATTGAACTCCCTGGGGGAACAAGAGGATTACAAGGTATTCCTGGACCAAAGGGAGAGCCTGGAAAGACTGGTCCAAAAGGAGATACGGGGCCAGCAAATACTTTGACAATAGGTTCCGTCATTTCTGGAACCACTCCATCGGCATCAATTACAGGAGAAGTACCAAATCAAATTTTGAATTTAGTTTTGCCGAAAGGAGATGCTGGAGAGCAAGGTACACAGGGGGTTCCAGGTATAAAAGGAGATCCAGGTTATTCAATTGTAAAAGTTGAGAAAAAAGCAGGAACTGGATTACCTGGAACGACAGATACATATGGTTGTTACTTAAACGA
Organism: uncultured Mycoplasmatota bacterium; assembly: GCA_937944975.1. GTDB lineage: Bacteria > Bacillota_I > Bacilli_A > RF39 > UBA660 > Fimihabitans. The sequence continues at coordinate 13,909 of CALEBF010000016.1, read as the reverse complement.
TCAAGCGAGCACAGAGGTGGGCGAATTTAGTATATACAATGGTTCAGATGGACAGGGATCTGGGGATATGCTAAAAAACATATATGATAGCAACAACAATGGAATTGTAGATAATGCAGAAAGAGTCAACGGACACACAGTTAATGAAGATGTGCCAAACGGAGCTAAATTTACTGATACTACGAATTACAACGATTTTCAAAACCTTCCATCTATTAACAATGTACAACTGTTAGGAAATAAAACATTAGATGATTTGAATATTCAACCTAGAGGAAACTATTTAACTGAAGAATCAGATCCAACCGTGCCCAATCATGTTAAAAGGATCACACAAGAAAATATAACTAATTGGAACAATAAAAGTGACTTTTCAGGAAGTTATACTGATTTGACAGATAAACCTACGACACTAGAGTCCGTTGGTGATATTTCTCAATTGCAAACATCAGATAAAAGTAATACTGTTAACGCTATCAATGAAGTTGTTGGACGTATAGAGGAAGAAGAAACAAATTTAAAAACATTATTTAAATTTAAAACTCTATCTGTACCAATAGATATTGCAGGGAATACAACTGCCTCATTTCAAGTAGGTTGGCTCGATGAACCGGAAGGATATACTTATTTAGGTGTTATTTCAAAAGAAAGTGGGTATGGGGATCAATGGCAAATAACATATTCGTTGTATCAAGGTAATAAAATTTTTGCTGTTGTGAGAAATAACTACAGTCAAACATTAAGCAATACGATAACATGCACCGTTATTTATATAAAATCAGACTATCTAGCAACTGCAATCGCAGGTGATGAAAATGAAACAGAATAAATATATTCCAATTTTATGGATCGCAATATTGTTTATTTTGATTGTTGAACTAATTTATACAATTTATTCATATATTGATTACAATTCTCGAAAAGAAAGTGGAAATGAACGGTGGAAACAAGTAGAGGAGAGAATTCAACGATTGGAGGAAGAACATGGAAGAGTTTGTAAAGATAATAGCTAATTATGGCGTTTCCATTGTAATCGTTGCGTTATTTCTGTGGGATTGGTTTACAAATAAAAAGGAAATGAAAAGTACATTGGATGTAATCAAAGATACATCTATAAATATTTCAAAGAGTCTTGATTTATTACAAAAGTCAATGGATAGACATGACGAAAAGTTAGATAAAATTATAGAAAGAAGGTAGAAAATATGAAAAATAAAACTTATGATGTTTTAAAGTGGATTGCACAGATAGTTTTACCGGCAATCGCTACATTTTATGTAACGGTGGCAAGTTTGTGGAATTTGCCATTTCCTGAGGAAATTTCAGGAACCATTATGGCAGTAGACACTTTATTAGGAGCAATTTTAATGATTTCTAGTGCTAATTATAAAAAGGAGAGTGAGTAAAATGAAAAAAGGACAAACGAGTAGGAGAAATGGGATCCAAGATTTCTTGTGCCCATTTGAAAACTTTTGGATTACGCAAGTAGAAAATGTAGGAACACATAAAGGGACAAAGGCTATTGACGTTGCTTCTGGAACAGCAGGTAAGAGGGAAGCTTACTACGCTCCTTGTGATGTAGTATGTAAATGGGTATATCCGTCTAGTGGACAAGCAATGTGGCAATCTACTGAAAAAGTAAGATGTGCTAATGGCTATGTTGGGATTGTTACATTCATGACGGTTCACGATGACTCATTCAATGCATATGTTGGAATGAAATTAAAACAAGGTGAACAGCTTGGTAATATGGGAACAAAGGGAAATGCGACAGGAGTTCATTGCCATATCGAAATTTCTCAATCTGCCAATACATCATGGAAAAAGAATGGATATGGAATTTACAATTTTAACACGGAAGCTTATGCAGACGATACTTTTTTCATGGATGGAACTAATATTTTAAAAGGATTATATGGTAAATGGAAGTATTTAAAGGATGTCCCTGTTGAAAGTTCAACAGTTAAGACACTACATCTACCGGCAACAGCAGATAAGTGGAGAGTATATCCACTCGATAAAGCTCCGGTGGTAGGAAACGAAAAGGGATTCTTATTTCCGTCAAAATTTGGAGGATTGAATTATGCAATTGTTTCAATGCCACAATCAAATGTAGCAATCATAGATACAAGAGATTATGGAAGAGTGCAAATTTACGTAGATTCGTCTACGGGAGCGGTTATTAAATAGTATTTTAAAACCAGTCTTCGGACTGGTTCTTTTTTTGTGGTCTAATTTTTATATAACTATAAATTTAATTTTTAATAAATAGATATTATGTATAAATACAAGTTAACATAATTAAAATTATATATAACATATAATAATTTGACATATATTAAAAAAAATGTATAATATTTCTCATATTATATAATTTGTTTACATTTATCAATTAAAAGTTGTTGCAAAAATAATATATAAATTATATAATAATATTGATAATTATTAACATATATTATCATTTATTATCATTTCACTTTAGTATATTATAGTTATTTTTAACTATAATAAAAAAGAGATACACCTGATATGGCTTGTTAGGTGTCATCTCCACAAATTAGGGTAGGCACCATAACTCTTAGTTGAGTTAGGTGTCTTTTTTATTGCCCATCGTTTAAAAACTTTTGAAGTAATGCCAAGATTACTATCAAAGCTACTAAAAACTCCATAAATCTCCTTATATATTATAAAAGGTTTATTCATGTGGACCACCTCCTTGCATAGCTTATTATAAAAGTTATGTGGAGGAAACACCTAACTATCGGATGTATCTCATAACTAAAATTATATAATTTTTTTCGACAATAATCAATATATGCGTGCTACATTTTGCAAAAAAATAGAAGTGATATAAAGCACCGTGCTATAAGCTAACCGGTATATCGAGTTCTTCTCCATTATTTAAAACAATCTTTCCCTTTGATTTCATTTTGATGTGCTTTCTGTTTATGATTAACGATCTACCATATGGCTCAAAATTACTATTTAATTGTTTATTTATATCCTTTATCGATTGATAAATTGGTGCTTTTCCCTGAGCAATATGTACTGAGCAATATTTTTGACTCTTTTCTTTTTCTATATATAATATTTCATCCAATTGTAATGTATATGTAATTCCTTTCGATTTGAATTGTAATACACTATTTTCTTGAATAATATTTAATGCCTTTGAGAGGGACCGATATAGGTTTTCTTTTAATCTGTCAAATTTGTCGATATACGTTAAACACATAATATCATCACTGATAATAGCGTTTTTATATTCTTCATGGCCAGTCAAAAAAATGATTATGCTATTGTAGTCATAATCACGTATATCGCGTGCGAGATCTATTCCAGAATCATATCCAACATGAATATCCAAAAGGAATATTTTTCTTTTATTATTTTTTATTAAATCGTATATCTTGGAGTTAACTGATGTGAATTTATATATTTTATAATCAATATCATTATGCATCATGTATTTATCAATAAGATCACACTCTTTGTTTAAAAAATATAGTTCATCTTCCACTACAACTAACTCAACAATTGATGAGCTTATATTTTCCATTATTTTCCAACTCCCTATTTTCATTATAGCATTTTGGGAGCTAGTTTTCTACTGGAAAAAATTTCCAATTTATAAGTGTACCAATTAAGAATACCCACCAGGATTTTGATAGGCGACTTCGGATATCGTACGAACGTTTTTAAATGTTAAGCAATTAGAAATGCCTCTATTTACAACGACGTTACCAACCATTAGCATGCCGAGATCTCCTTCTCCCACTGCTTCTGCGCGCATTAATCTTGCAAGTAAATCGCGTTCTTTACTGTTTGTTTTTATAATTGCCACATATATCACCTAGTTTATTATATGGAAAAAAGAAGGATAGTTTCGTGAATTTGACAAAAACTGTGTATTTGCATAGAATAATGGTACTAATGGAGATGGTGTTATGGTAAAAAAATTAGATATAAAAAAGGTAGGATTGAGTTTATTTTTAGGAGTAACTCTATGTATTACTGGATGTGGTTCAAAAAGTGATGAAGCAAAGGTATCACAGTCAGGTGTGAGTGAGAAGACGCAAGAGATAGACGATCAAGTAAATCAAAATTCCCAAGAGGCAGATACATTAACTCCACAAGAGCAACAACAGCTCTTATCAGGAGAAAGTAAAATTCAAACAGAATCAGATGTAGCTACCTATTACGAAAGTGTCAAAAACACGTTGCAAGAATATATTAATAAAGAAAATGCTCAAAAAGCATTGCAGGCGGGTGAAGACGTGTTAAAAAAAGGAGCCAAATTTTTAGTTGGTGCTGAACCGATCGGTAGTTATTATATCAGTGATTTGTCAGAAGAGACGAAAGAACGTTTTATCAATACTTTTGATACCATTGATTCTATGGTGGAACAAAAGTTCCCAAATTATAAAGAACGAGTTTCTGATGCGACTTCTCAGTTGATTGACAAAGGAAAAGAAAAAGCAACTGAATTTAAAAATTATGCACGTAGAAAACTAGAAGAAAATTTGACGGATGCACAACTACAAGCCTTAGACGATGCTGTCGAAAAAGGGAAAACGACCTATTCAGAAGCGAAAGATTATGTTACAGAAAAGGGAAGTCAGTTTTCTGATTGGTTGAAAGAGAAAAAAGATGATGTAAAACAGAAAATAATAGAATGGTAAAGAGAACTGTTCAAAAGAGAAAAACTATAGTATAATGAAAATAGAAAATAGATGTTAAAGGAGTATCAGAGTGTGAAGAAAAAAAGACGAGCATTGATAGGTATCGTAATTGGAATTTTGATGGTCCTTTTAGGTATCTTTTTACTAAATGACTATAGTTTTCCATTGATAGGAATGGCGCTAATTATTATAGCTCTGTCTCTTAGAAGTTTTGCAATTACAACAGATTTATTTCGTATCGATAAAAAACCTTGATATAGGTTTTTTTTGCATCTTTTTTATAATATGTTATAATAGCTAATACGAAAGAAGGGATATTATGGTTTGTCCGAATTGTCAGCAACGGATCAATGTCGATGATATCGTTTGTCCTTATTGTGGGTTAAAGTTAAAATTAACTAAAAACCAAACTGATTGGGTGGCAACTGTCACACCAAGATTTGAATTTGTTTATGAGCTTATTCCGACGATTCAAGGTATATTAATTTTCATTATGACATGGATTGTGGGAAATTTGGTGTGCGAATATTTTGACTACCCTACACAATACGTTATATATGCTATGATGTTTTTATTCCTTGTATATATTGGTGGAATCGTCTTTCGATTTTTTCATCGTAAAGCGATGAAATATGAGATTTATGAAGATAGAATCCTTTTTATTGATGCCTTTTTAAAACATCGTGAATACGAATTGGATTACGAAAATGTTATGGATGTAGATCATTCCCAGACGTTTTTGCAACGAATTTTCCATATCGGGATGATTCGAATTTATGCAGATCGATTGATATGTAAAGGCTTGGCGATGTACTCTATTCCAAATAGTCAAACATTATATAAAAATTTGAAAACATTAATTAAAAATGCAAAATAACATACGAAAGTATGTTTTTTTATTGACTTTTTAAAATTTATTGGCATATAATAGAATATATGAGCGAATGTTCATATGAAAGGAGAACAATATGAGAGACAAATGTGAAGTAACACTCGTTCATCCAGATATTGTTCAAAGAGTGGAACAACAATTGGAGTCACGTGAAAAAATATACGATTTAGCCAGTTTTTTTAAAGCGTTTGCAGATGAAACAAGATTGCGAATTATGAACGCGCTTTTATATGATACATTATGTGTATGTGATTTAGCACAATTATTAAATATGACGCAATCCGCGATCTCTCATCAATTACAATATTTGCGTCAGATGAATTTTGTCGTGTCGCAAAAAGTCGGAAAAGTTGTCTATTACCGATTAGCGGACGATCATATTGAACAAATTATAAAAGTAGGATTAGAACACATAGAGGAAGGAGGAAAATATGAAAGATAAACAATTATTGCGTATATTACTCAGTGCTATATTTTTTGTTTTAGGATTCATTTTAAAATCTTTTGGAGTGATCAGCTTCATTTGTTTTACTATTAGTTATTTGATTATAGGTTATGACATTATATGGAAAGCTATCAAAAACTGTTTCCACTTAGAATTATTCGACGAGGCTTTTTTGATGACAATCGCGACGATTGGAGCATTTTGTATTGGTGAGTTTCCCGAAGGTGTAGCAGTTATGTTATTTTTCCAGATTGGAGAATATATTCAAGATATCGCAATGAATCGCTCACGTAAATCGATTACACATTTAATGGAATTAAAAGTAGATATGGCAACTGTTGTTCGTGGTGGGAAAGAGAAGAATGTATCTGCCAAAGAGGTGGAAGTGGATGAAGTTATCGTGGTAAAACCAGGAGAGAAGATACCGTTAGATGGCGTGGTTTTAGAGGGTAACAGTAATTTGGATACGATGAGTTTAACTGGGGAATCAAAACCACTATTGGTTCGAGAAGACGATGTTGTATTAAGTGGTAGCATCAATATGGACCGGCTATTAAAAATTAAGGTAACGAGTACATTTGAAAATTCGACAGTATCGAAAATTTTAAAAATGATGGAGGAAATCGATCAGAATAAAGCAACGACGGAAAAGTTTATTACGCGTTTTTCGAAAGTTTATACACCGATTGTTGTCGTATTAGCGCTTTTCTTAGCGATCGTACCATCTATCATAGTAGGAAATCCAAGTGAGTGGGTTTATCGCGCTTTGGTATTTTTAGTTATTTCATGCCCGTGTGCTCTTGTTTTATCTATTCCATTAGGGTTCTTTTGTGGAATAGGAAAATCTAGTAAGTATGGAATTCTTGTCAAAAATAGTGAAGCAATGGAAAAGATTTCTAAAATTGATACCATTGTCTTTGATAAAACTGGAACTTTGACAGAAGGAAAATTTAAAGTAAACCAAATTTATTCAGAATTTTTGAAAGAGAAAGAATTGTTAAAGATAGCAGCTTATGCTGAATATTATTCGAATCATCCGATTGCTTTATCGATTAAACAGATATATCGTGATGAAATAGATGAGTCGCAAATTTCAGATTATCAAGAAATTTCAGGTCAAGGAATCAAAGTAAAAATTGGGTCGGATGAGGTGCTTGCTGGAAATGAGAAAATATTAGAAACTGCAAAACTTCCTGTTCCAAAAGAGGATGCGATCGGTACTATTGTGTATTTTGTGATCAATGGAAAATATGCTGGATATATCTTGATTTCAGATGAAATTAAAGAGGATAGTTATTCTTTAACCCAAAAGTTAAAACAAGTTGGTGTAAGACACTTTGCGGTGTTGTCTGGAGATCATGAGTCAATTGTATCTAGTGTTTGTCAAAAATTAGGAATTGAAGAATTTCATAGTAGATTACTTCCGATTGATAAGGTAGAATATTTAAAGAAGTTAGAGGCAACTTCAAAAAATCCGATTGCATTTGTGGGTGATGGAATGAATGATGCTTTAGTCTTAGCAAGTGCGGATGTTGGAATTTCTCTTGGTGGAATCGGAAGTGATGCAGCAATCGAAGCGAGTGATATGGTTTTAATGAATGATCGAACATCTTTGATCGCGAAGGCAATTCGAATTTCTAAGAAAACTCAGAGAATTATATGGCAAAATATCATTTTTGCAATTTCTATTAAGGTGTTAGTTTTAGTTCTTGGAAGTTTAGGGATTGCCAATATTTGGAGTGCTGTCTTTTCTGATGTCGGTGTTACTGTATTAGCTATTATGAATTCGATCCGCATTTTAAAATAAAGAATATAGAAATATATTCTTTTTTTCATATTTTGAGAGGTTGTACATAAGTTATGGTGAGGGGTTATATGGATTGTATAATTTTAATTGTAAAAGGATTTATCATTGGTATTGCTAAAATTATTCCAGGTGTGAGTGGAGCTTTGCTCGCTATTACATTAGGGTTATATGAAAAAGCGATGGATGCGATCGCCAATTTTTGGAAGCATCCGAAACGTTATCTATCCTTTTTGTTTTGTCTTGGCTTTGGAGTTATGTTGGCGATTGTCTTTGGGAGCCATGCAATTAAATTTTTGCTTCGTCATTGGTATTTACCGACCATGTTATTCTTTATTGGTTTGATGGCAGGTGGGTTTCCATCATTTTATCGAGGCATTTCACATAAGATATCCCACAAAAAATATATTTTAATTACCATATTATTTTTCTCATTGGTATTATTTTTGTCATTTCAATTTCGATATACACCAGAAAAAACATTAGAAAGTGTCAGTTGGAAATGGCTGTTTTTCATGGGATTGTTAGAGATGGCTACGACGATTATTCCCGGAATTAGTGGTACCGCTATTTTCATGTTATTAGGTTCGTACTCCTTGATATTGGAATTGTTTTCTATGCTGAGTTCTATATCGTTAATGGGAAAGTATTTGTCTCTTTATATTCCTTTTGGAATCGGTATTATTTTGGGTTTGTTTCTCGTTGCAAAAGGTATGAACTATTTATTTCAAAGTCATTATTATGGTAGTCATTTTGCTATTTTAGGACTATCGCTCGGTTCTGTTATTACGTTATTCATTCAAACGTTTCAAAGAAATTATTCAGTTAGTGAAGTTTTATTGTCATTGATATTACTTGTTTTAGGCTATCGAATTGCACAACTTTTTCCAGAATCTAATCATAATGAAAATTTTGATTCATAAGATAAATTAGAGGTGATTATATGGAGAAGAAATTACCCAAAGTATATGCTAATAAAATTGACAAGGATGTTAAAAATAATAAGCGGGTATATTATTCTTCTTTTGATGAGAAAAAAGAAGATGTTCGTTCTGCTGCTACGGTAGATACAAATCGACCAAACTTAGATGGTAAAACAGTCCCACAAAAATTATATGCTATTTTCCATGGGCCTAACTATGTCTATAAAGCAGATGTAACTTTGAGAATCAAAGGTAGAGACGTAAATAAAAAAATTATAGGTTACAACGCCCAAAATATTATCACGGTCGATAATGATGTTATTCCAATTGCCGATATCGAGGATATTCATTTTTCTTCATAAAAAAAGCAGAACTTCTGCTTTTTCTTTTAAATTCCTTCGACAAATGTATCTTGAAGACAACGAATCACACAACAGCAATTTAAATCCATTGTAAAGAAAGAATTCGTTGTGACGTATGGTGTGATTGCGGCTTGTGTTGCATCTGGATTTGGAGCTAATACTCTGAATGTAGCGCAACATCCGTCTACTTTTTCTACTCTGAATACAGATGAACATGTTACTCCTGCTGTTCCGCAAGGGTCATCTGTCTTAGTTGTTGGCATTGACCATGCTACGCCGTTTCCACAGCATGTATACAGCATGATAGGACGTGTATTGCATCGTACTGTCGTTGTTCCACATCCTAAGAAGCCACGATCACATGTATCTAAACAAGTATTAGGACATTCTGCATTGTTTTGTAGAATGTTGATTACTGTTAAGATTTCTGAGATGCAGCAAGTATCGTCTTTTTGATTATTACACATATAATCCACCCCTTCATATATTTTTCAATATACTATATGAAACGATTGAGATATTGGTGTGCACAAAAGCCCCATATCGACGAAGAAAGAGGTAAAAAATGAAAAAACCGTTAATTGGGATTATTGCACGATGTGAATTATCGGAAACGAAAATGAATTTGAATGTCGTTCACGAAGCTGAAAGAATAGCCATTTTGAAAAGTGGTGGAATTCCTATTTTGCTTCTTCCAACACAACTAGTTGAGTACAATAGTGAGGTTCCTCGAGAGATGAAACGTTTGAGCGATGAAGAAAAGGGAATGTTACAAACTCAAATAGATATGTGTGATGGTATTTTAATGCCTGGTGGTGATAAGATGTATGAATATGATCGGTATATTACAGAGTATGTACTGCAAAGCCAAAAACCACTTTTAGGAATCTGTATGGGAATGCAATTGATGTGTACGTATAATAAGAAAATTACGCTAGAAATGAACAATTCTAAGATTTGTCACTTTAGTAAGAAGAAAAAAGCACACATCGTATACCTTAAAGAGCATTCGAAATTACGTCAACTTTGTGGAAAAGATCATTTTGCTGTAAATAGTAGACATCGCAGACATGTAGTAGATGCAAACAATTTTCGTGTTGTGGCTCGCGCCGAGGATGGAACGATAGAAGCAATAGAGGGGACGGGAGATGTGTTTCAACTAGGTGTACAGTGGCATCCAGAACTAGATTACGAACAGAGTGAGGAAAGTAGACAAATTTTCCATGCTTTTATCAATAGTATGTTATAATAAACTAAGAAGGTTGGTGTAGATATGCGAGCAGTTGTTTTATCAGGCGGAGGTGCTAAGGGGGCATATCAAATAGGAGTATGGAAGGCACTTAGAAAATTAAACATACACTATGATATCGTAACGGGTACCAGTGTAGGTGCATTGAATGGAGCATTTATGGTCCAAAGAGATTATTTGCATGCGCTTTGGATGTGGTATCACATTAATTTCGATATGATTACAACGGAAAAAATGAATGTAAACTATAAAACTTTTGCTGGACTGAAAAAGATTATTAAATTATATGCAAAGGGAGTTTTAGATGGAGGTATCGATGTTACAAAGTTAGAACAGACAATGCAGCAATATATCAATCTGAATAAATTTTATCATTCTCCGATAAAATATGGTTTGGTAACAGTGAATTTGACAACATTAAAACCAGTAGAATTAAAAAAGGAGGATATTCCGAAAGATAAGTTAAAAGACTATTTAATGGCAAGTGCAACTTGTTTTCCAGCTTTTAAAAAGAAAAAAATCGGTGATCAGGATTTCGTCGACGGAGGATACTATGATAATCTTCCGATTCATCTTGCCATCGAATTGGGGGCTACAGAAGTGATCGCGGTCGATTTGAAAGCGATCGGAGTAAAGAAGAAAGTAAAGGAAGATATTCCAATTACTTATATACGACCTCGTACAGATATTGGATCTTTTTTGATATTTGATAAGGAGTTATCGCGACGAGCAATTCGATTAGGTTACTTAGATACATTAAAAACATTTCATAAATTAGAGGGAAATATTTTCACTTTTCGCAATGGAGAATTAGACAAAAATAAGAGGAAATACAAGGATGTTATGATTCGTCGTATGAAAGAGCTTTTCTATTTAGATACACGTGGTACTATGAAGGAACTATTTATGGTTTCTAAATACCGTGCTTTTTTCCAAAATACAAAAAGAGCGGGAAGCGAGATGAATGAAATTTTGGAATATTTAGGACGTGCGTTTGAACTAAATGATACGAGAATTTATACATTGTCTTCATTTCAAAGAGAAATTAAGAAGAGAATGAAGTATTTAGAACCGTTTGAGTTTTCGCAACTGGAGGAAAAATGGAAAAATAAAAATTTGAAAAACATTCGATATTCTAAAACAATTTTGCAATACCTAGTTCAAAAAATAGAGCAGCAAGATAACAAGAATCATACAGAATTTATGATGTTGGCAATTCTTTTTCCGAAAGATATGTTAGCTGCAATTTACATGACATTACTTTCATGATATAATTTCACTATCGATAATTTGTTTTAAGGAGGGATTGTATGAAACAAACGATTTTAACCGGAATTCGTCCGACGGGAAAGTTACATTTAGGGCATTATTTTGGAGCGACGAGAAATTGGGTATCCCTTCAAAACGATTACCATACTTTTATAGAAATTGCAGATGTTCAAGCATTAACTGATAATTTTCATCATCCAGAAAAGGTAAGAGAGAATGTTCGCGAAATTACGCTCGATCTATTAGCGGCAGGGATCGATCCTAATAAAGCTACTATTTTTATCCAATCGATGATACCTGAAATCGCCGAATTGACTGTGTTTTATTCTAATTTGGTTACGATTGCGCGGCTTCATCGTAATCCAACAGTGAAAACAGAAGTGAAGCAAAAAAAGGAACTGTTTGGAAATCAAGGAGAAAGTATCACATATGGTTTTTTAGGGTATCCTGTAAGTCAGGCTGCAGATATTACTGCATTTCACGGAGAGCTAATCCCTGTTGGGGAAGATCAGTTGCCTCTTATTGAACAGTGTAGAGAAATCGTTCGTAAATTCAATTCAATTTACGGAGAGACGCTGATAGAACCGGAACCATTATTGAGCGAAACTGCTCGTATTAAAGGGTTAGATGGAAATGAAAAAATGGGTAAAAGTTTAGGAAACGCAATTTATTTAGCTGACTCAGAAGAAGAAATTTCTAAGAAAATTATGGCAGCGGTCACGGATCCAAATAAAATTAAGAAGGATGATCCGGCAAATCCAGAGGTTTGCATGGTATACTATTATCACAAATTGGTAAGTCAAAAGAATCTAAGTACGATATGCGCAGAATGTAAAAAAGGTTCGAGAGGTTGCGTTGCTTGTAAAAAAGAATTGGTTCGAAATATGATGGAATTTTTGAAACCAATTCAAGAAAAGCGACATTATTATGAAGAACGGCCGGAATTAGTAGATAAAATTTTAAAGGATGGAACAGAAGTTGCTCGAAAAGAAGCTCGCAAGACAATGGAAGAGGTTAGGGCAAAAATGCAAATCGATTATTTTGAAAAAAAGTAGTTAACTACTTTTTTTGTTGACAAAATAAAATTGCTTGCTATAATAGTTAGTCGATTAGAAAGAAGTGGGTTTATGAAAAATTGGAAGTGGGGACTAGCTGTTATTATTGGAGCACCAATAGGTTTGGGAATCGCCGGATTATACATGTTGCTTATCATGGGAAATTATCCTCTTTGGATGTGGTTGGTATCTATTGTAGGTGCTGGTGCGTTAGCAACGGGAATTACTAAGTTTTGCGGTCGACGAAGTGAGTCACTAGAGTCATCGGATAAGAATTTGACTGTTGATTGGAAAACTGTAGATTTTGAACCAGAGCCAAAACAAGAGTTAAATAAAAGTATCAAACCAAAATATTAAGTGAAAGGATTGATAAATATATGATGTATCCCTTTATGACATTAAATGATAACACAGAAATAACTCATTCAGAAATGAAGCCTGACGGTCGAGTTAAAGTCTATATTGAAACTCCTGATTTAAAAGATGGCTTTCACAATGCTACTTGTTATCTTCCTGATTATACTTGGGAAAATATATGTGGTTATTCAGACACTGAAATGAATTATTTTAAACAACTTGTTCGTGATAATGCTCATTTAATAATGGAATTTTCAAAAGAGGGAGGAGTTCTAAATGCCTCAAATTTTTAGAATGGGGGAATACTGGATTTACTTTTGGACAAATGAAAACAAGCCGCTTGAACTAATACATGTACATGTTGCAAAAGGAAAGCCTGCCGAAAATGCTACAAAGATTTGGATTACAAGCGCAGGAAAGTGTCTGCTTTGCAATAATAATTCGAGAATAGCGTCGCATACGCTTCTTAATATTATGAGGATGGTAGAAGCGAGAAGCGAAGACATTATTCAGAAATGGATATTATACTTCGGCGAGATTCATTATTTTTGCTAGTATGTCTTTTGTGGAAAAAAGGCGAGCCCTATCATAAGTGAGGGCTCGCCTTTTTATTGCGAGAAGTGACGCAGATACGTGTCTTCCACAATTCGATTCAGTGAAGGGGAACGTAAGGAATTGAAATAACTTTGCATGGTATCGTCCACCAGAAGGATAGAAGCACTCAGTCGGTCGGCGACGGTCTGCGCATCATCAGTGTCTTCAAACAGCCTGGGAAGAACAATAGTACGTTGATAGCGTCCGGCATCGGTTTGCTTTTTTGTGGGGATACGGAAGAGTTGATGATGATGATCGTCTATGACGGAAAGCAGAC
>CALEBF010000015.1 GCA_937944975.1 uncultured Mycoplasmatota bacterium | reverse complement strand
ATTTTTATTGGTAGAATAAATTATAAATATTATATGGAGGATTTGTTTATGAGTAAATATTATTCTATCAATAAATTTTCAAAAATATTAGGTGTATCGGCTCAAACATTAAGGAATTGGGATAAAAAGGGTAAACTTCATCCACATCACACTTCCAGTAATGGATATAGATATTATTCGCATGAGCAATTAAATCAAGTTATGAATGTAAAACCTAATTTAGATAGAATTGTAATAGGTTATTGCAGAGTTTCAAGTAATAAACAAAAAGATGATCTGGAACGACAAATAGAGAATATGAAATTGTATCTTACTGCACAGGGCAAACCATTTGAAATAATTAGTGATATAGGTTCTGGTATAAACTATAAGAAAAAAGGATTAAAAGAACTTATGAAACGAATATCTCAAAATAAAGTGGACAAGGTGGTTGTTTTTTATAAAGACAGAGCAACAAGAACTTGTTGAAGATTTAGTTCAGATAATAACTGTATTTAGTTGTAAATTACAAGGCAAACGTGCCAATAAAGCAAGAAAACTTGTAAAAGAACTGATAGATGATGGTGGTGAAGAAGATGATAAAAACAATTCGAGTCATGCTGATCCCAAATAATAAACAGAATACAAAACTTTTTCGATATGCCAATACTGCCAGATTCGCTTATAACTGGGCGTTAGGAAGAGAAAAAGAAAACTATAAAAATGGTGGTAAGTTCCTATCGGATAGTGATCTGAGAAAAGAATTTACACAATTAAAGAAAACAGAGGAATATTCCTGGTTAAATGAAGTTTCAAATAATGTAACAAAACAAGCGATCAAAGATGCTTGTCATGCATATAAGAGATTTTTCAAAGGATGTTCAAAGTTTCCGAAATTCAAAAGCCGAAAATTTTCTATACCATCTTTTTATCAGGATAATGTAAAGATCCAATTTTCAGATACGCATGTAAAAATTGAGGGTTTTGCTGCTTCCAAAAAGAAGAATAAGCAAAAGATAAACTGGATCAGACTTGCGGAAAAGAATCGGATACCTACGGATTGTAACTATAGTAATCCCCGTATTAGATATGATGGGATCAACTGGTGGATCACAGTAGGCATTGAATACGAAGACTCTGTTACCGTTCCCTCCAATGATGGGATAGGGATCGATTTAGGAATCAAAGATTTAGCGATATGTTCTGATGGCAATAAATATAAGAACATCAATAAAACGAAAAAAGTTAAGAAACTAGAGAAACAAAAACGCAGATTACAGCGTAGCATCTCTCGTTCATACGAGAACAATAAACAAGGAAAGGAATACTGTAAAACGAAGAATGTGATCAAAAAGGAAAAACTTTTATTAATATTAAATCATAGACTAACCAATATCCGTCATGATCATTTACATCATATAACATCAGAGATCGTAAAACGAGAACCAAGTTTTATCTGTATCGAAGATCTAAATGTAAAGGGAATGATGAAAAACAGACATTTATCCAAAGCAGTTCAACAACAGGGATTTTATGAATTTAGGCGGCAGATGGAATATAAATCTAAGTGGAACAATATTCAGGTGATCATTGCAGATCGATTTTTTCCAAGTTCTAAATTATGCAGTTGTTGTGGAAAGATCAAAAAAGATCTGAAGTTATCAGAACGTATTTACAAATGTGAATGTGGAAATATAATTGACAGAGATCTTCAGGCAGCTTTGAATCTTAAAAAATATGGAGAGGATGTTCTGAAACGATCTGTAGCATAATATATTCAAGTGATTACAGATATGTACTGATACGTTAGTCAGGAATTAACGCCTATGGAGAGTACAGGAACTTGTGAGTAGTACATGAATTGATTCGTTACAAAAGCATACTCGTTGAAGTAGGAATGAAACATAAAGGTTTATAA
>CALEBF010000014.1 GCA_937944975.1 uncultured Mycoplasmatota bacterium | reverse complement strand
CATAACTTCATGAAATAGTCTTTTTTATTCTGTCTACTCTAAGGGGTGCATTTCATTTAAATATTCTTTTAAATTCCTACTTCGTACTATAATATCTAACAATCTTTCAATCTCTCGATCATTGAGTAATTTCCCTGCTTTACTGACATCCCAAATAAGTTTTAATAATTCTTCTTGCATCATACGTATCTTCCTTTTGATTTTTTATCTTATCACAAACTAAACCGTAGGTCAAAGAGCTTTCCTTGACAAATGCGTATTCTTTTCTTACAATAACAGTCTGAAAGGAGCAGATTTCATGTATACACAAGTTCCACTTACATTAGAAAATGGTGATCACTTTTATATTGACTTTGATAAACTTAAGCCAATAGCATTTGAAATAGAAGAGTTTTTACAAAAGCATCCATATATGAATCAATCGAGTTTTGCCGAACAAATCATTTTTCCATTTGAAATTAAAATGAACAATGCAACGGAAGGATACTTAGACGATCTAGAAGAGATTGAAATAATGATGAAAAATAGGCACCACAAAAAAACTTATTTAAATCAAAGGCGCATTTTCAATTTATACCGCGGATATCAAATGATTTTTCACGAGCCACCAATTTCAGAAGAAAATTTAAGATATTTATATCATATCTTATCAGAAGGTATTCTAGAACCTTCTGAACAAATTAGTGAAGATGATTTATATCGAGATGCACCAGTTTATATTCATTACTCATCAAATATCAATCGTACTCCAGATCAAGGAGTTCCACATCAAAAAATCTCTGAACATATGCAGACTCTATTTGATTTTATTCACGATGATTATTACATCACGCCTACAGCATCTTTCGTAAAATCACAAGTAATTCATTTTTACTTTGTTTATATTCATCCATATTTCGATATTAACGGAAGAACGTCTCGTACACTTAGTACGTGGTATTTATGTAATCATGAAAACTATGCCTTTACTTTGTTCAACCGAAACATTCCTTTCTCTCTTCGTAAATATTATCAAGTGATTCGCAACGCAAAAATCACACCCGATATCACGCCATTTTTAAAATACATGTTAGAAGGTTCTTTCGAAGAGATGAAAAAAGAACATCAGATTAATGAGATTGCAGAAAACTTCGATACCTACTTTACTTCATTAGAACACCAGACGATTTTTTATATTTTATCGATGAAATGCAATCATACACTCGCTGATTTTTGTAGATTCTACAATCGCCACAATCCTAAGTTAAAATCTCAAGTTATCTATGAAAGAATGATTTTACCTCTCATCGAGAAAGGAATTCTTGAAAAAGGAAACGATACCAATAAGCATATGACAGAAACTCTTCCAAATTTCTTTTTCGATTTAAAAATGAAACCAATGCATAAGGAGAAGAAAAAAGTTTACCCAAACGGATAAACTTATTCTTCTTCTTTTTTGTCTAATTTTACTAGAACTTCACGTGGTTTTGATCCTTGTGATGGACCGACGATTCCACGTTCTTCTAATAGATCGATACAACGCGCCGCACGGTTATAACCGAGACGGAATCGGCGTTGCAGTAAAGAGGCGCTCGCCTTTCCCTGCGTTACGACAAACTCGACAATTTCATTGTAAAGAGGCTCTTCATAATCGTCCTTACTTTCCACCATTGTCGTTGCACCTTTTTCATCATCATCTAATAATAATGATTCATCGTATTTTGCCTTCTGTTGTGAGATCGTATAATCGACAACAGCTTTAATCTCTTCCTCACTAATAAACGTTCCCTGAATACGAATCGGCGTATTTTCGCCTTGTGGTAAGAACAACATATCTCCTTTTCCCAGTAATTTTTCAGCACCTGTCATATCCAAAATCGTACGTGAATCGATGCTACTTGAAACAGCAAACGAAATACGAGATGGAATATTGGCCTTTACGACACCTGTGATGACATCCGTAGATGGTCTTTGCGTTGCAACGATCAAATGAATCCCTGCTGCACGAGCCATCTGTGTAATACGCATGATAGAATCTTCTACTTCTTTCGCTGCAACGAGCATCAAATCTGCTAACTCGTCGATGATTACAACGATATATGGAAGTTTTCTCTTCTGTACTTCATTTGGATTCTTCTCATTGTATTTTTCGACATAAGTATTGTATCCAGCGATATTTTTCGTACCACTTTCACTAAATAAATCGTATCTGTTTTCCATTTCTGCAACGATCTTCTTTAAAGCGATATTTGCTTTTTTCGGATCTGTTACAACAGGGATCAAAAGATGTGGAACCCCATTATACATAGAAAGTTCTACTTTCTTTGGATCGACTAAGACAAGCTTTACTTCATCTGGTTTTGCTCTCATCAAGATAGAAGTAATCATACTATTGATACATACTGATTTACCACTACCTGTAGATCCTGCAACAAGTAAGTGCGGCGTCTTGTTGATCTCACAATATTTTGGAATTCCCATGATATCTTTTCCAAGTACTGCAAGTAACTTACTACCTTCCATATTCTTTGGAACAGATTCTAAAATCTCTCTTACCGTTACCATACTACTAACTTTATTTGGAAGTTCGATTCCTATCGTCGACTTTCCTGGAATTGGCGCTTGAATATGAACGGATTTTACAGCGAGCGCTAAAGCGATCTCACGTTGTAATCCTAATACTTTACTTACCTTTGTACCAGCTTTTAATTCCATTTCATACTGTGTAACTGTAGGTCCAATATTGATCGCAACAATCTTACCGTTGATACCAAAATCGGAGAACACTTGTCCCAGAATCTTGACGTTATCATCGATCGCCGCCTGATTTTCTTTACTCTTATTTTTCACAGGTTTTGCAAGAAGAGAAATCGGTGGATATTTATATCCTTCTGTATTCATTGGTTCTTCGATAATTTCGCCTGTCTTTTCATCTACTTTCAAAGCTTCTTTTGCATCGTCATTTTTATGAATTAGCTCATCGACGCTCGATACGACCACTTTGTCGTCCTTATCGTAATTATCCTCGGCCTGTCGAATCTCAACTTTATCTTTGCGATCTTTCGTCTTATGCTTCGCATCCTTTGCTTTGTTCATGAAATATTGAATGCTATCGGCAATACTAAGTCCCGTAAACATGACAGTTCCACAAATGAGCAATGCCCATACGACGATTTTCGTTCCCCCTACATCAAATAGTTTTACGAATAAAATCGAGAAAATGGCTCCGATCACTCCACCACCTTGAATATTCATAATCGTCTTCGTACTCGCCATAAAATTATTGATCGTCTCTTTGACAATTTCAAAATCCTTTAAATCATTTTGAATAATGTAATCTAAATGAGAAAAGACTAGGATACCAATGACAAAAACATAGAGTCCGACTAGTTTCGACGTGAAAAAATTCGGCTTTTCCCTCTTTACCATCATGTATCCACCAACGATCAATATCGCAAGTAACAAAATGTTGTACCACGTTCCTACTAAAAAGGCACCAAAGGCACTAATCAATCTCCCGACGATTCCAAATCTTCCAAATCCAATAATGGCAATGAGAATCAAAAGAAGACCTTTCAGTTCTACCTGATAATTATTTTTATCTGTTTTTTTGCTATCTTTTCGTTTTTTCTTCTTCGCCATACGATACCCTCCTACGACTCTATGTTCATTATATCACGAAGATGAATTTGACTCAATTTAAAATGTATAGTTGACACCGATTCCACAAAAAAGACCTTGTTAGGTCTTCTTATATCATCTCTTGTTTTATGTTCGGATTTTTTAACACTTCTATCATACGATCAATTTCCTCTTTCGTATTGTAAAAGTATAAACTCATACGACATGTATTTTTAATCTTTAGTTCATCTTTCAAAATCTTAGCACAGTGATTCCCGGCACGGACACAAATATGATATTTATTGAGATAGATTGCGAGATCTTGCGCGAAGATATCTTTCATATTGAACGTAATAATTCCACTTTCACTCATCTCGTTATATAAAATAATTCCCGGTACTTCTTTTAATTTTTCTATTGCATAGTTTCTAAGTTCTTTTTCATATGTTCGAATGTTTTCCATTCCTATTTTATTTAGATAATCGAGCGTCGCCCCAAACCCGATCACTCCTGCAATATTCTGTGTTCCTGCTTCAAATAACGTTGGAATATCATCATAAATACGCGTACCATCCGGAAGAAATGATGCATTCATTCCGCCACCATAACGTACCGGTTTCATATTATTTAAATATTCTTCTTTTCCATATAATACGCCAATCCCCGTTGGTCCACACATCTTATGTGCGGAAAAGGAAAAGAAGTCAACATCCATTTCTTTCACGTCTACCGGCATATGCGCCACACTCTGTGCTCCATCGCAAGCAACATAGACTCCTCGTTCGTGAGCATATTTTGCAATTTCCTTTATCGGCCTAACATCTCCAACGACATTCGTAATATGTGCGATGCTAATCACTTTAGTTCTTTCTGTCATCGCTTTTTTTACTGCTTCCAACGTCACTTTATAATCATCTAAATCGATATATTTTACGACAATTCCAAGTTCATCTTCTAATTCGAACCACGGAAGAATATTAGAGGCATGTTCACTTTTCGTAAGTAGAACCTCATCTCCTTTTTTCAAAATTTGGCGGAAATATCCAAACACCATTAAATTCAAACTATCCGTAGCTCCGCAAGTAAAGATAATTTCGCTCATCTTTCCAGCGTGAATAAATTCTCTTACTTTTTCACGTGTCGTTTCATAGGCAATATCTACTTTTAAACTATTATCGTAATCTCCACGATGCGCATTTGCCGTATATTTTAAATAGTAATCATCTGTTGCTTCCACCATCTGACGTGGCTTCAACGTCGTTGCCCCATTGTCGAAATAGATTAGGGTACCATCTAAAATAGGAAAATCATCTCTGTTCATACTTCACCTCCCATATCTTTATTACTTATTGTTACCTCTCTTTGATCCATACCTCTTGATGTACTTCTACGTTATCCTCTTCTAATAATAAGTTAGGAACAATTTTACATTCTCTTTCGTTTGCAGTTATAATACTCTGTTTTTCAGAAATGACACAGTCTTTTTTTCCTTTTTCTACAACATTGGTCGTCTGAAAAATAATTTTGCCATGTTTTAGCGTCTTTCCCTCGTTTACGAAATCACACTTTGTCTTCGATGCATTGTGATAGAACATCATATCATATTTCTCGTTTCCTCTCGCAACCGTAGAAAGTGTCATCCGAAATGTCGCTCCTACTCCGTTCAATTGAACGATATCTAATTCCCTCATACTTTCGTTTTTAAAACACCGATCCCAGGTAATCTCTGATTTTTCCTGTAATTCTAATTGATATTGTACTTTTAATTTTCTTCCTTTTCTGCGTTCTATTAAAGTAAAGGATACATTCGGTAATACTGTAATTTTAATATTTAATTTACTTCGTTTTAAAACATGGTAATCAATTTCTAACGACGTCGTTTCATGAATCATAATTTGTAATGTATTTACTGTAAAAAAAATATTTTTCTCGATCACTTCTAATTCGATCGCACGATCTAAATTGTTTTCAATGACAGTATCATTCTCTAACACTATTTTATTCATATGTGCAAGTTTCCTTCACGATACCATCCCAAGCTTTTCATATTTTTCTTACTTTGATTCATAAAAACATCTCCAAACACTTTTATTTTATCAAAAAACTCTCGTTTCTTCTAGTTCTTTCTACCGTTTATACGATAATCATCTTTTTTTATTATAAAAATGTATATCTTTTATGTTATAGGTACAATATAAAATAGAATATTCGCAGATATTCACGTAAAAAGAGCATCGCTCTTTTTTTGCATCATAAAATCTAATATCTGTGATATAATATGGATGTAAGATAGAAAGAAGGAGATTTATGGATTGCGTATTTTGTAAAATTATTGCGGGAGAAATTCCTTCCTATACGATATATGAAGATGATATCGTCAAATGTTTTTTAGATATTAGTCCGGATAGCAATGGTCATACCTTGATCATTCCTAAGAAGCACATTCAAGATTTAACTGACATGGATCAGGATACTTGGAATCATATCTTAAAAATCGCTCAAATGTTAAAAAAGAAATTAGAGGAAAAACTCAATATCGATGGATTAACCCTCATTCAAAACAATGGAAAGATTCAAGAGGTAAAACATTTCCATCTTCACTTAAAACCATACTATGATCCAATGCAAGAGATCAAGCCAGTAGAAGAGATATTTGAAAAATTAAAATAAAGAGGAAGAAACAATTATTGTTTTCTTCCTTTTTTCTTTTGCTTCGTATCTTGTTTCTGAAGTTGTTCAATTTTACTTTCTAATATATTTGCAATCTCACGAATCGTCTCTGATTCGAACGGAGAAGAAAAACCAAGCGCATCGATATATTCTACAAAAGACTTACTTCCACCCATGCGACAGAATTTCAAATAATCTTCGTATGCTTTCTTCTCATCCTTTTCCATTTGTACAAAAAATTGAAGTGCGACAGTAAGAGAAAGTGCATAATCAATATAGTAAAATGGATCCGTGATGATGTGACTTTGCTTTTGCCATCCAGCGCCATGTAATAAGTAATCGTTTTGATCTTTATCGACATATGGTTGGTACTTCTCATCTAATTGATTCCATACTTCATTTCTCTTTTGCTTACTATATTCGGGATGGTGATAGATTTCATGTTGAAATTCATCTACCTGACATGCATATAATAGAAGTTCTAAATCGCGCACTAATTTTTCGATGTGATAACGATTCGTCTCTTCTTCCGACTCAAAAAAGCGATCTAAATAATTCCAACCAAAGTACTCCATCGCTTGAGAATGAATTTCACAGACATCAAAACTCGGCCAACGATTTTCATGATATCGTAAATTTCTACTTTCGTAGAGTTGAACAGAATGACCAAATTCATGACGAATCACATCGATATCGTGATTTGTCTTGTGAAAACTTGCGATAAATACAGGCATGTGTAGATCCGGTAAATACGTACAAATTCCGGCATTTGACTTTTCATCTTGCGCTTCTAAATCCATGTAATGTTCTTTCTTCATTTGATCGAAAAGATTTCCAAAAGCAGGATGCATTTCATGATACATCGCACTTGCTTCTCTCACAATTTCGTCCACATCTCCTTTTGGTTTCGAAAGGCCATCTGAAAATAAAATTGGGACATCATAATAATATAATGCATCAACTTTTAAATTTTCTCGTTGCATCTTTCTTAATTTTTCCATAAGTGGCAAAAGATATGTGACGATCGATTGCCGAAACGTCTTGATATCCTTTTCACAATATCCAAAACGATATAACTTATCATAGCTAAGTTCTACATAAGATGGATAGTGTAAATCCTCTGCCATACGATTGCGAATTTTTATCAATTTCTCTAATACTTCTTCATTTTCAGGCTGAATCTTTTTAAAGATATCAAAACGAGCAAGGTTAGCTCTTTTTCTCACTTCTCGATCAGAGTTTACTAAATCCGGTGAGATTTTCGCTAACGTTTTTTCGCTTCCGTCGTACATTGTACTTACAGTACGAATATTTTTTAAATACTTCATCTTTTCTTCTTTTTCTTTTGCAATTGCTTCCTTCACTGTATCTCTATATAACTTCGTCTCAACTTCAGCAACTTGCAATGTTCTTTTTCCAACATATGCTTTTAACCATTCTTTCTCATCACAGTTAGTTAAAGTAACAAAGTAAGTATGTAAAATTTCTTGCATCTTTCCTTCAGCAGTACCAAAAAATTTCTCAGAAGCAATCCACGTTTCGTTTTTATAATCGAGTAAATAATGAATATAACTTGTCCAATACATCGTAAGATAGTGATCTCTTAAGCGATGGAACCGATTCAATGCTTCTTCCTTCTTGGCAATATCACCTACTCGAAAATCATCGAGTGCTTCTAACATTTCTCGCTCCATTTGTTCTAAATCAATTTGTTCATATTTTAGATTCATTCGTCTTCCTCCAACACGCGATTGATATCTTCACTCGTATATCCCTTTTGATATAATTTTCCTTTGATTTGATAAATTAAATCTTTCCCTTGATACTTCTTCCCTAACTTTTTCTTCTGTCTTTCGTATTCCTTCTCTATCATAGCATGATCATCACAAGAAAATTGTTCTAGATGCTCTTGTACCATCGATCTTGGATACCCTTTTTGAACAAGTTCTAAAAGAACCTTTTCTTTCCATTGGTATTCTGAGTAACGACGATTTGTATTCCATTTTTTTTGAATGATTTTATCTAGTGTTTCCTCGATATCTGATTGCTCCAACCCTCCTAATGCGTCTTCGATAAAAGATTCATCTATATGAAGTGCCTTTAAATCACTGCGAATTTTATCTGGACCAAAGTTACTTAAATGCATCTTATCAGAAGCATACGCTTTTGCAAACAATGCATCGTTTAATAAGCCTTTTTCTTGAAGCTCGCGAATCAACTTGTCTTCTTCTTCCTTTAACACTTGATACTTCTTTAAATATTTATGTATTTCGTAAGTAGATCTCATTCTCACACTTAAGTATTTTACAACTTTATAATAGATATCATAATATTTTGTCTGAACATAAAGATCTTTGAGCAACTCACTCGTAATCTCTTTATCAAAGAGTAAATTATACTTTAAAATGACGTCGTCATACGTCGTCAATGTCTCCATATTCGATAATTTAATTTGATACTTTCCACTCTTTAGTTTCTTCATTTTCAAGATCTTCATAGCATCACCGATTTCATTATAACAAACATCTGTTCGAAGTTCAAGAAACAAAAAAAGA
Organism: uncultured Mycoplasmatota bacterium; assembly: GCA_937944975.1. GTDB lineage: Bacteria > Bacillota_I > Bacilli_A > RF39 > UBA660 > Fimihabitans. Next base: position 334,194 of record CALEBF010000014.1, on the reverse strand, counting down.
CCTACTGGTCTTTCTTAAGATGAATCATATCTTTCGATACTTCTTCTAAAGCTTTTCCGATTTCCTTTTTAGATTGATATTCGTTTTCTTTTAATTGATAATGATCTGTTTCTTTCATCTGTTTTGCTCTTTTAGCAACGATATTGACAAGCAGATATTTAGATCCTACTTGCGTCAGTAATTTATCGATTGAAGGATATATCATATTGTCACTCTCCCTACTATCATCATATTATATATTTTTATCTTTATCAAGCAATTTACTATCTTTTGACATTAGTTGACACTTTTCGAAAGACCGTGCAAAATTTCGACCATCGCCCATGTATCTTGTCTACAGTATTCGATCATCTTCTGATATTTGTGCTCGTATTCATCTTTCGTGAATGTAGGAAACTGCGCATATGTAATCAATGCTTCCATTCCATTTCCAACTTCCATCCCTTGATAAGTTAAAGAACTAAATAATGGTAATATTTTTTTAATCGAAAACGATCCTGTCATCTTTTCGTGATAATAATTAAACATATTAGAGCTTTCACTATCGTATCCTAACTTCTTATAAAACGTTGTGTTACCTTTGAGTAAGTTCATCAAATCAAAGATCATTTCTCTAATTTTTAATAGTTGTTCTCGATACTCTGGAAATGTATTTGCTAACTCTAGTAGTCTTGTCTTTTCAAAAGAATCATTATAGACAAGTACAGTTCCACCACTTTCCGTATCGATCAGAGAGCATAATTTTTTTACTAGTTCTTCCCGATGATCGAGGTGATCAGGTGCTAAGTATTCATAGTGATCTTTGATTTTATCACAGACGCCTGCTTTTTTCTCGATATGTAAGGAAAACTGAAAAACAGATTGCGTATAACAGCGCTCGTTACGATATCGTGGTAGTGGACATGGAAATGTTTCAAAATCCAAATGATAAATTGGATAAGTAATCTCTTTGAGTCCATTCCTTATCTTCTCTATATCGATATATGGTGTATGACTGAGAACAACTTCTTTTTGAATTTGATTTTTCCTTCTTTTCAAATATGAATCTGGAACATCTACTTGTCTTACCATTCCCTGGTTTGCAAGTTCATAAGTAGAGACTTTCGTTCCATCTTCTTTTTGAAAACCATGGTGTTGATCGATAAATTGAAATACTGAATTTTCTTTTGGAATCTGTTTCCAACAAATATCACAATATTTACACTTCGTCGTTTTCTTGTGTTCGCAATATAATCCGATTGGATATGGATTAACATTTGGATCTTTTAATCTTTCTTCTAAAGTTTTCCGATCACGTTCGATCATCGGCATCATCCGACTTGTAATCGATGTCATATCGAAATAACATATGATATCATTTCCATTTTGATCTTTATGATAGACTGGTTTTCCATCTTCTAACGTTCCATCGAAGACATATTCATGATTTAATACAGCCAGATAATAGCGAAGATTTGGAATCATATGGTCTAATTGATCTTTCTTCAAATCTTGCTCTATAAAATAGCGTTGTACCGCAAGATCATAAACGTAATGCCCAGCAGCATGATACCGATCCATTAGTTTTTCTCGGTAAGCTATGTACTTGTCTTTTGACATATATTCTTCTACCGTTGCATCGGTATCTTCTAACAAATAGTATATTCCATCTTTTCCCTTTTGAAAAATAGAAGTGAACGTTCTTTTTCCATTCTTCGTTTTCGTACTTCCTAAATTCAAGAACTTCGCACTGGTCGTCGCTTTCGCCTCGATAATGCGGAATGCATCGTCCGTTTCATTGTATATATCGACGTAGCAGAGATATAAGATTCCGTGTCGTTTAAATTCAAAACATTCCTGATTCTTCGTTTCTCTGGCATAAATAAAAATGCCATCAAAATACTCTTTTGCCTGCCTTCCTGCCAGCTGTTCCACCTCGTTATAGTATGGAAGCATCACTTTCAAATGCTCTTCGTTCAATTGGTTGCTGTTAGAACCACTCTCGGACAAATTTTCGAGTAACTCTTGTAATTCAAAAGCTTGTTCTTCCTGTTTATACTCTGCAAATGTCATTTTGCTCGTCAAATCTTTTGCATTCAACTTTTCCAATCCTGCATACCTAGAGCATCTCATAAGTTGTATAAACTTCGTTTTGGTAATTGCCATCTTTTTACTCCTATTTGATCGTCGTAATAATGAGTGGAGTTGGTTTTTGAAGATGATCTCCAATCTCAAAACAATCTAAAACGCTTTGAATTTTAAGATCTTTCTGATTCAAATAAACCTTCAAAAGCTCTTCTTGTTTCATGACAAGATCTCCTTCTTTTTTCGTCATCACAATTCCAACCGTTGGATCGATTTTGTCATGGAGTTCTACTCTTCCTCCACCGATGGAACGAACGATTTCTCCAATTCTTTCCGTCTTAATGTCACTAATGATTCCACCCTTGGAAGATTGTACGGAAAACACTCTTTTTGAAACAGGAATTTCGTCTATTTTTCCACCCTGTGCTTCTACCATCTCTACTAATTTTAAGTAAGCTTCTCCCGATTGCAATTTTTCCTCTACCAATTGACAGGCTTTCTTCGTAGAAATTCCTTTTCCCATCGATACCATCGTCGTTGCAAAGTGCATTGTGAGTTCTTTAAAATCCTCTGGCCCATTTCCCTGTAAGAAATCGATTGCCTCTAATACTTCTAACCCATTTCCTACAGCGAGGCCCAGTGGTTGTTCCATACTCGTAAGTACACAGCGTACTTCTTTATGATATTCCTTTCCGATCCATACCATCAGCTTTGCAAGTTTTTTTGCACTCTTGACATCCTTCATCAATGCGCCGTCTCCTACTTTCACATCGATCACGATCTTGTCTGCACCACTTGCTAATTTCTTACTCATGATACTAGATGCGATTAAAGGTATCGATTCTACCGTTCCGCTGACATCGCGAAGCGCATACATCTTCTTATCTGCTGGAACTAAGTTTCCGGTTTGTCCAACAACCGCACATCCAATACGATTTACTTGATCGATAAAATCTTTTTCTGATACTTCTGTATGAAATCCAGGAATCGATTCTAACTTATCGATCGTTCCACCAGTATGTCCAAGCCCACGACCACTCATCTTTGCTACTTTTACTCCACACGCTGCCACCAAAGGAACTAGTGCGATCGTCGTCTTATCTCCAACCCCACCAGTCGAATGTTTATCCACGATCGTCCCTTCTATCTTAGAAAGATCTACAACATCTCCAGAGTGCAACATTACATCCGTAAGCGCTAGCGTTTCCTCTTTTGATAATCCATGAATTGCAATTGCCATCAAAAATGCACTCATCTGATAATCAGGAACGTGTCCATCAACATATCCCGTGACGATTTTCTTGATTTCTTCTTTTGTTAATACTTCATTTCTTCTCTTCTTATTAATGATTTCTAGTATCATTTTATCACCCTCTTCTTTATTATAACATGATTCCTATCGTTTCCAAATTGAAAGAAAAAAAGTAGACACTTTTTGCGTCTACCTATCCTATCCCCTATTCATTTTCTAATCCCTTTAATAATTGATCTGCTTGTCTCAATGTTCTTTCTGTATCTGTTCTAAGACGATATGCTAACTTAGGAAACTTTTCTAGCGATTTTAATAACTGTAAATCTTCTTTCGATACCATCATCGTATAAGATGGTGTAGTCTCTTCTACTACCATTGCATCTCTTCCTAATAGGTAATCAGGGGAAACCTCTAAAATATCTAACATCTCTAGAAAGTGTTTCATTTTCGGTGTACGTGTTCCGTTTTCGTATCCACAAATTGTCACTTTCGAAATATGAAATAATGCACCAAATGCCTCTTGTGACAATCCCATCTGTTCCCTGATTAATTTTAATCGGTCTCCACGAAACATCGTATCACCTCCACTCTCAAATTTTCTTCATTATAACAACAATGTTCCGAATATAACATGAAATTACTTTATAGTTAACAACAGTATTGCAAAAGCAGTCAAAAACATGTATAATTAGTCTAGGAGGATGAGACATGGATAAATTGCGCCGAGAGAGAGAAAGCAGAGGATGGTCCTATAAAGATGCTGCAAAATTGATAGGAATTAGCAAACCTTTTTATTGGCAACTAGAAAATGAAAAGAGAAATTTCACCTACGAGCTAGCAATTCGCGTAGCATTAGTCTTTCAAACGACTCCAGATGAATTGCTCTATCAAGATGTAATAAAACGGTTAAAAAGAGAACATCGCTTATAATATGATACGAAAAAGCAAGGATTATTCATCCTTGCTTTTATTCGATAAAAAGGTTACTTTCTCCGCAACCACTTCCGTAATATATTTACGATTCGCCTCAAGGTCTTCATATGTTCTCGTTTGAATTCTACCCTTCACGCCAAGCAAATCTCCTTTTTTCACATACTCTACTGTATTTTCAGCAATTCCACTCCAAAGCACACACGAAATAAAATCTGTATCATATTCCCCATTCATATTTTTATAGCTTCGCGGAACAGCCAATGTAATATTTGTCACTTTTTTCCCATTTTCTGTTTGATGTAGTTCTGGTTCCTTCACTAGCCTACCAACGAGTACAGTTTGATTCAGCATATATCCCTCCTTTCATCCCTAGCATATAGAAATAAAAAAAGAAATACAAATCAATTATTTTGTATTTCTTTTCTCTCTTCCTTGCATTTTTAAAACAGAGACTCTCATTCTTTTTTTAGTTCTTATCTCTATGCTGCTCATTTATATAAATTCGTAACTATTTACAATTTAATTTTACTTTGACAGAATCGATTTTCTGATCGCTCGTAGCTTTGATCGTTGCTTTTGTGCTATCTTTACAATCTTTGAACATACTTAAATCAAACTTATCTTTTTCTTCTACATTTTCACTCTCATTCATATCTCTGAGCGCACCCAAAGTTACTTCGTAATCCATTGATACCCCTGTCACTAAACTTCCATATCTTTCATAGTACGTCGTTGCATATTCCTTCATTTTTTTCTCTAAGTCTTCTGTACTTTCTTTTCCACAACCTACCATGGTAATGGATGCTACTAAAATAAGTGCTAACAATGCTTTTTTCATTATAATTCCCCCTTATACTGGTTCCAAATTTTTATCCATAACTTTTTCTGTTTTTCTGGTAACAATCGACGCATTGCAATCGGTAACAAACACAGCTTTATCTCCTTTTCATCTGTTTCTTGTTCTAATACTTCTTCTATCCACGACGGACGACGCTTAGAAACATGAGACTCATAATTGATATGAGAACTTCGATTAGATATCGTATTCTTTGGAATTTTATCATTTTTGGAACACTCATCTATTATTATTGTATCACATTTCACATCACTTTTGGAACTTTTTGCTTTTTTTGTAATATTTATCGTGTTGCGTTCTGTCAAGGATGCGCCTTTCATTATTATCGCTTGACTTGTGATGGAACTTTTCGTATCTTCTCCTAGATGTATCATTTTTCCCCCAATATCTTTTTCTTGCTGGGAGGAAATAAGCGTACACTGCCACATCTTCGCACTCGCTCCTTTTCCTTTTAAAATGCAACTTGGATACCCCATTTTTACATGACCACCCATATCACATTGAATCCACTCTAAATATCCACCTTCTTCTACGATAGAACGTTTTAAGCTAAGATGGTGTAATGATACTTCATTCGAAAATGAAATATAATGACATTTAGCATTCTTTTTTAGATAGATCTCAACTTTAGAGATCATAAATTTGTCCTTTTTTGAAGATCCCATCGATTTTTCAACATAAGTAAGCTCACTGCCCTCATCTACGATCATTAATGTATGCGGAAACGAACCTATTTCTGTACCACTTTCCTGAAAAAGACTCGTAAATGGTATTTGTACTTTCGTATAGGGTGGAACATAAATAAAAGTTCCTCCATTTATGAGCGATGCATGCAATGCACTATACTTATTTTCATCGTAACGAATTACATGCTGAAACCAAGGCCTAAATAATTTAGAATATTGATTCCATGCAGTGCAAAGATCACAGTAGATGACCTTTTTCTCTCCTTGCAAAAAACTCCGATCTTGATTCTTCTGATTCTCTGTCGCTGGAAAGATTCTATCGATACTTAAATTTACATCAGGTCCAAAATTAGGAGTTGGCTGTTCTAAAAATGAATGAAAGGCTTTTTCGCGTAATTGTCTCACCCGTTTTGGTTCTTCTTTATAAAGTTCTAATACATTTTGATATTGCTGTAACCAAATTTCTCTTTTTTCATCCATACTATCAACTCCGACAGTTTCATTATACTAAACTTCAAACAAAAGAAAAAGAGAAATTTGTAATTTCTCTTATAAATGTTTTTGTGGAGCTTTTCCCTTTCCCTTGTAACGATTTGTTACAATTTCAATATTTGTTTGTTCAAATACTTTCCAAATTTGATAAATATAATCAAGATCTGCTTTATTTGCACTCTTCAATAATTCGTTTAATACCTTTTGATTTTTGATAAAAGCATATCTTCCACCTTTTGGATATTCAACATATTGATCAGGAACAAACACTGGATACCAACTAAAAGTACCTGTCAATAATTGTTTTTTCATTTCTCCATTCTCATGGTATTCTGGCGGTTGACGAAAATCGTTTAGAATATAAGCAACTCCTTGATCAACATAAGCAAAATATCGTGGAGATTCTTCCTCAAAATATAAATTATTATCTTTCTCCCAATCGCTTACATGCTGTGCAGCTACATTTCCATGGCGCAACCCTACAGCGATCGCCTCCTGATGTACATCAGAATCTACTTTACCTATAGAAACCAAGCTGACGGGCATCAAGTTACACTGTAACTCAGCAATTTTTTCCTTTCTTGATTTCTGTAGACATTCTTTTGATAATTTCTTTGTATTTTGACTTCGATACCATTCTAAGAAACGTCCATAGACGATTGCTGCTTCTGCCAAATGTCTCGGATTGTACTTTACTGCTGAAAATGGTTCAAACTCATATGATGATAATACTTTCTTACGATCGTAAATATCGATATATTCCCCTGTTTCCGGATCTTTATAAGCCAAGTTTATTACTCCATTTACATTATAAACATAAACATCTTGTTCCATCTCTTCGTAACATGAACGCGATGCTCCTGCTACATTAGAACTCATCGTCGATGCTTTAATTAAAAAACTAAGTCCCTTCTTCACCAATTTAATTGGTTTTTGATAAAAATTATGATTCATTTCATTTTCCTTCTTTCTCTTCAGTTAAAATTTTTTCTAACCCCCACCATGGAAGTAATACACACTTTTTACGATTTGGTTGTTTTGCAATATCATCATATACGATGGTATCTTCTAAAACCTTCACATCGTATGCTTCTCCTTCGATCATCGCTTCAAACTGTTGTAAAATGGTTTCTGCTTCTTCTATCGTTTTTCCAGTCAATGTTTGAATCATCAGTGAAGTAGAGCTCGTGCACATCGCACAAGCCTCACCATCGAAACAAAGATCAACAATATGACCGTCCTCTATCTTTGCCATAAGGTGAACTTCATCGATACAACTCTCGTTAGATGTATCTGCTTTTCGATAAGTTTCGTCTGAAACAAGTCCTCGATGAACTGGATTTTGATAGTGGTTTAAGATTATTTCTCTTCTTTGATTCGCATCCATATTTTCTCTTCTTTCATATGGCTTATTATATCGAAAAAAGAAGGAAAAAGCAAGAAAAATACCTCGCGGTATTTATCTAGATTCTACAATTAATTTGATCGCAGTTCTCTCTTCACCATCTATTACAATATCCGTAAACGCGGGAATACAAATCAAATTTTTCCCAGACGGCGCAACAAATCCTCGCGCGATTGCAATTGCTTTAATTGCCTGGTTTAGAGCACCGGCTCCAATCGCTTGAATTTCTACACTTCCTTTTTCTCTAAATACATTTGCAAGCGCTCCTGCAACACTATTTGGATTTGACTTCGTTGAAACTTTTAATGTTTCCATAATATTTTCATCATTCCTTTCTCTGTTCAATTTATCATATGTCATTTGAAATAATTACAGAACAGTTTTATAAAAAATATACCCTTCTTTCGAATAATATAGTATAATAAAAACGGTGATAGAATGAAAAAGAGAAAAACACCAACTTGGTGTTGGTTTATTGTTTTATGTGTTTCAGTCTTTGTGTTTTCCCTAGCCGGCTTTAAAATATTATTTTGGCACCAAGATAACAAGGATACCGCAAAACAAATAGATGACCTGGAAGATGAAGTCAAAACAACTGAGGTAGAAGCACCGGCCGAAGATACAATGGTCAATGCCCCAGAAAATCAGACTCCAGATAACGATTATTGGAACTATATTAAGCTTCCACTCATCAATGTTGACTTTAACGAATTAAAAAAGAAAAACAGCGATACAGTTGCTTTCCTTAAAGTAAATGGTACGAATATCAATTATCCCGTCGTACAAACGAGTGATAATAGTTATTATTTAACACATTCATATGACAAGCAAAAAAATGACGCTGGTTGGGTATTTTTAGATTATCGAAACGATATCAACAATCTTAGTCAAAACAGTGTTATTTACGCACATGGAAGGTACGATTCTACGATGTTTGGATCTTTAAAAAATGTATTTAAAAATAAATGGTATCAAAACACCGATAACTACGTACTTCATTTATCAACTCCTACATATAATAGTTTATGGCAAATTTTTTCCGTTTATAAAATTCCGACGGAAACTTACTACATTACAACCTCGTTTGGAACGACTGAGTCTTATCAGAAATTTCTAACGACGATCCAAGGTAGAAGTGAACTCAAATTTAACGCAACAGTAAATACAAATGATAAGATTCTTACTCTATCTACTTGCTATAACGATAAAGAAAAAGTAGTATTGCATGCAAAATTAATTAAACAACAAGCAAAATAAAAAGCATTTCTAATTGAAATGCTTTTTTTGTTAACCATTTATTTTGTTATAAACTTTTTTTGAACTAAATACAACTGCAAATAATCCCATTACTGCCATTGCAACATAAGTTGTAATCCCATCAAATGTATTAGGGTTTTCGCTTACTGTTGTATCTGGAGCTGGTGTTGGCGTTGGTGTAGGTGTTGGTTCTTCTGGTACAACTGGTGCTGGTTGGAAATCAGCTGCATCTAATGCTGTATACTTTTCTCCTGTAGGAGCTTTGGTCTCATCTAGGAAAAGTAATACTTGAGCAGGTTTTCCTGCTTCTTTATCATAGCTAACAGCTGCTTTTACACCATTGTATTCGATATTCATTCCTGTTACTTCTTCAGTAGTTAATGCATCAGTATACAAAGTTGGCACAGTTGCAGATTCACTATCATTTACTAATGTTACATTGTTCATAGTAAGTGATGGTACACTTAAGTCTGGTGCCTTTCCTTTTGTCAACTCAATTCCTCCGAATCCGTTTCCAGAAACGTTGATTGTCCCTTCTAATGTAAGGTTTGCTCCGTTTGCACTTAAACCTACATTTCCACCTGTTAAAGTGATATTTTTAACTGTAACATTAGCGTTATATGCTTGAATCACATATACTCCTCCATCATATGGATAAACTGCGTCGCTTCCCCATACTGTGTTATCATTACTTCCACCTTTGAATGTTCCTACATATGTAATTTTATGTCCTTGACCATCGATCACTTTATCAGATGTAACATTTACTTTATGTGTTGTTTCAATATCATTATTAAGTATAACTGTTTTTACAGTTGGATCTTCTACTGCTTTTACAAATGCCTCTGCAGTTGATACTGTTTCAGTTTCTAAAGCACTCACATTTACCATTGGAACAATCGCAAAAGCAAGAGCACAGAAACCTAAAATTCTTTTTAAACTCTTTTTCATATTCTCTCCTCTTTCTATCATATTCAAATGAATCATTTTTGTGTATTTAGTCCATATCACCCTCTCCGATTTTACTATATCACATATCCGTTATTTTGAGAAGTGAAATTCAGAATAAACGATGTCAAAAATTGTACATTTTTTGCGAATCATTGCATATTATAATAAAAAAGAGAAAAAATAAAATTTTTTTCAAAAAAGTTATTGACATTTACTTATATTCTGGTAAAATTAATATTGCCTACTTGATTTAAGTAGTTTGAAATGCGGGTGTAGTTTAATGGTAGAACCCCAGCCTTCCAAGCTGACTACGTGAGTTCGATTCTCATCACCCGCTCCATTTAAAAATAAAGGACTTAGTTTTTACTAAGTTCTTTTTTCATACTTTCACGTAGTCAGCTTAGGAAGGAACCATAAAAAATAACATTTATAATTAGATTTATAGCACTCCAAACTAAACTTTAATTATGCTAATCATTAGAAAACGACTACGATATTTTTAAATAGTCGTAGTCGTTAGATACTAATTTTGACAATTTAGAAAACACACTTGCAAATTGACATAATCGATTAGCATGTGATAGTTATAAATATTTTAATAATTCAGGAAACTCTGTATATCCACTTTCAGAATTTAGATGACCACCACCTGAAATCATAATCTTTATCTATTCCAAGATAGTTATTAAAACCATAGACAAAAACTAGTCTTTTAACTTTAATCTTATTTTCAACCAAGAATTTACTAATAAAAATAGGTGCTATTGAATGAGCAAATATGATTGTATTTTCATTTATAATATTTGCTTCAACATAAGTCTTTAACAACCTAGACCAATTTTCATAGTTTTGATAACCGACTCCTGTTGGAAAGTCTGGAGTATAAACTTCTAAATCTTTGCTTTCTATTTCTTTTCTTAGATACGGAATCCAATTAGAAAATGGACTTCCAAAACTTCCATGGACTAATAAATAATTATTTTTCATTTTAATCTTCTTCTTCTAATTGATTATATTTTATCATAAGCAAAAATTTATTTATATTATGTAATCAATAACCAATTTAAAATAGTTTGTTAACCATGTTATCAATTTCATCAAAAGAAAATTTACATCTTTCCAAGGTTAAACAATATATACACATTCTTAACAAAATATAAGAAATTATTTCTAACTCATTAAAATTTTCTGTAGATTTTCCATGAGAAATTTTATTTCTTCGGTCAGAAAAACTTTTTGCTAAAATTGTATTCTTGATACTATTTATGTGATAAGCATTTAATAGTCGTTTTTTTCTTTTTTCTAAGATAGATTGATATCTATCATATGAAAAAGTTATCTTTTCTTCTAAAGTACCATCTACATTAGATACTATCTTAGAAAAATATTCACAGTATTTTAACATTGTTCTAATTTGTTTTTTATCTAATCCTCTTTTATTTCTTTTTAATTTGTTTTTTTATTAGACACATGTTTTAAAATTCCATTTTTAATTTCCTTGTATTCTTCGTTTATAGAAGATTTAAAATCTGAAAATAGTTTTCTAAATTCAGATTCAAATGCTGAAGACACTTGGGTATATTTATCATTGTCAACCAGTAAATCCTCTTTTTTGTTAAGTGGATAATAATATATTAAAAAATCCTTATGAATTATATTTTTATAAAGTCTCGAATATTTTTCATTTATATCATCCAATCTTATACAATTTAAATCATCTAATATATCAATTTCTTCTTGAGGCTCTGTAATATATAAAGTAAACTGAAATTCCATATCTTTTATATTATTCTCAAATTCATAAGTTACAGGTTCTTTCTTTTTTAACTTTATATTAGAAAATCTAACTATCCTTCTATTATTTAAAAAGCAAAAAAATTTTTCAACATTTCTGTAATAATCAACTATTTCATTAATATTCTTAGATTTATTAAAAGTAACAGTTAATATTGTTTTTACATTTAATACATTGTTAATATCTGAGCTATATGGCATAGTCCAATAGATACAATATTCAAAAACATCTTTGTTAATAGTGATTTTTTGACTTTTAAATTGGTTATAATCTAATTCTAATTTTATTGTCTTTTCTTCACAAAAATTATTATGTCTTATTATACGCTTAGGATAGCAAAATTTATCTAAACTTTTCCCCTCTAAACTCATTTTTTCTATATTAATACATTTTGGCAAAGGGCTAACAGAATTTCCATCTCCCAAAACATATGCTGGAACAAATGCTTGTAAATTTCCTCTTCCTAATTGAGAAAATTTTACATCTACAAAGCAAATATATTTTCCCTCGTTTGTTTTACCTTCAACGTTAACTCTTTTATCCATACTCATTTCTTTTCCAAGGAAACTAAACCACCATTTACTATAATCTTCCATTTTCTCTGGCTGAATTACAAGAATATTATTTCTAAAATTAAAATAATATTTATTATTATTAAATTCTAATTCTCCACATATAATTTTATCCATTAATCACACCTGCATTACTAAATTAAATTTCTAAATATTTCAGTTACATTTTTCATATCTTTTTCAATTGCCATTATAGTTATCAAAAGATTTTTATCTTTATTTAATATAATATATTGTCCATTTGAACCATCTCTGAATATATAATTGTCCCTTGAAATAAAAGTATAATATCCAACACCTATTTTAGGAAAAACTCTTTCTGGTTTATATGCAGACGGAGTTTCTAATTGCATAGAAGTCATCTCTACTATCCAGTTTTCTGGAATGATTTGCTTTCCATCATATCTTCCATTATTTAATAAAAGTTGTCCTATTTTGTGAAAATCTGAATGCTTTAAATATAATCCAGTAGCTGCTGAACAATATTTTCCATAATTATCCCATTCGAATTCTTTAATATTTATTTTTTTAAATATTTTTTCATTTATATAATCTTTTAAATTAATACCAAATGATTCTTGAAAAAATACAGATAAAACAAAGGGCTCTAAATTATTGTAAGCAAACCTTGTCCCCACATCAAATGGAATATCATAGTTTAAAGCATAATTTAACAATTCATTTTTATCAATGTCTTCGATATATCTTTCAGACATCATTTGACTTTCATAACCTGTAGTATGGGTTAATAAATTTTTAATTGTCCATTTTTGAATTTTTAATAAATTATTTTTATTTTTAATCTTTACTAAATTTTTTATTGAAGGAAATATTTTAGTATCTAATGATAAAGGAATACCATTCACTAACATTTTATCTTCTATTGCAATACCGATAGCCATAGCAACCAATACTTTAGAGCAACTTCTTAATTCGTGCAATTGCTCATCTTTATAAAATACTTTATCTAATTTACCATCTTGTTCTATAAAAATGCTATCAATATTCAAACTACCAATTTCTTTTGAAAGAGAATCTATATTTTCTTTAATTTTATTAATATCGACCATAACAACCTCCCACAATTAACTAAATTATACTATATTTTACATTAAAAAAGTCATTAACTTTTCCCAGTCAAAGATACTTCTTGTTATTCTATCTAGTTTTAAAGCCACGATGGTATTGATTTTTTAACTCTTAATATCTTCTTTTAATCTTTCAAATTCAGGTCTTAAATTGCCTGTTTGAGCACTTATTCCAGCATCTTCATAATAATCTACTATTTCATAATTTTTGAACTTACAAAATTGTTCTAATCGTTCTCTTTGCTCTGGAAGACTAAAGCCCTCACGTGCTTGATCTTCCATACTAACTCTCATGTAAAGTCCACATAATTTTTTCTCATTATTCATTAATTGTTTTCAACCTCCGTTTCTTCTTTTGGTATTTTTATTGCAAAACCAGTTGTTTGAGGAGTAAAACTCATAAATTCTTCATTATTAACCTTAAAATATTCATTTTTTTCTAGGCTATTTAATGTTTTATCATCATTATACATTAATACCATTTTGTATTCATTCATGGCATAAATTCCAAATATCATCCCTTTGATTTCTTTGTGTTCTCTTAAAATGTCTATTATTTCTTTTGAAAATGGTAATAATAATCTTGGCTTTGAGTTTCCCTTTTTTATATAATAACTTCCAAGTGGAGATACATCTTCGGCAAAAAACCAAAACTCTATATCTTTTTCATTTCCAAAATCTTGTTCAATGTGTTCTCTGTATTCTGGTATATTATCAATATGAGATAAAAATACCTTTTTAAAATTATCGTAGTATTGTTGTAAATTACTTGTGTTTTTTATTTCATCATGGACAATGATTTCTGATTTTGTTTTTAATTCAGAATTGATTATATTTTGCATTTTTCTTTCAATAAAACTTTCTTGAATTTTAAAATCACTACCTTTTTTTCTTGTGTTTTTGTAACTGTCAAATTCAAAATGTTCAATAGCTACTATTTTATTATCATATATGGATAAAATATCTGGTCGTTCATATATACTCATATAGTGGAATAACTTATTGACTTCTTGTTGGTCAAAATTTGAATATGTAATTGCAGTTCCTTCTTTAGATAAATATTTTTGTATAATCATTTCTAATTCACTCATAGCACTCATCCTTTCTAAAAAAAGAGATAAAAGTCCTAGAAATATCTACTACCTTTATCTCTTTAATAAATTGTGTACTTCCAAATCAATAACCCCATTAAAAAGATTTGGCAGGTAAATAACCCCTTGTTTTGCCTAATATAATAAAGTTTTTAATATAAAAAGTCAATATCTGTCGTTTATATAATAATGATTAAGCCATATTCTTGATATAATCTTCTAATTCTACAAGTTTAATCTTTTTATTTAGATTACCTATATAAATATCAGTAGAATAATTAAAGGCTAGAAAAGTAGTATTATTTACAACGATTTTATGAGGTTCAATGTAGTTTAAGTTTGTATTGTTAATTCTTTTGATACTTCCATTAGTAATGGTAGGAGTAACGTGACAGAATTCACAAATAAACTCAATACGTTGTTTCAAACCTTTTTCCATTTCTAACTCTTGTGTAGTAAACTTTATCATAATTAACACCGTCCTTTCCTAGTTAATTCTTTTGTAAACACAAAAAAATCAACTCGAACGGATTGATTATATGTTAAGTTCAAACATAAAAGTTCGAACAGAAACGTCACTGGAGCGATTGATAAGAGGGTTTTAAACCGTTTATCAAAAAAATATCCCTCACTCGTTAAATAAATTATATGATAAAAATTAATATAAATCAACGACCACATAGTTTTTTAATAACATATCTTTTTATGTTTGAAATTGAAACAATAATATCGTACTTCTTATTAGACCCATCTACTATACACTTTACTAAATCACACTCGTCGATATCACTAAACAAATCTTCTATAAAGCCTCTGTACATCGGATCCAATTCGTAAATGTGTTTATTGTTAAGTTGATCGCAAATTTCTATCTCATTTTGGAAACCATTTATATTTTTATTAAACTTAATATATATCACCTCCTACTTTCTTTATTCACCATAACTTTTTAAATTACTTCCCATCTCAATCATTTATCTTTTTGTTCAAATCATAAATAATTTTCTATTCCTTTTTGCTTTATTACTCAAATGTGATTTTAACACTCCCTTGTCCGAATTGTTCCTCTAAATGATTCACATCCTCAATTTTACCAATTCTAGTATAAGCATATGGTGTGTCAAATGATTTATAAAACACAACTAAGCAGTCATTTCCGAAAAGCATGATGTCTCCTCTTTCGATTCTTCCAACATTTGTGTCATCCCAAGGCAAACTTTCATCTAAATAGTAATATTTTTCATTACCCTTTAAATCTTCCATTTCTATCGTTAGTGGAAGTCTAGAGAATAATTCTCTTGCTGTTTCGTTATCTTCTAATGTTGCACTAAATTTCTTACCATTTATTACTAAATTGATCTTTTTTTTCCATCTCTATTTGTTCTCCTTCCGCGGATTCTATCGTTTTTCTATTATCTTTATTTTTACATATTAAAAGCAATACACACTCGGCTATAATCAGGATAACAATACTAATTGCAATCCAAACTATTTTTTTCACCTGAACCCTCCGTAACATATTCTAAAAACTTTTCGCACCCATATTTAATATCTCTATAAGTTGCGTCAAAATTCCCATAATACCATGGATCTATAATATCTCTTGGAGATTCTGTAAAATCTAATAATCTCATAACCTTGTGTTTCGGATCTTCTTCGATTATTTTCAATATATTTTTGATATTCTCCTCTTCCATTGCTAAGATGTAATCAAATTGATCGTAATCTTCTTTTTTCATATGTCTCGATATGTGCTCTTCGAAAGAAATATTCATTTTCTTCAAAGTATCTTTCGCCTCGGGATAGATACCAATCTGAAATTTCTCATTATAATCACTCGTCGCTGCGGAATCAATTACAAATTCATTTTCTAATCCTCTCTTTTTCACAATATCTTTCAAAATAAATTCTGCCATCGGTGATCTACAAATGTTTCCTAAACATACAAATAATACTTTTACCATAAATTCTTCTCGCTTTCTATTTTATTTCAAAATTAAAAATACCTTCTATTCACACTCACTTATATTATAACTCATTTTGCTTCCATCCAATATAGTTTTTATTCTATACTAAAAAGCTTACAAGTAACTTGTAAGCTATAGTTTCATTTTCAATTTTCTTTTAACCGCTTCACTCATTGGTGGTACATAATCAACCAAATAATGTTGATTAAGATAATCTTGGTTCTTCATATCATTTTGGAGTTTCGTGGTTTGTCCACTCTTGTCAAAGAGAATATCTGATACGGCAAGTCTTTCTAACCTCGATAGATCTTGCGGTTGAAATGCAACCATCAAATTATCTTGCACATGTCCATATTTAAAATAGACATCGATTTCTGTTGAATTCTTTTTATCCATCATACAATTTATTCTATTGATCATTTCACGATAAGGAAAAGAGTGGACACCATTTTTTAACAATACTGTAATCTGGATCGACCCTCTTCCTTTCTGCTCTGTTTGATGGCCCATCATATATACACAATCGATATTATCATCCGCATATAACGTATTTACTTCTGAAGTGATCAACTTTGTAAGGGTCTCGTGTTCTTTTCCAGTAAGCTCTACTTTTTCCTTTAAAACTCCCTCATGTAAATGAAATAAATTATTATCACGTGCCATTTTTAAAAGCATAGAAAATTCTGGAAATTGCTGATCGTTTGCATAAATTCCATAATCGAATGCATACCAAATGTCAAATGCAGTAGAAGCACCATTCTCTTTTATTTTCTGTATCTCTTTATTTGCAAAAACGACATTACCTGATTGATCGTTAAGAGAATGTTGCAATTTTTGATCTTGATATATTTTCGCTTGTAAATCAGCATCCAGTTTGTCACAGAAATATGCGAACTTCGCTTCATCTGTTTTGCGTTCATCAACTTCAAATAGCATATCTAATAATGCATCTCGATGCGATAATCTTCCTACGGCTTCTGTCATAGCTTGATGTTCTATTCCTTTCTTTTGTTCAGCTGTCACTCCATCGAAAGGTGTGATATCTCCAATCAATGTCTCTCCTGTTTCGTGGATAATTAACATTTGTAGTACGCGATCCATATCTAATGGATACTGAAATTCAGATTCCATCAAAAGTGCTAACATCATCGTTTTTACGACATGCTCTGATACTCTTTCTAAACGTTTCGTTTTAATGTTCCAGTGATTCTGATCCCAACCAGTTCTCACTTTGTGTTTCAGTCTAGTATGCAGTGCATAAAAACGATAAATTTCATCCATTTCTTCTAAAGAATAATCACATGCGTCTTTTAAAATAAATCTCGCCACATTCACCTTTTGATCATCGCCTAAATTTTTTCCTTCTAGCATGGCATCTGCAAACGAAAGGTCTAATAACTTATATTTAAATGCTAATCTAGCTTCTTTCGTTTGTAGTTTGTGAAATTCATTTAATTCTCGATCAAAGGAATTCCCTGACTTTAAAACATATAGACGATATGGATATAATTTTTGAAAATCGTCTAAAATCATCATTCGAAATACTTTTCCTAGTTGATCTGTTTCATTCATTGCAACCGCTAAAATCATACTTCCATAGAGGTGATCCGCAATACTATAATTATTTTGATCATCCGTAATTGTCGTTTGCAACTTATTTACTAATACATAATATTGTAAAACATTTCTTACTTCATCTAACTTTTTCATAAAATCACCTTGTTTTCTGTTTTTATTATATCATACGAAGCTAAAAATGTTTAACAATCTTCTATTCTAATTACTTGATTTTTTGCATTCCCTTCTAACCAAGCGTATAAATTATCAAATACAATCTCCGCTCTTCTTTCCATTGACTCTATAGACGAATATCCAATGTGTGGCGTTACGATCATATTCGGCGCATACAAATATGAATGATTCTCTGGAAGTGGCGGCTCTATGTCGAATACATCGATTGCAGCACCGGCAATTTCCCCTTTTTGCAAGGCATCTACTAAGGCATTCGTATCGACGATGCTCCCTCGAGCTGTATTGATAAAATATGCTGTTTTCTTCATCCAAGAAAATTGTTCCTTTCCGATCATTCCTTTTGTTTTTTCTGTAAGCGGACAATGTAAAGAAACGATATCCGACATTTGAAACAATGTCTTTAAATCTACTCGCCGGATTCCATCCAGGTCGATATTTTTGTAATCGTCCATTATCACTTCACACCCAAAAGCCTTGCAAAGCTGTGCGGTCTTCATTCCTATCTTTCCCGCTCCTATGATTCCAACAGTTTTTCCATGCAATAAATTTCCGACGGGCTCATACTTTGCTTTCCCTAGACGGCAATTCATCTCATTTTCTTTTGTATGACGAAGCAATTGAATCATAAAACTAATCGTAAGTTCCGCAACCGCTTCCGTTGCATAAGAAGAGGCATTGCTTACAACAATATTTCTTTTCGTCGCTTCTTCTAATGGAATATGGTCAACCCCTGTAAATGCAACATTGATAAATTTCAGTTTGGAAGCTCTTTTTACTATATCCTTCTCCAATGGCATATTGACAAGAATTATCGCATCAGCATCTTCTACGCGTTTTTGCAATACAAAGGGATCATCATTCCTTTCATAAATTACGAACTTATGTCCCATACGTTCCAATTTCTTTTTGTGTTTGTCTATCATTTCTTTTGGCACTCCAAGAGATTCTAATAATATAATTTTCATATGATCACATCCTATATTCTACGTTCTTATTATATCACAACTTCTTTCCATCTTTCCTACATTGTGATTTTAAACAAATTATGTTACGCTACTAATGAGGTGATATTATGGCAAAAAAGAGTGTCAATAAAAAAGAACTTCTCAAAAAAGGAAATTCCACTTTAAAAGAATTTAAACAGTTTATATCAAGAGGAAACGTCATCGATCTTGCTGTCGGTGTTATTATAGGATCTGCTTTCGGTAAAATTGTAACATCGATTGTAAATGATTTGCTTATGCCTGTCATCGGTATTATGATCGGCGGATTAAACTTTTCTTCTCTCGTGATCCGCGTTGGAAGTGCTACCATCCGATATGGTGCTTTCTTACAAAATGTCATCGACTTTCTCATCGTCGCTACTTGTATTTTCATTTTTATTAAAATACTATCTAAGTTAAGTAAGAAAAAAGAACAAGAAGAAGCTAGCCAAAAAGATGAACAAGTAAGATTACTAGAGGAAATTAGAGATTTATTAAAAGAAAAGCAGTCATAGTAAAACAAGATGTCAAATTTCTATTTCTATTTCTTTTCTCTTTGCGAGATATGAATTCTATGATATGATTATGATAATCGGAAGGTGAAATATGCAACAATTTATTTTAGATCTTATGAACCAATGGGGATACTTAGGAGTTAGTTTTCTCATTGCCTTGGAAAATATCTTTCCACCAATTCCATCTGAAGTAATTCTAACATTCGGAGGATTTATGACAACGACGACAGAACTCAATATCGTTGGAATGATCATTGCATCGACGATCGGTTCTGTAATTGGAGCAATCATTTTATACTTAATCGGAAGCCTTGTCAGTGAAAAAACATTAGAAAAATGGTTGACCGGTAGAGTTGGAAAAATACTCCACTTCAAATTAAAAGATATTAGGAAAGCGGAAAAATGGTTTGATGAAAAAGGGATCTTCACAGTCTTCTTCTGTCGTTTTATCCCTGTCGTACGTAGTTTAATCTCAATTCCTGCTGGAATTGCCCGTATGAAATGGGGACCATTTCTACTATTTACTACATTGGGATCCCTTATATGGAATACGGTTTTAATCTCTTTAGGAAGTATTGCTGGTGAACACTGGGAAACGATCGTATCTTACGTATCAGCCTACTCTAAAGTTGGATTTGCAATTCTCATTATTGTAATTGTCATTGCTTATCTATGGTACCGAAAAAAAACAAATAAACAAAAATAAGTCGTGATGACTTATTTTTTTATAGATCATTTGTCAAATTAAGTGCAACACTTATCATAATAAATGATCTGAACAAAAAAAGAATCACATCTTGTGATTCTTATTCAAATTCTAATTCTACTTTATAAGTCTTATTTGGCGTCGTAATTACAGTTGCTGTATCACTTACTTTTGCTGTAACGTATACCGTTAATGTTTCATTTGGTTTTATCTTTGTATCTTTTTCCTTTACATTTCCGATTCCATATGTCATCACTTCAGCATCTGTCACATCAGGATATAATTCCGCACTTTTTAATACCTTCGTATCAGAACTCATATTCTTATATACAACTTCGTAGATGATTTCATCTCCCGGTGCCGTAAACATACTTTGAAATGTAATTTCTTGATTATTATAAGAAGGCCCTACGACACTTTTTGCATTTCCATTTGTAGCCATCTTTTCTGCCGATAGAATGACAACTTCATTATCTATTCCCTGCGCTTTCACGCTATCGTTTAATTGTTCTGATAACTCTGATTTTTGATTTGCAAATAAATATCCTACTGATACGACAAGCAATAAAATGACTGCAGCTAATACTTGATATTCTTTCTTTACTTTTTGAAACATATCGATCCCTCTCTTTATATATTTCTCTACTCTATTCAAATTATACTTTGTTTTCTTATAATTGTCAACGATTGTATGTTATAATAAAAGAAAGAAACGGAGGACTTGACATGAAACAAATCCACTTATCCATTCATTCTAAGTTAGAAGATTATCTAGAATCTCACGGGTATCAAACACCGACGCCAATTCAAGCAAGTGTCATACCTTTGATCCGGGAGAGGCAAAATATTTTATTTATCTCTCCTACTGGTAGTGGAAAGACCGTTGCCTATTTAATTCCTATCTTGGAGTCAATCGACTCACAAATAGAACAGACTCAAGCTTTGATTATCGTTCCAACGAGAGAACTAGCAATTCAAGTAAGAGATACAGTACGATCATTCGAACCGATAATAGGCATCAAATGTAGCGTTCTATTCGGTGGAAGCAATCCAAAATCACAAAAGGAAGTATTAAAAAAACACGTTCCCATTCTCGTTATCACACCAGGAAAAGCAAATGAACTAATAAAAGCTAAGAAATTAAAATTAGAACACCTTTCCTACATTGTATTTGACGAAGCAGATCTCTTAACGAACAAAGACCGATATCGTGATTCTGAAAACATCGTAGCATCGCTTTCATCTAACACACAAATGATCTTCTGCTCTGCAACGAAGACACCAAAACTAGAAGCATTCGCCCTAAACTTACAACTTAAAATAATAGAAACAGAAGAAAAGAAAAACGATAATATCGAACAATCATTTTATCGAGTCAATGAAAATGAAAAATACGATCGATTACGACAAATATTGGAGCAAGAGCAAGTCTTCCATGCACTTATCTTTGTTCGGACGAAAAACAAAGCTACCAGACTAGCACAAAAATTAACGAACGATCATATTCCTGCAATCGCATTTCATCACGATCTTGATAAAGAGAGACGAAAGAAAGTTGCTCAAATGATCTCACAAAATAAGCCACTGTTACTCGTTACGACAGATATCGCTGCACGTGGAATCGATATCTCCAACCTACCATATGTCATTCAATATGATGCAGCAGACTCCACTGAGACTTACCTTCATCGCATCGGTCGTACAGGAAGAAAAAATAAGGGAAAAAGTATCATATTTTTTACGGAAAAGGAAGATGAACTAAAACAGACAATCGAACATAAATACCAGGTAAAACTAAAGAAGAAAAAGAAAAACGATGATGAAAAGGTAGTCAAAAAGAAGAAAAAGAAAAAACATACGAAGAATATTGGAAAAAGACACAAGAAAAAATAGAGACTTACATCTCTATTTTTTTAGTCCATATCTTTGCATCATACGATCGCGTCCAAACAATTTCATAATATCGTATAAATTTGGCGTCATTGATTTCGTTGTAAGTGCGACACGAAGTACCATGCTAATATCTCCGATGTGTCCCTTATATTGGTCTGGATTATTTTTGTATTCTTTGACTTCTCTTGCATACCCAAGTTCAGAAGCTAAATCTTTCATATGTTCAAACCAAGTTTGTTCGTCTTCTTCTTCGTTGTAGTACTTTTCCATATAAGTAGATAAAATTGTTTCGATTTCTTTTGGATCGTTGATATTTTGATATTCAAAATCTTCCTCATTTGGATGATATAATTCGTCGTACATATACCAAATCTGATTCTTTAAATCGCTAAAACAAGTGTAATCTTTTCTTGGTTTTTTCTTGTTTCTCTCGATATCAAAAATACCAATAGAATATTCTTTATACTTCTTTAAAAGACCTGCAAAGTCCCTATCGTATTCCTCTGCCCACGCAAGACCTCTTTCGTATACTTCCTCTGCTTTTAATCGACTAATAAAGTTTTTAGATAAGTTTAAGATCTTCTCTAAATCGAATAATGATCCACTTGGACTAATTTTTTTGAATTCCATCTTAAAATCATCGATTTTACCAGTTGGATTCGCATCTAACCAACCTTCGAAATTAGAGTTTGCAACCGTTGCTAAATAAAGCAAAATTGCTTCGTTTGGAATTCCCTTTTCGTGATAGTAGCTTACTGCCATCTCTGGGTCTTTTCTCTTACTCAACTTACGACGAGCACCATTTTCCTCTTTCATCAAAGGAGAGATGTGAGCATATTTTGGAGCTTTGAATCCAAATACTTGAAATAATTGTAAATGAACTGGAGCTGAACTCACCCATTCGTCTCCACGAATGACATGTGTCGTACGCATCAAATGATCGTCGACAAGATGCGCAAAATGATATGTTGGAAGACCATCTGATTTGATGATAACGATATCCATATCGTTTTCTGGCATCTCGATTTTTCCTTTGATCGCGTCATTTAAAACGATCTTTTTATTGAAATCGCCAGGAGATTTCAAACGAATAATATATGGTGCTCCATTTTTAATTTTCTCTACCGCTTCTTCTTTCGTAAAGAAACGACTTTTCGCATAATCTCCATAATATCCAATACGATCTTTAACAAGTTCTTGATGTTCGCGAATTTCTTTTAATTCCTCTTCTGTTTCGAATGCTGGATATGCGAGATCTTGCTCGATCAAATATTTTGCGAATGCCTGATAGATATCTTTTCTCTTACTTTGAATATATGGTCCGTATATTCCCTTTTCTTCTGTTTCGTTTACGACACCTTCATCAAAAGTAATTCCAAAGTTATTTAAATCGCGTACGATACTTTCAATTCCATTTTCTACTTCACGTTTTTTATCAGTATCTTCAATTCTTAAGAAGAATACACCATCTGTTTGACGTGCCATCTTTCTCTCGATAAATGCTGCATATAATGCCCCCATATGAACGAATCCTGTTGGACTCGGTGCATAACGTGTTACGATTGCTCCTTCTTTTAAATCGCGGTATGGATATTTCTTCTCATAGTAATCCATATCATGCTCTACATTTGGTAATAAAAAATCTGCATATTCTTTATTTGTCATACTCTCTTTCCTTTCTACATAAAAAAGATTCATCTGTTAAGGACGAATCTTCGTGGTACCACCTTAGTTCTCTATTTATAAAATAGACTCAAATCCCTTAACGCGGGAAACGGAATCATCAACTCCAAAGTTTCTTCTCTATGTTCCTCGTACTTATTTTCACCAACCATAAGCTCTCTATAACGATTTCGATAGATACTCCTCTTCTTCTTCGTCTTTTACAACTAGTATTTTATCATGAACCATTTCGCTTGTCAACGGACCCCGCTTTATAATATAGCTCGTCATTCTTATCTAACGAAAGATAATAAGTCGCTTTTTTAGGGCATGTAAAAATTAGTTCCGCACCTGTTTTCTCTGATTCCGTATTTTGTAAATCCTTTAATTCTTCTCTCAACTGATCATTTTCTTTCTGCAATGCATCTATTTTTTGATTAGCTGTATTTAATAATTCCTCACAACTTGGCTCTGGTTCAGGCTCTGGTTCTGGTTTTTGAAAACCATTTAACCCTGCACTTTTTATAATCTCGGGATAATCGTAATATGCGATATCCATATCTACACGCCCCGTAATTCCTGTAATCGAACCATCAGAACTATACTGCCACATACCATGTGTAAAGTCTGCTTGATCTATCGAATTCCACTGTGCTACCCATTTGTCATAACGATCTAATGTAGGACTGTTCAATTTGGTACGAAACCAATTTAAACTAGAATAAATTCCTACATAATACCCTGCAGCTTCTATTTCCGAACAATACGTATTACATATCTCTGTTAAAAGTTCGTTCGATAACCCTGCTTGGTACTGCGGATCTTCGACGTCATAAAATATCGGATATGTTAATTTAAAATCTTTGACCAACCGCAATGTGTGTGCAACTTCGCTTTTTGCATTTTCTACATTCTGGGCATAGCTATATAGATAAACACCAAACGGAATACCTAATCTCGTACACTCTGTTGCATTGTATATAAATTGCTTATCATCATATGCTTTTAAATCTCCCGCATAGCCACATCGTATGATTGCAAAGTCAATTTGTGACTTGACCTCTTCCCAATTGATCACTCCTTGATAGCTCGAAACATCGATTCCTCTTAATGCCATATGTCTCACCTCTAACATATGATATTCGAGAAATATTTTTTTGCATACGCAGATATCTTTTTTTCCAGGATTTCCTCACTTTTTCAAATGATCACCATTCGCAATTTCTAATAACGTCATTTCATTTTCAATACCATCGTATTCGACTGTCGTTATCGAAGTATTTTCAATCGATATATTAGGATATATTTTTCGTGGATCTCGATTTAATAACTTCCACACAAATAGTTTTAAGACAAATCCATGTGTACAGATTAAAATATTATTTCCAATATTCTCTTTTGCACAATATAATATCGTATCTACATTTCTTTTTTGAGCCTGTTCTAAGGTCTCTGCTCCTTCGATATCTGGAAGCATCCCATTTGGTAAAAACATCGCCTTCGCACCAGGAATGATTTGCTCTACTTGCTCGATTGTCATCGTCTCCGCAATTCCATTATTTTTTTCTATTAGCTCGCGAATCACAATTGGTTCTAGATGATGTTCCTGTGCAATTTTAGCGATTGTCTCTCTCGTTCTAGAAAGTGGACTTGTATAGATTTTATCTAATTTTACATTGCGAAAAACAGGTGTGAATGCTTCTATTTGTTTCATCCCTTCTATACTTACTTCTACATCTGTAACTCCCGATAAAATTCCTTTGTCGTTTGCACCAGTACGTGCATGACGTACCAAATAAATTTTCGTCTTCATTCTATCACCTTCTTTATTATAGCAAACGAAGAGAAACAAGGCACTTTCACTTTACAGTCTATCGTATGCATCATACAGTATACTGGAACATAGATTTCCAAACATTTTATCCACACAGAACAACTTTACCCCTTGTTGTTCTACTCCACGTCTTTTCAGATTGATACATCATCGAAATCTATTTTTCATTGTAGTAAAAGATATCATTTATTAGAAATGGTATCTTTTTTGTATCCCTCACTTGACAAGAAAACAGAAGTCATGTAAAATGAATATTGTTCCGGAGTAGTACTCAAGTGGTTGAAGAGGCGCCCCTGCTAAGGGTGTAGGTCGGGCAACTGGCGCGGAGGTTCAAATCCTCTCTACTCCGCCATATGAAATCAAAACACTTTATAGTGTTTTTTTCTTTTTGTGCTATCATATAAATGAGGTGGTATGATGGAAAAAGAAATTACGATGAAAGAATTAGAACACTTTCAAAAAAAATATCATGAAGATCCTACGAATAAGTTAATCGAAAATGCCATTACGAGATCTGGGATTGACGATGTTTGCTTCAATAGGGAAACTTTGATCGAAAATCAAAACGTATTCAACGTAGAAACAGAACTAGGAAGTGTTCAAAACCAAAAGAATAGTGGTCGGTGTTGGTGTTTTGCTGGAACGAATATGATTCGTGGAAACATTGCGAAGAATATGAATATCGAAGTAAAAGATCTCGCCCTATCTAACGTTTATCTTACGTTCTATGATCGATTAGAAAAATTTAATAATGCCTATGAAAATCTATTTACAGTAGGAAATTTAGACTACGATTATCTATTACAAGAATATTATCTCATGTGTAGTGAAGGTGGATGGTACGAATCCTTTTCTAACCTCGTTACAAAATATGGAATTCTACCGGCTTCATACATGCCAGAATCACATGACAGTATCGCTTCTAATCGGCTCAATAACATCTTACAAGAAAAACTAAAATACGATGCAAATACTATTATCGAACTTCGAGCCAAGAACACACCGATAGAAAAATTACGGAAAGAAAAGGAAAAAATGTTATCGGAAGTCTATGAAATTCTATGTAAAGTATTAGGAGAACCAACAAAAGAGTTCACATTAGAATATCAAGATAAAGATAAAAAGAAGATCAGAATCGAACATATGACCCCAATGAAATTCAAAGAACAATATTTAACGATCAATCCAAACGACTTTGTGTTATTAAAGAGTATCGATCATTATAAGAAAAAATACTATCAAAAATACCAGGACGAACGAGCTTACGGTGCGACGATGAAAAATTTCGAATATATCAATGTTCCATTAGAAGAATTGGAAAAAGCTGCAATCAAACAATTAAAAGATAATATTCCAGTATGGTTTGCATGTCCTACGAACAAAATGTGGAACCGTAAGGAATGGATCTTAGATATGAGAAATTACAACTACTTTGATACGCTTGGAATGAAAAAGATGGATCGTAAAACATCATACAATTTTCACGATATACCATCGAGTCATGCGATGTCATTTGTCGGTGTTCATCTGATCGATCGTAAACCAGTACGTTGGAAAGTGGAAAACTCTTGGGGAAATGAAAAAGATACAAAACAATATCTTATTATGAATCAAAACTATTTCGAAGAACGTGTCACGGCTATTGCCGTTCATAAAAAATATTTATCTGCAAAAGTGAAAGAATGTTTGGATCAAACACCAATTACTATCAATATTCACGAACTATAAAAAGAAGAGGTTTATTTTCCCTCTTCTTTTTTTGTTGCTTTTTTATTCTTATTAACACTAATATCATAATGTTCACGTACTTGTTCTTCTAACTCTTCTTTTAAAGCTTTGTTCGTACGTAATAACTCTTTGACATTTTCTTTTCCCTGTCCAAGTTTTTCACCATGATATGCGTACCAAGCTCCACTCTTCTCAATAATATGAGCATCACTTGCTAAATCGACAATTTCACCTTCGACAGAGACACCCTCTCCATACATGATATCTACTGTCGCACTCTTAAATGGAGGTGCCATCTTATTCTTGACAACTTTAATATTGGTTTTGTTTCCGATAATGTTAGTTCCATTTTTAATCTGTTCGGAACGTCTAATTTCAAGACGTACAGAAGCATAGAATTTCAGAGCCCTTCCTCCAGGTGTTGTCTCAGGATTTCCAAACATAACCCCTACTTTTTCACGTAATTGGTTGATGAAAATTGCAATTGTATTTGTCTTGCTAATGACTCCTGATAATTTACGAAGTGCCTGACTCATAAGCCTTGCTTGTAATCCAACGTGACTATCTCCCATTTCACCTTCGATTTCAGCTTGTGGAACCAATGCTGCAACGGAATCGATAACAACAATACTAATTGCACCACTACGTACCAACGCTTCGCAAATTTCTAGTGCTTGTTCTCCATTATCTGGTTGAGATAATAATAGTTCATCGATATTAACTCCCAATTTTGCTGCATATTGAGGATCTAATGAATGCTCTGCATCGATAAATGCAACTCTTCCTCCAGCTTTTTGTGCTTCCGCAATCGCATGTAATGCAAACGTCGTTTTACCACTTGACTCTGGTCCGTATATTTCGATAATACGACCTTTTGGATATCCTCCAATTCCCAATGCGATGTCTAATGAAAGAGAACCACTTGGAATGACATCGATTTCACGATGTTCATTTGCTCCTAACTTCATTACAGCTCCTTTTCCGAACTGTTTTTCCATGTCTGCTAAAACTTGATCTAATGTTTTATCCGCAGTTGCCTTTGCCATAAATTCCTCCTCTATCTATGTTGGTTTTATTTAACTCTTACATACTCATTTTATCACATAGAAATAATTTGTCAATAGTTTTTGCGAACAATTGTTTGCCAAAATATGTATTCCTAAATCAGCAGAAAAAAAAGAAGTATATACAATTTGATATACTCTTCTACTTTTATTTTGCAGATGTACTTTGATCTTCAAAAATATATTTTTTATTCATAGTATAATATTGTACTCCAGATACAATTGAAAGTACTGCTGCGATAATTAATAAGAAGTCTGACACCTTTAAATTCCATAATTCAAATGGTAAGTTATAAAATAAAGTAAGGGTAATTCCAACCATTAAACACGCTGTTTTTAACTTTCCAGACATGATTGCTGCAACCGCCTCTCCTTTATTTCCTGCAACCATTTTAATCGCATTGACAATGCTATCCCGCACAATCACTACAACCGTAATAATCGGATGAATAAATCCTGTTGCGCATAGAATGATCAATACAGAATTCACGAGAACTTTATCTGCAATTGCATCGATCATCTTTCCAAAATCCGTCACTAAATTATATTTACGTGCAATGTGTCCATCTAAAAAGTCAGTTAAAGATGCGATGATAAATATAAATCCAGCAATCGGATAACGAATATCTACAACGATTGCCTCATTTACAAATAGTTTAGGTAATTCAATTCCCGCTGCGTCAAACGGAAATAATAAGATGGCAATAATCAAAAATGCCATAAAAATTCTTAACATCGTTAATTTATTTGGTAAATTCATAAGTTCCTCCTAGCGAATGATCTGGTCATTCATTACGACTACATCATCTGTAAAATCATCACGTTCAATATTGGAAATAATAAAATATCCAATCAATAAAACAAGTAATCCAATTCCCACGTAGATCACAATTGGGGGAATAAAAAAACTTCTCTTTCTCTCTATCGTATAAGGTGATGCGATATGCTTCGGTTCTTCTTTCCTCTTTCCAAGTGCATTTTTCTTAGCCTTTTTAATATCCTCAATCGATATCTTCGACGTATAGTCAAAGAGATATTCATTGAACTCATCGACCATATCTTCATAGTCAAGGCCAAGATACTTAGAATAATCACGAATGAAATATTTTAAATAAAAAACATCCTTAAACGCTTCCATATTTCCTGCTTCGATATTTTCTATCTGCGAAGGTCTCATCTTTAAATCTTCCGCAGCTTCCTCAATCGAAATTCCGATACTCTCACGTGTCCCCTTTAATCTCTCACCGATTTCTTTCAAGTTAACACCCACTTTCGTATTGACAAAAAAATAATATTTTATAAGCCATGTTCTGTTCCTCCGAAGAGGCGACAAACATTTATCTATCGTTTCCGATCCCAAGGCCCGTTCGTTTCCAAACCTTTAGGTTCCCCTACCAAAATTTGGGTTTCTCGCTCGTGGGGTTTACCGCGTTCCACACCACCTGTTTCCAAGTGGTATCGTCACTATGGCACTTTATGACTAATACAACCATAACCGAGGTCTTAGGTTGTCTCGTCGCCGTTAGATTTCTCTACTACAGGTTATTTTTTCCCTGTACACGAACACTACAATCATCACAGATTGTGCGAGCATGGACTTTCCTCTACATTGCAAAGAATGCAGCGTTTGTCAAAATATTATTCTTAATCTTCTTTTCCATATATAATTTTTTCTAGATTTGATAGTCGCCTTAATAAGTCGGCGTTGCTAACATCACCTTTACTATGATCTTTTAATACATCAAGTTTCGTCTTTAAAGCACGTACCTCTTGCTTCAATTGAATATTATCTTCCATGAGTTCTTTTTTATCCATCTCTAGTTCCTTCATGATAGCATTCATCTCTTCGTAATCACGAATAATAATATCTAGAAATTTATCGACTTCTTGCGGACGGTATCCTCTCGTATCGATCTTAAACTCCTTTTCCAAAATATCTTTTGTTGTCAATTCGACTCTTCCTTGATACATGATCCTTCACCTCTTTTTATCATTACTATTTTCTCAAAAAAACAAGCATTTGTCAATTGACTTTTCCTGTACACCTAGACCACAAAAAAGCTACTTATATACCTCTCGGAAATAAGTAGCTAATTTAATATAATTTACATCTTCTATCATATTGTCAAACATCATGTGTACTCTCATTTTTTCCTCCATGTGTCTCACCTCTATATAGAGTGTAACACACGAGGATTTATCTGTCTTGCAGTTCGACAAAACTAGAAAAAACTAGACCTTAAATCGCAATGACAGCAACACGATATCCAACTTGGGCATTATACGTTCCAGTTCCTGAAGAAAATGAAAAGATTCCCGAAGAAGTACCACCACCAGCACCTCCACGAATAAACCATGGTTGTGCGCTTGTCACCATCTGTGCAGTATCTCCGTACCAAGTAGCAACTTCTTTTACTGCGTCTCCATTTAAGGATACCTCATAATTCGTCGCACTATACGAACTATAATAGTCATAATATTTTGTCTCTGGAAGTTCTGTCATATGTGACTCTCCAATCTCTCCAAGATTGTTTCCCATCACGTATTCTCCAACGCCACCACTCATGTCGTATACCCCGTAAATATTTCCGGTTGTAGATTGTGCGACATTCGACTGGTAATTTCCTCCTCCAGTTTTTCCACTTCCATTTGCCGTAATTTCTTTTAAAGTTCCATATTTTGAATGTGATAGGTAAGCGACTGCTCCCCATTCGCTATTCTTCATTAAATGAGTATCTGATTTTCTTTCGTTAAATCCATGACGAGATGCGGCACTCGTACTAAAGCTACGAGACGATTCGAAATAAGTGTTTAAGCTCTCTCCCGATATTGGCGTAACATTAGGTAATACTGTCGGTTGATCTGACGTTCCTGTCGTTTCGAACTTTCCAACCCAAAATCCACTGATCTCTCGTCCCCCGAAACGGAAGGCTGGATGCGTAATTAAATTTTCATCGCTCGTCGTTCCTAAATTAAATGAAATTTCAATCTCCGTCGGTCCTACTGTGAATGCTCGATATTGAAATCTTGGAATCCATACGTAATAACCGACGACATCTACTGGATCAACGACATCTCCCACTTTCGCCGTTCTATACTTTTCACGTTGTGATGGCGTCACAGTAATTGCATTCGCCCATCTTTTTTCTCCGTAATTATACCACTCGTTATTCTCGTAATTCGCTTCGCTTGCTATCACCCAAGACCCTTGCGAAGCATCCCATACAACCGGATACATATTGGCAAGTAATTCTGGTGTAGAGGCACCAGATGTATCGGCAATCTTTGGACATTCTCCCGCATCTTTCACGATAATCTCGCTAGATTTAAACGGTTTAATTCCACAGAATTGCCCATTGCTCGCTTCTATTTTAGTGTTACCTTTCAGATCGATTTCAATCGTTCCATTTCCCTCGATACTTCCGTTATAATCAATTTTTTCATCATTATAAACAATTTTCCCGTTTTTAATTTCATACATATGCCGGTCATAATCGTATTCTGCACTATCTTGTGATACCGCGCGTAGTACTCCCATTAAAGTTTCTTTATAACCGCTTTGTCGTGCTGTTGCAATCGCATCCATAAAATTAGGTGCAATTACAAGTACTATAATTCCAAGTACGACAATAACTGCTAATAATTCGATTAATGTAAACCCATATTTTCGTCTCATAAGATCCCTCTATTCTTCTATATTATAACAACATTCCAATTCTTTTTCAATCAAAAGAAAGTAGCCATATCGACTACTTTACAATTTTTTTCTCTTTGATTTCTTCTTCGATCATGTCGACAAATTCATCAGTTGCAACTGTCGTCGTCTTTTGTTCTCCATGCAAACGATAGCTAATTAAATTTTCGTCGCGTTCTTTATCTCCTAAAACAAGAATATAAGGAACCTTCTTCGTCTGTGCTTCACGCATACGATATCCCAGTTTCTCATCTCTATCATCCAACGTTACTCGAATATTTTTCTCTTCTAACACTGCCTTTATCTTCTCAGCATATTCTAAGTGATATTCGTTATTTACTGGAATGATACTTACTTGTACAGGTGCTAACCAAGTTGGGAATGTGCCCTTTGTCTCTTCTATTAAAAATGCAGTAAATCTGTCAAATGTACCAAATATTGCTCTATGAAGAACGACAGGAACTTGCTTCTCTCCCTTGTTGTCAATATATGATAAATCAAATCGTCTTGGAAGTAAGAAATCCAATTGGCAAGTTGATAATGTAACCTCTGGTCCAACCGCTGGTTTCACTTCGACATCTAATTTAGGACCATAAAAAGCAGCTTCTCCAATTGC
Source organism: uncultured Mycoplasmatota bacterium (assembly GCA_937944975.1). Taxonomy (GTDB): domain Bacteria; phylum Bacillota_I; class Bacilli_A; order RF39; family UBA660; genus Fimihabitans. Next base: position 301,338 of record CALEBF010000014.1, on the reverse strand, counting down.
TTCAAAATATTCAACGCCAAGTTCATTTAAAACTTCTCTTAATCTATCTTCAGCATTATTCCACATTTCATCATCATCAAAATATTTTTCTTTATCTTCAGGATCGCGGAGCGACAATCTAAATTTATAATCTTTAATTCCAAAATCTTTATATACATCGAGAATTAAATTAACAACTTTTTTAAATTCTTCTCCGATCTGTTCCGGAGTTACAAACAGGTGAGCATCATTTTGGCACATGCATCTTACACGTTCTAGTCCTTTCACAGCACCTGACGCTTCATATCTAAAATCTGTTGCAAACTCGCCGATTCTAATAGGCAGTTCTTTATACGAATGAAGTTTATTTTTATATACTAACATATGGTGCGGACAATTCATTGGACGGAGCACAAACTCTTCTTCATCAACTTTCATTGATGGAAACATATTTTCTTTATAATGATCCCAATGCCCTGAAGTTTTATATAAATCAACTGTTCCAACACAAGGCGTATAAACATGTTGATATCCCATTTTTCTTTCCTTGTCATAAATATAATTTTCTAATTCTTTACGAACTAAAGCACCATTAGGAAGCCATAACGGCATTCCAGCACCAACTAGTTCATGATTCATAAATATTTCTTGTTCTTTTCCTATTTTTCTATGATCTCTTTGTTTTCTTTCTTCTAACTCTTGTAAATAACGATTTAAATCCTCTTCGTTTTCAAAACATACTCCATATATTCTTTGAAGCATTTTATTGTTAGCATCACCTTTCCAATAAGCTCCGCTATGTTTAATGAGTTTAAAATACTTCATTTTCTTAGTAGATTCAACATGAGGACCTCTACATAAATCAGTAAAATCCCCCTGGGTATAGCAAGAAATAACAGTTTCTTTTTCGTCCATTCTATTGATTAAATCTATTTTATACGGATCGTCTTTAAATTTTTCTAACGCTTCTTCTTTAGAGATTTCTTCTCTATAAATTCTTTTATCAGCTTTCGCACATTTTTTCATTTCTTTCTCAATTTTAGCTAAATCTTCATCTGTTAGTGTTTTGTCTCCTAAATCTATGTCGTAATAAAACCCTTCCTCGATCACTGGCCCTACCCAGAATTTAGCCTCCGAATATAAATGCTTTACAGCCTGTGCGAGTAAATGTGCACAACTATGATTCAATACACTTAATTTTTCGTTTTCCTTAATATTTTCCATAAAATCCCTTCTTTCTATTGTTTTGGGAATGAAAAAACACTCCCTACTATCATGTAAGGAGCGTTGATACGCGGTACCATCCTTTGTTTCGCTTAATTACGGAGTAACGGTCCTAATCCGGAAATCTCTTTCGAGTTCTGCTCATAGGTAGTAACATTTTAATTTTTCTACAGGTTCCCAGCAATCCCTGCTCTCTAAAAGAAAAGATTTAAAATATCGTGTCCTAATCATCGCATTTGATAGTCTTATCATATATCTTTTTCCATTGTTTGTCAACCTATTAATGATGATGTCCACCCAACAAAACACTGACGAGTAAAAGTGCAACCCCAAGTAATACTCCTGTGATCGTTCCTTTTTCTTTTTTATGCTCTACTAGATGTGGGAACAATTCAAATATGGCGATATATAAAACCATTCCCGTTGTAATCGCAAGTAAAATTCCTAACAGGAATTCATTTAACATACCACTCATAAAGAACATCAAAAGCCCCCCAAACAATGTAGAAATTGCAGTAAGAAATACAATTCCAATCGTTCTTTTCAAGTGTTTTTTCGATGTATAAAACGTAGATGCAATCACCATCCCCATTGGAATGTTGTGAAGTCCTACGCCAATACACATTAAAATTCCAAGTTCTAACGAACTTAAAACACTTGTATAAATTGCCATTCCCTCTATTATATTATGCAGAATCAAGGCGACACTTGCTACAATTCCAATATGTGTTAAGTTTTCTTCATCTACTTTTTCATGTTCCTTTTCGTGATGATCTGGAACAAACAAATCAAGTGCTTTCAATAATAAAACACCAATGACGATAAAGAAAAGCAAACATCCTAACGCTTGCCATGTCTCTAAACCTTCGCTTAAATGTTCGAAACTTTCCGGTAATAATTCTAATATAATTAATGACGCCATAACTCCAAATGCCGTACTGATAGAAAACTGTACAATCTTTTTGTTGTTCTTCGTAATCAAGATAATTGCAGTTCCAAGTACGATAAATAATCCAACTAATAATGTTAATAAAAGTGCTGCGAACTCATTCATGTTATCCCCTCTTTCGCACATATCTATTGTATCATACTTGTCAACATATTCTCTCTTTTTTTATAAAATAAAAGCTTCTGAAATATCAAGAAGCTTTTTGGTAGAACTCTGCAAATTTTCCAAAAAAGCGGTCTGGGTTTTCGTGGAATGTTAAAACAATTCTCTTTTCCACTTCATTTAATTTATAATGCACTTCAACAGTAAAAGCAATTTTATAATTTACTTTTCCGGATTCTCCTAGGTCTCCAATACTTTCGGAAATCATAGGTCCCCAAACACCTAATAAAGCAGTAGCTAGCATCGCTCTTTCCGTACTATGATCTTCTACCTGATGCATTCCATTACTACTCACTGACAATCCTGATTTTACCGTGATTTTCTCAATCTGTTCATATTTAATTTCATATTGAAAAGGCTCATTCGATGCAATGATAAGCACTATATCTTTGCTATCTTTATTTGTCGTAATCGCACACAAATGATTTGATAACTCTGGTTTCCCTTTGATCCCAAAAAGATAAGTACCGACCATATAATTATCTCGCATTTGTTCTTTCAGATTCATATCCGATATCACTTTTTGTATATCAGATTTCTTTTTCGAGTGATTTTTACTTTCTTGCATCGGAAAAAATAAGCTAACGATAAAAAGGATAAAACTTGCAATATAAAGATAAAACCCAAGTTCTAATTGCATCATTTCACTATAGCTGTGATATACCGCATAAAATGTATAGCCAAATCCCGCAAATATAATCGGTACGGCAATATAATAAAATTTCTTACGATTCGCATACACAATATATAGTAAGAACATGGATGTCGTTAATGCGATGTTAAATCCCTTTATTTCAAAAGTCAATAAATGTTCCGTATCAAGTCTTACAAATGTTTTAAATCCTGAATAAAATAACAAAACAAAATAGATCGCAGTTACTATCGTCTTAGCGCTGGTCTTTGGAACTGCTTTTGTACTTTGCTCCATAAAAATCTCTACTCCCTATCACATCAATCTTTTAACTTCTATGATCAGTATCCCCCCTTCTAAAAAATTTGTCAACAAAATAGAAACACTTTCAATCAGGTTGACAAAAAAAGAGAAGATCACTTCTCTTTTAAAATATTTTACGCTACAGGATCAAGTTCTGGTAGAAGTGACGGTTCAGGTGATTCAGTCGGTGTCGGTTTTGGAGTTGGTGTTGGCTTTACAACATCACCTTCACCATCATCCGGTGTTGGCGTTGGTTTTGATGTCTCTTTTTTGTCGTCATCATCTTTGGGTTTTGTCGCTCCCACTCCAGTAGAAACATTGATCGTAATCGATTTTACATATTCCATATCTGTTTTTGCTGGAATGCTTTGACTAATGACCGTTCCTTTTGCTCTAGATGATGCCACTTGTTTGACTGCTACAGTAAATCCGTATCTTGATCCCCAACTACGTACAATCGCCTCGGTATCCCCAGAAAAGTCTGGCAATAAGTTAATTCCAGTGGTTCCCTTATTCATCTTTCCTATAATTGTCTCTTCATATGGCTCATTAATGTCAAAACTAAACTCTTTTATCATCTTAGGTTCTTTCAATCCTAAATTTACCTTCATCGCATCGATGACTGCCTGTAAACTTTCTTCATATGGAACAAAGTTATATAAATTCATTCTTGAACCTTGTCCACTTCTTGGATCGTAATCATAGATGTATGCATCAGATCCACTAATATAAAGTCGTTGCATACTTAATAGCTCTTCCATTGGTGTATCGGCAGCTTTAATGATTACATCTTTACCAATATTGTATAAAGATAGAATTTCGTTTGTCGTCATGTTTGTCTGCATGTTATTTCCTAAAGTATCCATAAGTTCATATACAGTATCCAAACTTCTGACATTCTTCAATTGATTCAAGATTCCTTTTACGACAAGTTGTTGGTTTTGTCCACGGACAAAGTCGTCAAATCCAGCACTCTTTCTATGACGTGCCCAAGCAAGTGCTTGTTCCCCATTTAATACCTGATGTCCAGCTTCGACGCATTGTAGATTTCCAAAGTTTCTATCACTGTCTTGTTCACAGAATCCAAGTGGTACATCTACTTCGATTCCACCTAAAGAATCAACGAGTTTTACGACTCCTTTAAAGTTGATCTTTACATAGTAGTCAATTGTAATTCCCGTAAAGTTTTGAATTGTATTGATCATACATGATTCTCCCTGCCAAGCAGCATGTGTAATCTTATTTTTTCTCTGATTTTTCATACATGCGATTGGAATGTAAGTATCACGTGGAATACTTAAAATCGTAGAACTCAATGTCTTAGGATTAAATGTAATTAACATGAGAGAATCTCCATTATAAGAAGCTGTTCTAACATCTTCCTGTTCAGAATCTACTCCCATTAAAAGAATTGTAAAAGGCTCTTTCAAGTTAGATCCTGCCTTCTTCTCTGCTTTCACTTCTTTGGTTTGCGTATATATGATCTTTGTTGTGTTTCCAATTTCAGCATATGTTTCAATGCTACTAAACATTGCCACATAATCTGTTGGCAAGAAAACATAATCAATTTTTTCATTTAATAATGCATCTAATAAATCTGTGTATGTATCATAATCCTCTATTTTATTTTTTAAATTATTTTTATCGATAATTTCGTTCGGTATCGTATACCCCTCGACACTTGTCTCATCCGTGATACGACCAATCTTCTTATTGTTCATATCCTTGATAGAATCTACTTTATTCGACTTTAACGTTACGATACTTGTAGAATACAAATCATGACTCGATGTCAAATTATCTACCTTTGAATACGTTTTAATAATAAATCCACCAATTACAATTAAGATTACTATATATATTATAGATAAAATGATACGTGGTATATACTTTGATATCTTTCGTTTCTTTAATGATCGGATATAAGAACGCAAAGTCAATAACCATATCATTACAACTACAACAGAAACGATAAAACGTAGTGTATTCTCAATTCCATTTAATAAACTGATCGCATAGATAAAATAAACTGAAGCTCCTGTTACAACTAGAAACAACAATATCATAATTACGAGCCAGCCTTTTGCTTTTTTCAATTCTTTCACAGACAGTCCTCCTTAGATTAGCTTCTATCATTATAAAACAAAATTGTATAATAGACAAGTTTTTACTAAAAAAATCACAAAATATTTTCTGTTGCATAAAATATGATTAGAATGCTTGCACCTAAAGTTATTTTCTGATATAATTTAATTGTTCTTTTCAAGAACACATGAAATGGGTCTATAGCCAAGTGGTAAGGCACGGGACTGCAACTCCCTCATCGTTGGTTCAAATCCGACTAGGCCCTCCATAAATAAAATAACTTACGAGCTATCATAGTTCGTAAGTTTTATTTTTGCAAAAATTGAAATATTACAAATATTTAAAATTCTTTTTTCTGGTAAATATGTTTTGAAACCATATAGGAAATAGAGAATAAGGCAATTCCTCCGATGATAATTAACCATAGACCATACGATTCGAAAAAGGAAATCATTCCTGTAAAGTGATTCCAATCGACACTTTTTACGAGAAATCCTAGTACAGCGCTAATGAAAAAGAATCCAAAGAATAAAATAAGTCTTCCCTTTTCTGTTCCATATTTAAATATCAAAGGAAACATAAGTGCCTGCAATAAAATCATTGCAAATAAACAACCTAACATCATCTCATTCATCTGCATCCACTCTATTTTGTTTCCTAGCAAACTAACAATCAAAGCAAATAAATACGTAATCAAAATTGTTCCGAGCGTCAGTAGAATACTTGCTATATATTTCGCACGGACGATGGTCGTTCGATCTTTCACTAATGTAATCGCATAAGCATTCCATTTATTATAATCGTCGTAACTAAACGTCGTCATAAATACCATGACACTGATGAAGACAGGTACGAAATAGAAAATTTCATTTCCATCCATTGCGATCAATAAGATAATTGCAAGAAAGAGCAACAAATGTTTCCAATTTCCTCTCATGACAAATAAATCTTTCTTCATTAGTCCTAACATACTTTCACTCCTTTTATCGTAAGCACCATCAACTCTTCTAAACTGATGCGATCCACAACCATGTTTGGATATTTCTTTTTCATTCGTTTTTGGTCAGTGACTAATAATTCATATTGATACTTTCCCTTTTTATATGCTAAGTAATCCTTTGGATCGATCGTTTTCCATTCTTTTTCGCTACACTTTAAAACCCCGTATTCTTCTAGTAAAGTATCTCTATTTTCCTTTAATATAATCTTTCCATCATCTAAGAAGATAATGTAATCTGCGATATGTTCTAAATCGCTCGTGATATGAGTAGAAAACAAAATGGTATGATTTTCATCTTGAATAAATTCTAAAAATAGATCTAACACCTCACTTCTTACAACCGGATCTAATCCACTGGTAGGTTCATCTAAAATAAGTAAGCTTGGATGATGTGAAAAAGCGGTTGCGATTTCTAATTTCTTTCTCATACCTTTCGACATCGTTTTGATAGCTTTATGAAGTGGTAGATCAAAATCTCTCATGTATCGAAAATACATATCCGCATCCCAAGTAGAATAGATATTCTTCATGATATGATGAATATCCATCGGTGTTAAAATCTCCGGAAAAAATGATTGATCTAATACAACTCCGATGTGCTCAGATCCTTTTTCAAAAGAAATCGTTCCTTGCTCTGGGTGAATAATGTCTAACATAGATTTCATTAAAGTTGTTTTCCCAGCTCCATTTTCTCCAATAAGACCAATGATCATTCCTTTTGGAATCTCTAAATCGACATTTAATTGAAACTTTGAATCATACTGCTTTGTTAAATTACGAATTTTTACTGCACTTTTCATTTTCCTCACTCCTATACATGTATTCAAATAATTCTATAATTTCATCTTTTGGTATTTGATAGCACTTGCTAATATCTATAATTTTCAAAAGGTAACTTTCTATTTCTTGTTGTTTCCTATCTTTTAATAATTCTACATTTTGTGGTGCAACAAAGGTTCCTTTTCCTTGTCTGGAAATAATATACCCTTCTTTTTCCAACTCATCATACGCTTTCTTAATCGTCATAACACTTATTTTAATATCGAGTGCTAAAGCACGAATCGATGGTAAAGCTTCATTTTCTGCTAGTTCTCCTGACATAATCTGTTCGATGATCGTATTTTTAATCTGTTCGTAAATGGGAACAGAACTACTGTTACTAATGACTATCTTCACAACATCACCTCAACTGTTATACATAATATATAACAGTATATAACATTTGTCAATAAAAAATACAAAAATAATAGATTTCTTAGATCGTTCTTTTTTTTTATGATTTTAGTTCTAAACGGGACAAAGGGTAATATACTTTACTAGAGAAATTACTGGGAGGGAAAAAATATGATAAATAAAAAAAGTTTGTGGTTTCTTACATTATTTAGTTTAATTCTCGTATTAAGTGTCTACTATGTTACGATGCCAACAGAGCTATTACTTACTGGTAGCAACCAATATAATACAGACACCCAGGAGAAAAAGAAAGAAAGCAAAAAAGACGAAAAAGAAGCGACGGTAAGTATCGAAGAAAGCGAAATACTAACTTCTCTTCGAGTGGAAGCTGACGAGCAAATGGTTCAAGAGATGAATGAGTTAAAAGAAATCCTAACAAATTCTGAAAGTACGACAGAAGAGAAAAATCAAGCCTTTGAAAAAATGAAGAATCTAAATGTAACTCGTGGCGAAGAAGAAACACTAGAAAAAAATATCAAAAGCGAGTTTAATTTAGAAGCATTCGTTAAAATCGATGGTGATCAAATTCGCGTCGTCGTTGTTGCAGATAAACTTGACAACAAACAGGCAAATAATATCATGCGTAGTATCCAAAAAAATTACGACACGAAAAAATATATCTCTGTCAAATATCAAAAATAGATGTCTCATCTATTTTTATATTGAGTGAAAATCCCTCACGAAAAAACAGGTCGCACATAAAATAATATGAGAAAGTAAAAACCACCCAACTTAGGAAGTGAGGGAAATCGTGAACAAGAGCATATTAACCAAAAGAGAAAAACAAGTTTTTGAGTTACTCATACTAAACAAATCAACGACTGAGATCGCGAAGGAATTACATATTAGTGAGAAAACAGTCCGCAATCACATTTCGAATGCCATGCAAAAGCTTGGGGTGAAAGGGCGTGCTGGAGCAGTTGTAGAACTTTTGAAACTTGGAGAAATTTCATTATAAAATCGTATTAAAATACGATTTTTTTCATATAGTTAGTTAGAGGTGACTTATGATCAAACGAATCTTATCACGTAAAGTAATCGTCGCTACATCTGCCCTATTTGCTTTATTTTTAGTCTATATGATTCCGAAAGAAGAAATAAAGCAGCTGGAAAACGTTCCTGAGAATATCGAATACGTTGAAAGTCAAGTGGAAGAACAAACTGTATTTTTACTCAATCAAGATAATCTACTAGGAAGGACTCAGGTGGTAGCAAGTGAAACGACTGATCCACTGTCAAAAGTCAAAGAAGCCTTACTTACATTAATTCAAGAAGGGCCGAATGAATCTCGCGTTCCAAATGGTTTCAAAGCAATCATTCCGAGCGATACTAAAATTAATAGTATCGACTTACAAGACGGCATACTAAAAGTAGATTTTTCCAAAGAACTCCTCGATGTAAACGAAGAGATGGAAGAAAAAGTAGTAGAAGCGATCGTCTATACCGCAACTAGTATCAAAGAAGTAAGATCAGTTATCATCTTTGTCGATGGAGATGTTTTAACCAAACTTCCGAAGAGTGGTGTCAATTTACCTAGTACATTAGATCGATCATTCGGCATCAATAAAGAATACGATCTTACAAGCACTGAGGCCATCAATCAAGTAACAGTTTATTATGTCGACGAATATAACGACAACTATTACTATGTTCCTGTAACCAAATATTTAAATGACGATCGAGATAAAATTAAAATCATTATCGATGAATTAACAAGTGCAAATATGTATCAAACAAATCTGATGAGCTTTTTAAATAGCAATACAAAACTATTAGATATCCAACAAAGTGAAGATGTTTTATCATTAAACTTCAATTCCTATATTTTTAACGACGCGACCAAAAAAGATATTTTAGAAGAAGTGATCTATACGATTTGTCTTTCAGTTGGAGATAACTATAATGTTGAAGAAGTCGTGTTTCAAGTAGATACGGAAGAAGTATATAAAACAGTATTAAAAGATGTAGAAGAAAGCGAAGAATAAGCTTTCTTTTTACATTTTAGAGAAAATAGATAAAAACTATTGAATAAAATTTATTTTTGAGGTATAATCATTATGTTTCCAAAAGAAACACGTGTCCTGGTAGCTCAGCAGGATAGAGCAACGGCCTTCTAAGCCGTCGGTCGGGGGTTCGAATCTCTCCCAGGACGCCACTTATGAAATATACTAGATAGTAATATCTAGTTTTTTTATACATTATTTAAATTATTAAAAAACTCATAATATATTTTTTATTATTTGGATCCAAAAAAAAAAGATTTGGTTTACATTTTATCCCAAACACATGAATATACAATATAGATATAAATTTGACAATCCAATTTATTTATATTATAATTTAATTACTCAATGACCGATTGTGTCATATGAGACCGGGAGACGCTACCATTTAAATATGGTAGCGTTATCCGTTTCTTATTGATTTACTACTAAATCTTGACGTGATCTTCTCTGTTCAATATATCGATGATAATCATCTAGAAAACTTTTTAAATAATATGGTTCGTCAACTATAAAAGCAGTAGAAATATAGTATAAATTTCCTTTTTTCTGCTCTGCAATAATAATATAATCCACATCGTTTCGAACCATAAAGTAAATTTTATTTTTAGCACCTTGCTTTTTTCTCCAAAATTTTATTTTACTACATGAGTGTCTATTCTCACAACTATGGCATGCTTTTGCATTTTCAATAATAGGAATTATCCAATTTATATATCGGGCACGATCTTCCAGCATTCTAATACTCAACTCAAACTTAGTATTTTTAGGCTTGCGCGTAGAAATATGGTGAAATCCTTGTAATCTTCCATCTATCACCGGCGTATCAAAAAATCTGATAGCATTTCCTTCATAACGAAGATCATAAATTAACATGTTATCAAGAAAATACTGATAAATTTCATCTTCCCTTAAAGTAGAAAAAGGTTGTGGTAAGCATGGATAATTATCCATGATAATCCGCCTCCCATGTAAAAACATTAAATTTAGAATAATGATATGGCGTCGTTTCGTTGAGTTCATACGGAACGTTTTTCTTTATCTTCTTGATAAGTTCTACTTTAGCCTCGTTAGTATACAATTTTCGATAATAATATGATAAAGCACCTATTAAGATATCACTAAGTTGAAGTATGTTTGATTCATACGATCGAATCGGAGTAACTTGCCTTACTGTTTTTCCAAACGTATCATGATACTTACTTCTTAAAAATTGTTTTACAAGTTGATGATTGTAATAAGAGTTACTATCTTTTATATCGGGAAATATATTATATGAATTACCCGGGACAATAATATATTTTAACATGAGGTAATAACTAATATGATAAAATTGATTGGCCGTATGATGATAATCTTCATGTTTCAAAGTTCTTTTGTCAATCACAATAGCTCTGAACTGTAATTCTGATTTGTCAAAAAAATAATCGATCACATCATTGTACAAATTTCTATTTGCTCGTGATATTTTATTCCATTTTAATTCTTCTTGTGAATTTATTCCATATTTTTCCTTAATGTTTTTCAAATATTGATTTATTTTCTTTACTTTACTTTTTGGGCAATATATCGCCCCAACCACCATATAATCACCATTGCTTTTCATATACAAATGACAACTCTCATCACAATAGACATTATATTCCATAAACAGTTCTCCTTTCTTTTGATAATCTTATCGTACCTATTATTTCTTTTTTTGTCAATTTTTTATTATGCTTAATGTTAACTTTTTTTTGTCTTTTATTTAAATAAAAAACTTTTTAATCTGATTTTATATATTTTTTTGTTAGGATTTATAAAATTTTATTACTATTCTATAATTATCATTTTAAAAATTTTTTTATACTTCTATCTTGCATACATTAGCGAACTAAGATAAAATAAATTTGGGTACATAAGAAAGGATACGATGACATGAAATTTACAGAACTATCAAAAGAAGAGTTTCGAGCATTCTTAAAAACACAACCACTGAATGACTTTGTACAAGCTCCCGAAATGGAAGAAATCGGAAAACAACACAATTGGAAAAGTTATTATGTCGGTGTTAAAGTTGATGACAACATCGTGGCAGCCAGCAGAATCATGGCACGAAAAAGTCACTTTGGAAAGCAAAATTTCTACGCACCACGAGGACTTATACTAGATTATCATAACAAAGAACTCCTCGCCTTCTTTACGAAAGAATTAAAAAAATTCATCAAGCAAAAACACGGATATATTCTTACAATTGATCCGGCTCTCCTCTATCAAGAACGAGATATCGATGGAAATATCGTCGAAGGTGGGATCAATAATAAAGATGTCGTAGATACATTAATTTCTCTCGGATACCACCATCTAGGATTTCCAGTAAAAATGGATGTATCATCTCAAGTAAGATTTACTTTTGTACTGGATCTTAAAGATGAAACTGAGGAAAGCATTTTTGCTAACATGAAACCAAATACGCGAAACTTAATTCGTAAAACAATGAAAGATGGAATCGAAATAAGAGAATTAGAATACGATGAACTCGATCGATTCAAAAAAATTACCGAAGCAACCGGAGAACGTAGAAATTTTTCTGATCGTACTTTGGCCTACTATCAAAAAATGTATCAATTATTTCATCCGAACGATGAAGTACACTTCTTACTAGCAACATTAAATCTAGAAAAACTTACATTGCAATTGGAAGAACAAAAAACGGAAGAACAAGAAAAACTAGATCTTTTAATAGAACAAAATAGCGATAGCAAGAAGGCAAAAACACAACGAAGAGAATCAGAACAACTCATTCAAAATTTAGAAAACAAGATCAAAACGTATAAAAAAATGATGGAAGAAGATGGAAAAGTTATCGATCTTTCTGCTGCCATGTTTATGACATACGGAAATGAAGTCGTCTATTTATTTAGTGGAAACGTCGCAAAATACATGAAGTTCAATGCTCAATATCTCATTCAATGGCACATGATACAGTACGGGTTAAAACACAAATTTCCAAGATATAACTTTTATGGAATCTCTGGAATCTTCGATCGCAAAGATCCAGATTACGGTGTATACGAATTTAAACGTGGATTCAACGGACATGTAGAAGAATACATTGGAGAATTTGAATTACCTATTTCTAATTATTACTATATTCAAAAAAAATTACGCAGAAAATAAAATAGGAGCCAACAAAAAATTAGAGAATGATCTCTAATTTTTTTCTGCACTTTCGATCGCGTTTTTCACAACTTGAATCGAGTGTTGTAATTTTTCAGACTCCTTTTGCGTCAAAGATACCCATATTTTCTCTCTTACACCATGTCGATTGATTACTGTTGGTGTACTAATATAGACATCGTGATCTTTATCGTAACTAGATACTGTCATAATACTATTTTGATTATCTAAAATCGCATTTGTGATGCGAACCAAACACATTCCAATTCCGTAAGATGTATCTCCTTTTCTCTTTTGAATTTCATATGCTGAATCACGTACACCTTGATAGATTTCTTCAAGTTCTTCCTCGCTTAAAAATTCGCGAATATTTTGTAATCCTACGGATGCATTGCTCCAAGGAACAAACTCACTATCACCATGTTCTCCCATGACGTAAGCATGGATATTCTTAGAACTCACTTCTAACTTTTTCCCTATCAGATAACGCAAACGCGAAGTATCTAGTGTCGTACCTGATCCTAATACTCTATGTGCTGGAAGTCCTGAATATTTCCATGTAAAATAAGTTACAACATCTACCGGATTGGTCGCAATCAAGAAAATTCCATCGAAACCAGTTTTCATAATCTCAGGAATCATCGATGCAAATAAATCGTGATTCTTTTTTAATAGATCCATTCTCGTCTCCCCTACTTTTTGTGGAATACCAGCAGTGATCACGACGATGTCTGCATCCTTGCAATCCGCATACGTACCTGCTTTGATACTCATTTCATGTGGTGCAAAAGAAAGGCCATGGTTTAAATCCATCACTTCTCCAACGACTTTATCTTCCTTAATATCGACTAATACAAACTCCATCACTGAAGTTTTTTGATTCAATAACGCATAGGCATAGCTCATTCCAACAGAGCCACATCCAATTAAAACTACTTTGTTTTTCATAACTCGTTCCCCCTACTTTTAGTATAACAAGAAATCCTGAATCATACAAAAAAAGTTGTAAATTACTTTACAACTTTTCCATCCATACTCCATGTTTTCACATCTGTAATTTTTACGTTTTGAATCGTACCGATATCTTTCGGATCTCCTTTGACATTCACTAATTTCATCGTGTCGGTATATCCCATCAACATATCGTGATTATTTTCACTATGACCTTCTAATAAAACAGGTACAACTTTTCCAAGGTAACGATCATTCGCGATTTTAGAGTAACGATTGACAACTTCATTTAAACGATGGAGTCGCTCGTTCTTTACTTCTAAGCTAACGTCATCCTGCATTCTACATGCTGGCGTTCCAACTCGCGGAGAAAAGATAAACGTAAATGCTGAATCGTATTTACATTCCTCGTATACATCTAGTGTATCTTGAAAATCCTCCTCTGTCTCACCTGGGAAACCAACAATGATATCTGTTGTAATCGAAGAATATGGCATTGCCTTTTTCAATTTATGATAAAGCTCCAAATAAGATTCTTTCGTATAACGTCTTCCCATTAATTTTAAAATGCGGTTACTTCCGCTTTGTAGAGGAAGATGAATATATGGCATGATATTATCGTATTTTGAAATTACATCAATCATACCATCAGTAAAATCCCATGGATGGCTCGTTACAAATCGAACACGTGCAATACCTGTTTTTGCAACGTCTTCTAACAATTGTTCCATTCCATAATCCATTTCCAAGTCTTTTCCATACGCATTTACATTTTGTCCAAGTAACGTTACTTCCTGATATCCATCTTTTACAAGTTCTTTTACTTCGCTTAAAATGTACTCAGGCTTTCTACTTCTCTGCTTTCCTCTCGTATAAGGAACGATGCAATAAGTACAGAACTTATCACACCCATACATGATATTCACCCATGCCTTATATTTATTGTCACGTTTGACAGGGACATTTTCGATGATGTCTCCTTCCATCGATAACACGTCTACTTCTGTCTTTGGATTTTGGAAAGCATGTTCTAGAATCGTTGGAAGTTTATGAATATTATGCGTTCCAAAGACAAGATCTAGAAAGCGATATTTCTTTAAGATTTCATCTACAACGACTTCCTCTTGTGCCATACACCCACAAATACCTGCTACTAAGTCTGGCTTTTCTTCTTTCAGATGTTTGATTCTTCCGATCATTCCAAATACTTTGTTATGAGCATTTTCACGAATCGCGCAAGTATTTAAAAGAATTAAATCAGCATCTTCCATGCGATCAGTCTCTTCGTAAGACATATCTTCTAAAATTGCTTTGATGTTCTCCGTATCATGTTCGTTCATTTGACATCCATACGTCTTAATAAAATATTTTTTCCCTTGTCCAAAATGTTGTAAATGCTTTTCAACAATATATTCATTCGTCTTTACTAACACTTCTTGTTTCGTGCGCTTTTGCGCTTCTTTTAAATTTGGTAACTTCATGTTATCACCCATTTTCTACTTCTATTTTCTCTTCCAAAAAGGAAATATTTTTTGTCTTGGTGGTTTTGCAGGTTGTTCTGCTTTCTTTGAAGAAAGTATCTCCGATGAAATTCTCTCTACCGATTGCCATCTTTCATCTGTTTCTTCATTATGCTCCATCCAATTTTTTAAAAAATTTATATTCTTGTTGAAATCGTGTTCTAGTTCTTCTAATTTTCGATCGAACCTTGGAGAGACAAATTCTACTAATTCTTTCCATTGTCTTAAAATTCGAACACGTCCCGTCGCTAATACAACTTGTTCAAACTTCTCTATGTGGGCACCTGGAACGTTGCTAACAAAACATGCCATCGCACTATAATTTTCACTTTGCAACATAATATTTTCTATCTTACTGATATCGGCATCTAACATATTTTTATAAAAAATTGTTGTCATATATAATTCATCGCTAGGAATACCTTCTCTCTTTTCTTGTTTTTCTAAGAGGATTGCAATCATCGCATCTTCTAAATTTTTCCAATCCACGTTTGGAATCGTTGCGACTCTTACGATAAAATCGATATCTTTTCTGTTGATTGCGATTCTTTTAATTTTTTCTAAATAGCTTCCCTTTACGATAGAAGCAAGTGCTATCATATCTTCTTTATTGTTTCTTTCAACAATTATATTAGCAATCTCATCTACGATATCAGGCGTTTGATTCTTTCCGTCCGAAATAAATTCGATTAAAACGTCACTACGTTGGATCTTTAAATAATTCTTTAATCCCTGTTTCATTATTTTCCTCCTGTTTCAAGAAAAGAAACACGCAAAGTGTCTCTATACTTCTTGAATCACAATAAGTATCATCGGCTTACATTCTGTTGCCTGGTATAGATATTTTCCAAGCTTATCACGTACTCCATTTTTGATCTTATTGAAATCGACATAATTTGGTTTGATGTTTTCTTCTATCACAGCAAGTGAAATTTTCTCAGCTTCCTTGATTAAATCAATATTATCTTTTACGTATACAAATCCTCTTGTTAAAATTTCTGGTCCTGCTAAAATTTTCTTGCTTGCTTTATCCAATGTCGCACATACTAAGACGATTCCATTATCACTTAGTAACTCACGATCTTTTAATACAAGGTCGCCAATATCTCCAGCTGTCTTTCCATCAACTAAAACATCGTCTACTTTTACCTTTTCGTTCGTGTCGATATATTCTCCATTTTCAAATGTTACCACTTGTCCGTTTAGTTTTAATAATACGTTTTCTTCTTTCATACCAATCGCATAGGCGACTTTCGCATTTTCTACTTGATCCCTGTAATCTCCAATGACTGGCATATAGTATTTTGGATTGATCAAATCGATCATCATCATCAAATCTTCACTAGAAGCATGATGATCCAAATATTTTTTCGTTGGTAAGATTACTAAATCCGCACCAATTTGAGCGATTCTATCAAAAATACGTGTCGCACTCTTCTCAAGACCTTCATAAACTGGTGAAGCAAATACAACTGTATCCGTATCTTTGATCTTTACAAACTTGTCGTATCCTTTTACGATACGATCCATGTTAGAAAATTGTTTTTCTCTTTCATCTGAAATTAGTACGAAGATATTTTCATCGTTGACCTGACGAATCGATTTGATTCTATTCTTATCAAACTTTACATACTTCATATCGATCGCTTTCATAATCGTATTTTCTAGTCTCTTTCCTACGATCACTACGTTGCGATCCGTCTTCATTAAGACATTCAATACTTCTTGAATTCGATACAAGTTAGATGAAAAAATACTACATAAAATACGTCCGTCTTTCTTATTGATCGTCTCACTTAAAATTGGTGTGATTCGATGATTTGGAGATGTATATCCCTTTCTCGGTGCATAGAGAGATTCACTCATCAAGCAAAGAACCCCTTGCTTTCCTACGTATGCTAATTTCCCGATATCCGTTTTATATGGTCCAATCATCGTTGGATCAAATACAAAGTTTCCCGTATATACAATCGCACCATCCGGTGTATTTAATACATATCCAACCGCATCTGGAACTGAGTGTGTCACACTAATTGGAAAGACGCTATTCTTTCCAAATTTAATCTTGCGATGTGGTTTTAACTCAACTAATTGATCTAATTTTAGCCCGTCTTCTAATAATTGTGGTTTTAACATTTCTAATGTAAATGGAGTTCCATATACTTTTACTTGTTTTAACTCCGATAACATATCAGGAATCGCACCCATTTGTTCATCGTGTCCATGGGTTAGGAAAATTCCTTGAATTCTTTTCTCATTTTCTTTTAAATAATCGTAATTAGGTAAAATGTAATCGACTCCTAACATGAAGTCATCCGCATATTTTAGTCCCGCATCAAATACAAATATATCTTGGTCTACTTCGACCACATACATGTTTTTTCCAATTTCGTTTAGTCCACCTAAACTGAATATTTTTATTTTACTCATGTTTTCTCCTTTCTTTTTTTATTTGTATATAAAAAGACTTCTACATTATATCAAAAAATAACGAAGAAGTCTAATTTTTACGACATATTTAAACACGCTTGATACGTCTGTTCATTCTTTTCTGCTACCTTGATCACTTTGCTATCTACAAGAGTAATTTGCTTATCATCGAAAAACAAAGCACCACTGAAATATCCTTCCACTTGTATCAAATCCATACAGTCAGGCTTTTTTCCTTTCAAGTCTAAAGTCCATTCATAATCGTTTCGAATCTTGTCGAGACTTTCCGTCTCTCCATATAATCCTTTCATCTCAATATCTTGTTTTAAACTCTCTAAAAATTGAGTTGCCATAAGTTCATATGTCTGATTTTCTGTTTCATTCCTTTTTTCTACTACTTGCTTCGCATGATCTTGGTATTTCGTCCATATTTCAAATCCCACTGCCATCACGCTACATAACACCAATAAAACAATTACTACAACTATACCTTTTTTCATTTTATCACCTAATTTCTAACCATGCTTTGTTTTGATCGATATGATTCATCGTTGCAATATAAAGAAGATCTGTAACTTTTTCATGATCTTTTACCCAATCACTTAAATTCTTTGCCTTGTCGATATTTAACACATATACTTTTTCATAATGTTGACTTAGAAATGGAACAATTTCGTTTCCACTATCATCTTTGACGATCAAAAGTTCTTTTCCATTATGAACTTCAGGATTGGTAATTGTGATTTCTCCATCCCCCTCACCTAAAAAGAATCCTTTTTTATGAACCTGTTTTAAATAATCATTCTGATAAAACGTATCTTTCTCGTGCTCTTTTTTCGTATAAGAAACTTGATACTTCGGTTCTGCTTTCGAAAATTGATAAATCGTATCTGCAGGAATCGTTCCGTCTAACGTCTTATAATATAAGTCCCCATAGTATGTTTCTGATACCTTTTTAATTTCATATTCTGTCATCGAGACTGACTCGATATCGTTTTTTTCACAATATTCTAAGTAAGCATAATACGCCCCATAACTCGTCCAAGTAAAATCCGTTCGATAGTAAAGTGGGTAATCATTTTTCTTTTCTTTCCATTTCTGAACAAAATTGATATCGTTAATTGCGAGATTATAATATAACTCATTCATCTCTTCTAACTCCGAACTAGATACATGATCGGGTAAATACTCTTTATAGATACTTGATTTCGATGGAATCAACATCAATGAACTATTGATATAGTTAAATTTTTCCTGAACTTTATTTAATGTTTGAATCATTTTCTTTCCATTCGCCTGAGGCATTGTCTTTTCTACTAATTGATCCTGTTTTCCAAAATAAACATCATTTTTCTCTTTTATCCCGAATGCCTGTTCTACATTGGTTGCGATCTTGCGAAACGTCGTACGGAGTGGAAAATGATCTTGCAGATAACTTTGATAGTCTCTTGCATAATTTCCATTCCATACTTCCGTCATCGTAAGGTTAGGCTTATGTTCTAACTTTTTATCTTCTTCACTTGAATAGTTTTCACTGCCCAACGATAAATAAAATAAGACGAGTAGCGGAATTAAAGAAATCGTAATTTTCAATTTATCTTTCATACACTCACCTGCCAAAAACAAACACATAAAAGAACGAAAAGAAGAATTGAGATAAGAATCATCAAAATTGTCATGAGCCGTGCAAGCCATTTATTTTCTATCTTCTTTTTCCTCCATGGAATCGCACATAAAATCGTAACTAGATAGAATAATCCATATTGTAAGATTTGATATAACGTCATACTTCCTATCAAAGGAAGATGTTCTAATCCAATCATTGCTTTTAAATACGTCATACCATCTGCACCTAATAGGAATAGTGCGACGATACTTACTATAATAAGATAAATCGTATAACGCATCCATCTAGGTCGTTTTTGTACCCATGGAATCGCATCACAACTAACGAGGATCCCAAGAATCATGCCGCCCCAAAGAAACGCAAAACTCGGATACAAACAGAAGGCAAATAAAGCTGTAAGACAAGCGATTGATAGTGCATACTTCCTACTCCAACCATTCTCATATTGAATTGGGATATGTGATAACAACGACGGATAAAGGGCGATCACAAATTTGTGAAGTGGCTGTAAGAAACTGACTGTACTTTTCTCTTTTTTTAATTCTAATCCTGCCATCATCCATAGTCCATCCGATAGTTGGCGAAGACCGATCCAAATATGATAACAAGAGAGAACGAAAAGTGGTAAAAAGATCCATAACGTGAAAACAGATCGCTCCATCAGATGTGAGATCAAATATCGTACGATCTCAATTCCAACCATTCCAAGCAATATCGCACGACACATTCCGAAAAAGAAACGCTTTCCCCCATTTTTAAATTGTTCCCATGTCACATCTTTATGATAAAGCCTTTTAAATTTTGAATACTCCATATAACGAGAAATCCAAATACGTGGGAATCCAATCAGATAAAATCCATATAAATCTATTTCTTTTACAGGTATGATACGTCCTTGAAAAACATCGATACTATATTTCATTGCATGCAAGAAAACAAGTAGAAGTGAAATAGAACCTAAGAAAAACTCCTGAAACGCTCCACTTCCCCATAGAATATTCCACAAAATAAAGTATAGTAACATTTCCGATAGAAAAATGAGTTCTTTCTTTCTTCGATCGACCCGAATTTGGTATAACCATCTGCTACCTCCCCACGAAGTGAGAAACATTCCAACCATCACAAGGGAAACTACTGGTGAAATGATAAACCAACAGAGGATACTACCGAGAAAAAGAATCCAAGTTTTTCCTTTTGGAAACCAGCAAGATAGCATATATATCAAAGGTAAAATACCAAGACAAAGCAAATACATCATTTCAATCATACTCTAACTTCCTTCCATGATCTATAGGTTATCGTATCAAACAAAATTATCCTTGTCAATCGAAGAAAAGGCAACTTATTCGTCGCCTTTTTGAAACATAGATTTATATTTTTTTGCAGTCCGTTGGAGATGAGTTACTTCCTCCTGTTTCCCTAAGCCTCTTAAAAATGTTACAAATTCCTCTCCATATTTTTCTATCATGTCATAAAAAAGATAGTCTTCGATGAGTAATCGCATATCCTCTTTTGAATAATCTACATTATTGCTAAGATTAAACTCTGATAGATAACTTTCTGCAATTGTTTTCAAACACCCATCTTTCCACTTCAAATCATAGGATGTTATATATGGACTTTCCGATAATATCTGAGATACTTTTTTATAAGAACTATGAATCGCATGATATTCCTCCGGTAAAAATAGATAAAGGATTTTAGCTTTATCCATCAATTTAAATTGATTTACAAAACGCATCGATAAAATGCTTGCGCAGATATCTCGAGGCGTGTTTTCTTGAAATGGAATTTGGGAAACACAAACATGATCCAATTCATGGTAAATGTATTCTAAATAATAAATTCCGTGCGCATCCTTTTGCCTTAGTAATTTCTGATTCACAGCAATCGCGCAACGCCCATTCTCATAATCATGAATCGTCAAAAATACCGCACTTCCAATTTCCGACCGCTCCATAGATTGAGACTCAAATATTGCTACAGGTAACATCTTTTCTTTTTCACAATTTAAGCGCACCAACTCTCGAGCTAAATGAATTCTCGTAGAAACTTTCACATATGGAAAAATACTTCCTAAAAACATATTCTCTATCAATTTTATCTTTTCATCTAAATTCATCTTCTGATATCCCGGATGACAATCAAAAATCCACGGTAGATATTTTTGAAATGCTAACAAGTCTTTCGGAGATAAATTACTTTTTTCCCATAATAGATTCGCTTGATCTAATCGATATACTTTATATTGCTGTAAAAATGATTTTCCCATACTATGATATTGTTTTAATATCTCATTTCTCATAGAGAGGGGTACATGGAGGATTGTCGTTGCAAGTCCAAACTCTTTTTCTAATTCTTCATTCATTATTCATACCTACTGTCTTCCACAAATCGACTGAAACCTCTTAGCTTTTTCTTTATGTTTTTTACGTTCCTCCTGATCAAGTGAGAAAAATCTATCAGTTCCATATTTTTTTTCAACAATATCTACTGCCATCGATCTCATGAACTCAACCATTTGTGATTCTGTCAAATAAATTTGATGATCTTGATTAAAAGATTCTAATGCCCTTTTTGCATTATTATATTGGCATCCTCTCCACCAATTTTCATCTGTCTCATTCACATAAGGATTACTCTTTAAAATTTGTGTCACCTTCTGATATGAATTTACTTCTGCACGATATTCTGCTGGTAAGAATAAATACCCTACAAAAAAGTCTTGAACGAGAGGCGTCTGATCTACCATAGTCGATATATATGCCATGTATTCCTCCTTAGAGCTCATTCCATAAAATGCCTTTCGTTCAATATAAAAATGATCTAATTCATGATAAATACATTCTAGTACCTTTACTCCCATCATATAAGATCGATTCACTGCTTCTTTTGACACAACGATATATGAGATTGTTTCATTATTCTCCCAAACGATTGTGCATTGCTGCATAATTGCATCATCTAGTAGCAATGGCACTTCTACTATATTACATGGTTCTATTCCCTGTTTTTGACAATATAAATTTCCTAGTTCACGCAACAAATCCATTCTTGCTCTATGATTCACATATAAAGCAAAACGATCTAAAAATAATGTTTCAATCATCTCTACTTTTTCCGAAAGTTCTAAAGAAAGATATTGTTTATGACTAGAAAATATCTGTGGTAGATATGATTGATATGGAAGCAAATCTTCTGCATGATAAAAACGAAGTTTTTGAAAATTTTCTTCCGTCTCATTCCACGTCTTGATTTCATAGCTTTTACGTATGTTTCCTGGAGAATACACTTTATCTTTATACCGTTCTAGAATTATATCAATAGCGTAATTTCTATATTCTATTGGTGAAGATAAGATGTCGTACCCTGCACACATTTCAAAACGTAATTGTTCTTCTGTTATCATTGCTATCCCTTCTTTTGCTGTATCGTTTCATACACGTCATGATATTTTATCACAACTCGATGAATTGTCAAATCAAAAGCACATTGAAAACTCAATGTGCCTTCTTTTATTTGTCGTTGTTTTCCTTTAACACTTCAATTGCTTTACGCATCTTTTGATCATATTTGATCATATCGAGTCCACCAAACATCTTCAAGAATTCTTCTTTTTCCATCTGATATTTTTCTGCTAATTTTTGAGCTTCCTCTTCAGCTTCTTTATCAGTAATATCGATCTTTTCAGCTTTTGCTACTTCTTCTAACATGAAGCGAGACAATACTCTCTTTTCTGCTTCTTCATGCATTTGATCGCGAAGTGCTTGCTCGTCAGAATTTGTGAACTTGTAGAATTGTTCTAATGTCAATCCTTGCATTCTTAAATTCTCTTCGTATTGACGAAGCATACGATCGATTTCATCGTGAATCATAACATGTGGTACATCCACTTCGATTTGTTTGATTGCTGCTTCGATTAAATCATCGATAAATTTATTTTCAACATTTGCCTCTTTACGAGTTTTAATCATATCTTTTACTGTTGCTTCTAATGTTTCTTTAGAATTAACTCCTTCTAATTCTAAATCAGCATAGAACTCTTCTCCTAATTCAGGAATAACAGTTGTTTTAACATCGTTTACTTTTACTTTAAACGTTACTTCTTTTCCTTTTAAATCTTCTGCATGGTAATCTTTTGGGAACGTTACTTTAATCTCTTTTTCGTCTCCCTTTTTCATACCTACAAGTTGTTCTTCAAATCCAGGAATAAATGTTCCACTTCCGATTTTTAAAGAGTAGTTTTCTCCTTTTCCGCCATCGAATGCAACACCATCTTTGAATCCTTCAAAATCGATTACAGCAGTATCTCCGTCTTCTACTGTCTCATTTTCTTTATTCATCGTTTCTGCATAACGACTACGCATTTCATCGATTGCGTGATTGATCTCTTCTTTCGTTACCTTAGCTGATTCTTTCTTAACTTTTAATCCTTTGTATTTTTTCAATTTTACTTCTGGACGTGTCGTTAAAGTGAAATTGAATGTAACACCTTTCTCATCGATACTTTTAAGTGCGATCTCTGGTTGTGCTACCAACTCAACATCTTTATTTTCATTTAACATTT
Organism: uncultured Mycoplasmatota bacterium; assembly: GCA_937944975.1. Taxonomy (GTDB): domain Bacteria; phylum Bacillota_I; class Bacilli_A; order RF39; family UBA660; genus Fimihabitans. Next base: position 277,515 of record CALEBF010000014.1, on the reverse strand, counting down.
GTTCATATGCATCGTTTAATACTGCATCTGCTGCATCCATGTAAAGAGATTCTTTTCCGTATTTTTTTAAGAATACCTCTTTTGGTGCATGTCCTGGACGAAAACCATCGATCTTAGCTTTTTTATTTGCTTTTTTAAATGCTTTATCTAATGCATCTTCCCATTTTTTACCGTCAATTTTAATTTCAATTTGTTTTTCCATATTAACATCCTTTCAAATACCCTTATAGTATATAATAAAATTCCCACTTTGACAAGTCTTGGACTGTAAAAAAAGTACCCGGGAAAGACATCGATTTGCCTTTCTTAGGTACTATTTAATATCCATAATTTCTACGTCGTACGTTCCACTTGGACTTTCTACTGTAACGACATCTCCAACTTTTTTATTCATAATTGCTTGAGCAATTGGAGACTCATTTGAGATCTTGTTCATAAATGGATCTACTTCTTTGCTTCCTACGATAGAATAATCATCTGTATCTCCATCTTCTACGTATTTCAAAGTTACAGTTGTTCCAATCGTCACTTTTGAAGTATCTACCTTAGTTACAACGACAGCATGCTCGATCATTTTTTCTAACTCTTTGATCTTTGCTTCGACCATAGCCTGTTCGTTACGCGCTGCGTCATACTCTGCATTTTCACTTAAATCTCCTAATGCACGCGCCTCTTTTAAAGCTTCGATTACTTCAGGACGTTTCTCTAATTTTAAATAATCTAATTCTTTTTTAATATCATCTAACCCTTGTTGTGTTAAATAAACTTCTTTTGTGTTTGACATAATCTATTCCACCTCACTATGTTATTTATTTCATGAAACCTACAAAATGATACTACGAAATAATTGTTTTGTCAACTTAAATTTTTCATTCCCATTAACCTATGTATCGAAAGAACGATTTATGCGCATCATCGCCCATTTTTCCACCTCTTTTGGGACTTTGACATAAACCTTCTGTTGGGGATGATTTACGATTTCCAACGGACTTTGATCTTCATCTAAAATTTCTTCAATCGTAAATGAAATTGTCTCTTTCGTCGGTCCGAAAATTTCCACATGATCTCCTTTTCGAAAGAAATTCCTCTCTTCTAAAAAAACAAATCCAGTTTCTTTATTATAGTCTAAAACAACTCCTAGGAAATCTTGATTTGATAACTCGATACGACCATTATAATACTGTGTATCTACACCTTCTCTTCCATCGAAAAACTGAACAGTTGATTCACGGTTCGCACAGTTTGTCAAAACTCTTTCGTATGCTTTATTATATGCGTAGTCATCTTTGGCGTTCCAATATTCATCGATCGCGCGACGATAGATGTTTACAATCGTTGCAATATAATAAATAGAGCGCATGCGTCCCTCTATTTTAAACGATGTAATACCTAGGTCTATCATTTGGTCCAATACTTTTAGCATAGATAAATCTTTCGTACAAAAAGTAAAAGGTTTCTCTCCTTTTAAAGGTTGATCTTCCTGATCGTACAAGTCAAAATCCCAGCGACAAATTTGACTACATCCACCGCGGTTAGAATCTCTCATCGTTAAAAAATTCGATAGTACACAACGTCCACTATAAGAAGCACACATTGCACCATGGATAAAACATTCAATTTCAATATCGACGTGATTTCGAATCTCTTTAATATCTTCTTTGGATGCCTCTCTACCTAATACGACACGTGTAACTCCTTCATCTTTCCAAAATTGAACTGCCTCGTAATTTAATGTAGACTGCTGTGTTGACAAATGAATCTCAAGTCCTATTTCTTTAGCGACCGAAATCATTCCGGGATCACTAATAATAATCGCATCGACATCACATTCTTTTAATGCGTTTAGATATTCGCGTAATTCTTGTACTTCTCTATTATGCATGACAATATTGACAGTGACATAGACTTTCCTATCATGAGAATGAGCGAACTGAACCCCTTCTTTGATCTCGGGCAAAGAAAAATTATTCGCATTCGCACGAAGACCAAATGCAGGTCCTCCAATATAAACGGCGTCTGCCCCGTATAAAATCGCTATTTTAAGACGTTCTAAATCTCCTGCAGGTGCTAGTAACTCTAGTTTATTTTTCATTCTTCTTCACCCTAAATACCGTCTCTTTATAAAAGAATCCTTTATCGGTATTTCCTTTCAACATTTGATCTATCTTCTCTTCTTCTAAAAGTACATTTTCTTTCGTAAGAGAACGATATGATTTCAAAACTTCTACCATACATTCCGATGCGATATGAAATGAGTAAAATAAGAGATAAGAAATATTTTCTTTCTCCAGAAGGAGACTTTCTTCCATACCATTCAAAATATGGGAAGAATAGACTTGCGTTCCCATTTCATCGTTGACAATAGGATAAGTATACCCTTCTTTTTTGATTTGATATTGTTCCCCTCTTTCTTCTAATTGAAAACGTTCAATATAATTCTTTACCAAATTTCTTTTTGAGACAAACATCGGAAGATAACCAAAAATAGGAACGATCAACTCCATCTTGGTATTCTTCTTTATTTCTATCATCTCTTCTAATGTAATTTCACTCGATAAACATGCCATTTGAACACCTCGTCTCGCCCAGAAATTACATGTTTCATAATTCGTCGTCATATGCTCTTGATGCCATACCAACGGTAGATCAAACCATCCGTCCTTTTTCAGCTTCACAAGAGAAATATCATAGTAAAAAATACCATCTACTTTTAAAGTTTCACATTCTTTTAATAATGCCTTTAATGGTTCTAAGTCAGAGGTGTGCATGTTTTTATTGAAAGATAAAAAGACTTCTTTCTGATTCTTTTTTAACTCCGTAATGCAAGGTTTCAATTCCTCCAACGTATAATAGCGTTCAAAATTCGTACTGAATCCTTTGACTCCAAATAAGTAACTATCAACGTAGGAAAGTGTCTCCCTCACTTCCTTTTCGTCTTTAGGGGCCAATATATATTTTGTCATATTCCACATCCTCTCTTAGATATTTATCAACATCATTCTACCAAACGAACACACGTTCGTCAATGCTTTTTTACATTTTCATCATTGTACCACATCATATAGAAAAAAGCATTTACTCCCCTGTTAAAGTAAATACTTTTGTGAATTCATCCACTTTTTCTTCTATCACTTGTTCAATTCGAATGCTTACAACATCTCGTTCGATATTTTCTCTTGTTTCATTGGAATGATCCGGGAAATCCAATGTAATTACTCCTACATTTTGAACATTACTTACCATTGGAACTGATGTGTTCGACTCGAATACTGTCTCCATATTTCCTAAATTATATAAAAGAAGTCCATTTTCCGTCTTAATGTAAATTGTACTTTTTCCGATATAAGATAGAACATGTGAGGCATAATGATGATCACCATATGTAGCTTGTTGCCATCCTGGAACATACTTCTGTGGATAATAGTGGATATCCTCTACATATTTCATCCAACCCAAATCATTATAATTTTCCATAACTTGTTCTTTCGTAACCCCTAGCTCAGCAGCATAACATTCTATCGCCATATCCATCATACCCGTGCCATAATTATATCCTTGCAATGCCATAAATAGATTGTAATGATAATGCTTTAGGGAATGTTGGAGATAGATTGTCCCCATAGTAATATTTCCCCCTAGATCTTCTGCTGTTGCTTCACTGACAGTGATCGATTCTGGAACAATCCCTTCCTCTGTATAAGTATTTCCAGTAATCACATGTTCTCCATTTTGAAATTTTGTATATTCTTGTTGCGTAATCCCATAACCACTTCCCGTATAATTTGGGTTTGATGGAAGATGTCCTTCGTGGTCTAAACCGCTTTCTTGCTTACAAAGGGCGATCAATAGTTCCGGATCGATCCCAAAACGCTGCGTCGTCTCTGTCATGATCATGCCTGCTTCCGTCTTTTTAAACTCATTCATCGCGTTTTCATCATAGCGAGATCCAACTTTGATCTCTCCCTCATTATATTCCGTCTTTAAAGTCTTCTTAGGAGCCACTGGTTCTATAACTGCGATAATTCCCTTCTCGACATCTCCATAACTCAAAATTGCTTCAATCTTTGAAGCAACGACATTTTGAACAGTTTCCACATCCATTTGATAAAATGTTGCTACCCTGTCAAGGTAAGCATCCAACGATTTATGTTCTTGCTCCTTTGCTATCGGCTTTTTCTCTTTCGGCTCTTGATTTTCTATCGCATACACAACTTCTACTTGATCACTTATCGTATAAAGAGCAATTGGAGTTGTGTACACAAATGACAAAAACGCTAATAATCTTGCTTTATCTTTTGTTTTCATTCCTCTTCTCCTCCTTTACACGCAAATTAGATTATGATAGCATTTTGTATCCTTCTATGTCAAGTTTTTCAAGTGTTTCACATAAAATACCACATTTAAAAAAGAAAAAAGAAGAATATTAAGATATTCTTCTACTAATTCCAATTCCATCCCCTACTTCGTAAAAGTCTGTATGGAACTCTTTATTTTCATGTAAAAATGTAATATATTTATTTAACTTCTGAACTAATTGTCTTAAGTTTTTGCTCTCAATTCTCTCTTTTTGATGTGTATACCCATGAAAGTTTAAATTATCTGAAACGATCACTCCATCTTTTTCCAAATATTGTTTATACTGTTCGAAAAATTTAATATATTGTGCTTTCGCAGCATCGATAAAAATAAGGTCAAATGTATCTTCTAATACGACGTCAAAAGCATCTTTATGAATTAACTCAATCCGCTGCTCTAAATGAGCCTTATGCGCATTTTCTACTGCCATACGATAACGTTCTGGATCCCTTTCAATACTGACAACATGGATTCTAGGATCAACTAGAGCCATCTTAATTGCTGAATATCCGATCGCTGTTCCGATCTCTAGAATCTTAGTTACCTCATTCTTTTTTATGTAGTCAGTCAAGAAAGCAATTCCATCGGGAAGCATAATTGGAATATGATTTTCATTCGCATATGCTTCTATCTCTTCTAATAAGTGTACCATAATCCTTGCGCCTTCAATTTTTGAATTATCTTATCATGTTCTTTCGCAGTTGTAGAAAAGTATGTCTTTTTATTTTTATCTGCTACGAAATACAAATAATTATGCGTCTTTGGATTGAGCGTTGCTTCAATAGCAACGATAGATGGATTACAAATCGGACCAACCGGTAACTTTCCAGCCATTTTACTAGAACGTGTATTATACGCATTATAGTCATCCAATTCTGATTGATATAAATCTCTTTCATTTAAATCGACCTGAACTGCATAATATGTCGTAACATCGCTTCCTAGTGCCCAACCGCCTTCTAATCGATTGTAAAACACTCCGGCCACCCCAGCGCGATCATCACTATGAGCTGCTTCTAATTCGATAATCGAAGATAGTGTCAATAGTTGATGAATCGTATATGGACTATTCTCAAGTTGTGTTCGATAAGGTTCTAATTTACGAGCCGTATTATCTAATATTTTTTCTAATAGATCTTTGAGTGGAACGTCCTTGTTTGCAAATTCGTAAGTATCTGGATATAAATATCCCTCTAAAGAATAATAAATTTCTTTATTTTTGATCTCATCCGTTAAGAACCAATATTTTGATATTAACTCTGTTAAATATCCATCATCTTTTAATAATGCATACAATTCTTGTTCCGTATGATTAGTCGATTCTGCAATCTGTTTGGCATACCAGCGCATATTTTTTCCCTCTTTAAATGTAATACGAACGACATTTGACTCGTATAATTCATCCCCTGATAGAGAAGTAATAATTTGATCTAGATTCATTGCCTTATTTAAGGTATAATTTCCTTCTTTTAACCCACTTGGATTCTTGAACTTTAGGAATAATTTATAAAACATCTCTGAACGAATTAAATTTTGCTTTTTTAGCTCACTTGCTAGAGAACTGTAATTATCTCCTTTGGCAACTGTAATCGTCACCGTTTCGTTCATACTTCCCGTTCCCGATGTCATATAGCGAAAAAATAAAACACCACTCCCGATAATAACTAGGAGAATTAAAATTGCAAGTGCAAACTTTCCATTTTTATTTAACTTCCTTTTTTTCTTCATTTTATCAACAAAAAGCGAGCTTATGCTTGCTCGTTGTTTCCTCCTTCAGCCGCAACTTGTTCTCTTGCTTCTGCTTGTAATTCACTCAAGATCGTTTCAATAATTTTCCACTCTTTCTCTGTTTCGATTGGTTGTAAAACTGTTGATTCTTGATTTGGTTCATAAATAGAAGCATACACTTTTGTATTTCCTTGTTCGTCTGTCGTATTATCAGTATATACCATATAATTTTTCTTCGTCTCGTCAGATTCAAATGTAAATAGTACTTCGCATTCTACCTCTTTTCCTGCATCGTCAGTTACTGTAAAAGTCATTCTTTGATCGTTCATAAATTCATCCCTTTCTCTTTATCTAAATATGTCTGCAAGATAATATTTGCAGCTAAACTATCGACTTTCTTCTTCCTTTTCTTTCTAGAAATATCTGCAGCAAGCATATAATTTGTCGCTTCTACTGTCGACAGTCGTTCATCTTGCATTACGACCTTTTTTCCTAAATAATCCTCTAATTTTTTTTGAAAGGCAAGCGTCGTCTCCGCACGCTCTCCAATACTATTATTCATATTTTTTGGCAATCCTAACACTAATTTTTCAACTTGATACTCTATCACAATATCCTTTAACTGTGGTAGTAAGCTATCGTAATCTCCTTCTTCAAAACGAATCGTCTTCAAAGGAGAGGCAATCGTTCCTGTCGCATCCGATAACGCTAATCCTAATGTTCGTGTTCCTAAGTCTAGTCCTAAATATCGCATTATTTTTGCAATGTTTTTCGTACCAAGTATTCTAAGATTTTAGAGCGGTCATATTTTGTAATACGGCTACGAGCTTCTTTGTTGCTCGTAATAAATCCAGGATCGCCACTCATCAAATAACCAACCATCTGGTTGATGGCATTGTATCCTGTATCCTCCAAAATTTCGTACACATCTTTTAGTGTCTCTTCGATCATCGCGTCTTTTAACTCATTTGTTCCAAATACTTTCGTTTGGTCCATACCATCACCTACTTTATGAATACAACTACATTTTAACATGTTTCTTTTTTTTTTACAATCATTTCCCCACAAAAAATAGAATAATAACCGGTTCTTTTATGTTATAATAAAATGCGAAAGAAGGAATCTATGAATACGATTCATATTTTTCTTGCAGAAGAAAAACAAAGACTTACTCATAACTTAAAAAAATATGAAGAAGCAATACAAATTTTTTATGCGCAAACATCATTTCAAAAAGCAACTCCATTCGATGCAAATGACAATACACTTTTTGTTAATATCAATGAACTAACGCCTGAATCTAGAATGCGTTATGAATGGATCGAGCAAAAAAGAATAGAAAGTAAAACAAAACTACATATTTTTTACAATATATTGCCACAATATACTCAATCAAAAATACGTAGTCAATATCACTTTCCATTAGGTGATAGGTCCAAGCAATCTTTATCTTGCGACCAAATTGCGATTGATCACAAAACTATGGAAATTTTATCCTTCAATGTTCAAGCAGGACCAGTTACTGTAAATAGTCCTAAAGAAATGCCCGTGACACAGTATATTCATCATTACCATACCGCATTTAATACTGCACTTTGGCGATGTATTGCAAATGAAGTTTTAACAAGAGAAGAAGAAGACGAGTTCATAAGAGAATCATGCACATCATTCTTCCAATCCGAAATTTTAAAAAAGGAAAAAGGACATCAAAAAAATATGCAATAATCTGCATATTTTTTATTTACTCTTCTGTTAAAATTGCTTTAATTCTTCTAACTCCCGCACTGCTTGCTTCCTCTTTTTTAATTTTGAAATGTCCAAGTTCTTTTGTATTTTCCACGTGTGGGCCACCACAAATTTCTAATGAGACATCTCCTATTTTATAGACTGTAACAGTATCTCCGTATTTTTCGATAAATTGTGCTTCCGCATGCATATCGATAGCTTCTTGTTTTGTCGTTTCAAAATGAGTCACTGGAATCGCTTCCTGAATCCATTCATTAACTAAATTTTCCACTGCTTCTTTTTGTTCTGGAGTAAGTTTACTGTCATGCGAAAAATCGAAACGCATTCTTTCTGGTGTAATATTACTTCCCTTTTGATGTACATGATCTCCTAATACTCTTTTTAATGCTGCATTTAACAAGTGAGTAGCAGTATGGTATTTAATATCCATCTCACTATCTCCAGAAAGACCACCCTTAAATTTTTGAGCTGATCCCATACGCGATTTTTCTTGATGTTCTTTGAATTTTTGATAGAAACCTTCAATATCTACCGTTAGATTTTTCTCCTGAGCTAATTCTTCTGTTAGTTCAATTGGAAATCCATATGTATCATACAAATGAAATGCATTTACTGCATCAATCTTAGTTTCAGATAACTTTGACGTGATTTTTTCAAATTCTCTAAGTCCCTTTTCTAACGTACGGTTAAACTTTTTCTTTTCTGTTGAAAGTACGTTACGAATGACATCTTGATTACGTTCTAATTCAGGATAGTATTCTTGATATTGATTGATAAAAATATTTGCGATTTCTATATCCCAATCGCTGTTAATATCGATGTCTAACTGCTTTGCATAACGAATTGTCCGACGAATCAAACGTCTTAAAATATACCCTTGATCTGTATTTGAAGGTTTAATTCCAGCATCATCTCCAGCGATAATAACAATCGCGCGAATGTGATCTGCGATAATACGCATCGCTCTTGTTTTCGTTTCATCTTCGTAAGATGCGTGAGCTACCTCTTCAATTTTTGCAATCGCATCTTTAAAAATTGATGTTTTATAGTTATCGTCGACACCTTCTAATACCGCTGTAATACGCTCTACTCCCATTCCTGTATCTACATTCTTCTTCGTAAGTGGAGTCACTGTACCGTCTTCATTCCCATTGTATTGTGTGAAGACATTATTCCAAATTTCTACCCAACGTTCATCTTTTGGATCGAAAACGACAGGAGCTTCCTCTTCACTACGCCAATAGAAAATCTCTGTATCTGGTCCACATGGACCTACTCCGCCACCGAGACTCCACCAGTTATCTTCTACTCCAAGAAACGCAATTCTTTCCTTTGGAATACCTAAACTCATCCAAATATTTGCGCTTTCTTCGTCTGCAGGAACAACATCATTTCCTTTAAATACCGTAACCGCTAATTTTTCTACAGGAATATTTAACTTCGTCGTTAAAAATTCAAAACTCCATGAAATAGATTCTTTTTTGAAATAATCCCCCAACGACCAATTTCCTAGCATTTCGAAAAACGTATGATGCGTCGTATCTCCGATTGCATCTAAATCAGTTAGACGAAAACACTTTTGAAAATTTGTAAGTCTTGTCCCAAGTGGATGAGGTTGTCCCATTAAATATGGTACCAATGGTTGCATCCCTGCTGTATTAAATAAGCACGTTGGGTCATTCTCAGGAATGATTGGTGCACTATTTAATTTCTTATGTCCCTTTGACAAGAAAAAATCTATATATAAATCCTTAATCTTCATGTTCCACCTCTTCTACTAATTTCATTGCTTTTTCTCTCAATTCTTCCAATGTTCCATCATTTATGATCGTAGCATCGTAGCCATCAAAGTTTACAAGGCCTTGCTCTGTAGCATGATGTTTCTGTTCTTCCGTTAAACCATCGTCATAGTTTGGTCGAACGATATGAATCACATAAGCATTTGGAAAACGATCTTTTACATATGTAACTTCATCGGCAAAACGGCCATCTGTAATCGTTAAGACATCATAATAGAAAGAAAATACTTGAATATCTTCTACCATGCGATGAGCAAAGAAATTAGAATCGATCTCTTTGCGAATCACATCGGTTCCTAACTGTTGCAATACAGTGCGTGGTTTCGTTTCATCCCTTCCATCCCAACCAGTTAACTGTTTGGCATAATCCTTAATATAGTAACTATATTGTAAAACCGTCGCTTTTTTTCCATACTGAGATTCGTAGTACTCCCGAATATAAGAACCTAGTGTATCCTTTCCTTGTCGTGCTGAACCACAAATAATAAAGATCCGTGGTGTATGTTGTTTTGCTTCTAGCATATTACTCTTCCTCACTATTTAATATATTATATTTATCGTCGAAAAATTGAAAAAATGATTTCACCGCTGAAATAATCGGCGTTGAAACAACCATTCCGACAATTCCCCAAAAATGACCAAAAATCAAAAGTCCCAACATGATCGTAACTGGATGTAATTTTGTCGTACGACTCATGATCAAAGGCTGTAAAAAATTTCCCTCCAAGAATTGAATGACGACGATGACAAGCAAAGTCAAAAGTCCAATCGTAGGACTCTGGGAGAATCCAACGATGACTGCTGGTGCCCCGCCTATATATGGTCCCGCATATGGAATGATATTGGTGATTCCACAGAACAATCCAAACAATACAAAACCTTTTAATCCGACGATCCATAAAAAGAACGTCGTAATGATAAAGATAAAAGTACAATCCAAAAGAGCACCTTGCACAAAGTTTCTCATAGATTCATTCATGCGTGATAATAATTCCTTCGTATCTGATTGAATTTTAGATGGGATAAATACCATCAACATATCGTGAACCCCATCGAAACTTACGAGCAAGTAAAAACCAATAATCAATCCGATGACAAAAACGCCAATACCAGAAAAAATAGATTGCACAACATCGATCGTTATATTTGGAAGATCTTTCGTTAGACCGATTCCAAATTCATTGATCTGTGAAAAGATATCTTTTTTCATAGCCATCGCATCAAAGTTTTCGATATGATCTAACTGATCAAAAACACCATCTAACCATCCTTTAATATTATCAAATATACTTGGTAACATATTGACAAAATCGTTAATTTGTTGCGATAAAATTGGAATAATTGCACCAATGACGATCGCAAGAGCTCCTAAAAATAATACATAGGTAATAAACGCTCCAAGTCCTCTATGAATTCCTTTTTGCTGTAAAAAGCTGACAAACGGATGAAACAACCAAGCAATCAAAAGCCCTACAAATAACGGAGATACAACTCCTAGAATCGTAAATAAAAATGACTTGACATTCCATTCTTTAAAAATCATGGTAATCGCATAAATACCAATAATTGCAATCAAAATATAAGCAATCTTTAAAATGTTTTTGGAAAGACCTATGACTTCATTTAAACTTTTATAGTCCACTTCTTTTTCTTTGTTGCGTCTACCCAACATAAGTTTCACCTCATTCTTAGTATATCATTATACGACTTTATTGTAAATAAAAAAGCCATTGTTTTTCAATGGCGCGAAGTCTATATTTCCATCAATTTTTGACAATTGTTTTTCTTTTTTTCTGAGAATGTTTCTCACCGAACTTTTTCACTAAATCTTTTTTCCATATGAGATAACCTCCTTCATCCGAAGTAATTTCATACTGCATCCGCATTGCAACGCGTAAAGAAGCTTCATGATCACGTGGAATTTCCAATATTGTGTTTTGAACTCCTTGTTCGTATAAAAGTCGTTCCATCTTTTCTATCATTCGATCGATATTACCCCAACCCCGATACTCTGGTAAAAGACAGTAAAGTAATTCTGCCTCTTTCGTAGTAGAAGAAAAACCATAGGAAATCCAACCGATGTAATCATCCTCCTCTTTTACGTAATAATTATGATAGTAATGATTTGTCTTTTCAAAACGTTTTAAATAGTTATAGTCATATGCGAAACATTCAAAAATATTGCGAATATCCTCTACTTGCAATAACGCCTGAATAAATTTCTTCTGCATTTTACTATCTTCTTTAAACTTTCGAAATTTCATAAGACCACCTAGTGATGTATTATAGCACAAATCTTTCTTTTATCAAGCCAAAAGAACTTATACACTCATAAGTTCTTCTTCTTTAACTTTTAATTTTTCATCAATGATCTTATTATAGCGATTAATCAACTCTTGAACATCCTCTTGACCATCTTTTTTATCGTCTTCTGTCATATCATCCGCTTTTTTAATATCGTTATTTGCATCTTGTCTTGCATTCCGAAGTGCGATACGAGCATCTTCAGCAATCTGTTTTGCTTGTTTTACATATTCTCTTCTCGTTTCCTCTGTCAATGCAGGAATATTTAAGATAATGACTTCTCCATTGTTATTTGGAGTAAGTCCGATATTAGCTTCGTAGATTCCTTTTTCGATTGCATTTAAACAAGAGCGATCAAATGGTTTAATAGAAAGTTGACGTGCTTCAGGTATAGAAATAGTCGCTAGTTGTTGTAATGGTGTTGGAGTTCCATAATACTCTACCATTACACTATGTAAAATAGCTGGATTGGCTCTACCTGCTCTAATGTTGGTAAGACGTTTTTCCATATTTTCGATTGCCTGTTGCATCGCTGTTTCTGCTTCTAATAAAATGTTATCTATCATAATTCATTCTCCTTTATCTCTACTTTTATTATACGAATAATTTATTTTAGTGTCAATCGTTTTTCTCGTACTTCCTGATACTCTATTTCAAGCGGAACATTGGTAAGCATCAACATCTCACAGTCTGATGCATCCTCTCGAATAAGGGGATTAGAATACGGCTTAAATGCTTTTAAAATTTCATAAATATCTTGCATTCTTTTTCGATTGATACTTAATGCATATTCATCAAATAGATTTCTCAAAGCAGTTCTATATTCTACACTATAAAGCATCAAGTAATTTTGAATAATCCGTTTTTCCAATTGTACCTGATGACTTTCCAAAATTCCTTTTTCAGCATAATTAATTGCGATTTTTCCATATTCATTTAACAAGCGATAAGCATCGGTTAAATTAGATGTCATCGATAATCCATTTTGATGTCGAACATAGATATAGACATAAGATGGAATATCTACTACTGTTTTTGCATCCGCATACGCGTATAAATTAAACAGATGATCTTCTCCCTGTTGTAAATTCACAAAATAACGATCTTTTATTAACGACTTTTTGTAAAGTTCACACCACATCGGAATATTTTGAAATTGAAATGATTGTTTGCTCGGTCCATCGAACTGCCTTCCAAAAAAACCTAGTGGCATAGAACAAATTTCTAAAGCGCGTTCTATATCTTCATCGTATAAACTATAGAAGTGTCCTCTTACAATCTCAGCATCTTCCATTTCTGCTGCCCACACCATATCTTCTATTCCATTCGGAGTTACATAATCATCGGCGTCGACAAAGTAAACGTATTCTCCTGTCGCTTCTTGAAATCCATGTCTTCGTGCATGAGTAACTCCAAGTTTTTCTTCTTTCACAACTTTAATCCTAGGATCGATCATTTGGTAGCGTCTTACTTTTTCGTAACTATGATCCGTTGAAGCATTATCGACAAAAATGATCTCTAGATCTTTATAACTCGAACGATATAGAGACGTATAAAGTCTCTCGATCGTATCTTCCGCATTATGCATCGGAATAATTACGCTAACTAACATCTATCTCACCACTTTCTGTTTACAATTTACAGTTTCATTTAAATTCAACAATCGGATGATATCATCTACTTCCTGTTTCATTTCTTTTAGTTTCGAATACGAATACAAACTTTCCTCTTCGCCACGATAGAGCGCAGAAAATTTTAATTTCAGGAATAAAAGTTGTTTTAACATAAGGCGATTTAGACTATTTTCATATTGTTCCATCCACCCCTTTTTAATACACTCTTGATAAAGTTTAACTGCATAGTGCATAAATGCATAAGGTTCCACCGCATAACGATTGGAAGATAATCCATTATCTTTCATTTGATAAAAATAAACTGATTCTGAAATTCCTACTACTTTATTTGCATTTAAAAAAGCATGCCAGTTAAACAGATGATCTTCAAATTGATTCAAAGGAACAAAAAAATCATCTCTAATACAAGATTTACGATATAGGTGTTGCCAGAGGGGCGCCGAAATACTCTCGAGGCCATGAACTTCCCACTTACTATAAGGGATTTTCTCCACACTTCGTCGAACAATAGATGCTAATTGATGATCGTTCAAGTAAGTGTTGTAAGTTCCTTCTACAATATCTGCTTTCGTCGCATTCGCCGTTTCTACTAAATATGAAATACCATGTGGAGCAACACAATCATCACTATCGACAAAATATAGATATTCTCCATTCGATGCATGAAATCCCTTCTTTCGCGCATAACTAACCCCTTGTGTTGGCTCTTTTAAAACTTTTACGCGTGGATCCTTCTTTGCGTAAGAACAGGCTTTTTCATAACTATGGTCCTGTGAATTGTTATCGACGAATATAATTTCTAGATGATCGTATTCTTGATATTGTAGCGAAGCATATAAATTATCTAAATATTTTTCTGCATTATACATTGGTATGATCACACTCACTAGCATACAACCCTCTCCTTTTTCATTTCTAGGTGTGTATTATACCATACCAATTTTATTTGTCAAAAAAAAAGAAGTTTCCTTCTTTTTATAAACGCATCGGTGATAGATCGATATCTAAATTCACTTTGCGATTTGCTTGATAATGTTCGATTAAAAAATGACACATTCGCAATAATGGTTTCGTATGTTTATATTTTATCATAATCTGAACAGAATATATTTGATTTACTTTAGGAATAGAGGATGCATTGGGACCCAAAATCATCTGATCCTCCACGTTTTCCTTTCGTAAATACTTCGCAACCTTAGTAATTTCCTTCCATACTTCTTTTTCATCTTTTCCCGTCATTTTAATAAGCGCTAAATTTTGATATGGTGGATACCCTAACTTTTTTCGCAATGTCATCTCATGTTGATAAAAGGCCTGATAATCGTGCTTTGCAGCTGTTTTTATGCTGTAATGATCTATATTAAACGCTTGAATCATAACTTTACCAGGTTTTTCAGCTCGTCCAGCTCGTCCAGCAACTTGATTTAATAACTGAAACGTTCTCTCAGCGCTGCGAAAATCAGGTAAGTTCAAAGATGCATCTCCGTTGATTACTCCAACTAAAGTGACATTAGGAAAATCTAACCCTTTCGCAATCATCTGTGTTCCGATTAAAATATCATATTCATGATTCTGAAAAGCACGAATAATCTTCTCATGGCTTCCCTTACGTGTTGTCGTATCGATATCCATGCGTACTACTCTTGCATTTGGATAATGCTCTTCTATCATTTCCACTAACTTTTCAGTTCCGAGACCTCGCCCATTGATATCATGTTCATGACAAACAGGGCACTCTGTTAACAATCGTGTTCCATATCCACAATAATGGCATCGCATCGTGTGACTCGTTTTGTGATATGTAAGTGGTATATCACAATTCGGACAATTATGGACAAACCCGCAGTGATGACAAGAAATGACCGTTTGATACCCTCGACGATTCAAAAGAAGAATCGTCTGTTCCTTCTTTTCCAAACGATCTTGGATTGCCTCTTCTAATGCGGAAGACAAAATCGAATGTCCCTTTTTCATTTCCTTTCGCATATCGATACGAATCACTTCAGGTAAATTAGATGAAACACGATGATGCATCTCTAGTAAATGATAAACACCAGTTTTCGCACGTGTATAACTTTCAATTTGTGGAGTGGCGCTTCCTAAGATGACTGGGATCTGATAATATTGTCCTCTTTTGAGTGCGATATCGATCGCATGATACTTGGGATGATTTTCTTGCTTATAAGTCATAGAGTGTTCTTCATCTATGATAATCATTCCAAGATTCGTAAATGGAGCGAAGATCGCACTACGAGCACCAATCACGATATGTACCTCCCCATTTTCAATCTTTCGCCATTCATCGTATTTTTCCCCTTGTGATAAACGACTATGTAAAATGGCAATATCCGATCCAAACCTCTTTTTAAAATGATCGACCATCTGTGGAGTTAAACTAATTTCTGGAACAAGCACGATCGCTTCCTTGCCCTCTTTTACGATTTCACCAATCCACTGCATATAGACTTCCGTCTTCCCGCTTCCCGTCACACCATGTAGTAGACAAGGATAAAACTGAGATCGATGAGAAATCACGTCTTCCCAAACATTCTGTTGTTCTTCTGTCAAAGGAAATGGAGTTTCCAACGTTTCTACTTCATCTTGTAGTCGGTAAACTTCCTCTTTAAATTCTGTCAACACTTCTTTTTTGATTAACGTTTGTACAGCAGAAGACGAAATCGCGCACGCTTCTTTCTTTTCGATACATGTATGTGTTTGAAATAAATCTAAAATTTTCTTTTGCAATGGCGTTTCATTGCCGCCTACTTTATTTATTTTCAAATATGTTTGATACTTCTTAGAAACAGAAAATCCCTCACGTGCTTTTAATGCGGTTGGCAACATTGTCTGATAGCAGAAAATTTTCTTCGAAAGTGTTTTCTTGCTCATATAATTGCCAAGTTTCAAAAGTTCTTCTGTCAATACTGGCTTTTCATCTATCATCGTTTCTATTTCTTTTAATTCGTATGGTACATTTTGTTCTTCTAAGAGTGCCGTCACAAAACCTTCCAACGTCTGTCTTCCAAAAGGAACGCGAACACGACATCCTACTTTTAGCTTTTGTTCCATCGCTTCTGGAACGAGGTAAGAAAACGTCTGATCTAAATTTTTCGCTTTGCTCTCCGTCAGTACTTCCGCTATCATATCCTCACCTCTTTATCCTACTATATCATTCCAAACAAAAGATCGTCAACAAAAAAAGATTTCTAAAAAACCTTTTTTCTCTTTTGAAATTGAATTAACTCTTCCACATCTTCTCCGATCTTATAAAAAAGAGGTTCGGGAAATTTTTCCTTTAAATCTTCATTAAAATGTGGGACAAATACTCCTTCTTCTACATCTTCTAAAAACATCTTTCCATAAGTTGCTAATACTTTGTTATCTTTTAAATGTTCCCCACTATATCCGTAGTAGTATTGATCGATCATCTTTAGAATTTCGTAAATTAAATTAGAGTAATCTGCTTCGACTCCCGTTTCTAAAAGATCGGATAAAAAGTCGGTAAGTGCAAATAATCTATCCGGATTTAATGTAGGATCAATTAGACGTAGTTCTTTTTTTACGAAATTAAAATTGCCAGTATTATTCGCAATATGAAATAAATTAGGATCGATCATCTCAGATAACATAGATATAACCAAAGCTGGCACTTTATAGTATAAATCATCGATCAGGGGATACCCATAATACTCTGCCGAGATTAAATCGGCAAGCCCTTCTGTCGTTTTATATCCGATTTCAGAGTTTTTTTGAACACCACAACTTCCCTTTTCTTTATGATTTGTAAGTAAATGTATCTTTTCATGATCCAAGAGAAATTGTTCTTTCTCTTGATATCCCAACAAGTTGTATGCTTGATCATAAGTCCCTGAAAAATTATCGTGAAGATCTTTTTGTTTCATGCGTACAGTTCGATAAAGTTCGTATAATCTTTTAAAGTCTACGCCGGGTGCTGTTTTCAAGTAATAATTTAATTGGTAAAGTTGATCTTTTTCCCACTGTGACAATTTTTTATTTTTTTCAATTGCTCGATTTAATAATAAAATTTGCTCTTTCCTTGACATTGTCTTAATGTCTACACTTTTTTTATTAAATGGATTTTCGAAAGAAATAATAAATTCTTTCCCTCGTTGAATTAAGTGTTGTACTTCTTCCTTCATACAATATAATACCATCATATACTGATGACCAAAGTTAATCCCTTCACTACGAAGTAGATGTGCGTTATGATTATTCCCTTCATATTCGTCTATAAATACATCAACTAGTTGATCTCCTCGAAATAGATAAATTTCTGAAGCATATGAATATGATACTTCGATCGTTTCTCCATGATATTTGATTTTTCCTAAATATACTTCTTCCATGCAATCCCCTCACATAGTGGTATATTATAACAAAAACAAAACAGAATGAAAAGATCATTCTGCCCTTCTAATTAAAACACTCCAAACAATTCAGCAACGAAATTGACCATAAACGACTGTACGACAATCGTCGTCAAAACTGCAAAGATTGCGAAACTTATTTTGATAAATGCGTTCTTTTTTTCCTCGATAGAACTAATGATATAAAATAGCGCTGTAATAAAAATTAAAATATTATCTACCCAAAATAAAATATTAAACGGTGTAGAAACTAAAAGTTCATTGAGCCTCATTGTATCATAGGAACAATTGTAGATCATGTTAGTAAATAATAACGCATTGATGATAAGACTGATTCCTGTTAAAACAACTAAAATAATTCCTACAATCTGATTAAAATTTTTAATCTCTCTTTTCATCTTACCCTCCTATTATCATCATAACATAATCAAGGAAAAAAAGAAATCGATTACTTTTCGATTTCTTCTTCGATGCGAAGTAATTGATTGTATTTACAAATACGATCTGTACGAGAAAGTGATCCAGTTTTAATCTGTCCTAAATCAAGTCCGACAGCAAGGTCTGCAATCGTCGTATCCTCTGTTTCTCCACTACGGTGAGAGATAACTGTCTTATATCCATTTTCTTTTGCTAAATTGATCGTTTCCACTGTTTCTGTATACGTACCGATTTGATTTACTTTTAATAAAATCGCATTCCCTGCATGATGATCGATTCCCATTTGTAAGCATTTTTTGTTTGTAACAAACAAATCATCACCAACTAATTGAATTTTATCTCCCAAACGTTTTGTAATGATTTCAAATCCTTCCCAATCATTTTCGTCTACTGGATCTTCGATCGAAATAATTGGATATTTATCTACTAATTCTTCATAGAAGTCTACAAGTTCTTCAGTCGTTAAACTTCTGTTTTCACCAGCAAGTACATATTTTCCATCTTTATAAAATTCACTTGCTGCAACATCGATTCCAAGTTTAACATCTACTCCAGGTTCATAACCAGCTTTTTTGATAGCCTCCATAATAAGTTCAAATCCTTCGCTATTGCTATCTAAGTTTGGTGCAAATCCACCTTCATCACCTACTCCTGTTGCAAGACCTTTAGCATTTAAAACTTTCTTTAAGTTATGAAATACTTCAGACCCAATTTGTAATCTCTTTTTAAATGTATCTGCCTGTGGAATGATCATGAATTCTTGGAAATCTAAGCGATTGTCTGCGTGTGCTCCTCCATTGATGATATTCATCATTGGTACTGGAAGCGTTCTTCCATCTCCAACATATTGATAAAGTGGTTTCTTAGCATTTTGTGCTGCTGCTTTTAATGCTGCAAGTGAAATTCCTAAAATCGCATTCGCACCATATTTGCTCTTCGTCTCCGTTCCATCTAAATCGATCATTTTATGGTCGATTGCCTCTTGGTCTTCTACGTCCATTCCAACGATCGCTTGTTTTAAATCAGTATTTACATTGTGTACAGCCTTTAAAGTACCTTTTCCTAAATAACGATCTTTATCTCCATCACGAAGTTCTAATGCCTCTCTTTCTCCTGTAGATGCACCTGATGGCACTGCTGCACGTCCAACAATTCCATTTTCCAAAATCACATCTACTTCTACCGTTGGATTCCCTCTTGAATCTAATATTTCTCTTCCTATAATATCTTTAATTTTTGTCATACTCTTCCTCCTTAATTTAATTCTTCTACGATTTTTTTGAATAATTCTCCTCTTTCTTCAAATGTTTCAAATTGATCCCATGAAGCACAAGCAGGAGAAAGCAAAATTACATCCCCTTCATCAGAAAGATTATAAGCTGCCTTCACTGACTCTTCTAAATCATCTAAGATGATACAATCTTTTTTGATTCGATCGCAGAACGCCTTGATCTTTTCTTTTGTCTCACCATAACAAATGACATGTTTTACATGCTCCATATGAGGTTCTAACTCATCGAATGACTGTCCTCGATCAAGTCCTCCAAGTAAAACGATTGTCGGAGCTGTAAAAGCATCTAATGCGATCTCTGTCGATTTGTTATTCGTCGCCTTCGAATCATTATAAAATGTTCTTCCGTGAAGTTTTCTCACATATTCTATGCGATGTTCTACTCCACCAAAGTTTCCTAATACTTCTTTAATAACTTCTCGATCAAGTCCATATTGTGCTGCAACTAAAATGGCGCACATGATATTTTCATAATTATGCATTCCCTGCACACGAATATCATCTAAAGCTATCACTTTTTCATCTTGATACCAAATATATCCATTCATAACATAGCAATCTTTTTGTTGCGTTCCAGAAAAATATAATTTCTTACATTTTAGATCACTTGTCAATTCCATAACATCATAATTATCATGATTTAAAATTGCAACATCCTGATTTGTCATATTATGAAATAGTTTTTTCTTCACATTTTTATAAGTTTGATAGTCTCCGTGGAAATCAAGATGAACTTCGCTTAAATTGGTAAGTACCGCAATATTTGGATGAAACTCGTACATATCACATAGCTGATGATCTGATACTTCAATAACGATCATATCATTTTCCTTTATCTGATTGACGATACTAGAAAGGGGCGTTCCAATGTTTCCAACAAGATAGACTGGAAATCCCATTGCAGCTAAAATTTCATACGTAATCGTCACAGTAGTTGTCTTACCATTTGATCCAGTAACTGCAATTATTTGTACGTTTTTCGGAAGTAACTTCGCTGCCATTTCCACTTCGTTGATCACTGGAATTTTTAACTTTCTCGCTTTTTCTACACATACGTGATCTTTCCGAATTCCGGGATTTTTAATCAAAACATCGTAACTTTGATCCAATATTTCTTCTGGATGTTCTGTCACGATATATTCAACACCTAATCGTTTCAGTTCGCTCACATGTTCTTCTTTTTGCTCTTTTTGATCGGTGATCAAAATTTTATTGTTTCTCGTCGCAAGTAATTTCGCCGCTTCAAACCCACTTTTTGCCATTCCTAAGATAAAGATTTTCTTGTTTTCAAACATGTTTTCACCTTCCTATTTCATTATAACATTATTCTTTTTCTTTGTTAATATACAGACATTTTCTTGACAAAAAAACATGCGCTACATATCTTCTAATTTCGACAAAAACACAACGAAAAAAGGTGTTTTTTTCTCGTTCTAACCTTTATGTTTTATATAATCCGTGATATAATATTTCCATAAGAGAGGATGAGGGGCGATGTCTATCAAAGAATTATCGACAGAAGAATTTAATCTATTTATCGATGCGTTTCATAAGACAAGTATGTATCAGACAAGTGAATACGCTCTTGCCATGAGTCATCAAGAATATCAATCTTTACTGTTAGGTCTCGTCGATGAACGTAGTAATATATATGGCGCTACTTTAATCCTCGTTGAAAAACTGGGTGGATTTAAGTACGCAACAGTTCCACGTGGATTCTTAATCGATTATAATAATACGGAACTTATTTCTATCTTTACAAAGGAAATTAAAAAATATCTTGGAAAGAAAGACATTATCGCAGTCAAAATCGCACCAATGATCGAACGGATGCGATATCAAATAAACGAAAAAACACCGATCGCAAATTATGATGCAACATTTGATGCTCTTAAAAAGAACGGTTACTTTCATATGGGATACAATCATTACTTTGAATCTCTACTTCCTAGATATGAAGCAGAATTAAAATTAAATGTTCCTTATTACACTTTATTTGAGCGACTTGCTCCCGAACTGCAAGAACATATTCGTTTTTCAGAGGAAATGGGAGTTAAAATATATAAAGGAAATCAAAATCACTTAGAATACCTATACTTAGAAATAAAAGACGAATATCCGAGAGACTTAAATTTTCTAAGACAATTTTATCAGTACTTTGATACAAAACAGGCAATTGAATTTTACTATGCAAAATTAGATACGGAAATTTACTTAAAAAAATCGCAGGAACTATACCAAGAATACGAAGCAAGATCAAATGAATTAAATGGCCTTTTATTAAGACAAGATCTTTCAAAAGAAAAAGTAATCAACGAAAAGATGCGTGTCGATCGCCTATTTGACCAATATAAAAATCAGTTAATTCAAGCGACTAATCTTCTAAGAGAATATCCAAAAGGTGTTATCTTATCTTCGTTGCTGATCGTCAAACATAAGAAGACAGTCTACACTGTTCTCGATGGATACAATCATCAAATGAAAGAATTTTCTGCAAGGCATTTGCTCTTCTGGAAAGTCATAGAAAAGTATTCTCGCCTCGGCTTTGAAACATTTAATTTAGGTGGAGTTGCTAATCCGACGTTAGCGGAAAATAAAATGAAAGAATTAAACGACTTTAAAACTTCTTTCCATACCGAAGTCGTCGAATATATTGGAGATTTAGAACTTATCACAAACGCACCACTTTATTTCATGTATCGCAATACAGCACCACTTAAAAATATATTTAATCGATCATAATGTAGCACACGCTACATTTTTTAATAACAAAAAAAGAATCCGAAGATTCTTTTTTATTTTAATTATTCAACGATTTCAGAAACGTTTCCAGCACCAACTGTACGTCCACCTTCACGGATTGAGAATTTCGTTCCGTTTTCGATAGCGATTGAGCTGATTAATTCAACTGTCATTTCTACGTTGTCTCCTGGCATTACCATTTCTACTCCTGCTGGTAACTCGATTACTCCAGTTACGTCAGTTGTACGGAAATAGAATTGTGGACGGTAATTTGAGAAGAATGGAGTATGACGTCCACCTTCTTCTTTGCTAAGTACATAAACTTGAGCTTTGAATTTCTTGTGTGGAGTCACTGAACCTGGTTTAGCTAATACTTGACCACGTTCTACATCTTCACGAGCAATACCACGTAATAATACTCCGGCATTATCTCCTGCTTCTGCATAGTCTAATTGTTTACGGAACATTTCAATTCCTGTAACAACAGATTTTTGAGTTGCTTTAATACCAACGATTTCAACTTCGTCGTTAAGTTTTAATTGTCCACGTTCTACACGACCTGTAACAACAGTTCCACGTCCTGTGATTGTGAATACATCCTCAATTGGCATTAAGAATGGTTTGTCAGTGTCACGAGCTGGAGTTTCGATCCAGTTATCAACTGCATCCATAAGTTCGTTGATAGCTCCAGTCCATTTTTCATCACCTTCAAGAGCTTTTAAAGCAGATCCACGGATGATTGGAGTGTTGTCTCCATCGTATCCATATTCGCTTAATAACTCACGAATTTCCATTTCAACTAAGTCTAATAATTCTTCGTCATCTACCATATCACATTTGTTCATGAATACAACCATGCGAGGTACTCCAACTTGACGTGATAATAAGATGTGTTCACGAGTTTGGGCCATAGGTCCATCAGTTGCAGCAATAACTAAGATTGCTCCGTCCATTTGAGCAGCACCTGTGATCATGTTCTTTACATAATCGGCGTGTCCTGGGCAGTCTACGTGAGCGTAGTGACGTTTGTCAGTACGATATTCAACGTGAGCAGTGTTAATTGTAATTCCACGTTCTCTTTCTTCTGGTGCTTTATCGATATCAGCATATCCTTCGAATTGAGCATATCCTTTATCAGATAATACTTTTGTAATAGCAGCAGTTAAAGTAGTTTTACCGTGGTCAACGTGTCCGATTGTACCAATATTAACGTGTGGTAACGAACGGTCAAATTTTTCTTTTGCCATAATAATTTCCTCCTTATATTTAACTTACATATTATATTTTATATGAACTCATGAGAAATATCAAGCATTTTTCATGAATTTATATCGAATTATTGGAAACCTTTGAAAAAAGGAAATCCCTTTTTCCAAACTAGTTTTGGCTTCCTCCATTTTTCTTGATGATCTCCTCTGCGATGTTCTTTGGTACTTCCTCATAATGATCGAATACCATTGTAAATTGTCCACGTCCTTGCGTGTTAGAACGTAAGCTTGTTGCGTATCCAAACATTTCTGCAAGTGGTACTGTCGCGTTGATTGCAAGTGCATTTCCACGTGATTCTTGACCAAGTGGACGTCCACGACGTGAAGTGATGTCTCCCATAACGTTTCCAAGATATTCATCTGGAACGATAACCTGTACTTTCATGATTGGTTCCAAAAGTACTGGAGCACATTTTTTCTTTGCTTCTTTTAATGCTAATGAAGCAGCAACTTTATATGCCATTTCTGATGAATCGACATCGTGGTAAGAACCATCGAATAATGTTGCTTTAACGTCTACCATAGGGTATCCAGCAAGCACACCTGTCTTCATTGCATCTTGAAGTCCTTTATCTGTTACTGGAATGTATTCACGAGGAACAACTCCACCAACAACAGCATCAACGAACTCATATCCTTTATCTGGGTTTGGTTCAAACTTGATCCATACGTGTCCATATTGTCCACGTCCTCCAGATTGTTTAATGTACTTACCTTCACACTCAGCAGCTTTTGTGATTGTCTCACGGTAAGATACTTGTGGTTGACCAATGTTAGCTTCTACACCAAATTCTCTTTTCATACGGTCCACGATGATATCAAGGTGTAACTCACCCATTCCAGCGATGATCGTCTGTCCAGTTTCATGGTTTGTACTAGCTCTAAATGTTGGGTCTTCTTCACTTAATTTCTGTAAAGCGATTCCCATCTTGTCTTGGTCTCCTTTAGATTTTGGTTCTACTGCAAGTTCGATAACTGGTTCTGGGAATTCCATTGATTCCAAAATAACAGGATGTTTCTCATCACATAATGTATCTCCAGTTGTCGTATTTTTAAGACCTACTGCAGCAGCGATATCTCCAGCATATACATCTGTAATTTCTGTACGGTTGTTTGCATGCATCAATAGTAAACGTCCGATTCTCTCTTTCGTTCCTTTCGTTGCATTCAATGTATAAGAACCACTACTTAAATGTCCTGAGTATACACGGAAGAATGTAAGACGTCCTACATATGGATCTGTCATTACTTTAAATGCTAATGCACTGAATGGTTCTGAATCACTTGGATGTCTTTCTACTTCGTTTCCATCTTTATCAGTTCCTTTGATAGATTCGATATCAACAGGAGATGGTAAGTAGTCAACAACTGCATCTAGAAGTAATTTTACTCCAATATTTCCAAGTGCAGTACCACATAATACTGGGAAGAACTCAACAGCAAGTGTTCCTTTACGGATCGCACGTTTGATTAAATCAACGCTAATTTCTTCATCCCCAAGATATTTTTCCATTAATTCGTCATCGAATTCAGCAACTGCTTCGATTAATTCGTTACGTTTTTCGTTTGCGATATCAACTAAATCAGCAGGAATTTCGATTTCTTCTGGATTCTCTTCTTGTTTTCCATCGTAATGGTATGCCTTCATCGTAACTAAATCGATAATACCATTAAATTCACTTTCTGCCCCAATTGGCCATTCAATTGGTTTGGCATTGACACCTAATCTTGAATCGATTGTGCTTAAGCTGTATTCAAAGTCAGCTCCCATTTTATCCATCTTGTTACAGAAGATCATACGAGGAACTTTGAATTCAGTTGCCTGGCGCCAAACTGTTTCAGTTTGTGGCTCAACTCCAGCTTGTGAGTCGAGTAACGCTACTGCTCCATCTAGTACACGAAGAGAACGAGATACCTCAACTGTAAAGTCTACGTGTCCTGGAGTGTCAATGATATTGAATCTATGACCTTTCCAGAAAGCAGTCGTAGCAGCTGATGTAATGGTAATTCCACGTTCTTGTTCTTGCTCCATCCAGTCCATCTGAGATTCTCCATCGTGAGTTTCTCCGATTTTGTGAATTTTACCAGTATGGAATAGTACACGTTCTGTACAAGTTGTCTTTCCAGCATCGATATGCGCCATGATTCCAAGGTTACGTGTATTTTCTAAACTATATTCACGAGCCATACGTCTCTTTCCTTTCCTATAATATTATTACCAACGGTAGTGAGCAAATGCTTTGTTTGCCTCTGCCATACGGTGAGTATCTTCGCGTTTCTTAACAGCTCCACCTGTACCGTTAGATGCATCGATAATTTCGTTTGCTAAGTTTTCTGCCATAGAGTGTCCACCTCTTAAACGTGCATATTGTACTAACCAACGAAGCCCTAATGCTTGACTACGATCAGGTCTTACTTCGATTGGTACTTGATAGTTTGCTCCACCAACACGACGAGATTTAACCTCTAATGCAGGTTTGATATTTTCCATTGCAGCTTGGAATACTTCCATTGGATCTTTTCCGGTTTTCTCTGCAACGATATCAAAAGATTTATAAAGAATTGTTTGTGCTTTTCCTTTTTTACCATCTACCATTAAACGGTTGATTAATTTTGTAACTAATTTTGAATTGTACATAGGATCAGCAAGTACATCTCTTTTTACTGCTCTTCTCTTACGCATAATATCCTCCTTCCATTGTTTTTTTATTATTTACTTGATTTTGGTTTCTTTGTACCATATTTACTACGTCCTTGACGACGAGCATCAACTCCAGCTGTATCTAATGTTCCACGGATAATGTGATAACGAACTCCGACTAAGTCCTTAACACGTCCTCCACGAATCATAACAACGCTATGTTCTTGTAAGTTGTGTCCTTCTCCTGGAATATAAGCAGTTACTTCCATTCCGTTTGATAAACGAACACGAGCATATTTACGTAAAGCTGAGTTTGGTTTCTTTGGTGTCATTGTTCCAACACGAGTACATACTCCACGTTTTTGAGGAGAATTTTGATTTGTTGCTTTCTTCTCTTTGCTGTTGTATCCTCTGTTAAGTGCTGGTGCTTTTCCTTTGTATTTCTTTGCTTGTCTTCTTTTCTTTACTAATTGGTTAATCGTTGGCATGTAGGTCCTCCTTTCTTTACACACTTCCAGGTGTTTCATTTTAACCCTTAATTAAAGATTTACCGAAGTAAACCTTAATTAAATGCAGTAATAATATACCATTTTAATATATGATTGTCAACACAATTTTTGCACATTTTTTGATCAATTCAAAGATATATAATTTTCATACTCTGCTGTAATCTTTTTATTTTGTTCAAACAGAACTGAGTAAATCAAATATTCATCCCATAGGACGAGTTGTTCCTGTGTTCTTTCATCTAAAGCTGAGAAATCTTTTAAGAAATTCTTTAATCCTTCTAAATGAGTATTAATATTTTCTCCCTTCCTACTACGTACATCAGAATTCATCTTATATTTAATGAAAAATACAATCTCAGAGAATATGACTGTTCCGATAAATAAAAGTACAAATACGGGTACCATAATGATAATACATGCACCTATCAACATAATAATTTCACTATACATCAGAGCTCCTACCAATAGTACTATGATACCAGGTAATGCTGCTAATCCCAGAACTTGTTCAATTGCAATCAGCGCGATAACGCACATAATAAATAACCCAGTTTCAAATGATTTCAATTCAAATTTCTTTACTAACTTTTGATCGGTTGCCATCTGTTTTACTCTCTCTTCAAATTGCGATTTAGAAATTACCATTTTCCCGTCGACGATGTGATTTAGTAAATAGTCTTCGGAAGCTGTCGTGTTTACTTGTTTTTCCTTTCTCACTAGCTTATGATCGACGATATCTACCAATCCCTTTTTCTGTAACTGTAAAATCATTGCTGCAATAACACTAGGGTAATGAAATTGAAATTGATCGATATATGATAATACATCTACAGAATATTCAGATAAAATTTCACGAAAATATCCTTGATAACGATGAAAATCATTCTTATTGAACTTCGTTTTAAGATACTTATTTAACCCAAAACAAACCCCTAATACAATAATCCATAACCAAATATATTTTTTTATAACTCTATTTCCGATTTCGAATATTACGCCAATAGTTATTAAGACAAGTGCGGTTGTTTTATCTGGAATGTCTTCAGAGTCATATTCAAAATCCTTGCTCCGTTCTTCTACCATGGATTGGTAAAGAAATTCAGACATACTACTTTCTCCAGATGCTTCATAACTTGCCTGTATCGGTTGGACGAGCGGATATATTTCGCAGAAAGTAACTATCAAAAATAAAAGAACTACACCTATTTTCAAAATGATTTTATAACGCATAATGCCTCCTATAATAGAAAAAAAGGGGAATCATGTGATCTATCATGATTTCCTTTTCTACTTTACCTCTGGTTCTATTGTTTCCACTTGTTTTAATTGCACATATGAATCATCTCTAAGTTCAAATGTAAATTTCAAACCAGCTAACTGATCTGCATATTTACTAATCATTTCTTTTTCCTTACTTATTCCAGATCCATAATCTTTACCATTGTTATCAAATGTTAAAGAGAATAATACTCCGCCCCTGTTTTCATATAAACGATATTGGTAATTAATATAATTTGTCGTTTGACCAGCTCTTTGTCGATAATAATATTTCACCATAGCTGTTACGATATTTCCCTCTTGTTGATAATCTATTGAATAAATTACATACTGACTCAAAGGTGTAGTTCCACCATTTCTATAACACATATAATCTCCTGTCATGGTTACAATTCCATCATTTGTATTATATGTCATTTTAGCCGGTCCAAAATTTGTTACTGATTTTAAATTAACATTAGCGTTTGTTCTTGGCACCACATTTCCAGTTCCAAAATAATTTTCTAAAATTGCCTCGTACTCTTCTATATATAAAGTTAATTGTTGACATCCTGTCCCATCATCTGTCATTGCTGAATCTTGATAAGTTTTAAATTCTCGAATCAATAAAAGCGAGATCAATCGTTTTTGTTCATCTGTTAATTGCTCCGGTTTTACCAACGATTGTCCATAAAATGAATTATTGGAATTCATATACGCTCCGGCAAATAAATTAATTTGTTCTTCTTGTACTTCTTTAAACTCTGTATTTGCATTTCCTTTGTTACTTTGATTATTCTCACTTTTCGTAAAAAAAGATCCAATAATAGTCAATAAAGTTACAATAATAACAGCGATTCCCAAATATAACAATGTCTTTTTCTGCTTTTCTTGCTCATCTAACATAAATAACGCTCCTATCTTTTTTTATTATAACTGATATCTAAATAAAATTCAACGATTAAAAATACCAGCTTTCAAACCATCTTCGTTTTTCTGCTATATCCTGTGTTATATTCGCACCAGAAGAAACCGGATAAAAATAGATAAATAACAAGATGGTACATAAAAGAACAGTTGTCAATATTGCTCTTTTCTTTGTAATTTTCTGCAATTTTTGAACAAGCCAAACCAACAGTAACATCATAAATGGTAAGACTGGAAAATAATGATATAAAAACATATCTCGCGTAATTGGAATATAGGAAAAGAACAAACATCCAATCGCTATGAAACATACTGGTATTTCTTTTTTTCGCTCTTTTATATAGCAAATCAAATATACCAGCAATGCAATTATTCCACCCCACCATACGAGGGGATTCCCAATTCCACTAATCGTCTGATAATGAGGACCAGTCGTATTTGCATAATACCATACAGGCCGTGCCATCACTGGCCATGTATACCATGGGGATGAAAATGGATGCGTCTCTTTTAAGCTACTATGATACTCAAAAACTTCTTGTGTTATATCAATAAGGCTTGAAAAGTTATCAACGTAATGTCCCGATACTTTTGGAAACATAAAATAACTACCTATATAGATACAAAGTGGCAAGAGAACAAAGACAAAACAACAAAAGATGATCGTTTGAGTTCCTTGTTTATCCCACTTTTTCTTACGGTAAGATTGATATAAATGAATAAAAAATATTATTGCTAATCCTAACCCAGCAAAAAGTCCAGTCCATTTCGTTGCAATCGCACAACTAATAAATAAACCACACAAGAATAAAGTTCTTAGCTTTCTTTGCAACGGAACTTCATCTTTCAATTTGATATAACGATACATCATCCAATAAGAAAGTAAAATAAATAAAACTAAATGCGTATCGACCGTTCCCATTCGAGATTGAGCGAAATGAAAATTATCGAACATCATAAATGAGGCTGCGAGAAGCGCATAACTCCTATGATGAAATATATTTTTTGCAAAACAGTACATTACGACGATCAATAAAATTCCCGAAATGTTTCCCACCATTCGGAAACTAAAAGGGCTCATACCAAAAAGATAAATAGGAATTGCTTGAATTAATTTCCCGAGTGGTGGATGTACCCATTCGTAGGCTGGAAGCCCATTTGCATAGTCGTATGCGGTTCTTGCAAAATAAATCTCATCGAAATAAGCACTATTCATATAACTAATTTCCATTGGAACCGTATCTTTTTCATCCGTTAGCTCGTCCGTCCCTATGACTTTAGTTAAAATCGGATTTTGACTTTGATATACCTGTATTTCTCCAATTTGGCTTCCTCCTTCAACCGGTTCTATTTTGATATATTTTGTCCGTTCTTTAATTTCTATGTCATTCCACGTAAATACATACTTTTCCGATTCTGTAGGAAGCATCGTATAAATTTCTCCATCCGAAGAAATAGAAATGTTATACATTCCTGGATGCTCTCCAACAAAATAACGAACGTGAGTCACATACTCCTCACCTTTTAGAAGTTCTATTATAATTTCATCGTTTTGATCTTGAAAAGTATAAAATGTTTGTGGGCTCTTCATCGATCCTAGATTCCAGAAAGAAAATATCCCATATCCTAAAACAATCAAAAAAAGAATGAGAACATCCCAACGATCTAATCGTTCTGAAACTTGATTCCAAATCTTACTTGCTCGCCTCATAAATTCACCTACTCGTTTCTATATTGCTATTATACCAATAAGAGAATCGAAGTTCAATCAAAAAACATATGGTTCCCCATATGTTTAAGATGCGTATCTAGCCTGATATCCGGCTGTTTCGTATTGGTTGCAATGAAGGTAAGTTTTATATTGATTTTCCTGTTTCTGATACTCAACATATCCGCTGCATCCTTCTAATTGCTCCTGATATTCCGCTACATTTAAATCGCTCAAAGGAATATAAGTAACACTCCCTACAACGGTTGCGCCACTTTCCTTGATATATAATTCCGCCAAAGACGCAAGATTATGTTCCAGTACAAGGTAATCAGAGTCTATCACCGCCTCAGATTCTTCCCCATCGATGGTTGTAGTATTTTCTTCTTCATCTGATACCTCTAAATTTGTATGATCTTCCGATACGTTTTGCTTTGAAAGAGTCTCATCTGGAAACTCTTGAAATAGGTGTCCATATAAAATCGCAACTAAGACTAAAGCAAATCCTAAGATTGCTAAAAAACCTAGCATTTCATTTAATCCCCATCCATTACGCTTCATAAACACCTCCTAGAATATACTTGTTGAAACTAATTCTTTTTCCTCTTTAAAACGATATAACTTTGCAGGTCTACCATTGGATCCCTCAGTTTTATATCCTGTATATTCAATCAAATCCATTTGCATAAACTTCTTTCTAAAGTTACGACGATCTAAAGTTTTTCCTAAAATCTGTTCACATACTTTCTGAATTTCAGGCAAAGTAAAATCACTTGGAAATAAAACCTTTAAAATGTCTAGCGACTCAATCTTACCTCTTAATTGTTCAATTGCACTTTTGATCACTAAATGATGATCATACGCAATTTTAGGTAATGCATCGATATCAAACCAACCGTACTCTAACGATGTTTCTCCTTGATATAATTGTGCGGTAACAGCATCAACCAAACCGATATAACTAATAGAGATCACTCTATCTTCTGGCATACGATCTACAGAACTGAATACCTTACCTTGTTCGAAATAGATTTTCTCTAACCCAATCTTCTCTAATATTTGCTGTACGCTTTCCTCTGCTGATTCATCGTGCGTAATATATCTCGTTGGTAAAATCCAATAACCCTTGTATGGTTCTTTTGTCTTTCTCGTTAAAAATACTTTGACTTTTCCATGTGTTGCTTGTAGTAAGCATAGCATCGATTCCACATAGTTTTTTTGCCTTAACTCTGACTCTCCCATTTTATCCTCCATTTGTGTTATTATTACACAGTCATTATAGTCTGATTTAAAAAGATTGTCAATGTTTCTACTTTTGTGGGCACATCGTACGTGTCAACACATACGCATGTAAATAATCTTCAGCATTTTCTGGGTTCGTATCCCATTTTTCACGTGGAAGTAAGTGCCACATGATGTTTCCATGATATAGATTTCCTAAAACAACTGCAATATCATAGCTCTCTAATTGACCATTAGCTGCAACCTTTCTAGCAAGATATCGAGTTTCCCTTGCCTCGTTTGCATTTTGTTTAGGTGATACAGAAATGGTAATTTGTAAATCCTTTAGCGGCCCTTTCTTACCTGTGATCGTATTAAAATTTGTACATACCGCCAAAACTTTATCTTCCATAACCTTTGCACTCGCACTAAATTTTGTTTGCACAGCTTGTCCGTCGACAATTTGAATCATTAAAAATTGAAACATATAGTAAGCATCTTGTTGGAAACATTCATCTAAGACGATCCAAGGTGCAGATACACCACTTTGATCCGTATTCTTCGCTCCGTATCGAATGACTTGCTCTGAAATCTGATTGATCACAAACCAAAATGGAACTTTATTTTTTTCTTCAATGTGACATCCTTGTTCAATTATTTTTCTTTTTTCTACCGCAAGCGGATAGACAGTATAATTTTTTTTATTCATTTTCTTCCTTCTCTCATTTATATATCAATTTCTCTTTCGCGTATGCTATTTTAACACAAAATTCCCCCATTGACAAATAAAAATTCATAGACCTCTCTATGAATTTCTTTTATATTGACATTTTTTTTCACATGAGGTTTCGCGAATACGTTGATCGACAAAACTATGAGTATAAATTTCATATAAATCTGTCGATATATCAAGCAATTTTGGTACTTCCTCTTTTTGTACAGGCAACAGTCCGTGATTGATCCCTGCATAATATGCTCTCCGTAATTTATAAGAAATTCCTAAAATATCTAACTTTTGTTTATCCATCCCTAGATACGCTTCTGTAACTTCTCCATTTTCATATACCATTTCCCACAAATAACTAACGACATCTTTCACGTAACATCCACCAGAATCAGGAATCAAGAAACTTTTTTCATCGGTGATTGCCTTCAAATGAATTTGAATTTCCGGAATTTCTAAACTTTTCTCTACATTCGTCGGATGTGCGATTAATAGCATATCTGTCGTATTGGTTACGACTTCTAATTGAAATACTGCGTGTTTCACTTCTTCTTTACAGTATTGCTCCATAGAGACAACCAATTGATGATTACAATAATTAAGTCCATTTGATTCTTTTTGTATTTCGTTTGGTGCAATAAATAACAATTGTAAAGTTGGTGTTCCATCGGATGCAATTTTTTTATATTTTCGAGTCAAATAGTCTCCAAAATAATCGATTGCATTCCAAAGTGCAATCGCATTTGTATAAGATAACTTATAGTAATCCTTCAATTTTGTTTTGTTTTTATCGATCATTTTTGGATAAATTTTTAAAGGTAATAAAGTTTTCGACATTTTATTGCACCTCGCTTTTGTGGGTTATTATAACATATTTTATAAAGTTTGCAAAGTACTCCTCTTAAAAAGAAAGGTAGTTATCCTTTCTTTAATTGTAATCGCTGATAATATTCATTTTCCTTTAGTAACTCCCGATGCGTTCCACAACCAACGATCGTTCCATGACTTAAAACGATGATGTTATCTGATGCTCGCATCATTTCCGGTTTATGCGTGATCATAATAATCGTATGATCCTTTTTGAGTTCTTTTAATAATGATGCAATATGAGTCGTCGTCTTCGAGTCGAGGGAACTTGTGATCTCATCGAACAATAATACTTCCGCTTTGGAAAGAAGCGTTCGCGCTAAACTGAGCAGTTGTTTTTCTCCAATCGACAATTCACTTCCATTTTCCGTTAATATTGTATTATATCCCTCTGGCAAATTCATGATAATATCATGGATTCCAACGCGTTTGCAAGCAGCTTCTTGTCGTTTATGATTTGGATCGATCAAGCTTAGGTTTTGTCGAATACTCATGTGAAATACAAAAGGCTTTTGATTCACTACGGATACATTAGAAAAATAAACTTTTCTCGCATAATCGTAAATGGGAATTCCGTCTAGTAAAATTGTTCCTTCTTCTAGTGGGTAAAGTCGCAACAATAAATTAAATATCGTACTCTTTCCACTCCCACTTTTTCCGACGATCGCCGTTACTTGATTATGTTCGAAAACTGCATTGATATGCTGTAAAGTTGGTTCTTTTTCATATCGGAAGGAAACATCACAAAGAGAGATATTTCCGGTAATATCATCCTGTTCATTCTCCCCAAAAGAAAGAAGATGTTTTTCTTGATAATCCAACACTTCTCGAATTCTATCGACCGCTACAATATGAGTTTTCAATGTTTTGGAACAATTGCACATATATTGAACATCCGTCACCATCAAATCATAGTATCCAATCAACAATACAATTTTATCTACCGTAAATTTACCTTGAAATACATAGATCAACATGACAAAATACAAAAGTACTTGTCCTATTTGATAAATCATTGGTAACCCACTATCGCGCAAGTCCATATAAAAACGTTTCTTCAAATAGGCAATGCGAAACTTAGATACGATGTTTTGGAATCTCGTCTGTAATTTAGAAAACATGTCATATACTTGAACTTCCAATTTTCCATCTAATACTTCAGATAAAGATCCAGCGATACGATCTTGAAATTTACGTTGTTTTCTCAAATAATAGACCATGCGATTATTGCTTTGCTCGATCGCCTGCATATAGCCTAATATAATAACTGTAGCAAGAAGCCCTACCCATACATTGGTCATTAAAATAAGACATAACATGACGATAATCTTAAAGAAAGTTACGATACAATCTACGATCGAATCATTTAACGACGAGATATTCCACACATCTGCAGCCGTCGTATTGATAACTCTCGATGTCGATAGATTTTTATGATAGTCTAAATCATATTTAACGAGCGCATTAAATATCGCATCCTTCAATTTGCAGTAAACATAATTATTATCGATTCCATCGATCCAATAATTCCAATAATAACTTATAATATGTAATAGATAACAAATAGAAATTACAATGATCCAAAATATAGTCTGTTCCTGATTTCCTTCTGTCAATGCTTTTACGATGAGAGATGGTAATACAGCATAAATAAGAATAGAGAAAATAGAACCTATCGTTTTAGAGATCAATCTCTCTATAATATATATTTTTTTATGAGGAATCAAACTCCAATGTTTCTTGGCGATTTCATAGACACCCTTTATCATACAATCTCACCTTCTTGTTCCGTATCAACGACTTTAAATTCTGGATTTTTCGCAAGCATTTCTTGATAAGTAAGATACGTATGAACCTTTCGATTCTTGATCATTAAAATTTGCTCCGAACGTTCCATCACGGCAACTTTATTTGTAACAATTAAAATCGTATGGTCCCTCTTTAAATCATCTAATAGACGCGCTATATTTTCAACATTTGCAGGATCCAATGAACTTGTAATATCATCGAATAATAAAATTTCAGATTCCGTCAATAACGCACGTGCTATACTGAGCATTTGTTTTTGTCCACCACTAAAATTCCCTGCTTTTTCAGTTATGATAGTATTATACCCTTTAGGTAAGCTCATGATAAAGTCGTGAATTCCAGCACGTTTACAAGCAGCCTCTTGTTTTTCTCTATTCGTCGTCACCATATTGAGATTTTCTCGAATTGACATATGAAAGATAAACGGAGTTTGGGTAATAACTGTAATATTAGACAAATAAGCATCTTCACTATATTCATATATATTACTTCCGTCTAACAGAATCTCCCCTTTATCAATTTTCTCTTGACGCATTAACAGTCGTATTAAACTTGTCTTCCCACTTCCTGAAAGCCCAATAATTGCGTTAATCGTATTTGGTTTCATATGAAATGATGCTCTGTAAAACAATGTATGTTCTTGATAGCCAAATGACACTTTATGAAAACTTAAATCTCCATATACATTTTTATTTACCAATGTTCCTTGTGGTACTTTCTTCTGATCAACGTATTCTAAAATGGTACGAATTCGATCAATCGATATTCGATATTGTCGTGCATAACGTACATTATCTGTCATTCCATCAATATCGGCAATTAAACTTGCATAATATCCTGTAAACAACACTAGAATATCTACACCCATTTGTTCTGATAAGATTAACATCGTCATACAAATATAAGTTAAAACACGGGTTGTGTGTGTAATAAACCACGAAAGATTTTCAGTTCGCGTATAATACTTACGCTTCATGCGATATTCCCTCGTATAACGTTTTCTCTGCTTTTCGTAGTGGCCACGTAGTCTTTTCTCGATATCTAATGTTTTTACCTCGTGCAACCCATTTAAAGTTTCCAAAAACACATCGCTAATTGCATCATTCACTTTCTTTTGTTTCCTAAAGTATCGGATAAACTGAATATCATTATAGTTGATGTAAATATAATAGATAAAACCTGAAAATGAAAGTAATAATCCAATCCAAACATTTACTTGAACCATGATATACATAAGCACCATAATCTTTACAAAAGAATTAATCACTTCAAAAACAGCATCGATATAAAGAGGAACATCTACAGTATCCGAGTTAACCACATTATAAAGTCTCCCATGTGATACTTTTTCCGTAAAATGTTCATCGACAAGAGCTAATTTTTTCAAAAATTTGCAATATAAATTCTCACAAAAATACAAACCATTTTGCGTATAAGCTCGATAATTTCCCCACCAGAAAAAAGAAATTAAAAGGTAATTTAAACCTAAAATGCCACACCATAAAAAAGCTTCATCTGGTTGATTCCCAGTTGCATATTTGATAATCATAGATACGGCAAAAGGAACAACTAGTTCAAGTAAATGTGCCATGATAGAACAAATATATTCAATTGTAAGTACATTCCATTTCACTCTGGATACTTTAAATGGCGCAGTGAAAAAATCAACCACTTGATGCAACATATAAAACTCCCCTATTCTACTATAAGTAGTATACCAAAAATGCTACATGAAAACAACAAAAAAAGGATGATCTCTCACCCTTAAGCTCCAGCAGAATCACTTGTACTAAATTGTAAATCAAAAGAAATATTTCCACCAGATGCATTGTTTTCGCAGTCTACATCTTGTCCTTCAATCCACATATATACTCTTACCTTCGTTACACCCTTACTCAATGTAATTAATTGTTTGTAATCAGAAAAATCAACTTCTGTAGTAATCTGTGGTGTTACCTTTTGGAAATTATCACTAGACTCAGTTGCATTTGCATTTCCTAACGTAATATTAGCGTCAGAATTAAACTCATTTTTAATTCCATCGTATGGAACTAAGTCATTTCCAGTTCCAGCAGTCAAATCTCCAATTCCATATGTATCACGAGCATTTGCTACACCGTAAGATGTATGAGCGTCGTAATTTGGTTCCCAAATTGTAACTGGTGAAGATGCACCATTATTTAGTCCTTGAATATTAGAAATTGTATCATCGCTTGTCGTATTTCCTAATACTGCAAATGCGACTCTTGTTGCATTCTTTATTCCTGTATCTTGCTCATCTTTAAATGTAACTCCTGAGTTTGTAGTCAAATAAATTGGCGCTTCTGTCTCTGTACGCAAGAAGATATCATAGGCCACATAAGACCCTTCCGTTCCATTTTTATCTGTCAACTTAGAAGAACTCAAAACCCAATCTCCAGAAGTATTAGAAGAAACTTCTCCTAAATACATATCCATAGTTCCTCCAGCATCCATAATTCCTGCAGTTGAAACTGGCTCTAACATAGCAGGTAATTGGTTTTTAGCAGCAGCATAATTTCCTTGTGCTCCTGTGATATCTGTCGTCGTCAAAATAGATTTCCAATTTTGACCATCGGCTGAAATTTGTAGACCACTTTTTGCCGCTACGTTAACATCGATTGGATTTACTGAAACAGTCTTATTTGCTGTAAACCATGCATAAGTTGCTGTTCCTAGAAAGATCCCTGTTCCAACTAACAGTAACAATGATAAAAGTAGTCTTCTTTGCTTTCTCTGATTTCTTTTCTTTTTCTTATTACTTTTCATAAAACAATCTCTCCCTATTCTCGTTATTTTAATCATATCAAAAGTTTTTCCACATGGCAACATTTTTTTATATATTTTGACATGTTTTACACTTGCGTCGCCGTAATTGTAATCTCGACATGATCAATCAAGTCTTGATATACTTCTTCGTTATAATTTGTTGGAAAGTTTACAATCAATTGATAGTGGTTCGTCATCTTTTTTTCTTTTTCAAATCTTTGATTAGGTGTCGAAAACTTGAAAAAATACATTCCATCTTCATCCTGAATGATTTCCTTGTTCTGAAAATCATTTACTGTCTGATTGTTTAAATAGATTTTATAATCTACAGGTATATTCGTCGTGGTTACTAGTTCCAATGAGTATTCTAAATCAACTTCACTAACATTTTCATCTTTAAAATTAGACACATCTACATTGAAAATATAATCTTTCCCATCCGGTTTGACGTCAAACATTTTTAAAGTTTGCGTCTCCGTTCCAGGTTGAATCGTGTAAAATGCGATATCTCCTACTGCCGTTCCTGCACTATCTGTAAAAAAGCGAGAAAACACAATCCTCATTCCGAGTAACAATAGTAAAATCCCGACAATTGCTATCGTGATTCTTTGAAACTGCCAAAACTTCTTACGATCAATCATCTTTTCCACCTTGTTTCATCTGAATACCAGAATAATAAATTCCAAAATCAGCATTCGCCGGTAGATGTTTTTTCCCTGTGTATGCAAAAGCGACAGAAAATAGAAATAACGTGATGCAAATCATAGCGATAATCTTTGGTGTTGTTAACACTTTAAACCAAACACCATATTGAGGCAATATCTTTACTACCTTTCCAACAACTTGGTCTTTTAATATTGCCCTATCTTGTTCCATATTGGCATCCCCTTTAGTAATGTATCCCGTTTGATTGACAGATTGAACACGGTGAGTTACCAGAGTATCTCCATCTTCGTAAGTAATAATATCCCCCTCTTTGATATCATTACTCGAAAGTTTTACGACAATCAAATCGTTCGTCGTAATCGCTGGGGCCATACTATTACTTCCAATTTGGAAAAATGTATAAGAAAAGAAATTGACATATTTATGGGATAGAACCTGTATGCTTACAAACGAATATAAGCATCCAACAAGTACAAAACCTAATATCACAAATAATAAATTACTTATCACTTTCATCGTCTTATACACAATTTCACTCTTCATACGCTCACCACCTTTTTATTCCGATTACTCTATATACTGTTCGAACCCAATCGTAATTGGAATTAAAAATTGACTATCTGGGTCTTGTCCTAACTTAGAGTCGACGTCATTATAAACATCATTCCATTCCCAATGAAAGGTAACTTGAATGGTATCTTTTTTACCGGCTTCAATTTCATCTAGTGTCATAATACGACGATACGTTCTATCTTGCTCTGTTAACTGTGTTCCGTTGATTCCAATCACTTCATCTACTGTAATTTGTTCATACTCTTGATTTTCTAAATCTATTTTCATTTCGTAAGCAAATGCGACTTCTGTGTCTTTCGGATCAATTTCAATCAAAAACTTGCCAGTAACCCCAGGAGCAAATTTTGAAACCACATTGCCTTCTCGATCGACGTATGAAATTTCATCTACGTAAAATGTTCGATCTGTCTGATTTAAATCGCTATCATTTACGATAATATGCCATTTTGCTATAGTTAGATCACTTTCATCTTCTATCTTTGATTCAAATAATCCAAAACTTTTCGTCACTTGAAATAACGTCAGACAGCAAAAGAGAATACTTATAATAATTAGTATTTTCTTCATTCAGCTTCTTCTTCAAGTGGTGCTTTTATTTCGATAATCACACGATATAGTTCATATAAGAATAATAATAATGTCGGCAGAATGACTAAAATCAAAAATCCAAAACGAGATTCTAAAATCGACAAAATTTTTCCAAGTTGTGGATAAACACGTGCTGTTTCCGTTTTTCCTATTAAACTTTCACTTGAAATATCATGATTATCATTAATCGTAAATGTACGTTCTTCCTGATCGACCGGTATTACTTCTGTTACCGTACCATAATGAATGCTTGGAATTCCATTCGTTACTTCATAGAAGAAAATTTCATCATTTATCGCTACCTTATCGCTTTCTCCTTGACGAAATAACACGAGATCCCCATCATTGTACTTCTCAGAATTCTCATCGATGATAATAAAACTATATCCTAACATCTCCGTTACTTTATAGTCATTATAACAAAGTAAACATGAGGTCACTACGATAATTACTGCTAAATAGCAAACTCCAATTATTCCTAATATCACTTTTAAAACATTTTTCATATCCCTACTCCTTTATGTTTATTTTATCACAAAACCATTTCTTTACCTAGTGCTTTCTTTCTTTTCCATGATTTTCTGAATCTTCTTTACTCGCAGTAAATCATCTACTGAGACCTTAAGCATGCGTAATTGGTAATATATAATAATCCTTTTTAAATCAGTTTTACACTGTTCTAGTTGATTCGAAGATAACATTTCTTCCTTTAAATTTACACCTAACAAACGATAATTAGAAATTAACATCGCAGTGACATCACCTTGTTCTGTAATGGTTAAATTATTTATAATCGTATTATTTGGATTCAAAACAAATCTATAAAATGATCGATGTTCTTCCTCAATCATTTCATATGTCATCTGTGGATCTTTTTCGAGACACATATCAGTTAAAAACGCATAGTACTGACTTACTAGTAACAACGATTTAAAAATGGTCGAATTTTCCTTGATATGTTCTTTCACAACATAGTGAAACATTACTTGGTCCACTTCTTGATATTGACTTTGAATTTCACTAATCACTTGATTAATTTCTGGGCCTAGCTTATCAACTTTCGTCTTAGAAATAATCACACGTGACTTTTTGTTCAACTTTGAAAGTTTCTTTTCTAATTCTCCGATCTTTTTAAAATGTTTCTGCAACACATGTCGATCGAGATCTTGTCCATATAAATTTCGGATCTTATCAATCAAAGTTTCGTATTTTTTATAATTTTGATATTCTTCTAAAGAATGAAGTAATTTTAAAGCAACACTTCTTAGTTCCTCTTCTTTTTCTTCAAACGCAGAACCAAAATATTGACTTACTAACGGTTTGATTTTTGCATCTACATAGTCATCGATATTATATGTTCCACTTACAAAAGAATAAAGTAAATTCTCTTTATTTTCGAACTGTTCCATTTCTAATTTTTTACATAAATAACTATAGTCATCAATCAAATTTTGTTCACCATGTTGAAATCGAGACAGTAATTGCTCGTTGGTGCGTTCAATATACTGCTCGAATTTCTTCTGATGTTTCAAGTATAAATGACGTATATTTAATTCTATTTCTAAAATTAAATAAGGATCTTTCCAATAAAGTTCTTCAAATACTTTTTCCAATGTTCCACTATTAATATAATTTTGATAAGAAAAGAATGCTTCCATATATTGATGAGAAAAATTCGTCATATGGAAATCAGATGCCTGTAATGGAATTCCAACTTTCGCAAACAAAGATATGATTCTCTTTAGAATACGGTTGTTTTCACTTAGTCGATTCATTTTATAACGTGAAAGCTGATAAATACTTTTATCTAATCGTAATTTCTCATATGCGGTTGCTAAATTGTTCGTATAAGATAACGCTTTTGCCAAGTTTCCAATCGCATCATTATATTCTTGAAACGTATGCTCTTTCAAAGCTAGATAAGGTTTTTGCCGATTCACTAATTCCGTATAAATCGCATTTAACTTTTCCTGATACTCTGTGATTTCTTTTTCGATCTCACTTAGAAACCTCTTTTGATTTTTAATGTTATTCGTCGGTAAACTTTGAAACACTTCTTGACTTAGTGCGATTTCTTTTTCAATTTTGTCCTTCATTTTCTACACTCTTTTCCACTTCTTTTTTTCTCGTTTCCAATTGCTTTAAATAATCACTTACAAGTTGATAACACGCAATTAATTCATCTGTATCTATTTTCTCTATGTCCATACGTTCCTCCTATTTTATTATAACATATTCCATGCAATCTCCGATAAACGTATCTCCATCGTATAATCGGAATACAAAACGATACGTACCACTCTTTAGATTACTTTTTAGATATAAGAACTTATCACTTTCTGCAGCAGGCATTTCGGCTAGCAAATATTCATTTTCGTTTTTCATTGGTAACGAATTTGTAATATAATCAAGCAAATTAACCTGTGTATAAGCCGTATCATATATTTGGTCGTAATTTCTACGGAAAAGACTTACTCGAATATTTGGATTCGCAAGGTTCGAAGAATACTTCACATGGAATGTTAATACATTATTATCCATCATTGTATATCCTGTTTCTTTATTGACGATCGACTGTTTCTCATCCAAAGATACATCCAGGCCATAACGACTATTAATTATTTCAAATGGAATCATAAGCTGATCGGACGATGTCGTTCCAAAGTAAATTCCATCTGGTGAGCCAAACGATTCTATCTTCATCGTGTATTTTCCACTTGCTAAATTTACATTATTCGTATGAATTTTAATCCTACTCAACACGTTGGCAACTTTATCTGCAAGTGGAATACGAATACTTCCATCCATACGTGGATAATAAGTCACCCCATCTAACTCGTAAGTAAGTCCTAGCAAACTACTATTGTTCAATTGATTGTTGTTTGAATCGAAAATCGTTATATAGATTCCTAATCTTTTATCTGAATATGTCGTATCAACAACAGTCGCACCACTTGCGCTTGACTGGATAAAATTCGTCGTTAATTCTAACTCGGTCTCTTCTCCGACA
Organism: uncultured Mycoplasmatota bacterium; assembly: GCA_937944975.1. Taxonomy (GTDB): domain Bacteria; phylum Bacillota_I; class Bacilli_A; order RF39; family UBA660; genus Fimihabitans. Next base: position 234,534 of record CALEBF010000014.1, on the reverse strand, counting down.
TAGATTGGATTTTTACTTAAATTTCCTTCAATATCGATCACTGCATCTTGATTATCGTAAAGATTGTATGTCAAATTTGCATGCTGAATTCCCAATACGCTAATCAACGTTTGATCCTGAGCGTTTCTAAGTTCCATCAATAGACTCTTTCCTATTTGGTCTCCACTAATCTCCGTATCTCCAAAGTCGACGATAAAGATAAATTCTTCTTGGATGATACCTAAATCTTGATCATAGTAAAGTTCCATATTCTTCTCTTCATTGTAATTGTTTCCAGAGCTCGTCGATCCCATAGCGATAAAATCACTTAAATAATAAGAACTTTCCCCGTATAGAGCGTATTCCGCTTCCGCCTTTTCTACATCTGCATCATCAATAACATGATAATAATAAGTCGGAGTCGTTGCAAGATCGATCATCGTAACTTTCGTTCCTTTTGGTAAGATATAATTAGATACTAATGCATGTTGATATCCTGACTGATAATATGGTTTATCCGTCTCCATATAAAGGGAATAATATGCACTCAATGTCGACTTCGTTGTAATATTGGTCTGAGTGGATGCAAACAAATCATATTTTTCTCCCGATGTCATTGCTCCTTCGTATTCGTTATTACTATAGAGTGCTGAATTGATTGTAACATTGATATTGACACGTGTCACTTCATTATTCAACTCATCGATCGGTGTAATTTCCAAAAGCGAGATGACAACTGTTCCAATTTCTCTTGACTTCGTCAAATTTTTTGAATGATATAAGTAAAAGATAAAACTTGGAACAGCACTTGAGTTTTCCGCTTGATAACTTGTTGTTCCTATAACTGAAGTTCCCTCATCTGTCCGGAAGTTCGTCGATCCTTTCGTCACGAACCCCGTGTTAGATGCTTCCATAGAAAGCCCCATAACATCATCCGCTGTTCCATCGCGATTGACTCTTTCGATGTCATTCGGATCTACAAGTTGGAACCCTTCTTCTAAGTTTTGATAGTTAAAACCTAAAATTTCAAATTTAGTATTGGCTCCACTTGAAGTTACCAAAGGTAACTCGTAAGTCCCTAACGTCGCATATTTTGATGCTGTTAAAGTAAGTTCATATGTTTCTACCGTTTCTCCGATGACCCACATATAGTAACTAGCATCACTTGGGGTTGGTTCGATATATTTTACCTCTACCGTTCCTTCTACCTCTTCGTTTTCATAATTACTATAAAAACCATCTTTCGTAATATCGTGATTTGTATTATGTAATCCCAATGCATAACTACCTGATGTAAATGCGTAAAATTCTCCAGATGCAACAGTATCACCTGCATCGTATTTTTGATGGTAGAAAGCGGTTAAAACACGATCGTTACGATCCAATTGATACATTCCAAAGAACGTCATTCCCCTTACTTCTCCATAGCTTGTAACCGCCTCATTTGTCGCAATATTCATATTTTTTCCTTCGAGCATATAAATGCGGTTATCGACATTTCTCTTAACACTACCATCTTCAGCAATTGCTACAGTTGCTTTTGCTTCTTCCTCGCCATCGATCTTTAGACTAGATAATTTTTCTAACAAGTTTGTTCCATTATCTAAGAATAACGTACTGCCATTTGCTAATTTTAATTCTTTCACTCGGCTAATACTAAACTTCGTTGTAGAAAATTCATTCGTACGGTCTGTCGTTCCCTCTAACTTAATTGCAGAATTTTTCATCGTTACGACGTCTGCTCTTTGAATCGATATATTTTCTTGGTATTGATCGAATGTTCCATAGTTAGAAATATCGATATAACTATATCCTTCTGTACTAGAGGCATTTCCAGATCCAAAGATCGATCCTTTTATATAGAATTGATCATATCCTTCTCCATCGATAGAAATACTGATTCCTTTCGTTACACTAATAAATGAATAGTCATAGTTTGGATCTCCTTCGGCATTTGCTTCCCCTCCACCAAAGACTGTTCCATCGATCATAATACTACTATTTGCAGATTCCTCTTTTAATCCAATATTTAATTCTACAGTCCCATAGAGAACTGCTGTGTTCGCTCCTCCATAGACATTTCCATGAATGGATGCACCTTTAATATTGACATGACTTACTGATTGATTAGTTTCTTTCGTTCCGGTATTCGCTGCATTTCCACCTCCAAAGACATGTTGATCAACAATTGTATTTTGATCGACATCTAATGTCGTAGAGCCATAAACAACAGCCGTTGTTCCATTCCCACCAGCGTAAATACTACTTGAAATATGAGAATTTGTTACATCGACATCGGTATCACCAGATACGATACCGAGATTTCCTCCTCCAAATAAGTCACCGGCAATCGATGAATTTTTGAAGACTACTTTCGTATCATAATTTACTGCAGCCTGATTACCTCCTCCGAAAAATTCACCATTCATTTCTATTCCAGTCACTTTAACATTGGTTGTATCCGTCGGGGCCATGTTTCCGCCACCATATAAATTAGTATATACTCCACCGTTTAATATAATATTAGCATCCTTTGTGATTCCACCTTGATTATTTCCGCCATATACATTGGAAACTGCTAAATTATTTGGATTTTCAGCTTTTACATTCGCTTTATCTACTGTACCTTCTTGATTACTTCCACCAAAAATGTACTCTGCTTGCCCAGATTTTAAGTCAACATTAGTTGTCGTTACTCCTGCTTGATTTCCACCACCATAAATGGTTCCTATGGTTGCTCCTTCTAACGATACATTTGCGTCTGTAGTTGAAGTTTTATTTCCGCCACCATATGCATTAGTGATGCTACCATTTTTTAACATTACATTGGTTTTAGAAGTGATTCCACCTTGGTTATTTCCACCATATACATTTGTTAATGTCCCACCCAAAATTTGAACATTAGAAGTAGGCACATTTCCTAAAATATTTGATCCTCCATACAAATCACCAATGGTTCCATTTTCTACAGTTAAATTTGAAGCGTTTTCCATATTTGCTTGCTCTCCACCACCATAGACAGTTTGAATTGAACCATTTTTTATCTCTATCGTACTTGTTCCAGTATCGGTTAGTTTTCCGCCACCATATAATGTTTGAATTTCACCAGATGTAACTGTAATGTATGTAGAAGCTGTTCTTCCTCCAACATTGTTTCCACCATATGCATTCGTTGTTTTTCCACCAGCAATCGTTAGATTAGAATCTGTTACATTTCCGCTTTGGTTACTTCCACCAAATAAATTTTCTACCACACTATTGTTTTGATATACATGTGTTGATGTAACTAGAGTATTGTTTCCACCACCATATGCATTCGTTACTGTTCCGCCATTTAAATTGACGACAACTTCTCCGTTTGGCTCTCCTTTAGCGTCATTTCCACCAAACAAGTTTCCAACTTGTCCTCCAGTCATCGTGACTGTTACATCTCCTGCAACATATGGTGTTATCGATGTATTTCCTTTTCCACCACCAAATACTTGCGAAATATTCCCAGCGTTGACATTCACTTTTGTAGTATAACTACTTTGTACATTATTCTTTGTTTCACTGTTCACAACCCCAAATGCACTTCCACCATAAACTGCACCTGTAATATTTAGATTAGATGTTGTAGAATTTCCGATATTGATTACAACGTTTCGACTTATATAAGTCTCTTCACCAAGGCCACCACCATACGCATCCTTTAGCTCTCCATTGATCAAATTAATATTACTATTTCCATAAACAGTTCCTTCTTGATTGCTTCCACCATAAATAGAATCTAGCACATGACCTCCATCCATTGTAATTTCAATGTTAGAAGTCACCGTATCTCTTCTTCCAGATCCACTATGATTTCCAGATCCAAATACAGAACCATTCACTGTTCCTCCAACTAATTGAATCGAAGTACTAGAGCTATTTGTTGCACTATATCCTACTGTTCCGTAGTTTCCACTCCCATATACATTTCTTTTTACAACAGCTTGATCTGCTACAACAATATTAGAGTGATTTACAGAACCAATTGTGGCATACCTAGAGTTTCCATTTCCAGATCCAAATACGGATCCTGCTTCCGCACCCCAGATAGTCTGATTATTACTAATATAAGCATCATTTCCAATCGTTGCAGTTCCACCGATATAGACATAAGAATCTCCAGTTAATGTACCATCGCTACTACTTCCATCGTACCCATTACTTCCACCAAATACACTGTAATTTACAGTACCTCCAGTAATTTGCAAAATACGATTTCCATATGTCGTGGAAGTTCCTGCTCCTCCAGTAATAGTATCTGCTTGTCCACCAGTCATGTAAATATAAATATCATTTGTCGATCCTTTTGAACTTGCTGTCAAAGGTCCACCGATCAAATTTGCAACATAACCGCCTTCCATTTTTGCACTACGTGGAGCATAATGAGTTCCACCTTGACGTCCACCTACATAGATTCCAGATGTATGATCGATATCATGAGTTCCAAAACTTCCACTTTTTATAATAGTATTTAATGCCGGGATCAAATTATCGTTCGAAGAATAAATTCTTCCACCCCAAGCACCTGATGCACAAAAATACACAAGCAAATTTTCGTTATTCTCTGTAGCCCGATCATAATCGTTTCCATAAATTCCATACATTTCTGTATATAGCTGTGTACCATTTGTTCCAGTCGAAGACCCCATCGTTAAAGAAACCGAATTATAATCTCCAGACTCAATAATTAATTGATACTTTTTAGGCGATGAAGCAGATCCCACTGTAGAACTACTTCCCCAACTACTACTTGAGTTTCTTCCTCCAAGCACTGAAGTAAAATTCACACGATTTCCATTTTGTTTAATATTTCTTCCAAGTTTTACATTGAAATAATTTCCATAAAACGTTGCATTTGCACTGTTACTGCTAGAAGGGTCTGACTCTTGATGTGATACAGAAGTTGAAATTGTTAGATTTTCAATTCTAGTATCAGCATACGCTGTCACACTTAAATTGTTTACATTCCAAGTTGGATTGTAATCAACTCCGTTATATATTCCTGTCAACGTAAACGGCTTTGTACTTGATTCACCCCATGTACTAGCCATATTTCCTGTCATAACAAGAATGTTAGTATCTCTTGTTACTAAATAGTAATAAGTGGTATCAGCATTTAATTTTTCTTCTGTTCCATCTGCTTTATAAAATTGAATAAGTTGATATACTGTACAACCATTTCTAGTTCCGCAAGCACCACTTTGCAATGTACCATCTTGATTATAATATCCTGTTATACTACCGTTGTAAGGAATTTGTACTTGTCTATAATAACCTGCCATATTACTATTTTCGTTAAATAAATCACTATCTTCAGTTCCTATAATGGTGGGTTGTAAATTAGCATCTACAAATTGCCGATTTCTAATTTCATAATATGTACTTCCTAGTTGATATTCATCATTTTCATCCTGTAAATAATATACATTACATGTATTCGTCTTTGTTCCCGTTTCAAAAAAGCTGAAAGAAGGCGCTGGACATTGATAAGAACTATGGTATGTTGTATTCTCATCATAACAATCTGTACATGTTCCATAACTAATCTCCGGGCTTCCAAAAACAGTATTCTTCGTGGCTGTCGTTGTAATTGTTGCACCTTTATAATATCCTGCTACTTCTGGATATTCATATATGTAATTTACTGTACTAATTTCATTCATTCCAGTAGTTTTCAATTGTGTTTGTGCACTATCAAAAGAAGTTCCACCATTCACATATGCAACTGTCGCTTCTGTCCATGATGCATATAAATGAATTTCAATTTCACTCATATTTCCAACTGGAACATTAACATATCTCTTATAATAATTATCATCATAAGAAATTTTTGCACCCTGATAATCTGTTACCCATCCATTGAATGCTAGATTGTTAGGATGATCGGCAAACGGGTTATCAATAAGTTCAATTTCAATTGTACCATTTTGTTTTGGATAGTACTTATAATAGACAAATTTGCTTTGTTTTTCCGTAAGAGAAACATATCCCGTATGGGTTCCATCAATACTTGTTCCATGATAAACTACAGTTGTCTTTACAAGATTGTTATCTCCATATATTTTTTTATTTGCAAGTGTCGGCAAACTTCCATCTGTACTATTTGTATAGTTTTGACCTAAGTAATAGTAATAATCACTATCTAAATCATCAATATACACTGTATCTCCAGCAATTCCACGCGAAATTGTCACTTCCGGATTAGCAGTTTTCCACACTCCATAAGAAAAAGCAATCGTTGTAATTGGGATAATACATGCTAAAAGAATCAAGAAATATATTTGACGATTTTTCTTGAATTTTTTCTTCATATCATCCCTCCTTTACTTATGATGGATTCGTTGTAAATTCTAAGCGAAAACTAATATCTCCATAAGATGCATTATCTTCACAATCGACATCCTGGCCTTCAAGCCACATATAAATTCTAACTTTAGTAATCGATGGTTCTAACTCAAAAACTTTAAAATTATTCATATTATTTTTAGGAGTTGAACTTCCAACGTCGACTCTTCGAAATAAAGATGGATAAGTAGTACTATTGGCATTTTGAATTAATACATTATTTGCACTACCAATCTCTGAAATAACTCCATCATAGGGAAGCACTGCTCCTCCTACTTGTGAGGTTGTAATTCCGTAGATATTTTTCGCATTTTGAACTCCATACTGCGTGTGTGTATCATAGTTTGGTTCCCAGATAAAAGCATTTCTCGCTCCGTTTAATCCCTGTGCTGCTAAAGCACTATCACCAGATGTTCCTTCATTTAAGAAAGCAACTCTCGCCGCATTTTCTATTCCCTTACTCTCTTCACCTAGATAAACAACTTCTGAATTGCTCGATACGTAAAGTTCTTTCGGTGCTGTCGTACGAAAGAATAAATCAAATGCGATAAATACTCCCTCGCTATCTTCTCCAAAACTCTCCGTCTCTTCACTTTTTTCCGCAACCAATACAAAATCGGTTGAATCAGTATTCGTTGCATCTCCCTTAAACATTTGCAAGCGACCATTTCCATCTACGACCCCTCCTGTTGATACAGGATAAAATTGAGCTGGAATCTGATTGACACTTTTCCCATAATTATCTCTTGCGTTTATAATATCTTGTACTGTTAAAACTTGCTTCCAATTAACAGCATCCGTACTGACCTCAAGACCTCCGTCTGCTTGAACATGTACATCCAACGCATCGATGCTCACGACACGGTTACTCGTAAACCATGCATAAGATGTCGCCACAAATAACAAAAAACTTAAAAATAACGGTAACAATAATATTTTTTTTCTTTTTTCCCTTTTTTTACTTCTTTCCATTGTCGATATGCTCCTCCATAATCTCCATGTTTAACTTAATTTCTCCGCCAATAATCGCATCCACACAATCCGGGTCGTCTCCCTCTAGATAAATGACAATCGTATATTTATCTACATCATTTGGTTTGAAATTCTTTCTCTCCTTCAATACAGCAACATCGTCAGAGTAAAACGGTGTCGTATTTGTCTCTATTTCATTTGTTAAACTATTACGCTTCGCATAAATCGTCTGTTTGCCATTTTCATATACCATAATTCGAATCGCTTCATCAACATTTTTAATGACATCTAATACGTTGATTTGATACCAATAATGGATCGTTCTCTTTCCTTCGTTTCCTACATAAAATGTATACGCTATGTAATTGTCACCGTTGTGCGCTCCATCTTTTTCGTCATTTAAATTATCTGGTAACCAATTTACAGAGATGTTATCCATAAACTCTATCTCTTCAGCATATAACTTATTGCGTGACACCTTACTATCTTTACTTTCGTAAAGAACAATTCCATTTTCTAAAGCAAAGTTAGGGTCCAATGTAACAGTAAAATTACCACCTTGATATACAACCATCAACACAAAAAAAAGAGCAAGCAAAAACAAGAAAAGAAAAATTGCAATTCTCTTTGCGTACTTTAATCTTTTCTTCCGTTCTTTTATTGTTTTTGCAGTTACTTTTACTGTGCTCACTGCCATATCATCACGACCCTTTATAATCATAATAATTTTATCATATTTTGTCGCATTTTGTAAACCAGGAAAACACTTTTGTCCCATGCAAAAACACAGTGCAATTTCTGCACTGTGTTCAGCTTATGAGATATATGATCAATCTTTCTTTCGCCGTAACCCAAAATCAAAATTTGGATCGTCTTTTAATACGTGAATCGACATTGTCTTAAACAGATCATCCAGATCCAATGTGTCATCACTAACACTTTCTTTTTTCTTCGGTTCTTTTGGTGATTCTTCATCCAAAACAACGATTTCTATTTCTTCTTCTGGTACTTCTTTCACCTTTGTAACGTTCTTCTTGCTCTTTTTTGGTTTCAAAAGAAGTCCAATCGCAATGAGTGCGATAACAAGTATAGAACCTACAGCAATCATAAACCACTTCATTGCGTTCCCCCTATCTTTCTTTACTATTTTATCATAACTTTTATTTTACCTCAATCACTTTTTGAAAGATTCAATAAAATTGCAAATCTCCCTTTTTGCACCTTGTTTACATGTGTTTACACTCACCGAACTTTACATTTACATTTTTATTCCCTATTCATGATATAATAAAAGCATGATAGAAAGGTGTGATCACATTGGTTAAAGTTAAAAAATGGAAACTTTTAGTCGCTCTTTGTTCTTTGATCTTATGCATCACACAAATACAACAGACTTATGCGAAATATTTAGATACCAAAGAAGGAGATACTGATTTTAGCGTTGCCCAATGGAAAATACTCGTCAACAATCAAGATATTACAGAAGCAGCAACAATGTCTTCTCTCATTCATCCTGTATATCTTGAAAACGAAAATGTTAAAGATGGTGTTATTGCTCCAGGTCAAAAAGGATATTTTGATCTTACCATCGATTCAAGCAAGACAGAAGTATCATTTTCATATGCAATTCAAATTGCTACATCAGAGCAAAGTTCCGTTACAGATCTCGCAATTACAGGATATCAAGTAAACGATAGTCCGATTGTTCCAGTAGATCAAGCAGTTAACATCATTCAAAACAACGTTTACTATAATGATCCAATCAAAGAAAACAAAGTTCGCGTATACTTTCAATGGAAAGATGGTACTGGTGAAACTATGAATAACACCGCTGATACAAATGCGTCGATCAGTGGAGAGAGTGCAAAATTAAAAGTGAATATTACATTCACCCAAATTGCAAATTAAAGCCTCAGAATTAGCTCTGTGGTTTTTTTTGACTCGCCGTAATTTTAACGACAATTTGAATTTGTTTTTCTTCAGGATATTCTTGCTTATAGCTATAAGATTTTTTTCCCCAATAAGTATCCAAAGCATCATCACCAGATTCATACGGCCAATCAAGTTGGACAGAAAAAGTTGCTTTTGCACCAATTCCAATCTCCGCTTGATCAACATAAAAATTCATTTTAAATGGATACTTCGTCTGAAGCATTTCTATCAATTCATCACTTGTATAATCTACATCTGTATATACTTCATCCATAATTTTGATTGACTTCAATTCATATGTAATATATGCCATCATCTCTCCTGAGTTGCTAATCTCAATAAAATCTTGAAATGGTTCCATACCTGGATAAATAGAATCAACCTCGAATGATACATCTTCTTCTAAATCATTTCCATCTTGCTCAAACGTAATTTTCCACGACTTTACACCGGTGGTAATACTATTAGAAACTTTATTACTATAGATAAACCATGCAAATGAATTCGCCATAAATGCAAAAATCAAAAAGAATAGCGTACTCCGTCGAATTCTACGCTTCGTCTTTTTCATGAGTTTTTTCTTCTTCATCAGACAACTCACTTTCTTTCTCTTTTATATAATCTAATATTTCTAAAAAGATTAAAATAGCGATCGGTACTAAAACGAGAAAATATAGTCCATATGAATTATTTAAAACACGACTTAGAAAACTTAAAACGGTAGGTCTATAAACAACTATTCCATAAGATTGATCTTCACGTACTTCTGGATCCGGAGCATTGTTTGCTATTCCTTGCGTCGTAAAGTAACGTGTTCCATTTTCCTGTCTTATTTTTTGAACTCTATGGGTAATTACCTTATCCTTATAGTCTCCAACTTTTCCTAAATATGTAAGATCATCTCCAACTTGAATATCTTCTGGTTTTTTCTCTTTTACGATAATAACATCATATACTTCATATTCGGGCATCATACTGCCAGTTACGACTGTAAACATACGATAATTTCCGATGCTTATTTGATTGTTAAATAATCTTTGGATTCCAATTACAAGCACAATCAAAATTACAAAGATCCAAACAAGAATCTTTACAAATCCAAATAGAAATTTTAAAAATGGATTATTCAGTATCTTTTTCATCGTTTTCATTCTTTCTCACCTTCAAATGATCTATTTTTTCTATATACTCACTCATTGCCTTTTTGTAAATACGTTCAATCTCACTTGTATCTACTACTTTTTTATATTTTACTTTAACATATTCTTTTCCTACCAATTTCATAATTTCATCTAATGACAATTGATCGCTAACATTCATTAATTGGTTAATGGATTGATTTATAACTTGCTGTTGCAAATCTTCTTTTTCTTCCGTTGTCACATTTTTCTTATTTAAAGTATTCATAATCAAACAGTTTAATAAGAAAGATTGATCCATCATCTGTTTCAATTGACCACGGTCTTGATATTCTTTATTAGAATGATCTTTCTTCGTACTAGGTTCCATATTATTTTGCAAGTAATTCCACAAAGACAGAGCATATTGAAAGTTAACATTCTTCAAAATCAAATTCGTCTTTTTTATGGGTGAGGTTACCCATGCTACATGTAACTTAGCAATACTACGATATACCTCTGAAGAACATAGATCACGAAGCTGTTCTTCTACCTTCATAATTCGTGCCGCAATGGTACCTTCTTTTTCTTTTTGCTTTCCGCAGTCAGTTTTTCCAGTCAAATGTACTGAAATCTCCACAGTCTCATCATCAACTTTTCCTTTCCCTTGATATTTTAATTCTTTCAAAGAGGAAAATGACTGTTCCACAATTTCTTCTTGTTTCTTTCTCTCTATATATAATTTCATGTGATTAATCAGAGTATATATAAATCGATTCTCATAAGTATTAAATGTTTCTTCCTTGTTAATATTTAAAATTTTAGAAGGTTTTACTTCTCCCGTTTTAGGATCTATATCTTGAATCAAATTCGTATTTCTAGATAAATGCTTAATACTATCAACTGTGATTCTCCGTGCAAGTTCTATTTTTACAATCTCTTCTTCATTTACTATAAAACGATTCGGACTACGTAATATATTATCCAAATAACGAATTGTTTCCTCCATTTTAGTAAGCCATGTGTCATCATATTCTGATTGGTCTACCTTATCTTTCACTTGCAGTTCGGATTCTAATGACTGTCCAAATTTTTCCTTCGTTTGATTGGTAGTTTGATTATAAAGTTGTACAATCTCATCCATTTTTATCACCTACTATGTTAATTTTTTCAATCTTAATAAATACTCTTCACATTCTTTCATCTTGCCTTGTCCAAATGTCTGATCCAAAAATTCAATAAATCCATCGATTTCATCCCGAATATAAGAGACATTCAGCTGTTCAAACTTACGAAGAATTTTACGTGCGATAAAATAATCTACCCCACTTACTTCATCTCCTCCACAAGCTATATAAACAGGAACAAACTTTTTCATATGTGCAACAATACGGTTACCAAATGCAATACGAAAATGTTTGATTACATAGTTATCCATCTCTTCGATTTTATTTAAAATATCCGTACTCATCTCATTTTGACTCATCGCTTCAGCAAAAATTCGATCTAAGTAAGAATAGTTAATATCCTGTGCTGGAGTATCAATTGGCTCAAACACTTCCCCTTTATCATTGATATCGATTGGCATAGCACGGTCATACACTTTATCTGTTACCATGAAAGTAGAATCGTCGTTGTTAATCGTTCCAATGTACCAAGTATTTGGACTGATCTTTAATTTTCCATCAATCAATTTCTTTGGATCGTTCGACCAACTACTAGAAACGAGCTCGACGATCCATTCATCTTTGTTTGGCATTTCTAGAATAGATAACATCTCTGCAAAGTAATATTCGACTCTGGCGATATTCATTTCGTCCAAGATAACGGTATATACATCATCTGTATAGCCTGCTTCGTAGATTGTCTTTAACACTTCTGTTTCGTTAAACTTTTTGGTAAACTCGTTAAAATATCCGAATAGTTCTGTACGGTCACGCCATGAAGGTTGTACAGATGCAATGCAAGAGTCATGTTTTAAAAATTTTCCCCAAGCATAGGCAAGTGATGTTTTACCTGTACCAGAAATACCCTGTAAGATAATTAATTTTGTCGATGCTAAAGCAGCGATAAAAATACGAATCATCTCTGATTTATAATAGAGATGCAACTTGCTTGCAGCAAAATTACGAAATAACTCTACCAACTCTTCTAATGTAAACGTATTATTGTAATTTTGTGGCGTATAACTTTGATATGCGATATCAACCTCGTTTAGTTTAGCAAAACGTACTCCATCAGCATTCGCATTTTCTTCTTCTTTGGTATCGATTTCTTCTGTTTCACTCTCATTTGGCTTCAATCCTAGATGAGATACTTTCATTGCTAAAATATCTTCTTTTTCCTTTACTAAACTAGATACCTCATCATTTAATTTTGCAACTTCCTCTAATAATTCCTCTTGTTCAACTAATGTTTTTCGAAACCGAATATATTTACGAATCAAGAAAACAATCAAAAAGATGATCGCTGCTACGATTAAAATGAGAAATACGATTACCAGTGCTACAAATACCCATTCTGGCCCATTGAAATCTTCTTTATAGAAGTTTAAAATTCGTAGATATGCTTTGAAATCAAACATCTGCTTTACCCCATCGATTGCAGCAAGACAGATCTGTAATAAACTACCAAAAAACTGGCTTAAAAATTCATATAAAAAACGAAATACTGTATCCATTTACTCACCTCTATTTTGGAATATATAATACTTGAAAGTAGTCTTGTAACGTATCGTATAATTTCTGATCATCTGTAATAATATAAGTAAATACACGTAACAACACATAAGACTCTTCATTCCATACAAAGTGATCGTCTAGGCAAATCGCAATGTGAAATCCCTCTCTCGTAAGACGATAAACTTCTTCTTTGTTGTCGAGATACTCTGTATAAGAAATTTTAAACGCTAGTTTTTCTTTTGTAATATCGTTGTCGATGATATTTAATAATCTTTTTTGCTTTTTTGGTTTATCTTTTAATGCCAAAACATAATCAACTAAATAATACTTTTGATAGATTCCTTTAATAATATCTTGTAATATCTTTACACCAACCAGAGAATATAATACGAATAATTTTTGCTCTTCGATATCCTTATTGTGGAATACTTTTTGAATTGCATATTCACTATAAAGCTTCGAAAATTTTAAATTGTGTTCTAATTCACAGTTGAAAATACGATCCTTGTTTACCTTAACATAATTAATACTAAAATTTTTATCTTTAAATTTATCGGTAAACTCTTGCTTTGCAACTAAATCGTCTTTTAATAGATTATAAAAATTAACCTCGAACTGATCATCAGTTAATCCAAGTTCAGACTCACGAAATTTTGCAATCTTCGTAATAATTGCTCGAACAGAATCACACTCGCAAACCCCATCAAAATATAAGATATATTGAAACATCGAAAACATATATTTTGCTTTCTTTCGATATTTGGCATCATCTTTCACATTCTCTAATGACTTCTTCAAATAATAGACAAGATTCTTTTCAAATCTTGGATCTACCATTGGGTACATATGATAATAACGTGTATTGATATATGCATTAATTAAATCATCATAAATATCTTGATCAAAGTAATGTCCTAAAATAGTTTGTAAATATTTCTTGATTGCCTTCTGTGAAAAAGAAACATATTCCTTTACAATATTACAACTCACCTATACCAACTCCTAGTAACGATATTCGACCTTCACTACCCCATTGCTACTTCCATCGCTCGAATAATCCTTCGTAACATCCTTTTTATAAAAACGCACCATACTACTACTTGATGCTTCCATATCAAACGTAAATTGATTGATATAATCATAGCTATTCAACTTCTCAGTTTTTATATCATAACCATGTAGAAACGTTGTACTGTTATTATCAACATATACGACGTTCGGATCAAATGATAACGTAATACTTGCAGACACACACTTTTTCTTATCATTTTCATTCAGTGCATTATACTCTGCAATCGTTAGCTGTTCTCCCAACTGATAAGAGCCAAACGCTTCTTTTACAGTATAAAACAACAATGTATTTGTCACTTTCACTTCTAGATAAACATCATTTTCAGCATCGATAATTTCATGACTCAGTCCATATGTTCCTACAACTAGCTTGAATTGAGCCGATAGTTTCTTGTGATAGGGACTAACAGATTCTGCGACAATTTCTGCAACGACACTATCGCCATCTTTAAATGTCTGTGTTGGTGTAATCGTTACGATAAATTGATCGTTATTACTGTCATGATAAATCGTCCCCGATTCTTTTGTACTATTACATATGACAGCACTAGAACAGTTAAGAGAGACTTTATAATCAATGTCACTATCACTTTTCAAATGATTGTTTTTAAAACTATTTAAATTAATGATGATATTGTATGGATCAACTCCATTCCAATAATCAAGCGAATAATTCGCACCATCTTGAGTTAACTTGTCACTTTCAAAATAAAAATTTTGTGTACGAAAGTAAAAATTTAACACCTGATAATAAACAAAACGTCCTAGTGTAAACCCTACAGTTAGAAACGCTAAAATTCCAACAATTGCTACGATTCCACGTTGAAGCTTCGTAAGACGTTTAACTCTAATTTTTTGCATGATATAATGTTTTCCTATATTTTCGCACAAGAGTAATAAAAACAATCATAATTGGCAACATAATTAGTAAAAAATACCCTAGCTTACTCGTAAAAATCCGATAGAGATAACCAAGAAATGGAACACTTCCCACTTGATTTACTTCTCCGATTAAATATTCGCTCGATAAAAATAAGCCATCATGAATCACGTAAGTATATTCTTTCTCGTTTGTCTTCATCACACCTTCTACTTGCGCAACATCTACTTTATGTCTTCCGTTTTCCGTATTGTAATAAACAATTTTATCACCTTTTTGAATCGATGCAATTTCCTTTTTACCAACAAGCAAGCTTCCGGCACTCATATCCCCACATTTTTCAGATAATCCAACAATCGTCGTATTTCCAATCTCACTATCTGAAAATTGATTAAAGGTAAACAAGAAAAAAGTTGTTACAAGTATGATTATCGTGTAACAGGTTATTCCGATATACTTTGCGATTCTCATCTACTATCACCATAATTATTGTATCATAAAACATGGTAGTTGCAAAGAATAACCAAAAAAAAGAAGAACTTTCGTTCTTCTAATCCATCAACTCTTGTTCTAATGCTTCTAATGGTTCCTCGTTAAGTAAATCATTTTCTAGTGTGAATTCAGAGTTTCTATATTGTTTTGCCCCTGTACCAGCAGGAATTAACTTACCAATAATAACGTTTTCTTTTAATCCTGTTAAATGATCTACCTTACCATGAATTGCAGCATCTGTTAAGATTCTTGTCGTCTCTTGGAAAGATGCAGCTGATAAGAAGGAATCTGTTTCCAAAGAAGCTTTCGTGATTCCCAGTAACACTGGTCTACCAGTTGCTGGAATTTTTCCTTCTAAGATAAGCTCTTTATTAACTTCTGTAAATTCATTAATGTTAACCATCGTTCCTGGCAAGAATAAGGAACTTCCAGAGTTAATAATCTTAATTTTTGAAATCATACGTTTTGCCATGATCTCTACGTGCTTATCAGAAATATCTACACCTTGACCACGATAAACCTTTTGAATTTCCATCAAAATATATTGTTGTACTGTAATTGGATCTGTTACAACGAGTAACTCTTTTGGATTAATTGCCCCAAGCGTTAAACGCTGTCCAGCTTTGACTTCTTCACCTTTTTCAACAGCAAGTTTTGCTCCATAATTACTTGTATGTTGTTTTGTCTCTACATCATTTTTAACACTGATAATAAATTTACCATTTTCTTCTTCGATATTAGATACAACACCGTTGATTTCAGAGATTGTTGCCTTTCCTTTTGGATTACGTGCTTCGAATACTTCTTCGACACGAGGAAGACCTTGTGTAATATCGTCTCCACCAGCAACTCCACCTGTGTTGAAGTTTCTCATTGTAAGCTGTGTACCCGGTTCTCCGATAGATTGTGCTGCCATGATTCCAACTGCTTCTCCCGTTTCTACAACAGAACCAGTTGCAAGGTTACGTCCGTAACATTTTTGACATACACCTTGGTGTGTCTTACATGTAAGAACTGTACGAATTGGAACTTTCGTAATTCCTGCGGCCATAATCTTATCTGCAATTTGTTCAGTAATATACGTATTTCTGTCTACGATCATTTCTTTTGTCTCTGGGTGAATAACTTTCTTGCTCGTATAACGTCCTACGATACGATCTTGTAATGATTCGATTACTGTACCATCGTTTTCATTGATGAATGCTTCTGCAAGTACACCATCTTCCGTACCACAATCTTCTTCTTTTACAATAATATCTTGTACAACATCAACTAAACGACGTGTTAAGTATCCAGCTTCAGCTGTTTTTAAAGCGGTATCTACGGCTCCTTTACGAGCACCGTGAGTAGATAAGAAGAACTCAGAAATTTGCATTCCTTCACTGAAGGAAGATGTAACTGGGATTTCTACTTGTCCTCCACTTGGTTTTGCGAAAAGTCCACGCATACCAACAAGCTGAGTATAACTTCCAAGATCTCCACGCGCTTTTGAACTAATCATCGTCGCAATAGAGTTATCTGGATGTTCTTTCAACCATTTTTCAAGTCCATCTTGTACTTTTAATTTTGCTTTTGTCCAGATATCTACAACTTTTTCATAACGTTCATTATCTGTAATTAAACCACGTTTAAATTGTTTATTTACTTGGTCTACCATCGCTTGGCTTTCCTCTAGGATTTCTTTTTTATCTTCGCTTTCTACAACGTCTGAAATAGAAATAGAAATACCAGATAACGTAGAATACTTAAATCCTAAGTCTTTTAATTTATCAAGCATTACTGAAGTTTCTGTCGTTTGATAACGCTTGTAAATCTGTGCGATAACTTTTCCAAGTGCACCTTTATTTAAAGGTGTAACAAGTGGCATTTCACTAATTGCTTTTTTAATGTCGGTTCCCATCGGTAAGAAATATTTACTTGGCGTAACTTTCTCAAAGTTTTCTGCTGATCCATCGTTGATATATTGGAATGTATCAGGGAAAATCTCATTGAAAATTAATTTACCTGGGGTTGTTACTAAATATTTATCTAGGTAGTTATCAGGGAAGATTTTGTGTTTGAAACTACGTGCTGGAATAGCAACACGAGTATGAAGTGTAATCTCTCTTCTCTCGTAAGCCATCAAGGCTTCGTTCTCATCTTTGAAAACGCGTCCTTCTCCTTCTAATCCAGCTTTTTCCATCGTTAAATAATAATTTCCAAGTACCATATCCTGCCCAGGAGTTACGATCGGTTTTCCATCCTTAGGTGACAAGATATTGTTCGCACCAAGCATCAAGATTCTAGCTTCTGCTTGTGCTTCTTCTGTAATTGGAACGTGAACGGCCATTTGGTCTCCATCGAAGTCGGCGTTAAATGCCGCACATACAAGTGGATGCAAACGAATTGCGCGTCCGTCGATTAGTTTTGGTTCGAATGCTTGGATACCAAGTCTGTGAAGTGTTGGAGCACGGTTTAACATAACCGGGTGCTCTTTGATGACTTCTTCGACGATATCCCATACGCGTTCGTCTTGATTTTCAATCATGCGTTTTGCAGCTTTGATATTACTTGCAATTTCTTTTGATACCAATCCATGGATGACATGCGGTTTAAATAACTCAAGTGCCATCTCTTTTGGAATACCGCATTGATACATTTTAAGCGTCGGTCCAACGACGATAACAGAACGTCCTGAATAGTCGACACGCTTTCCAAGTAAGTTTTGACGGAAACGTCCTTGTTTTCCTTTTAACATACTAGAAAGTGATTTCAAAGGTCTATTTCCAGGTCCTGTAATATTACGTCCACGACGACCATTATCGAATAATGCATCGACAGCTTCCTGTAGCATACGTTTTTCATTTTGAATGATGATGCTAGGCGCTCCGAGATCCATCAATTTTTTCAAACGATTGTTACGATTGATAACACGACGATATAAGTCGTTTAAATCACTTGTCGCAAAACGTCCACCATCTAATTGAATCATCGGACGGATTTCAGGTGGAATGACTGGAAGTGCATCCAAAATCATCCATTCTGGTTTGTTTCCTGATGAAACGAATGCATTTAATACATCCAAACGTTTGATTAAACGAATACGTCTTTGACTTTGACTATCTTTAATCTCGTCGATTTCTTTTTTAAGAGCTGCAGCTTCTTCTTCTACATTGACATCGGCAAGTAATTCCTTAATTGCTTCTGCTCCCATTCCAACGCGGAATGTATTTCCATATTTTTCATAGTAAGCACGATATTCTTTATCAGAAATCGTCTGTTTTTTCTCTAAAGGTGCTGCTCCTGGATCAAGTACCACGTAAGAGACGAAGTATAATACTTCCTCTAAATCACGTGGTGACATGTCAAGAACAAGCCCCATACGAGATGGTACTCCTTTAAAGAACCAAATGTGGCTTACTGGTGTTGCAAGTTCGATATGTCCCATACGCTCACGACGTACTTTACTCTTCGTTACTTCTACCCCACAACGGTCACAAACGATGTTTTTATAACGTAAACGTTTGTATTTTCCACAGGCACATTCATAATCTTTTGTCGGTCCAAAGATTCTCTCACAGAACAATCCATCTCGTTCTGGCTTTAATGTACGATAGTTAATCGTCTCAGCTTTTTTTACTTCACCATAAGACCATGATCTGATTTTTTCAGGTGAGGCAATCGCAATTCTTAACCCTTCAAAGTTATCTACGTTCATTAATCCTCATCCTCCTCTATCATATCATTTTCTAATGCATCAATTTCATCATCCGTTGGTTCGATATCTTCATCGTCCATTTCATCTAATTCATCTTCAAATTCGTTTTCCTCATCATCCATATCTTCACTCGGTTCCTCTACAACTTCTTCTGGAGTTGCATTCTTCTCGATTTTATCAGTTGATAAATAAGGCTCGTCATCTTCTTCTTCAAGCTCTTTCAACTCTTTATAATTTCCATCTTGATCGAGAACAGTAATATCAAGTCCTAATGCTTGGAACTCTTTAATTAATACGCGGAATGATTCTGGAATTCCTGATTTTGGAATCGGTGTTCCTTTTACTAATGCTTCATACACTTTGACACGTCCGACGACGTCATCAGATTTAATTGTCATCATTTCTTTTAAGACGTGAGCAGCACCATAAGCGTAAAGTGCCCAAACTTCCATCTCTCCAAAACGTTGACCACCAAATTGCGCTTTTCCTCCAAGAGGTTGTTGTGTAACGAGTGAATATGGTCCAGTAGAACGTGCATGTAATTTATCGTCAACCATGTGATGGAGTTTAATCATGTACATAACACCAACACTAATACGATTATCAAATAATTCTCCAGTACGTCCATCATGTAGCCATTCTTTTCCATCTTCTGGAAGACCTGCTTCGCGAAGTGCATCAATGATTTCTTCACGATTTGCACCATCGAATACTGGTGTTGCCATATAACAATCTAAAGATTGTGCAGCATATCCTAAATGCATCTCTAAAATCTGACCAATGTTCATTCGCGATGGTACTCCAAGTGGGTTTAACAAGATGTCAACTGGTCTACCATCTGGTAAGTATGGCATGTCTTCCTCTGGTAAGATAAGGGAAATAACACCTTTGTTACCATGGCGTCCTGCCATTTTATCTCCAACGCTAATCTTACGTTTTTGAACAATGTATACACGAACGATCTTAGATACACCTGCTGGAAGTTCATCGCTATCTTCTTTTGTAAAGATCTTGATATCGTGAACGATTCCTTCTCCACCATGTGGTACACGTAGAGATGTATCACGTACTTCACGTGTCTTCTCTCCAAAGATCGCATGTAATAATTTCTCTTCGCTCGTAAGTTCTGCCATTCCTTTTGGCGTTACTTTACCAACTAAGATATCGTCATCTTTGACTTCTGTTCCGATACGGATAATACCATTTTCATCCAAGTTTTTACGTGCTTCCTCACTTACGTTTGGAATATCTCTCGTAAACTCTTCTGGTCCTAACTTCGTATCGCGACATTCAATTTGATAATCTTGAATGTGAATAGATGTATAAACATCATCTTTTACTAAACGTTCATTTAAGATTACGGCATCCTCGTAGTTGTATCCATTGTAGTTCATAAATGCTACTGTAACGTTTTTACCAAGGGCAATTTCACCTTTGTCTGTGCTTGGTCCATCGGCAATTACCATTCCCTTAGTTACCTTTTCTCCTGTTTTTACAATTGGTACTTGATGATAACAAGTCCCATTGTTAGAACGTTCAAATCCATTTAAATAATATGTATCTGTTCCACCCATTGTCTTTACGACAATTTTACGAGCATCTACATAATCGACAACTCCATCTGCTTTTGCCATGACAACAGCACCAGAGTCTCTTGCAGCAATTGCTTCTACTCCCGTACCTACACGAGGTGCTTCCGTTTTTAAAAGTGGAATTGCTTGACGTTGCATGTTAGATCCCATGAGGGCACGTTTTCCGTCGTCATGTTCCAAGAATGGAATTGCACTCGTCGTAATAGAAACAACTTGTTGTGGTGATACGTCCATGTAGTCTACTTCTTCTGCATTTACCATGATATTTTCACCACGATAACGAACTGGAACTCGTTTTTCAACGATCTTTCCGTCCTCTACTGCAACCGTTGCAGTTGCTATATTGTAATCCAACTCTTCATCAGCAGTCATATATACAATATCGTCTGTTAATTTTAAATGATCCACACGACGATATGGTGTCATGATAAATCCATAATCATTTACTTTCGCATAACTTGAAAGTGATGTGATAAGTCCGATGTTTGGTCCTTCCGGTGATTCGATTGGACAAAGACGTCCATAGTGAGATGGGTTAACGTCACGTACTTCCATTCCCGCACGATCTCGAGATAAACCACCAGGTCCTAAGCTAGATAAACGACGTTTGTTCGTTAGCTCTGCTACTGGATTTGTTTGATCCATGAATTGTGATAACTGACTACTACCAAAGAATTCTTTAATACTAGCTGTTAATGGTCGAATGTTAATCAAAGATTTTGGAGTTACCTCTTCTATATCTTGTGTTGACATTCTATCACGGATTACTCTTTCAATACGGCTAATTCCAATACGGAATTGATTTTGTAAAAGTTCTCCTACTTGACGTACACGACGATTTGACAAGTGATCAATCTCGTCAAATGATCCGATTCCTTCAAGTAAATTTAAATAATATGACACAGATGCGTATACATCTGAAATCGTTAAACGTTTCACGTCGATTGTTTGATCATTACCAATGATACGAACGATCTTCTCTGGATTTTTCTTAGAGTAAACTTCTACGATTTGCACTTTGTTATAAGTATCTAAATCTTCGTTAATTGCAACTTCTTTTACACCATATCCAGCACTCATGATACCACGTAATTCAGCAAGTACTTCTTTTGTAACAAGTGTACCTTTTTCGAATTTCGTCTCTCCATCTACGATGATATCTTGCGCTAATTTACATCCGAGTAAACGATCGCAAACATCTAACTTGCGATTGAACTTATAACGTCCAACACGCGCTAAATCATAGCGGAAAGAATCGAAGAAACGACTGATTAATTGGTTCTTCGCACTATCTAATGTAGATGGCTCCCCTGGGCGTAACTTTGAGTGAATATCAATTAACGCTTCATCTTTATTCTTGTTTGCATCTTTTTCTAAAGTTCTTTCAAGATATGGATCTTCTCCAAATAAAGCGATAATATCCTCATCGTTTGAAAGTCCTAATGCACGTAGTAACGTCGTGATTGGAACTTTTCTCGTACGGTCGATACGAACGTAGATGACATCTCTCGCATCTGTTTCGTACTCTAACCATGTTCCTCTCGTTGGAATAATTTGACTTGTAACGACAACACGTTCGTTCTTGTCGATTTCACGTCCATAGTATGCACTTGGACTACGTACTAATTGAGAGACGATAACACGTTCTGCACCATTGATAATGAACGTACCACTCTCCGTCATAATCGGCATATCTCCCAAGTAGATTTCTTGTTCTTTGACTTCTCCTGTTTCTTGGTTGAAAAGTCTTGCTTGTACCTTTAAAGGTGCAGCATAAGTTGCATATCTTTCCTTGCAACCTTTCATCGAATATCTTGGTTCTTCGAAAGAATACTCCCCAAATTCAAGCGAAAGATTTCCAGTAAAACTCTCTACTGGAAAAATATCGTCGAATACCTCTTGAATCCCTTTCGTAATAAACCAATCATAAGATTTTTTTTGAATTTCTAGCAAATTACCGAGTTCAATTGCGTTTTTAGTTTTTGCGTAATTTCTTCTTTCACGGTGATCACCATATTTTTGTACTGTGTAAGCCATTTATTCACCCCTATACCTATCGTAAAACACAAATTACATATACTCTTCATAAGTACATGTCGCCAATTTATAATTTTAGCAGAACACGTGCAAATTGTCAACGCTTCACTGCCCGAATTATAAAAAAACCACGCGATTTATTTTTTATTTCCACTTCATATTCTTTTTCTAACGCTTTCGCGGTACTTTTCGCTCCTTGATCCTTATGAATCACGATCCATAACTCGCCACGATCTTTCAAATGTTCCTTCGCACCAAACAATAACTGATAAAGAATTTCTTTTCCCACACGAATTGGTGGATTACTTACAATGACATCATATTTCTTGTCGATTTTTTCGTACCCATTACTTTCAAAAACATTTACATTCACATTGTTTGATTTTGCATTTTCTAAAGCAAGTGACAACGCCCTTTCGTTTACATCGGACATATCTACCATAACACTAGGTCGTTCTTTTTTGATGCAAATTCCAATTGGACCATATCCGCATCCCAAATCTAAAATATTTCCACCCCATTTTTCTAGTGGAATCGTATCTAATAAAATATGCGTTCCTAAATCCAAGCCTTTTTTAGCAAATACACCAGAATCCGTATAAAATGTATATTCTAGATTTCGAATTCGAATTTTCGTCTTTCGTTTGTCACTTTTCAAGTCTGCATCGTTTTCAAAATAATGTCCCATATCATCCCTACTTCTCGTTCTATTTAAAGGTTAAAAATCAATCTGTCGATACCTAGTAATACTTTCTTTTTAGACCCTTTCATAAACGGTAAAAGCCCATACTAAATTTCTTAGTACAGGCCTACCCACAAATATTCATTATTGTAATTCTACAGTAGCTCCAGCTTCTTCGAATTTTGCTTTTAATTCGTTAGCTTCGTCAGTAGAAACGTTTTCTTTAACAGCTCCACCATTATCAGCGATTGCTTTAGCTTCTTTTAATCCTAAACCAGTGATGTCACGAACAATCTTGATAACAGCGATTTTGTTAGCACCAGCTGAAGTTAATACTACGTTAACTGTGCTTGGTCCTTCTGAAGCAGCTTCACCAGCAGCAGGAGCTGCAGCAACTGCTACCGCACTTGGATCTACACCAAATTCCTCTTTCATTGCATCTACTAATTCTTTAACTTCAAGAATTGTCATTTCTTTTAAGCTGTTAATAAAATCTTCTTTTGTAATTTTTGCCATTTTCTTTCCTCCTCTTTCTTATTTTACTAATTTATTATTTTTCTTCTAATTGTTGACTATATAAGTCTAAGCAAATTGACAAATCGCGTACTGTTCCCATAAGACCACCTGCAAGCATTGTAAGTAATCCTTCTCTTGATGGGATAGCTGCAAGCTCTTTTAACATTGCAAGATCTGCGATTTCTCCATCGACGATTCCTACCTTCAATTGTAGTGCATCGTTCGTCTTTGCGAAATCATTTAACACTTTAATTGGTGCAACTGCATCGCTACCAAATGCGATTGCTTTTGGACCAACTAATTCATCATCGAGATTAATATCTAATGTATCTAAGGCTCTCTTTGTTAAAGTGTTTTTATAAATCTTTAACTCTGAATCACATTCGCGTAATTTTCTACGAATTGTTTTCATGTCTGCATCTGTTAATTTCGCATACTCAAAGAATACGACAGATGAAGCATTTTTTACATTTTCTGTGATTTCCTCAACGATCTTTTGTTTCTGTTCTAAAATCTTTTGATTTGCCATACTACACCTCTCTTTCTCAAGTGTAGCACCGTATAAAAACTCCCACGAGTTACCGCAGGAGTTCCAAAGACTTAATTCTAAGTTCCTCGGTAGGAAAATTTTAAGCTTTCGCTCCCACTGTCTACGGTACTAATATTTCTCACATGTATTCATTATAACAGATAATATCTTAGTTGTCAAAACTATTTAAATCAATTCTAATTCCAGGCCCCATTGTTGAAGATACACTAACGTTTTTAATGTATGTTCCTTTTACAGCAGCTGGTTTTAATTTTGTAATTAAAGATACAAAGCTTGTTAAGTTTTCTAGTAATTGTTTATCTGTGAATGAAACCTTACCGATGATAACTGCAACATTTCCAAATGAATCAGCACGGTATTCTACACGTCCTTTTTTAACATCCTCTACAGCTTTTTTCGTATCCATCGTTACAGTTCCAGTCTTAGGGTTTGGCATTAATCCTTTTGGTCCTAACACCTTACCGATTTTACCTAAAGCTGGCATCATATCTGGAGTAGCGATCATCGTATCGAATTCAAACCAGTTTTCGTTTACGATCTTATCTAAGTAATCTTGATCTCCAACGTAGTCTGCTCCAGCTTCTTTTGCAGCTTTAGCAGCCTCTCCCTTAGCAATTACTAATACTCTTTTTGTCTTACCAGTTCCATTTGGAAGCACTGTTGCTCCTCTTAACTGTTGATCAGCTTTCTTTGTATCGAGATTTAATCTCATTACTAATTCTACTGAAGCATCAAAACTTGTCGTAGAAGTTTCTTTGACTAATTTTACTGCTTCTTCTTTTGTGTAAGCTTTTCCTTTTTCAAGTTTTTTACAAGCTTCTACATACTTTTTACTTTTTTTCATTTTTTACCTCCTCATGTGGTGATTGACGGAAGAATGCGGACATTTTCCTCCCACTAGGTTCACCTATTTTTCTTAGTCTTCTACCTTGATTCCCATGTTACGAGCTGTACCTTCCACAATTTTCATTGCTTCTTCTACAGTGTATGCATTTAAATCAGGTAATTTAATCTCAGCAATTTCTCTCAATTGCTCTTTTGTAATTGTAGCAACGATTTCTTTTGAACCTTTTCCAGATCCAGATTTGATCTTAGCAACTTTCTTAAGTAAGAATGCTGCTGGTGGAGTTTTAATTACAAAGTCAAATGATCTATCTTCATAAATAGAAATTTCAACTGGTAATACATCTCCCATCTTATCTTTCGTTGCATCGTTATATTTTGTACAGAACTCCTGTAAGTTAATTCCAGCAGGTCCTAAAACCGTACCAACTGGTGGTGCTGGTGTTGCCTTTCCAGCAGGAATTTGTAATTTAATCTTTTTTGTTACTTGATTTGCCACGAAAAACACCTCCTATTATTTTTTTCGCGAGTGGTCCTAATGCATCCGCTTACATGTGCTCCCACTTGTCAATTTCTATATATAAAATCAATATATAGCTAGTTCATAATACCATATTTCTCTTTATTTGTAAATATGTCTTTTCTAAGCTCTTTCGATCTCTGTTAATTTCAATTCGACAATCGTCTCTTGACCGAATAAATCGAGTGCAACTTCGATCTCTTGATTTTCCATGTTGATCTTCTTCACTTTACCAAACATTCCAGAGAATGGTCCACTGATTACCTTTACCATGTCGTCGACATTTAATTCATTTCCAATTTCAAGGCGACTCATTCCCATGCTACCTAAAATCTTATCGACTTCTTGCGGAGTTAATGGAAAAGGTTTTGCTCCACGTCCAGAAGAACCGATAAATCCTGTAACTCCCGGCGTATTACGAACGATAAACCATGCTTCGTCGCTCATTACCATCTCAACTAAGATGTAACCAGGAAACATCTTCTTTACTTTCTCTTTCGTCTCTCCATCTTTAACTTCTACTTCTTTTTGTTCTGGAACGACAACACGATAGATATAGTCTTCCATCCCCATCGTACTTGCACGCATCTCTAACTTTTCTTTTACCTTATTCTCATGTCCTGAATAAGTATTAACTACATACCATTCTTTTTGCATACTATCCCACCAACGTCCTAATTCCAGCTAGAATAAAATCAGTTAAAGAAAAGAAGATTCCAAAGAAGATTACATATCCAATTGTAGCGGTTGAATACGTTATCATCTCTTTCTTGTTTGGAAAGCGAACTTTTTTCATCTCACGTTTTACACTCATGAAAAATTTACCAATCTTTTTCATATTTTCACCTACGATTCATTTTATGTGTTTTCCAAAATAAAAACACTATCAACGTGTCTACATATAATGTAACACGAGCTAGTGCTTTTGTCAATTCATTCTTTGATCTTTTTCAAAGAAAAAAGGATAATTTAATATCCTATAATTTGATTCCCACTTCCGAGTGATGTTGCCCAAGCTGCCTGATAATCCGCAAGTGCTTCTTGTGGTACACGGATGGTAACATCTGATTTTAAGTTTCTAAATGTTCCATTCGAACCTTCGATGATTGTCGGAACCTCCGTGGAAGTAAATGTGATTGTCTGCAAAGCTGTCGCTCCTTCGAAAACCCAATTGTCCAATATAACGACAGATGGTGGAAACGTAATGAAATTTAGTTGTGTTTCATCTTTAAATGCATATGTATTGATTTTTTGAATTCCGTCTGGCATATAGATCGTCGCAAGTGGAAGTGGCGTCCCATCTGGTTTAGAAACAAAGCTATATTCCCATAATGGTGTTCCAGCGATACTAGACGGTAAAATCAAATCTTGACTAGCTCCACTATAAATAATTCCTGACGTTGCTTCGTCTAATGCCAATGTTACATCGGTTTCTAACTGTCTTGTCCCGTCGATTAGCGCCTGTTGAATTTCAGGAACGTATGCATACTCTGGGTATGTCAAATCTGCGCTCGTTGAACACTCACCATCTTGAATCGACACTTTAGAATCTTCATACTCTTTTGAAATACACCAATCTTCCGTTTGCACTAAAACCTTGATCTGTCCTTTCGAATTAACGACAATCGTTCCATCACCTTCGAGTTCTCCTTCATAGTCAACATCTGGACTAAGGACACCCTCACGAATAACATACATTTTGGAAAAATTAATCGTATCGTATGATTTATTCATATCAATCGTTTTTAACAAACTTTGATAACTATTTCTTAGCGTACTCTTTCTGCTCTCATTTACCGAGTCCATCACGATCGGTACTGCAATCAAACTGATCACTGCAAGTACGACCATAACTCCTAATAATTCAAGTAATGTAAATCCTTTTTCTGATCTCATCATACACTCTCCTTAATCCTTAAGAACAAGATCCATCTTTCACTGTGATTTTTTTATCATTCTTTCCTTTTTCGGCACAATACTTTCCGTTCGTAATAGAAATTGTGATTTCTCCTTCTTCCGTCACTGTGATCGTACCTTCTCCTTCGATCTTTCCTTTTACAGATAAAGTCGGTGTTACTTTGCCGTCTTTCACAGTATAAGTCTGCGCAACACCATATTCTCTTTCTACATTCACTGCTCTTAATAGTCCATTCACACTCGAACCAAAAGACTCTTTTTGTGCCTTTTCAATACTACTATACACAATTGGTGTCACCATCACTGCAATGAGTGCCAGTAAAATAACAACTACTAATAATTCAATCAGCGTAAAACCATTTTTTCTTTTCATATCATCCCTACTTTACTATTTCTAATCTATCATAATTTCTATTATTTTTCAATCACTCACTTCCTTTTTTTCAAAACAAAAAGCGATTTTAGATCGCTTTTACGTTTCATTGATACGTCTCGTTTCCATTCAAAGGAGATATTACCAAAATTGTATACTTACTAGTTCACAGTTAAACTATTCACCTACACAGTAGTCTGTAACCAATACATATTGGTAATCGATATGTATCATTCCTTAGTATTCTCAAGCTCTTCCGCATTATCCAGACCACTTTTTTCCATCGCCTGATAATACTCTGTATTGATCGCAATTCCTATCACGATACCATATGCCAAAATATAGATCCAAATCATCATAACAATCAAACTAGACATTCCTCCATAGAAAATGTCATAGTTGACAAAATGGCTCACATAATATGAATATATTGCAGTTGCTAATACCCAACTTAACGTTGTAAACCATGCTCCACGATTCACATATTTACTTGGAACATGATGAGATGGCGCCATTGTATATAATAGCTTAATCATAAAGAAAATCACAACAATGGAAATTGGCCACTTTGCAAGTCGGAAAATCGAATATAAATTATAGCCGATATCGTGAAAAATACCAAAATCCAAAATAGATTTTACAATCACGTTTCCGAAAGCCAAAACAATAATGATAAAGAAAAATAACATCACTAAATTCACAGTTAAAAATAATGCTTTGATTCTTCCATATAAATAGTTTTTTTGTTTCATATCATATAACGTATCAGATGCAACAGTAATCGAATAAGCCCCATTGCTTGCAATTAAAAAACCAATGATAATGAAAAACCAAACATTAGAATCAATCGTTCTACCATTGATAAACGGAAGCAATAGCTCTGTTACCTCAGATGGCAGCGTATTTTCCATTGCCTCCATAATACTATGTAAATCAAATGAAAAAAGAGATGCAATAAATCCGATAATCGTAATAATTGGTACGACAGATAGTACCAAGAAGAACGCCAAATGGCCTGGCAATATCGTCATTGACGGTCTTCTAATAATTGCGATTAACTTTTTTATGATCTCTTTTATTCTGCTCATAATATCCCTCTTTATACTACGATTAATAATTAATTTGAAATTTCTTCTTTATTGCTTCTCATATCGAGTGTTGCCTCATTGACTGCATCATCGATTGTTTTAATTGCATCGTGAATCATGCTATAACCAATGGCTGCACCAAAACCATGAGACAAGTCTTTCAGTTCTTTATTTAATTTTCGAATGTAAGAAACAACTTGTTTCTCGTCGTAGCCAACCATGTAGATCAAAAATTCATTTCCATTCGTACGAATAATATCTGTATTCTCAATCTGCGTCGTAATTAACTTGTTAGCAGCTTCCTTGATGACTTTATCTCCTTCTTCGTGCCCATAATTATCATTGATATAAGCAATATTATTTAAATCGATAATAATGATTGTCTGTGGATATATCTCTGACTCATCCCAAATAGAAATGTTGTCATTCAAATAATTTCGATTTTTTAAAGACGTTAACATATCAATATATTTAATTTTTTCACCCTTTGGAATCGAAATTGTTTTTCGCGTATCTCTCTTTTTCCACTTGTTTAAACCATAGATAAAAGCAAGTGCGATTAAAATAGCTCCAACAAGAATACTTACAATTCCAGTTAAAATTGGTTTTGTACGAAGTGCCAATAAATTATCATATCCAATATATAGACTATTTTGTTCTTGAATAAATGACAAATAGAAATTGAAGAAATTATAGAACACTTCGTTTGCCTTAATATCACGTACGACATAAGCATATGGAGTTTCTAAATAAAATTGATAATTTACTTTATAATCAGATAGTTGATCATTCTTATAGTACTGGTATGCATCTGAATCGATCACTACAACACCATTTGCAATTGGATGCTCTAACAAACTAGTTATATTTTCATAACTTTCACATTCAATTCCTTTTCCCTTTAAATACGATTCTATCTTGGTTCCCTCTACCACTTGCACTTTGCGATTTTTTAAAGACGCAAGAGAGGTAATCACTGTATGATCATTAGCTGGAGTTGCAACCGTCACTTGTTCTGAACCAATAGAAACGGTATTATTCACGTCCATTTTATAATTCGTATCTTGGTTTGTCCCGTAGAAGAAATCCAGATTGTTGGCATTGAAATCCTCTAACAAATTTCCTAGGTTTTCATAAGATTTGTATGTGATCTCAATTCCTGTCATATTAGAAAACGATTTCAAAATCTGCGCATTCATTCCATTTAATCGACCACTTACCAATTGATCATATGGAGCTTGCTCGATAAAACCATATAAATATCGTTTTCCAACAAAAGTAGCTTTCTCTTTCTCACCTATTTCTGCAGCAGTGTAATATGCGTTTGTGAAATTCTCATTGTAAGAATCTTGGAAATGATCACGCATCCATTTTTTCGTATATTTTTTTAAAATTGTGTTTAATTTTCCAGTATTTCCTAAACGTAATACATAATTTTGCTCCAAATCACCAAATGTGTATGCGATATTCATCTCATCGCTTTCGATAATTTCAGACATATACGCTACTTTAGGAATCACGATTGCATCGATTGTCGTTTGTGTTCCTGTTGCGGTAATTGCTTTGATTAATTCATCGTTTGATTGGAATGTCTGATACTTGATATTGCTCGCAGATTCTAATACAGTTCCAATCTTCTCTAAATCACTCGTCAGTACACCGATCGTTAAATCTTTGATATCGTGTAGATCGTAATACTTAACAGCCGCTTTTGTCACGAGAGCATAGGCATCTTGATAAAACAAAATATCGTTCTTTCCTACTTTATCTACCACTTGGAAAGAATAATCACTCGTATTATTGTTAGAATTTTCATAAGGTGACCGATTGAATTCTAATCCGGTATCACTTTCTAAGTCACTCAAGTAATCAAAGAAAACACCTGATCCATCAGAAGAGAAAATTGGAGTATGATTCATCACTCCAAAATCAATTACCTTATTTTTATTATTCTCAATCCATTGTTTTTCTATTAACGTTAAAGTTGAATTTTTTTCCTCGCGGAAAAATACAAAATACACTCCATAGAGAACGAAAAGAAAAACGATGGTAAGCACGATCGCGACGATCCATTTTTTATTTTTCATTTTTTACCACCTTACTGATTATTCGTCCAGAAAAAATCACTTTCCGTACGATGTTTATATCCTATGTATGGATAACTTGATTCACTATTTCCTTCATTTGTTAAATACACTTGCGTATCGTAAAAAGCAAGTTCATCTTCTGAAAAATTACTTTTTACAACTTCGATAAGCGCTTTTGCTGTCGCAACATCCGTCCAGTCATTTACATCGATCATCACGTTGATAATACGCCCTGTAATATAAGCATCCGCACTTTTTACAAAATCATGACCTTCTAATTCGGTTTCTAATTTCTTTAACTTATCATCGGAAATTCTAACTTTATCAATTCCATCTAAGCGATTTCCATACTCGCTCTTGCTTCCATCAGGAAATAAAAATCCCCAGACAAAGATACATAGAATAACAAATATTAACAAAAGGATCCCAACAATAGCGAGACCTTTTTTATGACTCATGATAAATCCCTTCATATTCAATCTCCTTCTCAATCGTCATTCATTATACTATAATTTTGACGTTTTCGCAAATCACATCTGATTTAAAATCTCTGTCAACAACTCTGTCACAAGCTTTGGATTTGCCTGCCCTTTTGATGCTTTCATGATCTGTCCCATCAAATACTTTTGAGCACGATCCTTTCCAGCTTTAAAGTCGCTCACTGATTCTGGATTTTCAGAAAGTACTTTTTGAATCATTTCCGTAAGCGCTTTTGTATCACTAATCTGTTCCATTCCAAGCGTCTTCATCCATTCTAAAGCACTACCACCATTTTCCAAAAGTACAGATAAAATTTGTTTCCCTTGTTTTGAAGAAATTTTCTCGCTTTCCAAAAGCCCAACAAGCTCTGCAAAATTTTCAGCATCTATTTTTAATTCATCTAGACTTAATTTTTCTTTGTTCATGTAAGAAAGTACATCACCAGTTAATAAATTTGCTGCAATCACTGGATTACATTCATCTAAAATAGATTGTAAAAACATGCAAATTTCTTTATTTGCGAGAAGTGTCTTAATATTGTTCTCATTCATACCAAGTTCTACAAATTTTTCTTTAATTTCATCCGGCATCATCGGCATTGAATTTTTCACTTCTTCAATCCAAGCATCACTAATCGTTACAAACGGTAAATCTGGTTCTGGAAAATAACGATAATCATTTCCAGTTTCCTTTTCCCTCATGAGAACTGTCGTATTCGTGTTTTCATCGAAACGTCTCGTTTGTTCTCTTTCGATTTTTTCTCCACGCTCTAGAATTTCTGTTTGACGTTTTATTTCATACTCCAAACTAACTCCTACGTATCGAATCGATCCAATATTTTTAATTTCACATTTTGTACCGAATGGTTCTCCTTCTTCATGCATTGAAATATTAGCATCGCAACGCATACTTCCTTCTTCGATCTTTACATCGCTAATCCCAAGATATAGCAAAGTTTCACGAAGTTTTTCCAAATAGAGCATCGCCTCTTCTGGAGATTCGATCACAGGTTTTGAAACGATCTCGATCAAAGGAACTCCGGCACGATTGAAATTTAATAACGTTCCTCTTTCTCCGTGAATACTCTTACAAGTATCCTCTTCGATGTGCATACGTTCAATTTCAATTTTTTTCTTCTTTCCTTTTACTTCGATCTCTAAATATCCATCATACCCAATCGGCGTATCTTGCTGTGTAATTTGATACCCCTTTGGTAAATCTGGATAAAAATAGTTCTTACGATCGAAATGCATACGTTTATTAATGTGGAAATGCATTGCATGACATGCCTTTAGAGCCATGTGAATTACTTCTTGATTCAGTTTTGGAAGTGTTCCTGGATATCCTAAATCGATCAGAGTCATATTCGTATTCGCAGGAGATTTAAAATCATTTTTTCCTGTGGAATATACTTTTGCATTACTTTTTAACTCGACATGTACTTCGATTCCTATCGTTGGTTTTAGCATTCAGCACCTCCTTCTTTAGACGTTAAATCAAGATTTAATTTTGCTTCTATAAAACTTGCCAATTGATAAATCTTTTTCTCTTCGAAATAGTTTCCAATAATGTGCATTCCTATCGGCAATTTCTCATAGTTGAAACCAACTGGCAAACTCATCGCAGGAAGCCCTGCCATGTTCACTGGAATGGTTAAAATATCGTCATAGAAGCATTTCAATGCATCGTCTTGACGCGTTCCAAACGTATAAGCAACATTCGTATTCGTAGGTCCCAACATTAAATCATATGATTCAAATTGCTTTTTAAACTCTTCTACCATCGCATGGCGAATTTGAAGTGCTTTACGATAGTATATATTAGCATTCTCACCAGATAGCACATAAGAACCGATCATAATACGACGTTTTACTTCATCTCCGAATCCTTCTGCACGTGTATTTTTATACAGTTCCTCGATATTGTGATAATCGTCCGTTCTATGCCCATATCGAATACCATCAAAACGAGCTAAATTACTACTAGCTTCTCCTAGTGCAATAACTTGATAAAGAGGAATTGCATATTCTAGATAATTCATTTCGACAAGATCTACTTGGCATCCGTGTGCTTTTAACATATCCATGACATCAGATATCTTTTCCCTTACTTCAAAGTCGATTTGATCACTCATATAGTAAGTCGGAACGGCAATCTTAAGTCCGCTTACATCTGCACCAATCAAGCTTGTATAATCATCTACAGGCTTTTTACTTGAAGTATAATCATTGTCATCATACCCAGCTAGAATATTTAAAAGAAGCGCATTATCGTAGACATTTTTCGTCATAGGTCCAATCGCGTCTAAACTAGATGCGAATGCAATTAATCCATGTCTAGATACACGTCCATATGTCGGTTTCAATCCGACAATTCCACAAAAACTAGATGGCTGACGGATACTTCCACCAGTATCGCTTCCAAGAGCACATGGCACAAGTCTTGCAGAGACACTACAAGCACTACCACTACTACTTCCTCCAGTTACCATACGATGATCCCATGGATTTAAAGTATTTCCAAAATAACTCGTCTCCCCTGTTGATCCCATTGCAAATTCATCCATATTGGTTTTTCCAATGATAATCATATTTGCCTTTTTGATTCTCTCTACGACAGTAGCATCATAGATCGGATTAAAATCAGCAAGCATCTTAGAAGCACAAGTCGTCGTTAAATTTTTCGTTACAATATTGTCTTTAATAGCGATTGGAATTCCAAACAAAATATTATCTGGTTCGATTTCTTCTAACTCTTTTGCCCGCTTCATTGCACCTTCTTTATCGAGGGTAATAAAAGCGTTTAAATCGCTATTTTCGATTTTTTCAAAAGCCTCTTCCACTAAATCGATCGGCTTAATTTGACGCGTTTTTAATAATTCATGAAGTTCTGTAATTGGTAAATTAAGATAATTATTCATTGACTACCTTCGGTACAATGATGTACATTCCATTTGAATTTTTACTATTTGAAAACGCGTCTTCCTTTGTAATCATGTCTTTTACCTCATCGCTATTATAAAAATTTTCATTTGTCGTAGGACAAATCAACATCTCTTCATCTTCTTTCACTTCTGCTTGATTGATCTTATCGATCTCCGTCAAAATTTGACCTAATTCTTTTTGATATTTCATAATATCTTGTTCTCTTAAAGTAAGACGAGCTAGATGCGCTACATCTCTTACTTGTTTTATACTTAACTTTGTCATACGCTATCCTTTCATTATGTAGATTCTAGCACTAGAGCTTGTTTTCTCTTTGCTGATAAAACCTACCATATCATTATTTTCTTTTAAATAAACTTTCATTTGAATTCCTCCTGGAAATGTATTAGAAAGTTCCGTGCTAATTAATTGACTGATCTTTAATAGTTCGCTCTTGTTCATATATGTACTATGAACATCAATTTCTAAGTTTTGCAATCTTCCACTTACATAAAGTCCTTCTGCTACCATATAAGTTGTAGGAAATACTTCGGTTAACTTCTTTTTTAAGTTTTGAAATGCCGTGTAAGAATTCATGTCTTTCTCTTGTACCCAACTAGATTCTATCAATTGATATTGATAGTCGACACTTTGAAAGCTAATATCAGAAGATGAAGAAATTCCCACTTGTTTAAAACTTCCCGGTAATATTTCATCCGGACCGTTTTGTACATATAATCCAAGTAGAATCTTCACATCCTTCAAATTTTTCTCTTCTCGCAAATATGTTAGTAACTCTTTAGCACGTTTCTTCCCAAAGTCAATAACAGTGGTCTCGTCCGCTTTTTTATATTGATAAGCACCATACTGATTTTGATATTGTTGGTATGGATTTAAAACAACTGCAATGCTAATTCCCTTTAACTTTCCTTCGGAAGATAAGTAATTCTGCTCATAAATATAAGAAATATACTCCGGTGAAATCGAAATTCCATCAATCGTTATGTTGTCAGCTTGATTCAACTTTTCCTTCGATAACAGGCTAGTCAAATCCTTTTCACTCAAATATTGTCCAGCCTGATAATACGTATTATCCGTAGGAAAATAAGATGTGGAAATATCCATAAGAGAACTTTCCACTTCTTCACGATCATAATGATTTAAAATATGACTAACAACATAATCGTTTGAGACTCCACTTTTATATGGTTCATAAACAGAGTAGCTATCTTCGTCGAACTTCAAATCTGTTTTTACTTCCTCTTCTTTTTTATTGCATCCACACAATAATAAAAGAATACATAGCACTAATACATACTTTTTCATACACATCACCTGGATAAAACAATTATACCACGATTACATAATAGAAAAAAGAAAAAACAAGGCAAAACCATGTTTTTCTACAATTATCGGTTGATAGAATATTCTACTGCCGTTGCTCCTACAAGCTCTTGATCCCAGCTACTTGTAATCGTTCTCGATGTTCCGTTTGGAATTACTTCTCCTACATATCCTATGTTTTCCGCGATCACATTTCCATCTTTATCTTTGATGTATATATTAAATGAAAGTAAATATTCATCTTTCCCTGTATCATTGCTTACTTCTGTCACAAGTGTAGCCATTCCATTTTGACTAGATAGTGATGTATTCGTAAGTTTTAAACCTTCTACCACTTGGTCTTTTACAATATCTTCACTTGTATTTACCTTTATTTCATCTTCTTTTTTCTCAGTTTTTTGTTCTTTCTTGTCACAACCGCACCCGGTTGCAAAAATAGCTAAACATGCAACTAATATAATTATTATTTTATTTTTCATAAATGCCTCCTTACTTAATATTATTAATTGCTAATGGATTGTTAACATGGAATGTACTACTTGATTCATATGCATCCATGATCCCAGATGCAACTACATGCCACTTATCGTATCCTGCTGTACCTTCTGTTGTAAGAATTCCTTCTGGATCAGTCATGATAGTAATAGCTGATGCTAAATTATTACAAATCCACTCACCATCTTTATACTCCCATTCCAATGTCACCGTCTTTGTATAATCCTCATCAAAATATGATTCAAAGTAATTATTTGTTAATGTCAATGCTATCGCCCTTATTTTTGCATCTACTAATGCCCAGTCTTCTGCTGCTGATTGACTAACATTTTGATTTTCATATGATATTGCCAACTTTTCCATTAAGTAATATATCAAATCATTATATACAATACTATATCCCATAATACTATATCCACTTACTTTGATTTCTTGAAAATATTTCTGTTGTACTTCATCATAATATTTATTTCCTGTTTCGTACTGTATGTTCTGTTTGTATTTTTCCTTTAAAGTTTCATATTCTTCTTTATATTGTGTTGTATACTCTTTCACTTTTGGGTTCGTTGTTAATTCATCCTCAAATTGTGAACTAGATCCTATCGCTGTAATTGTATTTGATAAATCTTCCGTACTATATTCTTGCAGTTCTTTTTCTCCATTTCCAGATTCGATAAAATCTAATACTTCTTGCTGTTTTTCTTGTGATACTTCTTTTTCATTCTCAGGTGCTTTCGAAGGAGATAAAAGCCATATTACAATTCCTATTGCAACCAATACTATAATAACCAGAATCCCGATCATCGCTTTTTTATTGTTTTTCATGCTTCCCTCCTTCTTCTATTGTTGCCATATATTTGTTTTTCCTGTATGAACACATTTCGTTTGCTGTTTTCCCCACCATTCATACCATGCACTCAAACTAGGTTTAAACACTACTTGACGACAACTATTACTCCAAGATATTGAAGTAAATTTTCCAGTTACTCCACCATTACAGTACATAAAGTAATCATTATAATGAGCCTTCCCTGACTCCCATGAATTTCTCCATGCATATGATCCTGTATAGACAATTTGATGTGTACCAAGAGAACTACATCCACCTGATGTAGATGTTACTTGGAAAGTGGAACTGTTTTGACTCCATGAAGCAGTTTTTGGTGAAGATGTATCTGCATATACATTAGCTGTTACTGCTGATGAATATCTACCATCACTGTCATAACAACGCCATTGAACTGTTTTATTCTGGCTGAATGCCTTAGATGATGCCGTTGTCCAGCTAGATCCTCCATTTGTGCTATATTGATATGTTATTGTTCGATATGTCTTTCCCGCACAAGATGGCGTTAATGTTCTTGAATTATACGTCCATGTCGTAGATTGTCCTGATACTGTTGGTGCATTTAATGACCAATTCGTTGTTATTGTTGCAGCTCCTGCTGCTTTCGCTGTAATGGTACTTCCACTTACTGATGCTATAGATGAATTACTGCTTCCCCAACCAGTTCTTGTATATCCTGTTGCGGTATAATTTGGTGCCGTTGTCGTACTTCCTACATTAATTGTAGTAGATTGACTTGCTCCTGTCATATTGTTTTTAAATGTAATTGTCGTCTGTGCTTGCCAGTGTGCATAAATCGTCACATTAGAAGCTCCCATCACTGTTGAACTTGATACTTGTGTTCCACCTGTAGCTGCTGTAAACCATCCTAAAAATTTATAGTATGATCTTGTTGGCGTTGGCAACGTTCCATAGGTTGAACCTACTGTTACTTTTTTACTTGTTGGACTGACACTTCCTCCATTTGCATTGTATGTTAGAGTAAATTGATTATAAATTGTCTGACTAACTGTTGCAGAAGCTGTCGTCAATCCGGAACCATTGGTACATCTTGCTTTGAAATTATATGTACCAGTTGCTAAACTTCCAAATGTATATGTTGTGTTTGTTCCATTGGAAACATAACTTGCACCATTATCTTTACTAAATTCGATCTTCGTAATTCCTGATTGTTCATCTGTACATGTTGCTTTTAACGTTGCACTGTTATACGTTGTTGAACTTACCGCGACTGTTGCTGATGGAGCTGAAGTATCGATTTGTGTAACTGCAAATGAACTTGCTGTTACGTAGTTCGTTCCATCCGTAATTCGAGCAATGATAGTTCCGTTTGAAATAAATGTAACTTGTTGTGTTGTTGCTGGACTTGCTACTGTTGTCCAACTAGATCCTCCATCTAAACTATACTGATATGTAAAATCAGATTGTCTTTCTGGATATGTGATCGTTACAACTTTTTTCGTTTGCCATCCTGTTTTATCCACAGCATATGTTGGTGTACCAATTGAGTTAGTAGCTCCACTCACTGCTGTTGATACTGCTGTCATTCCCGAACCATTTGTACATCGTACTTTGAAGTTATATGTTCCAGTTTTTAATCCTGTAAATGTATAAGTTGTATTGGTTCCACCAGAGACATAACTACTTCCATTATCTTTACTGTACTCTATTTTTGTAATTCCTGATTGTTCATCTGTACATGTCGCTTTAATTGCAATCGAATTTGTTGTCTTCGTTGATATTGCTGCAACTGCACTTGGCCCAGTCGTATCGATTTGCGTAACTGCAAATGAACTTGCTGTTACATAATTTGTTCCATCTGTAACTCGAGCTATCACTGTTCCATTTGCTGTAAATGTAACTTGTTGTGTTGTTGCTGGACTTGCTACTGTTGTCCAACTAGATCCTCCATTTGTGCTATATTGATATGTAAAATTAGACTCTCTTGTTGGATATGTGATGGTAACGATTTTCTTTGTTTGCCATCCCGTTTTATCCACTTTATAAGTTGGTGCTGCAATTGCATTTGTAGTTGCACTAACTGCACTTGATGTTCCAACAATACCCGAACCACTTGTACATCTTACTTTAAAATTATATGTTCCAGTTTTTAATCCTGTAAATGTATAAGTTTTATTCGTTCCAGCATCAACGAATGATCCACCATTATCTTTACTGTATGCGTATTTAGCAATTCCTGAATCTCCTGTTGAGCATGTTGCTGCAAGTGTTACAGAATTACTAGTCTTTCCAGTTACTGCTACCGCAGCTGCGATCTGTGTTGTATCGATTTGCGTAACTGCAAATGAACTTGCTGTTACATAGTTCGTTCCATCTGTAACTCGAGCAATTACCGTTCCGGTTGCGTTAAATGTAATTTGCTTTGTTGTTGCTGGACTTGCTACTGTTGTCCAAGTTCTTCCTCCATCTAAACTATACTGATATGTAAAGTTAGACTGTCTCTCAGGGTATGTAATAGTAACAACCTTGCTTGTCGCCCATCCTGTTTTATTAACTGAATACGTTGGAGTTCCTATTGCATTAGTTGTTCCATTGACTGCTGCAGATACAGTTTTTAAACCTGAACCATTTGTACACCTTACTTTAAAATTGTATGTTCCAGTTTTTAATCCGCCAAACGTATAAGTTGTACTAGTATTACCAGATTCAAAAGTACTTCCGTTATCTTTACTGTACTCAATTTTGGTAATTCCAGATTCACTATCTGTACAAGTTGCTTTGATTGTAGCGCTATTACTTGTTTTCGCTGATACTGCTGCAACTGCGCTTGGTGCAGTTGGGTCTACTTGCGTAACTGCAAATGAACTTGCTGTCACATAGTTTGTTCCATCATAAATTCTCGCGATTACTGTTCCGTTTGAAGTGAATGTAACTTGTTGTGTTGTTGCCGGACTTGCTACCGTCTTCCAACTAGAACCACCATCTGTACTATATTGATATACAAATTGACTTTCTCTTTCTGGATATGTGATAGTAACAATTTTCTCCGTTTGCCACCCCGTTTTATCCACTTTATAAGTTGGTGGTGTGATCACATTAGTTGCTACGGACAATGTTGAAGTTGTTGTTTGTAATCCTGAACCATTTGTACACCTTGCTTTAAAATTATATGTACCAGATTTCAATCCACTAAATGTATAATTTGCATTTACCCCACTATTAACAAAGCTAGAGCCATTATCTTTACTAAATTCGATTTTCGTAATTCCAGATTCATTATCTGTACAAGTTGCTTTTAATGATACCGCATTACTTTTCTTAGAAGTACTTGCAAGTGTCGCTGTTGGTGCGGTCGTATCAATTTGTGTCACCGCTAAGCTACTTGCTGTTACATAATTGACTCCATCTGTAACCCGAGCAATCACGGTTCCATTTGATGTGAATGTTAATTGCTGCGTAGTGGCTGGACTTGCTATTGTCGTCCAATTTCTTCCACCATCTAAACTATATTGATATGTAAAATTAGATTGTCTTGCCG
Source organism: uncultured Mycoplasmatota bacterium (assembly GCA_937944975.1). Lineage (GTDB taxonomy): Bacteria > Bacillota_I > Bacilli_A > RF39 > UBA660 > Fimihabitans. Next base: position 193,543 of record CALEBF010000014.1, on the reverse strand, counting down.
GGTATGTAATCGTTACAATCTTTTTTGTTTGCCATCCCGTTTTATCAATCGCATATGTTGGAGTTCCAATCGTATTCGTAGCGCTATTTACGGCCTGAGATACTGTCTGTAATCCAGATCCATTTGTACATCTTACCCTGAAATTATATGTTCCTGTCTTTAGCCCAGTAAAATTATGAGTTGTATTAGTTCCGCCAGAAACATAACTGCTTCCATTATCCTTACTATATTCAATCTTAGTAATGCCAGATTCACTATCCACACATGACGCAGCAAGATTGACAGAATTACTTGTTTTACTCGTTACTGATACAGTAGCACTTGGCGCAGATGAGTCAACCTGAGTAATTGCTAAACTGCTTGCTGTTTTATAGTTAACTCCATCTGTAACTCGAGCTATCAATGTTCCATTTGATGTAAATGTAACCTGTTGTTGTGTTAATGGTTCTAATACTGTCGTCCAAGTTTTTCCACCATCTAAACTATATTGATATATATAATTTGCTTCTCTTGCTTGATAAGTAATCGTTACAGCTTTCTTTGGTTGCCAACCTGTCTTATCAATTGCATACGTTGGTGTAATTAACTCTAATGGATTTCCAGAAAGTGTTGCACTCTCGCTTATCAAACCTGCTCCGTTGGTACATCTTGCTTTAAAATAGTATGAACCTTCTGTTAAACCACTAAATGTATAAGTATCTTTTGTTCCACCGTTTACATATGTTTTTCCATTGTCTTTACTATATTCAATCTTACTGATACCTGATTTATCATCTGTACATGTTGCTTTTAAAGTAATCGAATTACTTGTTCTTCCACCCATAGCAATCACTGATGTTGGTGGAGTAGTATCGATCTGAGTAACTGCAAAACTACTTGCCGTTTTATAGTTGACTCCATCTGTAATTCTTGCGATTACCGTTCCATTTGCTGTAAATGTAATTTGCTGCTTTGTTTCTGGACTGGCAACTTCTTTCCATGTTTCTCCTCCATCCAAACTATACTGATATACAAAATCTTCTTCTCTCGTCGGATAAGTAATAGTTACAACTTTCTTTGGTTGCCATCCCGTTTTATCTACTGCATAAGTTGGTGGAATAATTTCATTCGTTGAGGCACTAATTGTACTACTGATCGTCTCCAACCCCGCATTGTTTACTATTCTTGCTTTTAATTGATAATTTCCTGTTCTGAGCTTTTTAAAAGTATAAGTTTTTTCAGATCCACCATTTTCCCATGTTGCACCATTATCTTTGCTATAGTAAATTGTACTAATTCCACTTTCGTTATCCTCTCCTGTCGCTGTGACAGTAATACTATTTGACGTCTTTTTGGTTACAGCAATTGCAACATCTTCAGGTGGCGTTGAATCAATCTGAGTCACTTGAAATGTACTTGCCGTCTGATAAAATAATCCATCATATACTCTTGCAATGATAGCTCCAGGCTGAGTAAACTCAATCTTTTTTTCGTTTCCTGTTTTTACTACAATCCAAGTTCTACCACCGTCTAAACTATAATCAAAAATTAATCCTTCTTCTCGCTCTGGATAAACAATTGTTACTGTTTTTTTCGGAGCCCATCCAACTTTATCTATCTTATATACTGGTAATAATGGATTTGCAACTTCGCTACACTTTCCTTTTTCTATTTTATAATCTTTATTAGTTCCAAATACGCACCAAGTATCATTTTCTACTTGTAGACGAACTACCCCAGACTTATTTAAAGACATTAATCCGCTTCCATCAAACGTTCCTTTGACAGGAATCATTTTTGTATCAAACGCTTTATCCTCAATATATTGAATATCTGTTTGATTCACTACATATTGTCCAATTGCTTTCATATCATGTTCACTATTGTACTGTTCTACAGATGTAACTATTGATTTAACATTTTCTAAAAAACGATTTTTTCTTGTTTCTTCAATAATTCCCATCACAATAGGAATTGTAATCACAGCAAGCACTGCTAAAATAACAATTACAGCTAAAATTTCTATTAGTGTAAACCCTCTTCTATTCACTTTCATTGCAATCACTCCGTATAGTCTACTATAATTCAAGTATACTATACGATAAATATTTCGTCAATAAAATAAATTTTAATTATTTAAAAAAAAAGTCCCTCACGGGACTATTTTTCGTGATCGCAATTGCTACATTTAATTTTATCTTTCTTCTCCGTCAACATACTTCCACACTCTGGACATTTCTCTCCTGTAGGACGATCCCAATAGGCAGTTTTACATTTCGGAAAATTGTTACAACCATAGAAAAGTTTCCCTCTTTTGCTCTTGCGTTCAATGATTTTTCCATCACAATTTGGGCAATCACATATAACCACTTCTTCTTTCGGTTGAGCTTTGATATATTTACATTCTGGATAATTACTACAAGCAATAAATTCCCCATAGCGACCTTTTCGGACAACTAAATCGCTTCCACATTCTGGACAAGTTTCCCCAGTCTTTTCTGGCTCCTTCTTTTCCATTTGATCAAATGCTTCTTTTACAGCAGGTTCAAAATCTTTATAAAACTCTTCCAACGTTTGATACCAAACCTTTTTTCCTTCCGCAATTTCGTCTAAATCCTCTTCCATAGCAGCAGTATATTTTACGTTTATAATGTGTGAAAAGTGCTCTTGTAAACGATCTGTTACTTCAAACCCAATTTCTGTTGGTTTAAACTTTTTTTCCTCTATTGTGACATATCCCCTCGTTTTTATGTTATCCATAATAGTAGCATACGTACTTGGTCTACCAATTCCAAGCTCTTCCATAGCTTTTACTAATTTAGCTTCTGTATAACGTGCAGGTGGTTTTGTAAAATGTTGTTCTTTTGTAATATCGTTAGATACGATCACACTTGATTGATATTCATCTAATGGTGGCAATGTATTTTCTTTCGTATCTTCATAATCTTGATATACTTTTAAATATCCATCAAAGACAATGACTTGTCCAGTTGCCTTAAATTGATAATCATTATTGTCTAAAATCACAGTCGTGTTTTCCGTTTTCGCATCTTTCATCAGAGAAGCCAAAGCTCTATAATAAATTATGCGATATAATTTAAATTCATCATCAGATAGGTATGGTCTTACACTCTCTGGCGTTCTTTCAATGCTTGTTGGGCGAATTGCTTCATGGGCATCCTGAACATTTTCCGTCTTCTTTGCCATTTTAACATACCCTAAGTATTCTTTTCCATACTTTGCTTCTATCCACTGATAAGTGCTACCGATAAACTCATTCGATAAACGAGTAGAATCTGTACGCATATAAGTAATAAGTCCGACTGTCTCATCTGCTAATTCAATTCCTTCGTATAACTTCTGAGCAACACTCATCGTTTTCTTTGCATTCATATTTAATTTATTCGAAGCGTCCTGTTGTAAGGTACTTGTCGTAAAAGGCAACTTTGACTTCTTATTTTTTACCTTTTTATCGACTGACTCTATCTTAAACGCATTGGAAAGTTGATCCAATACCTCGTTTGCTTCTATCTCATTATGAATTTCAAAGTCTTTGTGGTTCTTCTGAAATAAATCCGCATCAAATTCTTTAAAGTGTGCATGAATTGTCCAGTATTCTTTCGCTTGAAATGCTTCGATTTCACGTTCGCGATCGACGATTAGTTTAAGTGCGACAGACTGTACTCTTCCCGCTGACTTTCCACCAGTTTTCGCCTGCATTAACTTACTCAAACGAAATCCGATGATACGGTCTAAAATACGGCGAGTCTCTTGTGAATTTACAAGGTTTTGATCGATTTTACGTGCGTGTTGAAATGCGTCTAATACCGCATTTTTCGTAATCTCGTGGAATACGACACGATCGTAATTGTTCTCTTTTAATCCCAACGTATCATATAAATGCCAACTGATCGCTTCTCCCTCGCGGTCGGGGTCGGTTGCGAGATAGACAAAGCTTGCATTTTTTACATCTTTCTTCAATTCATCAATCGTCTTTTTCTTTCCTTTGATCGTCGTATACTTCGGCTTAAAATGGTCTTCGATATCGACACCTAATCCATATTTTCCACTCGTCGCAAGATCCCTAATATGACCTTTACTCGATACGACTTTGTAATCTTTTCCTAAGTATTTTTCGATTGTCTTCGATTTGCTAGGAGACTCCACAATGACTAAATTTTTTGCCACCTAATCACTTCCTTTTTTTATACCACTCATTTATACACTATAAATTTTGCTTTGTCAACTCTATTATTATGTTTCTACACTCTTCTTTTCTTTCCTTTTATTCTCTCAATCCAGCCTCACATTTATTTCCCCACGTATCGACGAGTGTGTGATTTTTATAAATATTTAAAACTTCACAATGGTTCGGACATTTCTTACACTCACGGCCAATGGTTTCAAACGAAACATCGCGCATATCTAAAGAAAATACTTGATCGCTTTTTTCTCTCATCGCAAGTTCCGCAATTCCGATCGCTCCCATGAGATGACTATCCGGATCGACGATCACAGGCATCCCTAAAATTTCTTCAAATTGTTTTACGACTCCCACATTTTTAGAAACTCCTCCTTGAAAGATAACTGGCCCTACAATCTTTTTTCCTTTGCCAACATTGTTCAGATAATTTAAGACGATACTTCGACATAAGCCAGCAACGATATCTTCTTTCGCATATCCAATCTGCGCTTTATGAATCAAATCCGACTCGGCAAACACTGTACATCTTGCAGCAATTTTGACAGGATTTTTCGAACGTAATGCCTTCTTACCAAATTCGTTGATACCGATACCGAGTCTTTTCGCCTGGCTCGATAAAAAGGATCCTGTTCCTGCTGCACATAACGTATTCATAGCATAGTCGACAAGTCTTCCATTCGACAACAAGATAATCTTAGAATCCTGCCCACCAATTTCTAAAATCGTCCGTGCATCTGGATAACGTGATAACGTTCCCTTCGCATGTGCCGTGATTTCGTTTTTCACGACATTCGCATTCATCAAAAGCCCAATCAATTTTCGAGCACTCCCTGTCGTTCCAATTCCATGAATTGCGTAATCTTTTGGCAATTCATTTTGAATCAACTTCATCAATTTTCTAACAGCTTCTGTAGGATTTCCTTCCGTCCATATATAGGAAGACGCAACAACCTTATGATTTTCATCGATGACGACTGCTTTTGTAGAAATACTTCCGATATCAATCCCTAAATACCCTTTTCTCATTTTTCCTTCCTCTTTTCCTTCAACATATCGTAAAACGCTTCTAATCTCGTTTCGATTCCTACTTCTGTCGTTCCAGCATCAAACGTAAAAAAGATTACGGGAACATCATAGTCATGACAGACTTTCTGAATAATCGGCATCGCACCGATTTCCGGAGTACAAAACGATGACTTAATATGAATGATTCCATCATAGCCTTCTTCACATAGATACTTCGCCCATGCGATGTTGTCTGCTGCATCCGCACCCATCTTATATTTAATATATCGAGATGCGAAACGTAACAAATATTTTATATGGTGTTTCTTTTGAAACAATAAATAGTTTACATTCGTAAATCGCTTAATAGAAATATGATACTTTGCTAATGCTTTTTCTAAATAGTAATTAGAGAATGGCTCCATCAAAGTATAAAGTTCCCCAATCACACCAACGCGAATTGGATGAAGTTCTTCTTTTAATGGAAGTGCATACATCTTCTTCATATATTCTTTATATCTTTGTTTTAATTGTGCCATATTTTTTACCTTCGAAAATTTGCGCAACATCTCTCGTTCCAAACCTTCAAAACTTCCCTCTTCTTTTTCTAACCCAATTCTCTTGCGTACCTCATCTTCAAAGTGATCCATATATGTTACCATTCGTTTTGTAATCCGTGCATACTTTAAAAACTTACGGATCTGAAACTCAGGATCGATCTTTTTTACCATACGATACATACGTCTTATATTCATTTTTCCTTTACTTACTAAATTTATATAATCAAATTGATATCCTAAACTTTTTAATATTTCAATCTGTAATTCACTATAGTAACCATACTTACAGCCACCGCCTGCTTGCAGTAGAATATTAGCACCATTTTCTAAACTTTCTATTAAAGTTCCCAAGGTATATTTAAATGGTGTACAAACAAAATCTGGACTATATTTCGTACCTAACTCAATTGTACGACTCGTAATTTTAGGAGCAACTAAAATTTTACAGTGAAATACATGCGAAAGTAAGTACTTCACAGGGACATAATAATTTCCCATATGTGGAAATGAAATAACTTTTTTCTTATCTTTCATATAACATGTCCATAAAACTTTCTATTCTAGTTTCTATCCCTGCTGTCGCATCCATATCATCGATCACTAAATTTAAATGTGGTAAATGAAGCTTTCGCATGACAAGTTCATTTACCAATGAGTCTGGTCCACATGGAAAAGTTGAAATAAATATCACCCCATCAATTTGATTTTCTAATAATGCGATCGATCCAATCGCCTCTTTTTGATATTTCCAGTAAAGCTCACGACTATATTTTTCTGAAGCTTTTCTCGCTATCATTTCATCAAATTCATCGCTATAAATTATGACTCCATTATTCTTTTCGATTTGATCCGCAATCGATTTCATAAAATAATCATCGTGCAAAACGTATGAATGTCCAACTACTAATACTTTAAATCCACTGCTACTCATACGATTATAATTCTTAGAAATTTGTTTATTCTGAATCATCGCATCCATTTTACAAGCAAGAGAATATGCCTTCTTAATTTCCGGATAACTTTTAGAAAGCATTCTTCCCATTTTGAAAAATCCTTTTTTCTCAGTCTCGTGATTTTCGTAATCTATATTATAATGCAACAAGGGAATGTCGATTAAATTTTTAACGATATCGTAAGCTGCTAAAAAGTTCGTACACGTCTGTAAATCAGTTCCGTAATTGTCGATCCGTGGTACGATGATATAATCTACTCTTCCTTTTAACGAAGCTACATGTCCTAGATAGGTCTGAAAAGATAGACACATTTCATCATTTGCTAGTCGTTTTCCATTTTTGATCACTTGTTGATTCGTTTTTTCGCTTTCCACAACTTCACAACCGAGATGTTCGAAAAAATATCTCCATTTCGTGTGAAACTCTTGATAGAATAATCCTCTTGGTATGCCAACTCGAATCTTGTCCATATCATCACCTATCATGATCCTATGAATGCAAAAAACAATTTATGTATATTTTTTTAAAACTCTCCCACAATAAAGATGGGAGGTTCTTATGAAACAAGATACAAATAAACATATTCACTGTGATGTACAAGATTGTAAATACAATCATTGTGACAGTAACTATTGCAAATTAAACGAAATCAAAGTGTGCAGTTGTGCTCCACAAGAGGAAAAAGAAGCTACGATGTGTGATAGTTACGTAAGAAAAGAAGACGAGCAATAACTCGTCTTCTTTTTAAAAGTATAAATTTTCTCGTTTTTCACTTCCTAGTAAAGTTCTAGGTCCATGTCCTGGATATAGCGTAGTATCATCTGGATATTGTTTTAATCTTTCGATACTCTTTTGCATCTCTTTCATACTACCTGTTTCTAAATCTGTTCTGCCGATACTTCTATAAAATACGAAATCTCCTACCATCATCACTTTTTCTTCTTCGAAATAATACGTAACAGAATCACTGGAATGTCCAGGTGTAAATACTACTTGAAACTTAAATGGCCCAATCTGATACATTTTTTCCTCTAAACAGGCTCGATCATAGACTGGAACATGATATTTTGATACAAGTGCCTCCAATGCTCCTACGTGATCGAAATGGCGATGTGTAATGAGAATCGCATGTACATTCCTCTTTCCAATCGCATCGATAATCTTACCTGCTTCATCTCCAGGATCGACGATCAAAAGATCCTCACCCTGTTCTAATAGATAACAATTTTCCTCTAAAGGTCCTACGACAACAGAATTAATTTTCATCATTCTCTTTTAACCTCTCTATCTTTTCAATACCTGGGAAAGTTTTTTCTAGTAATGATATTCTAGCTAATTCTGGTACTTCACAACCACTCGCACGTTTGTGTCCGCCACCACCATATGTTTTGGCTAATTTTCCTAGATCTACTTTATCGTTACAACTGCGGAAGCTTACTCCTCCACCTGCATTTACAATTGCGATAAAATCAACTTCTTTTTCATACTGTAATGCGAGTTCGTTACCTAATTCACTGCGATATTTTTCTGCAAAGACGATACCAACCGGATGTCCATCAATCGTTGCTTTCCACATTTCTTTTGATTTTTTTGCAACATAATTTTGAATTCGTAACTCTTCTATTTCTAAAAGTTGCTCTTCAAACTCACTGAAGTAGAAATGATGTACTTGTTTTAATCTTTCCGTGTAGCATTCGATATATTTTTCTTTTCCATATAAGTCGAATAATTGTCCCAACTGTTTAGCTCTGATTTCTCCGTTTTTAAACCAACACCATGTATCCAGTTGTCTTACAAGTTCGACATATTCTTCTAATGCAGTATTATGTGTGAAAACATCCGGAAATTTTCTTTTTAAATATTGATAGAATAAAGTCGTTCCACACTGATCCACTCCATTTGCATCCGTCACAACAACGGTAGCAAAGTCATACTCTCCAACAAACAAATTACTTGCGTGATGATCAAAGACACGTACTTTATGTCTCCACTCTTTATGATTCTGCAATAATTCACAAGTCTCTTTTGGAAGTCCTAAATCAGTAATATACAACATATCGTACTGTTGACTTTCCGGGTTTTCTAAAAAAGACTTCACGCATTCAGCAACTTCCGATACTTCTACTAGAGCGTGATCCACATGTCCAAACACCATATTACACAATATGACAGGACTTGCTCCATCGATATCTCCTCCGTGTGATATGATAAAAGGTTTCATTTTTTTCCTCCTTCCAATATCTTCTTTACTGGTCCATACGTCTTTCTATATCCGTCGATTAATCCATACGTTTCAATTGCTTCTAGATGTTGTTTTGTCGGATATCCTTTATGCTTTCCAAAACCATACATTGGATATTTATGGTCTAGTTCTATCATCATACGATCTCTCGTTACTTTGGCAATGACACTTGCCGCTGCAATCGTAATACTTTTCGCATCTCCCTTGATAATCGATGTCGTATCAATATCGATATCCAGTGGCATCGCATCGACTAAAACGTGTCCAAGAGGTATTTCTTTCGCAACTTTTTCAATTGCTTCTATCATCGCTTCTTTGCTTGCCTGATAAATATTAATTTCATCGATTCTCTCTGGAGAACACATACCTATTTTGACACATACTGCATGTTCCATAATATAATCGTAAAATAGTTCTCTTTTTTTCTCAGTTAACTTTTTAGAATCCGTAAGTCCTTCTAATACAAAATCGTGTGGTAATACAACACATGCTGTAACAACTGGTCCGATCAAAGGTCCTCTTCCTACCTCATCGACTCCGCCGACATAGTCGACTCCCTTTTTCCACAATTCTTTTTCATATGCATATAAATCTACTGTGTTCATGCTATTTCTCCTTGCTTCTTATCTTCTCTCTGTTTCAAATATACTGGGATATATGCAATCAATACCATAATCATTCCAGTTATCTCTAATATTAAAAGTGGATAGTTAAAATATTTTAAAAATGGATATAACTCAAATACATGTGCCGGAATCTCACTCGAAAAAATATAGTTCGTTTTAAAGATCATATTAAATCCAGTTGCAAATAATAATACTATGTTTGCTACGATCAATACTTTCCACAAATCCTTCTTTTGAATATGAAAATCATATGCGTAATATAAGAAGAAACTTCCTAGTAAGAAAACATGGTGACTGATAATCCACTGATAAAAAATAAATGAATCAAAACTACTTACCATCTTAGGCCAAATAATTGCTGGCAATGGTCCTATAAAAGCTAGAAAATAAATTACATGATACCAACTTCTCTTTCGTAGTAAACAAGCAATCATAAAAGAAAAACTTGCAATATAACAAAAGTGAATTGGCAGATGATTTTTCCAAGTATAAATACCATAATAAGCAAACCCATTATAATAGATCAACATATTTAGATAAAGAACTATAACCAAGCCGTACTTTATTATCTTCTTTGTTCGATCATTTAAATGATAAATTTGATGCCTGTAACGATAGATTAGTCCAAGCCCGATCACAACAAATAAAATTAATGCGATATGAAGTGGACCAAATAACGTAAACGTAGTTCCTGCAACTTCATCTACAAAAAACTCCCTCATATATGTGCTCCTTACTTTCTTACATTATACCATAGATCGATCTTTATCTACAAAGTCTAAAAATAAAAAAGACTAAGTTAATGAAAACTTAGCGTATTGATATTTTCCACTTATTAAAGTCTTCATTTAATCCTAATCTTTTTGCTCTTCCTGCTTTTCTTTTTTCACTTACCGGATATTTTTGTATCATGTATAGAGCAGCTGTGAAATAACGAGCGATCGCCTCATCAGGTCTTCCAGGATATTTTTCTTTCAGTCTAGTATATATTGCATGCGCTAACTCTAAATCACATTCAAACTCTATTGAAGAAATATCAACTAACTTATGATTTTGTAAATGATCACATGTATCATATGGTATTTTTGAATTTTCCTGTGTAGAAGTTAAACTACCAACTGGTTCTTCTAGATTCGCCGGTTCTGAATATAGCTGATTATCATTTTCTTTTGATGCCGTGAATTCTGTTGAGAGTGCTTTAATCCTATTTACTCTTTCAGTTATCTTTCCTCTCTTTTCTCTTAAAGACAAGTATTCTTGTACAACCGCTTCTTGTTTCAGTTCATTTACCTTTCTATCCATAATTTCTAAAGCCTCTTTTAACCCCAAATACTCTTTTATAAGCTGATCGTATGCATCAAGCTTTTTATAGATACGTTCTTTTAAAGTTAAATACTCTTTTACAGATTGATTTTCAAAATTGAATCTCTCCTCGTCCGTATCTACAATTGTTTTTCCCATTCGATTCATATAGTCCTCCTTGTGGATATATTATAACATAACATATCTCTTTTTCAATTATTTTTCTTTTTTGGTTGGCCCACTATGATGTTCTGAAATAACATTAAATCGTTCTCTTAAAATACAAAATATACTCAAGTTTTTTTCACAGCTCATAATCTCCCAATTTTATTTTTTTATACATTGTTTAGAGTGATACGAACCCATCAGTGCGATTACGATAGCTATTGTTAAAAAGCGCTAAGTTATTGTCCATACCTTAGTATCCTCAAACAATATGATATCCTATATTTTTTCATGATATAGAAAAATATCTATTTCACACAAAAGCTCAAACTTTTTAAAAGAGTTCAATCATGATTCAATCTAGTGCGATTGAGGAAGAGATCTACAACTTGTTTAAAGATTTTATGTATGCAAATTTGGTATTCCGATAATCTTCTAACTCGGAATATATTTTCTTAGTTTCTTCTGAAACTTCTATAATTCTGTTAATCTGATTAAAACTATTTACTAGTGGGATTGTATTTCTTTTTTTAGAACAAACAGATATATAAAAACCATTAGGTTCCTGTTCGGTACTAGTTACAGTTGTTGCATCCTCAAAAAGTTTCCATAAAGCAAAGTTGTTAGTGAAGACATTTACAATTTCCTTTTCAGGTCTCTCATATAAATCATTTAAAGTTATAAGCTTTTGGGCAACAGCCAATTTTACAATTTCCGAAACATATTTCATAACATATTTATCTTTATTTCCTTGCAACTCTTTTGCATAAATAGAAACCATAGATACAAATCTATCAGCTATTTCCTGGCTTTTAAAACCGATCTCTGGACTTCCATATTCGTTTGTTAAGACAATTAAATTGTCATATACTTGCTTGATTTGTTCTTGCGAATGAGTATGGAGCCAAATACAACAAGTAGAAAGTACTCCATCTAATCTATCTGTACATGGTTGTGGAGATTTATTTTCTAATATAGGAATTGTTCTAATTTAGCTAGACTCTCTAAAGTAACACCATCTTCGTTTAAATAAAGCATTAGTTCCTGATCTTGCTTTATCATATCTGTAATTTCTTTTTTAGAAGACTCCTGATTCATATAATCGCCAATCATTATTTACCACCTGAATATATTATATCATTGATTTGAATATTTCCTATACACGAAAAGATTATAGTACTATATTTTATTTGGTCAAAATAATTATCCCTAGATATTTTGATACAAGCATCAAAATTACCGGTAAATAAAAAACAACCTGTTTTCAGATTGTTATATTTCAGTCGAATCGTTCGACTAATTTTCCTATGGTGGGAGATATAGGACTCGAACCTATGACCTCTTGCACGTCAAGCAAGCGCTCTAACCAACTGAGCTAATCACCCATGGTGTTCATGGCGGGAGTCGAACCCACGACCTCTTCCTTCGGAGGGAAGCACTCTATCCAGCTGAGCTACATGAACATAATCTCATTATACCCTACTATTTCTCTTTTGACAATTTTTTTCACAACAAAAAAGTAAGCAAAAGAATTGCTTACTTCACAACTATATTGACAAGTTTCTTAGGAACGACAATCGTTTTTACGATTTCTTTTCCTTCGATATGCGCCTTTACATTTTCGATTTCACGAGCAATTTTTTCCATCTCTTCTTTCGTCGTGTCAGATCCTGTTTCGATCTTTCCACGTACTTTTCCATTCACTTGAACAACCATCGTAAATGTTTCAGATTCACATTTAGCTTCGTCGTAAGTTGGCCAAGCACTTTCGCATAATGGAGCACCTAACTCGCATAATTCATTCATCTCTTCTGTGATATGTGGTGCAATTGGATTTAACAAGTGAATCAATGTACGTAAATCATTTCTCGTAATCGTCTTTGCTTCTTCCAAACGATTGACTAAGATCATCAAAGCAGATACAGCTGTGTTATACTTCATCGTCTCTAAATCGTTTGTGACTTTGCGGATCGTTTGATTGATCAACACTTCATCTGTATAGCCATCTTTATCGTTGAGGCAATCTTGTAACTTCCATACACGGTCTAAGAAACGTTTACATCCTTTTAATCCATTTGTACTCCAAGCAGCTTCTTTCTCATAATCACCGATGAACATCTCGTAAGTACGAAGAGCATCTGCACCGTAATTCTCGACGATCTCATTTGGATTGACAACGTTACCTTTTGATTTACTCATCTTTTCTCCGTTATCTCCCAAGATCATACCGTGGGAAGTACGAATTTCGAATGGTTCTTTATTTGGAACAAGTCCGATATTATATAAGAATTGATTCCAGAAACGAGCATATAATAAGTGTCTCGTTGCATGTTCCATTCCACCATTATACCAATCTACTTTTCCCCAATATTTCATCGCATCCATAGATACGAACTCTTTATCATTGTGAGCATCCATATAACGAAGCCAATACCAACTTGAACCAGCCCAGTTTGGCATCGTATCTGTTTCTCTTCTCGCCATCTTACCACAATGTGGACATGGTGTATTTACCCAATCTGTAATTGCTGCAAGTGGACTTTCTCCATTATCGGTTGGCTCATAATTTGCAACATCTGGAAGTAATACAGGTAAATCTTTTTCTGGTACTGGTACCCATCCGCAATCTTCACAATAGATCATTGGAATTGGTTCTCCCCAGAAGCGTTGACGAGAGAAAATCCAATCTTGCAATTTATAGTTTACTTTCTTACGTCCGATTTTGGTCTCTTCCAAGTATGCAATCATCTTAGTGATAGAGTCTTTTTTATTTGTCATACCATTCAAAACTCCAGAGTTGACCATCTCTCCATCTCCAGTATAGGCAGCTTCTTCGATGTTACCTCCTTTGATGACTTCGATAATTGGAATATCAAATTTACGAGCAAAGGCATAATCGCGATCATCGTGCGCTGGAACTGCCATAATTGCACCCGTTCCATATCCCATCATAACATAGTCTGAAATATAGATTGGAATCTCCGTATCATTTAATGGATTGATTGCTTTTAATCCTTCTAAGCAAACACCTGTTTTATCTTTTACAAGTTCTGTACGTTCGAATGCACTTTTATGACGAGCTTCTTCTTGATAAGCACGTACTGCATCCATATTTTGAATTCTATCTTTCAACGCTTCAATCATCGGATGTTCAGGAGCAACAACCATAAATGTAACTCCATATAATGTATCTGGCCTCGTTGTAAATACTGTTAAAGTTTCATCTGTATCTGCAACTTTAAAATCCACTTCTGCTCCTGTACTCTTTCCAATCCAGTTACGTTGTGCGATCTTCGTACGCTCTTGAAACTTCGTATCATCAAGTCCATCCAATAATTGTTCTGCATAGTCACTCATGCGAAGCATCCACTGTTCTTTTTCCTTTTGTACGACAGGCGTTCCACAACGTTCACAAACACCCCCACTAGAGTCCTCGTTTGAAAGACCAGTCTTACACTTTGGACACCAGTTAATTGGTTTTCTTGCTTTATAAGCAAGACCATGTTCATAGAATTTCAAAAATTGCCATTGTGTCCATTTATAGTAATCGGCATCAGTCGTTGCAAATTCACGATTCCAATCAAATGAAATTCCAATCGTTTGAATCTGACCTTTAAATGTTTTAATATTTTCTTGTACGGCATCTTTTGGATGAATATGATTTGCGATCGCATACTGTTCTGCAGGTGCTCCAAATGCATCCCATCCCATTGGAAATAACACATTATATCCTTCCATACGTCTTTTACGTGCGAGTGCATCGAGTGCTGTATAACTACGAACGTGTCCTACGTGAAGTCCTGCTCCAGATGGATATGGAAATTCCACTAAGATATAATATTTTTTCTTTTCACTTCCGTTCTTGGCCTCGAACGTATTATGTTCTTTCCAATAAGACTGCCATTTTTGTTCTATCTTTTTAAAATCATACATCTTTCTCATCCTCCTATTTTTTCTCTCCCAATTTTTTCTGATAATATTTTCCAACAAAATGATATCCTATTAAGATAAATAAAATCAACAAGATAAACCCTACGACTAATTGTAATATCAAATTTGGAAGCAAGCTAGCAATCCACGCAGTTAAACTGATAATCACTGCATTCGCCAATGCGAGCGTTCTCGCTAACTTTTGAATTGGAACATCTTTTAAATCGATATGATAACGCATCTCTAAATAGCGTACTTCCGTACTTTGATAGTACTGTTTTAATTTCTTTTTACGAGATATAACAAATAAATAATACATACCATATACCAGTAGAAAGAACAAAATAAATATAATAACTTCTTCCATAAACCCTCCTAAAATAAAAAAGTATCATGTTTAAGGGCGCAAAAGCACGGTACCACCTTAATTCCATAATACTTTATGATCTCTTTCACTTAACGCGTTCAAACGGCCATAAGGCAGCTCCAAAGCGAGTTCATCAAATGGATATGTGATGTTTTCACCAGCCACATCATCTCTACGCATTCCAGTTTAACTACTACTCTTCTTCCTCGTTTTTCAAAACTAATATTATTATAATATAGATTTATGTAAGTTTCAACCCTTTATGAAAAAGCTTCTTACGATTTTTGATATACTTTCTGTTTTTCTAATTCGATTGGCGTTCCAAACTGCGAATAATCATATCTATCCGTATCTTTATTATAAATCGCTGTCACTTCTACCGGAACTGTATTTTGATACCATACATAGTAGGTTCCACCTTCATTTTCCACATCGAATACTTCATATCCCTCAGGAATCTCTATATCTCCTCTAAAACCTTGAGAAGGGAATAAGTTTGAATAGAAAACAAAAAACATATGTTTCCCGACATCAAATTGTTTCGTTTCTCCTTCTTCTACTACTTCGCCTTCAATTACAAATGATGAACTTCCTTGCTGATCTACGGTTTCTTCCTTACTACTTTCTTCCTGACACCCCATCATAGTTGTCGATAGTGCTACAGCAACTGCTAATAATTTTTTTGATTTCATTTTTTCCTCCCTCATGTATTTTATTTCATGATAAATTCATTGTCAATTCTTACAGCTTAGAAAACTTCTTTAATTTTTGCATTCCTTCTGTCATCTTTTCCTCCGTTAATCCGGTTTTCATACTTGTCAAAATAAGATATGGTGTTAATTCTTCCATATCACTATCATCATCCAAAATAATATAGGAAGCTTCTACGTTGAGTGTTTCTAAAAATGATTTGATTTCCCCTCCTCTTTTCTTATTTAAAATTGGCTATACTCCAATTTTAAATAATTTTTAAATGGAAATGGACACCAACTACTTAAGTAATCAGTGTCCATTTTATTTTTCTAAACCTCACTTACATATTCTAATAATTTCAAGAACAATTTGATATGTCGTTTTTCTAGCCCATGCTTTCCTAACTTTCTAACTGCAATTCTCTTTTTCTTAATTGGTAAATCCCCAAATAAGATCGCATCGATTCTCTCTTTCATATCCGTTTCGATCTGAAGATCGCTAATAATCTCTGCAATATCTTCGTTGATCAATCGAACCGCATCAATCTCGATATCGTTTCCTTTACAGTTGAAAGTAAGCTGACCAATCGTCGGAACATTTTCAACTTCAACAATGAAATCAGGTCCCTCTACATAAGCACTGTATTGAATCTTTTGATCGTTAAAATATACGATGACATCGTTTGCTTGTTTTGTATTACGGAATCGTATCTTATAGTTTCTACGTTCTGGAATAATTCCACTTTTTCCTTCGACAGACCTAATAATCACAGTATAATTATTCGGGAGATAATTATATTCGATCGATGTTAATAAGTAGTATCCTTTACGATATAAATCGCTTACTCCATCATCTTCATATAAGTTGTATTGATTATCTTTTCCAGGGAAAATATGAATTTCCATATTCTTTGGTGGCGTTGTATCATTCAAGTCGTCCTGATTTCCAAATGGAATGATTGCCCCTGTTTTTGCAAAGACTGGATAATCTTGATCCTTAAAAAAGGATACATAATTTTTTCCACCTGGAAACTTTTTTCCAGTAAAGAAATCATACCAAGTTCCATCAGGCATATAAAATTTATGTACGACTCGATTCATGTCATAGTCTTTCTTAGAAATAATAGGACAAACAAATAATTCTGTTCCTAGATAATACTCGTTTCGATAGTTATTATCATCATACATCTCTGGATACTTATAGAAAACCGGTTGTAATAACGGCATCCCGTACTTATGATATTTATATCCTTCTGCATATAAATAAGGAATCATACGATGTCTTAATTCTAAATAATCTTTTACAATTTTATATGTTTTAACACTCCATTTCCATGGTTCTCTTTTATAATATTTTCCTTTTTCACTTCCGAATTTCAAAATAGGACTAAAAGCACCTAATTGCACAAATCTCGTATATAGTTCGTTATCTTCTATCCCTTTATGAAATCCACCAATATCATGACTCCAATAATTTACCCCTATATTAGTAGCACTGGAGTTATAAAATGGAATTTGTTTTAACGTCTCCCAACTTACGATCGTTTGTCCAGAATATAAGACGGGATAACGATGTGCTGCTACAAGTGGATTTCGCGTTAAAATCATTGGACGACGCTTATAGTCTCTCTTCATATCATTAAAATGATAATGATCTAGTAACCATAGTTTATTCCATGCTTCCTTATTCTGATAATCAACCCAATAAAAGTCAACCCCAAGCGCATCGAGTGGATGAATGAATAATTTCAAGTATACATCGATAAATTTAGGATTGTAAACATCAAATGAAATAACGCCATGCTCATCGGCTGGTAAATACGTCAGTGCTTTCTGATAATACTCTTCCGTATCGAATATTCCTTGTTCAGGATTGACATTTAATCCTAAACGGATTCCTTTTGAATGTAAATATTGGATCATGTTATAAGGAGCAGCAAACAAATTTTTATTAAATGTAAAACCACTATGTATTTCTTTTTTCTTAACTTCTTTTTTCAAATGCCAATCTTCATTTAAAACTAATACAGACAGTGGAATTTCCTTCTCTCGAAACATATCCACTAATTCTTTTAATGACCGATCATTGTACGTAATATTACGACTCCACCAATTTCCAAACGCATATCTTGGAAGCAATGCTGGAGAACCTGTTAATTGATAATAATCTTTTAGACAAGTTGCAAAATCATTATGATACAAAAACACATAGAGATCTATCTCAGGATTTCTCGCAACCAAGTCTCCACCAGCATCGATTGCTAGGCTATTTGAATCATCTACTGAAGCAAATCCATCTGGTGAAAATAGTCCTTTGCGAAATTTATTCTTACTTGTTTCTAAATCAAATCCCATTCCTGGTGCGCCAAAATTACGAACTTCTGGATGGTGAAAATACCATGTTCTATCTGTTCCAATCAATTCAATTTTTAAATTAGATGTAGGATTCATAGCACTTCCTAAAAATGGAGCTTCCTTTTTATAAGTCAATTTAAAATGTGAAGTTGTAATCTCTAAATGTGTACTAGATTCTTTTACTTGATATTGTGGCGATGGAAAATTACGTTTCCATGCAAATGTCGTTGGTCTATCTTCAAATGTACCATTTTCACTGTATTCCAAACGTACTAAAATATCAGATAAGACAGTAATACGATATTTTGTTCCTTTTAAAACAGCCTTACTATTCGCGATTCCGTCTGCCTGTTGTAATTGAAACTGTTCTCCCAATTGGTACATATTTATCCCCTCTTTTCTTCTTACGATTCAATTTGTTCTATTTTCATAAAATTTGTATGCTTTACTTGATGGAATGGGTATCCTCCTGTAATAATAATACGATCCCCTGGATTCATGTCGACATATTGTCGCGCAGTCTTTACAGAAATATCCATCAATTTATCAAAATTATTAAAGTCCTTAATATATACAGGCTGTACTCCAAAATATAAAGCAAGTGACTTTACTGTGTCTCGATCCGGGCTCATCGCTATAATTGGGCAACTCGGTCGAAAACGACTCATTTTTCTAGCAGTATATCCACTCATGGTCGGAGCTAAAATAGCTTTACATTTTAATCTGTTTGCACATTCTGTCACACTATAGGCAATCGATCCTGTGATATCCTGCTTTTCTGTTCTCATCGCTTTATCAAGTAGATCATAATAACTGATATCTTCCTCGGCAGATACGATGATTTTTTCCATCATTCCTAATGTCTCTACTGGGTAAATGCCGATCGTCGTTTCTCCAGATAACATCACCGCATCAACACCATCCAAAACAGCATTTGCGACATCGGAAACCTCTGCTCTTGTCGGCCTCATAGAATTTTCCATCGAAGATAACATCTCCGTTGCAACGATGCTAATTTTTCCAGCGATATGACATTTGCTGATGATCGATTTTTGTATTCCTGGAATACGCTCCATTGGAATCGATACTCCTAAATCTCCACGTGCGATCATGACTCCATCACTTACACGGATAATTTCATCAATCTCGTCTAAAGCTTGTTGTGCTTCTACTTTTGCTATAATTCCCATATGGTTATTTTCAAAATCAATCAACATATCGTTGACTTCTAACACATCTTCAGCACTCGTCACAAATGATAGTGCGACATAATCGATATTATGATCGTTCGCATATGCTAAGTCATCTTTATCCTTTTCACTCAAAAAAGGCATATCAAGCATTGTATCTATAACATTTAATGTTTTATGTGAACTAATCATCCCACCTTGTATAATGCGACAAACTAAAGCATCCTCTTCTTTATCGATGACTTCTAATTCGATCTTTCCATCATCGATCTTAATCGTCGTATTATATTTTACTTCTTGTAATAACTTATGATAATTCGTTGAAAAACCTTTCGCATTTCCCACTCTATCATCCATGTAAATACGCACGATTTCTCCATCTACTAATTCAGCTTTCCCATCTTCTATCTTATTGATGCAAATATCTGGTCCCTGCAAGTCCATCATGATTGCTACATTCGTATCTAACTCTTTATTTAATTCATTTATTTTCCGTATAATATCATCACAGAATGAATGCGTTGCATGCGTCATATTAAGACGCACTACATCCATTCCATTATAAATCATCTCTTTTAATGTATCCTTCTCAGAACTAGAAGGGCCAACCGTCGCAACAATCTTAGTCTTACTCATAGTATCACCTTATTATATTATACCAACTTTTACAAGGAATAAAAAGATATTTTCATGAAAAAACATATATAGAACGTAAAATCTATATATGCCTTTCCTATCTATTTACTCATCAGAGCGATCTTCAAATTTATATTGATATTGATTTCCTACATTTGTAATTATCACAGCTTTATTTTCATCTAGTGGTTTATTATATCTAGGGTCTATCAAATCTTCTGCAATGTATCCTCCATCTTCTAATGCCTTTATCGTCACTTTGATACTATTATCTTCATCTGGTAGCTCCGTAACATGATCTGCAGCCCAGTTCTTCGCTCCCTCTTCTATTTCACTGATCTGTGTTTCATAACTTTGATTTCTGGATTTAATCAAAGCACTTTCGATCGGTGGATAAATAATCAATGTTAGTAATGCTAACACGACAATGACTGCCATTAACTCTAATAATGTAAATCCATTTTTTTCTCTCATAGTATCACCTATCATTAGTATATCACAAATTAAAAAGAAAACAAAAGAAACTATGTACATCAAACGTAACATAGTTTCTTTTGTTTAATTTTCATAATATGCAATTGTCTTACTCGCTGGATTTACAACGTAATAACACAAGATATGAACTTCGTCATAATTCGTCACTGCAACCGTATAAGTTCCATCTTTGTTCTTCGATTTAATATAATACTCACACTTTGTTTGATTGTGTTTTTTCTCCACCATACTTAATATTTGCTGTTCATCTTTCGAATACATACTCTCTTTTACTACATCTGTTTGAAATGCTCG
Organism: uncultured Mycoplasmatota bacterium; assembly: GCA_937944975.1. GTDB lineage: Bacteria > Bacillota_I > Bacilli_A > RF39 > UBA660 > Fimihabitans. Next base: position 172,548 of record CALEBF010000014.1, on the reverse strand, counting down.
ATACGTTGAAAAGGTAAGTGCTAGGATCCAAACAATTAAGATTCCGCCGATAGCAAAGTAAAGATTCGTCTGTTTTTTTATTTCTTCGTATTTTTTCTTAGACATCTTCCTTGCCATACTACTCAGCCAGCCTTTCTTTCTCCTTATTTGCGTTCGATTGCACCTCTAGATTAAATGTCGTTTCTTTCGTATCCGGATCAACCGTATAATAGAAGTTTGTTTTCTCTCCATCCTGTAACATACGAACATCATATGTTCCATCGCTATTATACCTTTCTACTTCTAATTGATAGTTATCTGTAGAATATCCTGAGCTAGCCATCTCTTCAGTTGCAATTTCCAACACAGTCTCTCTTTCCTTTTCTCGATCGACATCATTTTTCGTTTTTGGTTTCGTGCGAAATGCAAATGCAAGTATAAAGATAAGAGCAATAAAGACGAGGAGAACTGCTATATATAAGATAATTTGTTTCTGTTCTTTTTTCACTTTCTCCCCTCCTTACTATGTACACCAATTAATTGTAATACTCAATGTTCCCGAAGTATTTCCTGCGCGATCTCGTGAACGATATGACGTCGTACCATGAGAAGCACCAATATATTTACCTACTCCATTACAAGTCTTCGTTCCGGCAGATCCAGCAAAAGTAGAATCAGATGCATAGGAAATATCTGTCCATGAAGGGATTTGATCCCCCGGCTTTACATTACTACAACCAGCTGTACTGCTAGAATTCCAATCGACACTTGAAGTAAATTTAAACTCATCGAAACGACCAGATGGTCCCTCATCCTTGTAAGAAACAATTGCGTAGTAATCTCCTGTACACATCGTCGTCCAACGACCGATACTTACTGTATATGTTTTATTACTATTCTTCCATGATGTATCCAATGAAGAAGGGCTCATCGTAATCAAACCAGATCCGACAAGGTTTTGCCCCGCACCATTTTTAATAGATGATTGTATTGGTGTATATGGTGGATACTGATCTACTTTGATCGTTCCACTCGTACATTTTGTTTCATTTCCTACTTCATCTCTTAGCGTAAATGTCTTCGTTCCTTCAAAACTTTTAGAAGTTACATTTTGTGAACTGCTTGTTTGCGCACATCCACTTCCACCATCACTACATGCAGCAGTTACGACAATTGGATCTGACGCAGTTACAGCCTTCTGAGAAGCATTGACCCATCCAGCTTCTATTTTTCCATCTGCTGTCGTAAGTGATCTTCCACCATAATTGATGCTAATATTACATCCTGGTGCTGTCTTATCTATGTGAACTTCTCCTGTTGCTGCACAGGCAGTTACATTTCCTGCAACGTCGCTAACATTTCCCGGAGAGAATTTTCCATTCGTATCTGTCGAATAAGTTTTTGTCACATCTCCAGTACATCCAGAAATACTATCACTACATTTTCCTGTAAGTGTAACATTATTCTTCGTCCATCCTGTACTTGAAGAAGTTACTGTACAAGTAGGATGTGACTGGTCAATTTTAAAGTTCTTCGTTGCACATTTTGCAGTATTTCCTGCGTGGTCTCTTACTGTACCTGGCGATACGTCGCTATTTTTCGTTTCACCTGTTACATTTGTACTAACGTTTCCTACACACTGACTTCCACCTTGATCGATACAAACTCCTGTTAGGACGATCGGGTTAGATGCTGTTACCTTTGTCTGACTTGCATTGATCCATCCACTAGATGTCAATGTCCGTCCACCATAATTTACCGTCGTTTGACATGTAGGTGGTATCTTATCAATGTTAGTAATTGTATATGATTTTGATTCAGACACATTTCCACTCGAATCTTTTACTCTCGCTGTGACTGTTTGATTACTTGTAAATGTCTTCTTATCACTATTCTGCCATGTCTTTCCATCGTCAAACGAATATTGTAATTTTTCATCGTTATCTTCTGGAATGATCGTAAGCGTAACGTCCTTATTCGTCCACTCTGTAATATCTGGAACGATCTCTTTAATTGCTGGAATTGATAAATCCACTACTTTAACCGTTAATATATATACTGTCGTATTTGGATTTGGTCCAGACATATCCTCTCCATCATCTGTAGCTGTATACGTTACATTGTAAGTTCCAACGACTTTCGGATTCACATTCGAGCTTACTTCCCAGTGGCATTTACTATTCGAATCATTTTTACACTCTAATTTACTATTATCTGTAACCGTCGGTGTCGGAACAGTGAACGGTTTTCCAATCTCATGTGTAATCGTATGGCTCGACTTTCTTCCATTTACCTCGATTACTGGTGCAATCGTATCGATGACTTTTACATTGATATTTTTTTCAGCTTCTTTTCCACTCGCTTTATCCATCGCACGATATGTTAGTTTAAACTGATCCCTGATTCTTTCTGTACTAACTTTTTCTACAACTTTATTATTCTTATCTCGGATGATCGGTCCTTCTACTTTTAGCGGTGTTCCATCATCTGATGTCGCTGTAACTTCAGGTAGTACATACGTAGTATTGACTTCCACTCCTTGTGGATTTCCTCCTTTTGCAACAATTGTTGGAAGTCCTCCTGGATTCAATTCACTACATGGTTTTTCTTTATACTCGTATACATTTTGATGATATAACTCGCTATAGGAAATAACGACGCAACCATTCATTCGAGATCCGTCTCTCGGATCTTTTACGTTGTCACGATCGATATACCCTCCTTCATTTAAATCATCAATGCTAAGGTATACAAACTCCTCTGCAGTTCCTGGAAGTAAATTTCCATTTTCATTTCCCCAACTTTGGGATGCATTTTCGATTAAATCTACTTGTTTTAAGTACAAATTACTTTTCGATGATGTTATCTGTTTAATGACAATTGGCACTACAATCACTGTGAGTACGGCAAGTACAACAATGACCGCAATTAACTCAATCAACGTAAATCCTTTGTCCCTTCTCTTCATCTTCACACCTCTACTATTCTATATATTAGTATAACATGATCATAAAAAAAAGAAAACACTTTTTTATTATTTTGTCCATAGGTCTATCACTTTCTAAAAGATCATACAATACGACTAGGAAGTGATTTATGTTTTTCGATTTTTTAAAAAAGTTATTTTCTCAACTTTCCATTGGGACAGCGGCTTATTCTAATCAAATTTTTCCAGAGCCACTTTCTAAGGAAGAGGAAGAATCATGCGTAGAAAAAATGCGCTTAGGAGATCAAGACGCTAGAAACAAACTGATCGAACACAATCTACGACTTGTTGCACACATCGTTAAAAAATACGACCACAGACGCGAGGATGCCGACGATCTTATCAGTATCGGTACGATCGGTTTAATCAAAGGAATCGATAGCTATTCCTACAAACACAATACAAGAATTACAACTTACTGTGCGAGGTGTATCGAAAACGAAATATTAATGTATTTTCGAGGCGATAAAAAGAACAACAAAAATATCAGTATCAACGAAAGTGTAGGATTTGATAAAGATGGAAATGAGATTACTTTCTTGGATATTCTAAAGACACCAAAACCAGATTTTGCTATGGATTTACACCAACAAAACAGCATTGAAAATTTAAAGAAATACATTCATATTTTAACGGAACGTGAACGTGAGATCATCGAGAAACGCTACGGTTTAAAGGATGACAAAGAAATCACTCAAAAGGAAATTGCAAAGCAGTTGGGCATTTCTAGAAGTTATGTCTCTCGGATCGAAAAAAGAGCTCTTACAAAGTTACTGCGGGAGTTTATGAAAAACAAAAGTCATGATTAGATGTGATATTGAAATTTATATGTTATAATATATTCGTGAGGGATTCAATATGGGAAAGAAAGAAACGATTTTTGTCATGTGTAAACCACAGGATTACGAATATATCGCATCCGATAAATTTGGTCATTGGTTAAAGGAAAACAGAATTGATCCAGAAAAGAACGATTTATGGTTACCTTATGCTTTTTGCATGGTACATCCAATGGCGGATATAGTTAAAACATGGAATGAAACCGATAAAACGAATTGGTTTCAACAGCATTATCCAATCCTTTCAAAATTCTATTCTCTAAACGATCTAGAAAATATGCTTCAAACAACTCCAAACGAATTTACGTTAGAGGAAAAACTAAACGATGCAAAAGAAAAACTAAACTGGATTAAAAATGCTCGACTTATAAATGAATCCTATGAAACAACACCAGATATTTCTAATTTCGTCCCTCGCAACGTAGTAGAATATATTGCGACAGAAAGTTTCGAACCTAATTTAAATGAATATGAAATTATTTTAAGACATAACTTAAAAAAACAAAATCTAGACTGGCTTACACCATATCTAGTAAAGTTCCACGCTTCAGAATATCAGACATTTCTCTATCAATTACATCATATGGTATTAGATTTTACTCCAAGAGAACTTCACGATGAAAAAGAAGAAATATTCGCTGAAATACAATACGCAATAGAAAATCACGTAACTGTACATTACGATTTATCATACGAAGAAAAAGGCCTATCTTATCGATAGGTCTTTTTATACTCTTTTTACATCTAGGAGAACTTCATGACCATTGATATCGAATGTATCTTTTAAATCATTCTGTTCCACTAATTTTAAAGCAAGTGTTTCTTCTTTTACGAATTCTTCAAAATGCTCTAATGCTTTTTTAAATTCTTCATCGCCGCTATAATATAGCTCGATACGATCTGCGACATCAAAATCTTTCGTTTTTCTCAAGTTTTGCACCTTCGATACAAGTTCACGAGCGATTCCTTCTTCGATTAATTCTGGTGTCAATTCAGTATCTAAGATAATAAATTGATTATTTTCCATCTGAACGTTGAATCCGTCTTTTGCTTGAATGCGGATAACGACCATATCAGCAGAGATATTATATGGAATATCCCCCACTTCAATGTCGATATTGTCTTCGTTTTGTAACGCTAAGATCTGTTCTACTGATAGATTTTTTAACGCTTCCGCATACAACTTGATATCCGGTCCAAAGATTGGTCCTGCAACCTTGTAATTTGGAAGAACTGTAAAGTTCATAAATTCGCTTAAATAAGATTTATATACGACGTTCTTTACGTTTAACTCTTCTTTAATTAAATCAGTTAATCCTCCGATTGTCTTTTCGTTCTTTCCATCTAACAATACTTCGCTAATTGGCTGACGTACTTTAATCTTCGCTTCTTCACGTGCATTTCTTCCAAGAGAAATCAAGCTTCTTACCAAATCCATTCTCTTTTCGATCTCTTCATTGATGAGGGATGGATTGGATGCTGGAAAATTGCTAAGATGCACAGATTCTTCTCCAGCGAGACTCGTATAGATCTCCTCTGCTGTATAAGATGCGATCGGAGCAATCATCTGACATAGTCCAACTAATACTTCATAAGTTGTCTTATAAACCGCTTTCTTGCTATCATTTAGTTCACTTTCCCAGAATCTACGACGATTTCTTCTAATATACCAGTTAGATAAATCTTCATTTACAAAATCTGTAATACTTCTAACTACCTTATTTAAATCGTATTCTTCGTATGATTTCGTAACATAATCTAACAATTTATGATATTTAGAAAGCAACCAATGGTCGATCTCTTCTCTTTTTTCATAAGGAACATCGAACGTTCTTGGATCGACGTGATCTGTATTTGCATAAAGAGCAAAGAAAGAATATGTATTTCTAAATGTATTAAAGAACTTAGAATAAACTTCTTTGACACCATTTTCATCAAACTTAAGTGGCGTCCATACAGGAGAAGCATAAAGCATATACCATCTCACTGGATCCGCACCGTATTTTGTCATAATTTCAATTGGATCGATGATATTTCCAGTTGACTTACTCATCTTCTTTCCGTGTGCGTCTAACATCATATCGTTTACAACGACATTTTTAAATGAAGACTCTCCAGAAATAATCGTTGAAATAACTAACAATACATAGAACCACCCACGTGTTTGATCAAGTCCCTCTGCGATAAAGTCAGCTGGGAATTGACTTTCAAACAACTCTTTATTCTCAAATGGGTAGTGAAATTGTGCATATGGCATCGCTCCAGAATCGAACCAAACATCCAAGACATCTTTGACACGAGACATCGTCTTACCACATTTTTCACACTTGATATGTAGATCATCTACGTAAGGTCTATGTAATTCCATCTTTTTTACATTGACATCTTCCATAACCATTTCTTGCAATTCATCTAAAGAACCAATGACATGTTTATGTCCACATTCACATGTCCATACAGGAAGTGGACATCCCCAATAACGATTTCTAGAAATTCCCCAATCTACCATGTTTTCAAGCCAGTTACCAAAACGCTTTTCTCCAACGTAAGAAGGATACCAGTTGATCTTTTTATTTGCTTCGATAATTTTATCTTTGTATTCTGTCGTCTTGATATACCAAGCTGGTTTTGGATAGTTAATCAAAGGAGAATGACATCTCCAACAATGTGGATAATCGTGAGTAATCTTCTGCTTTTTGAATAATTTATCGTTTTCTTTTAACCATCCTACAATTTCAAGTTCTAAATCTTTATCTGTTACAAGAGTACCTTTCCATGGCCCAGTCGTGTAGCATCCATCTAGTCCGACAGGATTTACAACTACAATTCCATGTTCCATACAAACGCGATTATCGTCTGCTCCATATGCTGGTGCGATATGAACAACTCCAGTTCCATCTTCTGCAGTAACATATTCATCAGCAATTACTTCGAATGCTTTTCCATTCACTTCGACAAATGGCATTAACTGTTCATACTTGATTCCTACTAAGTCAGTACCTTTATAAGTTTCTAACACTTCGTAATCTTCACCCAATACCGCGTCAGCTAAAGAAGAAGCCAAAATAAATTTGTATCCTTTGGAATCGACTTTGACATATTCTAAACTTGTGTTGACACATAATGCGACATTTGCCATCAATGTCCAAGGGGTCGTCGTCCATACTAAGAAATACTCGTCTCGATCTTTTATTTTAAATGGAACGATAACTGTATTAACTGCATCTTGTTCATATCCTTGTGATACTTCGTTTGCAGAAAGTTCTGTTCCACATCTTGGACAGTACCACAATACACGATCTCCATGATACAAAAGCCCCTTCTTATCCATTTCTTTAATGATCCACCATTCAGATTCGATATAATCATTTTCACAAGTTACATAAGGGTGTTCACAATCGATGAATTGTCCCATGCAATCTGTTACGTAGTTAATCTCATCGATATTAACTGCTGTTGCTTGATTACATTCCTTACAAAAGTTTTCTACACCGAACTTTTCGATATCTGCTTTTGTCTTAAAACCAAGTTTCTTCTCTACGTTTACTTCGATTGGAAGACCATGCGTATCAAGTCCAATCTTTCTTAATACATGGTACCCTTGCATTGTTTTATATTTACAAAAAGCGTCTTTGATCGTCTTGGCAAAAACGTGATGAATTCCTGGTTTCGCATTCGCATAAATTGGTCCATCATAAAAGACAAAAGAATCGTTATCTTTTCTATTTTCAATCGTCAAGTTTAAAATGTCTTTCTTTTTCCATTCCTTTAGAATTTTTTGTTCTACTTCGCTTGTTTTCCCCTTTTCCAACTCTTTAAACTCTTTCATATTCTCTCCTCCTATCAAATAAAAAAACTCATCCTGCTAAGGACGAGTTTTACCCGCGGTACCACCTTAATTTATATGTATACACTCAAAACTATAACGCGTTACCGTTCTTTTCTTATCCAAAAGAAACATCCAGAGTGATCTTTATAAAACTTTCATATCTATTTCCACCAACCATAGACTCTCTATCAATTCCATTTTATAACGTCTCTTTCACATGTTCTTTAAAAATCAATTTTTTCTATATCTTCCACAACTTCTAGTTGTGCCTCTACGATATCTCTTAAACGACGTTTGAAAATAGTGACATTACGTTTTAGCATATCGGCTTCATCCTGTGCTCTTTCTGCCTTTAATAGAGCATCGTTGACAATACGATTCGCATTTTGTCTTGCTTCGTTAATCATTGCTTCGCTCTCCTGACGTGCACTCATTCGCATCTGATCAGAAGTCTTCTGCGCCATAATAATCGCTCTATTAAGCGTTTCTTCTGTCTTTTCGTATTGTTCAATCTTCTGTCGTAATCGTTTATTTTCTTGCTCGATTGCCTCTAACTCAGCGATGCGTGTATTCTTAACTTTTAACTCTTTAATTAACCCCTCTACCTGGCTAATTACTTGATCGAGAAAGCGATTAACCTCAACAGGATCGTAACCACGAAGTGTTCGATTAAATTTTTCCACTCTCATCACCTCTCGGTGTTACGCCATATTGTAACACACTATTTTTCTCATTTCAATCTTTTTTTACCAGTCTGCATTGATATCGTCATTATCGTATATATCTTTTCCATCTGTCTCTTCTGTAATTTTACCTTGAACATTTACATTATTTGGCGTACAAAGGAAAATTCCACCACCAATTTTCTGCAAATCTCCACCGATCGCATAAATTGTACCACTTAAAAAGTCGACAATACGTTTTGCTTGATCACTCGTAACTCTCTTCAAATTGACAACGACAGTATTTCTATTTTTTAAATGATCGACAATTTGTTGAGACTCAGAATAAGCACGTGGTTCTAATAAAATCATTTTTGTTCCACCATCATTTTCACTTAATGCTTCTTCTGGTTTTAGGTTGTAGTATTCATCTCCACTCCCACTATTTGTATATGCATCATCACCATCATTTAACCATTTTTTTAAATTTAGTCCCACTTTTTTTCCTCCTTTGTGCGCTACCCTGCACTTTACTATACTTCATTTTACCACAAAAAAAAGAAAAAAGAAATCCTTTTTTATATTTTTCCTCTTTTCCTTTAATCTACCACTTCATATTTAATTTTTCCATTATCATTTGTAATCTTAATTTGTAAATCATCTGGAAACTTTTCCTTTGTTTTAGGGTTTGTAATATCTTTATCGACAAGTCCAGCTTGTTTTAAATCTAATAATGTAATATAGAGATCTTCACCAACCGCTGGCAATTCTGATATATGGTCAGCTCCCCAATTTTTTGCAGCTGTTTTAATATTGTTAATTTGCTCTTCATAACCATCTTCACGAATTTGTTTCATCGTCTTATCAATCGTCGGGACAACGAACAGTGCTAAAACCCCAAGAACGATCACGACAGCCATCAATTCAATTAGTGTAAATCCTTTTTTCATAAGCTCACCTATCCTAATTTCATTATAAAGGAAAATAAAAAAGATTTCAACCGAAACCTTTTTTACTTTTTACTTTGAGGTTCAATCATAAACACATTACAATGGTTAAAGTTTGCAACTTTCAAATATTTTTTCATCTCTAATAAATTGAGACTCTTGATCTCATCGTAATCGTCATCTATCACGTATCCATACATGTTGATATTTCCCATCACTTTTCCGTTGATTGCTCGTATATCATCTGTCATATAAACATAAGAACTCCAGTAAACTCGCTTCTTACGTTCTAGCTCTTCTTTTTCTATTTCGAGATCTTCTAATTCTTCCTTGATCGCTTTCAACAATAGATCCGGGTATTTGGTCTCAGCAGACATCATATAGACGATATGTTGATCCGTTCGTACACTTGCAACATCCAACTCCTCTGTTAAAATTCCTTCCTTTAACATCTTCTCGTGGAACAATGAAGTCGTTCCAAACTTTACGTTAAATAGAATATCCATGTAAATTAAGAACCTGCGCAAATCCAAATCTTTCATGCGTGATATATTCATTTTATAATTGAGCGAAATCTTTGGAATTGTAATATCCATTTCGATCTTTCCAAACTCTTTTTTACATTGATCCGGTTCATTATATTTTTTATAGGTAATTTTAGGCACTTCTTTTTGTTCTTTCTCTTCTTGGTTGTTCATAATAATCGCAATCACTTCTTTTGAATCGACATTTCCAGAGACGACGACGAACATATTCGTAGGATGATAAAATGTATGATAACATTGGTATAAATCTTTTCGTGTCGTTTTCTTTACAGATTCTACTGTACCACCAATATTATATCGGACCGGATGTTTTACAAACGTCTGTAGTAAACTTCCGCTTCGCAATTTAAAATATGGATTATTTTCATACATTCCCAATTCTTGAATGATAATTCCTTTTTCCTTTTCGACTGTTTCATCTGTCATATATGGATTCTGTACAAAATCTAATAGATAGTTGATATTTTCTTTAAAATGATCTGGCCCAGAAAATAAATATGTCGTTTTCGTATTAGATGTATATGCATTCGTCATGGCACCTCGATCTTCGAAAAACTTCATTGGATCGACTCCATCCTCCTGTTCAAACATTTGATGTTCCAAAAAATGAGCAACACCTAATGGAACCTTGCACATCTTTTTCTTTCCGTTGACACTAAATTCTTCTACGTTCGAACCGAAGTTCGTAGAAAAGGTTGCGTATATTCCATTTCCATTTTCTTTTGGAATTACATATACTCTTAACCCATTGGAAAGCGTCTCTTCATAAACTGTCAAATCTAAATTATTGAGTGATCGTTTCTTCATGAGACTTCTCTCCTTCCAATAGATAAATGGTATCTAGTTTTACTTTTGAAGCAAACTCCACAACCATTTCTTTCGTAAGTTTTAACACTTCTTTTTCTTTGACTTCCAGTGGATCATTATGTAAGTATTCTTGCGCCATCGCGAGTGAAATCAGATCGTTTGGAGAATCTTCTATTTCCTTACAACTAGCTAGATACATCGTGATATATTTTTCTATTTCTTCTTCTTTTACATCTCCAAGTGCAATTTTTTTCATTTCCTTGCGAATCAGTTCCGTCGTTTTTTTGAAACGCTCTTTATCGATTCCTGCTTGGATATAAAGTAAGTTATCTACACCACTTGCAGAAGAATAAATACTATAACACAAAGAATGTTTCTCTCGAACTGTTTGATACAATCTCGAATCTCCACCACCGCCGAGAAGATGATTGTAAAGACCCATGACATACTTACGCTCATACTCGGTCGGATGATCGAGTTTACAGCCTATCATTAAAATACTCTGTGTAATATCTCGCGACTCTTTTGTAATTTTGCATCTTTTTCGATATTTGTTATGCGTAATCATATGGTTCTTTCCTGGTTTCTTAATCGTCTTGATATGAAACTCAGATAAAAGCATATTCTTTAATTCTTCGCCATTCACATTACCACATACAAATATATCGACTAAGTCGCTCTTCATAACGCTTTCATAATATTCATATAAACTTTGTGGCGTAATCTTTTCTAAATCTTCAAGTGTTCCACAAGGCATACAAGCATACGTTGCATTCTCATCCATCGATTGTAATAATCTACGTTTCGCATATCTCGCTGGATTTTCGTCATATGACTCGATTGCTACCCTCAATCCTTCTTTACATATATCAAAAGAATGTTGATCAAACGCTCCCTTTTGCACATTTGGACAACTTAAAATTTCAATTAAAAATTGAATCGATTTTTTTAACATTCCTGGTTCTGTATACTTCTCATCTAAAAAACTAGTGGACAACGTCGTCATCATGTAATTTCCGGAACGATACGTATCCATCTGACAAGAAAAGCCATACAAATTTTCCGTCATCATTCCCATATATCTTCTAGATGGATGCTTTTCTGTAGATTCTAAAAGAACGTTTCCAAGTAAATTTCGAATCGTAATTTCCTTGGGAACGAGAGGTCGTTTCAGACAAATTTTGATCGTTACCGTCTTGAATTTTTCAGTATGAATCACGTGTAAGTGATATGGTAAAAGCTCATATTTTTTGTATTCCATAAGTCACCTCTTTTTTAGTATACGTCAAACTCTTGTTTTTATAAGATACTTTCTAAAACTAACTCCATCATTTTAGTAAAACTTTTTTGTCGTTCTATGCTAGATGTTTCTTCCTTTGTTTCTAAATTATCGGAAACGGTTAAAACACAAGCAGCTTGTTTTCCACAGACTTTCGCATTTTGAAAGAGTGCGAAGCTCTCCATTTCCACAGCCAGGCATCCTTTTTCTGTGTATAACTTTTTGTAATCTAATGGCTTAGCGTAATAAAATACATCGCTAGAATAAACAGCCCCAACATGCACAGGTAAATTCATCTTGTTAGCAACTTCTTTTAAATGCTCGTTTACAGCAGGTGTTCCATACAAAACTTTATCCATAGATCCTGCCTGCATCTTTGCATAAGTCGACTCTGAATAACAATGATCGACGATGATCACATCATATAAATTAAGATCTTTCGTATAAGCTCCACAAGATCCAATGCGAATAATCGTATCAACATCGTACTCTGTAAACAATTCATACGAATAAATTCCCATACTTGGCATTCCCATTCCACTTGCCATGACTGTTATTTTCTTTCCTTTATAAGTTCCTGTATAAGCATACATTCCTCGTACCTGATTTACAAGTTCGGCGTCTTTTAAATAGTGATCTGCGATAAATTTAGCGCGGAGTGGATCTCCAGGCATAATCACAGTTTTCGCAATATCTTCTTTTTTTGCTTCATTATGTGGTGTCATATTTCACTCTCCTTATATTATGTATTATATCATGAATTTAAAAGATACCAAATGTTTCCACTCTATTTTTACATTCTCACACAATGAAAAATAGAAGTCGCACAACTTCTATTTTCCTTCTTTTTTTCTTCTTTCCTTCTCTTTTTTCCAATATTTTTGAATCGTCTCAACAACTTTATCGTACTCTTTTTTATCTTTGAAGTTTGCTCTACGATAGCGTACTGTAATTCCACTGCGCGTCGTATAAACTAGAATCATATAACGAGCATTGACCACTTTCGTCACTTGATCCCAATGTGTCATAGATTCTTCGCCATTCAAAATTTCCAAAATTCCATTTTTATCGATCGTACATTCAAAGGTTCCATAACGTTTGCTAGACTGTTTATCACTTTTAGCCATATGCATTTTCATAAATATTTTACTAAAGATAATGAGGAAGACTAACAGAATAACAAATCCAATTAAATATAGTAAGAATGCCATTCCTAAATTATACTTAATCAAATTCATACTAATCGTTAAATAAAGAATTGTATATACACATAAATAAAATGTATTCATACGAATATATGATTCTTTCATCAATCTCTCTACGATATCTCTCGTCATAATATACTTAAATTTCATACCTCTCACCCTTTCAATAACGGTCTTAAATATTGACCCGTATAACTTTCTTTTACCTCTGCGACTTCTTCCGGTGTTCCAGTCGCTACGATTTCTCCACCCATATTTCCTCCTTCTGGACCTAGATCGATAATATAATCGGAAACTTTAATGACATCTAAGTTGTGTTCTATGACTACTACTGTATCTCCATTATCCACTATTCTTTGCAAAATTACAAGTAGTTTTTTAATATCTTCTGAATGTAATCCCGTTGTTGGCTCATCTAAAATGAATAAACTTTTCCCTGTAGGCTTCTTTTGAAGCTCTTTTGCAAGTTTTACTCTTCCCGCTTCTCCACCAGATAGAGTAGGAGCACTTTGACCAAGTTTGATATAAGATAATCCAACATCTGCAAGCATTTGTAACTTTGCTTTTACCTTTGGAATGTTTTCGAAAAATTCGATTGCCTCTTCGACACGCATTTCTAACACATCGTAAATGCTCTTTCCTTTGTATTTGATTTCCAGTGTCTCACGATTGTATCTCGTTCCTCCACAAACTTCACAAGGAACGTAAACATCAGGTAAGAAATGCATCTCAATTTTCTTGACACCATCTCCCCAACAAGCTTCACAGCGTCCTCCTTTGACATTGAATGAGAATCTACCTTTATCGTATCCTCTCATCTTAGCTTCTTTCGTCTGAGTAAACACTTCACGAATATCGTCGAATACTCCTGTATACGTTGCAGGATTACTTCGCGGTGTTCTGCCTATTGGCGTTTGTGATATATCGATCACTTTATCGATATTTTCTAATCCCTTAATCATTCTAAATTTCCCAGGCTTTTCTTTTGATTTGTATAGATTAGATGCGACAGCTTTATATAAGATTTCGTTAATCAAACTACTCTTTCCACTACCAGATACTCCCGTTACGCAAGTAAACGTACCTAGTGGAATCTTCACGTTGATATTCTTAAGATTATTTTCTTTTGCTCCCTTAATTTCGATAAATTTCTTATTCCCCTTACGTCGTTTTTCCGGAACTTCGATCTTTCTTTTTCCAGATAGATACATTCCCGTTAAACTATTCGGATTTTTCATTACCTCTTCAGGAGTTCCTTGTGCAACTATCTCCCCACCGTGTTCTCCTGCAGCAGGTCCAATATCAACTAAGTAATCACAAGCTAACATCGTATCGGTATCGTGTTCTACGACAATCAATGTATTTCCAAGATCACGCATTTCTAACATAGAATTGATCAGGCGATTATTATCTCTCTGATGAAGCCCGATACTTGGTTCATCTAGTACGTATAATACTCCTGTTAATCGTGATCCAATCTGCGTTGCTAAACGAATTCTCTGCGCTTCTCCTCCGGATAACGTTCCAGCACTACGATCGAGTGTAAGATATTCTAACCCAACGTTAATTAAGAAGCTTAACCTAGATTCAATCTCTTTTAAAATCAAACGAGAAATCTCCTCTTTTTCTTTACTTAATTTTAGATTTGTCAAGTAATCATATAAATCACGAATACTTAATTGTGTCATCTCATAGATATTTTTCTTTCCTACTAATACAGATAAAACAGAGGCATCCAATCTAGCTCCATGACACGTCGGACAAGGAAGTTCAGTCATAAAGTTTTCAATCCAATCACGAATCCAACCACTTTTTGTCTCCATATAACGACGTTCTAAATTTGTGATAACCCCCTCGTAAGGTCGTGTTGTCTTCCTCGTATTTCCAGATTTTGATACATAGTGAAATTCAATCGGATCCGGAGAACCATAAAGAATAATATCTAAGTCTTTTTTCTTTAATTCACGTACTGGAACATTCATATCAATCCCATAAAATGCACAGGTAGTTGACAATTCTGTATAGTTGATATTACTCTCGTCTTTAATATTTAAAGCGACAATTGCTCCTTCACTAATACTTAAATCTTTATTTGGTACAATGAAATCCGGATCAATTTTTAATTTAATTCCAAGCCCTTTGCAATCTGGGCAAGCCCCATATGGAGCATTGAATGAGAAAATTCGAGGTTCTAACTCTGGTAAAGAAAAGTCACAATCCGGACAAGCATAGCTCTCACTCATCAAAATAGGCTCTCCACCAATGACGTCGATTAAAACTTTTCCGTGCGCTAATTTACACGCCGTTTCGATCGATTCATATAATCTACTGCGAATATCTTCTTTCATAATTAAGCGATCGATCACAACTTCAATATTGTGTTTCTTATTTTTCTCTAATTCGATCTCTTCCGATAAATCATGTTCAGTATTATCAGCGATTACACGAACATATCCGTCCTTGCGAAGCCGGTCAAACAAATCCTTATGTGTTCCCTTTTCTCCGTGTACAACAGGAGCTAAAATGCGAATTTTCGTACGTTCTTCCAATTTCAAGATTTGGTTTACCATCTCTTCGATACTTTGACTTGTAATCGGTCGATGATGTATTGGACAGTAAGGAACACCAATACGAGCGTATAACAAACGTAAATAATCATAAATCTCCGTTACCGTTCCAACCGTACTACGCGGATTTTTATTCGTCGTCTTTTGATCGATACTAATTGCTGGAGATAATCCTTCAATACTATCGACATCTGGCTTTTCTGTTCCTCCTAAAAATTGACGCGCATAAGCACTTAAACTTTCTACATAACGCCGTTGCCCTTCCGCATAAATCGTATCAAACGCAAGAGAACTTTTTCCACTACCAGAGACGCCTGTCATGACGATCAATTTATCTTTTGGAAGCTCGATACTTACATTTTTTAAATTATTTTCTCGTGCTCCCTTTACTATAATTTTATCCATACTCTCACCTATTTTCTTTTTCCCGTTTCCACAGATATTATAACATAATTTATTAAAAAAACGAACAAACAGTCGTTGTGTTACCTATTTCTTTTTAAATCGACAATTAAAAACGCCGATTCTTTACTAGATCGACGTCTCTAATCAATTTATTCAGTTTTCTTTTTCATCAAAGGTTTATGTAAATCATCGTCAAACTGTACAGGAACTACAAAACTTACTAGATCAATCATCGGTTCATGACGTCCGAAATCTCTAGGCGAAACATGAGCATCCATCACTCTAAAACCTAGCACTCCAAACGTACACATACTATACAAATCATTTGAAAAAACACCCGAAACAGAATATCCGTTTTGTCTATCGATCGCTATCTTTCCTTCACTCGTACAATGTTTTAATGAACTTCTGAATTCTGATGCAACATGATTTGGATCTGTGTGTAATAGGTCATCCGATTTTTCGATACATGAATTATATAAATATAACCCTGAGGAATCGATCGAATTAAATTCAATCACATCTAAGTCTTTCTTACCATTTAATTCATATTCAAAAACATCTAGTACGTAATTTTGAGGAAATATTCCTTTCAGCGATGCTACTATCTTTTGGACTTTTTCTAAAACATGAGGCTCGATTTTGTGTAGTATTCGAGATGTGAATCTCGAAATATTATAAAGTTCTCCATTTACGATAAAGCATCGATATTCTTTCTTTCCATATTGATCTTGTTCAATGTTTACTTTCTCACTGATAAAAAACTCAGTATTAGAATGATTTATCAAAGTCTTATAAAACGCACATTCCTTATCTTTTAAAAGTTCCATTGAAATAACGCTACTAAAATCCTTATCTAGTGTTTTCAAAAAAAATTCCGTCCCATATACCTCTTCTAGTCGGGAGATAACTTCCTCATCTAATAGATCTTTACCTGTCAACCTATGACTAAGTCTTTTGGTCTGAACGTATTCAGGCCACTTTCTAATTTTTTCTAACTCCTCTTTAGAAAAAGCAGGTATTCCTTCTTGTCGAATAATTTCATCTAATAGATCGTAAATCTGAATTACTCCAGTACGTGGAAAGATGACTTCCCCTGTTATATCGATCTCATTGTGATCAAAATCTTCAAATCTATGCGATTCACTATCATATAAAATTCCATTTTTCTTCTGCTTTGCTAGTTCCATCTCATTTTTTGAGTATTCCCAACGTAATTTTTTATCATAACAATATCTCATGTTGTCCTCCTTCATTTATTTAAAACAATAGACCTTCCTCTTTCACTCTTCAACTTCTATCTAACTGTTATTTTCTATACATCGATTTATAGATATATCAGTCATTCAATTGTTGCTGTTTTTATTTTTTCTCTAATTTTACTCACTGTTTATCTGTTATTTCCGGGGACTTTTGTTAGAAAAGTTCTTAAGCTCTTTGTTATCATTTTATTCTCTTTATCATTATTAAAATAATGGTGCAAGAAATGGGACTCGAACCCACACAGAATATTCCACAAGTGCCTGAAGCTTGCGTGTCTACCAATTCCACCACTCTTGCATGAAAGAAAAACCTTATTAAAATAAGGTTTATGTCATTATGGCTGCCCTAGTTAGATTCGAACTAACGATGATGGAGTCAGAGTCCACTGCCTTACCGCTTGGCTATAGGGCAATTCCATAATTCATTATATCACGATCTTTATCGTTTGTGAATCCTTTGTATTAAATCTTTTTCATCTTACGACGAATCCATTTAACAAATTCTACCACGATCAGTGGGGAAACCGAAAGTCCTCCCACAATCATCCATTCTTTTGATGTCAATGGTACAATTGAGAAAAATTTTGCAATCGGCGAAATAAATATAATTGGCAATAAGAATAACGTAGATAAGATCATCGCTCCATATAAATATTTATTCTTTGGATGTTCCTTTGAAAAAATAGATACAGTGCTAGAATGTTGGTTTAAAGCATGTATGATCTGTGATAAACAAAGCACTAAGAACGTCATTGTAATCGCTGTTTCGTAGCTATCTTCAAGTCCTATATGATAAGCAGTTAAAGATAAAATCGCTATATATACCCCGTAGAAAACAACGCGATATACAAGTCCTTTTTCAAATAAACTTCCAGTCTTAACCGGTTTATGTCGCATGACATTCTTTCCTTCCGGATCGACACCTAACGCTAAAGCAGGTAAGGTATCCGTAACTAAATTGACAAATAAAATGTGAACTGCTAATATTGGCGTTTGTAAATTTAGTACCATTGCAACAAAAATAGTTAATACTTCGGCAATGTTTCCTGCAAGTAAATATTGAATCACTTTTTGAATATTACGGTACACACGTCTACCCTCGCGAATCGCAACTTCGATGGTCGTAAAGTTATCATCTAATAACAACATATCTGCTGCACTTTTCGCAACATCTGTTCCAACTTTTCCCATTGCGATTCCAATATCTGCCGCTTTTAATGCTGGAGAATCATTAACTCCATCACCCGTCATTGCGACAATCTCTTTATTCGCCTTTAGTGCATTGACAATACGTAGTTTATCTTCCGGTGTAACACGCGCGAAAACAGAGACTTTCGGAATTCTTTTTTTCAATTCTCGATCTGGAATGAGATGTAATTCCTCTCCTGTCATCGCTTTGTCTCCATCCCTAAAAATTCCTAGTTTCTTCGCAATAGAAATTGCAGTTAATTTATGATCTCCTGTAATCATAATAACGCGAATTCCTGCAGTATGACACGTTTCTATCGCTTTCATAACTTCTTCTCTCGGAGGATCGATCATACCGACAAGTCCTATAAATGTCAAATGTTGTTCGATATCTTCTTCGTCTGATTCTGGCAAGCCAGAAAGAGTTCTTTTTGCAACTCCTAATAATCTCAATGCTTCGTTTGACAATTTAGAACATTCTTCTAATATCTTTTCTTTTTCAGAATAAGTAAGTTCTTTTTCCTCTTCACCAACAACAATATGGGTACATAAATCGAGCATTTCTTCCGCTGCTCCCTTGGTATAACAAACAAGCTTTCCATCTTTTTTACAGACAATTGACATCCTTTTTCGATCAGAATCAAATGGCTGCTCATATAATTTATCATATTTTTTCTTTACTTGTTCATTATTATATCCATGCTCATCAGCAAAAGATAAAAGAGCAACTTCGGTTGGATCTCCGGTTTGTTCCTCTCCACTCAAGGTAGCGTTATTACAAAGCATACAAGCGTACATGAAATCTTCTGGAATCTCTTTTGGAATCTCCTCTTTTGAATCATTTAACAACTCATCATATAATAATATCCTCGTTACTGTCATTTTATTTTGCGTTAATGTTCCCGTCTTATCACTACAAATAACACTTGCACTTCCTAGCGTTTCTACCGCCGGAAGTTTTTTTACAAGCGCATTTTTCTTAGCCATTCTCTGCACTCCTAGAGCCATGACAATTGTAGCCGTTGCAGGAAGTCCTTCTGGGATGACGGAAATTGCAAGAGAGATAGATATCATAAGTAAGGTTACGACATCTTTTCCATAGAAAAATCCTATGATAAAGATTAAAATACTAATTAAAATTCCGACGATACTTAACACTTGACCA
Organism: uncultured Mycoplasmatota bacterium; assembly: GCA_937944975.1. Taxonomy (GTDB): domain Bacteria; phylum Bacillota_I; class Bacilli_A; order RF39; family UBA660; genus Fimihabitans. The sequence goes on along the minus strand of CALEBF010000014.1, from coordinate 152,883 downwards.
ACCGAATTCAACTTCTTCTTTAATGGTGTTTCTAAATCATCTTCCGAGTCTAGCATGCGAGCAATCTTTCCGACTTCCGTATCCATTCCGATTGCAACAACTACTCCCAAGCCAGTACCATACGTGATAATACTAGAAGAAAAAGCCATATTCACTTGGTCTGCAAGTGTCGTTGATTCTTCTAAAACTAAAGATGCATCCTTTTCCACTGGAACACTCTCTCCCGTAAGGGAAGATTCATCAATCATAAGATGATGTTCCTCTAATAATCTAATATCTGCTGGAACGATACCTCCGTCTTCTAAATAGACGATATCTCCAACCACTAAGTCACTTACCAAAATTGTCTTCCTAATTCCATCTCTAAGCACGGATGCATGGGGTGCATTCATCTGTTTCAATGCTTCAATCGCATCAGCTGCTTTTTTCTCTTGAATGATACTAACGATGGTATTGATTGCAATAATAATTAAAATGACAATACTTTCGACATATTCTTGCAAGAAAAAAGAAAGAATCGATGCCGCAAGTAAAATCAAAATCATTTTATCTTTTAATTGTTCCAAAACCATTTCAAAGATTGTTTTTTTCGGTTTCGTTTTCATCTCGTTTTTTCCATATTTTTCTTGTCTTTTTTTTACTTCGTCTATTGTCAATCCTTCTACAGTTGCTTGACATTGTTCTAAAACGTCTTCTTCACTTCGTGCATAACTTTGTTTCATATTCTCACCATTTCTATTGTAACATACTTCTACATAGGAAAAAAGAGCTAAACGCTCTTCTTAGTTGGAGATAATACAAATTCTTTATTCTTCTCTAACGTTATAGGACTTAACTCAACACACAACGTTTCTTTCGATAAATTCTCAAGGACACATTGAATTGTTTCTCCTAGTGAAAATCTTTGCTTTGTTTCTTTATGAACATATGAAAGTATATCTCCATAATAAAGATATCCTTCCAAGTTTCTTCTTGGAATAAAGCCCTGCATTGCATTATCCAATCTTACAACCATTCCATTCTGTCCAATCGAAACAATCTTTCCTTCGATCACATTTCCAACACTTTCCTGCAAAAATTCCACCGTTTTTAATCTGTCAACGGTCCTTTCACATAGATCGGCATTTTGTTCACAACTAGATGCATGTTCCATCCAGTTTTGATAATTTTGCATTGTCGTTTCTACATCAAATCCCTCGTATGCTTGATGTAATTCTCTTTTCATAGCTCGATGTGCGACAAGATCTGCATAACGTCTGATTGGAGATGTTCCGTGTAAATAATCACTTGTGGCTAATCCAAAATGTCCCCACGGATTCGTTCCATACACTGCTTTATTCATAGAATGTAGCACCAAATATTCAACAATATCGTAATTTGGTTCTTTTTGGTATTTGCGCATAAACTGTTGAATCTTCATTGGAGTTACTCTTTCTGATAAAAGTTTAAAATCAACCTTATACCCCATTCCATCCATTATATCTAATGCTTCATGTAGTGCATGATACTCTGGCTCTAGATGAATACGATAGGAACACGGCTTACCTGTTTGTTTCATCATCTGAGCAAAACATTCATTCGCCGCAATCATGAAATCTTCGATGATCCGTTCTGCTTCTCTTCTATGTTCAGTAGAAGCTCCAATGATAAAGCCATCTTCATCGTATACAAATTTTGTCTTTGGCAATTCAAATGATAACGCTCCTCTTTTCTTTCTCTGATTACGAATTAGATGAGACAACTCTAACATTTGATAAAGAGGGCGTTGAAAACCAATGTAATCATCTAATCGTTCGCCTTCTAATACCCGATTTACATCGTCGTATGTCATTCTCTTTTTAGAGCGAATCACACTCTCAACGACATCATAATCGACACACGTACCAGTTGGGTCAAACTCCATAAAGCATGAAAGCGTGAGACGATCCTCATACGGTTTTAAAGAACATATATTGTTTGATAGTTCCTCAGGTAGCATCGGAGCAACAAGATCAGCTGCATAGACGCTAGTACCACGATTACGTGCTTCTAAATCGAGGAAAGTATCCTCTTTTACATAATGGGAGACATCCGCGATATGAACCCCCAATCGAAAACTACCATCTTCATGTTTTTCTATTGAAACCGCATCGTCAAAGTCCTTTGCGTCCTTTCCATCAATTGTAAAAATTATCATTGATCTTAAATCTAAACGTCCCTTTAAATCTTCCTCGCTTAGTTCATTTGGCACCTTACGAGCTTCTTCCATAACTTCATCAGGAAAAGATGGTGTTATATTGTAATCTTCCATGAGCGCTAATACTGCCGTATGTGGATCGAAGGAATTTCCAATAACACGCACGACATTTACTTTTGTTCGTTTTCCTGTTTCCACTTCTACCACGACTGTATCATCCACTTTTGCCCCATTGAGATAATCAACTAAAAGAGGACTTGGATAATCTACTCGATTTAGGTGGACATAATATTTTCCATCTAACTCTACAATCTCACCTACAGCTTTGTGCCACGTTTTTTTCTTACGAATGACACGTGCTGCTTTTTGTTTTTCTTTTCCGTACGTTTCAACTAAAACTGTACTACCATCGACTGCACCATTCATATGTGCTCGTGGTATCAATACTTTTTCTCCACTTTCCAATCGTGCGAATCCATAGTCATACGTTGCCGATTGAAAAACACCAACTTGTTTCGACGCTGTTGTATTTTTATGATAAGTTCCATGAATTTCATCGATGTGCAGTTCTTCTTTTAAATAGTCTAATATCAGATTTAATTGTTGTTCCGGCAACCCTGTTTTTTCCAATAGTTCTCGATGATCCATTGCTGACTCACTTAGGTAGCTTTCTACAAGTTCGATTTCTTTCTGGTACGAAATGCCATGAATTTTATGAATTTTTTTCTTACGTTGTGCTTTCTTTTTTTCGTAGTCGCGTAGTTCATACTGCCTTTGAAGTTCTTCTAACTCTTGTAAGTATTGTTGATAGTGATGGATCTTTTGATATAGTTTTGAAAAAACAATATCAATCAAAATGTTTTGATTGACCATCGCCAAATAATTGCGAAGTGGTGTTGTACAGTGTGCATAAGTATCATATCCGATTCCTCTATGTGGTGCGGGTGCGACACGATACTGTGACTGCATTGGCAATTTTTCTAACAGCTCGGTATCATGATGATTTTTCCAGTTTTCCATCATTCGATTCATCTCTTCACTAGACAAGTCAAAATCATTGACATAATGCATAATTGGGATATGATTTTCATCGCAAAATTCTGCTTGATAATATCCAATCAAGTTTTTTAATTCTGATACAATCACGCCTGCTTCATTATATGAAATCGTTTCAATTGCCTTTTTATTCACGACAGTGTCACATAGAGCACGCAAAGCTTTATACTCCATCTTATGATGATTTGTCTGGTGATAGTGATGCATCAATTGATAAAGTTCTTCCCAATACGGAAAAATATCTTGTTCTTTTTTCAATATATAAGCATTCGCCTCTTGATACGTATAGTTTTTATCTACGATAATATTCGCACGTCCAAAAGTAACGTTTAACAAGTGATAATGTAAATCAAATTGAAACTGATATGTCACGACATCTCGAGGAAATTGCTCCTCTAGTGAAAAATAGGTTGCAATATCGCTTTGTGAAAACAAATGATTTCCAGATTGTGCAAACCATTTTGAAAATGCTGCTGTTTCCATATGAGGCATTTGGCGTAATATATTTGTCACATTCGTCGTATATAATGTTACAGTAATTCCATTTTCATCTTTACGAAACGAAATCGCATCTTCTTTTGCATTTGTATTTTCATTATCGATTGTAAATATGTAATCGTTTGTATGATCCTGAACTCCATCGTCCACTGTAATCGTTGGTGTAATCGATGGAGAATGCATATTTCTTTTTAAAGATGTAATCAAAAGTCCATGTGTACGATATCTCGTTTTAAATTGATTCGATAAAAGAAATCCCAACTCTAAATGATAGTTTTTATTTTGTTCAAAATAAGCTTCCATCTTATTTTCGATATGTGGATACTTTTCGATGATGCCAATGATTCCCTTGGCCATCTTAAGAAAATATTGATATCTCTCCTCGTCCGGTTGCAACATTGCCTCAAAATATGAATCCATAATTGTTTCGATTAACATCTGATCTTGCATACTTCCAAGCAACCATAAAGAATTGTCATGAATCAAAGTAAGTGCTTTATCGATATCTTGTAAAAAATAAATTGTTCCATAAATTTCCTCTACGATTGAAAGCTCTTCTTCAGGTTTATTTCGATTTTCTCTATCTAACTTTCGCACACGCTCGTACAATTTTAAGTATGTCTTATAATAAGGTGCAATCATTTTTCCTTGTTCATATAAATCATCGTATAACTGTTGAATTCGATTCAAAGTTGTAAATAGATACTTCGGATAAAATTCGCATTCATGTGATTCGCAGAAAATAACCTCTTCTTCTAAAAAACGAATCAGCTTTTCCACTGTCTCCTCTGGATTTAAGCGATAGATTTCTTGAATCTTCCTTCCATCGATATTTTTGAATTTCATTAAAACTCTTAGTTCATTCATAAAAAACTCCAATCCTCACCAAACACTTTGCCAACCTAGAATTCTCTTTCCATTTATTTTATCATAATTTATTCTACTTGAACATATAAAAAAATAGAAAGAAGGTATATATGAATATTATCGATCGAAATTTTTATCAACTCATTCGCTTTTTAAATACACAAAGTGAAGATATGTTGTTTGAAACAATCAAACAACATTATTTAAATCTCTCCCCTGAGTTACATCAATCATTAGAAGATTATTTTCAAAAGTTTGATTATTGGGGATCGCTAAACGCAGAAAAAAATGACTTTGACCACATTCATCAAAGAGCCAATGTACTCTTTCATCACTTAGATGATTTTGTTCATCTATATGAACGACTAGGAGACTATCGTTCTAAAAAATTACTGTTTGCAATTTTAAATAATTGGTATCAATTTGACTTTATTACACTAGGAAGTGCATTAGAAAAAAACTATAGCCCGTACTTTGATCTCGACATCGTTCCGACAGTAGAAGAAGAAGTTCTCGTCGATTTAGGTGCTTATACAGGAGATACGATCTTAGACTATCTCAACGTCTACGGAGCGGATTCCTACAAAAAAATCTACGGTTATGAAATTACCGAAGAGACATTTCAAAAATTACAAAAAAATTTACGATTCTATCCGAATGTCGTTCTAAAAAATGATGCTGTCATCGATCAAAATCAAATAGTCTTCATCGAACCTAGTACGGTAGATGCAAGTGCTAATACAGTACGTGACTATGGTGCGACGAAAATAGAAGCTGTCACTCTTGATGAAGACATTAAAGAACCTATCACTATGTTAAAAATGGATATCGAAGGAAGTGAACAAAAAGCGATTCTAGGAGCAATCAATCATATCAAACAGGATACGCCAAAACTATTTTTATCTGTTTATCACTCTTTTGAAGACATGTGGAAAATACCACGCATGATCGATGAAATAAAACCGGGTTACCAATTTTATTTACGAACCCATGGCAATAATGTATTTGCAACAGAAGTTACGTTAATTGCAATTTATCCAAAAAAATAAAAGTTCACAATGTGAACTTTTTATTGTTTTATAATATCATAAATTATTTGAAAAACAGCATCATAACTTCCTTTAGCATACGGTATCAAAGATGAAATTGAGTGCTTCATTCGAAACCCGTGAAATCTTCTAATCATAAGAAGATCGGTATTGCCATCACCTATCGTATATACTTTTGATGTATCCCAACGAAATTTCTCTGCCAACAAAGAAATAGCATATGCCTTATTTACTGAAGATGCGACAACTTCTAATTTACAATCGGAGATATGATAAGCAATCACATCGTTTTTATACGTCTCATTTACATCGCATTCTACTTCTCGTGCGATCTCGTCATCACTATATTCTAGATGAATTTTTGAAAGATGTGGACTCGTAATTTTCAATCTACTTTCTTTGCCACTACAACAAAATAAATCAGTACACAACCTCAATCGTAATAAGTTTTGCAGGCCTTCCATAATAGAATCATCTATCTCTACATGATACAAAATCTGATCATGTTGATCCAATATCAATGCACCATGATTTAAAATTACATAATCATACTCAAGCTGATATCGACTAACTTCTTTCTTAAAATCCCGATAACTTCTACCTGTAGCAAACACAAAAATATTGCCCTGTTTACGAAACATATTTACTGCTTTTTTATTTTCTTTTAAAGTTTCTTCCTCCGTATAAAACGTTCTATCATAATCACTGACTACTATCTTCATACAAGCCTCTTAATTTGTTTTGCCTTAGGTGGGTGATACTCGAATATGCTTTGTAAATCATCGTCATCTTTCACAAATACGGGTAATTCATGTTGTTTACGATCGAGATAATATGCAATAAATAGTTTCATATTAGGTATTAAATTCGTCTCTAAATCATATTCCAATACTTCTTCAATTGGAACCCACTTCGTCTCTAAGTATTTTCTTCTTGGACAAAGTTCTTTTTTCCCGATTACCCTACAAACCTTTCCTACAGCAATCATATGGACGAAATTTCCATCCGAAGTGTCAATAACCCATTGCCACGGCCGCGTCATATGTTTTCCCACCTCGATATCTAAACCACACTCTTTTTTTACTTCCTCTTTAAATGTCTTGGTAGTGGTTTCGCCTAATTCCATACTGCCACTTGGAATTTCCCACTTGCTACAATAATCTCCAATAGATTTTCTTCTCATCAAGAATATCGTGTTTTTCTCCTCGTTGATGATAAATGCTTTCATGGTTATGATTTGTCTTTGCATACAACTTACTCCTATTTTCTACCCCTATTCTTCTACCTTCATTATATATGATAGAAATCAAAAATGACAGCTTGTAATTCACTATGATATTTGTTATAATGGATATGTATCCGCTCGTGTGGTGAAATTGGTAGACGCGATGGACTCAAAATCCATTGGTAGCAATACCATGCCGGTTCGAGTCCGGCCACGAGCACCAGATTGATACCAAAATCGAACATTTATGGTTCGATTTTTTATATACTCTTATGATTTCATGTTTCTGGTAACATCGTGATATTGCAAGACTTTAAAATTTTATGTTATCATGAGATAGAGGTGATATGATGGCAAGTACTATGATTCACATTGCTATAGCAAAAGAAATCAACAAGACACTCCATCAAAAGGAAAAGGAGTTTTTATTAGGATCCATTGCACCGGATCTTAGTAAACAAATTGGACAAACAAAAGAGTGCTCTCATTTTATAGATATGATCGATGAGCCAAATCAAAAAGATCTGCCGAATTTAAATCGATTCTTACAAAAGTATCAATCGAAATTAGATCATCCTTTCATTTTAGGATATTATGTTCATTTATACACTGACTACCTGTGGTTTAAATATTTTGTTCCTGAATTTCAGCATGAGAAATCTATTACACTATTAAATGGTGAAACGCTTCCTTTATCGCGCGAAGAAGGAATCAAATATATTTATAATGACTATACCGACCTCAATATTAAATTATTAGATGCTTACCACATGGACCTTTCTCTTTTTTACGAACCACTGTCTCTTCCTGAAATTGAGATGAATGAAATTCCTATCGATCAACTTTCAATTCTTGTAGATAAAATGGGCGTCATTATTCAAAACTCAAAACAACAGAAAAATTACGTTTTCAATCTCGATCAAGTAAAACAATTTATTAAAGCAGCAACTGAAATGATCACATCAGATATTTTGGAAAAACAAAAGAAGCTCTAATGGGCTTCTTTTATTTATCTTCTTTGTATCTCGATTGGAATAAGTCAGTTTCCTCGTTTTTTTCTTCCACTGGATCTAATCTTGGTAGATCTTCTTTCTTCGATAGTCCAAAATAATCTAAAAACTGCTTCGTCGTTCCATACAAATTTGGTCGTCCAGGTAAATCTGACTTTCCTACTTCTTGAATTAAGTTTTTATTTAATAATTTACGGATCATGTGGCTGCTACTTACACCGCGAATATCATCTACTTGCATACGAGTAACTGGTTCGTTATAAGCAATTATAGCCAATGTTTCAAGTGCCGCCTGACTTAAAAACGACTGGTCTATGTCTTCTACTAATTTCTGATATATCTCTTTATGTTCTTTCTTCGTCGTTAATTTAAACGTATCCCCAAATAATGCGATATGAATTCCACGAGTTTCTGCTTGATAATCACCCTCTAATTGATTCAGAAGTTCTAGTGCTTTTGCTTCGTTTATTTCTAACACTTCTGCAATTTGTTTCAATGTGATTCCATCACTTCCAACCACAAAAAGAAGACCTTCCAATAGCGCTTTTTGATTCACGTTATTTCCCCTCCTTTGCTAGAATTTCAATATTTTCAAAATTATGATCTTGTCTGATTTGACATTCTTGCTTCTTAGCCAAATCTAAAATAGATAAAAAAGTTACAACAAAATAATCTTTCGTATAGACTTCAAATAATTCATCGAACGATATTTTTCCTTTTTCTTTTAAAATGCTTTTAATTTCTCTACTGCGGGTACTAACAGAATACTCACGTTTTGTCACTTTTGTACTAAGTGGCTTTTCTAATTCTTTTCTAGCTAAAAACTTTTGAAAAGCCACAAGTAAGTCATCTAAACTTACATCGTCAATCATAACGTTATCACTCTGTTGAAATTGTTTTAAATCTAATGGTTCTGTTGTATAAACTTGTTTTCTATTTTCCTCTAACTCCTTTAGTTCCGGTGTGACCTCTTTATATCGTTTATACTCTAATAAACGTTCTATGAGACGAGCTTTCGGATCTTCTTCATATTCATCTTCTAATTCTTGTTTCTTACGAGGAAGTAATTCTCTTGACTTCATCTCTAATAATTCTGCTGCCATTACTAAATATTCACTTGCGATATTTAAATTTAACTCTTCCATCGCGTGAATATAATCCATATACTGTTTCGTGATCTCCTCTACGGAGATATCTAATATTTCAATGTCCGATTCCTTAATTAAATGAAGAAGTAAATCCAATGGTCCTTCAAACTCGTGAATCATTATCTTGTAATCCATACTCTCACATCCGTTCACACCTTATTATATCATATTCGATTCCAATCATCTAGGTTCTTTTAGGTATCACGATATTGAGAGAATATTCGATGTATGTTATACTATGAAAAGGTGATCTTATGAAACATTTTACCATGAAAGATGAAACATTTATATGTGAACATTGTGGAAAATCTGTTCCTAAATTGAACTATACGGCACGAGATCACTGCCCATATTGTCTGTTTTCAAAACATGTAGATATTATGCCTGGAGATCGTGCGAATCAATGTTTGGGACTTTTAAAACCTATCGGAATCGAAAAGTTTAAACATACTTATAAAATTATCTATGAATGTGAACGATGCCATCAAAAGCACAAAAATATCATGGCAAACGATGATGATATGGATCAAATTATAGAACTATCAAAAATAAGTTACTAAAAAACTTGAATGGAAATTCCCATTCAAGTTTTTATTCGAACATTTTTAAAATAAATGGAATCAAAGCCGTAAAGATGATAAGACACCCAAAGATAATGATGACAAAAATAATTCCTTTTTTGTTTTCTTTCGACTCATCCTTTGTTTCTTTTACCGTCTCCGCTGCTGCCGCTTTTAACAATTCTTTATTGAGTAACATTGTATTTTCCAAGCTTGAATGAATTAACTCCTCATCGATCTTCGGTTCTGATTCCGATACTTTATCAGGCGTTTCTGCTACAACTGATTGGTCTGGAAAAATTGCCCTTACTTCTTCTTTCGGCTCATTCGATGTTTCTTCTATAGGAGCGATGCTTTCTGCTTTTAGCTTTGGCTCTTCTGGTTTATCAACCATGGTTTCTAATGGTTGATGTAGAGTTTGAGCTGTATGCGCTTCCTCTTTGTATGTCGCAAGTGTTTCACGACGTAATTCCTCTTGCAACTGTGTCATTGCAGAAACTGGTTCTACCTTGCGATCCTCGATCGAAGTTCCTTCAAAATCTTTTTTTTCTTCTATTTCATTTTGTTTTTTCTGTGGTTCTACGGGTATTTCATCATCAAAATCATCGATAATTTCAATTTCCTCTAATACTTCATTTTCTTCTTTTTGCATGAACATCCCCCATATCTTTTCTTAATATATCTTGATTATATCAAAATTTAAACTATTTGAAAAGCAATTTACAAAAGAAAAAAGATGCTTTCGCATCTAAATCCAAACACCAAACGCTATCGCTGCCATACTCAACATAAGTCCTACTGTCCAAAATACTTTTACAACATCTCTTTCATCCCAACCAAGTTTTTCAAAATGGTGGTGAAGTGGAGCCATCAAGAACACTTTACGATGAAAATAACGGACAGAAATCATTTGAATAATACAAGCGAGCGTTTCTACTACAAATACGCCTGCTACAATAATTAAAGTAATTTCATGGCTTGTAATAATAGCAACAGATGCAAGAGTTCCACCAAGTGCTAGAGAACCAGTATCTCCCATAAACACTTTCGCCGGGTGGGTATTAAATAGTAAAAATCCTAATAATGAACCAACTAAGATAAAACAGAAAATAGCAATATCTTCGCTACCAGCAACATATTTAGAATTCCAACTAATCAGTGCGAAAGCTAAGAAAGCAATCGCCGATAATCCGCCTGCAAGACCATCTAAGCCATCTGTCAAATTTACCGCATTACTACTGGCAACTAAAACAAACAATAAGAAGATTCCATAGAACCACCCCATGTTAATTTTAATTCCAAGCGTATGAATATCTAATACTGGAGAAGATCCACTTCTCATAAAAATATAAAAGAAAATCAGTGCGATTAACAGCTGACCGAACAGCTTTTGAATTTCTGTTAGTCCCTCGTTATGGCCACGTTTAATACTCAAATAATCATCGATAAAGCCTAATAATGCATAAGCAATAAAGACAAACATAACGATAAATAAATTTTCAGTCAATTCGATCTTGTTCATAAACAAAAGGATAATGACCGTCAAAATCGTCGGAATGATGAAAATAAGTCCTCCCATTGTCGGTGTTCCATTTTTTTCTTGATGACGTTTCTTTAAGAAAACACTCACTTTCTGTTTTATTTTCAATCGTTTTAAAAGAGGAATTAAAATTAATCCCATAATCACCGACAAGATAAATCCTATCATCATTGCCAGTATCGCTTTTGCAAGTATTAGCACGATATCACCTCTATTTAATTATTTTTTTTACTTCTTCCATATCATCAAAGTGTATTTTTTTATTTCCTATAACTTGATAAGTTTCATGCCCTTTTCCAAGCAATAACAGTATATCACTTTTTTGTAACATTTGTATACCCCTATTGATCGCTTCTTTTCTATTTACAATCTTTTCGTAGTTTGTATTGTCAAGTCCATGCTCCATATCATCTAAAATATGTTCTGGATCTTCATTTCTCGGATTATCACTTGTAAAAATCGCATAGTCAGATAAATTCGTCGCAATCTTTGCCATCTCAGGCCGTTTGGCTCGATCGCGATCGCCTCCACAACCGACGATCGTATAAATTTTCCCATGCGGAATTTCCAATACTGCATGAATGGCATTCGAAACAGCATCCGGTGTATGTGCGTAATCGACAATAACGAGCGCATCGTGATAGCGCACACATTCCATTCGTCCTCGAGGCTCTTCTAGTAACGAAATCGTCTTTCTTATTTCACTTTCTTCGATTCCTAACTCTTCTAATAGCATAATAACGACAAGCATGTTATATAAATTATGCTTCCCAATTAATTTCATTTGATACGTTTTCTCCCCTTCGTGAGAAACGACAAAATCAGTGTGTCCTAAACTATATGTCATATTGGTAATTCGATAATCTCCATTGCGAAAACCATATGTAACATTACGATTTTCCGGAAGCAAAAAATGATAACTATGGTCATCATCTATGTTGATAAAACATGTCCCTTGTTCTTTCATTTTTCGGAATAACTTTTGTTTTGCGAGTGCGTAATTTTTCATATTGCCATGATAATCCAAATGATCCTGCGTCAAGTTCGTGAATACTGCATAATCAAATAACAAACCATCTACTCTATTCATATCTAGTGAATGGCTACTTACTTCCATCGCAACAAATTCGCAGCCTTCTTTTTTACATGTCAACAACATGTCGTATAAATCTAAAATATCAGGTGTCGTATTTGGTAGATCACATATTTTTTTATCTATATAAAACCCAATCGTACCAATATATCCGCACTTTCTACCAAGTCGATTCAATGCTTGATGAATGAGATAGCAACTCGTTGTTTTCCCATTTGTACCTGTAATTCCAATTAATTTTAAATCTTTAATTTCATCATAATATTCTCTTTTTAGGGTTTGTACCAAATATTCATGGGTATCTTTTACTATATATGTCTCTACTGGATATAATCCTTCTTCCGCTACTACTTTGGTAGCTCCTTTTTCGATCGCATCTGCAATGTACGAATGGCCGTCGTGATTTACTCCTCGAAGAGCAACAAAGATATCTCCCTTTTCCACCTTCCTAGAATCCGTTTTGTATTTCAAAATATCACCTCTCGGTGTATTCTATGTAACTCCTAGGCGAATGGTTCAAAAAAAGCAATAGATTCCTCTATTGCTCTACGTAATTTGAATTCACAAGATATTGTTTTTCCGGATGCTTTTGAAACCAATATGCCGCATAACTACAACTTGGAATACACTGTTTTCCAAGTGGTTCTAAATAAGATATAAAAGCTTCCATCAATTTTTGCGCTAAATGTTTGCCTCGATAAGCTTCATCGACATATGTATGGGTCACAATGATCGTTTTTTCTTTCTCTTCAAAACATAGTCTTCCGATCACTTCTCCTCGTTCTATGATTTGAACTTCATCATTTTTAACTTTTATTTCCATCATATATTTGCTCCTGACGTTTCTTTTTCCTTTAAATATTTTTCCACTTCTTTTCTATCATTAAATGGAATTCTCTGATCTTTATATATAATTACTTCTTCATGCCCTTTTCCCAGAATCAATAAAATATCGTTTTCTTGTAATAACTCAATACCACGATCGATTGCCTTTCCTCGATCTAAGATCACTTCGTAATTTGATTGTTGTAATCCTTTGATCATGTCGTCGACAATTTGATTTGGGTCCTCGTTGTGAGGATCATCAATCGTAATAATCGCATAGTCAACTAGTTTGGTCACTAAATCTGTCATAAGTGGTCTTTTTAAGCGATCTCGGTCTCCAGTACATCCAAAAACAACAAATATTTTTCCCTTTGTAAGTGGTTTTACAGTTGTAATAATCTTTTCGATCGCATCTGGTGTATGTGCATAATCGATAATGATATTATTCGTTTTATATGGCACCGTCTCCATGCGTCCAGCAGGTGCTTTTAAAGTTGGTATCACACGCAATAATGTCGTAGTATCAATTCCTAACTCTGTTAAAATTACGATCGTAATTAACAAATTGTAGATATTGTAATCTCCGAGTAAAGGTGATACAACATCATATTCTTTTCCTAAATGACGATATGTAAATGTCGTGTGAATATGGCTCATATGGTGTTCTATCACCTGATAGTCACCCTCTTGAAATCCGTATGTAATATTATGATTTTCCGGAAGCAGATATAAATCTTTATATTTATCATCAGCGTTTACAATTGCTGTTCCCCCGGGTTTTAACATGTGAAATAGCTTTTGTTTTGCGAGTGCATACTGCTCCATCGTCTTATGAAAATCCAAATGATCTTGAGTCAAATTTGTAAATACTGCATAATCGAACTCTAACCCTTCCACTCTGCGTCTACAAAGGCCGTGACTACTTACTTCCAATACAACATATTCTACTCCTCGCTCTACACATGTGAGAAAAATATTATATAGTTCTAAAATATTTGGCGTCGTATTTGGTAAATTTCTAATCTTTTCCTCGATATAAAATCCGACAGTTCCAACATAGGAAGCTTTCTTTCCTACTCTATTTAAAGCATTGTGAAGGAGAAATGCGCTCGTCGTTTTTCCATTCGTACCCGTAATTCCGATTAGTTTTAATTTTTCTATTTCTCCTCCGTAGTTTTCTTTTAAATAATCGATCAAATAGGTTAAAGTATCCTCGACGACAATCGTTTCTACATCATATGTTCCTTCTTCACATATAATCTTTGTCGCTCCATTTTCGATTGCTTTGTCGATATATTGATGTCCATCTGTATCAACACCACGCAACGCTAAAAAAGTATCCCCTGGTTTTACCTTCCTCGAATCAATTTTTAATGCTACTTCCATACATTCACCTTCCACTTATTATATTGTACTAAAACTAGAACTTGAATACAAGTTTTTCAAAATAAAGCTCGATTCAAATAAAAAATATAATACATCATTGTATTATATTTTCCGTTTGACTTTTTGCCTTAGCTATTTTACCATTCAGCAATCTTTTCTTTAATTTTATTTTTTACTTTTCCTTTTTCCTTTACATTGGTACACATCTCGCTATATTTACCTCTTTTATAAAAGCAATATACAGAACGAGCGAGCGTCAAGGCTGACATACCAATTGTAAGGCTTTGTAACATTCCAGTGGATGGTGTTGCATCCATCGGGAGTGTATAAGTATAAGAAAGTAAAGATCCAGCACATGCAATTCCACTCATAATTCCTGAATTACGATATAGTTTCATTTGTTTTAAATAATGATCATTTTTAGATACCATATGTAGACGAATTGATGGATCTGAAGTTGCAGGTCCATCCATTACTGGCTCTTCTTCCATTGCTGGTTCTTCTTCCATTACTGGTTCTTCCATGTCCTCTTCTTCCACTGGTTCTTCTTCTAACACTTCTTCCGCTGATTCTTTTGTATTACCATAATACCCGTTTTCTTTTAAAAGTTCTTCTAAATACGGATCAATCGTATGTTTTATCATAATATCCCCTCTTTCTTGAGAAGATATTTTATCATATTTTTTATATTTGTCAAATTTTAGTCACGAGGTTTAAAAATCAACGCAAATACAAAGGAGAATACAATCGCAGCAATAATTCCAGTGGATGTTAAATCAAACATTCCCATTGCAAGTCCCATAATACCAATATCACTAGCACGCGCAAGTGCACCGTGAATGAGCAAATGCCCAAAACTTGTAATTGGAACTAAAGCTCCTCCTCCAACCCATAAAATAATTTTGTCGTAAAACCCAAACATATCTAAAAATGTTCCAATCACAACAAACAATGTTGTTACATGTCCAGGTGTTAATTTTGTATTATCTAAAATTACTTGTCCTAGCAAACAGACAAATCCTGCAAACAAAAATGAATTGACATAGATCATTCAATCGCCTCCAAACTAATAGCATGTGCGATACTTGGAATAGATAATTTTTGATTTACCATTGTCGGAGACATGAGTGCACCTGTTGCAATCAATAATACATGTTGATATTCTTTTTTTCTCATTTTCTCAAAAATATAACTATACGTAACAAGTGGAGCACACGCGGGACCACTTCCACCCGCCATACGATCTTCACTTTCAGGATCGTATAATAAGCATCCGGTATCTTCATAATTTTTTAACGTGATATTATATTCTGTCTGCATAAAATCAATTAGAATTTGTTTTCCATAGTCTCCTAAATCTCCCGTTAAAATCAAATCGTAATATCCGATTTCTCTTTTCGTATCTTTTAGGTGTTGATACAGGGTATGTGCGGCTGCAGGCGCCATGACTGCTCCCATGTGAAATGCATCTTTTATTCCTAAGTCTTGAACCGTTCCGATCGTCGCACTATCCACTTTAATATTTGCTTTATTATAACTTAAATAAGCACTAGCACTCCCCGTTGCTGTAATAGTCGCCGTCTTCGGCTTTGGTCCCCCATATTCCACTGGGTATCGAAATTGTTTTTCGGCCGCATTGTTGTGTGAAGATACACTTGTAATACAATTTTTAATCATTTTTGACTCGATCATATTCGCGCCGATGATGAGTCCTTCAACACTACTTGCACAAGCACTATACACTCCTAAAAAAGGAATGCCAAGACGATTTGCAGCATAATTTGATGCTGTTATTTGATTGAGTAAATCACCTGATATGAATAAGTCGACATCGAATCGTGTCTTTCCGATTTTCAAAAGCAATAAATCTACACTCTCCTCAATCAATTTAGACTCTGCTTGTTCCCAAGTTGGTTGTTTAAAGTAAAGATCATCATAACTCTTATCAAAGTAATTATTGAGTGGACCTTTCTGTTCATAAGGTCCAGTGATTGTACTCGTTTCATTAATATATACATTTTTATAACGAATTGTCATATTTATCCTCCTAACACTATCAAACGAATAAATCCTACTATATAAGCACTTACCACCCCGAAGATGATAACAGAACCAGCCAATTTAAACATATTAGCACCGATTCCTGTAACTAAGCCTTCTTTTCGATATTCTAACGCAGCACTCATCATCGCATGGGCAAATCCTGTGATAGGGATAATTAACCCAGCGCGGGCAAAACTAACCCATTTATCAAAAAAGCCAAGTGCTGTCAGTAGACATCCTGCAAATACAAGCGTAATAATCATAAATACAGAAGCATTGGAAGTTGAAATGTGAAAATAATAAGAATAAACATCAATTAAGAATTGTCCTATTACTCCCATCATTCCTCCTGTTAAAAAAGCGATCATTCCGTGATAAAGACGAGGTTCTTTTGGCGTATGACGTGCTACGAGATCCTTATACTTGTTCTTTTCCATAATATTCCTCCTAACTCTATTATGAAAATATTTCCTATTTTTATACATTTGTACAAAAAACAGGACTAATTTAATAGTCCTGTTCTCATTTTACATTTAATTTTATCTTCTTTTCTTGACACCTGCACTTGACTCATTCCTAACATTTTAGAAACCTCAGATTGTGTCATATCCTCCATATATCTCGCTTCGATCAAACGCTTTTCTTCTGCTGTAAGATGTTGAAGCTGCTCTTTTAAAGCAATTAATTCATCGATATGTGATCCTCTTTTATCAGCGATTGTCTCATGAAGTGACATCTCTTTTCCATCCATACAGATTGGCTCATCGATACTTCTCGTCGGCTGACGACTCATAAGTGCTTCTCTAATTTCGTAAGGTGTAACACCAAGATAATCTACGAGTTCATCCACACTTGGTTCTCTACCGTACGTCTGCGTAAGAATGATCATAGCTCGTTCTATCTTTAAATTTAATTTTCGAATGTTACGACTCACTTTCATCGTCTTATCTTCTGTCACTAACTTATTCATCTCTCCCCATATATGAGAATATGCGAATGTAGAGAACTTGACATTCATATTAGGATCGTAATGTTCGTATGCTTTCATAAGCCCAATGACACCTTGTTGAAACAAATCTTCTTTATATGGATAATAATCAAAATAGCGAAACATAGAATAAATTAAATTCTCATACTGCTCGATAAATTCATTATTCATATCAATAACTCATATAAGAAAGAGCTGTCAATTCATCGCTCGTTTCATACATATAGTTTAATAAGTGACTGTTTTCTATTCTATGTTTTACTAAGTCATTTTTTAGTCCACATAACATTACTTTTCCATGACTATCTTTTGCAAGTTCATAATGCTTTAATAGTGCTTGAATTCCTTTCATATCGATTACCTCAAGTCCTTCTACATTAAATACGATATTCCCAATTCCATAATCCTTCATAATATGCGTGACTTCCTGTTCCAACACAGGAATCGTACTCTCGATCAATTCTCCTATCAATCGAATAAACAATACTCCCTTTCGATACTCCATATCTATCTCTAACATGTTTATCACCTCGCCTATCTAATGTAGCACACAATTTTTCCCATTTATACAAATTCGACAAAACTAGAATTCCTTTTCAATTGACAAAATCTATCTTTTTTCATAACTGTATTTTCGATATGCAAGACAAAGTATAAGGAATATGAAAAGAATAAATAATAAATACCACCACATTCTGCTATCAACCTCTATCTTTTTATTAGGAAAAGATAGTTTTTCTTTCAGTTCTTCCCTTTGTTTATATAATTGAAGTGCCTTTTCCTTTAATTCGTTCAAATGCTCTTCTTTCTCTTTCGAGTCGCTAAGCTTGCCTACTTCTTCGATATCTTGTTCGAGCAATTTTATTTCTTCTTGAACCTTCCGATATTGTTTTTGGTCATTTTTTAAAATATCGACGACAATTTTCTTTTTCACTTTTTGAAAACCTAAGTCAAAGACAATATCGTAAACACCGTTCCGTGTAAGATCTAAATTTGTTTGAAACGTAACCTCTCTCGTTTTTTCTCTAATCAAAGAATCCATAGAAAAATCCTCTCTCGTAATAATCCACTCCCCAGATAAAACCACTTTATCTCTCGTACGATAGCGATACCAATCTTGGTAGGTATCTTTCTTTTTATGTTGATACTTCTCTGGTTTTTCTTTGGTATATTCTTCTGTCTCATACCGTGTTTTCATATACTGACGATAATAAGTATCACGATAACGATAAAATACTCCATGTCGCACTTCCGTTGTCAATGTCGCATTGACTGCTTCTTCAGAATATTGAAAATCTTTCCATTTGGGATTTCCTGATTGTAGAGAAAAAGACGAAAATTCTATTTTATATATGTCATTGTTCGCATTACTAGTAAACATCGCTTGAAAAGGATTATATACAAAAAACTGAGGGCTTTTTTCTATCGTATCGGTAAATGCATAAGTTAATTTTTTAGCTATCTTCCCCGTGTCGTATAAATAGATTCCCACACTAATGTCATCAATTGTATATTCATGTTTTAAATCGAGAATCAATGTGGAATCTTCCATCATCTCATTTCCAAGATCTTTTGTATTTCCATTTTGTATTCCATCTATCAACCCCGGGCTACAAGTATTACAAGTTGCCTGATAACGAACCTCCTTACCCTTCACATAAATGCGAATCTCCGGAACACTTAAACGACCATTGTTTCCTTGGGCATGATAAAAATAAATATACCTGATCGGTTTCATCTTTCTAAAACGATACAACTTCTTTTCTTCTATCTGGCGTTTTTCTACTTCTTCTGGCTGAAGTGTACTCCACTCTGACCAGTTCCCCCTTTTCGATTGGTTCATATCTTGATAAGGATAATCGTCCGTTACCTCACCTAGCAAAGTATAATCTCCATAGGTTATCTCATCATAGTACCAATGATATCTTTTCTCATGCTCTACTTGAACAGTATCGCTCTCTTCTACCTTTTGCATCGACCAGTCATGAAAAGGGCCATACTCTCCATAATATACCTCTTCTTTCGCAGATACCGTTTTCATCGAAATCAAACTAACTAGAATACATCCTATAAACAATTTTTTCATGTTATCACCTTACTAATATCTTTCGAAGTCAAGGTAAAATTTCCTGCAAAAAAAGAAAGAACTTTTATTCTTTCTTTGGTTACCAATAACGAATCTTATTTTGATTTGCTGGATTTACATAAATCGTAATTTTTGGAACAGTCAAATCTCGATAACTATAAATCTTATAGTTTTGGAAGTTTTCTATTAAATTTGGCTTTATCTTTCGATAAACTTTCCATCCATCGACGTTTTTATTTCTAATTTGATATAAATAGAAACAATTTGTTAAATTTCCCATGTCGTCTCTATCACAAATAGGATCGCTTTCAACTGTATTCGATAATTCTTCCATCGTGACAAAATCATCATAGTACTCTACTTCCACTTTCATCTGGTTTGTTGAGAGCGTTTCATCTGCAACCACTTCTGATACCCATCCACTATTCGTCGAAATTGATATCGGCCATTGATTTTCATTCACTGTCACATCGATCGTATCTACTTGCCTTTGATATTCATTTTTTGGTAATGTATCGATATATTCAAATCTTAAAACATAATCGAAAGTCATAAATCCACCAACTAACATAACTCCAAGTCCTACGAAAAATGGCCATACATAGATTTTTTTACGGTTAAAAATCAATGAGAAAATCATACTTAAAACAGATAGAGAAATCACAAAGACACCAATCGTTAAAATGAGCACAGAATAAATTGGAAAACCAGCAATGATGAGATAAATGAAGAATGCTATTCCAAATCCAACACATCCAATCCAGATCATCAAAGGAATTGAAATTAAGATTACAAATACTTTTACTAAACTAACGATCACATCGGAAATCGTATTTGAAGTCGTACTTCTTTGTACCTTGATCTCAGGTGCCTTCTTCTCTTCTTGTTTAGAATTTTTTGCATCTTCCTTTTCTGAGGCATCTTTATCTTTTTTCATCGGTTCTTTTTTTTTATCTTTCTTCTCACGGTCAGAGCGCGACTTTGTAAAGTATTGTTTGAACATAGCAAGAAATATAAATGCACAACATACAACATATAAAATTCCCACTATGACAGACCAACAGAACCCTAAAATAGAATCCAATGGATAAATCATCATTTCCAAGATATTCGTTCCTAATTCACGAATTAACATAAAAGGTAGTGATGCGATTGCCATGATAATCAGAGCTGCAATTGCTTTAAACAATAGTTCAAATATAAAGTCGATCGTCAACTCTTGATTATTTTCACGCATTGTATCCACGACATTTTGCGTTATTTTTGTAGCCTTCTCTGCTCCCTTTTTAATGAAAGAGTCAAAATCTTCCCCTAGTTTTTTTGCACTTTGTGTAAACTCGTCTCCTTCTTTTTTCTTGTAATTCGGATTTACTTTATAAGCGCTTAGAATATCCTTTGCTAAGCTTTCGACGTCTCCTACTTCTGCAACAGCTTCTTTCTCTTTTTGACCATGCTTAATTTTCTCTTCAATAATATCATTATATTCATTAATGATATCTTTCACCTCATGTTCATCTAATATGCTTAATTCTTTTTCTAACTTATTCAAAAATTGCTTTTTCGTCATGATTCTCACTCTCCTCGATAAACTGATTTACAGAACTTGAAAAATCTAACCATATTTCTTTTAATTCTTTCATTCTTTCTTCTCCTAATACAGTTAACCTATAATATTTTCTTGGTGGTCCCTCTGTCGACTCTACTAAGTATGTATCAAAGTACTTTTCGTTCGTTAATCTTTTCAATAAAGGATAGATCGTTCCCTCATTGATATCTACAATTTTAGAAACCTCGGTCATCAATTCATATCCGTAACGATCCTTCTTATGAACTGATAACAACACAATCAATTCTAGTACTCCCTTTTTGAACTGAACATTCATAGTACCACCTCGTCAGTATCATTGTATATCAACTACCTTATATTGTCAAGTACTAAAATATATAAAGTAGTATAGAAAAAGAAAAAGGCTTACGCCTTCTTTAAATGAACCTTTCTCAAGATCTTGTCTAAAATGTCGTTTCCAAATACTTCTTGGAACACATGATGACGATATCCGAGAACACAATATATAATAGCCCCTACTCCAGCATATAAAATCGTAATCAAAATAGCTATCCATCTCGATTGTACAGCAACAGGAATAAATAAATTCATGATGCTTAATATTCCTATCATAACTCCTGTAATAAGTAATACTTTGATCGTAAGTACAATCGTTTTACGATAAGCGACTTGATAATCTTTTCTCATAATAATCAAGATTAAGAGAACTGATATAGATTGTGTCAGTAAAGTTGTAAAAATTGGCCCGTAATAAGCTGGAATTCCTACCGAGTAGCAAAGTCTCATGATTGGAACATTTAAGAGATATTTTGCGATAAAGCTTCCTCCTAAAATTCCCATTCCCAATTTCGTACGATTCATCGTTTGGATTAAATTAACGAGGGTTGTATAGAAAGAGAATGTAATCGCTTGAATAATATACAGTCTAAAAATATCGATGCTGAGCCCATTGTAACCATAAAAGATAACCCAGACTGGCGCAGCTAAAAAGCTAAGTCCAAATGCCATTGGAATCGTCGTTAGTGAAAGTGCTTGTAATGCCTGATTCATCTTACGACTAACACCTTTCCAATTTTTCTTGACATAACTACTTGCGATGTTCGGAATCAAGCTCACTGTAATTCCGAGTGCGATCGATGCTACGATCATATTCAACTTCGTCGCCCATGTTGCGATCACACCAATTGCTGTTTCAGTCGTAACAGCATCATATCCTAAGTCAGTCAGTCCGGATACGACTGTCAACGTATCAACCATTCCATATGCAGAATTCATAAAATCAATTATAACAAAAGGAAGTGCATAATAGATAATTTTCTTTAAAATTGTCTTTCTTGAAATTTTCGGCTCATGACTTGCCACTAATGCTGTTTCTTCTATTTTCTTTTTATTCTTTTTAAGTACGCGGAGTAAGTAAAAATATGCAACCAAACAACCGATCGTCGCTCCAAATACGGCAATACCAACAGCTGTCTCTAAAGATAGATGGAATACTTGTAAAGCGACAAAACTTCCTGCAACAATGACGATCACACGCACTAATTGTTCTATGACGTTGGCCATCGTTGGAGGCACCATGATTTTATGTCCCTGAAAGTAACCTTGTGTTACACTTTCGATCGGTACAATTAAAAGTGCCGTTGCGACAATTCTAATTACTAGTGTAACCCCTTCTAATGTATTTCCACCTTGGATATCTCCTAGAATTATACGCGCAATCGTAGGTGCGAATATGACTAGAACGAGGAAGAAAAAAATTCCCAGTCCAATAATGATAAGAGATGCCATTTGAAATGCCCGTTCTTTTGCTTTTACATAACCAAGTGTATTATATTCACTAATTACCTTACTGACAGCGACGGGAATTCCACTATTAGAAAGACTTAAGAAAATCGCATAAATTGAATATGCATAACTATATAACGCCCCTCCTTGTGTACCAATGATTGCATAAAAAGGAATGACATATACAAGTCCTATAATCTTACACAAAATAATTCCAATCGTCGCTATCATTGCACCTTCTAAAAACGTATTTTTCTTCATACCTCACAACCTATCTATCGATATATAATCATCGCTGAAAAGCAATAAATTTGCTCTTCCGAAAACGAACTGACAGCAACCTGAAATTTAATATCGATGAGTTCCCCATCTAGTTCATCTAAAAATTTATTTACTGCTTCTTCTAGATCTTTTTCATGTCCTTCGTCTATTACTTTTACCTTCATCATATCACCAATATGATCATAACAAGGATCCTTTAAAAAAAGAATCATATTTTGTGATAACTATATAATTGATGACGATTTCCTTCTTCGTCCTCATAGGATACTAACACTCTAACATTCATGTGGAATGCACCGACACTCTTGTCTGTCTCTATATATCCAACGAGGGCAATTCCCTTTACATTTTTCTTTTCTTGGTCTACTTCGTTCGGAATCAAATTTAAAGGCGTATCAAAAATTCCAACACTTGGAAAGATATCTGTCGTCTTCGCATCGTGGACAACGAGAGCCTTGATATTTTTCATCGGCACTTTCGGTTGATCGATCACAACACTATATACAAGTTCTCCCTCGACCAAAGAATCGATTGATACCTCTACTTCAAAAGGAAGTTCTTTGTCAAAATTCTTTACCTTTTTTTCTTCTAACTGCCTTACGCCAGCTTGATACTCTTTCTGTGCTTCAGACATCTGCATCTCGCATCCGCATAAAAGGCATAGAATTGGTAAAATCCATAATATTTTTTTCATGACACACCTCCTTACGAGTTAAAAAGTGGGCCCAAATCCCCACTTTAATATCTTGTCGTACGATTTGTAAACTCGACACCTCTTGCTGGAACATTTGTTACTGTCCTTGGGTTAATTGTATGATTCATAAACGTATTCCAACTATAATAATCTTTTAAATAATGACCTGTGGCTACTGTAAAATGGACGTGATTGCCAGTTGAACATTTATCCCACCACTCTGTCTGTGGATTTCCACCCATAATTCCAATTTGGGTGCTCGCTGTTACTACTTGCCCGACAGAGACGTTCATAGAGCGTAAATGCGCATACAACGTCGTATATTTTTGACCATTGATCGTGTGGATAATAATCACTTGATTTCCTCCACAGTTACTTCTATGGATCAAACCTACAACGACACCAGGTGCTGCTGCATAAACAGGAACTCCACCACCAGCAACTGACATATCGAGACCTGAATGAAGCTCACAACCTGTAATCTCCAAACATCTCCAGCCATATTCACTCGTTGCGTGTCCCTTTACAATTGGTCGGTAAAATCCATTAATTGGCGGAAGTGAACCTCCTCCACTATTCTGAATTCGTGTCATACAAGCATCCAAATCCTCGTTTTCACCACATCCGGATTTTTCATATCCTTCTACAGATTCTCGTAACATGCGAATCTCATCTTTTACCGAAATTTTAATATCGGATAGTGATGCCATCTTATCTTTTAAACCAGAAAGCTCACTTTCCAATTGTTTTTGCTTCTGTTCCAACTCCTTAGTCTTTTCTTTTAACTCTACTTGCTTTTTCTTACTGTTTTCAATCGTAGTCGTAAAATCTGCAATCAGTTTTTCATTATAATCTGCAAGTTGTTCTGAAATTGCCATACGGTAAATAAAATCCGTAAAATCTTGTGCTCCAAATGCATACTCTAAATATGCACTTTCTCCATTTGAAACTTGTACAAAGTTGACAATGTTTTTAATTTCTTTTTCCTTTGCTATAATTTCTTGATTTAATTTTATTATTTCATTTCCTAACGTTTCGATATCTTTATCGATCTGAATCATATCATTTTTGATATCCTCTACACTCTGATTTGTCTGGTCAATCTGCTCCTGAGTTAAACGCTCTTCCTGTTCCTTCTGTGCATAGTTCGCCTCAGCAGTACGCAGTTCTTCTCTTAACTGAGCAAGCGTTTTTGCCTGTGCCTGCTCTGGCACTACTAACATCGGTACTACCATAATGAAACAAAGTAAAGTACAAAGCATTCGTCTCATTTGTCTCACCTAACCTTTTAAAATTTTTCTAATCCGTTTATATTCTGGACAATAAATTCCTACGAGATTCCAAAAATTTTTCGAATGATCAAAATGTACCAAATGACAAAGTTCATGGACGATCACGTAATCTAAACACTCGAGTGGATAAGATAATAGTTTGGCATTCAATGTAATCGTTTCGCTTTTACGATTACACACGCCCCATCTCGTCTTCATCGAACGAATTTTTAACTTTGGATGTAAGACATTCTCTTTAAAATTGTGGTAAATATAATCATAACGTTCTTGAAATATTCTTCTTCTCTCTAGATCACACCACACATCTAGTTTCTTTTTACTAGGTGCATAAATACGTGTTTCTTTCCATTCGATTTTATCTAACGTCGGTACAATAATTATATCATATTTTTGACCCAAATAATAGAATTCCTCATCTCTCTTTTGCTGTTCTAATTGACGCGATATCATTTTCGAAATTTGACCTTCATTTTCATCCAATAATTTTTTTATGTAAAACTTCGATGTAAACAGTGGACAAGACACGTATATTTTTCCATCTTTTTTCACACGAATATATATATTTTTATTATGTTTTTTTTCTATTACAACATCGTATTCTATTCCATTGATCCTATGTTTCATATCTAACACCACACTACCATTTTACCATAAAAAGAAGTATTTTTTTATGATAAATTGTGTGATATAATCAGAAAAGATAGCGAGGTGGAAGATGAAAAAGATAGTCATCATTTTACTTGGTGTTGTGTTTCTCTGTGGATGTAGTAATCAAGCATCAACTTCAGAGGAAAAGGTAATGACATGCCGGGAAGATTTACGATATGATATCTATGCACTTACCAATGAAAATCACATCTATTCTAGTGATGGAAAACATGTATCTTCTGTTAGGACGTCTAGTGTATATAGTGCTAGTTTTGACGATACTGACTTTACGCATGTAAAGAGTACTCTAGAAGCTTTGGATCAAGATTACAAGCAAAACTACAAAGATGTAAAAACAGACATGATCGAAGAGGAAAGTCAAATTGTCTACACGATCGAAATGCCATTTAACGACGTCAACAAAGCAGAATTGAAAAAAATCAACCCAGATATTTTTGAAGGAGATGAGATTCCAATCGAAAAATACCAAGCAATGCTGACAAACGCTGGAGCAATCTGTCAATAATAAAAAAAGAAGTGTTGAAACTTCTTTTTATTTTATATATTTTAATTCTCCCATGCGTGAAGTTGGAACGAATCCTGCCTCTGCTTTAATGACATCTGGAATTCTATTGACTGTTGTTGCACAAGTTAATTCAACTGTTGCAGGCTTTTCAATCACAAGCGTCGTATCTGGCTCTCCGTAAATCGTCCACTCATTTCGGTCGAATTCATCTTTGTTATATACTTTTCCGATACACTCAGTTTCTAGTGTAATTCTCTCTTTTGTTTCAGTTGTAACAACGGCACTCATTCCTGTTGCCATTCCTGCTTTTACTGTCATTCCAAGCGTACTAGATTCGATATCGTAATCGTTAAATTGTGGTACGCATTTTTGTCTTTGACTTACGACAGTAAGTCCTAATTTATCGCAAAGCCATCCGTTGACATTCCACATATATGAAGGTGCATATGCTCCACTTTCAATCACTTTTTGTCTTTCTTCATCCGTGATTTCATCTACTGATGCGATGTTTCTTTCAAATTCTTCCTTCGATAATCCTGCCCCATGAGCTTTTGCAAGTGCAATTCCATAATCTTCTACATTATAAGAAGAAC
Source organism: uncultured Mycoplasmatota bacterium (assembly GCA_937944975.1). Classification (GTDB taxonomy): domain Bacteria; phylum Bacillota_I; class Bacilli_A; order RF39; family UBA660; genus Fimihabitans. The sequence continues at coordinate 125,946 of CALEBF010000014.1, read as the reverse complement.
TTCCTTTAATCTTAGTAACATTGTGACTTGCACCTACTAGCGTCGTAATTAAATTTCCCCAGAACGCATCTTGATATCCACTTCCTGTAATCGTACAATTATTTTCTTTTGCTAACTGATCAATTTTACTTGTCAAAGTAGGATTAGAATTCATTGGATAAAAAGCCTCTTCACAAGTTGTAATCGCATTGATACCACATTTTGCACATGTCATAAGTGCCTCTTCAAGATCTGATAGTAAACTCATCGTCGTAACGATCGCACAATCTGGTTTTAATTCTGTGAGTAACGCCTCAGCGTTCTTTGCATCCTCTATGATCACACCAACTTTATCAGTTCCCATCACTTCTCCGATATCTTTTCCTATTACAGCAGGGTTGATATCGACTGCTCCTACGATCTTTCCACCATTCTCAATAACGTAGCGCATCGTATATACGCTCATCTTTCCACATCCATATTGGAATATTTTTAGTCCATTCATATGCCTCCACCTTTCTTATTTTACATTTATATTATAACATTTCTAAGAAACAGATTTTACATAGAAACAAAAATGTGACATTTTTTTCCATCTTACTTTACATTTTATCCACAAAAAGAGAGTCTTTCGACTCCCTTTATTAGATACATAAGAACATTACAATAATCACGGCAACAATTACAACGAATAATTGTAAGAACAATTTCCATGCATATTTTAAGTATTCTTTGTATGATATTTTTAAATAAGATAATCCAGCTATCAGCATTAAACTTGTTGGCACGATCATCATAACAAGTCCATAGAATGATTGGAAAATAAGTCCAATGACTGGATAAATAGAAGCATCTGTAAATCTCGTTCCCAATGTAGAAACTAATGAATTTAACAAGTATGGGAAGTCATTGTAGAATAAACTTCCAATTGCGGCAACTAATGAAGTTGTCAAGAAATTAAATTCAGTTGTCATATTGAGTAAGAAATCACTGATTGTTAAGAATAAGTTTCCAGATGTTTGGATATTTACGACAACTGCCATAATAATATTAGCAAGTGTTACGTAGATAGCAACTGGTAAAACTTCTTTTGCACCCTCGATAAATGCATCTAAACCATCTTTGAATTTTACATTGTATAACCATCCAATTAGTAATGTAAGAATAATTAATACGATTCCAAGTTCTGTTATCGTCCAATATCCAAGTGGACTCAAACTTCCAAGAATATTTTGTAAAATTGCATATCCTTTAATTTCGACAGCCATAATAGATTCATAAACTTCTTCGAAAAGTGTAACTTCAAATCCATAACGCCAGTTAAACATTGCAACTAATAAGAAAATAAATGTTAAAGTAAGTACGATGGCAAGTGGCCAAATACTCTTCTTTTTCTCTTCTTTTTCATTGTAAAGAGGAATGGCAATTTTATCTTCTTTTGTCGCCTCAGCCTTAGTTGCAACAACTTTCTTCTCTTTTGCTGCCTTTGTATTTTTTGCAGTTTTCTTAGCTGCTTCTTTCTTCGTTGACTTTTTCTCTACTTTTTCTGCCTTTGCAGCTTTCTTCTCTGCTTTTGCTTTTTCTTTTATTTCAATCTTCTTAAGACGTTTTGCACTCGTTACGTATAAGATAAATACAATCGTCGTAAGTGCTAACATCGCAAGTTTAACGAAAATACCATTGTTTACATCGATTCCAAAATAGTAATTGATGTATCCACATACATTAAATCCGTATGTAGAACCAATTGTTCCAACGATCATTGCACCGATCGTTGACATAAGTGCAGTCATCTTGTCGTATCCAAGTAATAAGATTGCACTAATGAATAGTGGAACAATAACTAAGATTGCAAAATTTAATCCTGAGATTGATGATAAAATCGCGAATAATACAATGCTAAGAATTAAAAATCTTTTTTCGTGCCCTTTGAACTTCTTCGTCATTGCATTTAATAACTTTGTGTATACCCCACTTTGATTCATGACTCCGTAAAGTCCACCAATCAAAAGTACGATAATTCCATAAATGGCATAGTTACTAACTGTAAGTAGTGGAACGCGGATAAGATCAAACAATCCCATAGGCGCTGTTACATCTAATGCGAATGTTCCACTAGCGTAACTTCCAATTGGAATCAGCCAAGAAAGTACAACAAAGATTAAAAATACAATTCCTAATGCTTTTAATAAACCATACTTTTTCATATTCTACCTCCTTACTCATCATATCACAATTGCCTTATAATATAAAGGTTTTTTGTCCTTTTTTCGTTTTTTTCATTATTTTTTCACAAAAAAAGTTCGAGAAATGATATCATAAGAAATGAAGGAGGTTTCACATGAATCCATTTTTATACTCGAACACGAATAAAAGATACCACACTCTCACCTACGCATACGAGCAAAAATTTCATACCAAAGTATTTAAGATTAGTTTAAACGGGGGCTTTTCATGTCCAAATCTCGATGGTACTGTTGGAACTGGTGGGTGTATTTACTGCTCTAAGCTCGGAAGTGGTGAATTTGCCGGAAGAAAAAACGATCACTTATTAAAACAATTTCAAGATGGCGTTTTAATGATGCAAAAGAAATGGCCAAGTGGTAAATATATCGGATATTTTCAAGCCCGTACCAATACGTACGCTCCCCTCTCTATTTTAAAAGAAAAATACGAACTGATTTTGAAACAACCCGGGGTCATTGGCCTTTCCATTGCAACGAGACCTGATTCTATTACAGATGAATGTTTAGACTACCTAGAAGAACTTTCAAAACGAACTTATCTCACGGTAGAATTAGGATTGCAATCGATTCACGAAGAAACGATTCATCTTATTAATCGATGTCATACACTAGAATGTTTTGAAACAATGGTGAAAAAATTAAGAGAGCGAAACATCAATGTCGTCGTTCACATTATCAATGGATTACCATACGAAACAAAAGAAATGATGGTCGAAACAGCAAAGTATCTCAATCGTCTCGACATCCAAGGTGTTAAAATACATATGTTGCATATCATCAAAGATACTCCACTCGCTACACTGTATCAAAAGAAACCTTTTCATGTCTTAACAAGAGAAGAATATACGGATATCATATGCGATCAATTGGAACATCTCGATCCTAATATCGTCATTCATAGAGTTACAGGTGATCCGAAAAAAGGGGATCTCATCGAACCTCTTTGGCTCTTAAAAAAATTTTGCGTCATGAACGAAATCGATAAAGAATTCGCAAGACGCAATACTTATCAAGGGTATTATTATAAAAAGGAAAGTTCTATCGTATGATAGAACTTTTTTATGCTTTTCTTTCGATAAACCAGATGTTGCTAACATCACAGCTATTAGATGATGGTTCTGGATCTGGCATTTTAAATTTAACCAGCACTGGAACTTTGAAGGCATTTCCAAACGCCATACAACTTCCCGGTTGCAAAATTTTAATCTTACGTATGATATCATCTGTTACGTTTGGAACCATGTCCCTAATATATCCAACGTCTTTCGGGTGTAACATCTTCAAAATTAAGAAATTGTTACACTGTGAAATAACTGTTTCAGATAACTCACTCGGTCTTTGAGAAATTAATCCTAAAATCACTCCGTATTTACGTCCCTCTTTCGTAATACGTTCGAAAATATTATATCCGAGAAGGTTGATGTCGTTATCGTTTTGTACATAACGGTGTGCCTCCTCTAGAATAATGTGGAAAGGAAACGATGCACGTTGTTCTAATTCTTTCGCATAGTCGAATAACAATTTCGAATAAATTTTAGTTAAATTTTTCGCCATACGGTCATCTACATAGTTGATATTAAAATTGACAATCTGTGCCTTTCTTCCATTTGGTGCTGTTAATAATTCATGAATATATTGTTGCTTCGTTACAAACTTTGGATAATCAAAATAAGCCCCATATTCACCATTTACTAAAGAATGCAATCTTACTTTCAGCATGTTGACATCGTCGAAAATCTTCTCACTCTTTAACACACCTTCCGCAATTAAGGCAAAATCAAATGCCATTTTTAAATCTTTTAAATTGTACATAAATGTTCCGTCTGGAAGTGTTAACTCTAGATCTTCTGCTAAGAACGACTCTATAAAGCTCGTAAGTAATTCCATATCACGAATTTTTCCTGTCGCATCGATGAATAGACATTGCTTTAATGGTCTTGAATATCCAGGTTGGTAAATGATAGAATCCAAATTTAATTCCTTCGTATTATAGTAAGATAATACAGACATTACCTGGTCACGAATTTGAGCCGGTGGACGTCCACTTGAAAGAATATCCAAAACGGCACGGGCAATAATATCATTTTTATGTTTGATAACTAAACTTTCTTCACGTCCGAAAATCGTAACTAGTTTTAATGCTTTTTCGATAATTGGTAACTGTGAATGCTTCTCGGCTCCAAGTAAGATAGCAATATCATCTACACTTAATAACCATAATGGAATTCTAAGCATCTCACTATCCCCGACATCCGGATTGGTCGTATATGCTTTGAAACTTACTTCTGGTGCTTTTTTATAAAGTTCTTTGAATGCTGAGTGGTATTCTCCATACGCATCAAAGATAAATAAACTAGCACGATAAGGAACTACCGTTTTTTTCTCGAAGATGTTTTGAATTACACGAGCAACACTACAAGATTTACCACTACCAGTATTTCCGAAAATGGCAAAGTGGTTTGCAAAAAAACCGTTGATATTAACCGCAACTTGTTGTCCAGCGTAAACGGCACTCTCTCCTAAGATTAAATCTTTTTTCTCATTATAGTCATCTACACTGATGATCGTACCGATGTTTTCTTTTGGAACAAGCGTTACTCTCGCATTGAAAGCAGGTTTTCTAACAACTCCAAATACGAATCGATTGTTAATCATCTCACCTTGTAAGTTGACATATGCTACTCCATCTTTGATATCGGATATTTCACCTACACTGATTTTTTCAGTATCTTGCATCAAAGCGTATAAGTTAATTAAATTTTGGGAAGTATTTAAATCGACACTCAACTTTACAAGTACGATATTTCCTTCCATTCCGATAATTTTTCCTAACATAGAATCCCTCTCTATTCTTCTAATATTATATACCAAAGAGCGGAAAAAAAAAAGAGAAATTCCTAATTAAATCAAAGAATCTCTCGTATATACACTCACACCTTTTAATGTATATAGTGTCAAACTACAAGTTTTCATAATTTTGATAAATCCAAATCCAGAAATCACTACGTCTTCACGCTCACGAACGGTAATTTCATGTCGTTCTAACTCTTGTAATCGATCTGTATCTTTATAATATCTCTCTATTTTTAGCACGTTAGAAATATAATAAGTTACGCTATTTTGTGTTTTATAATCGACGCGGAGTAAAGAATCAATCACATGCGTCTGTGCATCCTTAATCTGATAAGTTCTTGGGCGAATCTCTGATTTTGGTACGACTTTTTTCATCGTTGGATAGTCGATATATTCCAACATGTTACCTTGATCCAAAATTCCAGGAGTATCGATAAAAGTCAATCCTTCTGAAATCGGAATCGTGATAAAATTCATCGTCGTTGAAGGCAGCATACTCGTCGTAATTTCTCTTTTCACATCACTATAATTATAAATCATCTGATTCAACATCGTAGACTTTCCTGCATTCGTAAGCCCGACAACATAGACGTTAGGACTAGTTTGATGCTTCTGAATTTTTTCGTAAAGTTCATCCATATGATCATTTTTCCTACTACTAACCATCACTTTATCGACAAATGGAATCTGAAAACGATCGATATATTGAAGTAGTTTAGAATCGTAAGTCGTTCGTGGCAACAAATCTCTCTTAGTAAGGACTAAAAGAAGTGGATTGTGTAACGCACGGGCTATTTTTTGAATATCTGGATGAATGTGCATTAAATCTACGACAAGGACAACGGGATCGTTCGTTTCGTTAATTTTCTCCAATAGTGCCATGAATTCTGTATTATCCTTTGCGATACTTTTATAGTCATTATAATTTCGTATACGAAAACAACGTTCGCACAACGTATGTTCCAAATCACTCACATAACCTTCGATATTACGATCAGCTGTCTGTAATACAGCTCCACATCCTTCGCAATACTTAGTCATAATACTTTCCTTTCACAAACAAATCTTTCTCACGAAGTTTATGCATAATTCTCTCTTCCAAAAAACGATTCACTTTCGTAAATACCATGTCATGCTTACTTACTGGATTCACTAAGACCGTCGTGATCCCAGCCTTATTTCCACCGAGAATATCTGTAAGCATCTGATCTCCAATAATTGCGACTTCACTTTCTTCATAATGATACTTTTTCATCACTTTCTGAAACTTTGCACTCAGTGGTTTCATCGCACTAGAGATATATCCAATCGCTAATTGATCTGCAAATGCTTTTACTCTTTTTTTAGGGCTGTTAGAAAATAAAATCAATTGAAAACCTTGTTCCTTCAAATCTTCAAATAATTCTTTTATTCTCTTATTCGGCACTTTTACGCTAGCTGGAACCAATGTATTATCTAAATCGAATAATAAACAATGAATTCCACTGGATTTCAATTTTTGATAATCGATGGTGTAAATACTTTTTTGATATACATCTGGAATGTATTTTTCCATGAAATCCCTCCTTACTTCACCTTTACATTGTTTTCATTTTAGCACATATCTCGTTATTTTACAATATGACAAAATAAAAATAAGAGGAAGTGATTCCTCCTATTTTATACAAAGATTCCCGTCTTCGAGATCGACGATAATTTCCGAATTAAACTTGATTTCATCTTGAATTAGTTTATTTGCAATCAACGTTTCAAGATGACGACTTACATACCGTTTGATCGGACGTGCACCATAGTTTTCATCGTAAGATTGATCGATAATATAATCTTTTGCTTTCTCGGTTAACGTAATCTTTACCTTCTGATCACGCAAACGATATTCGATCTCAGAAATAATCTTATCCAAAATATCATATACGACATCTTTCGATAGAGAATGGAATACGATGATCTCATCTAATCGATTAATAAACTCTGGCTTAAATGTATGTCTTACTGCATTCATGACAAGTTCTTCACTGTTCTCTTCTTTATCTAAGATATATTCACTTCCTAAATTAGAAGTTAAGATAATGATCGTATTTTTAAAATCGACCGTTCTTCCTTGAGAATCTGTGATGCGTCCATCATCTAGAATTTGAAGTAAGATATTAAATACATCACGATGTGCTTTTTCAATTTCATCAAATAATACGATACTATAAGGATTTCTACGTACTGCTTCCGTTAATTGTCCTCCTTCGTCATATCCAACATATCCAGGAGGTGCTCCAACTAAACGAGAGACAGAATGTGCTTCCATATATTCACTCATATCGATACGTACCATATGGCGTTCATCATCGAACAATTCATAAGCAAGTGTACGGGCCACTTCCGTTTTTCCAACACCAGTCGGACCTAAGAATAAGAAAGAACCGATCGGACGATTTGGATCTTTGATTCCAGCACGTGCACGAATAATCGCTTCACTTACAAGGTTAAGTGCTTCATCTTGTCCTTTTACTCTCTTTTTCATATTCTCATTTAAATGAAGTAGTTTTTCTCTTTCTCCCCCTACTAGTTTTTGCACTGGAATGTTCGTCCATTTTGAGATAATACCTGCGATGTCTTCGTCTGTTACAGTATCTCCTAAAATCTTAGAACCATCTACTTTTCGCAACTCTTCTAACTCTGATTCTAATTTTGGAATTGATCCATGACGAAGACGTGCTGCTGTCTCTAAATCATAACGATTCTCAGCTTGTTCCAATTCGAACTTCGCATGCTCGATCTCTTCTTTTTTCTTACTGATCTTTTCATTGATATTTTTTTCATTTTCCCAATCTTTACGGAATTTCGCTTCACGCTCTTTCATACCAGTAAGTTTTTGTTCGATCTCTTCTAATCGTTTTTTTGAAAGTTCATCTTTCTCCTTTTTTAAAGCTTGTTTTTCAATTTCCAAACGCATAATATCGCGCGTCAATGTATCAAGTGCGGTTGGTACAGAATCCATCTGTACTTTGATCGTCGCACAAGCTTCATCTACTAAATCGATCGCTTTATCTGGTAAGAAACGATCCGTAATATATCGATCGGAAAGTGTTGCTGCTGCAACTAAGGCTTTATCTTTAATGTTAACTCCATGATAAACTTCAAATCGTTGTTTTAATCCTCTTAAAATCGTAATCGTATCAATTACCGTTGGCTCACTAACTAATACTTTTTGAAAACGTCTCTCTAAGGCTCCGTCTTTTTCGATATATTTACGATACTCGTTTAATGTCGTTGCCCCGATCACACGAATTTCACCACGCGCAAGCATTGGTTTTAACATATTTCCAGCATCCATCGCTCCTTCGAGCGCTCCAGCTCCTACGATCATGTGAATCTCATCGATAAACATGATAATATTTCCTTCTGATTCTTTTACTTCTTTCAAAACTGCTTTTAAACGCTCTTCGAATTCTCCACGATATTTTGCTCCAGCAATCAATGCTCCCATATCGAGTTCCCACACAGTTTTATTCTTCAAACTATCTGGAACATCCCCTTTTACAATACGTTGGGCAAGTCCTTCTACAATGGCTGTTTTTCCAACTCCTGGTTCTCCAATCAATACTGGATTATTTTTCGTCTTTCTCGATAAAATACGAGTGATACTACGAATCTCATCATCGCGACCGATGACAGGGTCCTGTTTGCCATCACGTACTCCGGCAGTGATATCTCTACCATATTTTTCCAATACATTTTCCAAGTTTTCTTGGTATGGATTTTGATTATTATTCATAAGTATCCCCTCCTTTTCATTTGGTCTATTTACCAAACAAATACATTATAACACTAAAATTAGCACTCGTCAATAGCGAGTGCTAATTATTTTTTATATGCTGTATGCTTTTGAACAATCTTTCCTTTTTGGATATATTCTACCCAATTTTGATATCGATTTAATTTAAAGAATAACTTTTCATTCGCAATTCTTAACTTCTCATCTTCCCCCATCATATATCCGTATACGGTAGGATCATCATACGACTGTGCGATACGAATAACTTCTGCAAATTCGCGTCCTTTTTCTAATGCAGAAAGATCGGATGATTCGATATGACGGTAAAGATCTCTCAACACCACCTTGACATCCATATTTGTTTTTTCATCATATTGTTGCAATTCCGACTTTACGCGATTTAACTTTTTCATATCAGTCACAACCATTCGATTAAAACAACCAAGGGCATATTTGATATCTTCTTTCGGCAAGTGTAGCCCTGCCTCTTCTTTTGGTTGGAACACATTTAACATATCATGGTGATCATAAACGATATTTTCTTCCATATTTCCATAACTAATATCTAATATTTTAGAAGCTTTTTCTCCCGTCTGTCTATCATTTGTAAACAAAAGTAATTGTGTCGCTAATTTTTGTTCGTTTGTAATATCTCGATCCTTTGGAAAAGAAAGTACTCCATAGCCTTTTGCTATATTAGAAATGCGGGCATCCTTCAAATAGTTTTGAGCTTCTTTTCCAGTGACAATTTCTGTCGTATACCTTGTTTTAACGCCAAAATACACAATATGCTTCATATCGTTTAACATCTTTGTACATTCGTAACTTCCCCACTGTTCTGTCGAATCTGGAGTTCCTTTATAATAATTGATATAAAGTGAAAATACATCATCGTGTTCTTGAAAATCTCGCACTGTAATAAATTTACCATTCGGTGTGATAATATATCCACCTTCTAAAGCATTGATTTCAGGATATGATGCCCCTATCATTTGAAATGGATTTCCATTGATGTCAAATACAGTAATCAAATGTTTTTCATCAAATTCATCTCCATACAAATCTTTTAATCTCGCTATATTGTTTAATTGCTGCATTCTTTTTATCTCCTTTACTTTCTCTTTTGATATGTAACTGCGGAATCTAATAATGTTTGATATACCTCATTTTCCGAAAATAACATATTTCCATTCACATTCGCCGTTAAAAAACTCTCATCTTCTCCTTTGAAAGCAATTCCATGTATTTGCTCTTGTAACCGTTCTACCACATGCAAGAAACGAGTTGTAAGATTATATTCGATTTCTTCTACGTTTGTAATAACCCCAAGTGCTTTTAACTTGCTAGAACTTAATCCTTTATACTTTGTCATATCTCCAAATACATTTTTCTTCATTTCCACTTTTAATGGCAATGACTTTGCGATCACCATATCTTCTATTCCAGCTTCTTGCATACATTTTAATAAGATCGTAGATGCAAACATGAAAGATAATGGGACATCCTGTAATTCTTCACGACAATTTCTATTCATTTTGTAGAAATGGCGATTTGCCTTCTTCGCTAATTTCCTATCCAACTCCATTATATCACTATTATTCTTTCCTTGAATTGCATAAAGATATAATTGATTGTTTGCAACTCCATATCTAAGTAACGGCAACGTATAATGAGCCACACCTTCTGGATATTCTTTTTTCAGTGTAATTGAGAGTGCGTATGGTGTTTCTTGTCCTGCTGGTTGTTCTTTTCTCTCTACATGAATCTTACAATCCAAAGGAGCATACTCCATCGTCATCGGTTCTGAAAATGTCCGATCCTCACAAAATGCAATATAACGATTCACAAATTCAGTAGGTTTTTGAAAATCTTGTGGTGTCATATTTGCAAGTAAATATACGAGATTAGCTCTCCAGTAAGAATGATTTTTCTCCTCTGAAACTCGAAACCACGTATGATCTGTATTCATTACAATTTCACTGTATCGTTTCAGCGCATTCATAAATCGATTAAAATCATCGATGTAAAGTATATGTTTACTATCTTCACTTACGTTAGAAAAGCGATCTTTGATTTCCGTTTCAAATCCTGCTTGTACATAAGATAACACAGTTGGAATTTTACCAATCTTAGCACCATGTATCACTTCAAAAAATATATCGAATAATTCCTTTTCCATATGTCACCTCATTTGGTAAATATTTTATATAAGAACAACTATCCATAGTTGTTCTTTTTTGTATACAAAAAATTATAAAATGTCTAACACTTGATCAATTCGATCGACACATAAAAATTCTGTCGTCTTTTTCGTTGGCGAAAACTTTACTGGAATTCCTCCTGCTGCTTTCCATTCTCTTAAATTTTCGGAATAATCATCGATAAGAATCGCATCTTTTGCATGTACCATTTTTGTTTTACTAAGTTCTTTAGGGCAGGCAATAATCGTAATATCATCAAAATATTTTCGTATAAATTTTACTTTCTCCACAATCTCAGGAACGCTATTGACATGAGTTAAAACAGATATATTAAAACGATTTGATTCTTTCATTCTTTTTAAGCGATCCATACTATCGTATAAAATGGGAGTGATTTCAATTACTTGTTCCCAATTCAAAGTTTGATAAAACTTTAAAACTTCATCATAATTATCCAAATCTACTTGTTGTTCATCTAATAGACGATAAGAAGTTGCAATGGTATCCATTAGTACACCATCAAAATCGATATATAATTCCTTCATAAGTTGCTCCTTTCTAAAGAAAAGATTTTAAAACAATAAAAACCAACATACTCCTATTACAATAATGAGCAAGATAAGACCTAACACCAAAGGCAATGAAGGTCCTCCTGAATGTTGCATAGACGCATTTGCTTCTTTTGTCTCATCTTTTACTCCAAGCGTCTGATAAATATCCTTTTTCACTGTTGCAATCGCACTTAAAATCTCCGTATATGTAAATTCATCTATTTCATGTTTCTGAAACATTTCACGGGCACGTTTCAAACAACTAAAAATCTCGTTATCTAACTGTTTAATACTTTTTTCTTCCTTTACATCAACTTGCATTGCCATTCCGTCCGGGCGAATGGATTTGATGTACTCGGGATTGAGTTCATATCCAAAATAATTTTTTAACATCTCCCGTGAAATTTCTAACTTGTGTTCCTTACGATACTCCTCTAGAGAAGCCTTACTTTGATTTTCCTTTAATTGTAGCTCCTGCATTTGGGCATAATACTCTTCTAAGTCAAGACCTATCTCTTTCGCTTTAAAAGCCCGTGCCAATTCCTCCCTCTCTGCTTTTACCTGCTCCATCTGTTCTTTTAACTCAACATAATTTTGATACATACAAACTCCCCCTACCAACATTATAGCACACTTCTACAAATTCTCACCTATGAAAGAAAAAGCGAATGTAAACAAAAAAAAGATACCATTTGGCATCTTATTTTAAAGCGTCTAACAATTCAGCTTTTTTCATTGTAGAAGTTCCTTCTACACCTTTTTCCTTTGCAATCTTACGAAGTTCTGCAACTGTCATTTTAGAATAATCTGTTGCTTCCTCCTTCTTTTCTTTTTTAGCAGGTTTTTCTTCCTTCTTCACAGTCTTTGGAGCTTTTGTCTCCTCAAATTTCTTTCCTTCTAAAGCGTCTTTTGCAATTGTAACTAAAGATGTAAAGCTCTTTGGATTATCGATTGCAATTTCAGCTAACATCTTACGGTTTACCGTAACACCAGCTTTTGTTAATCCGTTGATAAACTTAGAATAACTAATGTCGTTCATACGGCAAGCTGCGTTGATTCTCGTAATCCATAATTTTCTGAATTCTCTTTTATTTTGTCTTCTATCTCTGTATGCATATTTATGTGAATGCATCACCTGTTCTTTTGCTGTTCTATATAATCTGTGTTTACTTCCGAAATAACCTTTTGCTTCTTTTAAAACCTTTGCTCTACGTGCACGGTGAATTGTTCCATTTTTTACTCTTGGCATAATATCCTCCTTCTAAATCTTACTTTTTAATTAAACTTTTCAATCTGTTCATGTCTGCTTTACTTAATAATGAACCTTTTCTTCCAGCTCTATTGGATGCAGCATTTTTCTTTCCTGTGTTATGTCTCGTTCCAGGTTTTCCAATTTTTACTGTTCCACCAGGTCTTACTTTTAATACTTTAGCTGTTCCCTTGTGTGTTTTTTGTGTCTTTTTAGCCATATATGTCCCTCCTACTTTTCCTTCTTTGGCGCAAGTATCATTGTCATCACACGACCATCTAATACAGGTTTTTGTTCTACAGTAGAAATTTCACTCAATGCTTCTGCAAAACGATGTAATACATCTTTTCCACGATCGATGTGAACCATCTCTCTACCTTTGAAACGTATAGATGCTTTGATCTTATGACCCTTTTCCAAATATTTAGATGAATTCTTCACTCTCGTATTAAAATCGTGAACATCGATCGATACTGTTAATCGATACTCTTTCATCTCTAAATTTTTCTCACGTTGTTTTTTCAAGTTTTCCTTGTTTTGTTTTTTCTTTTCATACTTAAACTTGTTATAGTCCATAATTTTACAAACTGGTGGTTTAGCATTTGGACTCATCAAAACAAGATCAAACCCCGCATAAGATGCTAATGTTAGAGCATCTTTAAGTGGTTTAATTCCTAATTGTTCCCCGTTCGGACCAATTAACATCACTTCACGTGCTCTTATTTGTTCATTGATAAACAAATCTCTCTCTTTATTTGCGATAACTGACACCTCCATAAAAAAGTGAATACCAAGGTATCCACTCATCTTCCAAACATCGCTATATTATAATATAATATCTCATTTTGGCATGTTACCCATAACTTTAGCTATCGGGTGAGAAGTGGATTCCTTCTGCTTTCCTTTTTCAATTTGCTTATATTATACATAAATATATGTTGTCTGTCAACTATTATGACACATTTTATATTTTTTTAGATGTTGAATCAATCAAATTCAATTCTCTCATCATTTCTATTGTTCGAAGACTTCGTTCTATATAGTCTTCCATATTTGGTAATGAACTTAATAAAAATCCTAAACGTCGAAATTGTCTTGTATAACAAATAGTTTTTAAATCATCAGGATTTGAATATAGCTCATTTAATTGTTTATTATTTTTCATTGCTATATAAGCTTTAGCTAAAATTTGATCTATCCAAGATTGAACTTGATTTTGATGTTCCTTTATAATTTCCCCTTTGCCTAATAAAATTTTTAAATAAGTTTGGCAGGTAAAGTCTGGCGAATCAATCACATGACGTGGTGTTAAGTCGACAAAACCAAAACCTTTTTCACGATCATATTGAAAATTTGATGCATATGTTCCATCATAACAAAGGAAAGGATGATTGGCTACAAGTAACATATCCTCTAAAAATTTATCATAATGATCTTGCGGAACTTGTGATAATAATTCCAATTCGCGTTCATAAGCCTCGGTATTATAAACTTCTCTTTGATAATTTTCGATAACTTCTTCTTTCGTGGTTGGTCGAAAAATTAAAGGATATGGATTTAATTCATGAAGTGCTTTCCCGGGAACTCTAGTTTCCAATAGCCAGCATTCACGATATTTTTTGTTCATATCTTGATCCACAAATTGATAATCAATTACTTTGGGAACATTCATTCCTTTATCCCATAACTTTTCACTTTCCACTTTTAAAGTATTTAAATGTTCCGCAGCATATGAGCCATGTAAAAGTGCATTATCTGAAAACAAATAACACTTACTATTTTCTCCAGCTGCAGATATCTCCATTGATTGAGCTTTTTCTATGTATTTTTTGATATCCATTAGAAGTCTTTCACCTCATTACTCAATTCTTTATTATCCACCAAAGATTCGTGTAACTCTTCTTCGACTGTATCTAAAAAAACTTCTTCAATACGATCTACTCGACATTTTTCAGCCATTAAGATTGCTTCTACTTTATTTGTTGCCATCTCCACCTCATCATTTATAACTACATAATTATATTTTGTCACCTCATTAATTTCTTGATAAGCACGTTTAAATCTTTTTAGCACTTTTTCTTTTGTTTCAGTTCCTCTATTTTCTAAACGTCGTTTTAAAGTTTTCATGCTTGGTGGCAAAATAAAAATAAATAATCCTTGTGAATATACATCTTTGATTTGTAGAGCCCCTTGAATTTCAATTTCTAGAATAACATCTTCTCCACGATTCAAGTGTTCTAACACATATTTTCGAGGTGTTCCATAAAATTCATCTGCATAAGTTGCATGCTCTAAAAATCCATTTTCTTTTATACTCTTTGTAAATTCTTCTTTAGATACAAAAAAGTAATCAGTTCCTTCTTTTTCACCTACTCTAGGCTTTCGCGTTGTCATCGATACAGATTTCCATAAATTATTATTTCTTTTCAACAATTCAGCACAAATAGTTCCTTTTCCAGCACCACTCGGTCCTGAAATTACAATCAATAATCCTTGTTTCTTTGTTCTTAACATACACAACCTCCTACTTAGTTATTTGTATTATACTATTTCTCTCCGATTGAATCAAGCGACTTAATGTTTCTCTAAGCAACTTGTATTCGGCCACCATAAACTCCTCATTCGAGGATGTTATAGCAGAATCTATCACATAAAATCCAATCGCTTCATATAGTTTTTGAGCAGGATTTTCTTTATCTACTTCTAACGAAAAATAGCTGTTTGTCGACACTTCGCAGCATGCTCTATAAATGAGCCTTTTTGCAATTCCTAGTCCTTGATAACTTGGTAAAACAATTAAATTTATAATATAAGTGCTATTAGGAAATTTTTTAGTATACGGATTTAACATAATCATTCCTATTATTTTTTCCTGACAGGAAGCTACAAAAGTGACCATCTTTGTATTTTCTAATATTTTTTCTAGCATTTCTTTAGAATATGCATTTTCCCCGCAAGTTTCTTCCAATCTCATAATTTCTTCTATGACATTTTTATCTATTTCACTTACTGACAATTTTTTTATAATAACATCCATGCGCTATTACTCCTTTTCTTTTAAATGACAAGCCAATTGAGAATACGCCGTACTATCCCAAAATCTCCATCTCTCATCATCTGGATAATGAGCTAACGTTTTATTTTCTCCCTTCGGTATAAATATGAAATCCCAACTCCATCCATTTTCCCCGCTTGGTACTTTTGCAATCGTTCCTTCCGTCTTAGAAATAAATGTGACAGGATTTTTCCCATATTCAGTATAAGCAAGCACTTCTATAAAATATGCTCTTCTATCTTCTATCCCATCCAACAACTTTAAAATTCCATCTACTCCAAGTGTTGTTTCCACATATTTCGTATATACACCTGGGAAGCCTTTCAAAGCTGGGATCACCAAACCAGAATCATTTTTCAACGTATTTTTCTTTAATATATCACTAGCATACTTAGACGAAAATTTTGCAACCTCCTCCATCGTATCTGCCTGAATTTCAGGACAATCAATATTTTTTGCCTCAACTTCAAACCCAAGCGGTTCTAAAAATCCTTTTGCTCCAACTACTTTATATTCATTTCCCGTAATATAAGTTATTTTTTTCATATCAATCACCTACAGCATACCAGTATTATACTACAATCAAAAATAAAAGAACAATGAATCTCATTGCTCTTTATGCACGTGATACGTATTTTCCGTCTTTTGTAGAAACTAAAATCTTTTCACCTTGTTCGATAAATAATGGTACTTTTACGAGTAATCCTGTTTCAATTGTAGCATCTTTCTGTGCGTTATTTGTCGTATTTCCTTTTACAGCACTCGTCGTTTCTGTTACTTCTACTTCAATTTTATCAGGAAGCATTAATCCTAACATTTCTCCTTGGTAGAAAATAACTGTAACATCGAGACCATCTTTTAAATAATTTACATCGTCTCCAAGTTGATCTTTTGAAAGTTCTACTTGTTCATATGTCTCCATATTCATGAATGTATAAGTGTCTCCAGATGAATATAAGAATTGCATTTCTTGCTTATCAATATGAATCTTTTCTACTTTGATATTAGAGTTAAATGTTTTCTCAATCGTTGCCCCTGTTCTCAAGTTCTTTAATTTTGTACGAACGAAAGCTGGCCCCTTTCCAGGCTTTACATGTAAAAATTCAATAATTTGATAGATGCATCCATCGTATCCAATTGTCATTCCGTTTTTAATATCGTTAATATTAATCATACTTTTTTCTCCTTTACCCAAAAAATAAGGTTTCTACCCTTATTTTATTTTTTCTCTTTATGTACTGTCGTCGTTTTACAGTTTGCACAGTATTTTTTTAATTCTAAACGTTCTGTTGTATTTTTTTTATTTTTTTCAGTACGATAGTTTTCTCTTTTACACTCTGTACATTGTAATGTAATGCGTTCTCTATTTTCTCCTTTTTTTGCCATGTGTGTTACCTCCTTTGCACGCGTAATAACATTATAACAAATAATTTGTTATTTTCAAAGACTTTTTAAAAGTTCCAATCAATAATATATCACAATTATTAAAATTGTCAAATATCTTACGGATACATTTCAAAATATTTATTCGTCACCTGTTGTGAAATACGTTTATTGACTGTCGACTCATACGATGACGGTGCTCCCTGATAATAGATATCTGGTGAAATGACTGTAAATGTAACTTTAGGATCATCATAAGGTGCATATGCGACAAATGTATTTGTAATCGTCTCAAGGTCGACAACTCCATCTCCATCTGTATCGACAAAGCTCTGTGATGTTCCTGTTTTTCCAGCCGGCTTATACGCTAAATTCATAAAACCGCTACCTGTTCCATTCGTCGTCATAACTTCTTTAAATCCTTCTTCCACTCGATCTAAATACTCTTGCTTTGTATCTACTTTATTGAGTACCTCAGGTGAAGTTTGACTGAGTAAATTTTGCAGTGGCCTTTTCTCTGGCTTGTAAACTTCTTTTAGTAAGTAAGGTCTTACTCTCGTACCGTTATTTGCAAGCGTTCCTATATATTGTGATAACTGCACTGGTGTATATGTATCATACTGTCCAATAGAAAAATCTAGCAAATGTCCAGTTACTTCACTCTTACCCTTATATCCTAAACTTTCTACAGGTAAGTCGATTCCAGTTTTTACACCAAGACCAAATTGGGCAAAGGTATTGCGATAAATATCAAATGCTGTCTTATCTATCGATAGTGGTTTATCGTATACGTAATTTCCCTTTCCCACTTTGATCGCCGTGTTAAATTGATATGTGTTAGAAGAATATTTCAATGCTGTAATATCGTTCAAATTTCCTAAATACTTCCAAGAACATTTAATCGGAGTTGCCGCAATCTTAATACAAGTATCATATCGTTTTTCCCCTATTTTGAGCGCTCCTGTATTATATCCAACAATGTGAGATGCACCCTTCACGACAGAACCTACAACAACCGGCGAAGTTGTAATCCCTGGTGTATAATCATATACTTTGTAGCTCCCATCCGCTTCTTGTTTCACTTGTTTTCCAGCCATCGCGAGAATTTCTCCGGTCTTTGGATTCTGAATTACGACAAAAGAACGATCGTAATATTTTGTATTTGGCTCAGTCTTTGCCTTCAATACCTCTTCGGTTAAAATACGTTCCACTTCTTTTTGCAATTCAATATCGATCGTAAGAACGATATCATTCCCTCTCGTTCCTTCTTTTAATAACTTATATTCCCCCGAATTGGTAATCTCGTATACGTTTTTTTCTCCTTTTAAAACATCTTCATATTGATATTCTAAATAACTCGTTCCAACACGATCATTTAAACTATATCCTTTCGATAAATAGTAGTTCTTAAGTTCGTATGGAATTCCACTCTCACTCGTCGAAACACTTCCCAGTATTGTTCTAAACACCTCTCCATAAGGATAACTTCTCTCCCAGTCCAAACGCGTATTGATTCCATTTAAATTAGCTACATTTTCGCTAATCTTAGCATATTCTTCATCCGTAATTCCTTCTTTTTTAATCACTTTTTCCGCATAAGAATACCCTGTATTCATCAGCGCATAAATATATGCGGCCTCGCGATCGATATCAGTAAACTGAGCAAGTTCTTCTTCCGTTACTCTCTCTAGCTTGTAGTTTTCGATATCCTTAGAAGTTAGTTTTCTCTCTTTTACCTTTTGTCTTTCTTTCTTTGTGATTTTGGCATCTGCTTTCTTTGGATTTTTTAATACCCAATAATTGCGTAATTGCTTATCTGTCAGCTTTGTATAATCTACGCTGATATACTCTGCCACTTTCATTGCCAATGCCAGCTCTTGTTCTGTCGTAATCCCATTCGGCTTTTTATAATAAATCACCTTGACAGGTATATTATCGACAATCAAACGATGATTGCGATCGTAAATCCTACCACGTGGTGCGCTACTTCCTTCTACTGTATTCTCTGTCAATTTCTCTACTTGATTGATATAATATTCATTTTGAATAATTTGAACATAAAATAAATTTGCAATCATTATCATGATAATTACGATAATCAAAATCATCAATATATTGTATCTTTTTTCTATGACTTCTTTCATATCTTTATATTTGTTGTAATAACTATAACGTATATTTTGATGTGTATTAATTCTCTTTGATCGTCTTCTCATAACGTTTTCCTATCTCTTTGAAGTCAATGATAGAAAAAAAGTCTGAAATATATTGATTGCGTTTATGATAATCGTCTAAATAATAACTATGTTCCCATAAATCAATCGCAGCAATCGGTATCATGCCATAACTATATGGAGTCTCTTGATTGCTTAGATTGATCACTTCAATTCCGTGATTTTTATCCACAACGATAAATGTATAGCCACTTCCAACCATCAAATTGGCTTTACGCATCACTTCAATTTGGAAAGCATCCCATGACCCATATTGTTTTTCAATCTGCTTTCTTAACTCTCCCATTGGTTCTACATTTTTCTCGGGACTCATAGATGTAAAATATAGTTCGTGATTCAATACCCCGCCTAGTAAAAACAAAACTTGATCTCTTTGATCTACGGGAAAAATATCCAAATGGTCCAATAGTTCCACCATAGAATAGCGATAATCATAATTTAATTCTTTTAATAATTTGTTTAGACGTTCTAAGTAACTCGTATACAATTTATCATGATGTAAATAAATTGTCTGATAACTAAGTAACGGTTCAAACGCATCATAACTATATGGCAATTTCATCAATTGATACATCTTATCACTCCTTATCTATAGTGTACTCCTATTCTTCGTTCATTATTACAAGCTCTCACATATAATAAATAGAGGTGAGATCATGTATCATTTTTTCATTCGAAAGTACATTCAAAACATAACTGAAAAAGATATTATAAACTTTGCGATGTCCCAAGGAATTAAACTATCGGAAAACGAAGTAAAATTATTTTACCATCATGTCAAACAAAATTGGGAAACCGTCTTATACGGAGATCCAACAACTCTATTTCAAGCTGTAAAATCTGAAGTTAGACCCGAGACTTATCAGAAAATGATTGAATTATATCAGTACTTTAAAGAAAAATATCAATCTTACTTATAAAAATTTCTAATATGTTCTAATAACTCTGTATCATACTTACCATTTCGAAACATATCTATTTCAAATCGATATGGCGGATATACTTTCTCTTTGGCGTTATCTTCTTTCGTCACGTAAGGTGTTTCTAATATTTTAGGAACATCTTTTAATGTTGGATGTGTCACAATTTTATATAACGTATCAAAACCAAGCGTACCAAGACCAATATTCTCATGACGATCTTTATGCGCTCCACAAACATTTTTACTATCGTTCACATGAACACATCCGATACGATCGATGCCAATTTTTTCGTCAAATTCACTTAAAAAATCATCAAACTTCGTCATATCGTATCCGGCATCGTTCAAATGACAAGTATCAATGCATACTTTCAAGTATTCAGAATGATCTACACCTTCTATAATTTTCTTGAGCTCATCCAAATTTCCTATCTCTGTTCCTTTTCCCGCCATCGTCTCCAGACAAATATATGTCGATTCTTCCGTCGTCAATACCTGGTTTAATCCGTCGATAATATTTTGAATGCCTTCTTCTCTCGTCTGTGACACATGACTTCCAGGATGTAAAACGAGACGTGTCATTCCTAATTTCGCACAACGATCCATTTCTTCCCTTAGAAAGTGAATTGCAAACCTATGATTATCCGGCTTGGCCGTGTTTGCCAAATTGATAATGTATGGCGCGTGTACAACGACATCTACTGGATCAATCCCATTTTCTTCCATCAATTGATATCCCTCTTGTGTCAATCTATCATCGATCGGATAGCGCGCTGTATTTTGCGGAGCTCCCGTATAAAACATAAATGTATTCGCTCTATAACTAACCGCTTCTTTTACACTTCCCACAAGTTGTGTATTTTTCTGAAAAGAAACGTGTGACCCTATGATTAATTCCTTCATAACAACCTCCGTTTTATTATTATACCATGCTTTATAGAAGAATAAAACGAGATCTACTTATTTTTCACAAAACTTTAATGCAAAGAAAAAAAGGAGGATTCCCTCCTTTTAATTCGATAAATTATTCTCCACTATCCCCAGCTGGTGGCACTGTGCAATTGTCTGCATCTGCCCACTCACCTTGAGCATTCATAGAGAATGAATATCCTGAAATTGTAATACATGAACCACTTCCAACAGTTCCATTTGTAATTACTAAATTGTGACGATCTGGTTTTGTTCCTTTATAATTGATATTTGCTGTCTTTTTAGTTCCAGCTGCTCCACTATTCATTAATGGCGTGAATGTCACTTTACCAACTTCTGTTTGTGGTGAGTCTGGTGAAATTGTCGTATCTTTGATCATTTCAGTAGCGATTGTATTTTCTAATGCTTTGATATAACCATAAGCACCATTCTTAGCTGATCCTTTTCTAGCATCGTCGATTACTCCCATGATTAAAGGTGTTGCAATCAATGCGATTACTGCTAAGATTACGATAACTGCTAACAATTCAATCAACGTAAACCCTTTTGAATTTGACTTCATATTCTCCTCCTTCTATTATTACAATACTAATATATCATCATTTCATCCCAGAATCAAGATTCTTGACACAACTCTTATGTAAACTGCGTTACTTTTGTAAACAACAAAAAAGGAGAAATTCTCCTTCCTTTGCTTTCATCAAATTATGCACCAGCTTTTGTACATCCTAAATCGTTTAATTCTTCATCTGTAGCATCTTGCCATTCTCCAGAACTCATTTTGAATCCATATCCTGAAACAACGATACATGAATCGTCTCCAACAGTACCATTTACGATTTTCAAACTATGACGGTCTGGTGAAGTTCCTTTATAGTTGATTGTTTTTCCATTACCAGCTGTACCTGGAGTAGTAGTCCCATCATTATTACGTGTATCAAATACGACTTTTCCAACTGTTGTTTGTGTTGTAGCTGGTGAAATTGTCGTATCTTTGATCATTTCAGTAGCAACCGTATTTTCTAATGCTTTTACATAACCATAAGCACCATTCTTAGCTGATCCTTTTCTAGCATCGTCGATTACTCCCATGATTAAAGGTGTTGCAATCAATGCGATTACTGCTAAAATTACGATAACTGCTAATAATTCAATCAACGTAAACCCTTTTGAATTTGACTTCATGTTCTCCTCCTTCTATTATTACAATAATAGTATATCATCATTTCATCCCGGAATCAAGATTCTTAACACCATTCTATTGTAAACTATGTTATTTTTCTTTTAGATAATAAAAAAGAGGAGCCTCCCCCTCTTTTATCAGTTCTAATGATTAAGATCCTGATACTGTACAATTTGCAGCATCTTGCCATTCACCATTTGTCATAGAGAATGAGTATCCTGAAATTGTAATACATGAACCATTTCCAACAGTTCCGTTTGTAATCGTTATGTTATGACGATCTGGTTGTGTTCCTTTGAAGTTAATTGGTTTCGTTGCAGATCCTGTAGTAATTTGACCATTATTTCCACGGCTATCAAACACAACATTACCTACGTTTGTTTGTTTTGTAGATGGTGAAATTGTCGTATCTTTGATCATTTCAGTAGCAATTGTATTTTCCATTGCTTTTACATAACCATAAGCACCATTCTTAGCTGATCCCTTTCTAGCATCGTCGATTACTCCCATGATTAAAGGTGTTGCAATCAATGCGATTACTGCTAAGATTACGATAACTGCTAACAATTCAATCAACGTAAATCCTTTTGAATTTGACTTCATATTTTCCTCCTCCTATTATACGATAATAATATATCATTATTTTAACTAAGAATCAAGCTATTTCATGCGCCGAGCTTGTAAAATTCCATGATTTTACAGTTGATCCAATACAAAAAACATCCTATGGGATGTTTTAAGCTTTTCTATATTTATATGTATATTTTACCTCTACTTTTACATTTGGTTGCTTTACAAACTCTTCTAATGTCGTTCCAACCGTCTCTTCAAATTTACTTGCACTCACGTAATTATCTAATAATGGTAAAGAATATATATCGTATTTATATCTAAAACGTGATCTTACTTGTATTTCTTCTGTACGATATCCACGATTCGTATCATCGAGTCTAGACTCTTCATCGTAGCTAGACCATGACGTTGTAATCATCGTTTCATCATCACGATATGGGAAACTTGAATTCATAACAGAACTATACGATATGTAACGTCTTGTTGCACCGTTACACCAACGCCACATTAAATCCGTATAAGAATACATTGGAGACTCATTATCTTTTTCGGTGTATTTTTCCCCAGGTTGCTCTACTGCATACTTCCCATTTTTCCAATATACTTTCTTTTTACCATCCATATAATACCAACGGTATCCGATCTCTCTCGTAATAGAACGATAGTCTTTTTCATCCGGGTAAGAAAGTGACCATGGAGATGGATCCGATTCGATTTGTGATGTTTCATCCTTTGTTGCATATCCGCTTGGCTGCTCGGAACTATATGCAGAACAATTCGCATTCGGATTAGAATAGAATTTCCACATTTTATCTTGATAACGATAGTAATTTTTCTTCTCCTCTTCGATCGTTACAATATGTGCATCCACTGGTGCTTCTGGAATCAAATCCATTTGTTTTGGTAAGTTTATCTTATATTTTTTATCTTTTTTAGATTCCAATTGATCTTCTGTCAAATAATCACTCCACATACCGTAATTGGTTTCAAACGTGCAATAATTATAAGAAGGTACCAACTCTACATACACATTTCCAGATGGCATTTTATCTGATTCTTTCCAGTTTCCATATCTTTCTTCCGTCGCACAGAAACCACAACCAGTTAGATTCACTGCCATATGATAATCTTCTTTATATTTTGTAATTGTCACTTTTCCTTTGCAAGCATCTTTTCCATTGTTTGCTTCTTCACTCGATAGCGTACCGTCTTTAATTAAATCATCGATATCCAATGTAACAGATTTTCCTTCTACCGTTGGTAATATTTTTTGTTCTCTTGCAGAAGAAAGTGCTGCACTCTCGATCGTATCTTCGATTTTATTACATTTCTTATTTTTACTACTCTTTTGTACGATAATAAAAATAAAGATGATAATAAAGACAACAAGAGCAACAATGCCGATTCGAATCATTAGAGTTTTTTTATCGATTTCCTTATGTACAATTGGTGCTCCTTCTGCATTTACATATCCTTCCTGCTTCATTTTAGTCCCTCACTTTATAGTATTATCATAGCATAAATCAATTGGTTTGAAAAGAAAAAAGATGAACTAATCATCTTTTGGTACCATAATTTCATTTTCTTTTGGTATCGCTATCGTATCCTGTAGCGAGCTTGGCTTGTAATTAAAAATTTTTTGATTCTTTAACGCATCATATATAGATGGCGCTCCTACAAAAGCAAACAGTCCTACCCATATCGAATCCAACCATGAAACGTCGTAAAAAACATTCGCAAACGGCATTCCGACAAGAAAAGAAAATAACAAATTTAACAAACATACTTGCCATTTTTTTCTAACGAACTTCATCGATTTACACTTCTGTATGAAAACCATGCCAATCATACTAAACGTAACACTGATGACAAGTAAATCGAGTAATTTAGCCGGAAATAATTGTTCCATTTATCATACACCTTCCCTCTCCTATTTTCTTATATTCCGTATAAAAATTATTTTGTATTGATTTCAACTAGTTTTGAATATATTTTAACAGGTGATATGTATGAAAAAACTAATTCTGCTACTCTTGTCTACCATTCTTTTTGTCGGTTGCGAAGATAAAACTGTCGTACGCGAAAAAGTAAAGACGATGATTCGTCAAACGGAATATCAAAAAGTAGCAATCAATTACCCTATTACCAATCATGAAAAATTGGATGCGCAAATAAAGAAAGATGTCGATCTCGACTATCAAAAATTTCAAAAAGATACAAAATCCCTCTCAACCCCATCCGAATTTAATCTATCTTATACTTACGATATACTACATGAACGATATGTAATGATTACTCTCACGACAATGTCACAATCAGATGCATTAGAACATTCAAACAATAAAATTCATACATACGTCTTAGATCAGACGGAGAAAAAAATATTGACACTCGAAGACTTCATTTCTAAAGAGGAATTAAAAAAAATTCTACCACTCATCAAAGAGGCATTACTTTCAAAGTATAAAGATTGTATTTTAATGGAAAAATTTTCAGAAATGATGGTACCTGATTTTGATAAGTTTTCCCTCTTTACATTAACAGAAGATTATCTCGTCCTATATTATAATCCAGAACAATTGACAGCCGGATATGAAGATATCATTTCTATAGAACTTCCTTTAGATAAGATTGGTTTAAAAATCGAGTTCGAGCGAGGCGTTTTCGAAGAAGAAGAACACGATGTAATTCCCATACCAGAAAAAGTAATCGATCCTAATAAAAAAGTCATCGCACTTACCTTTGACGATGGTCCTAGCTATTATACAGAACAAATTTTAAATCTCTTAGAAAAAGAGCAAGTCACTGCTACTTTCTTCTTAATTGGAAACAAGATTAACCGGTACCAGGAAACTGTTCAGACCATGCTAAAAAACGGAAACGAAATTGGAAATCACTCTTTTTCGCATAAATGGCTAACAAAATTAGACCATAATGATCTACAAGAAGAAATCACTCAGACACAAAACTCAATTAAGAAGCTAACTGGATTTACTCCGCGCGTATTTCGTCCTACCTATGGTGCTGTAAACGATGATTTAAAAAAGCAAGTGGATTTAACACCTATCATGTGGACTGTCGATTCATCTGATTGGAAGATAAAAAATGCAAATACGATCGCAAATCGTGTTTTAAAATCTTGTCAAGATACATCGATTATCTTAATGCACGATACACATAAACGTTCTTATGACGCGTTAAAAATCATCATTCCCACCTTGAAGGAACAAGGATATCAGTTCGTGACTGCAAGTGAACTAGAAACAGTCAAAAAAATTCGAACAAGGGCAAAATTAGATGCAGCAGAATAATACGACCGAACAACAAATCGAGTTACTTACGATACAATTAGTCGCTGCAATGGGGTTTCTTCTTACTGTTGTCATATCTATTATTCTAACCTATGACAAAATCCTTTCTCTTTCTGATCAACCGCGCCTCTTTTCGGATGAAGAAGCAAGAAAATTAAGTTACTTCAACAGTGTTTTAATCATCATCGTCGTATTGATTTATCTTTACGTAGGATATGGAAATATTCAAATCGCAAAAAAAGAAGGAAAAAGGGCAACGAATTTATATTTACAAGAATTTAATTCGGCACTTGCCTTTCTTGCCGCAATTGTCGGCTATTATATCGTCACTCACGATTCTTCTAATGGATTTACGATTGCCGATACCGCATTATTATAATTTGCTAGGCCGTATGTTATTTGCCTGCTTTTCAAATAACATACGGCCTATAGAAAAGAGATGTTTTCACATCTCTTTTATCGACTCTTGTTTTTCGTCGTTATTTTAGCTAACAATTTATCTTGTATCTCTTTATCTATATGTAAATTAGGATTGATATCTAATAAATAGAAAAAGTTATGGATTTCCTGTACAGTCAGTAATTTTATATCCGGGATAAATGCTGGATTAATCATCATATCAAATTTACTAGGTGGAGAAAATAAAATAAAGCCTTTTCTTTCGATCAAATATCTTACTTCTTGATCCTCATACATCTCTCGATAATCTTTCCATCTCGGAGTAGTTCCATTAGAATTTTGATACTCTTCTTCTTCTCGTTTTATAAACGCCTCACTTTTTACAAGTTCTTTTGCATATTTTGCATGACTTAAACAATGCAGTGAAAAATCACTTTGTCTCACAATATAACAAGCTTCGTTGATCGTATCAGTGGGAACGACGAACAATTGATATCCAGGTTCAATCAAATGAAGAGGATATAAATTAAAATCATAGTATTCTAGTTCTTCCACGTAATTTGATCCAATTTTTCTTCTTCGAACGATTGTCTTTGTATTTTCCTTGTTCATATATCACCTTAGAAAAGACTTAATTGACTCGATTCTTCCATACCGTCTAAGATTCCCATCATTCTCATTTTTTCAATCAATGTTCCTGAAACCTTAGCTCTCTTTTGTAAATCTTCGATACTTAAGAATTCAGCCTTTTCCCTTTCTTCTACAATTTTTTTCGCAACTGTATCTCCTAATCCGTCGATCGTTCTAAATGGTGGAATTAAAGTAGTTCCATCTTCGTCGATTACAAACTTCATAGAATCGCTTCGTTTTAGATCGATATTTCCAAACGTAATACCACGTGCAGTTGCCTCTAAAGCAATTTTCAAAACTTCGACAACTTCTAAGTCTTTATTACTTGCCTCACCTTTTCCCATATTATTAATTTCTATAATTCGATTTTTAATTGCATCATATCCCTTGATCATCGTTTCGATATCAAAATCTGTGCATCGAACAGAGAAATAAGATGCATAATACCAATTCGGATGGTGAACTTTAAACCAAGCAATACGGAATGCACTAATAACATAGGCAGCTGCATGGGCTTTCGGGAACATGTACTTAATCTTAGAACACGAATCGATAAACCAGTCAGCGATTTTCGCTTCCTTCATCTCTGCTTCATATTTTTTCCATGTTTCCGGATCTTTACTTGCCTTCCCTTTACGAACAAACTCCATAATTTTAAATGCTTTGATTGGTTCTAGTCCATTGTACATAAGATATACCATGATATCGTCACGACATCCGATAACCTTAGCAAATGGAACAACGTTATTTCGAATCAATTCTTGTGCGTTTCCAAGCCATACATCCGTTCCGTGAGAAAGACCAGAAATTTTGATCAACTCGGCAAACGTCTTCGGTTTTGTATCCTGTAACATTCCAATCGTAAACGGTGTCCCAAACTCTGGAATTCCAAGAGTTCCTGTCTCGCACATAATTTGTTCTTTCGTAACTCCTAATGGCTTTGGAGAGCAGAAAATATCCATCGTATCTTTATCATCGAGTGGGACTTTGGTCACATCCATACCAGATAGATCTTGTAACATACGTAACTGCGTTGGATCGACGTGTCCTAAAATATCCAATTTTAATACGTCTTGATCAATCGCATGGTAATCAAAGTGAGTCGTACGCCACAAAGATGTCGCATCGTCTGCTGGATATTGGAATGGTGTAAAATCGAATACATCCATGTATCCTGGAATAACGACAATTCCACCTGGGTGTTGTCCTGTCGTTCTTTTCACTCCTGTACAACCAGCTGCCAGACGTTCGATCTCAGCAGATCTCATGTGAATTCCTTTATCCTCACAATATCCTTTTACAAATCCAAATGCTGTTTTCTCGGCGACGGTACCGATCGTTCCGGCACGATATACATTATCTACTCCGAATAGTACTTTTGTATATTCATGTGCTTTCCATTGGTAATCTCCTGAGAAGTTCAAATCGATATCAGGTACTTTATCGGCATTGAATCCAAGGAATGTTGCGAATGGCATGTCTTGTCCTTCTTTATTCATCCATGTACCACACTTTGGGCATTTCTTATTTGGAAGGTCAAATCCACTGGAATATTTTGCTCCCAATGCTTCTCCGTCCTCTTCAAAAATACTGTGCTTACAATTTGGACAGATATAATGTGCAGGAAGTGGATTTACTTCTGTAATTCCCATCATCGTAGCGACGAAACTTGATCCTACGGATCCTCGGCTTCCTACGAGGTAGCCATCGTCATTTGAATGTTTTACAAGTTTTTGGGCAATTAAGTAGATAACGTCGAATCCACCACCGATGATTCCCTTTAATTCTTGTTCGATTCTCTCTTCGATAATCTTAGGGAGAGGGTCTCCATATAATTCATGTGCCCTTCCATATACAAGTTCATTTACCGTTTCTACAGAATTTTCGATTTTTGGAGAAAATGGGACTCCACCAGTTTCAATAATTACTTCGATAATATCTACCATATCGGCAATCATATTCGTATTCTTTACGACGATTTCCCTCGCTTTTTCCTCTCCTAAGAAAGCAAAATCTTCTAACATTTCCGTCGTCGTTCTAAAGTGATAACTTGGAATCTCTTTAATATTGCTACGCGCTAAAGGATGTCTTCCACCACCTGGAACTTTTTGGTTGACAATGATTTCACGATATATCTTGTCTTCTTTTGTCAAATGGTGTACATCTCCAGTCGCCACGATAATTTTTCCTGCCTCTTCCGTAACACGTACAATTTTTTTGATGTGATCTATCAATTCTTGTTTTGATGCGAAATCGTTCATCTGCAACAAGTGATCATAGCAATCGAGTGGTTGTACCTCTACATAATCATAAAAGTTAATAATGTTCGTTAACTCCTCATCGCTCTTACTTCTCGCTTCTTTGAAGACTTCTGATTCATAACATCCACTTCCAATGAGCAATCCTTCTCTGTGTTTTTCGATCTCACTACGAAGAATACGTGGTGTTTTATATAAATATTTCGTGTTGGCATAACTAATAATTTTGAATAGGTTTTTAAGTCCTGTTTTATTTTTCGCCAAAATATTAACGTGATGAGAACGTCCATATTTATGAATTTCATCTTTCGATACGATCTTTTCTAAATCACGCAATGTTTCATAATTACGATCGTTTAACTTTTTCAACATCTTGTGTAAGACGAGTGCTGTTCCTTCTGCATCGTAGTCAGCTCTATGATGAGCATCTTCATCCCATGGCACATTATATCTCTTGACTAATGCAGAAAGTCCATGACGTGCAAAATTATTATCCATCGTTCGAGATAACTCTAATGTATCGAGAACGGTATTTTTAAAAGTTCCTAAATTATATTTTTTATATGCCATTTCAAGGAATGATACGTCGAATTTGGCATTGTGAGCAACCATTGGTAAATCTCCGAACCACGCGATAAAATCACGCACAGCCTCTTCTTCCGATGGCATTCCAACTAACATCTCATCTGTTATATTCGTAAGTTCCACTATTTTAGCTGGTAGTTTTCTCTTTGGATCTATCAATTGATCGAAGCGATCTAAAATTTCTCCATTGCAGATTTTAACAGCACCTATTTCGATAATGGAATCTTTTCCTCCGGCGTTGAATCCGGTCGTCTCAAGGTCGAATACTACATAAGTCGTCTCTAATAATGGTGAGTCATCCGGACGAATAATAATATCGACCGTATCATCTATTAACGTTAATTCAGTTCCGTAAATAGCCTTGAATGGTTCTTCTCCTTTAGCTAAACTCTTATTGATGTCGCAGATCGTATGGTAGACATCCGGGAACGCTTGCCCTCCGTTATGATCAGTAATTGCTATCGCACGGTGTCCCCATTTACGTGCTTGCTTCACTAATTTTTTGGCATCGACAACACCATCCATCTGACTCATCATCGTATGAGCGTGAAGCTCTACTCTCTTTTCCTCTGCTTCATCTTTGATTTCTTCTACTGGTCTATCTAATGCATTGATATCACGAATCGTAACTGTCAATTCTTTAGAATATTGATCATCTTTTGCATTTCCACGGAAAACATACCAGTTTCCTACTTTGACATTCTTTTTAATATGCGCAAAATCATCTGCGTCATTTACAAACATCTTTGCATAGATACTATCTGTGTAATCCGTAATTTTTAAAGTGACGATTTTTAATTCCGTTCTCGTATCACGTACTTCCATTCCGAAGATGTGGCCTTCAAATACAACACTATTCATTTCTCCTAGAATATGATCGATATGCATGATCTGTTCTTCAATTTTACGTCCGACAATGACATCAGGATCATCTGTATCCTGAACCAACTTTCGAGAGTAGCCTTTTTTAGAAAATTTCTTTGCTGGTTCTCTCTGCTCTTCCACTGGCGGTATTGGATCTGGCATATGTTCTGGTAACGGTGCGTGCATTTCTTCGATAATCTCATCATAAACTGCATGAGAAAGAGTTGAATCGATTTCTATTTCCAATAGCATTTCTCCAAACCCTGCATGCTCAAAATATTTAATCAGTTCGCTTTGAATATGCTCCAGTTGCATCTTCTCTGCCTTACAACTAACGACGATTGTTAGTGTCCCATCTGTAAGTGTCGGTTGGCCATTTAAAAAAGTTTGATATAGAGGATGCTCCTTTGCATAATTCGATATATACTTGTTAAAGTACTCAGGTATATATTGCTTTAAGACACGATTTGCTGTAAAGCGTACGTCTACTTTACGAATTGTTGGAAATCCTTTGGGCAAGTATTCCAAAAATTGCTCGTACTCTTCTACAGGCAACGTACTTTCTAATTCTATTAAAAAATGATATTGATCTTTCGCTCTATTTCCGATAATTCTTTTCAAAGTTGCATTCTCATAGTAAGAATAACTTTCCTTTGGCAATTTGATTTGATCCAGTAATATTTTCATTTTATCTTGCATACAATCACCTACTTATCTAGTATATCAAAAAAAAAGATATTACGGTAGCTCGTGCGAATATCTTTTTTACTTTTCCTTCATTTCTTCTCGCTTATCGACGAAAAGATAAAATGCAACGAGAAGGGAGCATAAGAAAACTAAGAAAATGATATATAACTCATGGAGATTCCACATTTCATAAGTCGCATAAAATCCTAAACATCCAATCGTAAGAGTTAATATAAATGCAACGATTTGATACCACATACCAGAATGACTGAAACGACTTAGATAAAGAGAGCTTAAACTTAGCACGATCAGAATCGATAAATATGTTCCAAGATAAGGTTCTAATAATAAGTATCCACCAAAACTAAATAAACTCGTAAACAAACTTAGCGTAATCCACTGTATGATTCTATGGTGTCGATTATACCAACTTACATGATCGTCTTTTTCTATATAATTTTCGATCAATGCTACAAATTTTTTATTGTTTGTTTTATACTTCTTCGGTTTAAATTTTTTGACTTTTCGAAAAGCACTTTCTAACTCCTCTACAGAGGATACCCCGATAATATATTTTCGGTCTCCAAAATCTTCTATAATTTGCAATTGATGATCATTCGTATGTTCTTTATATTTCGATAATCTTGGAACCGCAATCACTTTTTTTCCGTATTTCAAAGCTGTTAATATAGATCCAATCCCACCATGCGTAATCACTAAATCAGCTTCTTCCATATATGATTCAAACTCGTCCATTGGAAGTAAATCAAAAATTTCCATACGTTTTGATTCAAACTTCGTATCTCCCGCTTGTACAACGACGCGATCCTGGATCATTTTTTTTTGCATCAATCGTTCGATTTCTTCTAATAAACGATGAAAACTTTTATCTTGTGTTCCAAGTGTAACTAATATCATAAAGCTCCTCCTTTAGTAAATCCATCCTCCATATGTTGCATCTGGATATAGTTCTTGCATTTCTTTCCACTGTACAACAAACAAATCAGAGATCGGATATAATAATCTTCCCGTAATCGTCTTCGTTTTCTTATTGGCAAATGTTTCTACATAGATAATTCGACTCCCAAAAATCTTCCCAATACAACAAATTGGTCCAGCCGTATGTGCTCCAGTTGTGATAATGTAATCTGGATGAAACCTAAAATAGAAATAAAGACTTTTCAAACAATTTAAAAATAATTTCACAGGATAAGTTAACATGTGATCTTTCGTACCATAAATCAAAAAATTAACGCGAGATGGATATTTCTCTTTTAAAGCAAGATTAGATTTTGTCTTCTCCGTTATAATATGATAATCCACCTTTTCAAACAAAGATTTTAGTTGTAATAATTCTGATAAATGTCCTCCCGTAGAGGATACAAATAATACGCGTTTTTTCATACTTCTTTCCCTTCTAACAAATCAATCCACTTTTCGATTACGACATCTTCACTATATTGTCCTACGAGTTGATATCCTCTTTTCCCCATCTTTCTTCTCTTTTCTATACTTCCCATTAATGTCTCAACAGCTCGTTCATATTGATCAAAATCGCGATGTTTGATCAAGAATCCACTTTTTTGATTTTCTATAATTTCACGTGCTCCTTCAGCACTATCAAAAGCAACACATGGAAGTCCATGACTCATCGCTTCTAATAAGACAATTCCAAATGATTCCGTATGAGACGTCATCAAATAAATAGATGAACGATGTAACAGATCATCGATATATTCTTTCTTTTGAAATCCGTGAAACGTAACTTTCTTTTGAAGCCGATGGAGTTTTGCAAATTCTTGCAACTTTGAAAATTCTTTTCCATCCCCTACGATATCCAAGTGCCAAGTTGGATCATGTTTTACTAGTCTTTCATATATTTTCAATAAATCTATATATCCCTTTTCTGGAGATAGCCGACCAACGGAAACAAATCTTTTTTCCGTTAATGGTGATACTTCTTGTGGTATCATATCGATAATATTAGGAATATAAACACACTGACAGTTCGTTCCAGATAGTTTCTCTTCATAAAATTCAGTTAGATCTCGACTCACTAAGACGAGTGTATCTAATTTTCGATTTGCCTTTACAATTTTATTTGCATACTTCATATTTCCATGATGATGATTATGCTCCCAACCGATTTTGAACATCTGTGAATTTCCGTATTTTCCTAACCATCGATCTAAAATATCACGCGTCGCGATTACGATATCTGCATCGCACTGTTTGATGTACTTTACCATCGATGTTTTGCGCAAGCGTAAAACCTTACAAGCTCGCAATCCTTCCTTTAAGATGGAAATCGGATTTTTACGATGCACTGCACTTGCAAATTCATCTCTATTTGGTTTTACTCCTGGATTTAAATAGACAACTTTGACTCTTTTATCTAACGAAAAAGCAGGTTCTTCTTCTAATTGATAAATGGAAGCAATCTCTACTTCGTATGTAACAGCTAAAGCATTGGCGAGCATCGTAAGTGCCTTTTCGATCCCTCCATAGCCTAAGTGTAATGCTAAAATCGATATTTTTTTCATAACGATCACCTAAGTTTATTATACATGAAACGAAAGAATAAGAAAAGGAAAGTACCAAACTTTGTACTTTCCTACTCTAAAAATTTCTTTCTCGTAATAAAGTTAAATACCATAACTACTGCTGTTGCAGCGATCTTTGCAAGCATGTAATGTACGAGCAATACTTCTGATACGATATACATAATGATATCGTTGATGAGAAGTCCAATCGCACTAGTAATCACAAATAAAATAAAATTTCTCTTCGCGTCTTTTTCTTTATTGACATCGAATACCCAGCGAATGCTTGCCCAGTAATTATAAAGAACCGAGATCACGAAAGATAGCGTATTTGCAAGAATCGTTGGAAAATGACAATATTCTTTAAATATGTACAAAAAGGCAAAATCGATCAGAGTTGCAAATACTCCAACGATTGCAAATTTAAAGATTTGAACCAATAATTTTTCAAGATGATCAGAAACATGAATATGACATATTGTAAGACATCTATGAACTAACTTTTCAATCTTATCTTCTTTCTTTGCCATTTTATCCCTACTTTCTCTTATCCCGCCATAATGCGGTCTTCAAATAACTCTTTGTAATCAGAGTATGACTTATTAAACTGATCTTTCAAATACTCTTTATCTTCGGTCGAATAGTCCTCGATCTTTTTATAAATTTTTAGAGTACTTCCAGGAACCTCGAATTCTTTTTCTAACTGATAATTACTACGAATCGGAGTATCTTTCTCTATCGCATTCCATAAAACTTCTACTACTTGTTGATCTTTTAAATCTAAGTGATGTTGAACTGGCGTAACTAAATATACATAAGTTGCCTTGTAAATTTGATCAGAAAATCCATCTCGTAAATCCACGTTCGGCGTTGCTACAAACTTACTGCGCAATGTAACATCTGGAAGATCATAGTTTGCAAACGTTTCATTATTGTAAACATGAGAACTTGCTATCGTATAAATAGATAGTTCTGGCTCCTTTTCAATCATCTCTTTCGTATATTCCATCACTGGCCTCAAAGCTTCACGCTGTGCGTCACGATATGTAAAGTAAGTTTTGGTAAACACTGGAAGACCCGATTGAGGTATTCTCAAAATAGCAACACTATATGTCATAAATTGAATCAAGCAAACTAAAACTAATCCAACTTGATACAATCTTCGATTGCCGTTCTCTTTTATATTTTTTGCAAGTTCCACCATAAACATAGAGATGATAATTGTAATATTGAAAATGATCGTATAGTAATGATGTTGATCCATCGTTTGAATCGAATTAAATAGTAAAATTGTAATTACCATATTCAATACTAAAATGGCGATAAATTCCCTGCTTTCCTTCTTTCGCATCCATAAATAGACTGTCGCAACGACAAATAATATTGCAACGACAATTCCTAGTTTTGTAATCAAATCCCACAATTGAATAAATAATCCACCATCTAAGTAGGCACTATAAGCTGTCGCATAGTTTCCCTTGATAATATGTTCGATCATCTCGTGAAAGAATAATAATATGACGCTCGAAAAAGAAATTCCTATAATAAAAACATTTTTTGCCTGCTTCCATAATTTACATTTTCGATTGACAAACAACTTACGAATGATATACACAATTGCAATGGAAATGAAGTATGAAACTGTAAAATAAACATAGTATCTTCTCAAGACAATCGTAAAGAAGAAACATAAAGCCAGAATGACCGTTCTCTTAAAATCAAAAGTTTCAAAATCATATCCGTACGTATAATAGAAAATAATCAATATTGGAATCACGCCTATAATATCTAGATATCCATCTAAAACAGAACCATAAATGAGTGGTGTTGTTAAGAATGGTATCAAGAATACCAATAGATATTTCCAGTCGTTTTTTTTCTCTTGATATATTTTTCTATACAGAAGTACATATAAGATATAAGCTGGGATCAACCCTACTATGACAATCGCCATTCCATAGTGAAAAAAATCACCATTAGACCACATAAAGAATGGCTGTAATAGTAAAGATGGCAATAGATTATAATCATCATGGTTGATAGAGTAATACACGTTAGATAAATTTTCCCCGATGGATTTCGTCAAAAGTGCTGCCCTCTGTCCTAATGTCGTAAGCCAATAAGTGGCATGGTCCCACACTTTTATTAGATCATTACTTTCAAATATTGCTCCATAGAGAAAAAAGAGTCCTAACAGGATACAAATAAATAGCAACAAAAACTTCAAGTTTTCCTTTTTCATTTTTCCTCCTATATTATAATTCCTCTGCGAACTTTTTCTCACACTTATTAAATATAAAGTATCCTAATACTAACAATAATATACATCCACCCAATAATCCAAGGATAACTAACATATCTGGTGTTCTTTGATAATACAAAATATCACGATATGCTGTAATAATGTGCACCATTGGATTTAAATTAAAGATTGCACGGAATTGGGCAGGAATCATCGTAATTTCATATAATACTGGCGTCAAATAGAACCATAGCATCATAAGGACACTTACGAAATACTCTAAGTCTCGAATATATACGGTAATGGAAGATAGAATAAATGAGATAGCAAGTGAAAATATATATTGTAATAATACGATAATTGGTAAATAAATAATACTTGCTCCAATTCCAATTCCACTAATAAATAATGCGGCTACGATAATAATACATGAAATTAAAAAGTTTAGTAAATTACTCGTTACATTTGAAATCGGTAAAATTTCCCTTGGAAAATATACTTTTTTAATAATTCCCGAAGAAGCGATGATCGTCGATGTACTTTGACAAACCGTGGCATTAAAGAAGTTCCATGGAATCAAAGTAACGATCAAGAACATCGTATAATTTTCTACCTGCACACGCATGATGAATGGAAAGACAAGTGCGTATACTAAAAGCTGAAGTAATGGATTAATAAATGACCAGAGAACCCCAAGAAATGATTTCTTGTATTTTCCACGAAATTCTTTACGAATTGACGTTTTTAAAAATTCTCTATATTGATATAATTCTTTAAACAATTTCATCCTATCACCTCTTATGCACACTCTTTCAAGTATTCTTCGATTACTTTATCTGTTTTTCCATCTTCTCTAATTTTTCCATTATATAACCAAACAGAACGGTCACATAAAAACTTAACAGCATCCATCGAGTGGCTGACAAATACCATCGTTTTTCCCTCGCTCTTTAACTCTTTCATCTTGTTCAAACATTTTTCTTGAAAATGTTGGTCTCCAACCGCAAGGACTTCGTCGATCAATAGAATATCTGCATCTACGTTAATAGCGACCGCAAACGCAAGGCGCATATACATTCCTGAAGAGTATGTACGAATTGGATTATCGATGTAATCTCCCAATTCAGAAAACGCGATAATATCATCGATACGTTGATCGATCTGTGCTTTATTTAATCCGAAGATAGATGCATTAAAGTAAATGTTTTCTCTACCAGAAAAGTCAGGGTGAAATCCTGCTCCTAATTCGAGTAAAGAAGTTAATTTCCCTTTAATTTCAATTGTTCCACTATTTGGATAAATAATCTTTGTTAGTAACTTTAATAAAGTAGATTTTCCACTTCCATTTACTCCGATAAGTGCGACTGTCTCACCTTTTTTAATTTCCAAATTGATATCTTGTAAGACATTTCTAACCTCTTTTTTATTACGGTTAAAAAAGATCATTCTCTCCTTTAATGTATTCGCTTTATCATAGTACACATTAAAATGCTTCGATACGTGCGAAACCTTAATCACAACGTCATCTTTATTTTTGGATTTTCTCAAAACCATTCACCTCTTTCTCCCCATGGAGGTTATTTGTAATTAAATCGCGATAGGTCAAATGAATTCCGCGAGAAAGGCTTACCTTTGGTTCCCAACTAAAATAAGTCTTAATTCGCTTTATATCCAATACGTTTACAGGTACATCTTGTGACCTTGCCTCTTTATAAATAACAGGCACTTTTTCCCCAATCACCGATTCGACTTCGTTTATTATATCACAGATAGAATGAGATTGTCCACTTCCAACATTGAACACTTTTTCTTCCACTGTTCTATCCTTAACCATATCTAAAACATCGATTACATCATCGATATAGATATAGTCGCGTTCCACTTTTCCATCTCCCCAAACTTCGATTGGCTCTCCTTTGATTACTTTTTGTAAGATCACATTGATGAGCCCTTGTGTCATAGATTGATGAAGTGGTCCATAAGGATTAGATAAGCGTAATGAAACATAATCGAGACCATATAAATGATGATATAAATTCAAATATTTTTCGATAGCCAACTTTGTAATTCCATAAGAGCAAATCGGATTGTTTGGATGTGTTTCTGGGATCGGTACCTCTTTTGGAATTCCATAAATGGTTCCTCCACTCGATGTAAACACCACTTTTTTAATTCCAGCTTCTACACAAGCATCCAAAAGGTTTACCGTTCCTATAACGTTCTGCTCTATATCGCGTTTGATCTCACGATTGGAATTATTTGCATTTGTCGTACTAATCAAATGATAAACGACGTCGACATCTTTCAACATATCTTTGTACGTATCGATGTCCGTAAAATTTCCTTGTTTATATAAAACACCTTCTAAACATCTCGCCGGGTTCACATTATACTCAAGTACTCTAATGTCATGCCCTTCAGATAATAAACGTTGACATAAATTCTGGCCAATGAATCCTTGACCTCCTAATACTAACATTTTCATGTATTCCTCCTATAATCCTAGGACTTGTTTTAATTTTTGCCTTTGATCTTCTACTTCTTTT
This sequence comes from uncultured Mycoplasmatota bacterium, assembly GCA_937944975.1. Classification (GTDB taxonomy): domain Bacteria; phylum Bacillota_I; class Bacilli_A; order RF39; family UBA660; genus Fimihabitans. The sequence goes on along the minus strand of CALEBF010000014.1, from coordinate 86,753 downwards.
AAAACTTGTTCTGAAACGGGATATTCCTTTTTGATTTCTTCTTGAATTCTAACAACTTCGTCATAGTGATTTTGCTTCTTCGTCGTCTTCGTTACACTATTCGTATGAATGCGATGATAATTGAGAGGTTTTGCTACATATGCAACTTTTCCTCTTTTCAATACTTGAATGTAGAAATACCAATCTCCTGCCAAATGGAATTTCGTACACTCTTCTAAGATATCGTGGTAATCACCATTTTTAAAAACGACACCAGAAGCATTGTAAATATAATTCTTTACGATCAAATAATTCGTAATTTCATCGATTCCATCATTAACATAGTCAGAGTGGTATCTTCCATCTTGATGTTCGTCTGCTAAATCACTACATGTTTTTCGAATAACTCTTCCACGTTCGTTAATTTGTTTCGAATCAGAAAAAGCAAGGACTACTTCTGGATCTTCAAACTTTTTTACCATATTTTCTAAAAATCTCTTATCCGCTTGATCGTCAGCCTCTGCGATCCAAATGTAATCTCCTGTTGCAGCTTCAATTCCCTTTTGCCACTGTTTAAAGACACATCCACTATTTTCCTCATTAAATATCATTTTGATTGGATATTTTTTGGCCATTTTTTCAATGACTGCACGACTTTTATCCGTAGAACAATCATCTAACACGATGAGTTCGTAGATAGGATACGTCTGTTTTTCTATTACCTTAATTCGTTTTTTTAAGTAACCTGCATAATTATAATTTGGTATGATTACACTTACCTTATATTTTTGTTCCTGCATTTTTTCACCTCATTTACATGCTTTCGTTAGTACTTCAATATAATGTTGAAAACTATGTTGATCGCAAATTTTCTTAGCTCGTTTCCCCAATTTTTTGCATAGTTTTGGATCATCTTTCAACATTTTCATTTTATCCATCATGGCATCTATATCTTCATAAGTGACAAGATATCCACTTTCATCATTTCGAACAATATCTTGAAATCCACCTGCATTTTCAAAAGCGATGACAGGTTTCTCTGCATTGAACGCTTCTAATACAACAGATGGGAATGGATCTTCCCTAGAGGTCAATACGAATAAATTACAAGCGTCATAAAATTTCATAAATGTATCTTTTTCACTAATAAATCCAGGAAGTACAAAGTTTTTCAACTTATGAATTCTATCTCCATACGTAGTTTTCATCTCTTGATCCAAAGATCCGACCCATATAAAAGTATAATCTTCTTCCTGAAGTTTTTCTGCCATTGTAACAAATAAATCGAATCCTTTTCTCTTCTCACCGAGACCTACATTTAAAATAATGAAATGATCTTTCGGAATTCCGTACTTCTCTTCCATATACTGACGAGATTTTTCATAATCAAACTGATCGTATTTCATATATAGACCTTGTGGTTGAATCATCTCTTTTACGTGAATTGGTGCGATCGTTGCGAATTGATCTCGTACATATTTTGCCGGAAAGACAGCCAAATCAGAATGTTCCGCAATTTCTTTGGCACGTTCTTCGCATTTTAACAACCGAATCACTCCTGGAAGTTCATGAATGAGGTTGACTGAGAAGATTCCATTTTCATGCAACAATGGAATTAAATCTCCCGTTGTCATCGTGTTGGAGATCGCACTATCATATCCTAGTTTTTTCAATGACTTTATATAATACTCATTTTTTTCTGGAGTATCGATAATAAACGTAGGTGCGATTTCTTTATATGATGCAATGATAGGTCCATCTCCCCGAACAAGGGTTACAATTTGAATTCCTTGACTGACAAATTCTTTCATCATGTTCTTCAACAAAGTTTCTGCTCCACCTAATCCACCACTGTGTCCAATTAAAATAATTCGCTTCCCTTGTGTTGGATAATATTGATTCACGATCTTCTCGACATCTTCAGTCTTTCGATTACGAACAACACGGTTATATAGAGCTGTCACATGTTTTGATTTTTTTGCGAATTCTTTTATTTTATTTTTCATCTGTTGTCTCCTCTAACTTATCTAATTTAAACATATATGTTTTACTATAGTTCGGATTATAAAATGGATCTTGTTTTACTTTTAATGCCTGATATGCTTCCTCTTCATAAGGAAGTTCTAAATCTCCTGAACAAACGTATTCATTCGAAGAATCACACACATTGTAATATCCCTTTTTAATGAAATTTAAGCAAATTTTGATCCAATCTATTTCCGTTGGCATTCCATCTATCTTCAGTTTTCGATTTACTTTTAAATACTTCTCTTTATCAAATACCATTACTTTCGTTCCTGGAACAGAATAATTTACTGGTATTTTTAACTTTGGCTCTACCGCCGTTGTCTTCTGTCTTCCTGAATATAAGACATGTTTGAAATGATCTTTAAATAAAATCACTCCCGAAGACTTAAAATAACTATTCTTTTTTCGAATAGATGGAGAAACGACTCCAACATGATCAACAGCTGCAAATTGAATCAAACTATAAATCGAAGATTCTTTTTGCAATTGTGTTGTCGCATCCATAACGACGATATATTTCCCTTTTGCCTTTTCTACTAACTCGTCAAATGACTCATCTTTTGAAAGCAATATTTCCATACGTTTATAATCTGTAAACTTCTCAAGTTGTTCTTGACAGCTTTTTGCCTTTTTATCGTTTCCAGTAATAATTACTGTAATCATATTTGTTTTAGAAACTTTATATTTTGGATAATAGTATGGGAACTTCGGTACACGAGAGACATGACATGCAATTTTCTTCTTGTCAAAGGAATCTTGCAATGCTTTCTTTCCACGATCGAACGCATAACTTTTGTTGCTCATAATCGCTGCTGTCGAACCTGGAATCATACGCCAATGATATAAAATTTTTGGAATATGATAAATATTTTTATCTTTCGTTGCAGCTACGACACGTAAGAATAAATCGTAGTCTTGTGCTCCTTCATATCCAACGCGGAATCCGTGAATCTTGTCCATGATAGATCTACGAATCGTCGTAAAGTGACAAAGATAATTATAACAGAAAAATAATTCCGGAGACCAATCTGGCTTGTATGTTGGGAAACATAAATTTCCACCCTGATCCATCTTGTCTTCATCACTATAAATTAAATCTAACTTAGGATTTTGATTCAAGGCTTTTACAACTTGATATAGTGCATCCTTCGTTAAAACATCATCATTATCTAGTAATGCAATAAAATCTCCAGTTGCTATCTCTAGTGCTGAATTTGTCGCACGAGAAATATGTCCATTCTTCTTACGATATACAACCTTGATTCGTTCATCTTTCTCTTTGTAAGCATCCAATACTCTTTTAATCTCTGGATCTGTCGAACAATCATCTGCGATACAGAGTTCGAAATTTGGATACGTCTGCTCTAATACAGATTCAATACAAGCTTTTAAATAAACTGTAGGTACGTTATAAACTGGAACTAAAATAGAAATCAATGGTTGATATTCCATCTCTTTATAAGGTTCCTGTTCTCTTTTTTCCTTTTCTAAAGCCCATGTACGATATTGAAATGAATTATTCGGATTTACATAATATTGTCCTTCTTTTCGATATTGTCTATTTTCTACAACAGAAGATACATATCTATGAATCAACTTTGGATTTAATAATTTGACATTTTGCTTTTTTATTACTCGCATACTTTTCCCAGCGAGATGATAAATACGGTTTGCTCCCTTTTCCAATGTAGTCGTTGGAATACGAGAAGAGAAAATCTTATATTTTTTTCCATCGACAAGAGCAGAAATTTTAATATTCTTATACTGTTTTTCTACAGGTATTGTATATTCAAACCCGTAGTTACTCTTGTCTTTTTGATCTGTATATCTCTGACAAATATCTACTCGATACTCATTTGGACGAGCTCGAAGAACTTCTTTCTTATCGAGTTCTACAATAATTTCATAAGATGGTAAAAAAGCCCACCCACGTATAAATAATTTTTTACTATCGATATCAAAGAAATATTCATCTAAATGATAATGTTTCACTTTAAAACCTCCTTCAACCAAGTTGGAATTCCAGTTACTTTGTGTTTGAAATCCCGATGTGCCCTTCTTGTCGCTTTTATTTTTTTCCACTTATCTTTTTCAAACAAAACTATTTTTACCGCTTCTTTCCTGCTATTAGAAAGTTCTTGCTTACAAAATGTAGGAAAGTCGTATTGATACATTTCGTTAATATACAAGCGATTGCGAACGATAAAATAACGTCGCATCGCACTGTGATTGGTAAACGATACCGTTTTTCCAAATAGTTTTTTCGTTCCAATATTTCCTAGAGAGTGCTTTAAATGAATTTCGTCAAACACTTTAATTTGATATCCGTGTTTTCTTATATTCAAACAGTACTCTTGATCGATTCCATCGATAAAAAACCAATCTTTCATTCCACCAACTTCTTGAAATATATTTAAATCTAGTATATTTCCTGAAGTCATTACTACCAATTGATCCGTTTCGATCGCATGATTGATACTTTGACTATTGGTAACGTGAAGAGGGGTGAAAATAGCCACTTTTTCGTAATTTCCTGTCGAAATTTCTTCTTTCATTTTTTTCAGTCCCTTTGGTTCAAATCGACTATCCTGATCCATCGTCAAAAGATATCGATACCCCTCCTCATTTGCGAGTTGGGCAGCCTGATTCAAGGCAAACCCTATTCCCTTGTTTTCATTGTTCTTAATATATTTTGCTTTCTTCATCGTAAATAAATTTTGATGACTTTCTTCGCTATTGTCAATAATATATAAACGATCTAATTCACCTATATACGTCTTTATATTTTCTATCACATCTTCTTCAGGGTGAAATAAAACTACAACACCACATAACTTCATAGATATCACACTCTCTAATGTTTTTTATAAGCAATATTTCGATCCACAACACCTGAGATTCCAGCAACTGTTCCTTCTGAAGTATATTGCCATATCTCATATGGACCATTATAGGAACTTGGATGAGATAACGGATCGTCCTTAGATGTATAATGTGCTAACCACACCTCATAATTTGGAAGTTGGCTCATATCTAAATTCATCTCTAAAAAATTTTTATTTGAATATATCATCGGTTTATACCCATAACTAGCAATTCGATCCATAAACGCTTTTACGATAATCGTACGTTGCTCTGTCGTTAAAAAGTCTGCTCTTCCCGCATTCGTACCAGTAAATTCTGTATCGATCACGATTGGTAGTTTCACTAAGCCTCCCGCTTGATAAGCATTTAAACGACCCACTACGAAATCAGCTTCCTCGATTGCCTCTTGTACTGTAATTGCCTGACTATAGAAATAAACACCAATATCTATTCCTGCATCTCTTGCACCAATTAAATTTTGATAAAATTTCGGATCTTCTGCAATCTCACCCGTTCCATATCCTCGATATCCAGCACGGATAATGGCAAACGAAATGCCGTCGTTGCGTACTGCTTGCCAATTTATATCTTTTTGATAACTTGATACATCAATTCCAAAATAGATATTATCGTATAATACTAAATCTTTTGTCGTTTCAGCCAAAAGCTCATTTAATTTAGAATACCATCTGACTGTCAATTTATGACGTCCTTCCGCTAACTTAGATATATCTATGTTAGTTGCAAAACCTGGAGTTGGATTCGTTGCAGCACCACCATATCCAGGAACAGATGCCATGACATCAGGTCTAGGACCATATGCCATCGTAGCATTTTGATCAACACCATCTACATATACTTTGATGTAAGAACCTGGTAGTTCTGAAAGTGCCCATCCTCCTACGAAAAGTACATCTTCATTGAGTAAGTTTGAATGCGGAGCTTCCAAGTTGACAATTCCATCGTATTTCTTCAGATAGAAAGTTCTATCTAACGATCGAATCACATCATTTGTAATCAAATCGACAGTCTGAATTGTGATTGTATGTTTGCCATCTTTAAACCCTTCCATGTTAAGTGTTCCACGGAAGAATGGCTTTGGATTTGTCGCAAGTCCACCGTAGTTATCTCCAATTGCTGCAATCACATCTTCAGACTCACTCCGTGTAAGTTCGACATTTTGAACAACTCCGTCGATCAATACTCTAGTTGTCTTATTTACTGCATTCGATACATCCCATCCTGAAATAGCCATAGAACGGTTTACAGTCTGTTCTGGTTCTGGACGATTTAAAATAATTTTTCCTTCATATTTTTTCAAATAAATTTTAACATTTTTTGAAATGATAATTTCCTGTGTATTTTTATCGATCAATCGAACGCTTAGTACATGCCATCCATCTTTATGCTGTTTCATATCAATGTTCGCATAAAAACCAGGTTTCGGTGTGTAAGTAATTCCACCATAACCACCATTCATCACATCGTGGACGTCATCTCTCTCAATATAAGTAATCTCACTATCGATTTTTTGATCATCGATTGCAATTTCAATTTCTTTTTCTTTCGTGTTGGCTAATGCCCAACCACTTACTGTCATCGTATCTTTGACGTTTTGTGTCGGTTGCTCAACAGTTAAATTACTTTCGTATTTTTTCAAATAGAACGTTCTAGTAACTTCTTTCAATACAGCTTGATTATCACGATTGATCACCATGATCTTGACTGTATGTTCTCCATCTTTATATTGTTTCATATCGACATTTACTGTAAATCCCGGCTTTGCATTCGTATCGATTCCACCATACCCTTGATTCATCGCAGCATGTACATCAGGTCGTTCCCATCTAGAGATATTTCCTGTCACTTCGACTCCATCTATCAAGATTTTTAATTCATTGTTTCGATAAGCTGATAAGTACCAACCGTCTATCTTAACTGCATGATCTTCCACTTGCGTTACTTTCGGTAAATCTAAGTTGATATGTGTTTGATAAAGATCGAGCGTAATATTTTTATCGCTTCTACAAATGACTTCTCCTGTTTTCGGATTGATCGCACGTACAGATATCACATGGTTTCCATTTTGAAATGGAGTTAAATCAATCGTCGCTTGAAATCCTGGTTGTCCATTCGTAACTTTTCCACCATATGCATCTCCCATTACCTGAAACACATCTGGTCGATCGACTCTAACGATATTCGCATCCACTTTTTTATCATCTAAATAAATTTCTAACGATGCATCTTTATTCTCAGTTAAAGTCCAACCACCAACCGTTACGTGACTTCCCACTGTACTAATTTTAGGTGATTCCAAAGTCATATTTCCATCGTATTTTTTGACTGTAACATTTCTAGAATCGCCCGTTAATACTTCTCCATTGCTTCGGTCTACAATTTTAACTTCTAAAAAATAATTACCGTCTTTCTGATCATCTATATCGAAGATAGAGTAGAAGCCAGGCGTTGGATTTGTAGTAGCATCTCCATATCCTTTAATTGCTGCTAAAACATCAGGTCGACTCCCTCTCGTCGTTGTTGCATTCACTTTTTTCCCGGTTAAATAATATTCAATCTGTGCATACGGATTACTGCTCATCAACCATCCACCAACCACGGCTTCATTTTTCCATGTGGCTTGTTGTGCTGGTGTTTCCAAATGTAGTATAGTTTTCGATTTCTGTAATGTGAAATAAGCACTATACTGATATAACACTTCTCCGGTATATGAATCGACGACATTGATTGTCAATATATGATTTCCATCCATATAGGCAGATAAATCAACCATTGTATTAAACCCTGGTTGATTATTGTTTTGATTCTTTTGGAGCCCTGGATTTGCATTTACAACATCACCACGTGCAAAACGGTTAAGTGCTACAGATAATTCTTGATTATCTACATATATATGAATATCTGGATGATTGCTATCTGTCATGAGCCATCCACCAATGACGACATTGCGCCCTGCTACGGTATTTGGCTGTGGGGATTCAATGTACATCGACGTTCTCGTCTTTGCTTTTACTCCCGGAATGCATAACATGAAAGCGAATAACAAAACTCCAAAAAATATAATCTTTTTATTTTTTTTCATCCTATCACCATACCCTTTCACATTATAACATAGTACATAACATCCAACAAAAATTAAACAGCTTCTATATAATCGATCGCTTTTTTCTTCATTGATTGTAACGGTTTAATATACTTACATATTTTCGCTAACAATTTTCTAATTGCTTCGACAACTAGACATCCGACAAAAATAACAAGTGCCGTAAATAAGACGTATACAACCATAAACTTTCCATCCATATACGGTCCGACATCAAATGGTTCATACATGAAGAAATTTCTAAAGTAGAAGTTTTCATGTAACAAGTATACACCAAATGTAAGTCCTGCCACGTAATTGATCACCCTGCTTTTAATCGTAAGCGTTCTAAAAAACATAAAATAGGCAACACTTTGAATCATAACTAATGGACTGTTGTACGTAAATATTCCGATTAATAAACGTCCTGAATTTAATGCTTCTCCAGCATCCTTTAAAAACGGGCTTGTCGTTTCAAGTAAATCAAGGGACAAATAATATAAAGCCACTTGAAAGAATACACATAAAACGAAAATCAGTATCGTAAAAATTTGAATTTTATTTTTGGACACATTTTTAAAATGCTCGTTCTTTTCAATTGGATATTTCATCAAATAAGCCCCTATTAAATATAGAAAAATAAATTGTACGATATCATATCCATTGTGAGCCACCATTGCTTGACTTGTGATAAACGGAAGCACCGATAACAAGACAAATGAGATGACAAGCAATTGACGATACTGCTTTTGACTTATTTTAGAAATTAAAATATTGATATACGGAATAAAAAATAACAACAAAATATAAACATCGATAAACCAATAATTTCTAATTAGATCTAGTGGTGTTAATTCCTGAACAAACTGAAAAACTGTCATTTCGTCCGTCAAGAAAAAAGTAATCAAAGCTAATACAATCTTATAAAACCACATTTGTCCTATCAGAGAGATTGCTTTTTTCCAAGTTGATGTTTTCTTCGTCGAAAAATATCCTGTTACCAACACAAACGAATTGACATGAACAACGATAATGCACATAATTAAGATAAAAATAAATCTTAAAGTTCCCGTCGTCTTATCATATCCACCCATCGTGCATAGTACATGCCACAACACGATCATAAACATCGAAATAATACGCAATAATTCGAAGTTTGACTCTCTTTCTTTTCTCTTTACTTTTTCCATAAACTCCTCCATTGTTGCCCCTATTATTCCTCTTATATTACTATAACATAAATTCGTAGAGAATAACACCCTTTTCCCTTCATTTCTATAGCAAAATAAAAAGATAGCGCTGCTATCTTTTTATTGTTTTTTCAATGTTTTCGCATGGGCATTTTTGTATTCACCAGATAGGATGTTATCGATCCAACCTTGATGTTCTACATACCAGTTTACTGTTTCTTTAATTCCTTCTTCAAACGTATAAGTACGTTCCCATCCTAATTCTTTTTCGATCTTAGAAGAATCAATTGCATAACGTAAATCATGTCCCTTGCGGTCTGATACAAATTCGATTAAGTCTTCGCTTTTTCCCAATTGTTTTAAAATCGTCTTTACAACATCTAAATTGGTTCTTTCAGAATGTCCACCTAAATTGTAGACCTCTCCTACTTTACCATTTCTAACGATCATATCAATTCCAGTATTGTGGTCGTGAACATGGATCCAATCACGTACGTTCTCACCAGTTCCATATACAGGAATTTTCTCTTCTTTTAATGCCTTACTAATAACAACCGGAATCAATTTTTCTGGAAATTGATATGGTCCATAGTTATTAGAACATCTACTAATCGTTGCAGGTAACCCGAATGTTCTATGGTAAGCACCAACAAGTAAATCAGCGCTTGCCTTACTTGCAGAATATGGGCTAGATGCATGAAGTGGTGTTTGCTCCGTAAATAATAGATCTAGACGATCTAATGGTAAATCACCATATACTTCATCTGTTGAAATTTGATGATATCTTTTTACTCCATATTTTAAAGACGCATCCATTAAAACTTGCGTTCCAATGATATTTGTCTGTAAAAAGATTCCAGGATTTTTGATAGAGTTATCTACGTGTGACTCAGCTGAAAAGTTGATAACGACATCAAATTTTTCTTCTGCAAATAACTTATCGATAAATTCTCTATCCGTAATATCTCCTTTTACAAATTTATAATTACTTCTTTCTTCTAATGGCTTGATACTATTGTAATTTCCTGCGTATGTTAACGCATCTAAACATACAAACGTATCTTCTGGATATTTTTCCGTTACATAGTAAAGATAATTACTTGCGATAAATCCAGCTCCACCAGTTACTAAAAACTTCATTTATTTCGCTCCTTTCACATATACTTTATTTAATTCTTCACTATATCTATCTACAGCATCTTGCCAAGTTGGCAATAAGTCAAATCCATTTTCTACTAATTTGTCTTTTGACAATTTAGAATTTCTAGGACGATATGCCTTCTGTGGATACTCTTCGCTAGTGATATGATTTACTTTCGTATCTTTTCCATTTGCTTTAAAAATGTACTCTGCAAAGTCAGCCCAAGAGCATTCTCCTTCATTTGTCGCATGATAAATTCCATAGCGATCAGAATGTGCCATATCGACAAGTAAACGTGCTAAATCCACTGTGTAAGTTGGACTTCCGATCTGATCTGATACAACACTTACTTCATCGTGAGTTTCTGCTAGCTTTAACATCGTCTTAATAAAGTTATGACCATTAATTCCAAATACCCATGAAATTCTTACGATATAGTGTTTTAATACTTTTAAAGCTTCCAATTCTCCTAAATATTTTGTTTTACCATAAACACTTTTTGGATTCGTTGGATCTTCAGGTGTATACTTTCCTTCTTTTGTTCCGTCAAATACATAGTCTGTAGAAAGATAAATTAACTTACTATCTACCTCGCGTGCTGCTTCGGCGATATTTCTAGTACCCTCTACGTTAACTTTTTCACATGCCTCTACATTATCTTCTGCTTTATCTACTGCAGTATAGGCAGCACAGTGAAAAATGGCATCTGGTTGATATTCCGTAATCACTTCTCTTACTCTATCTTGATCTGTGATATCCATCTCAGCCGCATCCAAAGCAAGGTACTCGTGCTCGTTTCTCTTCTCTAATTCTCTTACAATATCATACCCCAATTGTCCTTTTACACCGGTAATTAAATATTTCATATTTACTTCCTTTCAAAATAAGTTGGACTCATCTTTAAAGTCTTATGTTTTTGATCTTTTTCAGATAATAATGGTTCTTCAATTGCATATTCATTAAAAATTTGTTCCCATTCGATTCCTAAATCTGGATCGTTCCACAAAATTCCTGCTTCTAATTCAGGCGCATAATCATTATCTACTAAATATTGGAAAATTGTATTGTCTTCCAAACTTACAAATCCATGTGCAAAACCACGTGGTACAAATAATTGGTGTCCATTTTCAGGTGTTAACAATACAGCGAGATGTTTTCCATAAGAAGGAGAACCTTTTCGAATATCGACAACGACATCGATTGCTTTTCCTTGAATAACTTCAACAATTTTTGCTTGGCATTTTGGATCCTTCTGGAAATGTAACCCACGTACTACACCTTTCGTACTTTTCGAACGATTTGCTTGTACAACACCATCAAACACAATCCCATTTTTATCTAAGCTTTCTTGCATGAAGAAAGGACTAAAATATCCACGATCATCACCAAAACGATCTGGTTTGATAATATAACAATCTTCTAACTCTGTTTTAATAATTTCCATTGATATCCTTCTTTCTATGGTATTACTTCGTCTCTCTAATTACTTTTTTCAAATACTTTCCGTATGAGTTTTTCTTTAGTAATTCTGCTCTTTCATCTAGTTGTTCTTTCGTGATCCATCCGCGATAATAAGCAATTTGCTCTGGACAACAAATTACTTTGTCTTTATTGTTTTCAATCGTACGAATCATATTAGCAGCATCTAATTGGCTATCAAACGTTCCCGTATCAAACCAAGTAAATCCTTCTCCTAATAATTCTGCTTTTAGATCACCCTCTTGTAAATACATATCATTGAGTGTCGTAATTTCTAATTCCCCACGAGCGGATGGTTTTACCATTTTTGCCTTAGCAGAAATTCCTTTTGGATAAAAATACAACCCTGTAATCGCATAATTTGATTTTGGGTGTTCTGGTTTTTCTTCTACACTCAACACGTTGTTGTCTGCGTCTAATTCCATAATTCCAAAACGTTCTGGATCTTTTACTTGATTTCCAAAGATCGTAGCTTTTCCACGTTTTGCATTCTCCGTTGCATTTTCTAAAAGTTCATTAAATCCATTTCCATAGAAAATATTATCTCCTAGTACCATAGCACAAGCATCGTCACCAATAAATTCTTCTCCTAGTATAAACGCTTGAGCAAGTCCATCTGGAGATGGTTGTACAGTATAGGAAATATGAATTCCAAATTGACTTCCATCTTTCAATAACTTTTGAAATGAAGCCTGGTCTTCTGGTGTTGTAATCACCAAGATCTCTTTGATTCCAGCAAGCATAATTGTAGCAAGTGGATAATAAATCATCGGTTTATCATACACAGGCATCAACTGTTTACTGATACCTTCTGTAATTGGATAAAGTCTCGTTCCGCTTCCTCCAGCTAAAATAATTCCTTTCATTTTCTCCTCCTAAATAAGCATCTTACATATAATACGCCCAAAGATAATTTGTTCGTCATATATAATAATGCCATCTGCAATACATTTGCCTTTAGGTATTCTTTTACATAATACCTCTGACTGGATTTTAATATCCGATATTTTCTAATTTTGTTGACATTCTTATCTACCGTTACAGAGTGGTTATGTATTACATGGACACGATTATCAATCGCTATTTTGTAGTTCGTTGCTGCTACTTTAGTTGAAAAGATTTGTTCCTCGTAATATAAGAATGTTTGATCGTCAAAAAAATTAACTTTTTTTAATAGATCACTATTTACCATAAAGAAGCATCCAGACACAACGTCGACAAATGAAATATCATCTTGATAATGCGACTCGTGATATTGTAACCTCTTCTTTTTAAAATAACGGCTAATAAGTGGTAAGTTAAACAAGATTTCCGAATTTGCAGACGGAAGTCTCCATCCTCGATTCAAATTGCCATGTTCTTCAATCACTGGAGCAATCACTCCAATTTTTTTCTTACCTATGTCTGATGAAAGTCGTTTTAAGTCTTCCTCACCTTTAATGATGACATCCGAGTTAGAAAAAATGACATTACATTTTCCTACTTTTTTAATTAAGTATTTGGCTCCCGCATTTAATCCAGAAGCAAAGTGCCTGCTACTATTTTTAATTATAGTGATTTGATTACTTTCAAACTCTTTCAACTTTTCTAGAGAATTATCGGTCGAATTATTATCAACAACTACAATTTCTTTTAAACATTTATAATCTTTGATGTTATTCAAAAGTTGTGAAGTCGTTTCAAAATCATTGTAATTTATAATAACAAAACAGATCTTTTTTTCCATTCTTTCTCCCACTTCCATCACTCATATTATAAAACATATTCTATGGTAATGCAAGCATTCCAACCTGTTTTGCGATACCAAATCTTTCAAATACTATGCTTTTTATAAAAGATATGATATGATGTTAACAAATAATAAAAGAGGTGTACCATGAAGCAAAAAATTCTAACCTATCTAAGATACTACATTTTCATTTTTCTATTTGCACAACCATTTTTAGATATGAGTGTTACCTTGCTTCCCGAAATTCCTCTTAGTATGATCATTCGTGGACTAAGTCTCATAGTAGCACTTCTTTATTTGATACTTACGAAACACTATAAATTTCTATGTTGTATTCTTTCTATTTTTTTGTGTTTTGTACTCCATTTTTACTTTCAAGAGCGACTTGGGGAAAACTTAGACCTATTGTTTAAATGGATCTATCTTCCTATCTTCGGATATTTCTTTTTCCACCTAGATGAATTTTCTTTTTCAAAGAAGCATCTAACGATAGTTTATCTCATATATATCAACGTTATCATTCTTACTTTTCTCACCGACACAGGGCTAGATTCCTATCGATTTGGAGATCAGAAAGGTGGGTTCAGCGGACTATTTTTATCCGTCAACGAGATTAGCGCTATTATTATTGGATTGTTTCCAATTATTCTTTCTTATTTGGAAACACTTCCGAAAAAACGAGCTCTTATTTTCGGGATTGTCGAAGTCATTCTTGCAGCTCTCATCGTCGGGACAAAAATCTTACTATTCGGATGTCTCTTCGTTCTATTCATCAAATTATTTCCGTTTCTCTATCGTAAATTTTCTAGCTTATCCGTAGGAAGAAAGATCGCTTCCACTGTAATTACAATTGTTATTCTATGTAGTTCAATCTATGCATTTACTTTTACAAACGTCTATAAAAACATGTTGATTCAAGCAAAGTTTTTTCACGTCGATGAAGTACAAGATCTATTTTCTTATCATGGAATTAACAAAGTCATCTTTAATGATCGTCTCGATTTTATTCAAGATAACTATGAAGTATACCGTTCTGCTTCTGCAGCAGATAAAATATTTGGACTCGGAAATTTATCTGATCAAAAATTAGTAGAAATCGATTGGTTTGATCTATGGTTCCGCTTTGGAATTGTCGGTATTGCAAGTTATATCGCCATGATCGTCTACTATCTAAAAAATAAAAAACTAACGAAAAATGGATATTTCGCACTCATCTTATTTTTTGCAATCGCTACAACATCAGGACACGTTCTCTTTTATCCAGCAGTTTGTATTTATATCGCTCTTCTATTTTTTCTCGAAGCAAAAAAAGAAACAGAATCATAGCTGTTTCTTTTTTGGTGTCACAAATAGAAAGCGATCTCTTCCACTCATATCCTGTTCCACTGAAATCTCTCGATCATTCAAATTTTGCTTTGCAATACTTATTAATGGATCTTTCTGTAAATATCCTATTTCAAAAGCAAGTACCGAATCTTTCTTCATATAGTAGGAAACTTTTTCTAATATCTCCTCGTAACAAGAAAGTCCATGATGATCTGCATATAATGCCAGTGCTGGTTCATACTTCTCTACTTTATCTTCGATAGGCTCTTCTGGATCGATATATGGTGGATTACTAATAATTAAATCATATTCCCCTTCAACTGGATTCAAAAAATTTCCTTCTAACCAACGAATTTCAACTTCGTTTAACGTCCCGTTTCTTCGCGCCACTTTTAAGGCAGCAGGTGAAAGATCAACTGCAGTTACTTCTGCATCTGGATATATTTTTTTTAATGTAATCGCAATGCAGCCACTTCCAGTTCCTAAATCTAAAATTCGTTTTGGTGTTCGATTCGTTTTTTTATAGTACGAAATCACACGATAAATTAACTCTTCTGTTTCGAATCTGGGAATTAACACATCGGGTGTTACTTCGATCAAATTCCCATAAAAATCCACATTCCCTACAATATATTGCACAGGTTCCCCCGTTTCGAGACGCTTCACATCTTCTGTAAAAGTCTCAGGATTTCCATATTTCTTTAAATACTCTAAATCACTCATTCTGATAATCAAAATGACTCTTTTATCGAGTCATTTATTCTTCTCCTCTTAATTTTCTCGCTTGATCCTCGTTAATCAAAGCATCGATGATTTCGTGTAAATTACCTTCCATAACACGATCTAATTGTTTTAATGTAAATCCAATACGGTGATCCGTTACACGATTTTGTGGATAGTTATACGTACGTATTTTTTCGCTACGATCTCCCGTTCCGATCTTACTTCTACGTTCCGCACCGACTTCTTTTTCATGTTCTTGCATCTTCAAATCGTAAAGACGTGCTTGTAAGATTTTAATTGCCTTTTCTTTATTTTTGATTTGAGAACGCTCTGTCTGTGAATAAACGACAAGTCCTGTTGGAATATGAGTTAAACGAACTGCCGAATCGGTCGTATTTACTCCTTGTCCTCCACAACCGCTACTACGAGTAATATCTACTCGAACATCATTCATGTCTAGTTCTGAATCTACTTCATCAGCTTCTGGCATCACTAAGACTGTCGCCGTCGATGTATGAACACGCCCTTGTGTTTCTGTTTCTGGAACTCTTTGTACTCGGTGTGCTCCTGATTCGTATTTTAATTTAGAATATACGTTATCTCCTTTTACCATGAATTGGATCAAAGAATATCCACCAGCTTCTGAAGGATACTCTTCCAAAACTTCTGTTTTCCATCCCTCTTTTTCGGCATACTTCGTATACATACGGTATAAATCTCCCGCGAAGATGTTCGCTTCATCTCCACCAGCTGCACCACGAATTTCTACGATAACATTTTTTCCGTCGTTTGGATCTTTTGGAAGTAATATAATCTCTAATTCTTTATCCATCTTAGCTTTTTTATCTTCTAATAGAGCTAATTCTTCTTTCGCGATTTCTCCTAGTTCTGGATCGTGTAACATCTCTTTAGATTCTTCAATCCCTGAAAGTATTTTCTTATATTCTTGATAAGCTTCATAGGCTTCTTTTAAAGTTGCCTGCCCCTTTGTCAATTCCAATGTCTTCTTTACATTTGAAATATTTTCCGGCTTCATTATTTCTTCTGTTATTTCTTGATAACGCGCTTCGATCGCTTGTAATCTTTCTATCATAGTATCCCTCCCGGTTTTAATTCGCACAAAAATTATACTATATTTTAATAGAATACGCAATTCTTTTCCTATTATATATCATACTTATACTATACAAACGTATTACATTTTTTTCGGTTTTCTCTTCTGTTCTGATTGCAATATTTCAATCATTTCATTTCGCAATTGAATATCCTTCTCTTCTGTTAATTCCATGTTTTGCAATTCCTTTATACTTTCTAGTCCACTTTGCGAACATGCATAACTTTTTAATTGATTCGGTTTCATTTGCATCAATAGTTGATACATTCTTTTCAATATTGTACTTTCTTTTGCATGGCGAACCGGCGCTTCGCTTTGTTCTTTAAGATTCTCTTCCTGAAAAGGAAAATCATGAAAACGCTCTACATTTACCAATGAAGATACCATTTTTTCTATATCTCCATGGTATTGATATTGTCCTTGAAACAAAACAATATCTTTGACAAATTGATCCATGCGCATCATCTCTCCATTCCATAATTGAAGTTGTCCACCTCTCGGAATATAATTCACCATAACATCGTCTATGTATTTCTGTAATTCCCCTTTCATTCCATTTGGAAACAATACTTGTTTCTTTTGTAGACTTTCTGGCAACATACGAGTTAAATAATATGTATCCCACGGCTCCTGTGGATGTCGTTCAAAGAAGTTTTGGCATTGCACCTCTTCCATATAATCCTTTGCTACAATATTCTTTATTTCTGGACGAAAACAAATTTTTTCATCCCATAAGCGAGAGGAATGGAATGACTTTTGCAACTTCTCACGCCACATCTTTCTTAATTTCGGAAAACACTGTGCAACCTCAGTATAATGTTGCCTCATAATATAACCTAGGTCACCTTTTGTTGCTAAAGTTTGAGCTTGTGTTAAGTATTCGTATACTGTAACTTCTCTTTCCTTATCGTCCATCATTTTTTTCGTTTTATTTTCCTGTAACCAATCCAAGCATTCCAAAGTAATGTTATGAAAATACTGCATCAATCTTTTTTCTTGTATTCTAAATAACGTATGTGGTGACGTGCCCGGAACAACAGACGCATACCCAATCCACCCATCAAGTCTCCCACTAAAAACAGGAGGTCGTCCACATCGTTTTACTACCTTTGGATGTTCTTTTTGAATCTTTCTTAATATTTCTAAGTATGTACATAGATTCTCATGATCTGATCCAATTTCAACCGTATGGATTTGACTCGTTTCCTTTGGTAACCAAATATAATACGGTATTTTCATTTCCTCGCAATACGAAATAAACTCATATATTACAAGAGCAATATCACTTGGTTCTAAATACAACATCAATTGATGTTGTATTGACATCGTCTTTTCATCAAACGCACGTAAATTCCACGAACAAAGAAAACGTGCTTCTGTTCCTGACGACTCCTTTTCCCAAACATATTTTTTAAAATTTGGACATTGCTCAAGTGCCTCCATCTCCTCTTTCGAACAAGGAAACGTAATTTTAGATAATAATTTTTGAAGATCTTTCACTTCTTCTTTCCTGTGGGAATTTAAAATATGTTGCCGCCAAAGATTCCACAGATAATCTTCTAACTGTGATAATCCTATCATATCAGATACCTTTTTATCCGTCTGCCAATCTAATAATGCACCTTCGATATCTACATCCCGAGGAGTATTAAGGATAAAGTCATTCGTATCGATCATTGGCATTGCACTTTTTTGATAGAGCAACTCTAAAAAAGTCAAAACATCCTCACATTCTAGCGGATTTTTAACATGTTCATAGACCTCTTTTATCGTGTTCCATTTCATCTTATCCACCCCATTTATTATTTTTATTATAACACACTCTTTTTTTCTGAAAAGCCCCGCTATCAATCAAATGTATACTACAAAATTTTCCAAGGCATTTTCCTTTCTTATTTTGACAAAATACGATATAATATTGTAAGGTGATCATATGGATAGTAATAGAAAAAAAGAACTCATAAACTCTCTTGCGAATGATGACAATTCATTTACAGAAATTATGAGTCGCAAAGAAAAAAGAAAAAGAGCAAAACAAAAAAAATTCGAAGATCAACTGATCAAAGAACTAGAGAAAAACAAGAGAAAAAGAATGAAAAAAGAGCAAAAAGAAAAAGCGAAAATCAACGAAGTTCATCCAGAAATTAAAAAATTAGAAGACACGATGAAATTGCAACAACAGCAGATGAACGAAATCAAAAAAGATCTAGAAGACACCAAAAGAATGTCGTTACAAAGATCTACTACAATCGATCAAAATAAACCAACTGTAAAAAAAGGTTGGGGAAAATTTTCTAAATTCTATCTATGCCTTATCTTCTTATTAGTTGCAGGATTCCTTGGCTATAGTATTTATGATTCATTCCATCAAATTGATCAATTATTCATCATTATTAATAGTTCGCTCATCAGTGCTTTTGCAATTTTCTTTATCCTAACAAGTTTAATTGCAAAGGAATCGGCGAAAAAAAAGATGACGATCTTTACAACATTCATCTTAATTGCTTTTATCGGCTTTCATATAGCAGTGAAAACTGACCTTCTCATATTGCCGCAACAAGCTTATATCCAAGACTTTTCTAATCAAACTATCGCGAAAGTGATCACATGGGCAAGCGATAATAAAATTAAATTAAACTACGAATACGATTACAGCGACACCGTCAAAACAAATAAAATTATCAGTCAAAACGTACAACCAAACACTTTAGTTAAAGATATCGACTACTTAGACGTCGTCGTATCAGAAGGGCCTAACTACGATATGATTGTCAACGTTCCGGATATGATTGGATGGAATATCGATGAAGTTGTCAGTGTAATCAAGAAAAATAAGTTGAATAATGTTCTCATCGACTATGAATTTTCCGAAGAAACGAGAGATAACGCAATCGAGCAAAGTCGGAACGGCGAAATGAAACGAAGTGACGAACTTGCCATGAAGTTCTCTCTTGGACGAGAGGAAGATTTAGAACCAGTCAAGATGAAAGACTTAACAAATATGGAAGAATTTGATGCGACTCTTTGGCTAAAGAGAAACGGCATCAAATATGAAATCGTATATAAATTTAGTGACGAAGTAACAAAAGGCCGTGTCATTTCAACCGATCCTAAAGAAGGAGTTATGATCAATCAAAAAGAAATGAGCGTAACATTAACTATTTCAAAAGGAAAGAAATTAAAAGCTCCTGATTTTACTAAAATGACACTTGAAGAAATTAGCAAATGGGCAAACAAAAACAAAATCAATGTGCTTTTCAATAGCGAGTACGATGATACCGTCAAGGCAGGAAAAATCAAAAGAGCGAGTGTTAAAGCAGGAGATACGATCGAAGAAGGACAAACAATTTATATTATTACTTCTAAGGGGCCATTAAAAATGATTCAATTTGGAACTGGCGACTTAGAAAAAATCAAATCCTTCGCACTACAACACAATATCTCAGTTAATATTACAGAACAGTTCTCAGATGTTCCAGCCGGTCAAATCATTTCAACGTCCGTAAAACCTGGTGACTATTTAATCGAAGGACAAGGAATTGAAGTGGTTGTATCAAAAGGAAAAGCTGTGCAAGTGCCAAATTTTGTAGGAATGAATTCAAGTACCGCACAAAACACGTGTAAATCAGCTGGTATCAGTTGTAAACTAAATTATGCTTATTCAAGTCAAGCAAAAGGTACGATTATCCATCAGGATACAAATGCTGGAGCTGAAATTGTAAACGGTGCAACAGTCGTCCTTACTGTCAGCAATGGGCCAAAACCTAGCGGCGGAAGTTCAAATAACTCAAGTAATAATTCTGGAAATAATAGTAATAGCGGAAATAATAACTCAGGAAGTACAAATCCACCTACTCCAGTTTGCCATACTTATACATTTATTTTAGGTGGTGCTGGTAGCACGGGAAATCAAACTTACAATATGATTAAAAATACAGGTAATAACAAATATTTAAATATCATTCCAAACTATGTAGATAGTTGCCCAAATGGCAATACTACAAACGGTGCAATCTGTAGCAGTTCCGTTGCTTCTGGAAGCAATGTTACGACATGTGATACTATTACTATTACAATCGTAAACAAATAATTTAAAAACTACACAATTTAGTTTGTGTAGTTTTTCTTGTATCAAAAAAAGAACTAGTTCAAGCTAGTTCTTTTCATGTAGTCGATTATTCTACAATCATTTCTATTCTACTACCTTTTTGATAGTTTATTTTGAATGAATAACGCTTTCCATCGATTACTTTAACAACATCATCTAATGATCTTCCCATCTTCTCAGTCATTTCTGAAATATCTGTCTTTCCATGAGATGTAGTCGTTACATATAAAATATATGTTCCTTTTGGAATATCTTTTAAATCAATTGTTTTATCATACCAAGCTCTCGTCTTGTCTAAATTATCGTTCTCTGGTAGTGGTGCGACATAATCTCCGTTTGTAACATAATCTAATGGCTTAGAATATACATCATATGTTTCCTTATTTTCAAATAATAACTTTCGAGTTGTCGTTCCTTGATTACTCAAATCCATTCCATATGAATAAGATAACCCTCTTACATGTAATAAATTATCGTTCGTAAATTGGAATGTAGTATAAGTATCAAATTGATTGTAATAAGTTCCAACATTCTTTGTTACATTCATCTGATCTACATTGCGCACTAGTAACTCGATTGGACTTTCTTCATAATTGTAATTGTTTCTAATGATAATATTCTTATTGTTTTGCTGATAAGAAGCACTTTGTGCGCTATTCGTAAGGTTACTTACTACTTTCTTTGAGTAGTACTGATTCGTATTTGAAATGATATACATAATGTAATTTCCTTCTGGCAATTTACTAAAATCAACTTCCATCTCAAACCATGCGTACGTATAATCTTTTCCATCTACACTATAAATCTCAAATGGATGTTGACTCTTATCGGTAATTCTAGTTGCTGATTGGGATAAGACTTCTTTATCTGTATCAACATTCTTAAATACTAGAGTATAATCGATATCTGTATCTAATGTATTATGAATACCTTCGATCGTATTATATCCCTTAAATTTTAGTTTTCCATTTTGTTCTGTAAATGTCTCTACATAAAATAATCCATTCTTCTCTTCTAAATCTTCTAGCGACAATTCTTTCCATATTGCTTTATAAGTTGTATTTTCGGTTGCGTTTGCTATTTCTTTGTCCCAGCCTTGGAAAACGTATCCCTGTTTTGTTGGTGTTGGAGCAGATGGTTTCGCATTTTCTTCTATATTTACAATCATCTGATCTGTCCCATTTTCAAAAGTTCCTCCATTTGCATCAAATGTAATTTCATATGTCTTTATCGCTTCCCAAGAAGCTTTATATGTTGTATTTCCAGTTGCTACGGTGATCTCCTTATCCCATCCTACAAATCTATATCCTTTTTTTGTCGGATTTTTTGGGGCTTCCGGCATACTTCCTTCTAGCACATCTACTACTTGTTTATTTTTACCATCTTCAAAGGCACCACCATTTGCATCGAATGTAATTTGAAATGTCTCTTTTTCTTTTTTCCATACAGCTTTATAAGTTACATTTTCTGTTGCAGACGTTACTTTTTTATCCCAACCTTGGAAGATGTAACCTTTCTTTGTCGGTGCTTCTGGTTCAATTGGCATATCTCCTTTTGGTAAAGTTTGCGTCTGTGTTGCTTTCCCATCTTTAAAAATTCCACCGTTCGCATCAAATGTAATTTCATAAGTTGCTATCTTTTGCCATATTGCTGTATAAGTAGCATTTCCCGTAGCTGCTATAATCATTGGTGACCATCCGGCAAATGTATACCCCTCTTTTGTAGGAGTCTCAATCGTTGGAACCTCTCCTGGATTTGCTGCTACCTTCTTTACTCCTGAACCATCACTAAACGTTCCACCATCTGCGTTGAATGTAATTTCATAAGCATTGTTACTTCTCCACTGTGCAACATAAGTTGTATCTTCTGTCGCTGCCATAAGTTCCGTCTGCCATCCGAGGAATGTATATCCTTCTCTATATGGCGTATCGATCGTTGGCGTCGTATACTCTTCTGCTGTCACTGTTTTTACTCCTGTTGACTGATCGATGGACCAAGTTCCTCCAGCAGGATCGAATGTGATACGATATCTATTCTTTGGTGCTTGTGTTCCTGGTTTTAATACGTGTATCGCACTTGAATGAACATATGCATAATTATTATTGTGGTCATAACTTCCAAGATCCTGAATGATCCTTGTTCTATCACTACTCAACGTTGGATCTGTTTGAATTTTGTACCATACATTGCTTCCATTCATCACAGGGCCTGTAACTATTTCTAGAATTAAAAATGGATAATTGACCACAGATCCTGTCCAATATAATACTGTTGAACTTGGATCAGCTTCTTTATAAACAGGATAACTAACATTGTTTCCCTTAATTCCTATCGTATATTTTTTATAATCCTTCAATGAATTTTTCGCATCTGCTTGATAATAATTTGCTGCAGCTTTTTCTCCCCAATAAGGATCAGAAGCGTATTTTACATTTAATCCACTTGCTTTATCACCAAGGTGAGATCCATTATATCTTCCATTACCACACAAATTTGCTTGATATCCATTATTTCCGATCGCCTTACCATCACATGGATCTAAATACCCTTCAGAGACAAATCTTTTAGCGTGTGTCAAAATACTTTGAGATGGAGAAGCGTATACTGCAGCAGCAGAAGTGTTTCCATCATAAGCTGCGTGTCCAAATAAGTTATTTCGATTAATCGACATTTTACTACGCCCACCAGCGCTCTCGTTACTAGCAACTCCATACATCAAATATGCTGTTGCTCCATAGATATTTTGACTTTCCATAAATGATAATTCTTCGCCGTATAATTGAGATTCATTCGCATAATCATGAATTCCATTTCCATCTGTATCGACAAACGAAGTTGGCTTTTTACTATACATCGATTGAATATAATCTTTCATGTTATCAACAGAGTGATTACTAATACTGCGATGTGAAATATATTGATAATAATTATAATATGGATTGTTAGGATTTACTGAATGTGCGTAACCACCATTCACGTAATCGTTAATCATCGCTCTAAAATCCGTATAGAAATAATGTCCGTCGTAACTATAATAAACGAAATTTTCCTGTAATCCGACATCTTCGATTCCAAGCGTAATTGTGTCGTATCCATAATACTCCGTCGTATCGACATTGATATAATGTTTTAACAGTCCGTTTTCTTTTCGATAAAAAGAATTATATAATTTCGTATTTTCTTGCCCATTTGGCAAATAAAATGGCTCCACGGTCGTTCCGTCATTGCTATTTAAAACTCCAGCAACACCAGCAACTTTAAAAATATACCTTCCTAAACTATCAGTTCCAAGATAAGCACCATCGGCAGCACTACAAGAATTCAAATAACCTGCTTTCCCAGAATTGACGTCGGTATATTCTATCACGCGACATCCCCCAGCTTTGAAATTGACAATTCCGTAAACATCTATGTTTGCCGCTTTTACTTCACGATATTCAAAAGGTGGAATAAAGCATGAAAATAATATAGTACACGTTAGTACGATGTTTAATATTTTCTTCATTCTATTCCTCCTATTCTTTTACAATATTATATCAAAATATGTCGTCAAAGTATAGGGAACAGCTCGTGCTTACACATCACTTTACACTGGAAATTTTAGACAAAAAAAGGAAACCGTAACACTACGAGTTCCCCTCATATCTATTGCTAGATACACTATATTATATGCATAGAATTTTTTCCTATGATCAACTGTTATTCTACTGACTTCAAAGATGAAATCATATCGATCTTTTTCAATTTAAAATACGTAAATATTTGAATGACCGCACTCAACAGTATCGTAATCACAAAAGCGTAAAGATAACTAAGTGGCTCGATCAGTTTTAAAAACATAATATCATCTGTCTCCGCAACTAGCATCACATATCGGTGCAAAGCAATTCCAACTACAAGTCCAATTAAACTTCCAAGCACTGTCAACAAAAATGTCTCTCGATATACATAACTTGACACCTCTTTGTCGTAAAAACCAAGTACTTTCAATGTTGCAATCTCTCTCATTCTCTCCATGATATTAATTGCAGTCAAATTGTATAATACGACAAACGCAAGTAGTGATGCAGCAATAATAATCAAATATATGATCTGATTGAGACCATCCACCATCCGATCGAAAAGCGCTGTATTGTCACTTGTAAAGTTGACGGAAGTGACTGTCCCACTATCGATTAAATCTTGTGCAAATGCGTCTTCCTTTACATCTAAGCCCTTTGTCATAACGACATTGTACTCCATATCAGATCCAAAAGTTTCTCGGTAATATACTTCATTCATATAAATGTAATGCATAGTATAATTTTCAACGATATCTGTTACATGTAGCACAAACAGTTCATTCTGACTATTGCGCACCTTGATAAATCCATCTTTTTCTGCACCCAACAATTGTGCCATCTTCGCTGTAATCACAACGCCATCATCTTTCAGTTCTACTTCTTCTTGATCCTCTTGTGATCGAAGTGTAATAAAATCAGAAATCTTTCCATCACTTGGCATCGCCATCATGTATACATCGTGATTTTCTTCTCCTGCGTAAAACTTCATAGTTTCTTGATACAATGGAATCGTCTTTTCGACTTTTGATTTAGTTAACACTTGTTGTAATTCTGGTTCAATCGTTGTCGCCTGTGTTTTTAAACCTATAATCGCATCGTAATGAATTAACTGTCCATATTGTAAATTGCCTAATCTGTTGATATCATCTCTAAGGCCAAAGCCAGTTAGAAGTAATGCTGTACATCCTAAAATGCCAATGATCGTCATAAAAACACGTTTTTTATAGCGGAATATATTTCTACTCGTAACCTTCCATGTAAAGGTAAAGTGTTTCCATAAAATGGGAATACGTTCTAATAGCACTTGCTTTCCCATCTTAGGTGCTTTTGGTCGAAGTAAAACAGCTGGTTTTTCGCTTAATTCTTTCATAACTGCAAATATCGTTACAACACACATTAGTAAAATTGTAATTCCAACAATCAGAGCAAATGGACCCCATTTTACCTGAACAATTAAATCAGGCAAAATATAATTCGTGTGATAAATATCGTAAATAATATTCGGGATCGTCGTATATCCTACCGATAATCCAATCGTAACCCCTAAAATAGTTGCAATCAAAACATAGAAAATATAACTGTGAATAATTTTTAAACGACTATACCCGAGAGAAGATAAAATTCCAATTTGTGTTCTCTCTTCTTCGATCATACGTGTCATTGTGTTAAAACACATCAATGCTGCTACGAGTATGAAAAACACCGGGAAAATCTGTGCGATGGCATCTACTTTTTTTATATCATCACGAAGTGCCGTATATCCTGTTTGATCCGTACGGTCTAATAAATACCATTCCGGTTTTGGTAGCGTTTCTAATTCTTGTTTTGCAAGTGTCACTTGCTCTTCCATCAACTGAATTTGTTGATTCCAAATTTCTCTTTCTGCTTGAGATGGGCGAATACCATATTGCGCCATTTCCGTAACTTTTTGTCTTTGTGATGCGATCGATTGTTCTAATAACAAGATCTGGCTCGCCGCTTGTTCCTTCAACTCTTCATATCGTTTTGTCTCTCGAATCGGTTTCAATTCTAAAAGCTCTTGATTTAAATATTCTCTTTCTTCCTCATACGCATTCGAATAAGATTCTTTTTCTTTTGTATTTTTTGCTGTTAAATATACTTCCGTATAGTATGGTGTTTTAAAGTTTTCTTTCGGAACAAACAGAAAAGAATTTAACTTCCCATTTCCAACTGTGGAAATTCCTTTTTCAACTCCTATATATAAGACAGAATCTACTGTTCCTACTACATGATATTCCGTCTCTTCTAATTGATCCGCTACACTTTCTGAGTCTAATGTGATAGTGTCTCCAACTTTATAATGCTTACTATCTGCGAGGCATTCATTCTTTGCTTTCGGCATTCTACCATCTATTAATTCCACTTGATTTATATCGTCTTCAAGAGAATGTATTCTTACTGCATTCCCATCTTCTAATGCATCGATAGAATAACTTGGTACCACTTTTTCCACATGTTCTAGTTCTTTCAAGGAATGGACATCATCCTCAGTAAGACCAGCAGTACTTACTATCTTAAAGTCCATTAAGTTATGTTCATCATAATAATGATCCAAAGTATAAAACATGTCAGGTGTTGCTTCTCTAAGCCCAGCAAAAAAACCTACTCCTAACGCTACAATTAGTAAAACTGATAAAAATCTTCCAAAGGACTCTTTAATTTTTAGAATTGCATCTTTATATAATAATTTCATTACCAATCAATCTCCGAAACTGGTAATGGATGATCGTTCAATGTCTCCTCGATAATTTTTCCGTTTTTCATACGAACAACTCGATCAGCAATTTCTGCAATCATCGCATTATGCGTAATGATAATTGTCGTCATCCCCATTTCGTGAGATGTCTTTTGCAACAATTCTAAAATTTTCTTACCTGTTTTAGAGTCCAAGGCTCCTGTCGGCTCATCGCACAATAACAGTTTAGGATTCTTCGCAATAGCGCGTGCAATAGCAACTCGTTGTTGTTCTCCTCCTGAAAGTTGGGCGGGAAAATTTTTTAACCTTCCCTTCAAACCAACTTGATCCATCACTTTTACGGGATCTAATGGATTCTTACAAATTTGACTTGCAAGTTCTACATTTTCCAAAGCCGTTAAATTTTGAACTAGGTTATAAAATTGAAATACAAACCCAATATCAAACCGCCGATATTCTACTAACTTACGACGTGAGTATTTGGATATATCATTTCCATCTACTAAAATATGTCCACTATCACAGGTATCCATTCCTCCAAGAATATTTAAAACTGTCGTCTTCCCTGCTCCAGATGGTCCTAGTACAACAACTAATTCTCCTTTTTCCACAGAAAAATTAACTCCTGCTAATGCGGTAATTTTTACTTCACCCATCTGATATTCTTTTTTAACATCTTTTAATTCTATATAAGGCATTTTTCCACCTCTATTCTTACTATCATTATAACACTATCCAACTAAAATAGATAGGATAATATCATTACAAACGAATTTTCTTGACTGGTAATTTTGCCGGCTTTCTGCGGCTCTGATAATCAGCCACAAATTTCTTTAAGGACTGTAGTTGGACAACTGTTGTTGTCATTTTATAGTATTCATCTTCATTCTCATAATAGCGATATTGGACAAACTTTTTATACGTTCTAGGACTCACCCCAATCATCGAACGAAATACCTCACTATAATATTCGATAGAGTGAAACCCATGAAACAGTGCAATCTTTAATACGGAATCCCCCGTTTGATAAGAAGACAAGCTGTTATAAATTCGCATCGCATTCACATAATAACCAATTGTCATTCCTAATGCCTTTTTAAATTTTCTCTAAGATAACTTTTATCGTAAAAAAATCGTCTACTTAACTCATCCATCGATATCATTTCATACAAATGATCATGAATGTAATTCAACATATCACATACCAGTTCATCAGAATACATAAAATCACCTTAAGTCTATTATAACATAAGTTCATTATTGTTTAACTTTTTGTTTTTGCCAGTGTTATACTGTGATTAGAAAGGAGGGAAAAAATATGCATTACGCAAGATGGTCAAGCAAAGAGGAACTAACCAATATTTTAACACCTGTCATACCAGAACAAAATAAAACCGTATCTGGGATTCCTATGGGATACGAAGGAAACTCTTTATATGTCAACGAGGAAACGGGACATACTCTCGTCATCGCTTCACAAGGATCTGGAAAAACACAAACTTGTATGTTACCGGAAATTCGTCTTGGAATCCAAACAGGAAAATCACTTATCGTAAGTGATTGCAAAGGCGAACTATACGAGCTTGTATCTGGAGAATTAAAAGAACGTGGTTATCAAATAGTCGTTTTAGATTTAGATCGTTTAGAAAGAGGAAACTGTCGGAATCCATTTACTTTTCCATACGACTTATATCATGCAGGTAAACAAGATCTAGCACTCGAATTAGTAGAACATATCGCCCACTACATCTTTGCAGAGCCTCATTATCAAGGGGATCCATTCTGGATAAATACATCCATCGATTATTTTACCGGACTTGTACTATACTTATTCGAAAACGAAAAGAAAGAAAATATTACATTCCGCAAAATTTTTACATTTTCTTGTGAGTTGCAAGAAAACAAAAAGGGATCAGACATCAGTATGGCAAAAGAGTTAATGGATAGCTTAGATCGTACTTCTACAGTTTATATGAATTTAGTTGGCACTTTATTAGCTCCACCTGAAACAAAAGGAAGTATCTTATCTGTTACTAATCAGAAATTGAAAAAATATATTTCAAGAATTCAATTTTCTAACATGACGGCCTGTACGGATTTTGACTTTAAATCCATCGCTACAGAAAAAACAGCAGTATTTATGATTAGCGGCACTAGTTCATATAGCAGCGTCTTTATTCCACTATTCATAGATCAAGCTTATCAAGTAATTCGTCTATACAATAACAAAAATCATGGTACGGATATTATCTTAGATGAATTTGATAAACTTATGCCGATCGTCGATTTTAATAATATCGCAAGTTATGCGCGTGGGCTTTCTATTCGAATCACTGCCGTGATTCAAAGTTTACAAGCTCTTACTAACTTGTATGGAAAAGAAGATGCTGAAATTATTAAATGGACATTCAGAAATATGATTTATTTATTATCTAACAACATTGAAACACTAGAAGAAATTAGTAAAATGTGTGGTAATAAAGAAGAACACGGCATGGTCATTCCACTCATCACAGTAGAAGAATTAAAAATGATCAATCGTTTCGAAGCAGTCATTTTAATTCCAAGGATGATGCCAATTAAAACAAAGTTATTGCCAGATTATCAAATAAATTGGAACTTTTCTAACCAAAAGATAGAAATTCCTCACATCCAGAAAAATAATATTTCAATGTAATATAAAATCCTAAGTGACTCTCTCTTAGGATTTCTTTATTATTTTCTTACGAATTGACGATGATATTGTTGATTGGTATGTTGTACAACTTTATTACAAATTGGATCTGCATTAGGATTCGCATAATATTCTGCAAAAGCATCCGCATATAATTCACTCCCCGTATACCAATATCTTTCTGGATCTATCCCTTTTTGCATCATAGCACCAAATATCTCTGTATCATAGCTTACACTTAATAAAAAATCAAGACAATGTCCAAATTCATGGTACATGATCACACTTGGTTTATACACGGTTGTGATAGAATTGAGTTTTTTGATGTTTTTTATTGTAGTGATTAGCTCTTGATGTGTACAATCTTCCAAATAAGGTTCTAATCCAAACATAATACATGGTTGTCCTTGATCCATATACGAATGAAAAAGCATCATAGGATTGTTGGAAGATTCTTTTTGAACCAAATATTGTCGCATTTGTGTAAGCTCTTCTAACGTTGCTTCTTCTTTCATTTTTATTTCAATTTCATCTATACATTTTTGCAAAAATGGTCTAGTCCCTATCGCATGGATGAATGGCTTTATCTCAGGATAAAGCACCAACATTTTTTCTAATGACTCCACTAAATCTTGCACAATTTTTAAATCAATGCATTCAAAATTAACTCGTTCAATTTTAATCTCTTTTTGTACGTATTTTTCTAATTCAAGCATTGGTCTCCTCCAAGGAAAACGCCATTGTAATATTCACTATTATATTTGGCATGTTCTTTTATCTATTTCAATTTACAAAAAAGTTCCACCAAAGAGCTCTCTTCACTATTTTTTAGGCCGAAGCATAAGTTCATAAGATGGTTCCAAACCAGATGATTCTACATATTCATTTCGCTTCTTCCTATCCGTATATACTTTTTTAAACTCTTTATCATATTTTATTCTCTCTGGACAGTATCGATCGATAAAATCTACTCCAAACGGAGCATACTCTAATATGATGTTTGCAACTCCACTAAACGTATATCCACTATGTCCTTGACCTTTCAACACTTCATAAACTTTTTGCCATGACTCTGTCTCATGATAAGACTTCATAATTTCTCCTGCATCCATAAAATTGTATAGATCATCGATAATTTCATAATCATCATTAGCTATTATTTGTTGTGCTCTTACGTCTCTTTCATAGACTGGCTTTACAACTTTCGCACGGTACATGATTTCATGTGCATTCTTCTTCCATGTTTCTTGCATATTTTTTGTACAATATACAGAATACTGATTCAACCACTCTAAATACTCTTCTGCCATTGCAGAATGAATTTCACCATTTTTCGTAATATGAAATCTTTTAGCTGACCGTACAGCATTTAAGATCGCTTTTAATTCTTCTACACCGTACCGTTTTAGTTGTAATTCTGGATAAAAACGATCGATTTCAATTTCTGCATTTTCTAAAGAATCAGACCCGTGAATAATATTATAAGTACAACATGTCTTATCTCCAAAATCACCACGAATCGTCCCTGGTAAAGCATTCTTACTATCCGTTGCTCCCATCAATTCTCTTACCTTACTTACGGCAGATTCTCCTTCTACGATCATCGCAACGACTGGTCCTGACAACATGAATGCTTCTAACGTCGGATAAAATGGTTTGCCTACTAAGTGAGCGTAGTGTTGCTTTACAATTCCAGCATCTAATTCCATTTCCTTGATATGGGATACAGTTAATCCTGCTTCCTCAAATCTTCTAATAACTTCCTTCAATAACCCTTTTTTTACTCCGTCTGGTTTCAACATCGCATAAGTTCGTTCTTTCATAGCATCTTCCTTTCGTTTTTTATTATAGTTAGTATCTAATCAATAGTCAATATAATCAAGACTTCAAATCCTTTAGCTAACATTTTCGAATGAAACATTCGATGTTCCTTTATCCATTAACTTAGATTCTATAGTTTTATATCAGCATATACTTTTTTGCAAACTTGATCATAATGAACCTCTTTTTTTAGTAGTTCTATTTCTTGTTTTAATTGTTCTAAATAAAATGGCTGTGTTGGTTCTAATCGTTTTTCGATATATGGTAATATCATAGGTAAAGCATATTTGTCGTTATTCAAATCTACATTATGTCCCAACTCATAAGATAAAAATTCTAATGTCGCCCTTTTATTGTTAATCTTTATAATTTTAGGGTTTTCCAATTTATAGTATAAGTCTTTTGCAAACACTAATCCTATCGAGGTATCATATACCCACGTCGTACCATCTTTCAACGTTCTTTCTGCAAAGCAATGGTTTATAAAACCCTCATCACTTTCTTTATATTCATCAATATATTTAGGATTCAATCTTAAACTATCAATATCTGCATCAACCACTTGAAAATCATCATCACTAAAACCTAAAGTGATCAAGCTTCTTCTATCATAACAATTTCCATTACTTAGCCCTTCATGTAGTAATAATATAGATGCTGAAATTCCTCCGTAATAAACATGTCTTAAACTTTCTATCAACTTATCATCATAAGCCTTAATTAGGCCATGCTTCACTCCATAATTAAACAATATATCATATTTTTTTCTATGTAATTTCCATTTCATTTTCTCTAGTTTTGTCGCCATATAAACTCATCCCTTTTTAAATCGTTATATATACTACTATAAAAAAGAATATTGTGCAAATTTCTATCAGTTTTCAGCACATAAAAACTTGAACTATGTCTAGCTCAAGTGATTTTCAAATTGGTGGAGATGATCGGACTCGAACCGATGTCCGAAACTACCATCCCTTCTGCTTCTACAAGTTTAGTTGATTCGTTCATTGTCCGAAAAGATGCGAGGAATCAACAACTTATCTTTTCGTAAGTCTAATAAAGTTCCACAATTTCCTTAGACGAAAAATTGCTATATCCTACTTTGATGAACCCCTAGATATTCTCGTAGGCAAAGAATAAATAGAAGCGTATGCCTTTCCTTAAATTAGGCGAAAGCTACAGCACTCTTTGTAGAGAACATGTTAGCTAATACATTTTTTAAATTTTTTCCAGTTATTTTTCTGTTTGTACGTAACGTGTACCTCCGACTTGCCACAAAAGACCTAGTAATCCCGTCGAAACCTAGACATCCCCGTGTAAGCTAGATTATACCATAGTTTATGCATTTTGGCAATTTTTCTTACACAGAATCCTCTTGGTTTCTTTTTCCATTTTTCCAACACCAACAATCGAAAAATTTAAAAGTTTGATATTTCCGTTCATCGGATGCATCGCTAAATCAACGGTAGATAATTCATAACAGTCAGGTGATAACACTACTCTGATATAATCACCCACTTTTAATTCCACACCATCTTTTCTCACTAATTTTTTCTTTTGGTCAAAATACTTCCACTCTTGATTCGCCTCTTTATAAAGAACATTTCCTTCGATTAAACTATCTTCTAATTGCACGATTATCCTATGTCCATTCATATTGATGATCTGTGCTGTAAACTCTTCCTCTTTATGATGCAACATATATTCTACCTCGCATAATTTTTTATCCGTTTGTTCTACAACGTTGGCAATCCTTTCCGTCTTTGTCGCTTGCGTTGCCACACTCAAAAGAATCTCTCTTAATTCTTCGTCATCATACTCTGAAAATTCCCATTGTTTGATGTGTTGTTTTAATAGCATATGAATACATAAATCGTTGATTCTACGAATTGGAGATGTAAAATGTGTGTAGATCGAACCAATACCAAAATGCATCATCTCTTCCAATGAATACTCTGCTCGGTTCATAACATGGACAAGGGTCTCTTGAACAATTTTATCCTTAGTTGCATGAATATCATTTAAAAGTGCTTGTATAAAATGAGGGGTTATGTTTTCTGGTACTTCTAAATTCATCCGATATCCGGAAAGTTCTAACTCTCTTAAAATTTTTAATACTTTTTGCATCTTTGGACGTTCTAAAATCCGATAGATAGCTAACGCGTTCTTCTCTACAAAATATTTTGCAACCTCTTCATTTGCAATAATCATAAAATTTTCTATCATATCTTCTGCAATCGAACGAGTTCGCAAGCGGATGTTCGGCTCTACTTCTTTCCCTGACGTGATCTTCGTCTCTGGAATGTTAAAGTTCAAGTATCCCTCCTTGACCATTTTATCTCGGATTAAATCTGATAACTCTTTCATCACCGACAAATTTGAAACAAACGGAAGATAATCATCTGGCACATTTCCCTGAAACACTTGATTTACAGCTTGATAACTCATCTTTTTTTTAGAGCGAATCGCACTTTCGTAGATCTCCCTTTTTACTACATTTCCTTCCCAGTCAAACCATAGTTCACAAGACATTGCAAGACGATCTACGCCTTCTTTGAGCGAACACAAGTGATTCGATAGTTCTTCCGGCAACATAGGTTCTACACGATCCGAACAATAGATGCTTGTCCCCCTATAGAAAACTTCCTTCCATAGTTTAGATCCGTATTTTACATAATGTGCAACATCGGCAATATGTACGATCAATCGATATCCATCCTCGGTTTTCGTTACCTCAATTGCATCATCCATATCCTTTGTATCCACATCATCGATCGTTACTACTAAATGATCTCTACAATCGACCCGACCAAATAAATCTCTCTTTGTCACTTTATCAGGAAAAGATTTTACCTCTAACTGAACTGCTTTTGGAAAGTGATCGTGAATACCGAGTCTGTTTAATACGATACTATTTTGAATTCCCTGGTCCGTCGGAGATCCAATCACTTTAATCAACTCTGCATAGGTTGATTGATACCTTTTCTTTTTCACTAGTTTATAGCGAATCACTTTTCTTAAAATATCATCCTTTTTCCGCGTCATATTAATCTTATACAAAGTTCCTTTGTAATTGACATAATAATCGTTTTCTATTTGAATTGGAATTCCAACCAAATTCTTTTTATGATGAACAATTCTTTTTTGAATCTTTCCTAAACATTTTCCATCAAAGTGATAAATCGCATTCACAAGTACGGTATCTCCTATCCGAATATGCTCGTAAGGTAATCTTGGAACAAAAATATTGTGATCTCCAGATGGCGCAACGATAATATAGCTTTCGTCTAAAGCGACGACATTTCCTTCGATTGAGGCATTTGCAGTCAACTGATATTTCCCTTTTCCATGATGGGATCTGTGAATCATCCTTTTCTCCATAAGTGCATTTATCGTTACGGCCACATCTTCTTTCCTCATCATTCGTTCGAAATATTGCACAGGTACTGCCTCATTCACACATAGTAAAGCCATTATCATTGTTTGTTCCAAATTCGTCATACATACCTCCTAGATTTTATTTAGTTCCTCTTCATAGCTGCACGTGCTTCGCGCATAGAATCACGCTTTTTAATACTTTCTCTTTTATCATATTGCTTCTTTCCTCTCGCGATACCGAGTAAAATTTTCGCATGATTTTCTTTAAAATATAATTTCAAAGGTACTAAAGTAAATCCTTCTAGGCGAATTTTATCATGTAATTTTAAGATTTCCTTTTTATGTAGTAATAACTTTCTCGTTCTTGTTTCATCATGATTAAATTGGTTTCCCTCTTTATACTCACTGATAAACATATTTAAAAGAAATACTTCTCCATTTCGAACGATTGCATAACTATCTTTCAAGTTCGCATTTCCGTTTCGAATCGATTTTATTTCCGTTCCTTTTAACACGATTCCTGCTTCTATCGTATCTACTATTTCATAATCAAATTTTGCTTTGCGGTTGTTAATTTCTATCATGCTATCACCGTCCTAATCTTATTATAAATGATTTTTAAAATAAAATATAGTTGAAATAAAAAAATCGAGTAAATTTTACTCGACTTCTTTCTTTTCTTTGACTAATTCAAAATCAACTGTTTTTGTCTGCTTATTCGCATTTGTAACGACGATTTTTACACGATCTCCCAAACGATAGCCTCGCTTATTTCTTTCTCCTACAAGCGCGAACGTCGTCTCATCAAAGTGATATTGGTCGTCTGTTAACGTATCGATATGAACAAGACCTTCTACTAGGTTATCAAGTTCGACAAACATTCCGAAGCTAATTACACTAGATACGATTCCTTCATATTCTTCACCAATATGTTTCATCATATATTCTGCCTTCTTCATATCATCTACTTCACGTTCACAAGCGACTGCTGCGCGTTCTCTTTCAGAAGAGTGTTCTGCTACAACTGCAAGTTTTTGATCCCAATAATTAATCGTATCTTTATCCATGTGATGTTCAAATAGATAAGTACGCAATAATCTATGTACTGTCGTATCTGGATATCTACGAATTGGAGAAGTAAAATGTGTATAACACTTACTAGCTAATCCGAAGTGCCCTATATTCTTTTTGTCGTATACAGCTTTTTGCATACTACGCAATAAAAGGGATGATAAAATATGGAACTCTTTTTTATCTTTTAGAGAATTTAATATCATCTGCATTGTCTTTGGATGAATATCTTTTACTTTTCCTTCGATCTTGTATCCAAGCATTGCAACAAAACGAACAAAATTGTTAATCTTTTCTTCATTCGGTTCCCCATGGACACGATAGATAAACGGAAGTTCCATAAAGTAAATATGTGTTGCTACCGTTTCATTTGCAGCAATCATAAAATCTTCGATCAGTTTTTCCCCCGTACCACGTTCGCGTAATACGACATCGACAGCTTCTCCTTGTTCATTTACAACGATTTTAGCTTCATCGATATCAAAATCGATATATCCTCTTTCTTCTTTATTTTTACGTAAAACATGGGCTAATTCCGCCATACCACGTAGAGATTCTACGAATGGTTCATATCCTTCTGGTATTTCATTTTTTTCTAATATTTGATTGACACATTTATATGTCATTCTCTTTTTAGAGTTGATGACACTTTCAAAAATATCATAATCTACGACATTTCCCTTTTCGTCAATTTCTATTTCACATGACATCGCTAAACGATCTACCCCACCATTTAACGAACAAATTCCATTTGATAATTTATGTGGCAACATCGGAATAACTCGATCTGCCAAATAAACACTTGTTCCACGTTCAAATGCCTCTTTATCTAGTGGTGTATTTTCTTTTACATAATAAGATACATCGGCGATATGAACACCTAAGAAATAATGTCCATTCTCAAGTCTTTTAAATTCTACTGCGTCATCTAAATCCTTCGCATCGTCTCCATCGATTGTAAAAATCATACGATCTCTCAAATCGCGACGTTTTTTCTTTTCGTCTTCCGATACTTCTAGTTCAATTCCCTCTACCTGTTC
The DNA here is from genome assembly GCA_937944975.1 of uncultured Mycoplasmatota bacterium. Taxonomy (GTDB): domain Bacteria; phylum Bacillota_I; class Bacilli_A; order RF39; family UBA660; genus Fimihabitans. The sequence continues at coordinate 49,705 of CALEBF010000014.1, read as the reverse complement.
CATTACTTCGTCAGGGAAAGTATCGTTAATTTCATATTTTGCTACAATCGATAGAATATCGACTCCTGGATCATTTTTATGACCTAAAATCTTTACAACTTGCCCTTTATAATTATTATCTTTTAACTTGTTTAATACCTTTACCAATACTTTGTGCCCATTCATAGCACCTAGTGTCTTGTCTTGATCGATCTCAATATTCAACTTTACCTTATCATCATCTAAATCGACATGTCCTTTTCCGCCTTTATAGTAAAATTCTCCAACCATCTGTTTTAGTTTACGATCGACAATCTTGACGACACGCCCTTCTAAATCGCTTCCCTTTTGAGAAGTAATTTCAACGATAACAGTATCCCCATGAATGGCGTTATTCATATGTGCGGGTGCAATAAAAACATCGTCGTCCCCTTCGATATCGACAAAACCAAAACCTTTTTTATTCCCTAATAATTTCCCTATCTTTAGATGACTATTCTGAAATAACATATAATTGTTCTTATTTGTACGATATACTTTTAATTGGTCTTCTAAACGATTTAAGGTCTTTAATAATTCTTTTAGTTCCTCCACAGAACCAAGGCCGAGTAAATCTTCTAATTCTGAAACAGAATAAGCTCTCTTTTCGTGCCTAAGTATCTCTAATATCTGTTCTTCCATAACCCACCTCTATTTTCATTATAAAGGATATCCATGTAAAAATATACATTTACACTATTTACTTTACGAAAATTAACACTTTTCGTTCTTCCATTTTCGTTTATTAAAACGCATCACATTTATAAGCGACAACAAAAAACTAATGATTGGGATTGCCAATATCACATATTTTACCCAACTATATTCTTTCAGTCTAAGAATGGAAAACAAACTATTTGCATCTGTCACCGACCTGTGACACGCCCCTAAATGCTCTTCACAAAACGTACCGATCACGTCCGTTGCATAAAAAAGAAAGCACAGAAAAATAATAAGTACAATCGATAAAATTGCGATCCCAATCCACTGTGCTCTCCCCTTCTTTTCATCCTTTTTTTTCACTTCTAAACCTCATTTCCAAAAAAGAATCTCATTTACAAGATTCTTTCAACTTCTCGATCAACTCATCTTCGTTCTCGGCAATTAGTGGTTTATGATTCAAAATCAAAAAAGCCTTAGTTTGACCAATCCCACAAAAATTCTGGCATCCGATTTGAATCTCCGCATCAGGAAGAATCTCTTTAATTCTTGGAACCAATGTTTCCACGTTTGTCCCTCTGCATTTATCACATATCTTAATTCTAGTTCTTAACATTTGGTAGTACGATCTCCACTTCATCACCATTCGAAATAAAATGTGCATTGGCATCATCTGTATCGATGTGCATTTCGTAGTAAGAATTATCTGCGACACGTACGGAAACATTTTCCATTACTCCACCCTTTTCTCCACCTACTCTTACCGATACTTTATCGATTCCTTCTAATCCCAATCTCTTTGCATCTTCTTTCGTAGCATGGATATGTCTCGTTGCGATAATACATCCTTCTTTTAGGTCGATCGTTCCATTTGGACCAATCAATGTAATTGGAGCACTCCCTACAACATCTCCAGATTCTCTCATTGGTGGTTTTAAACCAAGTGTAAAGGCATCTGTCTTAGAGATCTCCACTTGTGTATATGGACGAATAGGCCCGAGTACACGTACTTTTTTGATTTCATTTTTCTCAGTTTTTAACGTTACCATTTCTGCACTTGCAAATTGTCCTGGTTGATTGATATCTTTTACCTTCGTTAACTCGTGTCCAATTCCGAATAAAGTTTCTAAATCTTCTTTTGTCAGATGAACATGACGGTTTGATACTCCTACTGTCACTTTCATATTTCCACCTCCACAAGTCATTATATCATGATTCTCATTTTGAACGATCATATTTCCACCTATTTGACATACATTCTACATAAAAATTATTTTAAATGAAACGTCTTCGGTGCATATCGATATGCCAAAAACAACGAAATAAGAACATACGCTACAGCAAATACGATCATAACTGTCCCAAATACCATCGTTGGCATTTTAAGGTCCATCATGTAATAACAAATAAAATAAGTAGCCCCATTGATGACTTGGTAGGCAGGACTCTTCATCTCCATATTGATGTTATATGGTTGAAGCAAATAATAAATGACGAGATGATGTACCGAAAAAAAGATCGCCATAGAAATAATCGATACAAACAAAACGATATAATTTAAACCTTCCGAAGTTCCACCACTTAACCACAATAAAAATGGAAGTGCGAGTGCAATCACAAAAGCAGGCTCCAGATTAATTTTTACAATATCGACAATTCGTCTTCGAAATAACTCCAAAATAGTTTTAGGTTGACGATAGAATCGGTAAGTCAGCATGCTATGATCACAGTTCATAAACATCGCTTGTGTTACCGTACTCCCTCGATTTAACAAATACATAATAAAGAGAAAATATGGCAAGAAATTCATCATCACGCTGTTTACGGGCTTTTTTGCATCCGGCACAAAAACCAACACCAAACCTGCAATACAAGTGACAACAAATGCAACGAGAGCGATATTATGAGCAGACGTCGTCAAGATCTTGCGATGACGTCTGATAAAAAGTTCATGAAAGAAATCATATCCTTTTTTATTACTCGTCGCCAAATTTTTACTGTCGATCGCATTTAAGGCATTTTTTCTCAACGTGTCTTGTTGCGTACTCTTCGCATTCAAAATCACATGGTCTGGCGTCAATAATTTCTTATATATCGTAAAATAATTGTCGAAATTGACAATGTATTTCCACATTATAATTCCAAGAATAATGACAAGTAAATAGCAGCTTAACACAATCCACTCTATTCCTGGTATTTTACATAATGGAACGATATAAGCAAGCACTGTAAATAATATAATGAAAATCCAAACGATAGGGGTTGGCTTATTTTCATTGACAATTAATTCTCTTTTCTTATAAAGATACAGGTTGTAAGCCGTCGATATTACCTTTAGACCAACTACCATCCATGGTGCGATCAGGCATAAATACCAAGGCACATGTGATAGAAATCCAAACAAGAACACAAATGGATACATACCTATGATCATCTTCAAAAGGAAGTATCCATATTCTGCAATCGCCTCTTTTTTAGCATTCATTCGCATTAGGACAATCGCATAATACTTATCCTTAGTAGGATTAAATATATTTGTATTCAACCATGTTCCTACGATAGTAAGAAAAAATAAGATAATGAGAAAAGATGCCGCTTCGCTTCCTTTGTAAAGAGAAGCAGGTAAAAACACCATTAACGAAATATAGAGAAATTTTCCAAGGAAAACAGAAATAAATTCAATGAATGCACTAATCACACTAACCAACGCTTCAATTCCACCATTTCCATATAAATGATTAGAAAAATACTTCCCAATAAACGGAAATTGTTGGAATGCATAGATAATACTATTTTTTCGATACGTCAATTTAAGGTGAAACGATAAAAGAAATGTTTCTATCATTCGTCTTCTCCTTTCAAAGCAGAGATAATTTTATCTTTCAATTCATTTCGCTCTAAGTTATGACGATCGACTTCCTCTAATACACCGTGATTTAATATGACGATTTCATCACACAAATCTAAAGCTAATTCCATGATATGTGTAGAGAAAATCAAAATATGGTCATGTTTTAGTTGTTTTAATAGTCCTTTCATCTCTTCTGCCACAACGACATCAAATGAGGTCAGTGGCTCATCAAGCAACAATATTTTAGGATTCGCAATAATATTTACTAAAAGTTGCATTTTATTTTTCATTCCATGAGAATAGTCCTTCATGAGCTTATCACGATCTTCTTCTTCTATTTTCATCAGTTCAAAGTATTCATCAATCGTCTTTTCTTCTTTCATACGGCGTCGATTGATATCGATAAAAAACTTTAAAAACTCTCTTCCCGTTAAAAATTCAGGAACAATCGGTGTAGATAATACATATCCAATATCATCTGATGTAATTTTTCTTTTCCCTTTATCGTCTTCGATATAAAACTCTCCTGCATCTATGTTCAAATCCTCATTGATACAATTAAAAAGAGTTGTCTTACCGGCTCCATTACGTCCTAATAATCCATAGATATGACCTTCTTCAAACGTAAAAGAGACTCCCTTTAATACTTCCTTATCATCGAATCTTTTTTCGATATGATTTAATTCTAACTTCATATAACTCCTCCAAATTAACAACAGTATATCATATTTTTATTATCTGTACATACCTTTTAGTAAGAGGTGATAATGTGAATCAAAATTTTTATCCAAATCAGACATTTCCAGGGCAACCTATGCAGGTTCCAAATCAATCTACAGCCATAACATCTGGCGCTTTCGATATAGAACAATCCTATATCGAAAATATTCTACGTCTCAACAAAGGAAAGAAAGTTCGAGTCTATATGACGTTTACCGATTCAACTGAATGGCGTGATAAAGTGTTTGATGGAATCATCGAACAATCTGGTCGTGATCATCTAATCTTGAGTGATCCACAAACAGGAAAATGGTATTTGTTACAAATGATCTATCTAGATTACGTAGAATTCGAAGAACGCATTAATTACAGTCCTGAATTCGTTCCAAATTTATAAATAACAATTGATCTTACACCCTATTTCTGCTATAATGAAATAAGGTGATCATATGGACTTATTTATGTATTCTTTGGTACTATGTATCGTAATTTGTATTATTTTGATCTGCTATATCAATATTTTTAATCGTTTTCAAAGTTGTATTATTCGAATCAACGAAGCAGAGGCAAATATCGATTCTACTTTGAGAAAAAGATTTGACCTTTTGAATAAATCAATCGGAATTATCAAAGCTAATACTGATATCGATAAAGATATCTTAGGTATTATCGTAAAACTTCGTTCTAGAAAATTAACGAACTTCGAACTAGATCGTCAGTTATACGAAGCAATCAACGAATTTAACAAGTATAAAGAAGAATATCCAGAGTTAAAAAATTCAGAGAGCTTCTTGAAAATTGATATCGGCTTAAACGAAACAGAAACTGATATTTACGCTTATCGTAAGTATTATAACGATATTATTACTGATTACAATAAATTAGTCCGCGCATTTCCATCAAATATCGTATCTAAAATTTGTAAATTTAAAGAGAGAACTTACTTCGATGGAAAAAATATGAACGATGAAATATACAACGATTTTAAACTATAAAAAAGTCACTTAAGAAGCGACTTTTTTCTTTTGATTTTTCTTATAGTAACGACAATATGCTTGCATTTTACAATGTTCACACTGTGGATTCTGACTCTTACAATAGTATCTACCAAAAAGTAGGATCTGATGGTGCATCTTCCACAAATCATATCCTTTGAGTTTTTTTGTAAGCTTTTTTTCGACAGTAAGGACATCGTCTTTTTCTGCAGCTAATTTGAGTCGTTTGCTCACTCTTTCTACGTGAGTGTCTACTGCGATACATTGTTCATGAAACAGTTCACCTAAAACGACATTTGTCGTCTTTCGACCTACTCCTGGTAACGTTTCTAAATATGCTCGATCTTGTGGAACTTTTCCTCCTTGATCTTCTAACAATCTTCGCGCAATCTCTTTGACATTGGCCGATTTTTTCTGAAAGGTTCCAATCGGTCGAATGATCTTCATAAGATCAGAAAGATCCGCATCTTTTAGAGCTTCTAACGTTGGATATTTTTGAAACAAGACTGCCGTCACTTCATTTACTCTTTTATCTGTCGTCTGCGCACTCAACATGACAGTCATTAAAAGTTCATAGTCTTTGTGGTAATTTAATTCACAAGCAGGATTGGGAATTAATTCATCTAGATATTCAGTAAAATCCTTAAGCATTATCATCCAACCAATCATAATCAAATAGTTCCTGCCTCTCCTCTTTTTTCGACTTAAAAGCCACTCTAGACTGTTCAACTTGCTCTTTCGTATGAATTCCTTTTTTCTTCCATTCGTACAAAATCTTATCAATATACCTCAAATTTGTTACTCCATTATACACAGCTTCCTTGAGTGCCAAAGTGATGAGTTCATCCGTAAAATCATTCTCTTTCCATCCATTGATTAGCTCGTATTCAATCGGTGACAAAGGTCGAGCAAATTCTGTTTCAAATGTGGTAAATAAATTAGGAGTTGCTTCCTTTTCCTTCGGTTCTTCGACGTAGGAAAAAGCGAGTTTCTGATAAATTCCTTCTAAATTGATGTGTTCTTCTCTAACTTCTCTTCTTTTTTTCATCTCTATTTTTATAAATCCTTTTGATTCTAAAGAACTGATCGTCTCTAATACCTCTTCTAAAGAGAGATGAAGCGCATTTCCTATTTCTTTTGGTGCAAACATACTATCCGTATTCATCAAATAAATCAGTGTAATGAACTCTATATCTGAAAGTTTTAACTCTTTATAATTTGTAATCAATAAACTTGGTATTTGATACGTACCATGTTCTAATATGTGCATTATCTTCTCTAACATATTTCACCACCTTGTCTCACTATTATACTCTATTTTATTTCTGATGTATAGAAGTTTTTTGATCTATAAACCTGCGAATAGAATCTTCATTATTTTCTACTTTTCCAAGAACAATTTGAAGTTCCAAATCTTTCCAACACTGATAAATAAACTTATCAGAATAAGACGCATACACGCGTTTCAAATCATCGATCGATAACACGATTTCTTCCGTTTTATGAATTGGCAACAATTCCTTTTTTTGTTTTATATTTTCGTAAGGTATATTCTTAATCGCAGCTAATTTTCTAATCCTCTCATCTTCCGTTTGATATAAAATGATAGGATCGTATAAGTCCTGTTGTAATAATTTTTGAATCACACGTATTTTTCTTATCTTTTTACGACTCATCGGGTAGTGTGTCCAATTCAATTGTGCCCAGCAAAATTCAACATCATCTACCCATGTCACATTGGAAAGATCACTTAATTCCAATACCTCTTCTAATTTCAATTTACAAATCCAATCTAATCCACTTGGATCTTTTAAAATTCGTTCAAGTTCCATTTTTATACGATCTTTTGATAGTTCTTTTAAAAGATCTCTTTTTTCTATTATTGCTTCTTGCAAGGAAGGATCAATATTAAAATGTAATGTAGTAGCAAAACGAACAGCTCTTAATATTCTTAGCGCATCCTCTTCCAATCGTTGAAACGGATCACCCACTGTACGTATCATTCTTTTGTCGATATCTTCTCTAGCGTCTAAAAGATCGATATAATTTCCATCTACATCCATACATAACGTATTCATTACAAAATCTCGACGTTTTACATCTTGTTCTAATGTATCTACATAACGATAGTTCTTTATGAAACGATGATCCTGATATTCATATTCTTCTCGATACGTCGTGATTTCCACTTCGATCTTACCTTCTTTTAATCGACACGATCCAAATCGTATCTCCTCCAAATGTGGAAATAACTTCTTTAACGCTTCCGGTGTTGCATTCGTACAGATATCATAGTCGTCAGATACAAGTCCCATATAACGATCTCTCGGATATCCACCTACAAGGTATGCTTCATAAGAAGCATCGTGAAGTACCTCTAAGATTCGTCTTACTTCTGCTGGCATCCTATCACCTCTCAATGTAAGCATATCACAATTGTTCTATGAAAAAAAGACACAATGTGTCTTCTTTACTTTTTTAGTTTAAAGCTTCTTTTAACTTAGAACCAGCTTTGATTGTAGCAGCAACTCTTGCAGGAATTTGAACAGCTTCCCCAGTTCTTGGGTTACGTCCTGTTTTAGCAGCTTTTTTTACTGCAGTAAATGTACAGAAACCAGTTAAAGTAACTTTTCCGTCTTCTTTTAATCCTTTTACAATTCCATTCATCATTGCTTCTAAAGCACGTGCTGAATCAGCTTTTGTTAATCCTGTTTCTTCTGCAATATAGTCTACTAATAATGTTTTTGTCATCTGCATTTACCTCCCTATTTTGTTAAGCTATCTTGCTTACATTTTAAGAATACCATTTTTTATACATAAAAGCAATGTTTTTTCTTATTTTTCTTCGTTTTTTCCTTGTTTTTCAATCAAGTTTTCGCTTCGCAAAAAAGAAAGAGACAGAACATTCTGCCTCTTATTCTTCTTCGATTTCTTCGTCGGCAATGATAGATAATTCTTCGATGTCAGAAGTATCCTCCGGATCTTCTTCGTCGATGTCATCGATATCATCCTCGTCGATCTCTTCTGGTTCTGCTTCGATGTCGTCCTCTTCTTCTACCATGTCACTCTCATCATCTTCTTCGTCATCGATCACAATTTCGATAGAATGGTGATCTCTCAAATCCCACTCTGCATTATCTAAAAGTACAAATCGTTTGTCGATCGTAAGAGATGTATAATAATCTCCTATTTTTGCACTATATTCTTCATCACTATATCCAAGAAGATCGCAAATTTTCTTAAAAATGGTTGGGGTATTCATAGATTTTTTATTTTCTTTTAAAATCATATAGGTTAAATCTGTGTAAGAAAGTAATTCTAACTCTTCTTTTGACATTTGTTTTAACTTCATATTCATCCTCCTACATTTTTTCTCTCGTTGCAACACCAATGAGTCGCAATGCGTTTTGAATCGTGATCGCTGTCGCAGCGATTAGATTGATACGTTCTTTCGTACTCGTTTCATCGTTTGTTAAAACTTTTTCATGTGCATAGAACGTATGGAATAAACCTGCTAAATCATATGCATAATTTGCGATAATATGTGGGCTTCTCTTCTCTGCACTTAATTTTACCGTATCGGTAAACTCGTATATTTTAGCAAGTAAATTTTTAACATATTCACTTGTCAAAGTTTCATAACGATCGAGCGGTTCTACTGCATGTGGATATTCCTTTAAGATTGAACTAATTCGCGCATAAGCATATTCGATATAATAAACTGGATTTTCGTTTGATTGTTTTGTTGCCAGTTCCATATCAAAGTCTAATTGTGTATCCAAACTTCTAGAAGAGAAGAAGTATCTGGTTGCATCCAACCCAACTTCCTCTACAAGATCTGCAATCGTCACTGCATTTCCAGTTCTCTTGCTCATTTTAATCTCTTCTTTTCCTCGTACGAGACGAACCATTTGTAGAATCTCGACATCTAATTTATCTGGATCATTTCCAAGCATAGCAATCGATGCTTTTAATCTCGGTACATATCCATGATGATCTGCTCCAAACACATTGATAAGTTCATCGAATCCTCTATCGTATTTATTCTTATGATATGCGATATCAGGGAGTAAATATGTATTGGTTTTATCTTTCTTAATCAACACTCTATCTTTTTCGTCTCCATATAGTGTCGTCTTTAAAAAGACTGCTCCATCTTTTTCGTAAGTATACCCAGCATCCACTAATTTATGATATGTTTCCTCTAATTCTCCACTATCATATATAGATTGTTCACTCGTCCAAACATCAAATTCTACCCGAAAGTTTTTCAAATGTTCTTTAATCTTACCTAAAAGGTAATCAAGTCCTTTTTTACGAAAAACGTTGATATCTGTTATATGTTCCCCAAGTTCTTCTTTCATCTCACGAGCGATATCGATAATCTCTTCTCCGTAATATCCATCTTCCGGCATCTTTTCTTCACGACCGCAAAGTCCTTCATAACGAGCTTGAATCGAATTTTGTAAATTGACGATCTGGTTTCCTGCGTCGTTGATATAGTATTCTCTCGTCACATCATAATTTGCAAACGACATAATTCTACTAAGAGAATCTCCATAGCTTGCTCCACGTGCATGACCTAAATGTAAAATTCCGGTTGGATTCGCACTTACGTATTCGATGTTTACTTTCTTTCTATTCCCAACATTGGAACTACCATACTTCTCTTTTTTTTCTAACACCGTATTGATATTTTCATATAGATAGTCATTTTTGATATAGAAATTGATAAAACCAGGTCCTGCAATCTCAACTTTTTCTATATCTTCGTTATGTAAATCTGTTATTAATAAATTCGCAATCTCACGTGGATTCTTCTTTAAAGTTCGCGCTAATTGCATTGCTACGTTCGTTGCATAATCTCCATGGCTATTGTCCTTTGGAACTTCTACAACGATCTCATTCAAATCAAAGTCGATTTGATTTTTTTCTAATACGGTTCCAATTAATTCTTTTAATTTTTCTTTCATTCTTTCACCTCGTAATCCAAGTGGTAATGATAATCTCCTAAAGATTGTCCTCCTAGGATCAATTCATATATGATATCAATCATACCATCTTCTACCTGTAGTGCTTTGGTTTTCGTCTTAGCTTCCATCGATAGCATTGGTTCTTTTATCTGATAAGAGCCACTACATGTATGTTGATTTTCAAAAGAAAGTTTTAATGTATAATCCGAATGGCTTCTCTCTAATTCTATATGGTTATTTGCAAATTTCAGTACCATACGAATATCAGGTTCTCTATAAACAATTTTTCCCGTTGTTAAAATTCCACTTGTCGTCATTTGATGATCTGTTTCATCTCCAACAAGTCTTGAACGAACTTCTATTTTTGCCATTCCTTGCCTCTTTCTTTTTTACTGAATGTAATTATAGCATAACTTTATTAAAAATGCACTCATATTTTTATTTTTTTTTGTAATACTAAAAATAGATTGGAGGGACATATGAAAATATTGAAAAAAATCGTAAAAGTTGGACTCGTTCTTACCGCTTTTTTTCTCATCTGTTACATTGGATTATACGCATATGCAAAAATGCTTCCAAAGCTTCCAATCGACAAGGCAAACAGCTATTATCTCTACGATAATCAAAATGAATTATTCCAAGGGAAAAACAGTAAAAAATGGGTTTCCTTAGATGATATCTCTCCACACCTTATCAATGCGACAATCGCAATTGAAGACAAGTCTTTTTACAATCATAAAGGATTTGATTTTTTACGTATTTTAAAATCACTCTATATCAATATCACAAATGGCAAAACATTACAAGGTGCCTCCACGATTTCCCAACAATACGCTAAAAACTTATTCTTAGATTTTGATAAGACATGGAAGCGAAAAATTAACGAAGCATGGCTTACTATTCGTTTAGAAGCTCATTATAGCAAAGATAAAATTTTGGAAGGATATTTGAATACGATCAACTATGGCGGTATTTTTGGAATAGAAAATGCATCGTTATATTATTTCGGAAAAAACGCAAAAGATTTAACCTTGGCAGAAGCAACTATATTAGCTGGAATTCCAAAAGATCCTACTTATTATTCTCCCATTCAAAATGAAAACAATTCTAAAAAAAGACAAAAACTCATTTTAAATGCAATGGTGAAAAATAAGTATATTACACAAACACAAGCAGAAAAAGCACTGCAAAAAGAACTCACTTATCAAGTAGACCAAAACAAAGAAAACCTAACAACACTCATGTATTATCAAGATGCAGTCATCCAAGAATTACAAAATATTAAAACAATCCCCACCTCATTTTTAAAAACAGGTGGACTCAAAATACACACGAATCTCGACTTAGATATTCAAACATCGATGGAAGAAAGCATCAAAAAAAATCTAGATTACAACCAAGATTTGGAAGTTGCCAGCGTCGTCATGAATCCCAGCAATGGAAAGATTCTCGCAATCGCAGGAGGGCGAGATTACTCGAAAAGTCAGTATAATCGTGTCACGAGTATGAAGCGACAAGTTGGTTCTACGATGAAACCATTTCTATATTACGCAGCTTTAGAAAACGGATTTACACCATCTACTACTTTTAAAAGCGAAAAAACAACTTTCACGTTCTCCGAGGATAAAACATATAGTCCTAACAATTATGGAAATACTTATCCGAATAAGCCCATTTCTATGGCTACTGCTTTAGCATATTCAGATAATATATACGCCGTCAAAACCCATTTATTTCTAGGAGAACAAACACTGATCGATATTGCAAAAAGGCTTGGAATCAAATCTAAATTAACTCCAATTCCTTCTCTTGCACTCGGAACAGAAAGCATTAACATTTTAGAGATGATGAAAGCTTATGCGACATTCGCAAACGAAGGGTATTCGATCGAGCCCTACTTTATCGAAAGAGTAGAAGATATCGATGGAAATGTATTATACGAACATAAAGAGAAGAAAGAAAATATATTAAATCGTAGTCTAGTATTTGTCTTAAATGAAATGTTAAGTAATTCCTATGCGAGCGAGTTCGTAGATTACAATTATCCCACTTGCATTAACCTAGCCCCCAAATTAACTAAAAAATATGCGATTAAAACAGGAACGACAGAAACAGACCATCTTATCTTTGGTTATAATAAAGAACTTATCATGGGAATGTGGACAGGATATGATGACAATCGCATTTCCGATGTTAAAGATGGTAATGCAATTAAAAACATTTGGGCAGAAGTGATGGAAAGTGCAGAAAAAAACGTAGAAGGAAATGGATGGTATGAAATTCCACAAAATGTCGTCGGCGTCATGGTAGAACCTGTCACAGGAAAAGTAGCTACTGCAGAAAGCAAGAAGAAAAAAATGCTCTATTATATCAAAGGAACAGAACCATATGATGAATCACCTGATTTAGATGCACTCGTTCCTACAGTGAAAACACAATAAAAAGTACTTGAAACACTATCGTTCAAGTACTTTTTCGTATGTCCATATTCCTAATTTTCCCTTTGCCGGAATCGGTTGTTCTAACACTTCCACATTTTCTAACACCCAAGCATATCTTCCAACTTTATATTCCCCTAAAATATATTCTAAATGTTCTTTACTTTTCACTTTTTCAATATATTCTTCCGTCATTTCGATACAATCTACCAACTGTGCCTTACAAATAATATATCCAAAGTGTAACTGTGCATCCTTCATCCAATCTAAAATTTTAGGATTCGTAATTCGTTTGATATGGGCTTTCGATATACTCGCATGAATATATATTTCTCCTCGATACTTCGTCTTCCAACTACGTGTTTCCACTTTTTTCTTTTGCTCCATAATCAATGTCGCATAAGGCTCTTGTATACTTAATACTTTCATATGTTCTATTTCTTCTCCTGTTTCATAGCATCTACTAAAGGACTTAACCATGTTTGATCATACATGTAATAACTTGCTTGATACCAATCCTCCGAACGAAGCATCTGGATAAACCTCTCTGGAGCATTTAATTCTTCCATACATTTGCCGTCGCAAATCATTCCAATTTGATTTACATGATATCGAATTCCCATATCAGATTGTTCTACAGGAGGATGAGACGCAACTAAATCTACACAGGATAGCATAATCCTTCTATGATATAAATGTGGCAGTGCTTCATGTTTTCGATTCGTTTTCTCCAATATAATTTCAACCGTATAGTGTTTATACTCACAAATCATACGGCATACCAAACAATATTTTCTCTCCCAATGAGCTTCTATAACTTTTACTTTCTTATGATAGAATGCTGGAATAAAACTGCAAATCAAACATTCCTTCCATTGATGATTCTCGTCCATATCTAAGTATCGCATCAACTCATGTCTGCGTAATGTATGCATTTTCATTCCTCCTCTATCTCATCTTCTCATATATATCGACTCATGTCAAAACGCAAATTTTCAAACACTCATCTTCGATCGTATCATTTTTTTTAAATGCATCAATAACATCTCTAAAAATATTATCATTGTGCTAACAAAATAGAAAAAAGCAACCACTATGATCGCTTTTTTGTTTTTCCTTTGATACACCCATATAATATTAATAACATAAATAGGATGCTAATGTAAATAAAATTTGAATTTAAATACATGATATTAATTCCATGTGTTACGACTCCCTGTTCTTCTAAAAAATAAGTAGATAAAATATTCTGATCAAATAACGTACGTAATAATACGACAAACAAAGAAGCGTGACAAGTAATAGATAATATATGGAATAGCATATCTTCCATCAGTTCCTTTTTTTGTCTTTTCCATTCTAAATAAGTTAGAATTTGAAGCAAAATAATCAACAATGTGAAATATCCTGCTAAAATCAAATTATAATATCCACCCCAGATAAGACAATATACAAAAAGGATCGTATTTAACTCTAAAAAAGCCGTTCTGAAATAAAAGAGTTTCTTATGCATAGACCAGCCCTCCCTTCGTTAATACCATTTTTAATAGTGCATCTGTCAATTGAACATAATTTGTCGTTAGTTGCATCGTCTGTGATGGAATCTGTCCACTTTGGTCCAAGCTAATGCTTCCTAATATATCACTATCATCAAATGAAGTATAACGGAAGTTATTGTAAAGTTCTCTAGAGATAGAACCACTTGCTAACATTAAATTTAAAACATTACGCGTAAAAGCATCTCTCGTCACTTGATAACTAGGATCCATTTTTTCTAACTTTGCATAAATTCGAAGTAAAGGAATCATTTGTAACTTTTTATTTTCTTGATAAATTTCATACAATTGTTTTTGGCTTACTTTTTTCTTTCCACGTTCCGTCAAATATGATAATTGATTTATCGCTTCGACACTCTCGTTAAAATCCTCTTTTAACTCTTCTAATTCTGTACTTGTCAAAAAACTACTAGATGTCGCTTGATTCAATTGTACCAGATTTGCATTCATCCCGTGTAGTGTCGTTTTTAACACACCAATTTCATAGCTAGAATAGTCAATCACTACCTTTTCGCTGACTGCAAAAGCATGTACAATGTTGGAAATCAAAAGATACCCACTTAACATGATAATTGCAAAAGCCATACCTAATAGCAATTTAGTTGGTTGAGGGATTTCCTTTAATTTCGGTCGTTTCTTCAACATACCTTTCTCCTTCTTGTTGGATTGTCTTTTCTGCGCCATTTTCTTTTCCCCCTACTTTCTATTTTTAGTATAACATGATTCATTTTAAAAAAAAGACCGGGTTTACGATAAATGTAAATTCGGTCCTGTTTCCGTTTTTGCTCCCATTTGATATGTAGCAATCATTTTGTTTACTTCTTCCGGAAGTGTCTCTATCCCTACATTTAAATGTCTTTCATCCACTGTTCCTTGCAACATCCATTCTCCTGGAACATAAGCCAAGAATGCATCGATTTTCTCTTGACTTGGATTTGTCATTAAAAGCAAATTTGTCAAGTTCTTCGTACTCTCAGTAATCTTACTTGGATATTCTGGACTTTTCTTTCTGCGATTTAATACGTATGCTGTTTGATTCAAAAACGCATCTAATTGTTCCATCTTATCGTCTAACACCATTTTTCATTCCCCCGCATTCATAAATTGATTTACAATAATCGATGAATTATTTTCAAAAAAGGCTTTTGCTAACACATCTGGTCCTACAATTTGACCAAATAAATTAGTTGCGATAATTTCATCAGTGTAATAATCGACATCGCTATCATTTCCAACTAACATATTTGCCATTCCTGCGACATATCCTGCATTCAACGCTTCAAATTTTGGATTGTCACAGAATCCTGTAATTCCTCTCTGGTTGGTAGCAATCATACAAATAATTGCACTCATCAATAAATTTTTCGCATCTGGAACTTCTTTTAAAGATCCCTTATTAATCGATAGAACATTCAACATTCCATTATATGAAATCGGTTCTAAAGTAATAAACTTCGTCGCTTTATCAATTTTTAACGTCGTTAAATTTTTACATAAATTGTCTAAATCCACATTTGGAAAGCGATTATGAAAAATACTTACGAGTGACATGATGTTTGCCTTGATCTCATCTGTTAAATAAGCATTTTTATTCATGGCTACTTGTACATCTTCTATACTCTTCATAATATCACCTGAAATAATTATATCATTTCTGAAAAGTTTTGCAAGTCTTTTAGAACCTCGAAAAAGAAGCAACTGTCAAACAGTTGCCTCTTCTTTTATTTTCGTTATCGTAATACATTCTTTATGATTCAATATATCTTCCATCATTTGATTTTCTATTTTATCCTTAATTAACTTAGAAATTCTTCGTGCACCAAACTCACGATAATCACTCATACTAACTAAAGCAGGTAGAATCTCACGTCCAAATTTAATTTGAATTCCCTTCCGTTTATATTTTTGTTTCAATGTATCTAACTGTTGTTCGATAATCTGACGAATTTCCGATTCTTGAAGGGCATCAAATACAATGACCTGATCGATACGATTGATAAATGGCACCGAAAAATTTTCTTTTAACTTCGTCAGTACCACATCGTTGTTTTCCTTTGTGAATCCGATATTAATTTCGTGAAATCCTATATTGGAAGTCATCAATATGACAACGTGATCAAAATGTACCACCACTCCGTTGGAATCTTTTATTTTTCCCTCATCTAAAATTTGGAATAGTAGATGGATAATACTCGGATGTGCCTTCTCAATCTCATCTAGAATCAAGACAGAGTAAGGTTTATTCCTAATTTCCTCCAAAAGATTTTGATGATCTTTATACCCTACATATCCCGGTGGAGCACCGACAATTTTACTTACTGAATGTGCTTCTGTATATTCGCTCATATCGAGACGAATCACATTTTCTTTTCCTACTAATTCGGAACCAAACACTTTAGATAACTCTGTCTTCCCGACCCCACTCGGACCACAATATAGCATAGAATAAGGCCTGCTTTCCTCTTTTAATCCTAATTTAATACGCTTCGCTACCTGAATCGTTTCTCCGACGGCCTTCTTCTGTCCAATGATATGATGTGTAATATTCTTTTCGATCTCTTCTACAACTCTCTTATTCTCTTTTAATATTTCATAAATTGGAATCTTTGTCTTTAAATGCAATACTTCTGCAATATCTTTTTTGGTCACAGCTTTCGTCTTTTTCTTATGATATAATTTGAGTTCTAGTTGATTCATTTGATCTGCCAATTGATTTTCTTTTTCTTTCCATTTCGATGCGATATCAAAACGGTTATCCAATATCGCTTGATTTTTCTCTTCTATTACTTCTTTTAATTCTTTTCCTAATTGATGATACTTCGTATATTCTTTACTCTCCTTTAAACTTACTTTCGCACAAACTTCATCCATCAAGTCAATTGCTTTATCTGGCTGATTCCGATCATAGATATACCTTTCACTCAATTCGATCATAAAATCGATCATCTCTTCTTTTACCGTAACATAATGAAAAGATTCGTAAATTGGCTTCAACTTCATTAAAATTTCTTTTACTACTTGTCTTGTCGGCGCTTCGATATATACTTTTTGAAAACGCCGTTCTAATGCACTGTCTTCCTCCATAAATTTCTTATATTCTTGTATTGTCGTCGCTCCGATACAACGTAGTTTCCCTCGCGCTAAAGCAGGTTTAAAAATGTTTGATGCATCGATTGCACCTTCAGCTCCACCAGCTCCAACTAGCGTATGAATTTCATCGATAAAAAGTATAATATCGTCGTTCTCTTCTATTTCTTTTAATATTTTTCGAATTCGTTCTTCGAATTCCCCGCGATATTTTGTACCCGCAACAGCTGTTGCCATATCGAGACTAATAATCCGTTTATTCTTTAAAGTCATTGGCACATCCCCTAGTGCGATGCGACGACTCAACTCCTCTACGATTGCCGTCTTTCCTACTCCTGCCTCCCCAATTAATAAAGGATTATTTTTCGTGCGACGAGATAATATTTCTAATACACGTTGCATTTCCGTCTCACGTCCAATCACAGGATCAAGTTCTTGTTCTCTCGCTTTTTTCGTCAAATCTACTCCCAGTTCTTCCAACAATAATTTTTTGTGCTTTTTTCCTTTCATCGGACGATTGATTTTATAAGAAAATTCTCCATATAATTCATCTAAATCCACTCCCATTCCTAATAAAATACGAATTGCAACACCTTCTCCTTCTTCCAACAAACTAGAAAACAAGTGTTCTATCGTCACTTCACTTTGGTTATTTTCTTTGCTGTCGATAATTGCATTTTCTAAAACTCTCTTTAACAGTGGCGTATATAAAAACCACGTTGCTTCCATCGAACCCGTTCCAATAATTCGCTCTATTTCCTGTTTGACATTTTCATAAGTAATGTCGTACTCTCCTAGTCGTCTTGACACATTGTTTTTATTTTTTAAAATAGCGAGTAATAAATGTTCACTTCCTACGTATGGATGTTTTAATGCTTTCATCTCGGATTTTGCCATCACTAGTATTTTTCTTGCTTCTTCTGTAAAATTTCCAAACATATTATCTCCCTCTCTATTAACATTCTATGATTATGTTGGTAAATTTTTTGTCTTTTTAAACACAGAAAAAAGAGAATCTTTTCTCGATTCTCTCTTTTCGTTTATTTTTCAAGCCAATTCCCTTTTTATTTTTTATATGCCAATTTTTGCACAATTACGCTTGAAATAAAAGTGCAATCATTGGTGCCGCAAATAATGTTAAGCCAACGAGCATTCCGAGTAAGACTGGCGTTGCGTATCCACTTACCTCTGTTCGAGTTGGTGGCTTTAGTTGGTATTGATATCCACCCATACTTTTTTGCTCTGGTTCCAATTCTCTTAATTTTTCCATTCGGAAATGAATATAGTTAGACAATTTCGTCTGATACTCTCTCCTTTGTTCCGGAGTCATCGCAGCTTTTTTATTGACGATTACACCTACGAGTTCATCAACGTTGATATCTTTCGTTTCATCACTCATTTGATTGATCATCTCTTCGGCAAGCAAACAATCCGCTTGAAACTCTTCTACCGGAATAGAATCAAATTCTTCTTGTCTTATCGTACCATCGTCCATTGTCTCATAATCAGTTCCAGAGGTCCGTTTTACTGCAATCATACCATCTTTTTGCTCTGTTGTTAAAACCTCTTGGGTCCGTGCATTATAATATATATTATTGATCGGATCATATAAAACTTCATCGTCTACAGTTTGCTCTACAGTATTCATACGTGACTTTTCATCGTTATTTAAACCTTGTTTATTGACTTGATGAGCTTGTTCAAGATGAACTCCAATTTTAGACTTCTCCATGTCTTTAAAAATCGTATCTGCATTCAAACTTCCGCTTTCTTTTGAAAGATCCTTTATATCATCTTTTCTTCGCTCGTATTCTTCTTTTACACCAAATACAGAATTATTCTCTACAACACTCACGTTTCCCTGTTGATCGACATGTTGGATGTATTCCTTATCGTTTGCATCAACTTTTTTTGCATTTTCTAACTCTAATGGTGTTCTGTCGATTCCTCTCGATTCATAATATTGAATCATTTCCGTCACCATCTTCATAAATTTAGGATCCGATAAGCTCATATTTTGATTTACCTGCATTAAGTTGTGTAATTTTGGGTCTTGTTCTGCAAATGTTTTAAAATTTTTCATAGTGTCTTTTAGTTCATCCAACGAGTGAATTTGACCACTGTTGATCTTTGCTTCGACATCTCTTTGGAACTGTGTTAATAAATATTGCTCTGCTACATATGTTAGATCTTTACTATTTTTGAAATCTTCTGGCTTTGGTTTTATATAGGTCATTCCTTCGGAATGTTCTAAATATTCTAACCGATTCAAATGTAGTGCAAATATATACTTATGTTGATTTAAATTAACACGCTCTAACACCTGATAAGTATGATCCAAATAAATTAAGTCCGGCATGCACATCACCCTATTATTAGTATAGCAAAAAAAAGAAATGATTTACACATTTCTTTTGACAAATATTGTCAACTTTACACATCCTTTGTCATTTTAAATATTTTCCTGTGGAAAAATGTAAATAAGCTTCTTCATTCCACAAGTTTTCCACACATTTACGGTATTTTTCAAAGGCGCTTGGAATTGGATACACTTCGTTTAATTCTTTTCCTGTGGAAAACAAATACGATTCCATTGTTTCTTGTAACCACACGATATAACTTGTCATATGCCACTCTTTATGCGTAAAAATATGTTTTGCACTTGGTCCTTCTTCTATCCCTATCCATTTTATATTGTGCTCTTTTAAATACTTTTCTGCCTCTTCTTGCGATAATGTTCCATCGACGTTTGGAAACTCGTAAAAATTAGCAAGCAGTCCTTCGCGATCTCTTTTTAAAATTGCGACACGATTGTGATACAACATTAAAAATACCGTCATCGGTATACCTTCTCTTTTTCGCTTCTGCTTTCGCACAGGATATTCTAATACTTTGTTTTGACGATATGCTTTACACAGATGCGACAGTGGACACGCATGACAAAGCGGTTTTCCATTTGGAATACAGATAGTGGCTCCAATTTCCATCATAGCTTGATTAAACATGCCACTTTCTGTCGGCATCACCTTTTCGATTTCTTCTTTCCACATTTTCTTAACACGCTCTTCATCGATACATGAAGAATCTAGGGAAAGACGACTGACGACTCGTAAAACATTTCCATCGACAGCTGCTACCTTTTTCTGATATGCAATCGAACTAATCGCTCCTGCAGTATAAGGTCCGATTCCAGGAAGTGTTATTAACTCGTCATAAGTCTCTGGGAGTTTTCCATCATTATCTCGACACAAGAGTTGCGCTGTTTTCTGTAAATTTCGCACACGACTATAATATCCAAGACCTTCCCATAGCTTTAAAAGTTTTTCCTCATCGATCACAGCTAAATCCTGAATTGTTGGAAGTGCTTCCATAAAACGGTAATAATAGTCAACGACAGCTTCCACACGCGTCTGCTGTAACATGATTTCGCTCACCCACACATGATAAGGTGTCACATCCCTTCTCCAAGGTAACTCTCTCGCATTCTCTCGATACCAATGAAGTAAAGGTTCTACTATTTCCTTCGATAATTTCATAAAAACTCCTTTAATTTCTGATAGCACTTAACTAAATCGTCTTCACTATAATTAGCAATGTTGGCAGAACTCGTAGACGGTAGTGTAATATCTTCAATTCCTACGATATCTTTACTGTACTTCTGATATAATTCATGCGCTTTTTTTCCTGTTGTTACAATAGTATCGATCTTCGTTTTCTTCATCAACTCAACGATCTTCGTCGGCTTTACATTCCGTATACTAGCATCACTTGAATTTTTAATATCGCAACTTTCAATGACATCCCAAAGAGCAATGTGATTTTCTCTCAAGAATGCTTTCTTATCCGACAGCGTCTCAGGAAGTTTACACTCAAAAACACGAGCGAGTACTTTCCAAAAACGATTTTGTGGATGCATGTAATAAAAACCAACTTCCCTCGATTTTTTAGATGGAAAACTTCCTAAAATAAGAATCTTAGAATCATGTTCATAAAAAGGTGGAAATTCATGTTCTTGATGTTCTATCATGATTCTAAACTACTCCACTCTTTTTCTTTGAATCCAACATATATATGCGATGGTGTAATCAAAAGTGGTCTTTTTACTAACATTCCATCACTAGATAATAAATCTAATTGTTCTTCTTCTCTCATCATTGGAAGCTTATCTTTCAATCCTAATTCCTTATATTTTAATCCACTCGTATTAAAAAAACGCTTTAATGGTAATCCACTTTCACGATGCCACTCTCTCAATTCTTCTTTTAAAGGGCGATCATCGACAATATGTCTTTCTTCAAATTCAATCTTATGATCTTCTAACCATTTCTTTGCTTTTTGACAAGTACTGCACTTTGGATATGCAATAAATAAATTATTCATATTTACCTCTTTTCTACTTCATTTCTTCAGGAAGTGGGGCAATCCACTCCATTTCTCTATGTGTCACTGGATGGCTTAACTTTAAACGATGTGCGTGCAACTCTAAACGAGAAGAGCGCTTTCGAGCACCATATTTTTTATCCCCTACGACAGGATAGCCAAGTTCGCTAAGATGAACTCGTATCTGATTTTTTCTTCCAGTTTTTAATTCTATCTCAACGATAGTTGTATCCTTTCTTTCTTTGATTACTCTATATAGTGTTATTGCTTCCTTACCTTCTTTTTTATTTTTTACTGAGTGCACTCGATAGTTTCCATCCTCTTTTAACCATGTATGAATCATGCCATCTCTCTTTGGCAAATTTCCTTCGACAATCGCAATATATCCACGATGCAGAACAAGTTCGTTCCATTTTTTTTGTAACATCTCTTTCATATGCTCATTTTTAGCAAATACAACGACTCCAGATGTATCTCTATCTAACCGATGGACGATGAATATCCTACCTTTTTTATAGTTTTTCTTTACGTAATTACTTGCCATATGATACAAGGTTCTCTCTTTTTCTTTCTCTGTCGAAATCGTGAGCAATCCGGATTTCTTATTCACGACAAGTAAGTCTCTATCCTCGTATAAAATATCCAGTTCTCCCGCGTTCTCACTACTTCTTTGACTTCGATGTATCTCTATCTTTTGTCCAGGAACTAAACTATAGTTATACTGTGTTACTTTTTTACGATCTACATATACACAGCCATGCGTTAAATAGCTTTTTATTTTCTTTTTTGATATATCTTTTAAATTATGTTCCAGAAAGGGAAGTAATGTTTCTCTTTCTTTTACTTCATATTCTAAAATTGCTTTCATATGCACCATCTTTTCTTGTTTTATTATATCATAAACCAAAAGAAAAGACAGATAAGTTCTATCTGTCATAAAAAGGGTACGATGTAACGTGGGAAAGTTTCATAATACCCGCAAGAAATTCTTGCACCATCAATATAGCATAATTCGACAAATTGCGCAAGTATCTTTGTTCAAAAATTACAAAATTCCCATCTCTTTTTTTAATTTTAAAATACGTCTAACAGAGGAATTAATTCTTTCTTCACTGATTTTTCCATCTTTTACTGCACTCACTACTGCTGGTATTTGAATTTGAAAATCAGTACAACAAATGAGATCATTTCCTGCCTGTACCGCCAAGATGGCTGCCTCTTCTGCTTTGACATATTGTGTAATGCCTTCCATATATAGATCGTCTGTCACTACCACGCCATCAAAATTCAGTGTTTCTCTCAGAATCTTATGAACCTTAGACGATAGAGATGCTGGATATTTATCATCCATAGAATGTACGATATTATGAGAAACTAAAATGATATTTGCTCCTGCTTTCACACCTTCTTGAAATGGAATAAAATCGGAAGCTTCAAATTGCTCATAATTTCTCGTATCGTGAGCAATTCCAGTATGAGTATTTACATTATTTCCATATCCTGGAAAATGTTTTAATACAGGTTCTATATGCTCCTTATGCATTGCCTTTACAACCTTTTTCGCATACTGTGCTGTTATGTTTGCATCACTACCAAAGCTACGACTGTAGATATAATCATTTGGATTTTCCGAAACATCTACAACAGGTGCAAAATTGACATTGATTCCAAGAGAGTGCAATAATTTACTTTTTTCGATCGCATCCTTCGTAATCATCTCCCATCCACCACTTTGGTATAACTCTTGTGGGGAACAGAATGGCGAATTACGAAAAGCTGGATACAAACTAACTCGATTGACAGTTCCACCTTCTTCATCCACGCCGATCAACATAGAAATTTCGGAACTATCTTGATACGACTTTATCATCGAAGTCGCACTTTCCTTCGTATGATTGCGAAAATCTCTCGCATATAAAATATAACCACCCAAATGATACTGCTCAATCGCTGTCAGGACATCTTTTTCTGGAACTCGTACAATGAACATTTGCCCTACTTTTTCTTCTAATGTCATATGATTTATCATTTTTTCAATGACGTCTTCTTTCCTATCCAACGTTTTTGAAACTTTCTGGTCTTTTTCTTTCGATTGGAAATCGATTCCCAACCACAATCCGATTCCAACAGCGAGCAAGCATAATATCATCGCTACTTTAGATTTCATAATATTCCTCCTATATTAATATGCTCACAATCATACTCCACATTACAAATATTTTTAATTTTCAATTTTTTATCGCATCATTATCTATCTAATAAATATTTTGTAATTCCTTCTGCTACTTCTTCATGTACGATTCCGTTACTTATCAACGCACCATTTATATTTTGATCATATCTTTGCTCATGCCCAAATAAATCTGTTACTTTTCCCCCTGCTTCTTCGACTATCACCTTCACAGCAGCAATATCGCAATTTTTGTGTTTTGTTCCAGGAAAAATGGCAAGTGTAAAATTTCCTTCAGCGACACACATACTAGCTCTAATCACACTACCTATGCTAACAAAGTAAGTATTCTTTCCTAATTCTTTTATAAAATCATATATATTGTAATCTGCATGAGGCCACATATCGTAATGAGCGACACTTTCTTTGCTACTTAACTCAAAAGTATTTACGCTTATTTTCTCATTATTTCTATATGCCCCTTTTCCTTTCATTGCCGAATACAAATTATCTGTAAATGGATCATACACAACACCAACAACTGGAGTCCCATCTACCACGAAAGCCAAAGAGAATACAGCTACCGGTACATGTCTTGCATACATGGCTGTTCCATCAACAGGATCACATATCCAAACATATTTGCTTTTTCCAGATTGTTCTTCTTCTCCATCTACAGCATGGCTAGGATATTTTTCTTTTACTTTTTCAATTAAATATGAATTTATCTCTTTATCTGCCAAGGTTACAATTGTGTCATCGCTCTTATAACTAGCGCCATGATCTTGGTAAAAATATTTCAACATAATTATTCCTGCTTGTCTTGCAATATATTTAGCAAACTCTAAATATTCTTCCATATTACTCTTCACCCCTATACTTTATTTTTTAAATGTAGAGATGCTACACATTCCACATGTTTCGTCTGTGGAAACATATCAACTGGAACGATCTTCACGACATCGTATTTTTCTTGTAACATCTTTAAATCTCGTGCAAGCGTAACAGGATCACAAGATACATACACTACTTTTTCTACATTCCAAGCTTTGATTCTTTCTATTGTCTTCACATCTAAACCACTACGAGGCGGGTCGACAATCACAACATTTGGATTCACTTGTAAAGCTGGTATCACATCTTCGACCTTACCTAATTTCCATTCTATATTAGAGACTTTGTCTAACTCCTGATTCTTCTTCGCGCTTTCTATCGCCTGTGCATTTACTTCTACTCCGATAACTTGTTTCACAAACGGGGCTAAAAAAATGCCAATGGTTCCTGTTCCACAATACAAATCCAAAACAACATCATCGCGAGACAATACAAAAGCATCTTTTACTGTTTGATACAATTTCTCTGTTTGCTTTGTATTGACTTGAAAAAAAGCATCTGGAGCGATCTGAAATGACACGCCATTTAATTTCTCAACAATATCATCTTTTCCAAATACTGTTTTATATTTATGATTTTGTTTCATAATAATAGAAGAGACTTTATCTTTCAATATAGATACTACGTCTTCTATTATAAATGACTTAGATACATCGAAAACCACCATGATATCATCTGTATTTTTGCTCGCACGAATCATAATTTGATGAACATTCATTAGTGGGATATGAGAACGAATCGTCCGTAATACTTCATTCATGCGTTCATCACTAATTTGACATGCTTCAATTTTGACAAGCTGATGACTTCTTTTTTCAAAAAAACCAATATCATCTTGTACTTGCAATACTAATTTATTTCGATAGTTTTTCTCTTGCTCACATGGAATCAGATGAGAGACGATCGACGGAGACAATCCAGCAAACTTTTGCATAATCTCTTTTACTTTCTTCTCTTTCCAGACAATTTGATCTTGATAAGACATGTGCATTACGTCACAACCACCACAAACATCGTAATAAGGACAAGTTGGTTTGATCCTTTTTTCAGAAGACTCTAAAATTTGAATCATACGTCCTTCCATCCACGATTTTTTTTCCCTTACAATTTCCACTTCGACAACTTCATCTACTAAAGTATATGGAATAAACACAATTTTATCGTGCAAATGAGCAATTCCTCTTCCACTGTGATCCAATTTCTCTATTTTCAAAATATGTTTTTCCATAAAATCACCATACTAATTATAACATACATCGTTGATATTTATGATATTCTGATTAATTTTGGGTATGATAATGATGAATGAGGGATGCTTATGAAAGAATCAAAAAAATTATATAAAAATTTACAAAAAAATATCGATACTGTAAAGCAAATGAATGGTAATAGTTGTGATATTAACTCCCGTGTCATTCATTTCAAGAAAAACACGGTCGCATATATGTATATCGAAAGTGTCGCGAGCGATGATAAAGTTAGCGACTTTTTAATGAGAAGTCTAAGTGAAGACGTAAAAGAGGAAATAAAACTAAGTACGAGAAAAGTTTACCAGCACCTCAAAGATACCATTTTAAATAGCAAAATGAGAACGGTGGAAGACTTTGACAATCTCTTTTATTTCTTAGCTTCTGGATTTACTGTTATCTTTATCGACGGAAATAGTAGCGCGATCGCATTAGAGACAAAAAGTGTACTAGACCGAGGCGTTACAGAGGCAAATGACGAAAAAAATTTACGAGGGCCGAAAGATAGTTTTACAGAAAATTATATGATGAATTTAGGATTAATTCGAAAGAGAATTAAAGATCCTCATCTATGGTTGAACGAAACAATCGTCGGTAGAAGATCGAAAACGAAAGTGGCGGTAGCATACTTACAAGATGTCGTACCACAGGAAAAAGTAGAAAAGATCGTCAATAAACTGAAAAAAATAGATATTGATGGCATTTTAGATTGCGGTTATATTCTAGAATATCTATCTCCTAAACAATACACAGATTTTCCAAAAGCTGTAACAACGGAAAGACCTGACCTTGTCTGTGGATCTATCTTAGATGGAAAAATTGCAATCATCGTGGAAAATTCTCCTTACGTAATTGTTCTTCCAGGGTTATTTATGGACTTTTTTCAAACAGCAGATGACTATTATCAAAAACCTTCTAATATAAGTTTATCGAGAGCCTTAAGATTTCTGGCATTTCTCATAACGATTATGACTCCCGCACTTTATATTGCAATGACAACGTTCAATCAGGAAATTATTCCCGACCGATTACTTATATCTATCGCAGTACAACGAGAGGGTGTCCCGATTCCAACCATCTTTGAAATTTTAATTCTTATTACCACCTTTGAAATTCTAAGAGAAAGTGATATTCGCATTCCTAGCGCTATGGGATCTTCGATTAGTATCGTAGGAGCACTCGTATTAGGAGATGCCGCAGTGAATGCCGGAATTGTATCCCCTATCGTCGTCATCGTCGTCGCAATGACTTCTATATCAGGATTTCTCTTTACTGATATTGATTTTATAAATGCACTTAGATTCTGGCGCGTCATATTTCTACTCGCCTCTGCTATTATGGGCTTGGTTGGATTCGTCGTGATCGGAATCATCTTCCTCACTAAAATTTGTAGTCTAGAAATCATGGGAACCCCGTATTTAACTCCATTTAGTCCCCTCAATCAAGCAATCTTAAAAGATGGATTAATTCGTCGTTCCCGAAACAAGATGAAATATCGTCCAGAATTCTTTACGAAGAAAAATCGACGTAGATTAGGAGCTGATCAATCTGAAATATAAATTAATATTGATTTTATCTCTCATATTTCTCTTTACTGGATGTTTTGATTACAAAGAATTAGATGATTTATCGATTGTAACTGCTGTTGCAATCGATAAAGTTGAAAGCGGATATGAGATTAGTTATTCAATTGCCAATGCAAATAAAGCACAAGTCAGTAGCAAAGAAGGAGAAAGTCAAACGACTGTCTTTAGTGGAGTCGGACCTACTTTATCAGAAGCAATGCGAGAAATCGACTTGAAAAATCCAAGATCGACGTACCTTGGACATGTTTCAGTTATTGTTATGAGTAGCGATATCGCAAAAGAAGGCGTTTTTAAAGTCGTCGATTTATTCATGCGCGATCCAGAATCTAGAAAGAAATTCTTCTTCTTGATTACAAAAGACCAAAAAGCAAAAGATGTCGTCAAAGTTCTTTCTCCTCTAGAAGCATTCCCGTCTCAAAATATCGTAATTAACTTACAAAATTCTAGTACGAATCAATCTATATCAACTAATGTTGGATACAGCCAATTTATCCGTAGTGTTCTACGCCCCGGTGTCGATCCAGTCCTACCTAGTATTATTATCAGTGGAGATTCCGAAGAAGGAGCAAACATGGCAAACTTAGAAAATTCTGAACCTAAAACCTATATCGAATTAGGTAATCTTGGAATCTTTAAAGATGACAAGCTAGTTGGCTTTGCAAAACGCGAAGAAAGTAGAGGAATCAATATTATCAACGGTAATGCTAAAAACGTCATCGTCACAACAAAATGCGACGAAAACAATTCTGCAAACGCCAACATTACAAATATCCGTGTCAATCGAAATTACAAAATTGATAAAAACCAGCCTTCCATCGATATCACTGTAAAAGCAGATGGGTCTTTGCAGGAAATTAATTGCGCTTACGATCTATTACAACCCAGCGATCTAAAAAAAATAACGAAAAAATTTGAAGACTCTCTTCACAACATGTTACAGAATGCGATTGCGACCGCTCAAAATAAATATAAAGCCGACATCTTTGGATTTGGATTATACTATTATCGCTATCATCCCGATTACTTTAAACATGTTCAAAGCGTATGGGATGACGATGTTTTTCCATATATAAAAGTAAACATCGACGTGTCGATCAATCTCGAAACAAAGGGGTCTCTCAATGAAACCATTCAAAAAGAGGAGGATGTAAGAGATGAAAAAACAAATTAGCAACATACAATTTGATTCTTTTATCTACTTTATTATGCATTCTTGCTTTGTTGGAATTTCTATCAATAATTTATTTTTTATTTCGAAGCAAAATACTCCTATATCAATTCTATTTGCTATCATCATTGGATTGATTCCAATCTACATTTTTCTCTATATTATGAATTACAAGCCAAACCTTTCGATCATCGAATTAAATCAGGAATTATTCGGAAGGAAGTTAGCACTGATCCTCAATCTATTATTGTTGGGATTTGTTCTCTCCCTCGCCGTTACTATATTTTATAACTTGTGTAACTTCATCAACTCACAATATCTATATCGCACCCCTGTTGTGATGATCGGAATTGTTTTTGCAATCGGCATTTGGTATATGTTGTCTAAAGGACTACCTACGTTTGCACGTGTCATTATGGTTCTATTATATATCGACCTCTTCTTATATTTGCTTAGTTTTATCGGTTTAGTAGGCCAAGTTGATATCAATAACTTAAGACCTTTCATGGACGAAGGTTTACAACCAATTGTAACTGGTTCTTTACACTACGTCGCATATAACATACTCCCTATCTTTTTACTTACGATCATACCAAAAGATCAAATAAAAAAAGATCGGCACTTTAATCAACATGTAATTTATTCCTACCTGATTACAAATGTCATGTTATTCATCGTTGCTTTTTGTACATTGTCTATTCTAGGAATAGAATTATGTCAACTCTATCAGTATGCAGAATTTCACATTTTAAAGAGAGTTTCTATTTTAGGGTTTATCACACGCGTCGAAAACACGCTATCTATCCAATGGATATTTGACATGTTAATCACGTGTGCAATCACCGTATATTTTGTCGCAAATGGCATCAAAAGAATATGGCATACACAGAGTGAAAAAAGTGAAAAAATCATCTATACTGTTTTACTCGGAATCATTTTCTTCCTCAGTGAGATTGTCTTTCCAACGAATACGGATGCCTACCAGTTTTTATCTAAAGTCTATCCTTTTCTTCTATATATCTTCTTTTTCCTCATTCCACTTGGCATCATGTTAAAAATATTTTATACCGAAAAAAAGAAAAGTTAACCGCTTTTCTTTTTATAATAAATATTTTCCCACAAAGTATGCTGCAACGACAACAAGAATCAAAATAACTACCATTCCAATGCCTTTTAAAATAGCTCTTCGTTTTGTAATCTTCTTTTTAATTTCTCCTAATTCATCAAAATCTTCATCGCTAAAATTCAAACTAGAAGTATAGAATGATTTATCCAAATCTCTCGTATCTTCGAAATCTTGTTTTCTCTGTTCTTCTTTTTCCTCTTTTAAAATAGCCTGAATTGCTTCACTATTGATCTGTGTATTGTCGACTGATTTTAAGTCACTTAACAAATCTAACGACAAATCCTCATCAGCCATTTTATTTAGTAAACTTGCATTCGTAATCGTATGAATCAATTCTTTTAATTCATCTTCATCTTGATCCATATAATCTCTTCTATCAAGTTCTTCCTTCAGATTAATTCCCTTTAAAATGTTATATTGGGTATTTTTCAAACTATGATATCGATCACTTTCCGTTTCTTCTTTTTGGGATTTTGCTTTGACTAAAATATCGCGAATATCATAATTTTTTTCTACGGTTGGTTCAATTTTCTCTACTTTCGGTGGTTCTGGAGTCGTTTTTTTAATACTCTCTTGGTTTACTATCCTTCCTTTTTTTCTTTCTTCCCTTTGACGCAACATTTCTTTAATTTTATTAATATCAATTTCATTTGTCTTTTCTATCTTAGCGATTCCTTCGATGTTAGAATATTCTCCACTCGTTTCGTAAATCTTCTCATATAACGCTTGATTTCGTTTGCTACGTCTTGGCGTTTCGGTATTTAATTGATAATAACGTTCCATTCGACTTGCCATAATCCTCACCTACCGTCTGCTTACATCATACCATATTTGACAAAGTTTTTAAACTATTTCCTTGCATTTTAGCATAAAATTTTTTATAATGAAACGGGAGGAAATATATGGAAAAAGTTCATGTAAATAGAGATGCATGCATCGGTTGTGGTGCATGTCAAGGAATTGCGAGCGATATCTTCGAAATTGACGAAGAAGGATTAGCAACTGTAGTAGAAGGAAGCAATATCAAAGAGGCGGAAGAAGAAATTCAGGATGCTGCTGATATGTGTCCTACTGGTGCAATCGTGATAGACGAATAAAAAAAGATTTCAATTGTGAAATCTTTTTTATTTTTTTGCAAGCATATATAATTGATGAACTTCTTTTATTTTTAAATATCGGTATTCTCCCGATTTTAATCCCTTTAAATCTAAAAATGCAAGGCGTTCTCTTTTTAATTTTAATACATCGTGTCCGACACGTTCAAACATCTTCTTTACTTGATGATTACGTCCCTCGTGAATCGTGATCTCAACGATACTTGTCTGCATCTTCTTATCTACCTTTCTCACTTTTACCTTGGCTGGAGCTGTCTTTCTACCTTCGATCACAACCCCTCGTTTCAAACGATTGATCTCTTCACCACTCAATATACCTTTTACTTTAGCAACATATACTTTTTCGATCTCCGCTTTCGGATGCATTAACATATTAGATAGTTCCCCATCGTTTGTCAACAGCAAAACACCAGTTGTGTCATAATCTAATCTTCCTACCGGGTAAACTCTCTTTTCTGTCTCGATATAGTCCATAACTGTTTTTCTACCTTTATCGTCATGTGTCGTCGTTACAGTACCCCTTGGTTTAAACAGTAAAATATACTCTTTTTGTTCTTTGTTAATTCGTTCTCCATCAACTTCGATGATATCTTTATCACTTACCGTTGTTCCTAACGTTGTAACTAACTTTCCATTCACAGTAACATGCCCTTTTGAAATTAGTTCTTCTGCCTTACGTCTAGAACAAACCCCGTAATTTGCAATCACTTTCTGTAGTCTTTCCATACCAATCACCTGTGATTAGATTATACAGGAAACATCTTAAAAAAGCAATTGTACGATGATTAAACTAGCAGTAATTCCAATCAAATCTGCAAAAAGCCCTGCCCATAAGGCATACTTAATTTTTTTGATTCCAACACATCCAAAATACAGTGTAATAATATAAAATGTCGTATCGGTAGATCCTTGAATGATAGAAGCAAGTCTTCCGATAAAACTATCCGGACCAGACACTTCAAAAATGTGGTTTAGAATAGCCAAAGTAGAACTTCCTGAAATTGGTCGTAACACTGCCATTGGAACAATATCTAATGGAATTTTTAGAAACTCTAAGAAAGGATTTAAAAAATCCAAAAGAAATTCTAATATACCACTATTTAAGAATAAATTCACACCAAAGATCATTCCTAGAAATGTTGGAAACACCGATTTTATCATTGGGAAGCTTTCTTTTGCACCTTCGATAAAAGCATCGTATACATCGACCTTATGTCTCACGCCATAGAGGATAATACCACATACCAAACACGGAATTAACATATTAGAAATAGCGCTAATCATGACGGCTCCTACGTGCGAGGAATCGATCCATCAAAAGGCCAGCCAAAGTCGCACACAACGTTGCTAAAATACATCCTATCACGATCTCTGTTGGATTTTTACTTCCATACATCATACGCAGAGAAATAATCGTCGTCGGTATCAAAGTAAGACCACTCGTATTTAACACTAAAAATGTAATCATACTACGACTAGCTGTGTCTTTTTTCGGATTGATCGTTTGCAGAGATTCCATTGCTTTTAATCCAAATGGAGTTGCTGCATTACCTAGTCCAAACAAATTTGCAATGATATTAGATGAAATCAAGGAAAAAGATTCATGATTCTTGGGAATATCAGGAAATAGAATTCTTAATGGTCGTGATATTTTACATGCCATTTTAGATAACAATCCCGATAGCGCTGCTATTTTCATAATTCCTAACCATAACGCCATTACTGGTATAATTTTTACCGTCATTTCAAACGCTACTTTTCCAGTATCTAAAATTTGCTCATTCATCGTATCTAAATTTCCTGTGCATAATGAAAATAGAATGCTACTTATGATGAAAAAGGCCCATATTTTATTCATCATGCTGTAAACCAACCCTTGATTTTATCCCATAGACTTCTCTGGTAATGCTTGATATTTTTTTCAACATGCACCATAATTGGAACGTCCGAAATTTTTTCTTCTCCTAAAAATAATTCTACAACTCCCACCTGATCATTATTTTTATAATCGTCTTTTTTTTCTAACTTATAATTGATATGAACGGCATCTTTTTCCGATGGTTGTAATGCAATTCGAATATCTCGATCGATATAGAGCGTATCTCCACGATAATAATTTTCTTTCACAATCTTTAGATTTCCCTTTTTTAAAACCAAATAGGACTGGAAATTATCAAAGCCATATTCATGTAAATTTTCATGATCCTGAAAATCATTTCCATCGTTTAGCGTCACTGCGATTAAGTTTACATTTCCTTTTGTTGCAGTTGACACTAAAGTTCGACGTGCCTTTTTTGTAAATCCTGTCTTACCACCTGTCGCATATTGATACGTTTGTAGCAGCTTATTTTTGTTATACCATATATAATGGTTTTTATTCGTCTTCAACGTATATTTTTTCGTTCCAACTATTTTTTTAAAATCTTGATTCTTCATAGCATAACTCATTAGGATTGCCATGTCATAGGCTGTAGAATAGTTTCCAACTTCCTCTTCTTCATCTAACCCGCTCGGGTTATGAAATGTCGTATTCTTCATTCCAATCGCTTTCGCTTTTTCATTCATGAGTGCCACAAACTTATCGACACTTCCACCAACGTAATCGGCAATTGCAAGCGCAGCATCGTTTCCACTTCGAAGCATCAATCCATATACTAAATCGCGTAGTTTTAGTTTTTCTCCTACCTTGACATATATTCCCGATCCATAGGCTCTTAAAACGACATCGTTAATCGTGATAGTACGATCCAACTTACCACTTTCCACAGCTAAAATTCCCGTCATAATTTTGGAAATACTCGCGACACTGCGAACAGTATTTATGTTTTGCCCATATAAAATTCGATTAGAATCCTGATCCAATAAAATTGATGCTTGTGCACTCGTCGAAACTGCATTTACATTCAATGGAAATATAAAAAGACAAACAATGAATATCATCCATTTCTTCATAACTTTCACCTATCTCATTTTATGTCGAAGTGGACACGTTTAGAATACGAAAAAAAGATAATTGCTTATCTTTCATTTCGATACATACCATGTATTTTTTGTTCTTGCTCATCAGATAATGGATCCATCTCCCAAGTACCATCTTTCTTTGTTAAGTGAAAGTTAACCGTATACGTTACGGTATCAGATGCATCTTTCAATTTTTCTAGACGATAGTCCATGAATTTACTATCATCGAAGTTCTTACTTTCGTCTTGAAATTTCTCAGGAGTTTCTTTGAGTACTTTATCTGCTTCTTCTAATATGTTCGTATAATCTGTCACTTCTAACTCTGCTGTAACTGTCGCCTTATCTCCATCGATCTTTTCAGCTTTGATCTCATATGTTAAATTTTGATAATGTTTCTTCATCAATTCACGATACTGATCTCTCTGCGTCGTATTAAAATTGACATCTTCATCAATGACATTATCTAGACTATCTAAAACATCGCCATCTAATGTTTGATATTTTGATAAGAATTCTTCCGTTTTCTTCGTTGGCGTATTCGTCATATCTTCTCCGAGTGAACATCCACAGAAAAGCATTAAAGCACAACAGATTCCTATTAATTTCTTCATATTTTTCCTCCTCATTATTAGTTTGGAAGAAAAATACCAAATTATACTATTTTATTCTGGACAAGTTCTTTTTTCATAAGTAACATGTTCATCTTTAAAATCTTTATATGCACATATATCGCCATTTTGAATGGAAACCTTTACACCTTCTTCTTTACGAATGACGATGATACCTGTACCACCGATACTACCTTTCATTTCCACTTTCGTATCATCTCGATAGATGCCACCATCTTTTACTACATATTTCTCATATTGAAACTTAGAGCGTGCAGCATCCATACTTGCTGTAGCAATCGCACCTCTCACACTCTCTTCATATGCACCTTCTTTGGCATCTTCTATAGTATTCATAATCAATGGCACTGTAATTAGTGCGACAACCGCTAATATCACAATGACAGCCAATAATTCCAGTAATGTAAATCCTTTTTGTCTCATTTTATTTCTCCTCTTTCTAAAAACGATTTACTTCTATACAAGAAAAAGAGAAGTTCTTCTCTTTTTAAAACTCACAATTTCCAGGTGTTCTTGGGAATGGAATAACATCACGAATGTTCTCTACTCCCGTCATATAGATTAAAAGACGCTCAAATCCCATTCCGAATCCAGAATGCTTACATCCACCATAACGACGTAAGTTCAAATACCATTCCATACCTTCTGTTTCCATATTTAATTCTTTCATGCGACTCTCTAATCTATCAAGTCTCTCTTCTCTCTGGCTTCCACCCATCAATTCTCCTGCTCCTGGCACTAATAGATCAACAGCAGCTACCGTCTGTCCATCATCGTTTTGTCTCATGTAAAACGCTTTGATATCCTTTGGCCAATCTGTTACAAAGACAGGACTTTTAAAGTATACTCCCGTTAAGTATTTTTCATGTTCCGTTGCTAAATCCTCTCCATAAGTTGGCTTATTTTCGAATTTCTCACCACCTGCAAGTAGAATATCGATCGCTTCTTTATGCGTAATACGAGCAGCCTTAGCATCAACGACATCCTTTAACTTTTGAATAATGCCTTTTTCAACAAAGGAATCAAAGAATTTCATTTCCTCTTCGCAATGTTCTAATACATAGCGAATGATAAACTTTAACATATCTTCCTCGATGTCCATAACTCCATCTAAATCACAAAACGCTATTTCTGGTTCAATCATCCAAAACTCACTTGCATGTGTTTTCGTATTTGAATTTTCTGCACGAAATGTCGGACCAAATGTATATACTCTTTTAAATGCCATTGCAAACGCTTCCGCTTGTAATTGACCAGATACTGTTAAACTTGCTGGTTTCCCGAAGAAATCTTGATGAAAATCAATTTTATTATCCTCTGTTTTTGGAAGCTTTTCTAAATCTAACGTAGTGACTTGGAACATCTCCCCTGCGCCTTCACAATCACTTGCTGTAATTAATGGAGCATGGAAATAAATGTATCCATTTTCTTGAAAATATGTATGAATTGCCATTGCAACAACACTTCTAACACGGAAAACAGCTTGAAATAAATTTACTCTCGGACGAAGATATCCCACTTCTCTTAAAAATTCTCTCGTATGTCTCTTTGGTTGAATTGGATAATCTTCTGGACTATCTCCCAATAAAGTAAGCGTAGAAACTTTAATTTCAAACGTTTGTCCTTTAGCAGGAGACTCTTCTACTGTTCCGAGAACCTCGATGCTAGATCCTACCCTGTATTTTTGAATGTGATCAAAATTTTCTAATGTATTATCGTAGACTAATTGTACACTCCCAAAACAAGTCCCATCGTAAAAATCAATAAAGCCAAATTCTTTTTGCTTTCTATGATTACGAATCCATCCTTGCAAACAAATTTCCTTTCCCATGTAATCTTCTAATTTTTGCTTTAAATCCTTCACATCTATCGATTTCATTCTATCAGCCTCCTTACAAAAAAAATTACTTGTAAAGGGACGTCAAAAAGACGCGGTACCACCCTTCTTCAAGTAATCTTGCTCTCTTCATCGATAACGGTATGACCGGTCTAAACTACTATTATTTCATCTAGACAACTCCATGGTGTTATTCAAATTCGCTTACACATCGGTTTCCACCATCCCGACTCTCTATCGTGCAGTCCAAATCCTACTTCTCCACTTCACAGTTCTACAAGTAGTATAATATAGTTTCCTTTATGTGTCAATATTATTTCTGAGATTGTGTAAGCTTAAAGAAATTCTGCATTCTTTCTATAATCTCATTTCCACCACACTCTAAAGTCTCTTCAAAATGTGTAACAATCTTCTTTATGTCCCCCTCTTTTTGATTAAAACATTCAAAATACAAATATTTTAATTTTTCAATATTTCTATCTTTTAAATTTTTTAATTCCCTTCTTAACCACCGTTCAGTTGCTACCTCACGTCTCGTCTTATTTGTAACGCATACTTCTTTT
The DNA here is from genome assembly GCA_937944975.1 of uncultured Mycoplasmatota bacterium. Classification (GTDB taxonomy): domain Bacteria; phylum Bacillota_I; class Bacilli_A; order RF39; family UBA660; genus Fimihabitans. Next base: position 12,731 of record CALEBF010000014.1, on the reverse strand, counting down.
TTTAATTTTTTATATGTAAGTGGAAAAATAGAAACCCGTTCTGCGACATCTAATACTTCATTTTCTTCATCTATCAATAGCCCGCTTTTCTTCGTTGCAATTCCTTTTTTATCAAACTGAATCGCCAACGCTTCTTTCTCACTGCTAAAAATACAGACATATGGAATCAATTCTAAATCACGCTTTGTAAATTTTTCCGTTTTTTTATAAATCTTTACAAGGACATCTCGATCCAATTGTATCTTATAATCTCGAATCTCATTTAGATCTTTTTCAGTAACATGAAACATTGGTACTTTTCTGATATGTTCAATATTATCATTTAAATTCCATTCGTAAAAATCATACAAAACTGGTTGAAAATTAATTAAGATATCATAAATGTAATTCATATTTATCTCCTCCTGGTAAATAAATTGATAATAACATCAAAATCATGCCTATCATAAAGATAATACATTCTGTACGTCTAATTATAAAGTTGACATATTCTAAAAAATTATACCCTACTGTCATCAAATTTAAATAAGTAATAATATAGATACTCCCAATCAGTGACATAAAAAAACCAAGTATGAGAAAGCCAATTCTAATAGCCATATAATCACCTTACTTTATTTTATTTCTTTTTTTTCTATTTATTAAAAAAAGCTAAAACTTATGATTGTTTTAGCTCTTTGAAATGATTTTCTATAAACTTCTTATTGTTGATAATTCTTTCGTTATTCGGATCCAATGATAGTGCTGCATTCACATAAATGAGTGATTTTTCGTCATTTCCTAATTCAAAATAACAGATAGAAAGTACATCTTCTACAGTACCGTTATAACAAAATGGCTCATTGATATAACTTTTTTCGTTTTTCGGAATGGCAAGTGCTTGTTCTAATACGCGAATGGCATCTTGATATCGTTTTTGAAAATAGTAAAGTAATCCTAATTCTACAAAAGGATCTCTCAAATAAGGTGCTTCTTGTGTCGCCTTTATAAACCATTCTTCTGCGTGTTCAAAATCTTCTTGATATTGGTAACATCTTCCAATAAAACGCATAGATGCGCATCGTTCATCTTTCCAAGTTGCTCTTTTTAAAGATAAATGTTTCTTAAGTGTATCAATGGCTTCTTGATATCTCTCATAATACATGTATTCTCTTCCCAAATAATGCATATTTCTATCATCTTCAGGATCCTCTTTTACTGATAACTCTAACAGTGGAAGATAACTTGATCTAGATTTTGTTTGATCGGGATAGTGGTTTACCGTCATATCATCTAAAGTAATAAACGACTCTTCCCCATCGTATGATAGTACCTCATGCACTGGATGCGTCCAACGATAGCCTTCTCTCTTATGAATTTTTTCAATATAAAAATTGACTGCTGGTTTTCCATATTCATCAAAACTCCAATTATAGTTATATCGCGCTCTCGTCGTTTCTGGTTTCCAAGCCTCTTCCAACTTTTTTCGCCATCCCGCTTCAAACACTTCATCTAAATCTGTACAAACACAAATATCAACATCTTCAGGAACAAGATCCAACGAGTGATTCCGAGCCACATCAAAGCGCCAAGGACGAATCTCCTCAACCTTTACAATAGCACCCATCTCTTCTAACTTTTTCTTACTTTGATCCGTTGATCCTGTATCTAATACGACAACGTAGTCAGCTTCCTTCATCGAATTCATCCATCGTTCTACAAACTTTTCCTCATTCTTACATATCGCATAAACACATATTTTATATTTTCCCATTCTGACATCTCTCCCAATATAAAATATGTAACTATTCCGAAAAAGTGACAATGAAAAACATCCATGTCGATCATTTCACGGATGTTTTTATACAATATGATTACATTCTTTTTCTTACACGTTGTTTTGGAATATCAAAACAATCATGAGTCAATTTGTCATATTGTTCTTTCTGCACTTCTTGTTTTGCTAATCTTTGAAAAGCTAAAACTTCCTCTTTATACATTAATAATTGTCGCTTCAATTCTTCGTTGTAAGATCCTTCTAAGTTATCTTTTTCGCCTTCATTTAAAGCAATATGACGTGGTTCAGAATTTAACAAATTTTGATAATTGGAAAGATTCGTTAGTTCTTCTTTTAAATAACCATTGACTTTATTTATTTCACTTAATTTATCATGTAACTGATCTTTATTTTTCTCTGCTTTATTTATAATTACTCCACCTGTCACTACTGTTCCTACAAATGCGAGCATTCCTAAATTTGTTACAAGCGGTGTAAGTGGCATAAAGTAAAAGCCTAAGGTAACAAGTACTGCAATGATCAATCCAGTAATCACTTTAGATAAACGCGCAATACGAAGATTCGTATGAAGTCTGTCGCGATATTTTATCTTATCCTGATTATTCTGCTCCATCTTTTGCTCGTAATATTCTATCTTGTTTCCAGTTAGAATTTTTTCTAGATTTAATTTATTGAATGGTACTTCTTGCACAACATTTCCTAAATCAGATTTTGCAAATACCACTAATTTCCCATTTTCTATTTGTATTTTATGATACATATTATCCCTCCACTGCTAGCATATTATAACACGATTATTTTATTTTACAAGTATCTTTTATTATGGAAAGATATAAAACAATAATCCTATATGTGTAGGGACATAAAATTCATTTTTTACAATTAGTTTATAAAAATGAATGTTCTCAATAGTTCAAAATAATCATCCGTTTTAAATACAACCGTATTATCATTGATTTTTTCTACACCTGGAAAATAAGAATATTTTTCAGCTTGCGTATGATCTTTATAACATATTTCTAGTTCGAATGTTTTCGGCAAGCAAGGAATTGCATCAGATAAATTTTGTTTTAAGCTCTGTTCTACTTGCTCTTTAATAGAGTTTAAAATGATTTCTGGATTATAATTCAACGTTGACGCTCCATTTCCTTCCTTTACTGGTAAAGTAAGTAATTTCGGATGTAAATCTTTAGAATCATTACAAAGCATTTTATCTCCAGATAAAAACACTACCGGCACTTTTTCTAATGCTGCAGCATAACTATAAATCATAAACTCACTTGCAATTCTACCATTTATCTTTACATACAATGGACGTAAACTTTCTGTATGTGATAAAGGATTTCCGGCACGTGATGCAGCCGAATGGTATCCTATAAATATAGCTGCATCAAACGAATCATCTAATCCATCTACCATACCATACGGATGTCCAGACCATCCTCTGATTATTTTAACATTAGTAGGTAATTTGGTAACATCAATATTGTTAGCATATCCATGCGCATCGCGAACAACAATTTCTGTCGCTCCAGCGGCATTTGCGCCTTCACAAGCAGCCAAAACTTCTCTAGTCATTTGTTCCGCATATTGCTGATACTCTGGTTTAGCAGGGTCTGTTTCATTCCAAAATGTAGTTGTAGTAATTCCTTCGATATCAGCACTTATAAAAACTTTCATATGACTTCTCCTCTCTCTATTCCAGTATATAATAAAATATAAACAATTGCAAAAAACTGAACTTATAAAAGTTCAGTTATTAACTTTATGGTGGAGAATGTGGGACTCGAACCCGCGACCCCCTGCGTGCAAGGCAGGTGCTCTAGCCAACTGAGCTAATTCCCCATAACTATTTATGCCCTTTCAAAAGACACAAATAGATTATATCAAAGACATCATTAATTGTCAACAACTTTTTATTAATTTCCGATTTCATCGACTAAACCGAACGTATAGCCTTGCGATTTCATTTCATCGATGAAGTCTCCTAAAGTCTCATAATTCCCCTTGTTTTTTGGATGTAGCAAATATATCGCACCATTGTGATAACGTTTCATCATTTCATCATAGGCTTTTTCTTTCGTTACTGTATAATCAAAATCATAGTGATCTGCACTCCAAAAATATGTACGATATCCCATATCAGATACGATTTTTAAACTTCGATAACTCCACTCTCCAGCAGGTTCACGATATACTTTTCCCATCTCTTTACCTGTCAATTTATAGAATGCTTCTTCATTTTTCTGAATTTGTTTTTTAAATTCATCAAAGTTTTCACGTGTTGCTAATGTTGGCATCTTTTTATGATCCGCGGTATGGTTCCCTACTAGGTGCCCCTCTTTTACCATACGATTTAAAACCTCTTTATTATGAATAATATAATTATGACATAGGAAGAATGTTGCTTTTACATCCTTTTCTTTTAACACATCAAGTATTTCGTTGATATAAGTATCATTTGATCCTTCATCGAATGTTAAATATATTCGTTTTATATCTTCGCCCATAAAATAAGTATTGTATTTTTTTAGTTCATTGATATCTGCACCACCTAATGGCCGATTATGGTCTTTCTTGTTATCAGTCCACCACCCTCGCAGTGTATTATCGATATTATCATATGCATTGAGATATCGAAAATTTGATGAAATCACCTGAATTGTTCGTGTCACAGTTGTCGTATTCTTGCTACTGTCTGAAACCTGATAGGTAATTCGATATTTTCCAATTTTATCAGGTTCCACAGTTCCGGAAACCTTTACTTTATCAGTAATTGTTCCATCTATATTATCGAGTGCATGATATCCAGGTTCTTTATATTTGCTACCCTGATTTAAAACCATATAAGAAGAACCTTTTAAAACGATCTGTGGATTTTGTTCATCTGCTACAACTACTGTTCTTTTTTTATAACGAGCAATTCCTAAAAAATTTCTCGTTTTATAACATACATAATAAGTTCCACTCTTTTTCGTATTAATATTATCCGTCATCTGGATTTCGAGAGGCTTTCCGAAGAAACTAGCAGATGCTCCAAATTCTTCATATGGTTCGTTTAATCGAATCCAAACCTTTTGATCTCCATTGATCTCGATTCTTATGAATAAATAACTCACAATCCATAATCCCCATATGAGGAGCAAACAAATCAATATTTTCTTTTTCATACATCAACCTTCTCACTACTTCATTTTATTGCTTTTAAGATGAATGTATGAAAAAAGAGAACATTATTTTCTCTTTTTCTCATCAAATATAACAATCACGAGCGCACTTAAAAAACCAAATCCACTAAGGAACACTCCAGCTTTAAACCATGGAGATTGATACTCTAGTGTAACTGTATGAGATCCTTCTTCGATTGGGAATCCTACAAATCCCTTATTTACCATTTCATACTCTACTTCTTTTCCATCGACAAGCACAGTAAATCCTTCGTCATATGGAATACTTGTTGTAAAATATCCATCTTGTTTTGCAGTGACCTTTCCTGTCAAAATATCACCTTTTGATTTGTCTGTATTTAGCTTCCATTCATTTTTTGACTTCTTCACATCTTTTATATCATTATAATCTAATTCATATACATGAATATTTTCTAAATCATAACTTCCTGGATCAAATCCGATCGTAAGAGTTGCTGTTGCTTTTGATGACGAAATTACATATTTAAATGTATCATTGTGATTCTGATAGAGCCAATCAGAGCACGTCAATTTATTTCTGACTTGATTGATCGTAATTCGAAGATCTCCAGCACTACAATCAGGTTGATTCTTTACATCAAAGGAAATAATTAGAATTTTATTTTTCAAAGAGTGATCTAGTTTCAATTGCATCATACTAGTTTCTGATACATCTATGTGATATCCTCGTTCGGTCTTTCGATAATCGATACCACTTTCAACATATTTCGGAGTTGTCTGTAAATCGATTTCTTGGATATGCGTCTCGTATTGATCATTACTGCTATTTTTTGTCACTGTCTGATTTAACAATACTTCATCTTTATATGGAAATTCAATCTTATCAAACACATCTTCGTTCAATGTCTGATAAGATACATATCCAATCGGTAAAACATTCGTATTCTCGTATACGACAGTTTCTCCATCTTCTCCAGCAACCTTACGATATCCAACAGGTGCTTTTCTCTTCGTTGTAACATATTGAACTCCCATGAACATCTGATACAAAATATTATTTGTCTGTGATGTAATAAGACTGTTACGATGAGATAACGAATGCCCAAATACAGAATCATAAAATTTGCGATAATTTGCATTATACGTAGAAGAATAGATAGAAGTTTGATAATAATTATTACGATATATTTTATTGATTGTATAAAGCGGATCATCTAGTTGATTACTTCTTACAATTTTGTCTTCCTTTTCTAACACTTGATCAATCAACTCTTGTTTTTCTTGAGAAAAATAAGTATTATACTCTTCCTTTGTAACATACTGTTCACTAGCATTGACAATAATAAAACTTGTAAATGCCACTAGTACGATTGTTCCCATGCATATCATTCGATATCCAATTTTACTTCCGATAAAAAGAATAATCCACATAATTACAATATCAATATAAAAGAAAATTTCTTGCTCATTTTGTATCAACGCAAGTAGGACAATCACTGCGGTAGAAATATATAAAGCTTTTAAATGTAATTCTTTATCTTTAAACTTCTCCAAAAATTCAGCCAATAAAATTCCTATCAGAGGTAAAAAAGGAAGCAATATCTTATCTCTTACATAAAGAGTTCCATTCAATAAATAAATAAAAATAGGAAAGACAAGCACACATATTACAGCGATTGATAACCATTTATTTTCTCTTTTTTTAGAAAATACATTTTCGATTAACGCAAATAAAATAACACTCGTAAATCCAAGACTATAACTTCCATAGAGTAAACCATCTAAATTTAAGTCAGGAATGAATAATGATGCCAATTGAATCGATGTCGTCTGGTCTGTGCGTCCATTTAAAATTGTATAAGCTGTCGGTAACAATAAAATTCCAGCCATGAAAATAGCTACTACGATAGGAATGATAAAGCGAATTCCATCTTTTAAAAACTCTCGAACTGTGATTTTCTCATGCATTCGAATATATTGATAAATTCCATAAATGACCATGACAAAAATCCCAGTAACACTATAATAATAACTCATCATAATCATCATAAATGTAGCTAACATATAGATCCATTTTTTATTTGTTTTAAAATAATGGTCAATTCCCATAAGGCCTAAAATTAAGAAAGGCATGTAATTAATAAACATAAAATGACGATGGAAATGAAATAAAAGACAACTGCTAAATATTACTAAAAGAGTAGTTAAAAAAGATATGTTTGGTGATTTTTTATGACTTCTCATAAAATGATAGAAGAGCAATCCTGTACATAGAAATAAAACGTAATTACTTGTAATAATATAGTCTACCATCGATACTTGTGGAAAAAGATAAGAAAGCATGATAATAGGATTTAAAAGTCCATAATAAGAAAGCACATATATATTTTGCCCTGCACCAATATGAGGTGCGAAATTTGGGAATAACTCTCCCGTATCGTAGAAAAGCGTTCTCAAATACTCTGGAAAGACGATATGCTGGCTAATCCAGTCCGTTTTTGACCCAAATAAAACATCACTATCCACTACTAACCAAAATAGGAATAGTACAAAAAAAATTAATAAAAACTGATATATCAGGTCTTGCTTTCTCTTCATCTTTTCCCAACTTTCTATAGGTTATTATACAATAAAATGACGTAAATTGCCACCCTCTCCTATTTGCGAAAATAGAAAATAACCATTATAATATTTATAGGAAGGTGATCTTATGAAACATGCACTCAATCAATTGATATCTGTCCTTATCTCTATTTTGCTATTCTTAGGATGCATTGTAACAGCCGTATTATTTCAGACAAATGCATCTTTAAAATCAAGCTATATCCAAAAATCCATTCAAAGAATGACAATTACAACAACCGGAGAAAATGGAACAGTCACATCTCCTATTTTTAGTGATACGATCGATGAAATTTATCTAGCAGCAGAAGAAAATAACATTCCGAGAGAATTTGTAGATAGTGCTTTAAACTCGACAGAGGTTAAAAACTTCTTTGGAACGATTATCGGTGAAACGATCGAACAGGTTGTCAATGGAAAAGCTTATGATCCAATTACAAAACAGGAACTGGATCAACTTATCGAAGATAATGTAGATACATTTGCCCAAAATAGTGGCCAATCTTTAACAAAGGATCAAAAGGAAAAATTTGTATCTCTCGCAAAATCTTACTCACAGACAATTATCGATTCCATTCCAACATCAGAACAAATTATAAATCACTTAGACGCGAAACTTATCGAAAATGTTCAAACAATTTCCAGTGATCATTTAAGAAATGTTTGTCTTTTATTTACTATTGCATTTGCTATTGTTCTCATTCCGTTAAAATGGAGACATCAAAAATGGCTGTTATTCCAAGCGATTCCTATCTTATGCTCTAGTATCGTAATTATAGCAATCGGATGTCTTCTACCAGGAATGTCGGATATTTTCCTATCTGCAGAATACAGTTTAATGATCCAATTTAGCAATATCATCTTTTCTTCTATCTCTCTATCTATGCTTATCATTGCCGGGGTTATGATAGGCACAGGTATCATTGAAATTATAGCTTACAATATTTTCAAAAAAATGCGACTCAAAAAACAACAAAAAAACGGGGCTAACTCTTAAGCCTCGTTTTGTTTGCATTGATATCCATCTTGTTTGAAATACTGCTTTGTTTCTTCTAAATCGGCAGTCTGTGGAACGCCTGTAATTTTCTCACTTGCTTGCCAGGGATTGATCGACATCTTAAAATGTACCATGTTTTCTTCCTGTGTTACATCAACCTTAACACCGTCTTCTTTTCTATGCTTTTCGTATAACGTTAAAAACTGATCCATATATGCCTTTATCTGGTCTTGATGTTCTATAGCAATCGTACTTTGAATATCTACAATAGTCTTCTTTACTTTATATTCGTCAAATGTAACTTCAATCTTCTCTTGTGCCTCTACACCATATGAAACACTCTTTTTTGTACAAACCAGCGTCTTTTTCTGTTCACATCCACAAAGTAACATAGCAAGTCCTATCAAACACACAACCCTCTTCATAATTCCACCCTACTTACACACCTAGTATAACATGTTTTTGAAAAAAATCGAACAAAAAAGATCCATATCAATTTGGATCTTTTATATATAATCAATCGATGATTGATTTACAACGTGGTCGGGAAGACAGGATTTGAACCTGCGACCTCTTGGTCCCGAACCAAGTGCACTACCAAGCTGTGCTACTTCCCGGTAAAATTAGATATATATGAGAAAAGCCTTGACAACCAAGGCTTTTATTTCAAATGGTCGGGAAAACAGGATTTGAACCTGCAACCCCTTGGTCCCAAACCAAGTGCACTACCAAATTGTGCTACTTCTCGTTAATGGTGCGCCCTAAGGGAGTCGAACCCCTAACCTTTAGATCCGTAGTCTAACGCTCTATCCAATTGAGCTAAGGGCGCACTCATTCATATTAATAAATATGAGATAACTGAGATAAATATGCATTTATCGGCAATTACATCATACATTATAGCACCACTTTTTGTATTTTGCAATATATTTTTATCATTTCAAAGAAAAAATACACCGAAGTGTATTTACTTACAAGCAATCGTACCGCTTTGCGTGATACTCGTTTGAATTGTATTGATGTTATCATCTAATAAATATCCACTAGAGACAACTGTTTGTTGTCCATCTTTTACAACACTAACACCTTGATCTGTTTTCGTTAAATCAAATTTTTCCGTCTCTACAAACTTATTGTCTGTTTGCTTACATGTATATTCGTATCCATTCGCGCTAATCGGTGCCTCACTTAAAGTATCACAGCGTTGCTTTTGTTGATCATATTGAGTTTGATTTGTTGCATCCACAGTTTGATAATCTATCGTAATAATATTTTCAACTTGTTTCAACTTTCCATCGGCAGAATAGAACACACGAGATGACGTCTTAGTCATTCCTCCTGATGTATAAGTATAAAGTTCTGGTAAATTGTCACCTACTGTTGCGATATCGATTGTTCCAACCGCATTACAAGTTAGCTTTGTATACGCAACTGGTGTTGGCGTTGGAGTTGCGGTCGGTGTCGCCGTTGGTGTAGGGGTTGGTGATGCTTTTTTCTTATCTCCCTTCAAATAACTACTGATCGTAGGAAGATTAAAAATAACGATAGCCAGCAATACAAATAATCCTATTAGAAAAAAGTCCACTCCTTTTTTTTCTGTTTTCGCATCATTATTTTGATCATTGTTATTATCATTACCATTAGAAGGATCAACTGGTGGTGTTATTTCCGCACCATTGACAGGTGGAGTAGGCATTTCTTCCTCTTTCGGTTCCTGGTTTTCCTGAACAGATACTTGAGATTCTGATTCTACTGCCACATTCGTTGGGGACTGTATATTAGAATCCTGTTTTACTTCAGTTGTAGGTTTTTGTGATGGAGTCGCAGTCGATGCCTCATTGTTCTCATCAGAGATAGGAAAACCATCAAACAAGTTCATAGACTCTGATGCCGCATTATTTTCTGCAGGTGCTACTTCTGTTGGAACAGATTCTTTTGGTGTTGGAATATCGGCAGGTGCCGGTTGTTCTGATACTTCTGGTACTACCTGCTTTTTTTCTGTAGGTGTCGCTTGTTCAGTACCTTGATCCTCAGCAATTTTAAAACCTCCAAAAACAGTTGTACTTTGATCCTGTGATTGTGTATTTGATGTATTTGTTTGTTTTGATTCTTCCATATAAGTTCCCCTTCCTATTTTATCCTATATATAATAATAACATATTTTTGCCAACAAAAAAAGAGGGAATAAAAAAAATAATACAAAATGTATTACTCCTTTATGTGGTATATATTCACATTAAAATGGTGGCTCCGAATGGAATCGAACCATCGACACAGGGATTTTCAGTCCCTTGCTCTACCGACTGAGCTACAGAGCCAAAATAAATGGCGGTCCCGACGAGAATCGAACTCGCGATCTTCTGCGTGACAGGCAGACGTGATAACCGCTACACCACGGGACCAAATTGGTTGCGGAAGCTGGATTTGAACCAACGACCTTCGGGTTATGAGCCCGACGAGCTACCAGACTGCTCCATTCCGCGATATAAATGGCGGAGAAAGAGGGATTCGAACCCCCGCGCCGTTTCCGACCTCCCGGTTTTCAAGACCGGTCCCTTCAACCAGACTTGGGTATTTCTCCAGTTGGTGCCTAAGGCCGGACTTGAACCGGCATGAGGTATAACCCTCGCAGGATTTTAAGTCCTGTGCGTCTACCTATTCCGCCACTCAGGCAACACATTGATCTGATATAAATCAGACAATTTAAATTATACAATAACTATCTTATTTTTGCAAGCTTTTTTATATGTTTTTTTTAATTCTATGAATTTCTAGCCTATTTTATACAAACGATAGATAAAAATAAAACAAATCCAAAGGATTTGCAATATTCAAAATGGTGTCCCGCCGGAGATTCGAACTCCGGACCCTTTGATTAAAAGTCAAATGCTCTGCCAACTGAGCTAGTGGTTCATATATTTTAAGCGCTCGTTTATTATAACAGGATTAGATTTCCATGTCAACACAAAAATATTCTTTTTTGTCTAAATTAATAAAAGTTCAAAGCTTTCGCAAAAAGGCCGCTTCCTCCCAAACATTGCCCGCATCAGCCTGGAACAGATTTTTATGGTAAAATTTCCAGCAAATTTCGCAGACGTCGGATCTCATAGGTACAGTGGGCGTCCGAAAAATTGGGTAGCGCCTGAGGGTTATACCAGCAGCAATCCCATCCCGCATGGTTAGCCCCCAATATATCAGAAGACAGGGAATCTCCAATTACCAGCGCCCGCTGTGGAGCAAAGCCGGGAATGGCTGCGGCAACAGCATCGAAATAAGCCTTTTGGGGTTTTTTCACACCCATATCTTCCGAAATAAAAATATTTTGAAACAATGGCGTTAACGGACAGATGGCAAACCGGCCATGCTGAGTAAGGCTGGATCCATTGGTGATAATATACAATTTGTATTTTTTGTAAAGAATATTGCAAATTTCCTCTGCTTCTTCCAACAAGTCGGCATGCCTGCTCAATTGCTCCATATAGTAACGATTCATCAAAGCAGGATCGTCCTGCCGGCCCAACTGTTCACACAGCTGCTCAAACCGGCGGTGCAGCAAATACGGCCGGTCAATTTCTCCTGCATTAAAACGTTCCCATAAGGCGGCATTGATTTGATGATAGGACCGCAACGTTTCCTGGCAATCCGGAATGCCGAAGGAAAGCAACGTATCCCGCAAAGCTTTTTCTTCACACCGATCAAAATCCAGCAAGGTGCCGTCTGCATCAAACAGCAAAAATGGATTCTGCCCCCTTGTTTTTGATTATCCCATCTACGATAGGGTTTGTCAACTCTTCGTTTCGACAAGTGTCCGATGGGCAGCCCTGACTGGAAAGCAGCAAAGAATTTTCCAGTTGACATTAATGTTTTAATGTGCTACTATAGTAGCACATTAAAATAAAAGAGGAAACTATTTTGAACTTTTATGACAAATTTACGCCGGAAGGCTCCCGCGACATTTTATTCGAAGACTGCGTCGCCCGGCAAAAAACGCAGAATACCATTATGGAAAGCCTGTATACAAGAGGATTTCGCCCGGTCACGACGCCAGCAATGGAATTTTATGATCTGTTTGGCGTTAACCGGTATTTCTCACAGGAAAGCATGTATAAACTGGTTGACGCGCAAGGCCGCATACTGGTTTTACGGCCGGACTCTACCATTCCTATCGCTCGCCTGACAGCAACCA
>CALEBF010000013.1 GCA_937944975.1 uncultured Mycoplasmatota bacterium | reverse complement strand
CAAATAAAAAAGGAGAATGAATTAAACATTCTTCTTTTTGTTATCAATAGAATTAGAAACAATTACAATCTGGTGAAACCTGTTCGCATTGATATTCTTCTGGTTTTGTAACTTTGGGTTTTGCTTCGTAATCTGGGCGATAATCCCTAATCCATATCCATGTAACCCTTCTTTACTCGTTACTCCAACCTCATCCATATTATCTAATAACTTTCCATAATTGTTACTAACGTCTATGTGTAAATCTCCATTTTTACAAAATAATTCAAGTTTGATTTTCCGATCTTTTAATTTTGTTACCTCATCGATTGCATTATCAATGAGTACTCCTAAAATCTTACACAGTTCCATATTGGTCTTCATGTCTACCTTTGTAAAGTCAAACTCCTTGATGTTTCTAGCTAAGACTACTTGAAAATCAATGTCATTATCCTTCATAATCCCCAACTTTGGATAAATCAATCCTTGAATTGTAGCTAATGGTATTCTTTTAATTCTTCGCGTTAATGTATTGTCTTCTTGCTTTTTCTCCTTGATAACAACACCGATATATTCTAAAATACCTTTGGTATCATTATTTCGAGCTAGCCCTTCTATTGTATATAACTGATTGACATTTTCGTGATTCTTCATACATTCTTGATCAAGCAAGAGAACATTATCTTGTAATGCCTTCTGTTGTTCTTCGTAGCTAATTCTATATATTTCATTTTCATTCTTTTCTTTCATAATAGCAATACAAATACCTGTATAAATGAGTAAAAATGTAAAATTAATAATTAGTGTTGTTATATAATCCAAGTTAAAATAATTTATTGACATTAAAATACTAATTGTAATTGCTAAAATCAAGGTGATTAATACAGTTTGGTATCTTTTATTCGTGTTTTGTGAAGTCTAAAATATAATTATATATTTTCAAAACAATTGGAATTTTCACAATTAAAATTGATAAAATAATAGTTATTATGTTAAAGAAGGCTGCTCCAAAAATCTCATTCATAAATTTTTCTAAATCATATTGAAAAATCACTCCAATAACAAAGACACCTATGAATTCTGATATTGTTATAACGAGTTGAACAAAAATTACGGTTATGATACTTTCTTGAACATTACTTTTATAAAATAGTTTATAAATGACCGCAAACAAAGTTGTAATCAATAAAAATTTCAAGTATATTACAACCATATTATTTCCAACAATTCCAGCCAAATATAATAATGTGGTTAACGCGTATAATTTATAATTTGTCAATTGAAAAGATCTCTTGGTTAAATAATTCCACATGTACACAATGGAAAAACATAACAACCATGAGCTAAGAAAAGCTTCAAATATTTCTTGCATACTTCGGAACCTCTACTTTAAAATTTGGTGACACTAAATTGGTTGTCATCCCATTATCGAACGTAATTGTTCGATTTCTTTTATCTATAATTCGAACTCTATCCATATTCACTAGACATGCTCTATGAGATTCTACGAATGGTTCTCCTAACATTTCAGATAATTCTACTAGTGACTTAATAGATCTAAACTCATTATAATCTGTAACGATGACAGATTTTCTTTCTACTGTTTCTCTCGCTACATACAAAATATCTTTCGTTGGGATCGTGAATACGGATCCTTTTTCACAAAAGCGAATCATTTTCTTTTTACCTGATATCGTTAATGCTTTGTTGATTGCATTTACCAATTTATCATGAGAATTATCAAATTTATTGATATAAGTAAGCGGCATAATTGTATCTTCCACTACAATACCGGTTAAATCTGCGAAAGCTGTTAAAAAGATAATGATACTTTCTACATCGTCGTCTCTTAGATTTCTTGCGACATCAATTCCAGAGTCATTATTAACTTGAATATCCAAAATATATACTTTTCTTTTGGAAGTATCATTCGCTAAAGAATAGAAATCCTTATCAAATGATAAAAACGAGTGAATCCTATAATCGATATTGTTACTCATCATCGTTTCATTAATCGTATTTTCGACTTTCTTTAATACGGATGCTTCATCATCCACTACTACAAAATTAATCATTTTAAATTCCCTCTTTCTTCTTTTATTTGAATTATAATCGCCATTAGCTAATGATAGCGATATTCACCATAGGCTTTTCTATGGTTTGCAATAAGAATGTCACAAAATTCGACATTTTTTGCTCTTTGTTTATTTTGTCGGATATTCTTAGTATACCATATTTTTCCATTCGTAGACCTTATTTTTTCTATTTTTCTACTTTTTATTTTTTGTTTGTCTAAACCCTATTATTACTTGTCTGAAACATGATTTTGGGTGTCTAAAAGAAAAAGATATATTTCTATATCTTACGAATAAGTTGAATGTTATTTTTAATCTTTCAACAATTTTCAAGAACTTGATTATGATTTAGTATAATTTTAGAAATATATAA
>CALEBF010000012.1 GCA_937944975.1 uncultured Mycoplasmatota bacterium | reverse complement strand
AATAAGCAGGGGACTGCTTATTTTCTTGTTTTAATCTGGTCTTCATCTGATAATGTTCCAATTAGAAGAGAACTATTTGGATCGTGTTGTTTCATGTTGGATTCGATTTTTTCTTCGCTATAATTGGCATAGCAATATTTACATTTATGAAAACAACTATTATATGCACCGATATCGACCATTTCAACACAGTGACACATTTTATTTCTAGCTTTCCATTCTTTGAAATTTGTCTTTTTCGTGAGAAGATAAGCTAAATTTTTACTAATGCAATCGTCTACAATAAAGCCATATTCTTTTAAATTACGATGTTCTGCGCATGTTTGAACCGTCATGTGATGCTCTTTTGCGATCGCACTAAAATTGGTTCCTATGAATTCGTAATCCTTCTCGGTGAGTGGATGTTCGTCTAGAATATCTTTATTTTTATCTACGTTTTTATAATGATCTAGAAAGGATACGATGATATGTGTCGTATAACCATCTAATAGTTCACAGAGATGACGAAATGCACGAACGTGATAGTCAAGGGTATAAGTAGAATTTAAAAAAATGGGATCGTAGCGAATATATACAAAACGTTTTCCAATGACATTAGAGACTTGTTTCGCGGCCTCTATTATTTTTCTTTTTGGAGGAATATGTGGTTCGATTTCTTTTTTATATGGAGTGATTGTGATATGAAATACACATGGCTTTTGTATTTCGGATAAGTGTGGAATGATAGGAATTGGATTTTTCGTACAAAATACGATCGCATCGACATCACGATAGAAAATGCGACTCACTTGTTTTGGATAGAATGGGTTGCGTACATCGAAGAACCCCGCTTTGATGCGATTTAAAAACCAGGGAGTATAATAGGCAACAATATCGGTTCTACCACTGACGTTTAATATCATAATCTCACCACCCATGTATTAGGTATCGTATCATATTTATAATGAGAATACAATGTGAGAAAAAGATAGAGAAACTGAGGGAATCATGGTATAATGGTAACGTAGTCAAAATCAATATAGGAGGATGATAAAATGAAAAAACCAATCGTACTCACGATTTTAGATGGATATGGATTGAGAGAAGAAACGCATGGAAATGCGGTAGCGCTTGCGAATAATCCTGTTTTTAATCAGTTGTGGAATGAATACCCACATACGACTTTAACAGCATCAGGACAGCTTGTTGGGCTACCAAAGGGACAAATGGGAAATAGCGAAGTAGGACATATGAATATTGGTGCAGGGAGAATTGTATATCAACCACTTGAACTCATCAATCAAGCGATTGAAACAAAGACGTTTTTTGAAAACGACGTCATCAAAAGTGTTATGAATCATGTCAAAGAAAACAATTCAAAATTGCACATTATGGGACTCATTAGTGATGGGGGTGTCCACTCTCATATTAATCATTTGTTAGCACTTTTAGATATGTGCCAAAAGGAAAATGTAAAAAATGTCTATCTTCATCTATTTACAGATGGTAGAGATGTCGCACCAAAAAGTGCATATCAGTATCTTTCAAAAGTAGAAGAAAAATTAAAGGCATTAGGATTTGGAACGATCGCATCTGTCAGTGGAAGATATTACGCGATGGATCGCGATAATAATTTTGATAGACTTAAAAAGGCATATGATGTCATCGTAAATAACGTGGGAGAAGTAGAACCATCAATTCACGATTATATTGAAAAAAGTTACCACAACGAAGTAATCGATGAGTTTTTCTTGCCTGCGAAATTTACGGAACATGGAAATGTCGAAGAAAACGATGGAGTGATCGCATATAATTTCAGAAAGGATCGCTTACGTGAATTATTTACAGCTATTACCAACCCAACGGAAGTTGACATGGAAACAGTAGAGTTTCACAACGTCAAGACGATTACGATGTTACCTGTTGTAAATACGGTAAAAGCACCCCATGCATTCAACGATCCAGAACTTGCGAATATCTTAGGAGAATATATTGAAAAACAAAACTTATCTCAGTTGAGAATTGCAGAAACAGAGAAATATGCTCATGTTACGTTCTTCTTTGATGGTGGAAAAGAAGTAGAATATAAAAACGAAAAGAAGATATTGATACCATCTCCTAAAGTTGCTACATATGACTTAAAACCATCGATGAGCGCAGATGAAGTAACAGAAAAACTTTTAGCAGAATTGCCTCATACAGATTTAGTTATTTTAAATTTTGCGAATGGAGATATGGTAGGGCATACAGGTGTTTTAGAAGCAGCGATAGAAGCAGTGGAAACTGTAGATCGTGATCTTAAAAAGATTTATGATCGTGTTATGGAATTAGGCGGTATTTTAATTGTAACTGCCGATCATGGAAATTGTGAAGAAATGTTAGATGAAAATGATAACATTTTAACGGCTCATACGACCAATCCAGTTCCGTTCATCATCACGGAGAGAGGACTGAAATTACACCCAGGAAAACTTGGTGATATCGCACCGACGATCTTGGATTTAATGGGGTTAGAAAAGCCTGAAGAAATGACAGGAGAATCGTTAATCGAAAGACAAAAATAATAAAAATGTAAAAAAGATATTGTCAAATGTCGATGTGTTTGATATAATGAATACGTTGACTTTGATATGGCGATGTAGCTCAGCTGGCTAGAGCGTTCGGTTCATACCCGAAAGGTCGGGGGTTCGATCCCCTCCGTCGCTACCATATAGAAAATCAAAACTAGGTATTTTGCCTAGTTTTTTCATGTTCATATTTCTCTATAGTATTATCTTTTTCATTTTAAAAATAAATGGTATAATGATCTAAACAGAACGTTAAATAGTAATTTGTATGGGAGGTAAAAAATGAATAAAGAAAAAATATTTAGAGTTTTAACACTTATGTTTATGATTATAACTTTTATAGGTGCAGGTTATGTATTGTTTAATAAAGGACAAGTAAATGCAGGATATGCTGTAATTCCAAGTTTATTCTGTGCTATATTTTCTCAATTAGCAGTTTATGAAAAATTTAAAAAAGAAAAAAATAAATAGTAATTTGAAAGTGAGTTGATAGTATGGCTAATGAAAACAAAAAGGATTTTAATGCTATGATGAAAAATAATAAGGATATGCCTAAAATACAAATAGTCGAAGATGAAAAAACAATAAAAAAGTATGGTGGAACTAAAATGTTTTTTGCACCACCACTTTATTATGACAACCTTATGAAAAAAGTTCCAAAAGGGAAATTAGTTACAGTAAGTCAAATGAGAGATTATCTCGCAAAACAAAATAATGCCGATTTTACTGATCCAATGACAGCAGGAATATTTGTAAATATAGTTGCTTGGGCTAGTTACCAAAGAAATGAAGATATTACCCCTTATTGGCGAACATTAAAATCAGATGGCGAATTAAATGTAAAATATCCTGAAGCAATAGAACTACAAAAAAGATTACTTGAAGAAGAAGGACACACTATCGTTTCAAAAGGAACAAAAAATATAAAATACTATGTGAAAGATTTTGAAAATAGTTTAATAGAATTATAATTCAAATTTAATGGAGGAATTATGATTAGATCAAATATTAAAAAGCAATTTTCTTGTGATAGAAATAAGTTGTGGAATATTATTACAGATAATTCTAATTATGCTTGGCGAAGTGATTTATCTAAAATCGTAATTATAGATGACACACATTTTGTTGAATATACTACAAATAATTTTCCTACATATTTTACTATTACTGCAAAAGAAAAATTAAAAGAATATAAATTTGACCTAAAAAATGCTAATTTAAAAGGTAGATGGATTGGTATTTTTAAGGAACTTCCAAATGGTAATATTGAACTAGATTTTACTGAAGAAATAGAAGTAAATAGTTTTATTATGAAATTGTTGGCAAAGTCGTATTTAAAAAGTCAACAAAAAAGATATATGAGAGATTTAGAAAAAGAGTTAAATAAATAGTAATTTGAAAGTGTGGTGTATATATGAACTTATTTAAAAAATTCCCATTTAAAGATAAGCCAAATACTGCTGTTATTACCTGTGTTCATATACTCAATGAAACGCAACCTATATTATATGTTAGTCATGATGCTGATGACGGATGCTGGCAATTCCTATGTGGTAGAGAACACAGTGTTGAAGAATCAAAAATAGTTGCATTAGAAGAAATATATGAAATGGATAAATCAATAAAAAAAATAGCAAATTTGGATTATGGAAAAAAAGCATATAGAAAAGATAAAAATGGTAAGTGGTCTATTCAATAAATTACAATTTATAAAGCGGATCAAGATTGTATAAGATCTGCTTTTTCCATAGTATAATATTTATTATAAATAGTCGGTAGATAGAAATTGATCCGTACCCTTGAAATATTTCCTGTAATAAAAAAATTTAACATTATAAAATAGTGTTGTGAAAGGAGAGAAAAGATGAATCAAGAAAAAATCGGTAAATTTATTGCACAGTGCAGAAAAGAGAAAAATATGACACAACGAGAATTATCAGAAACATTAGGTGTATCAGATCGTACTGTTGGAAATTGGGAGAATGGAAGAAATATGCCTGATTTGTCGCTATTTAAACCTTTATGTAATGAGCTTGATATTTCCGTAAATGACTTGATGAGTGGGGAAAAAGTTCAAGAAAAAGAATATCAAGAGAAACTAGAAGAAAATATAATCAACACAATAGACTACACTAATAAAAAAATAGAGAATAAAAATAACTTTATTGGTTTGATACTCATGGTATTTGGAGCTTTCATTTCAATTACTGCGATTGGAATCTTTCCTAGTGAAAGTAGTTGGGGATCTATCTATTCAGTTTTTGGTGCAATCATTTCTTTGATGGGTGTTAGTAAATTTACAAAACGTTTCACATACCCGAAAAGATTAATGTGTAATTTTAGTTATTTTTTAATATTTGTAGTGGTATTGATGGCAGTAGATTATATTGGTGTTGTTCGTATTCATCAAGCGCCAAGATTTTCATTAGTAAAAGTTTCAGGAGAACATGTCATGTATTATGATACACCATTTTACGATGTGATAAGATGTAATGTAAACAAAGATAATGAAACATTTAAAGTGATGAAAAATCAAAAATATGATAGAGATAACATAGATCATTTTTGCAAATGATAAATTAAGATGTATGGAGCAAATCGACGCTGTAGAAGATTTGCTTTTTTCATGATATAATGATCTTAATAAACACAGTAGTTTAAAAGGGAGAGAAAAATATGTTAGAGGAACAATTAGAAGAGGTAATAAAAGAGTATAATTTAAAAGATAAAAATGCTATAACTTTTGGACATCCTAAAATGAAAATAAAATGGATTTTACCATTAGTAGGTATTAGTATATATTCATTTGATCAATTTCAACCATTTTTTATATACTTTGATGAAAATGGGATAGCTTTCTTTCCATTAGATTTGAATAACAAATATCAAGTAATGGGAAAATCTTTCGTTGCCTGGAATGATCTAAAAAGTTTTAAGTTTAAAAAAGGATTAATTTTGGAAGACGAAATACAGTTAAAATTAAATAACGGGAAAATAGAAATGAAAATACCCAAAACTAAAGCAATGAATCAATGGGTAAAAGAAAATAACGAATATCTAATCGAGTGCAATCATTTTTATAATAATTAATTATGGGAGGAAATAATGTTAAGTTTAGAAAAAGTGAAAAGTGAATTAAAAAAATATAACTTTGACTATAGTCATAATGTTTTGTGTGGACATACAAAAGCTAAAGTAAAATGGGTTTTACCTACAGGAATAGTAAATGTAATGGCTTTTGAACAAGCAACTTCATATTTATTTGGGTTTAGTACAAAAGGTATTAATTTGTTTCCTGTTAGGGGAGATTGGATGATTGATGATAATTTATTTATTTCATGGGAGGATATAACAAATTTTAAAATGAAAAATGGATTACTAGAAAATGAAATGATAATTGTAACACAATCTATGAAAATTGAAATGAAAATCAATAAGATCATTGCTAATAATAGCTGGATTAAAGATAATATAAATCATTTAAAAGCTAAAAATTATTTTAATCCTATGCAATAGATAAATAGCAATATGAAGGTGTGATGTATAGGTGTTGAAAAATAATAAAAAACAAAATTTAATCGATTCAAAGTCAATAGAAGAAAAATTAAAGCAAGTGTCTATCAAAGAATATGAAAAAGTAAAAGAGGTTATTTTAATTTCTGATGAGAACAAAAACAAATTGGTAAGTGATTTAGAAAATTATCCTCATGCTTTTGTTTTAGCTTGTGCGATGGATAGACAAATTAATGCTGATAGAGCTTGGTCTATACCTTATGAAATAAAACAGGCTTTAGGAGATTTTTCTATAGATACTTTGTATCATGTCACTTTAGATGAATATAAAAGAATATTTAATGAAAAAAAACTACATAGATTTAACGATGATATGGCAACAGTTTTTTATAAAACTGTCCAAAAAATAGTTGAAGAATATAACAGCGATGCTTCTAATATATGGGAAGGAAATCCTAGTAGTGCGACAGTAGTGTCACGATTTTTAGACTTTGATGGCATCGGAATTAAAATTGCCACCATGGCGACCAATATACTTGCTAGAAATTTTAAAATACCATTATCTGATTATTATTCTATAGATATATCTCCAGATATTCATGTGAAACGGCTATTTAAGCGAATGGGATTGATTAAGAAAAAAGATATGAACAATATAGATAAGATAATTTATAAGGCACGTTCTATCAATCCTGAATTTCCAGGTGTTATAGATTTAACTTGTTGGAAATTAGGAAGAACTATCTGTAGGCCCAAAGAGCCAAGATGCAATCAATGTATACTTAAGAATGCATGTCCTAAAGTAATTGATTTGGATGATATTTAATATTAAGATAATGAATTATGGAGTTGATGATAAATGAATAAAGGAATATTGTTATCCAACATAGATAAAATTCATACTACCAAAATGGGTGTTGATAGAATTAAAAAAATTTCAACTGAAAATAAAGAATGAAAAAGATAGAGTAAACTAACAGTCGAGTGCTCAAATCTATTTTTATAGTATAATAGTGTTGAGGTGAGAGATATGGATAATAATAAAATTGGAAAGTTTATTGCATCCCTTAGAAAAGAAAAAGGCTTAACACAACAAGAACTTGGAGCTAAATTATTTGTTACTGATAAAGCTGTTAGTAAATGGGAACGAGGGTTAAGTTTGCCAGATATTAGTCTTCTTGAAAAGTTAGCGACAGAATTAGGTACGGATATTTATAGTATTTTACAAATAGAACAGAAGAATCATGTCGATGTAGAAAAAATATTAAATGAAGAAAGACGAAAATTAAAAAAACAGGTCATAAAAAAGACGATCTTAATCATGCTACCTTTTTTCATAATTTTAAGCGTTGTCTTATTTAAACTGATTCCGTTTGGTTATGATATCATTCCTATCAGATATACGCATAACGAGGATAAGTTAATTCATCTTGGAATACCTAAGTTTTCATGGCACTTGGAGAATTATGAAGATAGTTACTCGTATAAAAGTTTTAGGGGGCAAAACATTCTAAAAAGTGAGATGAAAAATTATTTGAATACGTTAGAACATATCGCTTGCAATGATACAACTTATTATTACGATAGTGATGTAGATGTAACGGTTGCAAATTATTCTGTAACAGGAAACATACTTTATAATACAGCAAGTTACAATATTAAAAATGGCAATTATTGTGATCAGTTGCAAATTAAAGAATATAAAGAAAAATTAGGAATGTTGAATACAATACGGACTTTGAATGACGAAGAATCAGAATTGTCAATTTATTTTATCCCTTCTCTAAAAAAGGAAGATGGCCGTAACAAATGGCTAGCGTCTCTTAAGATTTATTATGGTAATGATGAAAGTACGGTGTTAGAAGCGTCCAATGGAACATTTGAGATAAAGGAAGATGAACTTGTCTATTATAGAACTGAGATTTCAGAACAAAAGAGCGGTTTAGAAATACCGAATGTTTCAACGTTTGTCATTAAAGATAAGAATCTAATACTCAAAGAAAATTATTTAGATGATTACGAAAAGGGAATCATCTTAAAATAGGTGATAGATTATGAAAAGAAGATTGAATCAAATCAAAGAAAATATACTTATATATGATTTCATTTTTATTGGCGTGAACCTAATTTTAAGTTTTATTTTGTACTTGATGAACATCAGATTCAGAACGTGGATGATCATAGTAATCAATTTTGTATCTGTAGTTGGGTTTGTTGTAGGAATACTTCAACAAATATATAAATCGACGGAAAGTAAAAAAGTTATCATTACGATTTCTATATTAAGTTTTATATTCATGGCAACATTGATCTTTGTTTCGTTTCCTTTTATTAAGATAGGTTTGTTATTTAGTTATCGACCTGAACATACGGTAGTGTTAGACGGGAAAAAATATGTAGCAGTTGTGAGATCATTTCTTCATGTCGATGTAGATTATTATGACTACTATGGACCATTACTCATGGGAACGAAGGTAAGAGTGCACGGTGATTTTGGAGAAGGCGATTTTGATCCATTTGAACATCCAAACAGTGCGGATCAAGTAGAATATACGTATTATGATAAGAATGGGAAAATAAGAGCAAAAAGAATGGAAATTTTTATAAAAGGTAAAGACGGAAAGATCATTGATCGTATAAAAAATGATATAAGTGGAGATGATAAATTTAATGAAAATGAAAATTACATATTACCAGAGGACGGAGAAGTATTATACGAAAAGAAGTTTGATCAAACGATATTAAGATTTTCTAAAATAGATAATGTATCGGGGCAAAATATGTTGGTGCATGTAATTAAAAGTAAAGACGATGGAGAAAGTTTTTATGTCGTATCTGAAGATCCGATTCAAGTAAGCAATGAAGCAAAATTTGTCTTTCTTAGTAAGACGCTAGGATTTGCAGTTTCGACAGGAAATATTGATTTAAATAATAATAACCAAGGACTGATGGTTACAAATGATGGTGGTAAGACATTTACATCTGTCAATGTGGAATACGAAAATCCAGATGTCGATTATATCACGATAGAAAAAATACCTTATTATGAAAAAGATAGTTTAAAAATGAAGTGTTCTGTTTATCGATTGAATTCAAATAGAGATGGTTACGAAGATAAAGAAATAACATTCATCAGTAATGACAATGGATTGCATTGGCAGCAACTAAGTGAAAATCAGTAAGAATTGGAGCCGTCATATGAATTCAGATGATAACGAATATATTGAAAATGAAAAAGGTAAGAAGATAAATTGTTAATAAAAAGGGCATAATTGCAAGCGACTGTTGATAGCATAGATGAACAGAAAGTAGTATACTAGTGCTGGAGGGAAGAAAATGAATTTAGGAAATCATTTAATGCAAGCGAGAAAAAAAGCGGGACTATCACAAGAAGCTGTTGCAGAAAAATTAGGAGTCAGTCGTCAGACAATTTCAAAGTGGGAAACAGATGAAACTGTGCCAGATATCTATCAATCTAAAACATTAGCCAAAATATATCATCTTTCTTTAGATGAGTTAATAGAATTCGATGTCGATCTAAAAGAAATTGAGCATATTATAAAAAATACAGATGAAAAAAAAGAAGCTAAGGTGGATTGGACCAATGCTTGGAGTAAGAAGTATCCTGTGTTGGCGACGTATCAGCAAGTAGTTAATATCGATGGATATGCGAGTGTGATACGCAAGATGTTAGAGCAACTGAAGATGGATTATGGATACAATGATTTAGATAGTATGTTAGTTTTAAAAGATATTTTATATCATGAATGGAAAGATCGTAAGTAAGAAAGGAAGTATATTATGTACCAGACGATGTATTCAACTTCTTTTGGAAACTTGTGCATGACAAGTGATGGAACTTATTTAACAGGTCTTTGGTTTCAAGGCTCTAGAGATGATTTAAAACACATAGGAAACTTTGAAAAGAAGGATCTACCAATATTTGATGAGACGAAAAGATGGTTAGACATATATTTTAGTGGGGAAAATCCAGATTTTACACCTAAGTATAAAATAGAAAATTTAACCCCGTTTCGACGAAAAGTCATCGATATCATGAATAAGATACCTTATGGTAAGGTAGTGACTTATCAGGATATCGCAGATACGATCGCAAAAGAAAGAGGATTAGAGAAAATGTCTGCACAGGCGGTAGGTGGTGCGGTCGGATGGAATCCGATTTGCATTATCATTCCTTGCCACAGAGTTGTTGGAAAGAACGGAAGTTTAACTGGATATGGTGGAGGAATACAAAATAAAATAAAGTTGCTTGAATTAGAAAAGAACGATATGAACAAGTTTACTATACCTAAGAAAGGAACAGCGCTATGAATCGATGTAAATGGTGTAATTTAAAAAATCCATTATATATTAAATATCACGATGAAGAATGGGGAACGTTAAAACTGGACGACGACTATTTATTTGAAATGTTACTACTAGAATCATTTCAAGCTGGACTTTCTTGGGAATGTATTTTAAATAAAAGAGAACAGTTTAGAGCTGCGTATGATCAATTTGATAATCGTAAAATATCTTGTTATGATGATAAAAAGATTGAAGCGTTGCAAGAGAATAAAGGAATTATTAGAAATCGAAGAAAAATCGAGGCAAGTGTAAAGAATGCTAAAGTGTTTATGGAAATACAAAAGGAGTATGGATCGTTTGCTCATTATTTAAAGACGTTTACGAACGATGTAATATTATATGAATTCGATAAAACAACTAATGATTTATCGGATAAGCTTTCATCAGATTTAAAAAAAAGAGGGATGACTTTTGTTGGAAGTACAATTATCTACTCGTTTTTACAGGCAATTGGGATAATTAACTCTCATGAGCCAGGATGTTTTTTGTATCAAAGGGGATGAGGTATTTGCAAAAGATGGAACAATGGTTAGCACTCGCCATGGAAGTGCAAAGTTTAGCGCAAAATGGGCTTGCTTATACATCGAATGAATACGACAAAGAACGGTATGAAAGATTAAGAGAGATTTCTGCTGCTATGATTCAATTGAAAACGGATTTGGATTTCAAACAGATTGAAAATGTCTTTTGTAGTGAATCGGGGTATCAAACGCCAAAAGTCGATACGAGAGCAGCAATCATAAAAGATAATAAAATCTTATTAGTACGTGAAAATAATGGAACATGGTCTTTACCAGGTGGTTGGTGTGACGTGTTAGAATCTGTTGGCAGCAATACAGTAAAAGAGGTAAAAGAGGAAGCAGGACTTGATGTAGTACCTAAAAAACTGGTTGCAGTTCAAGATAGGAATCAACACAATCAACCAATTTATGCTTATAGTGTTTGTAAAATATTTGTATTATGCGATGTTATAGGAGGAGAGTTTCAAAAAAATATCGAAACAACCGAAGCAAAATACTTCTCGTTAAATGAACTTCCTTTATTAGCAGTAGAAAAAAATACGAAAGAGCAAATTGAAATGTGTTTTCAAGCATGCGATGATGAATATTGGCAGACACAATTCGATTAAAAATTTGTAGATTTAGAAAAAAATCATCAAGGATAAAGTAGGTGGAGAAACATCCTACTTTTATATTTTTGAAATATTTTTAATTTTTCTATTGACTTAAAGACTGCTTTAACTTTTATAATAAAGATAGAGAGGAGTAAAGGTATGGCTTACAAAGTTACAGAAGTTGCAAAAATGATGGGAGTTGCTCCATCAACTCTACGTTATTATGATCAAGAAGGATTGCTCCCCAATGTGAAGAGAGTCAATGGAATTCGTATGTTCGAAGACGAGGATTTTAAATGGTTGAGAGTATTAAACTGTTTAAAAAATACGAATATGCCAATCAAAAAGATTAAAGAGTATGTAGATCTCGCACAAGAAGGGGATACGACACTAAAAGAACGTCAGAAGTTGATTCTAGAGCAAAAGCAAAACATCTTGGATCAAATTCAACAATTTCAATATTATTTGCAAGAGATCGAATATAAAGAATGGTACTATCAAGAAGCGATCAAACGAGGAAGTGAAAAAGAAGTATACGATTCGATTCCTGATCATGCAACTTTTGAAATTGATAAGATACCAAGATAAAAATAGGTGATAACATGAATAAAAAAGTAATAGGTTTTATTGTCACAATATTCGTTGTAGTAATTGGAATAACTGCGTGGTTCTTATTAACATCAGAAAATTCTTCGAATGCAGAAGAGGGTGAACAAAGTATCAATGGGAATGTTTCTGAAAATGAAAATGTAGCAATCGTCTATTTTTCAGCAACAGGAAATACTAAGATGGTTGCGCAGTATATTCAGGAGGAAACAGGAGGAACATTATTCGAAATCGAGCCAGAGGAAAAATATACAGATCGTGATTTAGATTATAATAACGATGATTGTAGAGCAAATGAAGAGCAAAATGATCCAAGTGCAAGACCAAAAATTAAAAATACGATCGATCTTTCTTCTTATGATATCGTTTATTTAGGATATCCAATCTGGTGGGGAGATGTACCTAAAATTATTTTAACTTTCTTAGATGAGACAGATTTATCAGGTAAAACAGTAATACCATTTTGTACATCAGGTGGATCTGGAATTGAAACGAGTTTAGATACATTAAAAAATTATAATAGTGATATACACTGGATAGACGGTGAAAGATTATCGACATCGAAAGCAGATGTTACAGACTGGTTAAATGGATTAAAGTATTGATAGGGGGAACATTATGAGTAAAATTTTAGTAAGCTTTTTTTCAGCATCAGCAGATAGAGTAACAGAACAAGTCGCACAAAAAATATCGAAGGAATTGGATGCTGATTTATTTGAAATTGTACCAACAGAGCCATATACATCTTTTGATTTAGATTGGAATGATAAAGAAAGTAGATCATCTCGTGAGATGATAGATCCAAGTGCAAGACCTAAAGTGAAAGATAAAATAGAACACGTAGAAATGTACGATAAAGTAGCATTAGGTTTTCCTGTATGGTGGGGAGTTGCACCACGCGTTGTCAACACATTTTTAGAGGAAAACAATTTAGTCGGCAAGAAAATTTATGTCTTTGTGACAAGTGGTGGATCATCTTCGAAGGAAAGTTATGAAGATTTAAAAAGAACATATCCAAATTTTACTTTTGTAAATCATAGAAGATTTACAGGCAATGAAGATAAGAACGAGTATATAAAATGGATAAGTGAATAAGAAATCACATATGGAAGAAAGATAGGCAAACTATCTTTTTTCGTGTATAATAAAGACAGAAACAGGTGATGGATTTATGGAACAGACATCATTATTTGATTTACCCGCTAGTGAACCATTGGCGTCTCGCATGCGACCGGCAAAGTTAAGCGAAATTGTTGGTCAAGCGCATTTGTTGGGAGAAAATAAACTGCTCAGAAAAATGATTGAAAGTGACAATGTATCGTCTATGATATTCTGGGGTCCTCCTGGGGTTGGGAAAACGACGATTGCACGTGTGATCGCTCATGAAACGAAATCTAGATTTATTACTTTTTCAGCGGTAACTTCAGGAATTAAAGAAATTAAGAAAGTGATGGAAGATGCTGAAAACAATAAAAAATTAGGAATTAAGACGATTTTATTCGTAGATGAGATTCATCGATTTAATAAAGCACAACAAGATGCCTTTTTACCATACGTTGAAAAAGGATCTATTATATTGGTTGGAGCGACGACGGAAAATCCATCTTTCGAGGTCAATAATGCCTTGTTATCAAGATGTAGGGTATTTGTACTAAAAGAGTTATCAAGTGAGGATATTTTGAAACTTTTAAAAAGAGCTCTTTCTGATGAAAGAGGTTTTGGTAGTGAAAGTGTCGATATATCAGAAAAACAGCTCGATATCATTGCAAAGTTTGCGAATGGAGATGCAAGAGCGGCGCTTACAACTCTTGATATGATTGTAACCAACGCTGATACTGATAAACACGGAAAAGTAATCGTGACAGACGAATCTATGGAAGAATGTCTCACCAAAAAGACACTCTTATATGATAAGAATGGAGAAGAACACTATAATATTATCTCTGCTCTTCATAAATCGATGCGAAATAGTGATCCGGATGCAGCAGTCTATTGGCTTGCACGAATGTTAGAAGCAGGGGAAGATCCAATTTATATCGCAAGAAGAATTACGAGATTTGCATCAGAAGATATTGGCCTTGCTGATACAAACGCTCTCAATGTGGCGATCAATGTATATCATGCATGTCATTTTATTGGAATGCCGGAGTGTAATGTACATCTAACAGAGGCGGTAATTTACATGTCACTCGCACCAAAATCGAATGCATGT
This sequence comes from uncultured Mycoplasmatota bacterium, assembly GCA_937944975.1. GTDB lineage: Bacteria > Bacillota_I > Bacilli_A > RF39 > UBA660 > Fimihabitans. The sequence goes on along the minus strand of CALEBF010000012.1, from coordinate 178,460 downwards.
GATATCGCTTATCAAAAAGCAAGTGCAGATGCTAAAAAGATGCTCGCAGAACCTGTTCCGCTAGTGATTCGTAATGCGCCAACAAAATTGATGAAAGAATTAAATTATGGAAAAGGATATCAATTCGCCCACGACTATAAAGAGAAGTTAACGACGATGGAGTGTTTACCACCAACTTTAAAAGGAAAAGAATATTATCAGCCAGGAACATATGGTAATGAAGCTCGATTGAAAGAAAGACTAGAGCGAATTAAAGAATGGAAGAGAAGACATAGAGAGGGAGAAAAATAAAAAATGAAAAAAATATGTAAGATGCTTCTTATTGCTACGATTATGGGTACAATAGGAATACAGACGATATTAGCAAATCCTTATCAACAAACAGGGCCATATGGAACAAACTGTACTTGGTATGCATGGCAGATGGCTTATGAAAAAGCAGGTGTTGTACTTCCAGGTTGGGGCAATGCCAAAAATTGGTATCAAGATGCACTTAATTCAGGATATAGTGTCGGAACAACACCACGTGCTAATTCTATTGTTGTATGGGGAGGATGGACAGCTTATGGACATGTTGGATATGTAGAATCTGTCGCTGGAAATGTAATACGAGTTTGGGATTCAACAGGACCATGTATCGATGAAACATCGCCAGAATATGTAGCATGTATTCAAAATGGAGTAAGTGAAGAAACAGATAGACAGTGTCGCCAAAATGCAAAGAAAGTAGCATGTGAGTACACTCTTTCACCAGATCGTTATGGAATTACGGGTTATATTTATTTAGATGTTGCTCCAAAACCAAAAGTACAAATACAACAAACACCGTTACCAACGCCGACGCCAACACCAGAAGTGGTAAAATCAAATAATACGAACTTAAGTGAAATTAAGATAAGTTCTGGAGAAATTACATTCCAGCCGAATATTACAGAATATGAAATATCAGTCAAAAATAAAATTGATAAAATCAATATAGAGGCTACGGTAGAGGACACAAAATCCACAGTAGAAGGAATCGGAGAGTACGATCTAAAGGTTGGAGATAATGAAGTAAAACTCACTGTGACAGCAGAGGATGGTACTGTAAAAGAATATGTGTTAAATATCACAAGAGAGAAAAAAGAAAAGAAAGTAAAAAAGATGGCAGAGCCTGTCAAAAAAGAAAGTCATAATAAGGTGATTATTATTGGTATCAGTATGATAATCATTATTGTGATATGTATAGGGATGATATACCTGAAAAAGAAAAATCGAAAAGATAAAAAATAAAATTGATAATATAAAAACGTATGATGGAGATGGTCATATGCGAATAGAAGATGAAATATTTCAAAAGACAAGAGTTGATTTTGATAAATTAGAAATATATGGATTTCGCAAGGTGGAAGACTGTTATCAATGGTCGAAGAACATTATGAACGATGAATTTCAAACCGTAATCAGTATAGATTTTGACGGCCATGTTTCTGGAAAAATTTATGATTTACAAGTTTGTGAAGAATATACAAGTTTTCGTATTGTCGGAAGTAAAGGTGGCTTTGCAAGTAACATAAAAGATATATATTGTGCGACACTAAGAGAGATTAGAGATCGTTGTTTTCAAAATCAATATTTTCAAACAGAACAAGCAAATCGAATCGCATATAATGTAACAAGAAAATATCAAGAAAAGATAGAATTTTTATGGGAGAAGTTCCCTGGATACGGAATATTTCGAAATCGACATAATAGAAAGTGGTATGCTGTCATTATGGAGATAGACCGGTTCAAACTAGACAAAAGTGTTCATCAAAATATGGAGATTATCAACGTAAAAGTAGATCCTGATACAGTAATGCAGCATTTAAATCAAGGAGGAATTTATCCTGCATATCATATGAATAAAAAGCACTGGATCAGCATCCTTCTAGATGACACATTTTCCGATGATGAAATTATGGAATATATTAAGAAAAGTCGGATGTATACAGAAGTGACCAATAAAAAGAGGAGTATAGATGGAAAAGATAGTATTAGAAATTCAAAAGTTAACTAAATATTATGGGAATGTATTGGCAGTGAAAGATTTATCACTCACTTTAAAAGAAGGTGAAGTCTTTGGATTTATTGGACCAAATGGCGCAGGAAAATCAACTACCATTCGTGCTATTATGAATTTGATTCATAAAACAGAAGGAACGATTTTGTTCGAAGGAGAGATTTTAAAGAAAAATGATACTCTGTTAAAGGAACAAATTGGCTATTTACCAAGTGAAGTTTATTTATACGAAGATATGACAGTAGGAGAAATATTAGATTATCATGCATCTTTTTATAAAAAAGATTTAAAAAAGAGAAGAGAGAATCTTGTAGATAGATTAAAGTTGGATGAATCGAAGAAGATAGAAGACCTGTCTTTGGGAAATTTGAAGAAGTTAGGAATTGTTCTTGCTTTTATGCATGAGCCTAAACTTCTCATTTTAGACGAACCGACAAGTGGATTAGACCCAGTAATGCAACAAGTATTTTATGAATTATTAGAAGAAGAAAAGGAAAAAGGAACGACCATTTTTTATTCGACACATATCTTAAGTGAAATTTCTAAAGTGTGTGATAGAGTGGGTCTTATCAAAGATGGAACTTTATTAAAAATAGAGACAATCGAAGAGATGAAAAGGAAAAATTTAACCTTTGTTACCATCGAATCCAAGGATGTAAAAAAGATAGTACATGATTTAAAGTTAGATATGCTAGAGCAAAGTGATCACATGATAAAATTTAAAAATTCTTGGTCAATCAATGATTTGATTCAAGTACTTTCCAAGTATCATATCGATAAATTACTAATAGAAGAAGCAACATTGGAAGATATGTTTTTGCATTATTATATGTAGGAGGCATTTATGTTTCGAAGAGAGATGAAAGTAAATTTTAAAAGTTTTATGATATGGTTATTCATAGTTATGGGAATGTTTACTGTTGTATTTTTAATTTATCCATCTATTATCGATAGTGATAGTATTCAAAAGATAGATGATTTAATAAAAATATTTCCGGAAGAGGTTTTAAAAGCATTCAATATGGATATATCTTCATTGGATAGCGCATATGGATGGTTAAAATCAGAAGGCTTTGTATTTGTGTTGTTGATTGTAGGATGTTATGCAGGAATTTTAGGATCTAATATTTTATTAAAAGAAGAAAACGATAAAACAATAGAATATTTAAATAGTTTACCTGTTAGAAGAAGGGACATCGTTGTACAAAAAGTACTGGCTGGTTTGACCTATATTATATTGATGGTAGGATTGATCGGTATATTTAATTTTATAGGTTTGTCACTCAGCGGAGATTTCGATCAAGAACAGTATCTTTTCCTTAGTATAACTCCACTTTTTTCATCCGTCGTGATCTATTTTATTTGTATGTTCTTTTCAACATTTACACATAAGACAAAGAAAATGATAGGAATTAGTTTAGGAATTGTCTTTATTAGTTACATGTTACATATGCTATCGACGATTGCCGATTCTGTATCCTTTTTGAAGTATTTTTCAGTTTTCACATTATCAGATATTAGAAACGTCATAACTTCTACTTCTATCGATCCTATCATGGTGGTATTAAGTATTGGAATATCTGGTTTATTTTTCATATTGACTATGATGCATTATAATCGAAAAGAATTGATAGGTTAGAAATTATTCGTTTACAAAAGACATATAATAATATGGTGATATTATGTATAGTTTAAAAGATGCGTTGTATGCTGCATCAGTTTTGGGAGTGACATTTGATCAATTTACACCGGAAGAATTTTTAGATGGAATTCTCATTGAGCTAGAACATGGTGTTGTAAGTCCAGAGACAAATGTTACAAATAATGATTTGATCGTAACAGCGAAAATAGCTTTAGCGCACTTAAATGAATATCCGAATTACTATAATCCAGATTATGGATTGAGAGTGTTTGAGAGATATCTTCAATCGAGATTGTGACTTACAATCTCTTTTCTTTATTTCAAAAGTTAATAGATTAGATATGGAATGATAGGAAAAGCTATTAAAATTTTCATATGTTGTAAGAAAATTTCGTAGGAAGTAAGAGAAAAAATGTTTTTGTGTTATTTGCCAATATCGTTTGGCTATGATAAATATCAATTGGAAATATTCAAACAGGTTGTGTGCTTGCCGACTTCATAGGAAGGAGGCGATTTTATGGTTAAGAAGGATTTTTTGATTCTATCTTTACTTTTGATCATTTTCGCACTCATCGCCTTACTTTTTACCTTAGTAAAATAAAAGACGATAAAAAAAGCACACAATCCGGATAGATTGTGTGCTTGCCCCAAAATGGCAAGTACTCAACTAGACACGTTTGAGTATTTCCTTTTTTGTAAGAAATATCTTACAACATCATCATAACATAGATATCCATATCATTCAAGAAAATGTTATAAAATTCATGTTATAATAATAGATAGATGATACGTAATAATGGAGGTGGGAAAATGAGAATGATGCGAAAGTAAGTTTGGCATAAACTTTGATTATGCCAGAAAGGAAGGCATAAGAGATGTTAGAAATAAAAGATTTAATTATTATAGTAAACCATAAGTATATAATAAAGGATTTATCTTTGACGCTAAATCAAAAGGATAAGCTAGCAATTATCGGTGAAGAAGGAAATGGGAAGTCAACCTTATTAAAAGCAATTTTAGGAATATGCGATTATGCAGAAGTAGATGGAATCATCAATTTAAAAGGAAATAGAATCGGATATTTGGAACAGAGTATTTCAAATAAATATTTGAAAAAGACAGTGTATGAATATCTGTTTCAAAACGATGAAGATTATTATGACAAGATCGGTGATTTTTACCGATATTTAGAAGTATTTCAATTTAGTGATTCTGTATTGAATGAAAGAGTAGAAAATTTATCAGGTGGAGAAAAAGTAAAAGTTAGTATTTTACGTTTATTATTAGAAGATGACGATATTTTACTATTAGATGAGCCAACAAATGACCTAGATATCGAAACGTTAGAATGGTTAGAAAATTTTATCAATTATACAGATAAGCCAATTATCTATGTATCACATGATGAAACGTTGTTGAGTCACACAGCAAATATGATTTTGCACCTAGAACAAATCAATCACAAGACAGATTGTCGTCATACGCTTTTGAGAAGTGATTACGATAGTTATGTAGAAAATCGATTGCGATCGATCGAGAAGCAAACACAAGTGGCAAGATCAGAAAGAAGGAACTATGAAAAACAGCAAGAAAAATTGAGACAAGTGATGCAGAAGGTAGAACATCAACAAAATACAATTACGAGAAGAGATCCACATGGTGGACGGCTATTAAAAAAGAAGATGCATGCTTTAAAATCACAAGAGAAAAAACTCATGAGCACATCGTTAACAGAAATTCCTGATGTAGAAGAGGGAATTCATTTCTTTTTTGAAAAAGTAGAATTGCCTCGGACAAAGGTGGTTCTTAAATTGGATATTGACGAATTAAAAATTAAGGAAAAAGTGTTAGCACGCAACGTTAAATTAGAAGTGATCGGAAATGAACATCTCTGTATTATTGGAAAAAATGGAGTAGGAAAGTCGACGCTGATGAAAAAAATTTATAAAGAGTTGAAACAAAGAGAAGATATCAAATTGGGATATATGCCACAGACATATGACGATGTGTTAGATGGAGATATGTTAGTATTAGAATTTATCGCACCAAGTGGCAACATAGAAGATGTGACAAAAGCTAGAACGATGTTGGGAAATATGAAGTTTACAAAAGATGAGATGACGGGGAAAATAAAAAACTTAAGTAACGGAACGAAAGCAAAATTACTATTGATGAAACTGGTATTAGAGAAGTGCAATGTGCTATTGTTAGATGAACCGACGAGAAATGTCAGTCCACTTTCGAATCCAATGATACGGAAAGTATTGAAAGAATATCAAGGAGCGATTATCAGCATCTCTCACGATCGAAAGTATATGGAGGAAGTCGTCGATACGCTCTACGTTTTAACGAAGGATGGACTCAAGCGCATATTCAATGAGAATTTAAATTGAAAATCGAAAAAGGATATGATAAAATTTAGAAAAGTAAGTAAGGAAGTGTGATATGGATCAGGAAAAATTCGGAAAGTTTTTAAAAGAAATTCGAAAAAAACACCATCTAACACAAAAACAACTAGCCGATAAGTACCATGTGACATATCAGGCAGTGAGTAAATGGGAGAATGGGAAAAACTTACCAGATTTATCATTGATGAAAGAAATGAGTAAAGATTTTAACGTAAGTTTAGAAGAAATGTTCGATGGAAAAATGAATGAAGCACCAAAGAAAAATAAAAAGTGGATTGCAATCTTTGTAGGTATCGCAATCTTATTTGTTATTTTGATTTCTGTGATCTTGTTTCAGAAAGATAGTTCGGATTTTAAATTTAAAACGTTATCTAGTAATTGTGATAATTTTAACATATCAGGTAATATCGCATACAATGAAAAAAAGTCATCCATCTACATTGCCCACATTCAGTATTGTGGTGGAGAAGATCAAAATCAATATAGAAAAATAGAATGCACACTCTATGAGACAAACGATAAATTAGAGATGAAAATCGATTCTTTCAAATATGATAAAGATGCACCTATTACATTAGAGGAATTCTTGAAAACTGTTACGTTTACCGTAGATCAATACGCGAAAATATGTAAGGAATATTCGGAAAATAGTATGTTTTTATCGATTTCTGCAGAAGATCAAAACGGAAAAGTGACGATGTATAAAGTACCACTTTCTTTTCAAGCTTGTTCTAAATAACTCAACTTTACGTTGAGTTTTTTCAACTACTTCGTTATAGGAAGATGAGTCTCTTTTCATTATAATAAAGGTGGAGGGAGAAAATATGAGAAAGAAAATTATAATATTATTGTTACTCACTATATGTTTTGGTATGTGTGGATGTACGAAAGATGATACATTGAAAGAATTACCAAAACCAGAAGTGACGAAAGGAATTCGAGGAGAACAATTTGGAATTGATCAGAACATAAATGAAGAGACGATCGATCAATATCTTGGACGTAGCGATAGTGTCTATCGTGACATGAGAATGTTAGAAGATCCAGGTAATTACGAGGCGATTGGGGGAGATGCATATTTATCTGGATTTGTGGAAGGATTTGAAGCGATTCCATTTCCACTTGTTGTAAATGTAACAGGATTACCAGAAGAAGTGGGAGAAACATATACTGGAAAAACATTGTACACACTGACAGAAGATGGAAAATATCAGGCAAACTACGAAGAGTCGAAAGAAATTTTAGAATATTATTTTCCAAAGAATAAAAATATCTTTTTGATGTGTGGTGGCGGTGGTTACGCAGGTATGATGAAGACGATGTTGATCGAACTCGGATGGGATGAAGATAAAATTTACAATGTTGGAGGATACTGGTATTACGAGGGAAACCACAATATTTCCGTCAAAAAAGAAAATAAAGATGGATCTATTTCTTATGATTTTTGGAAGGTAACATATCACGATATCGATTTTGACTTATTACACGAGGTAGAAAAATGAGACGAACTGTATTCATGTGTTTTTGTTTTCTCTTTGCTCTATGTACAGTTGGATGTATAGATCAACAGCAGAAGTTTTCGTTAGATGAAGAATATTATGAAGCGAGCAAAATAATAGAATTAGATTTAAAAACATATGAAAAACAATTGGAAGAAAAAAAGAGTTTTTTACTGTTTATCTATCAACCTCTCTGTGTCACATCTGATACATTTGAAAAGATCGTAAAAGAATTTTCAAGCACTTATCAATTAACCATTTATCAAATGCCGTTTTCATTAGTGAAGGAAAGTAATCTAGAAAAGATTCAATATTATCCATCGTTTGTCATTTTTCACGAAGGAGAGGTAGTTGACTTTTTAGAAGCAGACAAAGAAGAGGATAAAGATCAATATAAAAATTTAGATGCACTTTATAATTGGGTTACAAATTATGTAACGATAGAAGAAGGTTCACAAACTGTAAACTCGGAAACGACAGAAGAGGAAAATCAGAAAGAAATAGAAAATATTGATTTACAGGATGTAGAATATAATTCAGAAAAAGTAAATATTTATTTTTTCTGGGGAAATGGGTGTCCTCATTGCGAAGAAGAATTTACCTTTTTTAACGAGATTGAAAAAGAATATAGCAAATATTATAATTTAAATACTTTTGAGGTCTGGTATGATGAAGAAAACGAAACAATATTAAAAAGTTTCGCTCAAAAGATGAACGATCAGGTATCCGGAGTTCCGTATACGATCATTGGAAATCAAAGTTACATAGGATTCGGTGAAGAGGAGAAAGAAAAAATGATCGATGCTATTATATCGCAGCATAAAAATAGTTATGATGTATATTTTGATTTATTAGAAGAGAAATAGAGTTTAAATTATTGATATACAATAAAAGGGGTTGTCCAAAAGATAATCTCTTTTTATTTGTGATAATGGTTGTTTCTTTTTTTGTACGTGCAAATAGAATGGATTAGAACGTGAGAAAAGGATTGCACTCATGTTCTAGAAAGGAGAGATAGCATGCAAAAAGAGCAAACAAGTAGACGCGGTGGTATTCAAGATTTGCTATGTCCATTTGAGTATGTAAAAATTACGCAAGGAGCAGGTGTAGGAAGTCACACAGGAACGATGGCGGTAGATATCGGATATAAGACAAATCCGCACGAACCATATTATGCACCATGTGATGTAAAATGTGTTATGACAGTCCCTGAATACGGACAAGGAATGTGGCAATCGTTAGAGAGAGTTCGTATGGCAAATGGAAACATCGATTATGTTACTTTTGTAACAGCCCACGATAACTCGTTTGATGCGTATGTTGGGCAAATAGTTGCCCAAGGTGTTCAATTAGGAAACAAAGGAGATAAAGGAAATGCAACAGGGTCTCACTGTCATATCGAAATAGCAACTGGGCAAAAAGATAGTTCTGATTGGTATAAATATCCGTATGGTGATCATTATACGATGAACGACGAAATTGATTTTGACAATGCTTTTTTTATGGATAATACAGAAATTGTAAATACATTAGGAACGGAAGATTGGAAGTATTTGAGTGATGTACCAGTATCGAGTGGAGCAGATCAAGTTTTACATGTGGGAAGTAAAGTAAGAATTAACGGAATATTCCGTGTCGATGAAGCGTATGGACCGAGTGGAGAATACGTCAACGGGAAAATAGGATGTTATGCTACTTGTTATGGAGCACCATGTGGACAATATGACTATATTCCATGTGGACCGCTGATCAAATGTAACGCAGATGGAAGTGGTGAAGATCCTAATGCGGTATTATATGTAGGTAACTATTGGAAATGTAATACAATCTTCACAGTATTAGCAATAGAAGGTCCAAGTGCTGGAGCTGCAAATGGTGTCGCAACCCTTCAAGCGAATGGAGTAAACTTCCGAATTGATTGTGGTGTTTTATACGAAATTAGTGATCAGTAATATTATATGTAAGTATTGGGAAAAAGTGCATATCGCGCTTTTTCTTTTGGTGAAAAAACTTGATTTCATAAATTGTGTGGGTTATAATAGAGTGCAAAAAAGGAGATACTTATGATACGAGTGGATGGGGATGGATGTCCAGATATCAAAGTGATAGAAAGAGTAGCACAGAAATATCATGTTCCAATGAAGGTTTACGTTGATACATCTCACATTCTAAATTGTGATTATGCTATTGTCGTAATTGTAGATACGGGAATGCAAAGTGTAGATGTAAAATTAGAAAACGAAATACAGCAAAAAGATATTGTCATAACGCAAGATTACGGAGTTGCAGTCGTAGCCTTATCGAAAAATGCTTATGTCATTCATCCAAGTGGAGTTGAATATACAAACTATAATATATTAGAGTTATTAGATAACCGTCACAGGAATATAAAATTACGTAGACAAAGAATTAAAACAGCAAGAATAAAAAAGAGAACCAAGAGCGATACGATATATTTAAAAGAAACATTAGTGCGATTGATAGAAAAGAGTGATGCATAAGATGAGATCTAAATTTGAAAATGGAAAGAAAATACGTTTTGCAAGTACTTTGAAGAAGGTAGAGTTATATTCTTCTTGTTTACAATTATATTTGAGAATAAGAAACGAAAAAGAATTTCGGAGTTATATGCAATCGTTTTGCTCTGATGATACGATTCAAATTATATTAGATCAAATACATAATCAATTAAGAACTTTTGCAACGATCGCAATTGTAGAAGAAGAAGTGGAGCAAGTAAAAACAGGTGTTGATCAAGGTCAAAAACAAGCGCCCCATCAAAGAGAATCGAATGTAACGACACATGCGAAGAGAAATCAAAAATTTGAACAAGTCCAAAAAGAAGCGAAAATAATATATGAAAAGGCACAACCTTTTTTAAACGAAAAAGACCGATGTTTCGCACAAATCTACTTTGCATCGTCTTCAAATAAAGAGTTGATAAAGAACGTACAGGAACAAATGGGAGTGCAGGCGCAAAGCGTCGCTATCATGAAGAGTCTATTCCTAAAAGAATTAAAAGAGTGTAATACGGACTATAAAGCTTGGACGGAAAAGAAACAAATGAGAAAGGTGAAAGCAAAGAAAGAATTCAAGCAAATACAACAAGAGATGAAACCGACCTATGAAAAAGTACAACTGTTATTATCACCAAAAGAACGAGAGTTCGCTCAAATTTATTTTCAATCAGAATCAAATAGTGAAATGTTAGATGTGGTAACATCACAAATGGGAATACAAAAACAAAGCGCATATGCGTTGAAGGCCAACTTTTTAAAAAAATTAAAATTATATAAATCACAGTATGATGATGCGAGAGTAAATATCGAAATTGAAAGGAAAGAAGAAAGTCAGAAGCAAGAACAATTTATAGAATTGGGAGAAGCGCTAAGAGAAAATTACGTAGGGATGAAATCACTTCTGACATCTAAGGAAAGAGAATTTATAGATATTTATTTGGTGTCTGCATCAAATGAAGAATTGATGAAAAAGGTTCATGAGCAAATGAATCTTAGTTTACAAAGTGCTTATCGTATGAAGTATAAAATTTTGAAAGAAGTTAGAGAATGTAAAGAAAATTATGTGGCTTGGGTAGAAAAGAGAAGTGCAACGAATCCATGGAAAAAATTTCAAAAAAGGACAGGGGAATTTTATGAAAAGGGACGTCCGTATTTAACTGATCGAGAATTAGAACTCATTGATTTAATCCTGTCATCTGATACAAATGACGAGTTTGTACAGAAGTGTGTTGACAAGTATCATGTAGCACCATCACAAATTTTGGATATGAAAACGAACTTCCGAGTAGGAATGCATCAATTTCAAACCGATTATCAAGCATGGGTAAAAAAACAAAGTAATAAACAGAAAGCGAAAAAATCTCTTGCTTTCGAAAATTTTCTTTCTGTGAAGGAAGAGGTGCGGCCAACTTACGAAAAGATAAAGTCTATGTTTTCTATAAAAAGGCAAAAGTTTGCAGAAATCTATTTTGCATCGACATCTATGGAAGAATTTTTAAACAATGTAGAACAACAATTAAATATCGCTCCACAGAGTGCTCGTGTCATGAAAAGTAAACTGTTAAAAGAACTAAGAGAATGTAGTGATAATTATGAAGAGTGGGTGGAAAAGAAAAATAAGGAGAAGCAGAAGATAAAAGCACCTCTGAAATCTCGCAATTCCGAATCCTTTTTTCAGACGCGCGAACAACTAAGACCTGTTTATGAGAAGATCAAAATGTTGTTATCACCAAGAGAACGTGAATTTGCAGAGATCTATTTTGCTTCAAACACGTATGAAGAGTTGATAACCAAAACGGTAGAACGAATGCATATTGCGCAACAGAGTATTTACGGAATGAAAGGTCGCCTTTTAAAAGATTTAAAAGGGTGTATGAATGACTATGATGCATGGGTGAAAAGAAGACAATTTCGTAGTAAGCGAGACATTCAAAAAGATATGGAAGATTTTGAGTCAGTAAAAACGAAAGTAGAGTATGAAAATTTATATTATATCTATCAACCATATATTCCATTAGAATATCAAAAAGCGTATGAAATGTGGTTGGAGAATAAGACAGAATCCGTGCCAGAAATGTGCCGTATTGTGATAGATTATGTACTCCGTTGTGATCGTGCAGTAGAAAGTAAAAAAGGACTGCCAAACTTTTCAAGAGTAGTAGAATTGCATAAAAAGGCAAGTATGCCTAAAAAAGATACGACGATGGATTTTTTACATTCGATTTCAAGAGAAGAAATTATGGTTTTACTTTCACAGTTGCAATCGATACCAAATCTTCCTAAATATCAAAGATTGTACGAATTTTATGGTATTGATACCACGCGTCATTCTGTTGAACAAATACATGAAAAATATCCTGAGTTATCTATCGTGTCTATTAAAAATGAATTAAAGCAAACTGTTATTTCTATTCAAAAAAAGGCATCTGAGTCTCTTAAAGAAGATAAGATGTGGGTAAGGGAAAGACAAACGTTGCTTCCAAAATTTACATTTGCTAGTTTTGAATTAGGAAAACTAGAAGCAATATGTGTGAATTATTATTATGGTTTTACAGTCGCCCCTATGACAATTTCTGAGATAGCAGAAAAGGTCCATTTCAAAGAGTGGAAAGTAGAAAAGTTTATCCAGAGCGCTAAGTTAATATTAAAACAATCTAAAGTAGCTAAGAATCCTGCAATCCTAGCATCTGTCGAAAAAATTTCTAATGTGAATGAGGACAACATATTACAATTGCAAGATAAAGATTTCCGTGCATTACGTTTAATGGTACAGCAAGCACTGACAACAGATGAAATGAAATTGAATTTTGTACAAGAGAAAATCTTAAATCTTTTCTTTGGATTTCCAAATAAACCGATTAAGAGTTCTCGAGAAATTGCTGAATTGTGTGGATGTACAGAACAAGATGCGCGTACCTATTTAATTGAAACGATAAGGTATGTTTTAAATTATATATCAAAAGAAGATTTTGAAACGAAATTTGAAGGAAAAAAAGTTGTAAAGCAATTATCTAGTATTTTTAATAAGTAGATAGAAGAACATTACGATGTTCTTTTTCTATAGGGGTATGATATAATGAATTAGAGGTGATACGATGAAAACAGATTTGGAAATCGCACAGGGACATACAATGTTACCTATTGTAGAAATTGGTAAAAAGTTAGGACTCGAAGAAAATATGTTAGAATGTTATGGAAAGTACAAGGCAAAGATTACAGGGACACCGAGAGAAAATCACCAGGGGAAACTTATTCTTGTGACAAGTACCAATCCAACTCCATATGGCGAGGGAAAGACGACGATGGCAATCGGACTTTCCGATGCGCTTTGTAAATCGGGATGTCGTTCTCTACCAGTATTAAGAGAACCATCTTTAGGACCTGTTTTCGGAATCAAAGGAGGTGCAACCGGTGGGGGATACGCTCAAGTAGTTCCGATGGAAGATATCAACCTGCATTTTACTGGAGATATGCATGCACTAACATCCGCTAATAATCTTTTGTGTGCTGCAATCGATAATCACATATTTCAAGGAAACGGACTTAAGATCGATAAAAATAGGATCATGGTATCGAGAGCAATGGATATGAACGATCGTGCATTGAGAAATATTACGGTAGGACCGAAGGAAGACAAAAGAGAGGATTCCTTTGTAATTACAGTTGCAAGTGAATTGATGGCTATTCTGTGTCTAGCAGAAAACTTAGAGGATTTAAAAGCACGAATCGCACGTATTTGTATTGGCTATAATTTAGAAGGGAAGCCACTTTACGTGAGAGATTTACACGTCGAAGGGGCGATGACGTTACTTTTAAAAGATGCGATCAAACCTAATTTAGTACAGACTCTAGAAGGGAATCCTGCCATTTTACATGGAGGACCATTTGCCAATATCGCACACGGATGTAATTCACTGATTGCGACAAAGATGGGACTGTCTTTGGCAGATTACGTAGTGACAGAAGCAGGATTTGGATCGGATCTCGGTGCGGAAAAGTTTTTGGATATCAAATGTAGATATGGAAATTTAAAACCATCTGTGATTGTTTTGAATACGACGATTCGTAGTTTAAAATATAATGGAGGATCGACGAAAGAAACGTTAGATATAGAAGATCTAGATTCTTTGAAAAATGGAATTGTCAATCTAAAAGCGCATATTGAAAACATGCAGAAATATTTAAATCATGTTGTCGTATGTATCAATCAATTTGAGTGTGATACAGAAGAAGAATTAAAGTATGTAAAAATGTATTGTGAATCTCTTGGAGTACCGTGTGCTTATTCTAGTGCACATACAAAAGGAAGTGCTGGTTCATTGGAACTTGCGCAACTTGTTTTAGACACATGCAAAGAAGATAGTAAATTTCAATTGTTATATCAGGACGAAGTATCTCTTATGGAAAAAATTGAAAAGGTGAGTCATGAAATTTATAGGGCTTCCGACATTCAGTATGAACAAGGTGTTTTAGAAAAATTAAAACAATATGAAGCAATGGGGTACGGGAGTCTACCTGTATGCATCGCTAAGACGCAATATTCTCTTTCGGATGATGCAAAAAAATTAGGGCTCCCAGAAGGGCATACGATGACGGTGCGCGATGTGAATTTGAATAGTGGAGCAGGTTTTATCGTTGTTTTGATGGGAAACATTATGACGATGCCAGGGTTACCAAAACACCCAAATTACGAGAAAATCGATATCAAAAAAGACGGGACAATCGTCGGGTTATTTTAAAAAAGAAAGCAACCATTAGGTTGCTTTTGTTATACGATATAAAATTGTTTTTGCGGTTTCTTTTTTTCTACCGTTTGTTTCAATTCTTGTAAAGATAAACCTACAGGTATATTGTCCGTTTCATATATTTCGGTTTCTGCGGTATCACCGATACTATATAGCTTTTTAATTTTAGTAAATGCTCTTTCTTTATTTGGATAGATAGATACATTTTGGTTGAGAGTGTTTGCATGTTCGAAGTGGTAGACGAGGTTATCTTTAAATACTAAAGTAAAACAATGTATACGAAAGTCAGCGCCTGTTCCACCTGTTTTTTTAGAAACGAGAGTATAAAGTTTCGTTGGAAGATTATGATAAGTAAAGTACTCTCTTTGATATAAAGATTGTTCGACACAACTTCCCACATGATTTTTAGCTGCTTGTTCTAACGAAGAAGTACGATATAATTCGTGGAAATTTTCCATCGTCTCTTTGTGACAAATATTATTTTCATCCCACCAACCATAGGAAAATGCTTCATCCATCTCTTGTAAGAATTTTTTTAAAAATAGATATGTATCCACAGTAACCCCCTCCTTTTGGCTGTGTATTATAGCACAAGAAGAGGAATATGTAAAATTGTGGTAAATATAATTATTTTGGTTGACACATGACACCCTGTCATATATAATGTAACATGTGACTATTTTTCAGAAAGTAGGTGCCAGATGCCGACAGAGACTTTTTTTAGATTGCCAAAAGAAAAACAAGATTGCATTTTAGCTTCAGCAATGAAAGAGTTTAGCCGTGTTCCTTTTCATGAATCTTCCATCAATCAAATTATTATGAATGCAGGAATTCCTCGCGGTAGTTTTTATATGTACTTTAAAGATAAGGAAGATTTATATAGCTATCTTTTAAAGACACATGAAAAGAAGTTAGAGGAAGGATTTACGAAGATATTACAAGAACATGATGGTGATTTAATCGATACGTATCTTGCATTATTTGAAGCCGTGATCCATAAGATAAGAACGGATAAAAATCGAGATTTTTTCCATCGCATGATCATGAATACAGATTTCAAGAACGATTCTTTTTTCAAAAAGCACGAGTTAAAAAATGCGGTCTTATCGCAGATGTTCGAGCATGTCGATTTTACAAAGTTAAAGTTGAAGTCAAAGGAAGACCTATCTGAGATTGTCGATTTGATCCACATGATGTTCATTCATAATTTAGTAGCAATTTTAAAGTTTGGGCTTACAAAGGAAGAAGCACTGGAAAAGTTTAAAAGACAATTGAATTTTTTGAAAAATGGTTTCTATCAATCAAAGGGAGGAGAAATATGCTAAAAGTATTTAGATATTTGAAAAGTTCGATCCTTTCTATCTTAGCGATCATCTTACTTTTATTTTTGCAAGCTTGGTGCGATTTAACTTTACCTGAATATACTTCGAAGATCGTCAATGTCGGAGTACAGCAAAGCGGGATCGAGAATGCTGCAATTACAGAGATGGGAGAAAGTACTTATCAAAAAATAATGCTTTTCCTAGATGAAAAGGATCAAAAATACGTAGCAAAGTCTTACGAAAAAGATGGTTCTTACAAAGACGAGACTATTTACAAGCGAAAAGATGGAGTAGATCAAGAGAAATTAGGTGACATTCTTGCAGAACCGATGATGTTGATTTCTTACGCATCTGATCCTGAAGCAAGTAAGATGTTACAACTACCAGAAGGGGTAGATTTATTTCAAATGCTTTCTGTTATGCCAGAAGCACAAAAGAAAGAAATGATGAAAGAAATCGACAAGAAGATGGAAGAAATTCCAGAGACGATTGTCGATCAAGCTGCTGTTGCGTATAGTAAGACAGAACTTATTCGTATCGGTGTCGATACAGATCAAATGCAAACAAACTATATCTTTATTACAGGTGCAAAGATGTTAGGACTTGCACTTATCATCATGTTGGATGGAATTTTAATCGTCTTTATTGGTTCACGTATGGCAGCTCGTCTTTCTAAGACACTCCGTGAAAAGGTATTCCATAAAGTACTAGATTTTTCAAAAACAGAGATGAAAGAGTTAAGTGCGTCTAGTTTGATTACGAGAACGACAAACGATATTCAACAGGTTCAGATGGTAATTGTATTCTTACTTCGTGTTGTATTCTATGCGCCGATCATCGCTGTCGGAGGACTGATCAAAGCGATGAATACCAACGCAAGCATGACGTATATTATCGGAATTGCAGTTCTATCTATTTCTATTCTCGTTATCGTGATGTTTGGAATTGCAATGCCAAAGATGAAGAAAATGCAAAAGATGGTAGACCGCTTGAATCAAGTAACGAGAGAAATTTTAACGGGTCTTCCGGTCGTACGTGCTTTTGCAAACGAGAAACACGAGGAAGAACGCTTCGATGGAGTTAACGATCGTTTAACGAGACTTACACGTTTTGTCGGACGTACGATGTCATTTATGATGCCAGCGATGATGTTTATCATGAATATGATTTGTTTACTTATCGTATGGAAGGGAGCAAATGGTGTCGATACAGGTACAATGCAAGTAGGAGACATCATGGCTTACATTCAGTATACAATGCAAATTATCATGGCATTCTTAATGATCTCTATGATGAGTATTATGTTGCCGAGAGCAAGTGTTAGTGCGAAACGTATTAACGAAGTGTTAGAACATGATATTGCAATTAAGGATCCAAAAGTAAAGAAAGCGTTCGATCCAAAGAAACGTGGAACGGTAGAATTTAAAAATGTATGTTTCCGTTATCCGGATGCAGACTATGATGTGTTAACCGATATCAACTTTGTTGCAGAACCTGGTAAAACGACAGCGTTTATCGGAAGTACCGGAAGTGGAAAATCAACAGTTGTCAATTTAATTCCAAGATTCTTCGATGTTTCAAAAGGAAGTATTTTAATCGATGGAGTTGATATCCGCGAAGTTGGTGTTCACGAGTTACGCGATAAAATTGGATTTGTTCCACAAAAAGGGGTTTTATTCAGTGGGACGATCGAATCGAATATCAAATATGGCAACGATCATATTACTGACAAGATGATGAAGGAAAGTGCCCGCGTTGCGCAGGCGACAGAATTTATCGAAGCACAGGAAAAAGGATATCAAGCACCAATTAGCCAAGGTGGAACAAACGTCAGTGGTGGTCAAAAACAACGTCTTGCCATCGCTCGTGCACTTGCCAAAGATCCAGATATCTTTGTCTTCGACGACAGTTTCTCAGCGCTTGATTTTAAGACGGATGCTAAATTGCGTGCGGAACTTGCTAAAATTACGAAGAAAAAGACTGTTTTAATCGTTGCTCAACGTATTAGTACGATCATGAATGCAGATGAGATCATCGTATTAAATGAAGGTGAAGTTGCAGGAAAAGGTACACACCAAGAACTTATGAAGACGTGTGACGTTTACCGCGAAATTGCATTATCACAATTAAGTAAGGAGGAGTTAGATTATGAATAATCATGGACCAGGTCCTAAAAACAACGCCCCTGTCAAAGTAAAGGACATAAAGGGGACCTCTTTAAAATTGTGGGGGCTTTTAAAACAGTATAAAATTTCATTATTGTTCGTCATTTTATTTGCCATTGGTTCGACTGTATTTACGATCATAGGACCGAAGATATTAGGAAATATTACGACTGAAATATTTAATGGCCTTATGTTAAAGATCAGTGGAACCGGTGGAATCGACTTTGATAAAATCAATCAAATTATTCTCGTATTGGTTGCTCTTTATATCGTAAGTTTGTTCTTCTCGTTTATTCAAGGGTTTATCATGAGCAATGTCTCTGCTAAGATCTCTTATAATTTACGTAAAGATTTAATAGAAAAAATCAATCATTTACCGATGAAATTTTTCGATACGAAAACACATGGAGAGGTACTTTCTCGTATTACAAATGACGTCGATATGTTGACGCAAAGTTTGAATCAAAGTATCACATCGATTATTACAAGTATTGCAACTTTGATCGGAATCTTCATCATGATGGTATCGATCAATATTCCAATGGCAATCGTCGTCTTGTTAATCGTACCATTCTGCATGATCGTTTTAGGTATCGTTATGAAGAAGAGTCAGATTCACTTCTTGAATCAGCAAAAATTCTTAGGTGATATGAATGGTCACGTAGAGGAAATCTACGGTGGACACGATATCGTAAAAGCATTTAATGGAGAAGATAAAGCAAGTGTTCACTTTAACGAAATCAATCATGATCTATACGATTCAGCATGGAAGAGTCAATTCTTATCTACGATGATGCATCCAATTATGCAATTTATCGGAAACTTAAGTTATGTCGTCGTATCGATCTTAGGTGGATATATGGTCATCAAAGATAAGATCGCAGTAGGAGATATTCTATCTTTTACGCAGTATGCGAGAACATTCATGCAACAGATTAGTCAGTTGTCACAAATTATGAACATGGTACAACAAGCTCTTGCAGCAAGTGAGAGAGTATTTGAGTTCTTAGACGAAAAAGAGGAAGTTGAAACAGCAACGAAACCACTTCCTGTAGATAAGATCAAAGGAAACATCGAGTTTAAGCATGTTCAATTCGGTTATAACGAAGATCGTATCATCATCAAAGACTTTAGTGCGAAGGTAAAACAAGGTGCGAAAGTCGCAATCGTTGGACCTACTGGAGCTGGTAAGTCTACGATGATTAAGCTTTTAATGCGTTTTTACGATGTCAATAGTGGTGCAATTTTAGTAGATGGACACGATGTACGTGATTTCAAACGTCAAGATCTTCGTTCTATCTTTGGAATGGTATTGCAAGACACTTGGCTATTTAGTGGGACGATTGCGGATAATATTCGCTACGGAAAATTAGATGCATCTTTAGATGAAGTAAGAGAAGCTTGTAAAACAGCAAGTGTCGATCACTTTATCCGTACATTACCAGATGGATACGATATGATTATCAATGAAGAAGCAGACAACATCTCTGGTGGTCAGAAACAATTACTTACGATCGCTCGTGTGATTCTAGCAGATCCAAAAGTATTGATTTTGGACGAAGCGACAAGTAGTGTTGATACGAGAACAGAGTTGTTGATCCAAGATGCGATGGATAAATTGATGGAAGGTAGAACCAGTTTCATCATCGCACACCGTCTATCGACGATTAAAAATGCAGATCTCATTATCGTTATGAACGAAGGAGATATCGTCGAGACTGGAAACCACGAAGAATTGCTTGCGAAAGACGGATTCTATGCGAAGTTGTATAATTCACAATTCGAAGAAGTGGAAGAATAATCCCACTTCTTTTTGTTTAAATAGACATTTACTTGACGTTGTGCAATTGACTTTATATGGTAAAGTAAAGAGAAGAAAAAAACGATGCTTGTCGAGAGTAAAAGTACTTAAAATATCAAGGAATATAATAGTTTATACGCCTTCCTAACAATCTGCACATCGCATTGTGGATAAAAACGATCAAAGGAATATGAAGATTCATACTCCGTTTTTATTTGAAAAATAAGTCGATTTCGTTTTATAATATTTTATAGTTAGTATGAAATGGGTGATGGAATGAAAGTACTTGTAATTATGTTTACTAAAATATTGCAAAAAATATTAAAATTATTCGGAAGGGGAAGTTCTCTACCAGGGACGGTTGCTCGTAAATTAAGTCCCAACATTTTAAGTAAATTTAAACTTCCTAATATTACGATCTGTGTGACAGGAACGACAGGAAAAACATCGATTTCTGGCATTCTCTGTCAAATCTATGAACAGGCAGGATATACAGTTGGAAACAATTCGAAAGGATCGAATCTGGAAGATGGCGTCATTAGCTTACTTTTGGAAAATGCTACAGTTACAGGAAAAGTGAAGACAGACGTGTTAGTTATCGAAATCGATGAACGCTACGTGAAGAGAGTGTTTAAGCATATGCAGCCTGATTATTTTATCGTAAACAATATTTCACGAGATCAAATGGCGAGAAATGGACATTTTGATATCGTATGGAATGACATTCACGAAAATATTACAGATTCTATTCACTTGATCTTGAATGCCGACGACCCACTCATCTATCGTATGGCTTTAGATCATCAGGGAAAGGTTTCCTATTACGGACTCAGACGAACGAAGTATTCTAAGGATAAAGCGAGTGGAGCACTCGACTTGAGCTATTGTCCTGTTTGTCATCATAAATTAATTTTCGATTATTTTCACTATGGAAATATCGGAGGGTATCGTTGCCCAAATCACGATTTTGCTCGCCCTAATGTCGTTTATGAGAGCGTATTAAACGATGACGGTTCTTTTACGATCGATGGGCAAGTCATTCAGACGGAGAATAATGCGCTATATCAGATTTACAATTTATCTGCAGGATATGTAACCGCACTTGTATCAGGAGCGGTAGATAGAGAAAAGATTGCCTATGCATTAAATCATCTTAAATTAAAGACAAAACGGCTCGATACATTTCAAATTGGAAAAGTGGAGGCAACTTTATTGTTAAGTAAAAACGATACGCCGATTTCTTACAACCAATCGATCGATTATATATGTAATCAAAAAGGAAAGAAGACTGTGTTTCTAGGATTCAATACCATCAGCATCATGTATAACATCAAAGATATATCTTGGATGTATGATGTGAACTTTGAACTATTGCAAGATGAGAGTATCGAAAAGATCGTATGCATGGGAAGCTTTGCCTACGATATTGGAGTTCGTTTAAAGTATGCGAATATCGATATGGAGAAAGTATCGTATTTTGAAGATTCAACGCCGATGCTTTCGATCATCGAAGAAAATACAATAGGGCATGCTTATCTTGTTTTCCCATTTGATATGGAACATCAGTTTCAAGCCCTAATGAAAGAGAAGGTGAAATAATGGAATTTCATATCGCACATCTATATTATGATATTTTAAATTTGTATGGTGAACATGGGAATGTAAATGCATTAAAAAGACAATTAGAAACACAAGGGATCGACCCCGTTATTCATTTTCTTTCCGTCGATGATGAGATCGATGTTTCCAAGTTTGATCTTATCTATATTGGAGCAGGAACGGAAGAAAATGAAAAGTTTGTCTTAACTCATTTGATGAAATATAAAGATGATATCTTATCGGCAATCGAAAATGGTACGTTTTTCTTGATTACGGGAAGCGCCCTTAATTTTTTTGGCAAGAAGTGGATTCAAAAAGATGATACGGAGTTAGCGTGCCTTGGTGCGTTTGATTACGAAATCAAAGAAGAACCGATGCGCATGATCGATGAATGTTATTTCACGTGTGACTTTTTAAAGACCCCAGTCATCGGATTTCAAAATCAGTGTACTGTGATGAGAAATAATGACGCTACGATATTTTCTGTAAAGCGAGGAATTGGAATGTATCCGAACAGTAAAAGAGAAGGGGTACACAAGAATCATTTTTATGGAACTTATTTAATTGGACCTGTATTAGTACGAAACCCAGAACTACTACAATACCTCGCGATGGAGATGATCCATACGAAGTATCCGGATGTCGTATTTCAACCATTTGATTTAGACTTGAATTTGAAAGCACATGATCACTATATCGATCGTTACTTTTCAAAGCTAAAGATAGAGGAGGAGTAAAATGAATACTATGATGATTGCGCTTGCTTTTACAAGTGTCATGTTATTACTAGGAATGTGGTTGCGTGCCAATGTTCCACTGTTTAGAAAGATGTTAGTTCCAACAAGTGTTCTTGCCGGGATCGTCGGATTCATCTTATTAAACTTGAATTTGAAAATTTTTGATGGATTGTCGTCTGCTACATTTACGACGATTGTCAACGAATTATTTACGTTATCGTTTATTTCAATCGGACTTACGAGTGTCGGCAAAAAATCGGAGAAAAAAGGGAAAACTGCGAAGGAGATTGCGAAAGGTTCTCTCGGAATGGGAACGATCTGGTGTATTTTGTATGCGTTACAACCGCTTCTCGGAGCTCTCGTTGTCGTGTTGATCGGATCTTTCTTTGGTATGAATCCAATATACGGTTTATTAATTCCATTTGGTTTTGCACAAGGGCCTGGACAGGCGGCAACGTTCGGAGGATTATTTGAAGAGTATGGATTTGAAAATGCTGCGATGGTCGGACTATCGTTTGCAGTGATCGGATTTTTGATGGCTTTCTTCGTAGGTGTTATTTTGGTCAAACTTGCAATGAAACGTGGTATTATCAAGAGTCAAAAAAGCGATGTTACTGTAGAACGAGGATATTATAAAGAGCCAAATGAAAATGAAGTGATTGGATATGAAACAACGCATAGTGGAAATATCGAAACACTCGCATTTCATTTTGCAATCATGGGACTTTGTTATTTAATAGCGATCGGAATATCTAAATTATTCTCTTATTTACCAAGCTTTTTAGGAAGCAGTATGAGCGGTATGATGTTTATGAACGGAATGCTTGCAGCTTATTTGGTAAAGGCAGTTATGAAGAAACTAAAATTAGATGGAATGATCGATAATACACTGCAAAGTAAGATTACAGGATTTTTAACGGACTTTGTCGTCGCATGTTCTTTTATGGCTGTACGTATCGGAGTGATCGGTTCAGTCATCGTACCAATTCTTGTCGTCTCTGCTGTTGGTACGGTTGCAACAGTTGCGATTTGTCTTTATTTCGGAAGTCGTATCGGTGGTAAAAATGACTTTGAAAGAACCCTCGGACTTTATGGGACAAGTACAGGGACAGTACCATCTGGAATTGCTCTTGTACGTATGGTAAATCCAAAACTTACTGGTACGACGGCAATCGAACTTGGAATGATGAATATTACGATGATGCTATCGGCACCAGTCTATCTTTTGATCTTAGCTTGTGCGTCTAAAACTGTGTCATTTCCATTGACACTTGCAGGGTTATTCGTCCTTACAATTGTCTACATCGTTTGTATGAAGTTATTCCGTTGTTGGGGAAAACCAACTTACCATTGGTTCGATAGAAAGAAGGAAGTAGAATGAAAAAGCTTTATCATGGTGGAAATATTATTACGATGGAAGAACCGATGACAGTAGAAGCAATCGTCACAGACGAAGATCGTATTGTTGCGCTCGGAACTTTCGAAGAGTTGAAAGCGGAGTATCCGGAAGCGAAATGTGTAGATTTAGATGGACTTACGTTGATGCCAGCATTCATCGATCCACACAGTCATATTACGATGACGGCTAACATGATGATTGCAACGGATTTAACTGAGTGTCTATCTTTCGAAGATATCGTAACGACGTTAAAAAAAGATTTAGAGAATAAACATTTAGGAAAAGATGATATTTTAATTGGATTTGGCTATGACCACAACGTATTAAAAGAAGAAAAGCATCCAACGAAGGACGTTCTAGATCAAGTTTCCAAAGAAGTGCCGATTTTTATCACTCATGTCTCTGGACATATGGGGTGTGGCTCTAGCAAAGTGTTGGAACTTGCTCACATTACCAAAGATACGAAAGACCCTGAAGGAGGTAAGTTCGGTAGAGTCGATGGTACGATGGAACCGAATGGATATTTTGAAGAAGGTGCAATGATGCAGCTTTATCAAGTGTTTGGTAGTCGCATGCAAGTAGATACGTTAAGCTTATTAAAGGAAGCAGAAAAGTTATACGCAAGCTATGGAATTACGACTGTGCAAGATGGAGCCAGCTCCAAAGAGACAGTTGAATTATTAAAAGAAGCTGGAAAACGTGGCATTTTATATCTCGATGTTGTCGCTTATCCACTTTATAGTGCTGGAGCAGAAAACATCATGAGGGAGAACACAGACTATACAAAGTTTTATCACCATCATCTAAAGCTAGGGGGATATAAACTCATTTTAGATGGTTCTCCACAAGGGAAATCAGCATGGATGACACAACCTTATGAAAATAGTGGGGATTATAAAGGATATCCTTGGATGAAGGATGATGATGTTCTTGCGTGTATCGAAAGCGCTCTCAAAAATAAACGTCAAGTGCTCGCACATTGTAATGGAGATGCCGCATCCGATCAGTACTTACGTTGTTATCAGAAAGCGTTAGAAAAGAAAGATGATCGTACACTGAGACCTGTTATGATTCACTGTCAAACAGTTCGAAAAGATCAGTTAGAATTGATGAAAGAAATTGGCATGATTCCATCTATATTCGTTGGACATACGTATTTTTGGGGAGATGTTCACGTTAAGAACTTCGGACTTGATAGAGGAACCCATATCAGCCCAGCAGGTTCTGCATTGAAGTTAGGATTGCCAATCAATTTCCATCAGGATACTCCTGTTACAAAACTTAATATGATGCATTCTGTTTGGTGTGCAGTCAATCGTATTTCAAGAAGTGGTAAAGTTCTTGCGGAAGAGGAAAGAATTTCTGTATTAGATGCTCTCAAGGCGGTGACGATTGGATCCGCATATGAATATTTCGAAGAGAATGAAAAGGGAAGTTTAAAAGTAGGAAAGAAAGCGGACTTCGCGCTTTTGGATCAAGATCCACTTGCGATCGATCCAATGAAATTAAAAGATATCGTCGTAATGAAGACGATCAAAGATGGAGAAGTTATCTATGAACGTTAAAAAGCTAGATAGCTTTTTTTCTTTATGATATAATGAGTGAGGTGGTAAGATGAAGTTAGAAGCATACTGGATGGAACCTTGTATTATCGTTTTAGATGGAAAGCAAAAACAAAAGATTTTAGAAACGTTAGAACGGCAGAAAAAACTATATCGTTGTAAATTTTTGACGATGCGAGAACTCCTCCTCGCATGGTATGGAACTTATCGTATAGAGACATTAGTTGCGATACAAAAAAAGAAAGAAGTTTCTCTTTCTAATGCTTTATTGATCGCACGCAACTTACCATGGATCGAAGATAAAAATTATGAAAGTTCCACCTTGAATGAGTTAGTCGAAATGAAAAAGGAATTGCACGAATCAGGATTATGGGAGCAAGACCAATTTCTTTCATCATATCTTCATCGTAAAAAAATCGTCGTACTAAAGACAAATTTAACAAAAAAAGAAAAGAAAATTTTTGCGGATTTGGAGCAGGATAACGAAATTATATATCCTGATATAGAAGAGGAGAATAGAACGTATTCTTATGGAAGCTACGATACTGTGGAAGAAGAAGTCGTTGCTACGTTAGAACAAATTTTAGACTTATTAAAACAACAAACTGATATCAACCGAATCAAACTATGGCTGCCAAATTCTGATTATCACGCGACCGTTCACCGGTTGTTTTCCCTCTTTCAAATTCCTCTTGATTTCATCGAACGAAAACCATTGGACACTTATCCGATCGTGCAAAAATATTTGGAACTGAGACATACAAACGATCATGCTTTAGACGAGTTATCTGTAACATCGGCAATTGAAGATGAACTTTTTGAACAACTTGTGCAAATTGAAAAAGAAACGTTATCGTTGGATCCTCAAGATCGTTATGATGCTATTTTATATTTATGTCATACGAAGTATTATGCTAAGCCACGATATCAAAATTGTGTCAGTGAAATATCTTCCTTAGAAGAGGCGAAAGAGGGAGATATCGTATTTGCCCTTGGAATGAGTTTAGGGTGTACCCCTCGTATTGCTAGAGATGACGATTATTTGTCCGATATCGAAAAAGAAATGATCGAAATCGAAACATCTCAAGAGAAAAACAAAAGGGAAAAAGAAGTGCTGTTAGAACAAATCTTACATACGAAGCATTTATATCTTTCCTATGCTAGAAAGAGTCGTAGTGGAGAGTATGCGGAAAGTCCTTTGATCGATCTTTTAAAAGAGCGTAACGTTCTTTCAGAAAAGAATATTACATATACGTATGATAAAGAGTTATATAATCAGTATTTACTCGCATGTGCTTGGGATCAATATGTAAAATATCAAGAAAAGACAAAAGAGTTTCAGGATCTTTCCTCTCATGTTCCGAACGTATATCAAACGTATCACCATGAATTTCAAGGAATCAGTGAGGAAAAGCTTCATCGCTATTTACAGGAACTAACTTTATCTTATTCTTCGATTCAAACGTTTTATCAGTGTCAATTTCGTTATTATTTAAATCATGTTTTAAAACTCTACGACAAAAAAGAAGAGACGACAAGTACGTTACTTGGAAATATCGTACACGCCATTTTGTGTAGAGTGTTAAAGGAAAAAATAGAAACTTATGACGAAGTGATCGACGATGTCATGAAAGAATACTATGAGACGCTAGAACTTGAAAAAAGAGATCGATTCTATCAGAAAAAATATAAAGAAGAGATCATCTCATTGATCGATATCATAAAAAAACAACTTGCAAATACAAAGTTTGAAGGAACTTATTATGAAGAGAAATTTTCAATTGCTTTCGATCACAAAATCCCGGTGATGCTAAAGGGATTTATTGATAAAGTAATGACACTTACAATCGGAGATTATGAATACGTACTTATCATCGATTATAAAACAGGTACGATCGAAACGAATTTCAATCCGGTGATTTACGGATTAAATATGCAACTATTGATTTATTATTACTTACTTTTAAAGACCAATTCGAATACTCGGTTTGCTGGAATGTATTGGCAGAATATTATGAAAGATTTACTTCCTTACGAAAAAGGAAAAACTTATCAAGAGAGAAAAGAAAGTGCTTATCGTTGGAATGGATATACGACGAAGGATCGTGAGATTTTAGATAGAATCGATACGAATTTAGAAAATTCTTTTATTCAATCGATGAAAGTAAAAAAAGATGGAAGTTATTATCACTATGTCAAAGCATTAGATGATCAAGAATTAGAAAGATTACTTGCGATCGTTGAAGGTCATATCAAAGAAGCGATCGATCATATTTTGAAAGCTGATTTTAAGATCAATCCGAAGAAGATTGGAATCGAGCAAGATATTACGGGTTGTAGATTTTGTCCGTATCGTAACATTTGTTTCATGCAAAGAGAAGATGTTGTAGCACGAAAAGAGTATAAGAACTTAGAATTTATGAAGGAAGAAGGCGATTTATAAGATGCACTTTACAGAAGAACAACAACAGGCAATTTATGAAACTGGGCATAATATTATCGTCAGTGCTGGAGCAGGAAGTGGTAAAACTGCTGTATTAACAGAGAGAATTATCGAAAAGTTAAAATCGGGAATCTCTCTTTCCGAACTCGTCGTTTTAACCTTCACCAATGCAGCAGCTTTCGAGATGAAAGAACGTGTACGAAAAAAACTCGTGAAAGAAGTAGAGGCAGGGAATGTCGCGCTCGCTTCTCAGTTGGATCTACTAGATACAGCAGATATTTGTACATTTGATAGCTATAGTTTAGCCCTCGTCAAAAAGTATCACTATCTATTAGGACTTGAAAAAGATGTAAATATTTGCGATAGCGTCATGATCGAAAGTAAGAAAAAAGAATTGATGGATGACGTGTTTAGAGAATTGTTCGAGGAAGAAGATCCATGCTTTCTAGCATTCATGGATACTTTTACTTTGAAAAGTGATCAAAAGATGCAGACGGCGATGCTATCAATGTATCGTAAATTAGAGACGATTCAAAAGAAAGATGACTTTTTAGATACTTATGAGTCGACACATTATAATCCTTCTTTCGAAGAGAAACTAATTCATGATTATACAAAGGTAATTCTAAGAGAGAAAGATTCTATGCTTAGAATCTTAGAGCAGATGGAAGATGTCATACATAACGAAGTTTTAAGAGACTGGTATGAAAAGTTGTATACGATTTTAGAACCTCTAGAACATGTGAATACTTACGATGAGATCGTAGCATTATTACCAAAGTCGTTACCGAGCATGACGACGAGTAAGAAAGTAGAGGATGAAGAAAAGGAAGAAGTTAAAAAGTATTACGATCCTCTCAAGAAATATTATCAAGCGATAAAAGAGTTATGTGATTACGAAAGCGCACAGTCTATGATCGATGAATATAGAAGCACGAAAGAGAGTGCGAAAGCTGTAATCAAGATTTTAAAACGATTTGAAGAAAAACTCATGGCACTAAAGAAAAAATATCAAGTATTTGAATTTAGCGATATTACTCGTTTTGGAGTGATACTCTTCGAAAAGTATCCGGATATTCGAAAACAGTATCAGTCGAAGATCAAGGAAATTATGATCGACGAATATCAAGATACGAACGATATTGGAGATTACTTTATTTCTCTCATCGCCAACAATAATGTCTATATGGTAGGAGATGTGAAACAATCGATCTATAGTTTCCGTAATGCCAATCCATCGCTTTTTATGGAAAAGTATAAATCTTATCAAGATCCTAATGTTGGTTGTAAGATCGATCTTATGAAAAACTTTCGTTCGAGAAGAGAAGTCTTATCTTCGATCAACTTCTTGTTCGAACGGTGGATGAATGAGAGATTGGGAGGAGTCAACTATACAGAAGGGCACGAGATGATCTTCGGAAACACTTCATACGAAGAAAAAGGTGCGTGTGAAGTTGATCATCAGTTGGAAGTTTTAGACTATGCTTATCTCGATCGCAGTTATCGAAAAGAAGAGATCGAAGCGTTTTTAATCGCTTCTGACATTGCAAAAAAAATAAAAGAGCACTATCCAGTGTTCGATATGAAAGAGGGAAAAATTAGAGATTTAGAATATCGTGATATTACGATATTAATGGACCGTAAGACGAATTTCGAACTATATAAAAAGATATTTACATATTTACAAATACCAATGAATATTCATAAAGAAGATGGATTTGTGATTTCTGATGAGATCTTTGTCTTGCATAGTATCCTTACGATTTTAACTTGTATGCAAAAAAAAGATTACAACAGTACGACGTTCCGTCATCACGTGATGGGATTACTTCGTAGTTTTCTCTTTTCCTACCAAGATGAAGAAATCTTTTCATTGTTTTTAGATGCAAAAGAAAAGAATATCTCTTTCTATCAAGCATGGAAAGAAAGAGAATCATTGGTGGAAGCTTTATCTAACATACGAGAAGTATATCAGTTGTTACCGACACTTTCTTTAGAACAAATCTTAAGAAAAATTTTGGAGACATTTCACTTTTATGAAAAGTTAATGACGAAGACAGATGTTGCTCTAACTCATGCGAAGATGGAATATTGTCTGAATCTCGCACAGTCTTTAGAGAAACTTGGATACGATTTGCCACAGTTTACAGATTACTTTAAAACCGCATACGAGGAGAAAATCGACGTTCAGTTTCAAATGGGAAAAGAAACGCAGAATGCAGTGCAATTGATGACGATTCATAAGTCGAAAGGACTGGAGTTTCCACTTTGCTATTATAGTGGTCTATATAAGACATTTTCTAAGGAAGACTTTAAAGATCGTTACTCGTTAAATCAGACGTACGGATTTGTCCTACCTGTATGGAAGGAAGGACTCAAAGATACGATTTTAAAAACACTCGTAAAAGAAGAATATTATGAGAAAAATATCTCTGAAAAGATTCGTCTATTTTATGTTGCGACGACACGTGCCAAAGAAAAGATGATCATGGTAGCACCTCTACAAGATTACGAGCAAGAAATTGATGATACGACAGATACGAACAAACTTCGATATCGAAGCTTTCTCGATATGTTGATATCGATTAAGAATGCATTGAAACCTTATTGTCGCAGTGTAAGCTTAGATGATACCGCTTGTACTCACGATTATGATAAGATACCAACGATAGAAAGAGAAGGCGAAGTTACAAGTCCGTTTACATACTTTCACTACGAAGGAAAAAAAGAAGAACGCCAAAGAGGAAGATATTCCAAGAAAAGTACGTTACCGGATTTAAAAGAAAGAGAAATGATGGAAAAAGGAACGGAATTTCATAGACTGTTAGAATTGATCGATTGGGATAATAGAGAATCACTTTATCAAGAACATCACATTGATTCATCGATCACAAAATTAATAGAGCAATTTTTTCAAGTGGCGTTCTTAAAAGATATTCAACCAATTGAGATTTACCGAGAATATGAATTTACTGATGAGGACAGGCATGGTATGATCGATTTAATGATCGAAACGGAACACACATTCTTGATCGTCGATTATAAATTAAAGAAGATCGATTCTAAAAGTTACGATGACCAATTGAATGGGTACAGGGCGTATTTAAAAAAGATTACGAACAAAGAGATCAAATGTTATTTGTATTCTATTATAGATGGAATTTATCGTGAAATAAAATAGAACAAAAGAAGTAAAATATGGTATAATGGATAAGTCAAAATAAAAGGAGTGAGTACATGAAGAAAATAAAGGAAAATATCATTCTTGGAGTAAAAGGTTTTATCATGGGAATCGCTAACATTATTCCAGGAGTCAGTGGTGGTACACTTGCTTTAACACTCGGAATTTACGAACGTTTTATTGGAGCAATCAGTCACTTTTTCTCTAACTTAAAAGAAAATATTAAGTTCTTATTACCAATCGCGATTGGACTTTGCCTTGCTATTTTATCGATGAGTCGCGTGATCGATTACTCGTACGAGCATTTTCCAATTCCGACGACACTATTTTTCGTGGGGCTCGTAATTGGAGGTATTCCGATGTTATATCGCAAAGTCAAAGGGAAGAAGGAGGGAAAAGAAATCTCTAGTTGGATCATTCTTCTCATGACTTTTTCGCTCGTTATCGTGATGGCATTTGCAGACCAATTATTTGGAACAACCGCAAAAGTGAATTTGAATGGACTAGATCTTTGGGGATACCTGATTCTATTTTGCGTCGGAGTGATTGCTGCTGCAACGATGGTAATCCCAGGAGTAAGTGGTTCTTTAGTATTGATGTTACTCGGATATTACTATCCAATTCTAAAGATTGTGAAGGCTCTTACCAAGTTTGAAAATTTAGGAGAAAATATTGTGATTGCAGGCGTCTTTGGTGTCGGTGTGTTAGTAGGAATTGTGCTCATTTCTAAAATCATCGAATTTTTACTGAAAAAGTTTGAATCAAAGACATATTATGGAGTATTAGGATTCATTTTTGCAAGTATCCTCGCTATTCCAATTTCTACTTATAATGAGGTAGAAACTTTAGTATTTTCTATACCACAAGTTTTAATAGGAATTATTTTTATGGCAATTGGTGGAGTCATTGCCTATAAGTTAGGAGATGAATAACATGCTTTGGATAGAAGTGATTATTTTAGGAATCGTACAAGGGATCGCAGAATTTTTACCGATTTCTTCTTCGGCTCATCTTATTATTTTTAGAGATGTTTTTGGAATTGGAAGTGAAATTGGAAGTAATATTTCAATGACGTTTGATATCGCATTACATTTAGGAACGTTACTTGCCATTTTGATTTATTTTTTTAAAGATTTCTGGAAGATTTTAATCAGTGGGTTTACAAAGCCAAAATCGACAGATGGGAAATTGATGTGGTTTATCTTAATCGCGACGATTCCAGCGGCTATTTTTGGTGTTTTATTTGAAGAGACGATTGAAGAACTGCTTCGAGGAAACTTTATTTTGATCGCTTGTGCTCTTATTTTTATGGGAATTATCATCTATCTAGCAGATGTCTATTTTAAGCAGAAAAAATCATTTGAGGACATGAAATGGACGGATGCTCTCGTAATCGGATGTGCTCAAGTATTTGCTTTAATTCCAGGTTTCTCGAGAAGTGGAACGACGATTTCTGCAGCACGCGCAATGAAGTTGAATCGTGAGGATGCAGCAAAATTTTCATTCTATCTATCCGCTCCAGTTATCTTTGGCGCCTCTTTCTTAACCCTGCTCAAAGATAACACAGTGACGCTGATTGCATCTAATGTAGGAATTTTTGCAATTGGTATCTTAGTAGCATTTATTACGGGACTTTTATGTATCGAATTTTTAATGAAATATATTAAAAAACACGATTTCAAAATTTTTATGTGGTATCGTGTTGCTATGGGAATTATCGTTATTTTATGGACGTTATTCGTATTATAGAGATTGAGATAATCTCTTTTTTTATGATATGATAAATGAGGAGGTCGTTATGGAAGAATATCGCAAAATAGAAAAAAGTATTATAAAAAAATATCGTCGTAAGTTATGGAGTAAGTTTGTGAGAGGCATTAAAGATTATGATTTGATACAGCCGAATGATCACATTGCTGTATGCATTAGTGGTGGGAAAGATTCTATGTTACTTGCGAAATGTATGGAGGAGTTAAAACGTCATGGACAATTCGACTTTGATGTGAGTTATATCGTGATGGATCCAGGGTATCAGGAGGAGAATCGAAAGAAAGTAGAAGAAAACTTGAAGAAACTTCATATCGATGCTGAGATTTTTCGTGCTGATATTTTTAAGGTCGCAGAAAAGACAAGCGTTGGTTACAATAATACACCGTGTTATTTATGTGCCCGCATGAGAAGAGGAAATTTGTATGCGAAAGCAAAAGAATTAGGTTGTAACAAAATTGCTTTAGGACATCATTTTAACGATGTGATCGAAACGATTCTTTTAAACATGATCTATACTGGTCAATATTCTTCTATGTTGCCGAAACTTCATAGCGACAACTTTGAAGGAATGGAACTCATTCGTCCTCTTTACTACATCAAGGAAAAAGATATAGAAGCATGGGTTCGTTATAATGAACTTTCGTTTATCGATTGCGCATGTTCTGTTACGAAAAAAGGTAGTGGGAAAAGAGAAGAAATGAAAAGACTTGTAAGAGAATTGGTAGACTTATACGAGGATGCGGATATCCATATTTTTAAATCGAGTGAAAACGTAAACATAAATACGATCTTAGGGTATCGTTGGAATGGAGAAAAACATAGTTTTTTAGAATACTATGAGAAAGAAAAACAAGAAAAATAATTTAGGCAAAAAAACTACATAACCACTATCTTTTCACATATAATTGTGATATAATGAAAATGCTAGAGGGATAAAGATTAAGAAAAAACTCTAAAATATAACGATTGGGAATCTAATTGAAATACGGTGTTGAAAACTTGCCCTTGTGAGCAAGGATCCTAATGTGTTTCATGTGATGCCCACCTGGGAGACTGGGTTTTATCGTTAACTGTCCTTCTAGCATTTATATTGTATGTAACCTTATCAAGAGTGGTGGAGGGATAGGCCCTGTGAAACCCAGCAACCTACCATAGTGTGTGGTGCTAACCTACGGGAAACCGAAAGATGAGGAGTGCTCCTTAGTCTTTCTAGGGAGTTTTTTAGTGGAGGATAAAAATGAAGAGATTAGTAACATGTGAGTCTGTCACTTGTGGGCATCCTGATAAAGTGTGTGATCAAGTTGCAGATGCCATTTTAGATGCATATAAGAAAGAAGATCCAGAGAGTCATGTGGCAATCGAGGTATCGATGAGTTATCGTCGCGTATTTGTCATGGGAGAAGTTCGTTCTAAGGCAAAAATAGAAATAGAACCACTCATCAGAAAAACGATCTGTGAAATCGGCTATGATCATGATACTTTAGAATTTAATGGAAATACGATTCCAATCGATATAGACATTCGTACGCAGTCTGAGGATATTTCGATGGGAGTCGACCAAGCACGAGATGTCGTTGGACAATTGGGTGCTGGTGATCAAGGAATGATGTATGGATACGCTTGTTCCGATACGGAAAATAAAATGCCATATCCATACGAACTTGCAACGAAACTAGCGCACCGTTTAGAAGTAGTACGAAAGGAACAATTGATTCCATATTTAAGACCAGATGGAAAAACACAGGTAACGATGGAATACGATGGAGAGGAGCCTGTACGCATTCAAACGATATTGATATCGACACAGCATGAGCCGAATATTGAACTAGCACAACTGCGTAAAGACTTACTAACACACGTCATCGATCCAGTATTAGAAGCAAGATGGGACAGTGCTTCAATTCAGATTTTAGTCAATCCGACAGGACGCTTTGTCCTAGGTGGACCTGCTGCGGATAGTGGTTTAACGGGAAGAAAGATTATCGCTGATACTTATGGTGGAATTGGCCATCACGGTGGAGGTGCTTTTAGTGGAAAAGATGCGACCAAGGTAGACCGTACAGCCACTTATTATACGAGATATGTTGCAAAGAATTTAGTTGCTGCAAATTGTTGTCGTAAATGTGAAGTTTCCGTAAGTTATGCGATTGGAGTGGCAAATCCAATCTCGATTTCGATCGACACGTTCGATACTGCACGATATCCAGAAGAGACGCTTCTTCACGTCATTGAAACCGTGTTTGATTTTAGACCGTCACAGATGATAGAAGCACTTTCTTTAGACAAAGTAGAATTCCAAACACTATCTAATTATGGACACTTTGGATGGAATGCAAGTTCGTTACCATGGGAACAAACTGACAAAGTGGACGCGATCAAGGAAGCGTTAAAAACGCTTTAACTTTTTTGAAAAAGGCATGAAAATCAAGTTGGAAAGACACGTACGTGTCTTTCCTTTTGTCGTAAAACATGGTATAATAAAAGGCATACAAATAAGAATGATAAGGAGGAATCAGTTTGAAGAAAAATATTTGTCCTAACTGTGCAGGAACGATTCGACCTGGTAGTACGATTTGTAAGCATTGTGGATATACGTTAGAACAAAAAGAGTCAGTGAGACCATACGAAGAGAGGTATCAAGAGGAAGAGACATTCGAGCAAAATAGACCTCTCGACAGCGACGAAAAGCGTCCATTTGTCAATTACGGAATCATTCGTGGTCCATATTGTAAATGGATTAGCATTCCTCTTTGTTTATTACTAGGATGGCTTGGAGGTCATAAATTTTACGAAGGTAAATATTTTATGGGAATTTTATATGCCTTTACTTTTGGATTTTTTGGAATCGGTATTTTACTAGACTTGATTCAATTATTTCAAAAGAAAAAATATTACTATGTATCTAGTATTCCTTTTGTCATGTAAAAAGGAATGTGTGAATGAGGTGAGAAAATGAATCAATTCAGTCGATTTGAATTGTTGATCGGTGAAAAAATAGACAAGATTAAAAACTTGACAGTTCTCGTCGTTGGGCTAGGTGGAGTAGGTAGCTATGCGACAGAAGCATTGTGTCGAAGTGGCGTTGGAAGACTGATTTTAATCGATCATGACACGATCGACATCACGAATCTGAATCGTCAATTGATGGCGCTTCATTCCAATATAGGGAGAGCAAAAGTCGAGGTATGGAAAGAGAGAATCAAAGACATCAATCCAGAATGTGAAGTCGTTGGAATGCAAGAATTTTTAACGTCTGAGACAGTGGAAGACTTACTTTTTCCATATGGAATTGACTATATCGTAGATGCCTGTGATACCGTAGATGCCAAACTTGCTTTAATCGAGTATGCGCAAACGCATCATATTAAGTTAATCTCGTGTATGGGAACAGGAAATAAATTAAATGCGACCAAAGTAGAAATTATGGAGTTAAAGCGGACACAGAACGATCCTCTCGCTCGCGTGATGAGGAAAAAGATCAGAGAGCGCGGATTAAGCGATGATGTCGTCGTCGTTTGCAGCAAAGAACTTCCACGTCCCAATGAGACGAAAGTGATTGGATCAACTGCATTTGTACCGAGTGTCGCAGGGCTATACTGTGCAAGTTACGTTGTGAACGATCGATTAAGTTGTGAGGAGAATATATGAAAAAAGTAGAGCGAGAACTATGTAATATCATGAAAAAACTAGAGGGAAACTTGATTGGAATCGGTCTTTCTGAACCTAAGCTTTTAGATAAAATAGAAGAAAATAATAGAATTACAGAATGCACCCTTTTAAACGATCAAACTGGGGAACTGAACAAAGAAAAGGGAAGAGGCATAAAGAAATTAAACATTCGAAAACTTCGTAAAAAATTTAAAAAGAAGAGAATTGACACGATTATATGTGCGACTGAAGAAATAGCGCTTTATGCAAAAACGTTTGTAAAAGATAGCATCTATATTACGAAAGGGACGATCTATTTTTACGGGGATGATCTAGATATATTAGAAAACATTCAAGAAAAATACAAACGATATCAAGTTAGTACAAAACAAGAAAAATACGGTCAAGCTTATCTTTATATCGTAGAAGTAAAAGATGCTAAAAATCATCGTATTAAAGAAATCGGATATTACATCAAAGACACAGTGATGAATGGGATCGATTATTTAAGTGATTATCTTGTACATTAAAGGATTGATTCCTTTTTTTGTCGATTTATAGTATAATAAAAGAGTTGAAATAGGTGATAGGATGTATTTAAAGGAAATTAAGGCACATGGATTTAAGTCGTTTGCGGATAAGATAAATATCGAACTAGGAACAGGAATCTCTGGAATCGTCGGTCCGAATGGAAGTGGAAAGAGCAATGTCGTAGATGCTGTTCGATGGGTACTTGGAGAACAGTCTGTCAAGTCCCTGCGTGGAGATGGGAACATGAGCGACGTTATTTTTTCCGGTAGCAAATCGAGAAATGCACAAAACGTTGCAAGCGTTACACTCGTCTTCGATAATAGTGATCGATATTTAAATGTCGATTATACCGAAGTTTCTATTCAAAGACGAGTTTATAAAGATGGAACAAACGAGTATCTACTCAACGGAGAACGTTGTAGATTGAAAGATATCACGGATATCTTATTAGATACGGGAATCGCCAAAGAGAGCTTTAATATTATTTCGCAGGGAAAGATCGAAGAAATTATCAGCAATAAGCCAAGTGAACGACGCATTATTTTTGAAGAAGCTGCAGGGGTACTCAAATACAAAAAGAGAAAAGAAGAGGCTCTTCGCAAGCTAGAACGTACACACGATAATATGAATCGTGTCGACGATATTATCGAAGAATTGAAAGAGCAAGTAGAACCTTTAAAAGAGCAGCGTGAAAAAGCGCTTCTCTATAAAGAAGTCAAAGGGAAGTTAGAAAATACAGAGATCGCATTAATGACTCATGATATCACCACTTTGAATACATCGTATCAATTAAATAAAGCAAAAGTAGATGCCCTTAATGAAGAAATCTTAAATATGGGTTCTAATAGTCGAACGAGTGAAGCGAAGATTACAAAGTTTAAAGTATCCTTAGATGCACTAGAACAAAAATGGAATCAAGTACAAAAAGAGTGGATTGAAAAAACGACAGAGTTAGAGAGAATCAATGGACAAAAGCAAATTTTATTAGAGCGTAAAAAGTATGAAGTGGAAGATCAAAAATTACACGATGCGATTGTCCAATTAAAAGAACAGGAACTAAAGCTTCAAACAGATTTACATGCGCTAGTTGGTGAGATTGAGTTATCGCAAAAAGAGTTAGAACAATTTCAAAATGAAAGAGAAAACGCGGAACGTCAGTTAGAACAAATTCGTAGTCGTAAACAGACACTACAGGCACAACTCTCCGACCTTTTCAAACGCCAGACGATGAAAGCACATCAGATTGATCAATTGCGCACATCGATCGAACACAATAGTTCACTGCCATATGCAGTTAAGAGTATTTTAGATCATCCAAAATTAACCGGAATTCACCATGTTATCGGTAAATTATTTGAAGTAGAAGAAAAGTATGCGACAGCAATTTCGACTTCCCTTGGAGGAGCAAGTCATTATTTGGTTGTAGATAATGAGAATGTTGCTAAAACGTGTATTAACTATCTAAAGCAAAATACACTCGGAAGAGCAACCTTTTTCCCAATCAACGTGATAAAGCCGAAAGAAA
Source organism: uncultured Mycoplasmatota bacterium (assembly GCA_937944975.1). Lineage (GTDB taxonomy): Bacteria > Bacillota_I > Bacilli_A > RF39 > UBA660 > Fimihabitans. Next base: position 139,923 of record CALEBF010000012.1, on the reverse strand, counting down.
TGGAGTCCAATGCTCTCAACGGTGTCTCTCAAATGCCAGGGTTTGTCGCTATCGCATCAACGTTGATAAAGTATCATCCGATGTACGATGGAATCATGAAAAACTTACTTGGTAACGTGATCGTTGCAACCGATTTAGATCATGCAAACGAAATATCTCGCAAGTTGATGGGACGTTATAAAATAGTGACACTAGATGGCGAACTGATCCATGTAGGAGGATCTGTCACTGGTGGAAAAGCAAAGAAGACAAGTAACATCGTTAGTGAAAAATACGAATTAGAAAAAGCGTTAAAAGAAGAAGAAGCATTAACAAAAGAGATCGAAACATTAGAAAATAAGATGAACGAGATCGATCATGCCTTGAAGTCGGCAGAGGACAAGTTATATTTGATTCAAAAAGAGGTTGTCACAAAAGAAGAAGGTTATCGTCAAAAGCAAATTCAACAAAAAGAAGTACAAGTCAAATTAGAACAAGTACAATCAGAGAAGACAGGAACCGGAAACATTTTAAATCAATTGCTCAGTGAAGAAGAGGATCAGATTTTAAAGAGATACTATCAAGTAGAGCAAGAAAAGAACGATCTCGAGAGAACTTTAGAGCAAGTAAAGAAAGAAAAAGCTGACGTAACAGAGCAACTGGGGGAGATAGAATTCTCTTATAAGCAAGAAAACAGCATTCTAACACAAAAGAGTAAAGAACTGAAAAACTTAGAAATTGGGTTGAATCGTGCGGATGTCAAGTTGGATACGTTACTCGCATCACTTTCTGAAAATTACGGTATGACCTATGAAAAAGCGATTACACTTTACGAATTGGATAGCGATGTCGAAAGTGCCCGCATGAAAGTAAGTCGTTTGAAAGCGAAACTAAAAGAACTAGGCGAGGTCAATTTAGGTGCGATCGAAGAGTATGAACGAGTAAGTGTACGTTACGATTTCCTATTGAATCAAAAAGAGGATCTACAAAAGGCGGAAGATACTTTACTCGAGATTATCGAAGAGATGGATCAAGTAATGGAAAAAGAATTTGTAGCGACGTTTGAAACGGTTCGTAAAAACTTTACAGAGACATTTAAGGAGTTATTCCGTGGAGGGAATGCGGATTTACGTCTTACTGATGAAGATCATATTTTAGAAACAGGTGTCGAGATCGTCGCTAGTCCACCAGGAAAGAAACTTACGAGCATCTCACTTCTTTCTGGAGGAGAGAAGACGTTTACGGCAATTAGTTTGTTATTTGCAATTTTAAAATCTCGTCCAGTTCCTTTCTGTATTCTGGATGAAGTTGAAGCAGCACTAGATGAAGCGAATGTAGATAGTTTTGGTAAGTACATTGAATCGTTAAAGGAAAAAACTCAATTTATTTTGATTACACACAAGAAAAAGACAATGGAGTACGCGGATGTTCTCTATGGAATTACAATGCAAGAATCTGGGGTCAGTAAGTTAGTTAGTGTAAAGCTTGAAGATTTAAAAGAATCAAATTAATTGATAGGCTGTTGCAAAGAATTGACAAGTAAATCAATTTCAATTAAAATGAAATTATAATGAGGATGTAAAGATATCAAAGGAGAGCAAAACAATGAGAAAAATAAGGAAAAGAAAAACAAATCAAAAGCTGATATATGGAATTGTTTTTTCTGCGCTTCTCTTTTTAACGATAGGATATTCAGTTCTGACTACGTCTTTAAACTTTAATATTACGGCGCATAAAACAGTAACTTATGAAATTGGTGATCAAGTTGAAGTTGTTGGATTATCGCCTACATTCCATGTAGTGGAAGTGCATGATGATTATTTAAAATTGCTTTCGGATAGTGCGGTTGGGACAACATATAATACTACACCATCAACAGTATTTGAAAATACTATGGTCTATTATAATTTAGTAGCGTTAACCAGCAATTGGAAATCAAGTATTGAAAGAGCAGGAGGATATGCCAATTATTATAATATTACATTAATCAGTAAAGAAGAACTAACTAATCTAATTTTAATGAAAAATCCGGGTGCAACTTTTCCTCCAACAGGTGATTATATTGGGTGGGATTGGATTGCAGATTATGATTATAAGTTTACATATTCTGGTTCCCCTTATTATACTAGAGGATTTTATACAAGATCGCTTGAATCTAATGGAGCGTTTAGTTGGAATTTCTTCTTTAATCATACGACAAAAAAAGGATTTTTCGGAATAGTCACTATAGGTGCTAATTCTTATGGGATGGATATTCGTCCATATCTTACAATCGATATAGAAAGTGTAAGAAAACTTTAAAATGAAAGATCTTATTGTTATAATTCCCGCCTATAATCCCCCAAAAAGGTTTATCCCTTACGTGGAAGAATTAGAAAAGTTAGGCTTTCTAAAAATAATCATTGTAAATGATGGGAGTCATATGGACAGTGAGCCTATGTTTACGAAATTAAAAAATAAAGATGATGTAATATTATTACATCATTCAGTAAATCGAGGGCAAGGTTTTAGCTTAAAAAAAGCGTACTCGTTTATTCTAAAACAAAAATTTCCGTGTATAGGAGTTATTACAGTGGATGCAGATTGGCAGCATGCAATTGACGATGTGATAAAAGTTTCTCAGTTATTTTTAGAATCTCCGACAACTCCTGTTTTAGGTGTTCGGGATTTTAATGCAAAACAAGTACCAATGACAAGAAAATTTGCAAATGGATTGACAAATGCTATTTTTTCTTTTCTTTATTCTAAAAAAATTCATGATACACAATCTGGTCTTCGTGTGTTTCCGATAAAATTGCTTCCGGAGTTATGCAAAATAAAAGGGGAACGTTTTGAATATGCACTAATGGTTTTGATTGAATTGGTAACTAAGAAAATTGAAATAAGAGAGTGTACAATCCAAACAATTTACTATAAAGAAAAAAAAGCGTCAACATTTAGACCTGTGCGAGATTCTATGAGAATTTTAAAAATTATGTGGAACGGAAAGAGATGATGATATGATAGGTTGTTTTTTACTCATATTTTTCTTTCTAATTTTATTTTCCTTTTCATTTGGTGTGACTTTTGGAAAGGAATGGAAAGATACTATTCCTTTTTCTTTCTTTTTTATTATGTTATGGATGTATGTGTGGGGGATGTATAACCTACAAGTTGCGTTTTTTTCACTTCTTGTATGTTTTCTCTGTTTTTTATGTTATGCAATTTATAAAATTCGTCACAACTTTAAGACAGTATTAAAACAATATATAAATGATCCAACGTTATGGCTTTATTTTTGTATTTTTTTAGTAATCGTACTTTTTAATTTTAACAAGCACATTGCTTATATTGATGAATATAAGCATTGGGGTAGTGTTGTAAAAGCAATGTGGAATTCTCACCAATTATCGTTTCATATGGATTATATTATGTACCCATCTTATCCACCTGCTATATCACTGTTGCAATACACGTTTATGTCAATTTGTGGAACTTTTAGCGAGAGTATTTTATATATAACTTTTTATTTGTTTGGAGCATCTCTCATATTGCCATTTTTAAAATTGACGAAAAAAAACTTTTTCCTGTCTTTGTTTTTTGTACTCGCTGTACCAACCGTGCTATTTATTAGTTATTATAATTGTATTTATGTTGATGGCTTGCTCGGTGTTTTATTTGCCTATATTATGGTGTGGATGATGCAAAGAATAAAGAAAGGTATGAGTCGGTTTGATCTAGCTAATTTAGTATTAGCACTTATTACACTTACGTTACTAAAAGATATTGGACTATTTTTCTCGTTGATTGCCTTAGCATATTGGGCGATTTGCATCAAAGTAAAAAAAATAGGAAAATGGGAAACATTTTTTATGTTGGCGAGTGCTGTTGTTTTATCACGATTAAGCTGGAGTATTTGTCTATCTTTGTTTCACACTCCTTTGCAACATCAAAATGCCATTTCTTTTGAGCAAATCTTAAATTTGATAACACTTCAATGGACTGAAACGCAAATAGGCATTATCTCTAAGTTTTTTACAAGTTTTTTTCAATTAAAAATTGTTACTAGTCCTGTTTTTTTAGATTATATCAGTATCATCATTCTTCTAATATTAGTAGCTTATGGAATTTATCAAAAGCAGAAGTTAAAATATAGTAAAAAGTTAAAATATTTTAATATTCTCATGATTAGCGGAGCAATTGCATATCCGATTGGCTTGTTATTAATGTATTTATTTCAATTTGATACATATGAAGCGATACGGCTATCTTCTTATGAACGCTATATTGTAATTTTTATGAATGGTGTATTTATTGCTTTTATGATTTTAATATTCACACAATTAAAAACAACAAGAGAGCATATTATTTTTATTTGTATTTTTTGCTTGTTTGTGCCATATAATCAAGTTTTAAATTGGATCGATCAGAGAGAAAATAAATTAGAAGAAGAGTGGTATCAAGTTGGTGAACTTGCTAAAAAATACGATGTGATGATTTTTGATCCTTTGCTGCTTGAAACTGAACAGGGACAAGTTAGATATTATCTCAATATAACGTCTAAAGAAAATTTAAATCACATAACATTTGAAGAAATATTTGATCAAACCAAAATAGATAGATATGAGTATATATACTTTAGACAGGTTCCAGATTCATTAGAAGGGAAAGTCCAGAAAAGTAAAATATACCAAGTAAAAAAAGATGGTCAATTAATATTAGTGAATTAAATTTGACAAAGAAATGTATTGATGTTAAAGTAAACATCAATTGAGGTGATTATTATGAATCAAAGTAATAGTAATGAATATAGGTCACAGCAACAAAACCATCGAAAGATGGTGTTGAAAAATTTAGAAAAAATGATCATTTCAGATCAAATAGAGCTTGAAAAGGATCGTAGGGAACAACAAATAACGTATACTATTTTAGCTTTTGCTTCGTTGTCACTCGGCTATTGCATATGCAATGATTTCAAATTAGTAACTCCAACAACTATCACTTTGAAGGGATTAAGTGCTATTGCAGTAGGTACGCGTTATGTTTTGAAAGTCAAAAAAATAGAGGCTCAAAAAAAATCAACAATAGAACAAACATCATCACATAAGTTTCGTTTTACATATATCAATACTTCTTTTTTCTTAGAATCATTATGTGTTGCAGGGGCAATATATAATGGTGCATCAATTTTAAGTAGTGGTTTAGTACTGTGGGCATCAAATTTTTTGTGTAATACAATTGTAGAAATAAAAAAACAATACAAGACTATTAAGAGGTCAAATGAAAAAATTAAGAATTGTATTGAATTAAGGGAAAGATTATTATGTTCAGAATTAGAACAGGACAGTGAGGAATCATTAAATATTGAACCCGTATGTCAGAAAAAAAGTAGAAAAGATTATAATACCTTTAAAGTTCTCACTAAATAATTATAGAAATATGATAAAATTTATTTAGAAAGAACTTTAGAGGTGTTTTTTCATGGGTAAACATAAAAGAAACTATATCATATTTAAACAACAAATATGATATGTCTGGAATGGAAATAGTAAGTAGCTGGAATAAGGAATCAGATAAATCCAATCAAAAATTATCCTCTGATGTAAGCTATATTAATTGTAGCGATGATTTATAAGATCTCAAAGATTACTTCAACACTGAAAAAAGTAATGATATAATTTTAATTAAAGAAAGTTATAAAAGCTTGAATCCATAAGAAGGCGTAATAGTTAATACAGATCAAAGGGACAAGATAGATTTGGATTGACATGAAAAAACACATATGATATAGTAAACATCAATTGAGGTGAAACTGTGAGACAAGATAATACTAGGGAAGAGCAAGAAAGATTATATTGCGAATTAAAAAAAACGGAAGAAGAAATTAGAGCGTTTGAAGGTGTATTAGATCAGAGTAAAAAAAGGAAGATAATTGTCTGCAGTTTTTTTGCTAGTAATTTATTAGCAACTGGTTATTTTGTGTTAAGTGATTTTAATATTAGTTCTCCAGTTTCAATTTCCATAAAGGGATTAGGTGCAGTTTCAATTATAACATGGTATGCGTTGAACACAAATGGTAAAGCCAAGAAACTTTGGAAGGAAAAAACAGTAAGAAGTAAAATACATTTAACTTACATTAATTTGCCATTACTTTTAGCTCCTGTTTGCAGTTTATATGCAATTAATCGTGGGGCATCTATTATGAGTAGCTTATTAGTACTGATAAGTACAAATAATATGTGTTTAAACGCACTTACTATAAGAAATATAAATGAACTTGAAAAAGAGAAACAGGAAATCATTAACAGAAAGAAAGAAGATAAGAAAAGAATTTTAGAAAGTTTGGGAATCGATCAGGAGAAACAAAAAATTAAAAATTGATTCAAGTGATGAATTAATTTTTTTGTATCTACATCTTCTTTATTTATATGTTATCCTATAATAGGATACAATTGTAAGTGAAAAGAATACATGGTATAATATACACCAGTCGAGGTGAAAAATATGGATCAAAACAAATCAAAGGAAGAAAATCTTATTTTAGATCGTAATATAAAAAAATATGAAAAAAATATTGAATTATATAAGGAATTGTTAAAAGAAGAACGTAAACTTCAATTGACATACTATAGTGTTTTAACAGCAACTGTCCTTGCAACTGGCTATTGCGTTTTACAAGATTTCAACACGATTCCTTCAACTGCAGTTGCTTTAAAAGGTTTAAGCGTGATAGCGCTTACGACAAGCTATGCCATGAGTGAAAGAAAAAAAGAAGTTTATAAAGATGGCCGAAAAGAAAATTCTGTTGTTAATCAAATCCATTTAACTTATATTAACTTATCTTATCTCTTACCTCCTATCTGTAGCATATGTGCGATTTATCGAGGAGCATCTATTATTTCTAGTTCGTTAGTATTGATATCAACAAAATGTCTATGTGAGAGTGTGCTTACAATTCGAAGACAACAGAAAAAAATAGGGAGTTTAAAAAAGAAAAGGGATAAATTAATCACGACTAGGGATATTATACTACGCGAAATAGATTGCAACTTAGGAGCTGAACATCCTAAAAAAGTAAAAGGTAGAAAATAATGCCTTTTTTATTTGCAATTTACAAGAAGTGTGATATGATGATATCGCTATAACAAAAGAGGTGAGAAAGTGTTAAAAGTTCAAAATGTGAGTTTAAGATTCGGAAAGAAAACTTTATTTGAAAATGTCAATATGGAGTTTGTAGGAGATAATTGTTATGGATTAATTGGAGCAAATGGTGCTGGGAAATCTACTTTTTTAAAAATATTGAGTGGAGAGATTGAAACAACAACAGGAACAGTAAGTGTCCCAAATGGAGAGCGTATCTCTATTTTAAAGCAAAATCACAACGAATTTGATACTTATCCTGTATTGGAAACGGTAATTATGGGGGATAGTGAACTATATGACATCATGAAGGAAAAAGAAGCAATTTATACAAAACCAGATTTTAGTGAAGCAGATGGAATTCGTGCTGGTGAGTTAGAGGAGAGATTTGAAGCGAAGAATGGGTGGCAGGCAGAAAGCGATGCAGCAATTTTGCTTTCAGGATTGGGACTGCCTGTAGAGTTACATTCAGCAATGATGGGAGATTTAAAAGATACTGATAAAGTAAAAGTATTATTGGCTCGTGCGTTATTTGGCAACCCTGATATTTTACTTTTAGATGAGCCAACCAACGGACTTGATATTGCAAGTAAGATGTGGTTAGAAGAATTTTTAATCAATTTTAAAAATACAGTTATTGTTGTAAGTCATGATCGCCATTTCTTAAATAAAGTATGTACTCATATGGTAGATATCGATTATCAAAAATTAACAATGTTTGTTGGAAACTATGACTTTTGGTTTGAATCAAGTGAATTGATTCAAAAACAAATGAGGGATTCTAATAAGAAAAAAGAAGAAAAAATTGCAGAGTTAAAGTCATTTATTGAGCGATTTTCTGCAAATGCATCGAAGTCAAAACAGGCGACATCACGTAAAAAGGCACTTGAAAAAATAAAATTAGATGAAATTATTCCTTCTAGCCGGAAGTATCCATTTATCAGTTTTGAAATAGAGCGACCACTTGGAAAGGAAGTATTGACTCTTGAAAAAATAAACAAAACTGTAGATGGGAAGGTACTGTTAAAAGATTTTTCTTTAACTGTGCGTCGAGATGATAAAATTGCATTTGTTGGAATGAACGAACAGGCAAAGACGATGTTGTTTAAAATAATAGCGGGTGAAGAAAAGCCAGACAGCGGAACAATCAAGTTTGGGACTACAGTGAAGTTATCATATTTTGCGAAAGATCACAGCAAATATTTCGAATGTGATTTTAACTTAGTTGAATGGTTACGACAATATTCTAAAAATCAAGAAGAGAGTTTCATTCGTGGATTTTTAGGCCGTATGTTATTTTCAGGAGAGGAAAGTTTAAAGAAAGTATCTGTCTTATCCGGAGGAGAAAAAGTACGTAGCATGCTCGCTAAAATGATGTTAGAACAAGGAAACTTATTATTATTGGATGAACCAACCAATCATTTAGATATTGAATCGATTCATTCACTCAATCTCGGAATGAAAAAATTTACAGGTGCTATTCTATTTTCAAGTTTCGACTTGGAACTGATTGAAACAGTTGCAAATCGTATTATTGAAATTACAGAAGATGGTGGATATATCGATAAACAGATGACATACGAGGAATATTTAGAGTTTCAAAATGAAAAAGATAATAAATAGACAAGAGAAAATGTTTTTTGCATCTTGTATCGAACGTTTAGAAAGAGGAAGTGCAACTAATTTTCTGGATCCGAGAAAGGTGATGATCCTTTTGCAGATGTGTAAGAAAAGAAATATACCTTGTTATCTTTTTCAACCATTTACAGAAGCAGAGAAGACGGTATTATATACCAATGATCCTATGGTGAGTTGTATCAAAGTGACTGCAAAAGAGAAAGTAACGCATTCTCAAGTATTGGGCACATTATTTTCTCATCAAACAGAACCTGAGATGTATGGAGATATCGTTGTAATAAATAATGTCGTCTATTTATGGATTGTACAATCTTGCCTTAGATATTTTGAACAATATTTTACACATATAGGGAAGATACCAGTTGAAATTGAGCAAAAACCAGTAGATGTGATTGTAGACTATGAGCCGAAGAAAATAAAAGAAACATATCTTACATCGAGCCTTAGATTGGATGCTGTCGTTGCTACGATTACAGGACTTTCTAGAAAAAAAGTATTAGAACTATTTGAACAACGGTATATTATATACCAGTATCAAGAAGCAAATAGGGGAACATTAGAAATGGAAGAAGGTGCCATATTTTCCATTCGAAAATATGGAAAATATCAACTCCAATCAATTGTAGGTAAAAGCAAAAAAGGTAAGTATATTTTAGAAATTGCAAAATATCAATAAAAAAAAGCGATTTTAACAAATCGTTTTTTTATTGATTAATGATGGACTGAATATGTTTTAGCATCATCATAGATAACATCATCAAATGATACATGGCTTGAGTTATCTGGATTATAATTACTCATATCCATTGGAACAGGGGTTTCTCCTTCATACAGTGAACAATTTTTAAAAGAACTGTTTTCAAACTGAGATAAATCAAACCAATTGACTTGATTATCCTTTTGATTTGTATAAAAAACAATACGATATTGTTTTTTATCTGTATTCTTTAAGTATGTCGTTTGTGTAATAAATTTACGCTCAGACCATTCTGACCAATCGTTTTTAGAAGTGTCCCATGTTCTTTCTTGATATTGTACAAGTTGTCGATCGATTGCAATTTTTAATTTGTCGAAGTCATTCGGTTCAGCTAAACTTTGTATTGCTGTTTCACCTTGATATAAAATTCCATTTCTAATGGAGTGGCCAGTTGCTAATTCTGATGCTAGTTCGTTACTGTTGTTGCTTTTTATATAAACTTTTGTTGTGTCATTTGCATATGCCATTGTGTTATTAGTTACTTTTTTAAAATCGTTTATAGGCGACCAATCAGAATATATAGGTTCTCCATTTTCATCAAATTTTAAAATTGCTCTTTCTTGCGTGGTAAAATAATATGTAGTTTCTTCTGCTTCCGCTTGACTTTTGTCAGTATTGGTTATAAGCTGTGTCGATTGTGGTGCTTGATGGATTCTTTCGATAATTCTTCCAGAATAAACACCTGCTATGAAAACAAAACTGATAGTTGCAAGTTTTTTCCATGCCACATTATTAATTTTCATAAATGCTCCTTCTTTCTAAATGTATTCTAGCATATATCATAATTTGTGTCAAAAGAAAAGAGAACAAGTGTTCTCTAGTAAGTTACGTATAGATCTGTATCGTAAACAGTTCCATTAATTTTAAGATAAATGTAGAATTTTCCTTTTAATCCTTCATCGTTGATGTACTTTGTAACAGAAATACCATTTTCTTTTTCTTCTTCATTGAATATGTCAACGCACATTGCAGTATAAGGTTTTTTAGAGATAATCATATCATATACTTTTTTATTGAATGTATTATCCAGAATAATTTCTACTTTATCTGATTTTTTAAATGTTCCTGTTACTGCGAGACGATCTTTTTCTTTTATAATTTTGATATCGTGTGATTTATAAGTATCATTGATCGATTTATTGATGAGACACAAGGTTTGTTTTCCACTTGCCTTTGTTTCTCTCATGCTACCAAGTGTAGTTCCTTTTCCTGTTTTAAATACATTATTCGCATATAGACTCATTTTTTCAGCACGATAGAAGTTTCCAGGCAATTGCATTTCAAAGATAACTTGGCCATCTTTCCTTTCTGTTGTAATTGAATTCATAGAACTAGATTTTTGCAATCCGGCAGGCTCGTTGTTTGGCTTTCCATCTTCTGTTTTTGAAATACCTCCAGAATGAATCAAATAGTGCTCTTCATCAAAGTAATCAACGTCGGAAATGTATGGAGAATAGAATTCACTACCACGTTCTTTTCCGTATTGCCATACTTGATGAATCGTTTTATTTTCTTTATCTAATTGATAGATTACACCGCGACTGTAATTGTTTTCGGCACTTACTGCATTTTCTTCAGTTTTAGAACGATTATTTCCATTATCGAATAAGAATAAGTTGCCGTTTGGTAAAATCATTGCAGCGTGTTGTGACCATTGAAACTCAGTATTCTCATCTGGTTCAAAGAAGTATTTTTGCATTTTTTTGCTCCATCCTTCTTTCGATCCGACAATCCAGTTGATTTCATTTGTCGAATAATCTAAATTGACAACGGCGTCTTGATGACGACCAGATAGGGTAAGTGAATTTGTTGCTGCATCATACCAGACTGAGTTGTTATGGAACCAATCGTAATCAGTAGCATTTACATTGCGACCTTCATCCTGTGGTAGAATTTTTGTAAGATCAATTGTCTTGACAATTTCGCCTGTTTTGCGATCCATCTCGACGATATAATCTTCGACCGTACCGTTTTCAAAGTTGTCACTTGCAATGATTAAGTTTCCATTTTCCAGTTCGAATACATCGTGATGATATCCGCCAGGTAGAGTATATTCATAGTAAACTTTTCCAAGTAAATCCATTTCCATAAGGCCTGTCATGTAATAAGGTGGATTGATGAGGCGATTACTACTTAATAAAATATTTCCATTATTAAGTCTCTGAATATCCCAAGTAAAAGATTCGGTAAGATACCAACGGACGTCTCCATTGACATCGTATGCAGCGACATATCCATTGGAAGATGGTGTAACAAAATATAGGTCGTTTCCAAGTTCTTCTTTATTGCTTTCCACTTTTGTAGGAATTGCGAAATCTTCTGGGAGTGGGTCAGTCTTAATATAGAAGACATTCTTTTGACCATTACATTCGATTGTCACTTCGTTATTTGTGTCTGGATATAATCCGTAGATAGGTAAGATGTGCTTTTTCGACGGTGTAAAAGTCTTTGTAAATGTCGTGTTTTCATCTTTACCTTTGATAGTCACTTCAGGCGCCGTAAGGTCACTTGTTTCAAATATGACAAGTGCGGTAAGTGGAGAAATATCGTATGGATCCAAAATAATATTAGGATGTTCCATCGTATAATTTGTTTTTTCTAAAAATTTGTTTTCTAACTTTTCTTGTTTTGCTATTAAATCTTCTTGAAATTTTGCAGGCTTTGCTTTATCTACTTTATAGTAAATTAAAATAGAGCAAATGCAAGCGAGTGCAACTAAAACAATCATTTTATATTGTGTTTTCATAAATTCCTCCTATATAAGACGAATCTCGTCTTCTCTGTAAAATGGTTTTTTTTGATTGATTCGATCGTAGAATAAAATTCCATTTAAATGATCGATTTCATGCTGAAATGCGATTGAAAGTTCCTCACGTGCACGAATGCGAATTTTATTTCCTTCTTCATCGTATCCTTCGATGGTGACACGTGCATGTCTTGGTACATGGCCTTCTACTTCACGATTGACACTTAAACATCCTTCTCCAACTTCTGCAGCGATGATTTCTTCCGATTCACTTATGATTTTAGGATTGATTACAACATAGTTATCAAATGTTTCATCATCGACTTCGTGTACGATTACAATAATTCTTTTGTTGAGGCCTAGTTGTGGAAAGGCAAGTCCCATTCCTGGACGCAGGTCATATTTTTTTTCGTATTCTTCGATTTGACTATACGTTAAATGATCGATTGCTCTTTGAATTAATTTTTTATCTTCTTTAGAGAGGGGAAATGTAACTTCCATACTCTTTTTACGAAGATGCGGATCTTTTTCATCCAATATATCTAATTTTTTAAACATGTTATCAACTCCGTATAATATTGTAACATAAAAAGACATGATTGAATAGGAAAAGCGAATAAGTTATATACGAAAAAACAGTATGTTCACCATACTGCTTTACTGTAATTTATCTAGGTCCAGGTCCGAATGCGCGAGAACCGATAACAATCACAAGAAGTATAAATAAAACTAAAATGATTGCAGCACCATATCCAGTTCCACCACCGTAAGGGTAACCGCCACAGCAAGGTTGTGGTTGACCACATCCGTATCCTTGGTAACCTCCGTAGTAATACATAATCCAACCTCCTTTACCATATTGTATGTATATCTGTGCAGAATGACTAGTAAAATTGACCTATTTTCAAAAAGAATAAACTATGGTATGATGAATAATAGGTGATCATATGAGGAAGGTAGTTAGGAACATAAAACATATTGTGCAGGATATGGATAAACCCTTACTATTTATTAGTATTGCCTTATTCGTATTCGGTTTACTCAATATCGTTACAGCTTCTAGTAGCGAAGCAGTTACCTCAGAAGCACCATTATATTACTATTTTTACCAACAATTGAAAATGTTGATGGCAGGGCTTGTCGTTAGTATTATTATTTTTTGTTATGATACAAAAAAATACAAGCCACTCGCACTTCTCGGATTTATTGCCATTTTAGGATTGTTATTGTATTTGAGTATGTATGGAACAGACCATCGTGGGAGCCGTAACTGGATTGCTCTTCCGATTATCGGTAGAGTACAGCCGAGTGAATTTGCAAAACCAGTGATGATTGTCTGTCTAGCTCTTTTATTTGAACGATTTTATGCGAGACTTCGAAACAAGAAAATTAACCATTATGACATGATTGGAATTATTTTATTCGTTGGTCTTTCTTATCCTGCAATCGTTTTTTTGCAAAAGGACTTCGGTACTATGTTCATTCTTTTTATGATTTTCTTTGTCATGTTTCTGGGAAGTCCAATCTTGAGAATTGACAAAATTAAAACGTTTATATTTCTTTTTGTACTAGCTATATTTGCTGGCCTTGTATTATTAAGTACAAAAGGATATATCTTGTCTCCTGAACAGATGGACCGGTTTAATTTCTTTAACCCTTGTAGCAATTACGAAGAAGGAGGATATCAAACTTGTAACGGATTTATAGCAATCAATGATGGAGGCGCATTCGGTTTAGGGGGCGGGAAAAGTAAGCAAAAGTATTCTTATATTCCAGAACCACATACTGATAGTGTTTTTGCGATTATCGTAGAAGAACAAGGATTTTTCAAGTCTTTGATTATTTTCCTTGGATACATTATTATATTAAAGCGTATTCTATCGTTATCTTCGAGAGCTAATACACTTAGAGGACGTTATATATGCCTTGGGGTTGCTACCTATATTTTCATGCATATTTTTGTCAATTTAGGTGGACTATTTGGAATTATGCCATTAACTGGAGTACCAAATCCATTCTTAAGTTATGGAGGATCCTTTACGATATCACTCATTATATCTTTAGCACTTGTGCAACGAATCCATATTGAAACAAAACGACAAAAGATTAAAGTTTAAAAGATTCTTCGGAATCTTTTTTTCGTGGAAGGAAAAAAAGCGATCGTATAGAACAATATTGATAGGTGGTAGTATGAAGAAGAAAATAATTATTGCGGTAGTTTTATTGATCTCTATATTTTCATGTGTATATTTCACTGTGAACGCGGAAACAGAAGATGATGTCGTTTTAGAACCAATCGAAAAAAAAGAAGAAGAAAAGAAAAAGATCTATGTTGATCTAAAAGGTGCAGTGATAAATCCAGGTGTATATGAATGTGAAGAGAATATGACTGTCATGAAACTGATAGAAAAAGCAGGAGGACTTAGAACAGATGCTTCGACAGAATATATTAACTTGAGTAAAAAATTGAAAGATGAGATGGTTGTCATTATCTATACGCAGGCAGAAATTGCAGAACAAAAAGAAGGTGACACCAGTGTTAAAGTGATTGATCAAACTTGTGTTTGTCCTAAATTAGAAAATGATGTTTGCATCGAAAAAGAAAATACGATCACAAATGAAAAAGAGTCGAATGAAAACAAACAAGAAGAAAAACAAGTAACCTTTCCGATTTCTCTCAACCAGGCAACTTTAGAAGAGTTGATGGAACTTCCAGGAATTGGGGAGAAGAAAGCGCAGGATATTATCTCGTACCGAGAAAGTCACAATGGATTTCAGAATATAGAGGAACTAAAAGAAGTGAAAGGAATAGGAGATGCCTCTTACCAAAAAATCGCACCATATATCACGATATAGTAAATATATATGGTGTATCTTATTGATTTCTATTGTATATGGTATTTTAGTACGCCATGAAACACATTTAATAGATCGTGATCAGAAAATAGAGGAAACAGGAATTCTGATGTCGTATGAAATCGATGGGAATTTATGGAAGGGCACCTTAAAAACAAAGGAGAAGAAATATCAATTTTATATTACAATTTCATCAAAAGAAGAAAAGAATGATTTGAAAGAGAACGTGTGCCTAGGAATGAAAGTAACGGTTTCAGGAATACGTAATATACCTTCTAAAAATGGAAATAAAATGTTGTTCCAATATCGTGATTATTTGCGTTCGATAGGAATCTTTTATCAAATTGAGGGGACAAGTTACAAAATTCATCCGAATCCACCTTCATTCTTTTATAAGGTAAAAGAGAAAATATATGACAATTTGTATAAGTCTAACACACCATATCTACAAGCTTTTTTGTTCGGAAATCTAGACGGAGTAGAAGAAAAGGAGAAAGATGCTATTCAGAAAATCGGAATTCAACATCTTTTTTCCGTCTCTGGATTGCATTTTCACGTGTTGATTGCCGGGATACGATATTTGATTACATGCAAAAATAAAAATGTTCAAAATGCAGTTATTCTATTTATTGTTTCAGGATACTCTATAGTTGTCGGTTTTACACCCTCAGTTCTTCGTGTTTTTATTTTTTTTCTGTTACAGTCGATCAAAGATTATTTTCAAATGGAGTGTAGTACACTTGATTTATTTTGTATGACACTTGCCATTGTTCTTTTTATAAACCCTTGGATTATTTATCATATCGGATTTCAATTCAGCTTTGGAATTAGTTTTTTTCTCATTTATTATGGGGGATTTTTGCAATTTCAAAAGGGAATGTGGTGGAAACTACCTATTTTTATTTTTTTCGTAAGCACTCCTATTAGTATGTTTCACTTTTATGAGCTTAACTTCTTGTCTCCAATTTTTAATATTATTTTCGTACCTATTGTAACAATGATTTTATTTCCGTGTGCACTTATTACAATCGTATTTTCTCCGATGATGCATATTTTTCAAATTCTACAAACGATATTTCAATCACTATTATTGATGTGTGCGGAAGTAGATATCGGGATCGTTTGGTTTGCAAAACCAACAATATGTTATATTGTCATTTATTATGTTATGTTTTTTTACCATATACATCTTATTCGTACGCAGCGATACTATGGCATTGTTTTATTGCCTCTTTTATTGGGCTATCACTATATGAAATTGTGGTTCTCGCCATTTGCTCAATTTCATATGATAGATGTTGGACAAGGAGATGCATCTTTTCTGATTTTACCTCATTCGAAAGAAGCTGTGATGATTGATACCGGAGGAAAGTTATCGTATAAAACAGAGTCTTGGCAAAAGAGAAGAGAAGATTACGACATGGCCCAATCAGTACTCGTTCCTTATTTTAAAGCAG
The DNA here is from genome assembly GCA_937944975.1 of uncultured Mycoplasmatota bacterium. Taxonomy (GTDB): domain Bacteria; phylum Bacillota_I; class Bacilli_A; order RF39; family UBA660; genus Fimihabitans. The sequence continues at coordinate 123,371 of CALEBF010000012.1, read as the reverse complement.
TTGGAGTGACGCGCATTCATACGTTAATTTTAACGCATGGAGACTATGATCATGCTGGGAATGTGTTGTCACTGTTAGAAAAAATACCTGTAGGAACTATTTTAATGAACCATGCCTCTGATAGCGAAATAGAAAAGGAAATTAAAATAAGAGCAAATGAAAAAAGTATTCCTATCGTTTCGTGTACAAATCATAAAATCACATTAAACTGTCACAAATTTTATATATTTTCCAGATATGATATGGAAGAAAACAGAAATAGTTTAATTGTCTACACGAAAATCAGAAAAAAACATATTCTATGGATGGGAGATGTAGATGCAATGGGTGAAAAATGGTTGTTAAGGGAATATAATCTTCCTAATGTGGATATATTAAAAGTAGGACATCATGGGTCAAAGACGAGTTCTACAAATGAATTTGTTCGTAATATACGACCCAAATATGCACTTATTTCTGTCGGACGTAACAATCATTATGGCCATCCTGCAACTGAAGTAATCGAAAGATATCGTCACTATGGTAGTAAAGTGATTCGAACTGATACGGACGGGAATTTTTCTATCGTTTTTTAGTTCGAATCATCATCAAGCCGCTAATCGCTTGTGGTTGGCGTTCATATAGATTGGGAACGTACGTTCTCGGAAACGGTAAATGACAAAAGTTGTTTACCGTTTTATGATATGAAATAATATTAACTGAAAGAAATTTTCTTAGCAGAATGAAATGAAACACAACCATTTATCAACTGTTTTTATTTTTGGGTACTCATTCTATAATTGAAATATTTTAATTGTTGATAAACTAAAAAGATAAGAAATCTTCTTATCTTTTTTCTGTAATGCCATATGTATCATTTTGTGGATCTCGAAATAAACTTGCCTTTGGCGGATAGAATGTCAAAAGAGCAAAGGCTAGATAACTTATCATAACAAGTATAAGTGTTAGGATGTTTAAATCTCTATATCCTTGTACACGTTCTAATAGTTGAAATTGGATCCATTTTGTAATCGCAATTGCAAGAAACATCAAAATGATTGTTATTATCATTTGTTCTCCAAATATAGAGTATATTGGTAAAAATAAAAGCAAGAAGATTGGAATGATGAGTAAAGAACACACCCATAAAGAAAACCATTCGTTTTTTGTTTCTTGATGGAAATATTTTAATAGTGGGTATTCGATTACACCAAACCAAAGATAGGTAGTAAATAGCATTTTCATATGTTCCCAAATACTTTCATTAACCGGAAAAAAGATCGCACTTATAGGGTTTGGAAATATATCGTATCCGAAATGAAATGGGAAAGCCAGTAAAAACGTACCGATGATATAAAGCCATATTTTTTTCTTTTGTTTCATAAAAAATTCCTTTCTAACCATACTATCAACAGGTGATACTATGAAAATAAATTTAGGCTATGTTGCACTCCCAATTACACTTGATATTACTTCCTCTCATACAATGACGTATACAAGGTATCAAATGTTAGGATCAGAATTGGGAAATGCACAACTCCACAAAATAATCCTATCTAATTTTGATGCACTTGAAAAAATTTTATACTATAATTATAAAAATAAAATTCATTTTTATCGTTTAACATCTAATTTAATCCCTCTTGCAACTCATCCCAAAGTGCATTACGATTTTTACGAACAGTATAAAGAAAGATACAAAAAAATAGGAGAATTGATCCGTGATTATCATATTCGCGTTGATATGCACCCGGATCAATATTGTGTAATTAATAGTATTCATAATGACGTTGTAGATGCCAGTATTAGGCTTTTAAATCATCATGTGAAGATAATGGAACTTATGGGAATTGAGATGAAGTTGGTATTGCACATGGGAGGAGGTACTTATGGAAAGAAAGCTGGAATGAATCGATTCATGAAGGTATTTCGCTCTTTGAATCCAAAAGTACAATCTAAAATTATCTTGGAAAATGACGATAAACTATACCATGCAGAAGATGTACTTGAAGTATGTCGAATGTTAGAAATACCTATGGTTTTAGATTATCATCATCACCTTTGCAATCCATCGAAAACATCTATTACAATGTTACTCCCTAAAATTTATGAGACTTGGAAAAAAGAAAATTTGGTACCAAAGATACATTTTTCGTCTCCCTCCAGTGCACGAGATTTTAGAAGTCATCATGATTATATTGAGATAGGACATTTTATCGATTTTGTCGAGCTATTAAAACAATATGAAAGAGATGTCGATCTTATGATTGAAGCAAAAAAGAAAGATGAAGCACTGTTTCGCCTTGTTCGCCAATTACGTTTTAATAATTATGTATTAGACGGAACAACTTTATTTTTGTGTCAGGACAAAAAGTAACAAAAATTGTTCTTTTGCTATTGATTCCCATTCCAAGCAATTGTACTGCTAGATTAGTTGATGGATATAAGCGCTAGAAAGAAGTGAATATACAGTTTATACTTTAAATGTAAATTAAATATGGAATAAAGCACGAATGTGCTTTTTTTCTTTGAAAAAGTAGAGAATAATGGTATAATAGGCATGTTTTTACCAAAAAAGTAAAAAATATATGTATAAAAAAAGGAAAATGAGTTTTTTTGTCGTATATATATAATATGGGGGTGGAAGTATGCTGCAGACAGAAGAAATTAATCAGATTCGTAGCAGCGTCGATATTGTCGATGTGATTTCAGGATATCTTCCACTGACACAAAAGGGAAAAAACTTTTTTGGGGTATGTCCCTTTCACGATGATCATTCGCCTAGTATGAGTGTTTCTCGCGAAAAACAAATTTACACTTGTTTCAGTTGTGGAGCGACAGGAAATGTATTTAATTTTTTGATGGACTATGAAAATATATCGTTTCCAGAAGCAGTACAGAAAGTTGCAGACCGGGCTGGGATTGCTGTCGATCTTCACATTAAGAGTCATCATGTGCATACGACGAATCAAGAGCTTTACGACATCTACGAATTTGCTTTAAAGTGTTATCAAAACCATTTGAATACAGAAAGTGGACAGGCAGCAAAAGAGTATTTGCACGATAGAAATATCAACGATGATGTAATTAAGGAGTTTAGAATTGGGTATTCTTTTCAAAAAAGAGAGCAACTGACAAACATGCTTCGTAAAAAAGGATATTCTGACAAAGACTTATTACGTAGTGGACTTGTGATACAAAATGAATATGGTTTTACAGATATTTATTATGATCGTATTATGTTCCCACTTTGCGATATGAACGGGAGAATTGTTGGATTTTCTGGCCGAATTCATAAGCCAGGGAAAGATTTTAAATATATCAATACAAAAGAAACGGAAATTTTCAAAAAAGGAGAACTCCTTTATAACTATCATCGAGCAAAAGATATCGCAAGACAAAAAAATAGAGTGATTGTGATGGAAGGATTTATGGATGTAATCCGTGCTTTTACAATCGATGTTAAAAATGCGATTGCAACAATGGGAACTGCCGTTACGAAAGAGCAAGCTCTTGCAATTAAAAAAATGGCAAAAGAAGTCATTCTATGTTTCGATGGAGATGCTGCAGGAGAAAAGGCAACTTATGCATGTTCCAACGAGTTGTTAGCAATAGGCGTTGTTCCGAAGATTGTGAGATTGGAAGAGAATCTAGATCCAGATGAATATATCCAAAAATATGGTAAAGAGCAATTCGAAAGAAAATTAGAACAACCGATGAATGTGCTTGATTTTAAAATGCTATACTATAAACATCATAGAGATTTACAAAACAGCATGGATCTTGCAAATTATGTCAATGACATGATCGAGGAAGTATCTAAAGTAGATGACGAAGTATTAAGAGAATTAACGCTGCAAAAATTAGCTGATGATTCTGGACTTACTGTTGAATTTTTAAAGGAAAAGTTAGACCAGAAAGAAAGCACGATTGAAATACCGATGGCGCCACAAAAAGTGACCGGACAAATGACCAAAAAAGTTTCAAAAACAGAACAAGCAGAGCGTAATTTAATTTTTTATATGTTGCGTAGTGCAGATGTCATCAAGATGTATCAGAAAAAAGTGGCGTGTATGCCAACAGAAGAGTATCGCTTTCTCGCGAGAGAAATTAGTTTTTATTATAAGACATATCGCGAAATGAACGAAGCTGATTTTTTGACGAGCATAGCAGATAAGCCTAAGTTGATGGCAACTGTTGGAAAAATTGCGTCACTAGATTTGAAAGATACTTATTCAACGGAGGAAATAGACGATTACATAAAGGCAATTCAGCAATATAATATTCAGTATGAGATTGATCGCATGAAAATTCGTTTGAAAGAAGAAGTTGATCCAATGAAGAAGGCAAAGTACGCTGAAAAAATTGTGGAATTAAAAAGAAAGGAAGAGGCAATATGATAAATGAAATCAAATCGTTTGAAGAAAGAAAAAAAGAATTAGTAAAAAAAGGAAAAGAAAAAGGTTTTATCACATATGAACAATTAGCACAAGCTTTGAAAGGACTCGACTTGGATGCAGATTCTCTAGATGATCTTTATACAGTATTTAGTGAGAATAGTATTGCGATTGTTACGGAAGAAGAAGCAGGAGAAGGTGGAGGAAATCCAAAACAATCTAGCATGGATCAAATTATATTAGATGATAACACTCTAACAAAAGATCTTACGATTAATGATCCTGTACGTATGTACCTAAAAGAGATTGGTCAAATTAAACTGTTGACAATGGAAGAAGAGTTAGAATTATCTGATCGTATTGCAGCAGGAGACGAACAAGCAAAGACAATTTTAGCAGAGGCAAACTTACGTCTTGTCGTATCGATTGCAAAACGATATGTAGGTCGTGGAATGTTGTTTTTAGATTTGATTCAAGAAGGAAATATCGGACTTATGAAAGCCGTTGAAAAGTTTGATGTTACGAAAGGATTTAAATTTTCAACGTATGCTACTTGGTGGATTCGTCAAGCAATTACAAGAGCAATCGCAGATCAAGCTCGTACGATTCGTGTTCCTGTTCACATGGTTGAGACAATTAATAAATTAGCGCGAATTCAAAGACAATTAACGCTTGAATTAAATCGTGAACCGACAGAAGAGGAACTTGCTAAAAAGATGAATATGTCTGTTGATAAAATTCGTGATATTTATAAAATTAGTCAAGAACCAGTTAGTTTAGAAACTCCAATTGGTGAAGAAGACGATTCCCACTTAGGTGATTTCGTTCCAGATGAGCACAACATGAGTCCAGAAGAATATGCGACGAATGAATTATTAAAAGATGAAATTGCAGAAGTGTTATTGACACTTACAGAACGTGAAGAAAGAGTCATTCGATTACGCTTTGGATTAGAAGATGGTAAAAGTAGAACACTAGAAGAAGTAGGGCAGATGTTCGGTGTTACGAGGGAACGTATACGACAGATCGAAGCAAAAGCATTACGAAAATTAAGACATCCGTCTCGTTCTCGTAAATTAAAAGATTATATGGGAGATTAAAAAGAGAGAAACATACTCTCTTTTTTGTTAGAAACATGGTATTGCAAAGTTGCAAAAATCTTATTATAATGAATATGTCTAGATATAAAATTCGAAGATGACAGGAGTGAAGAAAATGAGATATCGCAATCGGAGAAGAAGAACGATTCTACTAAGTGTTCTTACCCTTGTAGGATTTATGAGTATAGGATATGCTCTATTGGCAAGCAATTTGAGAATTACTGGAACAAGTAACATCACAAGTAATTTTAATGTGTATATTAAAAGCATTACAGAAAATGTATTACATAATGCAAAAACAGTTAAAGCTTCTGTTGGCACTAACAAACTAACTGCAACTTTTGAAGTTGGACTAGAAGCGCCAGGAAGTTATGTAGAATATAGAGTAGTGGTTGCAAATGATAGTACATTTCCAATTATGTTAAAAAAGATCGATGGTATTTATGCGGCGAATCAGAAACAGCCAACATCAATCACATTTTCTACAGATGATATTGTAACAGGTGAAGTGATTGAGGCTGGAGAAGAGAAAACTTTTATTGTAAGAGTTGATTTTGATATTGACGCCACAAGTCTTCCAAGCCAAAATAAGCAGTTGACGCTGACCCTTGATTATGAGCAAACTGATAGTAGTGGAACGTCATATCCGAAAAAATTAGATTTTCAGGCATTTAGCAATGCTACCGAGGCCGTTATTTCTGGAACAGATAAAATAAATCTTGTGAATAATTCTGGTAGTACAGCTGCTATGATTGGGGGAAGATTAACAACTGGAGTTTTTAGGGCAAATCATAGTTATCGAGTAGATGTTGAATTACATTATGGAACTTTTAATACTGTGATGACTGGACAGTTGGGATTACGTACTGGATCAGGTACTTATGATTATACAGATGTTGCTGGAAGTTGGAAGGTAAGCGGAAACATTTATTCATATGAATTTACGGTTCCTTCTACATCACCACTTATGAACAATACAGGCGAATTTGTCCTTGGTGTTGGTGGTGCATACTTCGAGTGGAGTAGTCGTCCTTCTTCAACGATTGCAACTATTTCTGTAACACAGTTATCATAATAAAAATCTATCGGTAAGATAGATTTTTTTAAATTTTATATATCCACGTTATAATGATATCTATAAAAAACAAGAGAGTGAATAAAAGGAAAATCAAGTTAGGAAGGGTTTGAAATAATTTGTTAAATTTTGGATCAATGAAATAGATGAAAAAGATGGAACCGAATCCCCAAAGAAGACTCATGGCAAGAGAGACATAAGGACCAATATGATACGGATGATTGGAATAGTCCCAAAAATGAGTATGAAATATTGCTTCAATTAATATTCCACCAAACCATTCTAAAACTGTAAGTAAAATAGTGATAGCGAAAAAAACAATGATTGTTTCAATGATACGATTGAGGTGTAGATGTAAAAACAAGTATTGCGATAGAATATGAATTAAAATCGCACCAAATCCGTAAATAGGAGTCCATGGACCAAATAAGATACCACTTTCGAAATTCCAACCACAGATAAAAGCGACACAACTTTCTAGTAAGTATCCTAAAATAGAATAGATGAAAAACATTTTGATATAACGCATAGAAATCACCAATATTAATATGGATTGATGAAATAAAAATATGCTATAATGAAAAAAACGAGGTGTAGTATATGAAATTATCAAAGCGTTTAAATACGATTGCAAATATGATACCTGAAAATTCTTATGTTTTAGATATTGGTTGTGATCACGCACTTCTCGATATTTATCTAACTTTGGAAAAGCAATGTCGATGTGTAGCAAGTGATATAAATAACTGTGCACTCCAAAGCGCCAGGGAGAATGTCGATAAGTATGAGGTACAGAAAGAAGTTGAGGTTGTCTGTGCACCTGGATTGGATGGTGTCGAAGTTACAGAAGAAAGTTATATTGTGATTGCAGGAATGGGGACGATGACGATTTTGGATATTTTATCGTCGCCACAAACGAGTAAGATTCAACATTTGATATTACAGTCTAATCGAGAGTTAGAGACGCTTCGCAAAGAGGTAACACGTTTAGGATTTCGTATTCGAGAGGAACATGCATTGGAAGAAAAGGGGATTTCCTATGTCATTATCTTATGGGAACGAGGTATAGTGACCTATCAAGAGATGGAGTATCGATATGGTCCATACTTACTAAAACACGATCCTGTTTATTTGAAGCGGATGTTAGAAAAAGAAAGCAAACTACTTGCACATTTGCCTGAAACTCATTCGAAAAAGAGAAAGGAACAGGAAAAGAGAGTTGCGTTTTTAGAAAAAAGAATCGCTGGTTTTCCAAAATAAAAGACACCAGATGGTGTCTACAAGAAAAAAGTTGGTTGACTATCTGTTGTTACACTAGAAACTGTTGTATTGATAGAATCAGGGGATGACGTATTTGTGGTAGATGTAGAAGTCGACGGTGCAGGGCTGTCGACTTTTTTAAATTCGTTCATCACTTGAAACATGGTCTTGGCATTCCGCATAACAGGCGTGATTTGTTTTACGACAGGAATTGCCTGATTGATAATTCCGAGGGTTCTTTGCGTGTTGTTTAAAATAGAACTCCAGTTGATTCCACTCGTTCCTCGGAGAAGTCCGCGGAATAAACCACCACGCATAGCATTCGCTCCCATATTTGCATAAGGTGCCATTGAAAAATAAGGGTTGTAAAAGTTCATAGGCATACTCCTTTCTAAATTATTATATGTTTTTTGAGAAAAATTGTTTTCTATTTTTGGAAATTATGTTATAATCTACTATAGTAAAAGAATAGGAAGATAGGCAGGTGTTTTTATGGCAAATAAACCAATCATATTTTGGCCTTGCATTCTTGTATATAGAGTGGTTTATTACGCTTATGTTGGAACACAAGTAACAATACACTGTGTCTTACAATTGATACGTAATTTTTTAAGATACCTATTGATTGGATTTATTGTTTGTTGTGAAGGAGTATATCAAATTGTACATATGATTGGAATGATATTATTTCGTTTCTGGAAGTATGTATATTTTGGAATATTAGCGATCGGATTAGCAGTACAGATCGGGTATTTATTCTTATACGATCATACGCTACGTAAATTCGTTATGATCATGATTGCAAATCATCAGGAGAGGCTTGCAAGAAAAGATCGTAGGTTACGTGAGTTAGAGGCTCGCCGTCGCGAAAAAGAAGCTTTAAAAGAACAGACGAGATTACACAATTTATCCGTTGTAGAAGAAGCACAACGGATCGCTGAAGAACAACGTAAAGAAGCGGAAGAATCAGAATTAAGAAAGAAACAATTTATCGAAGGATTAGAAGACGAAGCTGCCGTTGAGGCAATGTTGGAGGAAAAACCAAAGAAGACTTTCGCGCAACGATTGGAGGCTTTTTTTGCAGCGATTGGAGCGCTACCTTCTAAGATCAAAAAAGTATTAAACAGCCCGATTGGTGCAGAGAAAAAAGCTTTACGAGAAGCGGAAAAACACGAGGCATTACTGATTGATCTATCGAAGGAATCTGCGGAAAAGAGCGATAAAAAAATACTTTTCGAGTATGTCGCTAAAAATGAAGACGGAAAGATAGTCAAAGGATATTTCGAAGCTTTTTCTAAGTTGGAAGTGCATTCGTTTTTGATTAGTCAAGGCTTCGAAGTTTACAGCATTCGTAGTAGCAAATGGATTACATTTTTACATGGTGATACAGGATTTGGATCTGTCAAAATCAAAACGAAAGATCTTATCTTCTTCATCACCCAGTTATCTACTTATATCAAAGCCGGAATTCCACTTGTCGATAGTTTAAAAATATTAACGAGACAGTATAAGAATCCAGGATATCAAAAGGTTTTCCGGACGATGATGTACGATTTAACGATGGGGGATAGTTTTAGTACAGCGTTAGAAAAACAAGGGAAAGCATTTCCTGGTCTTTTTGTCAACATGGTTAAATCGAGTGAGCTAACAGGGGAACTTCCAGAAGTGCTAGATGATATGGAAGAGTATTATACGCAGACAGAAAAGACAAAAAAACAGATGGTAAATGCACTATTATATCCATGTATGGTGTTATTTGTTGCCATTGTCGTTATCATCTTTATCATGGTGTATGTTATCCCACAATTCGTCGAAATCTATTCAAGCATGGACGCTTCTGCAATTCCAGCATTCACTTTATGGATTTTGGATTGTAGCCATTTCTTACGTGACTATGGTGTTTTTATATTGCTTGGTGTTGTTGTTTTCTTTATCATATATATATATATATTTAAGAAAGTACAACCATTTAGAAAAGCAATGCAAACTGTACTTATGAAAATTCCTGTGTTAGGAGATGTCGTAATTTATAACGAAGTTACATTGTTCACAAAGACACTCGGTTCTTTGATGGCTCACAATGTATTTATTACAGATAGTATGGAAATTTTGAACCGAATCACATCGAACGAAATCTATAAAGAGATGATCAATAAAACATTGCAAAATCTATCGACCGGAGAAAGTATCTCGGCTTCGTTTAAAGGGCATTGGGCCTTTCCAGTGCCAGCATATGAAATGCTTGTAACCGGAGAAAAAACTGGAGAACTTCCAGAAATGATGCAAAAAGTATCATCTTATTATCAAGAATTGCACGAGACTGCAGTAGCTCGTATCAAGACATTCGTCGAACCGATTTTAATCGTCTTGTTAACCGGAGTTGTTGGTGTTATCGTTTTAGCAATCGTTATTCCAATGTTCAACATGTACAACACAATTCAAGAGTAGGAGGAAACTTATGGAAGTGTATTATATAGTTGTTTTCTTCATATTGGGGACTATTATGGCATCGTTTTTTAACGTCGTTGGATCTAGGCGAGCAAACGGACAGTCAATTGTTTCGCCTAGATCACATTGTACGAAGTGTGGACACGTATTAAAGCCGATAGAATTGATTCCAATTATTTCATTTTTGATTCAAAGAGGAAGGTGCAAAGCGTGTAAGACAAAATTATCATGGATTTATCCGATCCACGAATTTTGTACAGGTGCTTTATATGCACTTAGCTTTTATCAATACGGTTTTTCTATTGACTTTGCGATCGCGCTTACGTTTGTTTCGATGTTATCTATCGTATTTATAAGCGATTATGAATCAATGATCATTCTAGATGAAGTACTTGCCATTGGAGCAGTATTACTCATTATAGAATACTGTATTAGGGATGGAATCAACGATACATGCTATTACATTTTATCTGGATGTATCGCTTTTGGAATCATGTACTTATTAAAATTATTTGGAGATTTCTTATTTCAGAAGGAATCGATGGGTGGAGGAGATATCAAGCTTCTGTTTGTATTTGGCCTTGTGCTTGGATTTGAAATGTCGGTCGTCGCTATTTTCTTAGCGGCATTGATCGGACTTCCAATTGCCTTGATTGTTACATACAAAAAACAGACAAATATCATCGCTTTTGGCCCGTTTTTGATTATCGCAGCTTTGATTTTATACTTTACCCACTTTAGTTGGAACCAACTAGTAGTATTTCTGATTGCATAGAAAAAGCCTCATGAAAAATGAGGTTTTTTTGGTATAAAAAAGCGTGGGCTTTAAACCACGTTTTATAAATCAACAATATCTATTTTGTCATCGATCGGTGTCGAGTTTGGTGTAGTTGGTTGTGCAGGAGCAGTTGTTGTAGGTTCTTGTTTATTTGCTTCACTTACAGGAGTTGTTAAATGTTCTAAATCTTCTTTTACCGCAATTCCTGTATAGGCGAGAGCTGCCTCTAAACCAGATTTTTCCTTTTGGTCATTTCCAAGAGATTCGTCATCGTCTAATTCGATTAATTTCAATATTTCTTCAATTGTCGTATAACCTTCGACAACCTTTTGGAGTCCATCTTGTAACATCGTCGTTACATCAGAACCATATACCATCTCTCTTAACTTTTCTTTTGAAACGTTACTACTGATCGCATCTCGAATCTCTTGATTGATAAGCAGTACCTCGTGAATAGAGATACGTCCTTTATAACCAGATCCACATTCCTCGCAGCCTTCTGCTGTCTTTACTTCGTTGACTTCTAGGCCAAGCGCTTTTCTAAATAATTCTTTTTCATATTGATTTGTCGGTCTTGTCTTTTGACACTTCGTACAAAGACGACGCGCTAATTTTTGCGAGATGATTCCCGTGAGGGAAGCTGATAATAAGTATCGTTCTACATCCATGTCGAGTAGACGTTCAATTGTATTTAACGAGTTGTTGGTGTGGATGGTAGATAATACTAAGTGTCCTGTAATAGAAGCACGAACAGCGATCTGTGCAGTTTCGTTATCACGAATCTCTCCGATCATGATGATGTTCGGGTCTTGACGTAAAATAGAACGAAGAGCACTAGCAAAAGTCAAACCGATTTCACTATTTGTTTGAACCTGGTTGATTCCTTCGATTTCCATTTCGACTGGATCCTCAACGGTAATGATGTTAACGTCTTCACGATTGAGTCGATTTAAAATGGAATATACTGTCGTTGATTTTCCGGAACCAGTCGCTCCAGTAACTAAGATGATTCCATTCGGAACAGCAATCATACGGAGAACTTTCTTCAAGTTATCCTGACTGAGTCCTAATGTTTCAAGTCCAGCGATACTCATCGAATAGTCTAAGATACGGATAACGACTTTTTCTCCTTCTTTCGTAGGCAGGGCAGACACACGAAGATCCAAAGGCATGTCTTGGATCGTCTGTTTAATTGCACCGTCCTGCGGAAGTCTTGTTTCCGTAATATTCATACCTGCTAAAATTTTAACACGTGTGACTAAATTTTTCTGCATGACACTTGGAACCTCAGCATAATCGACTAAAGCACCATCGATTCGAATTCGGATTTGCATACCGTTTGTTCGAGGATCCATGTGAATGTCACTAGCCCCTCTCTTGGCCGAATCTACTAATATATCGTTTAAGATTTCTGTAATAGGTATTTTGTTAAAGTCATATTTCTTAAGCACATTTTCAACCCCTTTTATCTTTTTGGACTAGCTTTTATCCTGATAATATTATATAATAGTTTTATGATAAATACAATAATAAAGGAGTCAGTTTATGAAAAAAAAGAATAACCTGGGGTTTTCGTTGATGGAGACATTGATTGTATCAGTGTTTGTTACATCGTTATTAGTATTTTTATTTGTACAATTTCAAAAGGTGAACAGTAGCTACGAAACGACGTTTTCGTATAATACTGTAAATGCTTTGTATGGTGCACAAAGCATCAATCAATATATTCAACAAGATGGATACGATCAGCTCATAAATACTTATGAAGACAATGTTCTAGATGGTATCTTTTATGTCGATTTTTCCGATTGTTCTAGCGAGTATTTCGTAGAGACTGCATATTGTCAACAACTATTGCTTTCTCTCAACGTAGAGCATGTATATTTTACAGGAAGTAATGTGACGAATTTTTTGAAAAATCTAGAATCTCACGATATGAGTGAAGAGACAAAAGAGTTCGTACGCTATATCAATACAGATAGCACTTCCGATGGATATCGATTGATCGTCGAGTATACAAACGGAGAGTACGCAACTTTAAAATTAGGTACGAATACTTTAATGTATCAATATTATTATACGGGGAATTATCAAACCTTTGTTGCCCCAGAATCTGGAATTTACCGAATTGAAACATGGGGCGCTGCCGGAGGTGGAGAACACGGTGGACACGGCGCTTACGCGGCAGGGTCTGTCTATTTAAATAAAGGAACGAAACTATACATCTACGTCGGAGGGAAAGGCACTGACAGTAGTCGAACGGATAGTTTTAACGGCGGAGCCGGAGGAAGTGGTTCTATGCGTGCCGATGGTGGTAATCGCGATCAAATGATCGGTGCTGCCGGAGGTGGTGCGAGTGACGTAAGACTATCTCTTGGTGATAATACATTTGCCTATGCGAGCAGAATTATCGTTGCTGCTGGAGGCGGTGGACAAGGTGCTTCAGGAAACGCCGGAGGAGCTGGTGGCGCTTTACAAGGACTGCCAACGAGTTCTTCTACAGCTTCGGACGTAACGAACGGTAGATCTGGTGTCGGGGCGGAACAGACGAAAGGTGGAGCTGGAGGAATTGCAGCAGCTGCATACGCTTCGAATGGACTCGCCGGAAAAGCCGGGATTTTAGGCGTCGGAGGACGACCAGTTGAAAGTGATGCAATTAAAAACGTCGCCGGAGGAGCCGGTGGCGGAGGCGGTGGTTACTACGGTGGCGGAGCCGGAGGAGCTGGCGCTTATGGAACCGGTGGAGGTGGAGCTGGAGGATCATCCTTTATCTCTGGATATGCCGGATGTAATTCACTTTCTACAAATGGAACACACACAGGATCTCCTGTTCATCCATCCGCTCTCGTATTCTCGAATGGAATTATGATCGCCGGAGATCAATCGATGCCAAATCCAAACAAAACAGGAATGGTTACAGGAAACGCAGGAAATGGCCAAGTCAACATTTCTTACATTTCGACATTTTCTAAATAATGAGGAGGAATATAGATGGGATTATTTCATAGAAGGAAACAAAATTTAGATCAACGAGGATTTACCGTAGTAGAATTAGTTGTTTCATTTGCACTTGCCATGATTGTCATCGTTTTCTTATTCCAATTCCTCATTCAAGTGAAAGAACTATATGTTTCTGGGGTCATCAAAACAGAGTTGCTAACAAAACAGACGAATATCACAAAGACAATCAGCGACGATTTAAGCAATAAAAAAGTTCTCTATGCGACGAATTGTGGAGAATATTGCCTTAATTTCACATTTGATGATAATACGACAAAACAATTAAAAGTAGATAAGATAAACAAAGTAATTCGCTACGGAAACTATGCGACGAAATTGGCGGATGGTAGTAAAATTGGAGAGATGCACGTAACGACAGAGACTCCTATGACAAGCCCAACTGCTGCCATGATGGGAAATAATTCGTTTATTCGAATCGACATACCTGTGACCCATCATTTATTTACAGGAGATAACTTTGGAATTAGACTTGTATATCAATATAATAATCAAGAGACAGCTTTAAATAATATTGTTTTTGAAGGAAATGGACAAACGGAACATTTATATTTGCGTGGGCTCGAAGAAATGGTGTTGTACAATACGATCGCTTATCAAGAACCAGGATGGTTCGTCATCGACGAAAACGGAAACATGATCGAAAATGATAGTCGAGTAAGAGCAAATTGTTCTGTCGGAAATACAGTGGGAGAGACTTACACATGTGAATATTCTTTTTACGATAATGGAACATTAGTCAATAAAAGAACCCGCCGTATTACAGTGGTGCCAGCAGAGACAGATTATCAATATACAGGACAAGAGCAGGTCTTCATTCCGCCTGTGAATGGAACTTATAAAGTTGAACTTTGGGGAGCGCAAGGTGGAGGTTCATATGGTGGAAATGGCGCTTATACTAGCGGAACAATCAATTTAACACCATCTGAAACACTCTATGTGTACGTTGGAGAACATAAAGCGAGAGGTGACGTTGCCGTTGCTTTCAATGGAGGAGGATCTTCGATGCTAGAAAATTCTCATCCTGACGACATCAATCGATATAATAGTGGTGGAGGTGCTACCGATGTACGTCTTGTTGGTGGTTCATGGAGTAATTTAAATGGATTACAAAGTCGTATCATGGTCGCTGCCGGAGGTGGCGGTGGATACGAACTTGCCGCAAGTGAAACTGCTGGAGGAGCTGGTGGTACGCTTACCGGAATCGATGGAAAAGTAAACGGTGTGAGCAATGTAACTGCAGCCAAAGGAGGAACTCAGACTGCTGGAGGAACCGGAGGAAGTGGGACTTCTGGAAAAGGAGACGCTGGTGCTTTTGGGCGCGGAGGAAATGCCGGATCTAAATATTTGAGTGGCGGTGGTGGAGGCTACTATGGTGGAGGAGCTTCCGGAGTTGCTACAGACACCGCTGCAACAGGAGCGGGAGGATCATCCTTTATTTCTGGTTATACTGGATGTAACGCAATCGATAAAGATGGCAATCATACAGGAAAACCTCAACATTATTCTGGAAAAGTTTTCTCTAACGGGAAGATGGTTGCAGGAAATGGATCGATGCCAGGTTATAAAGGTGGAACAATGCCAGGAAATAGCGGACATGGTTATGCGAGGTTCACTTTACTTTCTATCGTAAGTTCTAATTAGATAAGTAAAATCCAATAATCGAATAAGAAATAAACGAGGAAAGACGCGATGGATGCGTGCAGGAGTCGCGCCGTAAAAAAAGGTAGATATTTGATCTTGGTATCACTTAAAATACCGATCATTTGCATATGTACAGATAACCCACCAAACGATAATATCATAGCGGTGATCGTACTTTTGAATTTTAGTGGAATATCAAGCAAACTTACGTATTTTAGTCCTTGTGTCATCTCGATGAATCCATTTAAAATGCTCTGATGATAGCTATCGATATTTAAGTTTTGGTCGATCATTGTCGTAATTACTAAAAACATCGTTACGACACCGAGGATTAATAATAATGTTTGAATCGCATTTTGTAAAGAATTTGTAATGATTTTTCCAAAGCTGGAATGATTATGAATTCTTTTTTCATGCATTTTTAAAATTGCACGTTTCAACGAAACCTTTGTATGATCTTTTTCACTAGGAGCATAATCGCGAAAAATAAGACCGATGATGATATTTGTGCTGTAATGGCAAAGCAGGATAAGAAGGCCGACCTCTTTATTGTTTAAAAAAAGAAGAGCGACGGTTCCCATGATGAAAAGTGGATTTGAAAAGTGAGTAAACGTGAGGATTTTAGACGCTTCACTTTCCGAGATCTTTCCGTTTAAATAGAGTTCTCGTGTGTATTTTGCGTTTGATGGGAATCCTGATATAATACTCATAATGAAGATAAAGGCGCACTCTCCTTTGATTCGAAAAATAGATTGCATCAAAGGACGCATCAACTCTCCAACGAGTTCGATGAACCCATATTGGGTTAAAATTTCAGATAAAACGAAAAACGGAAATAAAGATGGAAAAATATTTTCTTGCCATATTTTAAAGGAAAAAGAAACGGATTCCATGATGTATTTAGATGATGTTAAAATCTCGATTCCTATAAAGATTAAAACCGTCATTATGGCAATACTCGTACATACTTTTTTCATAATACCACCTGTTTTTCTATAAAATAAAGTAGGAAGGAGAAATCTTGTGATCAGTAAAGTATATGATAAAGTAAAACAATTCATCAAAGAAAATCGTACTTTCTTTATTACGCTCATCGTAACAAGCATAATTTGTTTAATTCCTTTTCCATACTATATAAATGCTCCGGGTGGAGTGATCGATATATCCGACAAAATTGAAATGAAAGGAAAAGAAGCGACAAGTGGAAGCTTGAATCTTGCCTATGTCAGCGAATACCGGGCGACGATACCGACACTTTTGTATGCGATGATTCATCCCGATTGGGATATTTTGAAAAAGGAAGAAGTGTTATATGAAAATGAAACGATGGAAGATGCTTCTTTTCGCAATCATTTGTTGCTAGAAGAGGCAAACCAAAACGCGATCATGGTAGCGCTTTCTAGAGCGGGAAAATCGGTGACGATCAAGGATACCAAACTATATGTTACCTATATCGATCCAAATGCAAAGACGACTTTAAAAGTGCAAGATCAACTATTGACTTTCGAGGGAAAAGAGATTCGTTCAAAATCTGAGTTGCTGGATACGATCAGCTCTTATCAAGTAGGGGAGCAAGTAGATTTTACTGTGAAACGAAACGGAAAAGAAGTAGAAGCGCAAGCAACTTTATATAAGGAAGATGATCGTACCTTAGTAGGAATGATGGTTTCAGAACAGAAGGAGTTAGACCAAGGAGACATAGAGTTTCATTTTCGTTCGGACGAATCCGGACCGAGTGGTGGATTTATGATGACACTCGCCTTATACCAAGCTCTCGTTGGTGAAGATTTAACACATGGATTAAAAATCGTTGGAACTGGAACGATCGATGAAAATGGAACGGTCGGGAGCATCGGTGGTGTTGAATATAAGTTACAGGGAGCAGTGAAAGCCAAAGCCGATCTTTTCTTTGTACCTGTTGGAGAAAATTACGAAGAGGCAAAAAAAGTAAAAAAAGAGCATAATTATGACATCAAGCTAGTAAAAGTATCATCGATCGATCAGGCGATCTCTTATTTAGAAAATCTCTAGTGGTTGCAATTCTATCCCATCTACGATATAATAAACGCTTAAGAAAAGGAGAGTGGGATTATGCCGAGTGCGATGACACATGCTTACTTTGCCGATGATGTTTATCGAAAATTACCGTCTCGTGTCAAACAAAAAATAGAACGAGATACGATGCGTGTATTCGCACAAGGTCCCGATATGTTCTACTATCATTTCTTTTCTTCGAAGGTACGTTCGTTCGGAAAGGAAATGCATTCTCATAAAACCAAACGTTTTTTTGAAACTTATATCGAATATATGAAACGATATCGTCTAGAGAAAAAGAAAGAAGTGATTTCCGCTTTCTATGGCTTTTTGTTACATTATATATTAGATATGAAAACACATCCTTTGATTTTTTATCAAACAGAATCTAACACTAAAAATAAAAATCAAAGTCAAAATTCTCATAGGGAAATGGAGCTATTATTAGATCTTTATTACATGGAAAAGAAAGAGAAAAAGACGCCTTCGATCATCCGACAAGATCGATATTTATTTCCGACACATACCTTCAGTGCTTCTTTAGAACATCTTTTAGACGATGTGATGATGAAGACGTATCGAAAGGAGAATATGGGGAAAAATTATTTGAAGTCGATGCGAAAGATGAAATTTGTACATCGTTTTCTCTCATATGATCCACATGGAAGAAAATTAAAAATTTACCGTATTTGCGATCGATTGAGGCCGCACGGAGGAAAAAAGTGGCAGTATGTATCGTATGCGAATGACCTACGAAGAAAAGCCGCCTACTTTAATTGTGAACACGATCGTTGGTGCTATCCGGTAGATGCATCTATGGAGAAAACAGAATCGTTTTTCGAACTATACGAAGAGGCGACAGAAGAAGCAGTGATGTGGATCTCTAAATTCCACGATGTCTTTGTTGGGAAAGAGAACGCAAAAGAATGTATGAAAGACTTTCCGTCGAATTCTTATCTGACAGGAGTATCGGAATTCAAAAAAGCGAAGATGAAATATTTTAAAAAGTAGAAACCCATCATAAAATCGATGGGTTTCTTTGGAAATATCTACCACATACATGGACTTGTTTTTTAATTTTTGTTACAATATTAGATAGGTGGTCATATGAAAAGAAGTGAAGTTGATCGGAATAAAGTAACACCGATGATGAAACAGTATTTAGAAATCAAAGACGAAAATGAAGATATTTTACTATTTTTCCGCCTAGGTGATTTTTACGAAATGTTTTTTGAAGATGCGATTACGGCATCTAGAGAATTAGAACTTACATTAACAGGAAAGAATGCTGGATTAGAGGAGCGCATTCCTATGTGTGGGATTCCTCATCACGCTGCGAATATATATATCGATAAATTAGTAGACAAAGGATATAAAGTTGGAATATGTGAACAATTGGAAGATCCTAAGAGTGTAAAAGGAATCGTAAAACGAGGAATTATACAGATTATCAGTAAAGGTACGATCATCGATAATGAATCGTTATTAGAATACGAAAATAATTATATTGGTGCACTAGTCGATTATGGTCATACATATGGACTTGCATATGGTGATATCTCAACCGGTGAGATGAACGTCAGCATAGAAGAACATAATGCGACGAATATCGTAAGTGAAATCGTCAGCATCGGAATGAAGGAAATGATTATTGCGAGCAATGCCGATAAAGCGATCGTATCACTCCTCAAGCACCAGTTTCACATGAGTGTAACGATTACAGATGCAAATGATGTTCCAAAAGAGTATGAGAAAATTTATCAAGATATTTCTGATGTTCGATTGGTCGATGCTTTAAAACATTTGATCTGTTATATATTGGATACACAAAAAAGAGACCTTTCACACTTACAACCAGCAGTCGTAAGAGAAAAGAAAAAATCGCTAAAAATGGATATCCATACGAAGCGCAACTTAGAACTGACGGAAACCTTGCGTTTGAAACAGAGAAATAACTCATTGATCTGGCTTTTAGATAAGACGAAGACGGCGATGGGATCACGTATGTTAAAGCAATTCATAGAAAACCCACTTGTCGATATCGACGAAATTGAACGGCGCTATGATATGGTAGAAATATTGTTAAAAGAATTTCTCATCAAAGCTGATCTGCAAAATCTACTTTATGAGGTATATGACTTAGAGAGATTATCTGGTAGAATTGCCTTTGGAAATGCGAATGCGAGAGACTTACTTCAGTTAAAAAACTCGTTGAAGGTACTTCCAGGAATTCACGAAATTTTAGAACAGATTGGATTTTACAAAAACGTCGAGACGCTTCCTGAATTATACCAATTACTAGAAGATAGCATCTATGAGAATCCGCCTATATCTATAAAGGAAGGGTACTTGATCAAGGAAGGATATCGTCAAGAACTGGATGAATTAAAAGATCTTCGCAAAGGTGGCAAAGATTTTGTTGCACGCTTTGAAGCAGAAGAAAAAGAACGTACCGGTATTAAGACTTTAAAGGTAGGGTATAACAGAGTCTTCGGATACTATATCGAAGTGTCAAAAGGACAGACAAATTTAGTAAAAGAAGAATATGGCTACGAACGAAAGCAAACTTTAAGTAATTGTGAACGATATATCAGCCCGATTCTAAAAGAAAAAGAAGCATTGATTTTAAATGCAGAGGAAAAGATTATCGATTTAGAGTACGAATTGTTTGTACAAATTCGTGATAGAATAAAAAAAGAGATTCCGAAACTACAGGCGATTGCCAAAGTAATTAGTGAAATTGATGTACTACAGTCTTTTGCAACAGTTACGGAGGAAAACAACTATGTAAGACCTGTCTTAAATCAAGAACACAATGTCGCAATCTACAATAATCGTCACCCTGTTGTCGAGAAAGTAATGACAGACGAGTTTGTCGATAATGATATCGTCATGGATCAAAATACGGATATTCTTTTGATTACAGGGCCAAACATGGCAGGGAAGTCAACTTATATGAGACAGATGGCAATTACTGTTATCATGGCACAAATCGGATGCTTCGTTCCAGCAAGCAAAGCGACATTGCCTGTCTTCGATGCAATTTTTACGAGAATCGGAGCTAGTGACGACTTAGTGAGCGGAGAATCGACATTCATGGTAGAGATGAATGAAGCGAATCGCGCAATTGAGAATGCAACAGAAAATAGTTTGATCTTATTCGACGAGTTGGGGCGCGGAACCGCAACGTTCGATGGCATGGCACTCGCACAGGCTATCATCGAATACATTCACAATAAAATTCATGCGAAAACGCTATTTTCGACGCATTATCACGAGCTTACAGATTTAGAAGAAAATTTAAAACATTTAAAAAACATTCACGTTAGTGCATATGAAGAAAATGGAACGATTACATTTTTACATAAAATCAAAGATGGAAGTATTGATAAAAGTTATGGAATTCACGTTGCAAAACTCGCTAACTTGCCTTCTTCCCTAATAACGAGAGCAAATCAAATATTATCTGTATATGAGAAGACAGAAGCAAAGCGGGATTTAAAAATTCAAGAAGCGCTTCCGATTGATGAATTAATTCCCAAGGAAGATTCAAAAGTGGAAAAACGTCTCGATGAGATTGATCCGCTGACAGTAACACCACTAGAAGCGTTGAATTTGTTGAATGAATTGAAAGAATTAAGAAAGGAATAGAGGGATAAAATGGATTTATTAAAAAAAGATTACTGGTGGGTATGGTTGATTTTGATGTTTATTACGCAAGGACTTGCGATCTTTGCTTTGGCTGCATCGCTTCATGCTTACGACAAGAATGCGTGGTATGCAAATTGGGTCTATTGGGTGATCGGAGTAGTTTGCTGTCTCTTTCCAGCAATGGTTATGCTTACTGTTTTGATGTTTCAATTGACAGTGGCAATCGCCGATCGTTTGGAAGTTCCTGGTAGAGAAGTTTATGCGTCTCCTTACACTTGGATTTTATGTCTTGTCGTTCCAATTTTTGGATGGACGTTACTGATTGTAATGGAATTATATTTAGCAATTGAAATTTTAGTTCAACTTTACCGTGGTAAAGGAGAACAGTATATGTAAAGCTCTTCTAAGAGCTTTTTTGTTTGACTTATGACACAATATTCTATATAATATATGGCAATTGGAGGCGGTAAGGAATGCATCAACCTAAGATTCAAGTAAACATCAGTGGAGAAGAGAAAAATAAAAGCGAGATCGTATACAACAATGTGATAGATCAAATGGAAGACATGAAGATGACGAAAGCAGAGCAAGTTCAATATTTAAAGACAAAAGTAGCAGCACTCGAAGTAGAAACGAGAAATAGACTTACGATGTGGGCTTTGATTGCTATCGGTTTTGCCCTTATGTGTTTAGGTCTGTTCTTCATGTATATCGATTATGACATCCTTGGAATTATCACAGTGCTCGGAACGTTTGGTGGTGTGATTTATAAGTTGTTTATGGTATTTAAAAGTAACATGAATATTGCTAAGGATGATAACTATGATAAAATTGAACAATTGCGTCGTATGTTAAGCGGGTATATCAAATAAGAATTTGATTAGAAATTAGGAAAATACGTTACTATTTTTCTTTTTTTTGATATAATGGTTTCAGGTGATTTTATGGAACAATTAAACAGAAGCGAATTACGTAAAAAAATAATGACGATATTATATCAGATGAATACCTATCAAAAAAATCATGTAGAGTATCAAGTAGATGAAATTATGAAAGAAGTAATGCCAATTGAAAATGAATTTGTCAAAGAAATCGTATACGGTGTTATAACGTATCAAAATGAAATCGACAAGCTTGCCAATACGTATTTGAACGGATGGACGATCGATCGTTTAGGAAATACGGATGCGGCAATTTTAAGGATGGGAATTTACGAATTGAATTATACAGATACACCACCAATCGTTGCAATTAACGAAGCGATAGAACTTGCAAAGGCATATAGCGATACGGATGTTAGAAAAATGATCAATGGGGTATTAGACAAAGTTTATCATGCAAAAATAGACAAATAGTTGTTTTTACAACTTATTTTTTTTCAAAAACAATTGACGAACAACAGTTCGCTATTGTATAATGAAGTAGGATAGAATCGAGGAACAAACGATGGATCAAAATGATAAATATTTAACAGTCAGTGCGATGACACGTTATTTAAAACATAAATTTGATACAGATCAAAATTTAAGACATGTGTTTTTAAAAGGAGAAATCTCCAATTTTAAAGCACATACGACAGGACACATGTATTTTTCTGTAAAAGATGAGGCGAGCAAGATCAATGCGATTATGTTTGCGAGTAGTGCACGTAAATTAAATTTTGTTCCTACCGATGGGATGAAAGTCTTATTAGTAGGAAGAATTAGTGTTTACGAAGCAACAGGAAATTACCAAATATATGTAGAGCAAATGATGGAAGATGGAATCGGAAATTTGTATGTCGCTTTTGAGAAATTAAAAAAACAATTGGCAAGTGAAGGATTGTTTGTTCCGGAGCATAAGAAAAAGATTCCTAAAATTCCAGAGCGTGTTGGAATCGTAACTGCAGCGACAGGAGCTGCTATCAAAGATATTTTATCTACGATAAAAAGACGTTATCCAATTTGTGAAACAATTTTATTTCCGAGTTTAGTACAAGGAGACGCAGCGGCAGAAGATATTGTAAGAAACATAAAATTAGCGGAAACTTATGATCTCGATGTACTAATTATCGGCCGTGGTGGAGGTTCTATCGAGGACTTATGGCCATTTAACGAAGAGATCGTAGCAAGAGCGATCTATGAGTGTCCGATACCGACAATTAGTGCAGTAGGACATGAAATCGATTATACGATTGCCGATTTTGTTGCTGACCTAAGAGCGCCTACGCCAACGGGGGCTGCAGAGATTGCTGTACCGAACATGTTGGATTTGCAAAAATTATTGGCACAATTTCGCATTCGCTTGAACGAAGGAATTTATAAGAAAGTGAATTATCAAAAATTATATTTAGAAAGTATTCAAAATTCATTTGTGCTAAAGAATCCTATGATGATGTTCGATGGAAAGAAACAAACTTTAGACTATCTATTAGAGCGTGTAAATCAAAGCGTTTTTAAGAAAGTAGAACGTATGAGAACACATATGAATCATATGAAACAAAGTTATTTATTATTGCACCCAGAAGAATTATATAAAGAGAAAAAATTAAAATTGGCATCTTTGATGGATAAGTTAGAATTGGTAAATCCAATGAGCGTATTGAAGCGAGGATACACATTAACATATATAGATGATCACATGGTAAAAAATGCCGAAAAGTTATCGGTAGGAGATCAAGTTAAAATTAAGTTTTATGATGGTACGATACTATCTACAGTAATAGGAAAGGAAGATTAAAATGGAAAAGAAGGAGCCAAAATTCGAAGAGAAGATTGCAGAATTGGAAAAAATTATTGATGCGTTGGAAAATGGAAACATCGATTTAGATGAGTCTATTGAAAAATACACAAAAGCGATGAAATTAGTAAAAGAATGCGATGAAAAGTTAAAATCTATTGAACAACAAGTCAATCAAATTGTCAGTGAAAATGGAAAGTTGGAACCATTTGAGTTGGATGATGAAAAATAAGCAATGCTTGTTTTTTTCTTTACTAAAAGTTCAGACAATGTTACAATGAAAATGGTGAAGAATATGAAATTAAATTCTGGAAAAAGATATGTGTTTCGGAGAGAAAGATATGTTTTGATCGGATTATTAGCGTGCATGTTTTTATGTTCTGTGGGATATGCGATATTATCACAACAATTAAAGATTAATGGGGTATCGACGATAACAACTAATTTTGACATTTATATTGAATCCATCACAGAAAGTTCTGTTTCAAATGCAGAGACAGTAGGAAATCCATCGGTAATAAATAAAACATCGGGAAAAATAGAAGTGAATTTGAATGCAAAAGGATCTAAAGCAATTTACGATGTCACAGTGAGAAATGCTGGAAATGTTGATGCGTTAATCACGGCGATTGAGGGAATTGAAGAAGCTAATCAGAGTGAACCGATTGATGTTAGAGTTTCAACAAGTGGGCTTCAGACGTATGCGCCACTGTTACAAGGCCAAACTATAACATTCCAAATTATTGTTGAGTGGGATGGCTCAATTACAACATCTTCAAACGCAACAAACAAAACGATCGCTTTCACAGTTGAATATCAACAGAAAATGACTGATTCACCAACACCAGAACCAACGGCAGAACCATATCCAAAAGATCTAAGAATTCGTTTGGTTTCGAAGGGAGAATTATTAGTGCCGACGGGTCAAACACTAGTGACTACAAACCCATCTGGATCAACATCATCTATGATAATAGGAAATTTAGATAGTGGGGTATTTGAAGTTGGACATAGTTATCAAGTAAAAGTTGAGACGCATGTTGGATTATTTTATTCTTTAATGGGAGGACCGCTTGCAATACAAATTAAACCTGGAGAAGGTTTTGATAGTTTTGAAACTGTATCAGGATCATGGGTTGTTGATGGCAACATATCTACTTTTGACTTTACTATTTCAGCAGGATCAAGTTTGGCAAATAACATAGGAGGATTTACATTAGGAGAAGGTGGTAGTTATTTTTCTTGGAATACTACTTCTTCGGAAACATTGACGATTGCTACTATATCCGTATATCAAACAGCATAGAAATTTTATGTATAAAAAGAATTTTGCAAGTTGGTTTTTCAATGACCATTGACTGTTTACGAAAAAGATTAGAAAAAAATAAAATATTATTGACGAATAATTTGTATCCGGGCTAAGATAATATTGTAATTATCATCCGAGAGGATGTCTTACTAAAGAGAGGAGAAAATTTGAAATGACAAACGGAAAAGAAAAAAGGGATCAAAAAAATGTTTTAATTGGGACGTTACTTGCTGCAGTATTAATTATGGCGATAGGATATGCTGCTTTAGCACAACGTTTAACAATTAATGGTACAGCAACGATTTCAAGTGAATGGAATATTGCTATTACTAATGCACAAGAATCAGCAGAAGGAAAGGTTGGAAACCCGGTAGTAAGTGATATCGAGCATACAACTACAACTGCTACATTTAATGTAGGATTTACTACACCAGGAGAAAGCACTGTAATTGATGTAACAGTTCACAATGGTGGTACGTTAGATGCTGAATTAGAATCAATTCAAATTACGCCAACTGAAGAAGATTCAAAGCTAAAATTTGAAGTTATTGGTGCATCAGAAGGAACCCCTTTAACACAAGGTGAAGATCAAGTTGTCAAAGTAAAAGTTACTTTTGAAGACGATGGAACTGGTCAATTACCAACTGTAAAAACGAATACAGCAACAATTATTTTAAATTATGTACAAGCATAGAAAGGATTAGAAAATGAAAAACAAGAGAAATTATTTGTTAGGCGGATTATTTGCCGCTGTTGTATTAATGGCTGTTGGATATTCTGCTTTAGCTCAAAAACTTACGATTAATGGTACAGCTAATATCACTAGTACATGGAATGTTGCAATTACAAGTATTACCGAAACAGATAAGACTGGTACGGCAACGGTACAAGGTTCTCCAAGCTTTACATCAAATTATGCAACATTTGCAGTAGATTTTAAAACTCCTGGAGATTCTGTTACTTTTGATATCGTAGTAAAGAATACAGGAAGTTTAGACGCAGTTTTGAACGCACTCACAATTACGCCAACAGAAACAGCAACATCTGGAATTAAATATACAGTAACAGGAGTTGCAAAAAATGATAAATTAGCTGCGACATCTGGAACGGACACTGTAACGGTAAAAGCTGAATGGGTTGGAACAGATACAACGGTTCCTACTTCGAAGACAAAGACGTTAACAGTTACACTTGACTATATTCAAGATACGAGTGCATAATCATGCAAACGACAGGAAGAGCACATCTTCCTTTTTGCATAATATCTATGGTTAAAAGGGGGAAATAAAAGCATGAGAAGTATCAATTTAAAAATAGTGCCAATTTATTTGCTTCTTTTGTTCTACATTTTACTTTCCTCTCCATGGATCAATATTTTTAACAGTGAAATCGGAACTACCTTTTTAAATCTACTATATTGGATTGTTATCGCTGGATATATATACTTAGTGATCGGTTTTAAAAAAGGTAGAATTCGCAGAGAAACTGATAAAATACAGACAATTTTAATTATACTAATCATATATTTCATGGTATATTTCTTCACGGGATTGCTGTTTGGTTATCAAAAAAGTCCATATTCACATGATCTTTTAGCAATTTTTTCTAATATCTGGAAGTTCCTTCCTGTAATTTTACTAGAGGAATTTACTCGATATCATTTAGTGCAAGATGCACGTGGGAAGATGCCGTGGTATGTGCTGATTGTTGTATTATTTGTTTTTGTAGATGTGAATTTATCTACGATTGCAAATCAGTGTAAGACACTAGAGGAAGCGTTTAAATTTATATGTTCCACGATTACGCCATCTATTTTCCGCAATATTCTTTTGGTATTTTTGGCGAGAAGAGCTGGATTAAAATCGTTGTTTATCTATCAAGGAGCGTTTGCTTTATTTGATTTGTTAATCCCGATCTTCCCAGATTTGGATTGGTTTTTTACCGGAATTATCGGTATGCTATTACCAGTGATCGTGTATTTCAATGTAAATTATATTGAAATGTCGGATGAACGCTTTCTATCGCGTCGTCAAATTCGTAAGGAATCGCCGTTAAAGTTAATTCCTACGTTTGTAATTGTATTTCTCGTTGTAGGTTTTGTCGGTGGCTTCTTCACTTATCAACCAATCGCTATTATATCTAATAGTATGGTTCCGAAATTTGCGCGCGGAGATGCCGTGATTGTACAAAAAATCAGCGATGAGAAAAAGAAAAATTTAAATGAGGGAACGATCATTCGTTTTCAAACAACAGAAAAGGAAGTTGTCCATCGTATCAAAGAGAGAAAAGTAAAAAGCGATGGAACTGTTGCTTATATTACAAAGGGAGATAATAATAATGCGGAGGATGTTGGAGAAGTAACTCCGGATCAAATTAAGGGTGTTGTTGTATATTCAGTACCAAAGATCGGCTATCCTTCTGTATGGTTATATGAATTATTCCAAAGAAATAAATAGAATAAAAAGGAGAGTTATTTATGACGAAGGACACGATGAGCAAAGTGACAAAGTCGCAATATTTCATCATGATTGTTTCTATCGTTGCGATTGCAATATGCTCCACACTAGCAACTTTTTACATTCGAAAAGCGTTTTCTTGGGAAGAAGTGCAGTCTTCAGACTCTTATCAATATGAAACGAGAAAGAATGTAAACTACCAGGTAAATTTGGTTCAAAACACATTTGTTCAGCAGAATCCACAAATGCCAGATGAACTTTATATTGCTCGTTTGATTCAATCTATCCCAGCTACGTTTCAATATCAATTTCAAGGAAAAGAAGCAGGGAACTTTGAATATCGATATTACGTACAGGCAAACATCGTTGCGCATTACAAGAAAACCGATTCTGAAAGTTCCGAAACACCTGTTTGGAGCAAAAAATATCCGTTAGTGGAAGAGGAGACAAAAGTAATAAAGAATGCATCGAGCTTTAATGTTATCGTCCCTGTTACCATCGACTACAACGCATTTGCAAATGAGGTTGCTGCTTTCGTTCGTCAACTAGCACTTTCAATCGATGCAGAGTTACAAGTGAACTTAATTGTAGAGACAGAAGGTACTAGTGTGAGTGGAGAAAATATTTCTAACTCGGATAAAGTTAGTTTAGTAATACCGTTAAATCAAGATGTATTGCAAATTACTCGTGACAAGGATGTAGTATCCGACAGTACAAAACAAATCGATACAGAAGTAGTAAACAAAATGGATACAACTTCTCTAATTATCGGAATTTCATTATTTGTAGTAGCGGTTATATTCGTGGTAGTACTAGCCTCTGAATTACTAAAACGTACCCACAAGTCAAACTATTTTACAGAAGTTCGTAAGATATTAAATGATTATGGTGAAATTATTGTAGAGGTAATCCATCCATTGGATCTCGAACAAAAAGAAAAAATCATGGTTAAAAACTTTAACGAAATGATTGATTTAGAGCAAGAATTACGAGTTCCTATCTTGTGTTACCAAGATGAGGTGTTAGGACAGACGACATTTGCTATTATGAAAGAGACACGTTGTTATGTTTACCTCATCAAGCAAGATGAAGTAGATCAATAAAAAAGCGTAATAAACGCTTTTTTTATTTTTTTAAAATTTGGTAAATTGACAGATTTTATATCACATAATCTTTTTTTCGTTTTACCATAATAATAATGTAGTCTGTAATACATAAAGGAGATGTAATTGTGGTTTTAAAAAAATTTAAAAAAATTTCAATTGCCATTCTTCTTATATTATTTAATATACCAATTCCTATACTAGCTTATTCAGATTATGTCATTCCAGGTGGAGAAACAATCGGGATTGAGTTAAATACGAAAGGTGTTATGATTGTGGGTGTTTACAAAGTTGATGAAATATATCCGGCGAGTGATGCCGGATTAAAAGTGGGAGATAGGATTACAAAAGTAGATGGTGTAACAGTACAAAACATTGATGACATGGTGAAAAAGATGAACACATCAAACGGAAGCGTAACAATTACTTATATGCGGAGCAATCAATTAAAAGATACGACGCTAAAACTATACAGGGATGAACAGAATGTATATAAGACAGGACTATACGTAAAAGATAGTATTGTCGGTATTGGAACGCTTAGTTTTATTGACCCTAACACGAAAAAGTATGGAGCTTTGGGACACGAGATTACAGAGAAAAATACCGGACAAATATTAGAGATTAAGGATGGGCATATTTTTGAATCCGAGGTGACTGGAGTCGAGAGAAGTGAGATCGGAACACCAGGTGAGAAAAATGCAAAATTATATTCTGATCAAGTTACAGGTACTGTTTCTGAAAACACAAACCAAGGAATTTTCGGCACTTATACAAGCGATATACAATCACGAAAACAATATAAAGTCGCACAGCCTTCTGAAGTAAAATTAGGTGCCGCCAAGATGTTGACAGTTTTAAATGGAACAGCAATAGAAGAATACGAAGTAAATATTGTAAAAATCAACGAAGACTTTTCACAAAAAACAAAAAATATTATGTTTGAAATCACAGATCAGAAATTATTACAACAAACTGGTGGAGTAGTTTCCGGTATGAGTGGAAGCCCAATCATTCAAGATGATAAAATCGTAGCAGTCGTTACACATGTCGTTGTCGATAATCCAAAAAGAGGATATGGTATTTTTATTACAAATATGTTGGAAGAGGCAGATCAAGCAAAAGGGTAGAGATACTCTTTTGTTGTTTTTTGCAGGCTTTTTTGTTATACTGAACCTAGAGTGGGTGAGAAAATGAAATATCAAATTGTTCGTGTCGATTCTAGAGAAAAAGATTGGATTATCTCGTTTGGTGACTTTTGTTTTGATTTTTACGGATCACAGACGGGATTTTCACATATCATGCCAAAATTGTATGGGCCAGACGTAGACACAACCGAAAATCATTTCATTTTAAAAGACGATGACTGTTACGTCGGAATGGCAGGAATATTTCCTTCTAAATATCGTGTATTTACCGATACTTTAAACTATGCAGGCATTGGGACTGTTTGTGTGCACCCGAAATATCGAAACCAAGGATGTATGACATATATGTTGAATGAAATAAATGAACAATTAAAAGAACAAGGATATGATTTTGCTTTTTTAGGTGGATCTGAAACTAGATACGCTCATTTTGACTTTTATCCTTGCGTGAAATCCAATATTTATAAATGGAAGTTAAGAAAAATCAACCAAGCTTATCATTTTAAACCACTTCAAAAGCAAGATATGACAGATATTGCGCAATGCAATGAGTTATATACAAAGAAACAAATTCGCTGTGAACGTACATTGGAACGATTCTACGATATTGCAACGACATGGGAAAATACTTTATATTCATGTTATGAGAATGACGAATGGATCGGCTACTTGATCTATTCAACTAAGCATCAGGCGATCACAGAAATTGAATTATCCGATATTTCGCGTATAAGTACAATTTTAAGCGCCTTTTTATCTTATATGGATCAAGATACTATCAACGTTGAACTATCGTTATATGACGAAAAGAATCGAATATTAGAAAAGACTGCCGATTTTGTATCACAACGAACTGTAGAACTATTTCAAATTCTCTCATATAAGCAAGTGTTAGAAGCGCTTTTAAAAGGGAAGGGAAAGGAAAAAAAATTACTTGATGGAAGTATGACGCTAAAAGTAGAAGGTGAAACACCACTAACCTGTACTGTCACAAACGCTCAAGTGAAAGTATTAGAGGATGCGAATGAGAAGATAGATATGCATTTAACCAAAAAAGAAGCACATTTACTATTTTTAGGGGACTATCCTTGCGATAAACTACCGGCGAAAATACAGGAACTATGCAAAAATTGGTTCCCTCTACCTCTCTTTATTCCAAGTAGTGATCAAGTTTAAGGCAAACAAAAAAGTTATGGAAACATAACTTAGATATAAATGACAGATGCAATAAATGATCCAATCATTGCAATTAAAAGAAGAATCGCAACAATTTGTTGTCCGTTGATTTTTCTTTTTTTATGTGTTTGCTTTTTCTTTTCCATGTTAACACCTCGATACCATTATAATATATTTTTTTAAAAATTGGAATATCGATGCAGGCAAAAACATATCTTTTATTGAGGTGAAATATGAAACTAGGAACGGACAAACTAAAAAACAAAGTAGGAAGAAACAAGAAAATACTATATTTTTTGCTTGGATTATTTATCATTGGAATAGGATTTGGAGCATTGCTGACAGTTATGATGAAAGCAGAGGATCAAACACTTGTAACAGATTACCTCAATCAATTTTTCGCACAATTGAAAGGAAACGATCTTAACTACGGTTCTGCATTTATACAAAGTATTTTTTCAAATGTATTATTTATTTTAGGAATTTGGCTTCTCGGAGTATCGGTCATCGGGATACCAATTATGATTTTTATGTATTTTAGCAAAGCATTTATTTTAGGATTTACAATCGCAAGTATGATACAAAACTTTTCTTGGAAAGGAATTGTACTAGCACTTTTTTATACCTTTCCGCATCAAATATTAGGAATGATCGTATATACGCTTTTAATGATGTATGCAATGACACTGTCGATGACTCTAATTAAAGCGTTTACCAAAAAGAAAACTTTAGACTTTAAAAAAGTGATAAATAAATATCTATTTGTCTTAGGATTGTGCTTGGTAGGTGCTATTATTATGTCGTTATCCGAGGTGTTTTTGATGCCATTTTTAATGAATTTCGTCGTATCATAATGTTGAATTTTATCGATCATTCTATCACGTAAAACCGTATATTTTTCAAGGGAAAACGCCATGTTATAAACAGTGGTAAGCATCGTCAATTTGACAGGGCGGACATGTTATGATAAAATTGAACATGTTTTCCGGAAAAACAATGAGGTGAAAAAAGTGAAAACAAAACGGTTAGTTATTAGTATTTTAGGTATGTTAGCCTTAACTGCAGGTGTGACTGCAATTGGAGGATATACATATTTGACAGCAAATAAGAAAGATACAGTTGAATTAGTTGCTGCACAAAAAGCCAAAAATACGAAAGAATTATCAGTGAAAAATGACTCGGAAGAGGAAAAGAATAAAACAGAGGATACAAGTGTGAAAGAAGAGGAGGAACCAGCCTCGGGTACTGAGCAAGTAGAAGAAAGCGTAAGCGAAACTGATGCTAGTACAGTTGTTGCCACAAATGAACAAGTAGAACAATTAGCACCAGCAATTGTCTACGATGGTATGACAATGGACCAGTTAGTCGCTAAATTAAATCGTTCTTTAAATTCTACATTGGCAGGACAAGGATATGCCTTTGCAGCTTACTCATTAGAGTTAGGTGTAGATCCATATGTTGCAGTTGCAATCGCGCTTCACGAAACAGGATGTAAGTGGAACTGTAGTACACTTGTAAAACAATGTAACAACGTTGGTGGTATGAAAGGTGGTCCTTCTTGTGGAGGAGGAGCTTACAAGGCATTCCCAACGTTAGATGCAGGAATCAGAGGATATATTGAAAACTTATCTAGAAATTATTATGCGATAGGGTTAACGACCCCAGAATTAATGAATTCTAAATATGCTGCGAGTCCTACATGGGCAAGTAAAGTTAACGCATACGTTTCTCAGATACGTGCTGCATAAGAAAAGCAACTTCGGTTGCTTTTTTATCATGAAAATTGTAAAAAGGAAGAAGATATAGTATAATAAAAGAAGTTGGTGATACAATGAAAAAAGTAGTAATTGGAATGAGCGGCGGAGTCGATAGTAGCGTCGCTGCAATCGAATTAAAAAAGCAAGGATATGAAGTGATTGGCTTATTTATGAGAAACTGGGATAGTGCCTTGAATAACGATATTTTAGGAAATCCAGATCTCAACCAAGGAAATATCTGCCCACAAGAACAAGATTATAATGATGCAAAAAAAGTGTGTGAAAAAATAGATATACCGCTATATCGTGTCGATTTTGTAAAAGAATATTGGGACTACGTGTTTACTTACTTTTTAGACGAGTTAAAGCAAGGAAGAACACCAAATCCAGATATTATGTGCAATAAATATATCAAATTCGATATGTTTGCCAAAGAAGCAGAAAAACTAGGTGCAGACTATATTGCAACCGGTCATTATGCTCGTATGAAAGATGGAAAATTGTTGCGAGGAGTCGATACCAATAAGGACCAGACTTACTTCTTGTCTCAAGTTTCGAAAGAACAATTAAAAAATGTATTATTCCCGATCGGTGAAATGGAAAAGCCAGAGGTTCGTAAAATTGCAGAAGAATACGGTTTGGTGACAGCGAAAAAGAAAGATTCTACGGGTATTTGTTTTATCGGGGAGAGAAATTTTAACCATTTCTTAGAAAATTATTTACCAAATCAGCCTGGAGATGTCATCGACATCGAATCTGGAAAAAAAGTTGGTCAACATATCGGGTTAATGTATTATACAATTGGACAGCGCCGGGGTTTAAATATTGGCGGAAGCAAAGAGAGAATGTTTGTCGTAGGAAAAGATTTAAAGAAAAATGTACTTTATATTTCTTATGGTAAGACAGAGTATCTAGTTAGCGATGCCTGTCTTATAGAAAGTGTCAATTTCAATTGCGACGAACGTCCAACAGAGTGTACAGCGAAGTTTCGATATCGTCAACCAGATAACAACGTGACACTGGAATATTTAGAAGATGGAAATATAATGGTAAAATACCCACAAGGTGTATCTGCTGTAACTCCTGGACAGGCTTGCGTACTTTATTTAGGTGAACAATGTCTCGGGGGAGGCATTATTAAAGAGGTATATAAGAACCAAAAGAAATTATGGTACCTATAAATCGTTACTCTATATTATACTTTTACTTTACACTTGACATTTGACATGGACATGGTAAAATGATAATAGGAGGTTTTAAGATGGATCGCTTAAACGAAATATTACATGAATTAGGAATTTCAAAAGTAAAATTAGCAAAATATTTAGGTGTGTCAAGACAAATGATTTATAATTATTTGGAATTAGATGACATCAATAAATGGCCAAAAGATAAAAAAGTATTATTATTAAATTTGTTAGGAGTAAAATCAGCAGACGAAATCAATCATTTAAAAGTCGATACTGATTATATTATGAATGTTGAGACAAGAATCAATAGTCTATTTGAAAATCACGATGAAAACGAAGACGGAGTCAATACAAGTGTATATCGTGGATTAGGGAAAAAGCAAAAGGAATTAATGCATAACATTATTGAATTGATTCACGAAAAATTAGAAGATGACAAAGATGAACAATCGTACATGGCAATTAAATATGTATATCATCTATTACAATCGATGGATACAGCACCTGAATTGAAATACATGTTAGGATATATATCAAAGGCAACTGGTTTTGTAAAACCTCTGGAATTTGCTTTTGATGAAGAACAACAATTCATTTTCGAAAGTATTATGTTCTCTGCGATGACTTTATATAATAACGGTGGTGCATCTCGCTCTAAGATCGCCGAATCTCACCGTAGATTTGTAAACCAAATTGAGCACAAGATCGAAGAAAAGATGAGTCGTACATTAGAACTGAATACGATTAAAGTTCAGGCTTTAAAAGAATTAGGATATAATGAAATCAACGAGAAAAATGCTGCAGAAGTATTCGAACGGATTGCAGAGATACAATCTAGAAAGGTAGGGAATTAACCTATCTTTTTTATTTGATTTGACAATGCCCATTCCCTGTGTTAAGATAACGCGTCAAAAGGGGAGAGTAACATGGACTTTTATAGAAGATCAGAATCGATTAAATTGTATACCATAAAGAAGCAGATAGATGACGAATTGATGCAAAATGGGCAGTATAGTATCGATATATTACTTCTTTATTATAAAATGGATGATGTTTTAGATCTATTGGAGACATATTCTAGAACTTATTATGAAATAGTTAGAGAAGATCCATATCAGAAAAAATTTTTATTTCTATACATGCAGGACATAGTAAATTTTTACAACAAAGCATTTCTGTTAGTAGATCGGCAAATGTTACATATGTTAATTAAAAAGGCAAAATTGCCTTCAAACCGCTTATATCAGAAAGACACTATTAGTTTTATAAATAATCAATCGAGAGAAGAACAACTATTAGAAATTTTAGATCGTTTAAAACGATGCGTATTGTTGTATTATAACGTCTATAATAAGAAAAAAATAGAGTTAGAACTTTCCAATAAGAAGAAAATAAAAGTGAATTTTTTTGAACATAATTTGCCACATATATTAGGTATTACAAAGCAACAAATCTTGTCTAACCCGGAGACGGCATCTATTTTGCATTTAAAACATACAGATAGCGCTATCGATATTCTTTATAAGATTATTAATGATTTTGATCGTTCTCAGCATATTATCGAAGAACAAACTAAAAGAAAACACATCGTAGATCAACAATTTTTAAATTCTACGTGTTATGAATTACTTCCATTTGACAAAATAGATTTAAAAACAAGAGCTTTTATGAAAAATAGTCCATATACTAAAGTTACAACGTTCGTTTCATTGGCTCAAGGAGAAAAATTAACAAATCAGAATGACTGCGCGGATCAAGTTCAAATAGCACGACGCCCATTAGTAGATTATGATGATGGATATCCTGCTATAGATGATTATATTCTTACAGGATACGGAGAAAATAAACGCTTGATTACACATGTTCCTATCAGCTCTATTGTCGTAGCACAAGAAAATATTAAAAGATATCGAAAAAAATTTAAAAGCCAAAAGCCGCATACGATTATATCTGTAAAATGTCCTGCATCTGATTACATAAATATTTTCTCACCAAAAGAACAGATTCAAGTATATTATGAATTATTAGAAGATTTTGGTGGAAATGATGGGATGGATTTATCGGAACTTGGTAGAGAAATTTTAGAATTTATTAATAGTTATGAAGATAGGGTAGAGAAGGAATATCAAAAACGCTTAGAAATGAAAAATTTAAATCATCGATACAAAAAAGGATAGAAGTAACTTTCTATCCTTTTTATAATGTTATAACAGTGAGCCTAAGCCAAATACACTTGTGATAATAAACAAAATAACACTAATCAATAATCCTGCAAAAAAAGCTCCAAATGTAAATAGAAACCCCATTTTGAAATAATCGTCTCCCATTGCAAATATACCTCCTTACTATATATCTTTGCGTCGGATGTTTTTACTTGTAATATATTGTTTGGTTCTTTTATTTTGAAACAAAATTTCGTAATTACAAGTTTCGGCAATTTTTTCAATTGTTTCAAAAACAGGCTGAATTGTTCCAGTTTCATATTGTGAAATTGTATTTCGAGCGATTCCCGTTTTTTTACCAATTTCATATTGATTAAATCCATTCTGCTTTCTCATGTATTTTAAAATTTGCCCAATCATATAACATCCCTCTATAGCGATTATCACAAATTCTTCCAATAATTTCCAAAAAAGTCTGAAATTCGGACATAATAAATAGGGGAGAGATTGAGTCAAAATCGAAATCCAATAACCAATATAGATCAATATGAATTTTAACTTCTACGCCTCCTCTTTTATCCAAATAAACTAATAATATAACAAGATTGGGATATCATAAAAATAGATGGAAACAAAAACATATGATTACTATAGCAACATATCATTTAACCATATAAAGAAATAAGTAGCGCCAGAAAATTGGTCCACTTCCCCTATTCGCATGTTAAAAAAGGTGGAGAAGAGGTAATGATTAAAAATGTAGAAATGCGCTGCAGAATGAATCGAAATAAAAAAAGACGTATAATTGGCCATTCGATTAAATATAATGAAAGACTATAATATGATAATAATTTTAAAATATACTAAATTAAGTTATAGTAACATTATAAAACGATAATTAACGAGTAACAATTAAAAATTAAAAATTTAAATCATATATAAGATCTATATCAGAAATAATTCATAGAGTAATATTGATATAAGATAATTTGAAGTGTATCAGGAACAGAAAAAAGCCACTAAATTATTGAATAAATGAATAACTAATAATATATCTTATGTTTCAATATAAAACGCAGATAATGTATATTATGTTAACTTCTAGAAATAGATAAAATGAACTAATAGAAAGTCCACATTACCTCTTTTAAATAATTTTTAACGATTTATAAAAATTCTCTTGTGAATTAGGATTTTGAATAAGAGACAGTTTAATATCTAATAGAGTTAATACTAATTCTTTCATTTTTTCATCATCTGAAAAGATTGTTTTCCAGATAAGTTGTTTTATAATTTTTACAAAGGCAACTGCGGAAAATATTATAAATAAAATCAATAAATATATGAAGATTCTATTTTCTAGAGAGCCAAACATACCGTTATCTAAAGTTAATGTGACTAATATAGATAAGGAAATACTAATTATGAGTTCTTTCCATCCAATTTTCTCTTCTTTTGCTAATAATTGTACTTGAAAATAATCAATGATAATATCAATTTTTTCTAACGAATAAAAATCATATTGATTTAATAAAGAGGTTACCTTTCTTGTTACATCACTGGTAATATTTATACTAAGCTCTTTCATCGATGTAACATGATATGATTTCATTATACTGCGAGGAACATAACATCCTATAGCGATAGCCAATTCTGTAAGCATTAAAAAAACGTGATATTTTGATTATGAAAAAAGAAAAATATAATTACGAAAAAAAATAGAAATATGATTATGAATTTTTTTACTAAATAATGACATACTATTGTGCGAGGATATTGTTTTTTATAATCTTCATAGAAATCATCTAACAAGGTTACTCACTCCCCTTCTCTATTCAGTATATTATATATATAATTTGTTTTAGTGTCAACAAAATGCAAAAAACATAATTTGTGTAATTAAAAATTCATTGTATATGCTATACTTAGATTAAGGTAATTACTGCTAGTACAGAGTAATCCTATCGGAGGTTAGATATATGAATGTATTAGTTGTAATGTTTTTTTGTATGATAAGTTCTATTGTAGTTATTTTTGTGATATTTACAATCATAGATCATGTTAGATATAAAGAACATAAATACTATAAATTAAATGGTAAAAAATTTTATCAGGTGATTTCCAATCGAGTCAATTATGGGGAATGGCAAATTTATTGTTTATTAAAAAAGAGTTATCCAAATTCATTTTTCTTGTCGAATTTATATTTAGAAAATGAACGACATAATGATTCTACTGAGATTGATTTAGTTATGGTTCATGAGTCTGGAATATATGTGATTGAATCAAAAAACTATATCGGAGGCATTATTGGAAACGGCTATAAGAAAATATGGAAAAAAGTTATAAGAAATCGCCCACGATACCGTATGTTAAATCCAGTTTGGCAAAATAGAAAACATATTCAATTTTTGTGTAATGCTTTAGATCATCAATTTTATCCTGATGAAATATATTCCTATATCGTATTCGATAAAAGGAGTACTTTAAAAAAAATAAAATATAACTGCAATCACACGCGAATTGTAAAACTAAACCAATTACTGAGTTGCATTGGTTATGATGTTTTGCATAGCGAATATAAATTAGATTATGAAGAAATGTATCAAATATACAAAGCTTTAGAAAAATATACAAAACCAAGCAGAAAGTTAGTAAAAGAACATCATGCTAGAGTTTCAAAAAAATTAATTAACAAAAACTACCACTACCCTACTGAATAATCATCTATATGTTGAACATACTATAAATGGGTGATGAAAATGGCAAAGAATAAAAAGCAGAACAATGCAAATGCAAAAGCAAAAGCTAAGAACATGAACAAAGTTACTGATGCTAATGCTAACAACAATAGAGTATCTGACGAAAACAATATTGGTTTTGAAAATGATACAAAAAATTGTAAATAACAAAAAAGCGAAGATATTCTCTTCGTTTTTTAATACGCCATAGGTTTTTGTGCTTCTGGTAATGATAGACCTTTTGCTCTCGTAATCTTATCTAAGAGTGTTTTATATACTTCTGTTTTTTGATCGTCGGTCATCGTATCAAATTGTAACGGAATTTCTTTTTTTAACTCTTCTGGAATGGATACGAAAGTTACAGCGATATAATTTTTTAATGTTTCTGCATCATACCATTTTAAAAAGTGTTTCCACTGTTCAGTACTAATTTGTTCTATCGACTGCGGTAACATTAAAGATAACCCACGAATAGATCGAGCAATTTCCATGGCAGTGATCACATTTTCTTTTTGTAAAACGTGCTCTACTCTTTCGCCTTCGTTAGATATTGTCTTTTTTGCTTCTCTCCAGGTAGGTTCCAATACAGTCTCACAGAGCTCTAAACAATTGCGATAGTGTTCCATCTCGTCATACATTCCTATTGTATAAGAGTCGATATAAGAAAGCTGTGTATACTCAGCAACCATATAATATTGTGCTGTTGTAATAGGTTGATTGAGAAAAAAATAACCTCTACTTCTCTCTTCTGTCATGTTTTTTCCTTCTTTCGTTCTATATGTCTATTATATCATTTTTTCAAATATTTTTGGCATAAACTATCATTTTTCGCGATATCCGTATAGATTGGATATTTCTCTTTATTCCTTGGAATCGAATCTAAATAGTATTTAATTCCTGTTCGATAAAATCCTAAATTTTCAATCGTTTTTTGAGAAGCTATATTGCGTGGCATAATTTGTGTATGAATGGTCGTGGTCGGATGAAACTCTTTTTCGATTAAAATTGATGTTACAAGCAAACGTTTTGCAATTCCCTGCCTACGATAATGTTCATCGACAATGTAATATACTTGTGATAGTTCCTCTCTTTCTAAGCTGAAACCATAACGTACTCCACACAGCCCGACTAATTTATCATGATCATAGCAAGCAATTCCAAATGTATCAAACTTATCTAATCCTTTGTTGCGCGCTTCCTCTAATGAATCAGAAAATAAAGCGTCCGCATTTTCAAAATAAGTAACTTTTAGAAGGGCACTTCCGAGCGCTTCGCCCGTTAACAATCTATATTCGTATTCTTT
Source organism: uncultured Mycoplasmatota bacterium (assembly GCA_937944975.1). GTDB lineage: Bacteria > Bacillota_I > Bacilli_A > RF39 > UBA660 > Fimihabitans. The sequence continues at coordinate 82,924 of CALEBF010000012.1, read as the reverse complement.
CTTTTCCATAGCTTATATTCCTTCTTTCGTGCTAGTATTATATCTGTTTTCCTTACAAAAATCAAATCAATTCATAAGAGCGTGACTTAGTAACATAAATAAGATTCCAATGAAGAATGATTTATATGTTAATTTTACTTGTCGATAGCTTTTACTTGTTGGAATTAACTCGTATATTGATATATGTATCATAATACCTGCGATGAAAGAGAAAAGAATGCCCATCATGGCATCTGTCATATATTTAGCTAAAAATAAGTAAGCGATGATTGCACCAATAAGCTCGGAAATTCCTGAAATGAAAGTATAAAATATTGCTTTTCTTCTTTGTTGCGTTGCATAAAAAATTGGAACTGCAATACTGATTCCTTCCGGAATATTATGAAGAGCAATTGCGAGCGTTAATGTGATTCCCAACTTTAGATCGTTTGTCGACGTCATAAATGTGGCAATTCCTTCTGGAACGTTATGAAGAATAATTGCGATCATAGAAAAAATTCCAACTTTATATAATTGCTGATTTTTATGCTGTGGTGATGTTGGTAGGTAAACGTCAATCAACATAGAAAAGATAATGCCGACTACGATAAAAATAGCACATATTAAGATCGATGGAAACGGTAAAAAAATTGTATTTAAATATGAAAAACTATTAGGAATTAAATCTGTGCAAGAAACTGTCAACATAATCCCTGCTGCAAACGCAAGCGAAATTGTAATCATCGTAGATGCTTTTAATTTTTTAAAGAAGATTGGAATTGTTCCGATCAGAGTAGATGCACCAGCAATCGTCGTTAGTAAAAACGCATATATAGTTTTATCCATTCTATCACCTACTACTTCAGTATATGAAAAAAAGACAAGTCGTATGAGCTCACTTGTCTTTTTGATTTATAAGAGAGTTTGAATGAAATCCATAAATTCTTTTTGTACATCCTCTAAAGTAGCTTGATCTTTTGCCTCGAAACGAAGTGTGATATTAGGTCCTGTATTAGAAGCTCTGACAAGCGCCCAAGCATCCCACCATTCTACTCTAACACCGTCGATATCTTCAAAAGCATATCCTTCGTCGATTGCATAGTCTTTAACTTTTTCGACGATATCGAATTTCTTTTCTTCTGTCGTTGCTATCTTGATTTCCTCAGTCGATACATATTGAGGCACATCTTTTAATAATTTTGTAAAAGATTTTCTTTTCTTAGATAGAATTTCGATCATGCGCAATCCTGCATAAATACCATCATCGAATCCAGGAAATTTATCGCGGAAGAAGACATGTCCAGAAAATTCTCCTCCAAAATCAAAATCTCCGGTGTTAACCATCATATTAGTATAACTAGCACCTGTTCGATACATCACAGGCTCTATTCCTAAATCTTCTAGGCCATCGATGAGAGATTTTCCACATTTTACATCGAATAACGCCTTTCTATTCTTTAAGTGATTGTTTAAATCACGATACACTAAAAGCATAAATTGATCGATCGGAACGACCTTTCCTTTATTATCGACGAATCCGACACGATCGGCGTCTCCATCAATTCCAATCCCAAGATCGTACCCTAATTCTACCACCTTTTTACCAAGATCTATCATGTTTTTAGAAACAGCCGGATCTGGATGATGATTTGGGAATGTTGGATCACTTTCGCAATATAAGTATTCTACTTTGATTGGAAATTGTTGCATCACTTCTTTTACGATAATAGAGCCAGTCCCATTTCCACAATCGACGACAACTTTCATACGATGCCTTCCGAGTTTAATAGAATTTTTAATCAAAGCTAAATAGTCATCGTGAATAGAATATGGCGTAATATCTCCATTTCCTTCTTTAAACTCACAAGCTTCTGTAAACTTTTGAAATTCTCTAATGGCGTCCCCATAAGCGTTTCCTACTTCCGAAAAAGAAACTTTGAATCCATTATACTCTCTTGGATTGTGGCTTGCTGTAATCATGACACCTGTCTTTAATTTTTCTTTTTTCTTAGCATAATAATACATTGGTGTCGTTACGAGCCCTAACGATAATACGTGGACTCCGGTTTCCTTTAACCCTTCTAAAAAAGCCTGATATAGTTCTTCTCCGGACTCTCTATTATCGTGTCCAACAATCGTCGTTGTTTCTCCCATTGTTTGAATATAAGATCCGAACGACTTTCCTATCGTATATGCGACATCGCTATCGATATCTGTCGGATAAATACCTCTTAAATCATATTCTCTAAAAATAGTTGGCGTAATATCTTTTCTTCTTTTCATATTGTTTCCTTTCTTATGCATGTGGGTGAAAATCGTCATATTCCTGTTTTACTTTTTCATTTGTTACATGCGTATAAATTTGTGTTGTTGAAATATCACTGTGTCCTAATAACTCTTGAATACTTCTTAAATCGGCACCGTGATTGAGTAGATGCGTTGCAAAAGAATGTCTTAAAGTATGTGGAGAGAATGGAGTTTTAATCTCCTTTTCTTTTGCTAACTTTTTGAGTATTTTAAAAAATCCTTGTCGTGTCATTTTATTTCCATGATTGTTGACAAACACATAATTATTAGGTGTTCTTTTCATCATTTTAGGTCGGTGGTCTTCAATGTAGATACGAAGTGCTTCTTTTGCGTAATCTCCAAGAGGAATAATTCTTTCTTTACTTCCCTTTCCTAACGTACGAACAGTATCTGTATAAAAATCGATATCGTTGAGTTCTAAGTTTACGAGTTCACTCACACGAAGTCCTGTCGCATACATTAATTCTAGCATTGCTTTATTGCGATAGCTATAATGATCCGTAAGTGAAACATCCAATAGTTTCTCTACCTCTTCTTCCGAAAGAACGGATGGTAATGTCTTCCTAATTTTAGGTAGTTCTATAAATTCGATTGGATTTTTTTGGATGATTCTCTCCATAAGTAAAAACTTATAAAAAGAACGTAGACAAGATATATTTCTAGACATCGTTTTATCTCCTAGATGCTGTTCTTTTAAGTAGGCTAAATAGCGTTTAATATCTTCTTTTTTTACATTTTCTAATTCAGGGTGTCCTAGAAATTCATAGTATTTCATGAGGTCACGTTCATAAGACTGAATTGTATTTTCACTATATTTTTTATCGATATATAAATAATTTAAAAACTCTTCGATACACTCTAAAAAATGATTCATATTACAACATATTCTTTCTCTTTAAATAGAATGCGACGATAAGTGAGATAATTAGTGAAAAGATACATAGATAAATAAATGCCATCGGATCTTCTCCAAGTTTCCCAAGTGGAACGTTCATTCCAATGAAGGAAGATACCATCGTTGGTATAGAGATTACAATAGTGACGCCTGCTAAAAACTTCATAATTTGATTTAGATTGTTTGAAATGATCGTCCCATAAGAGTCCGTTAAGCTAGACAGTAATTCTTGGTATAAATTTGCCATCGCGATCGCCTGTCTATTTTCGATCATAGCGTCTTCTAATAAACGCTCATCTCCTTTATATAAAGGAAGTACATTCCCACTTGCGATCCTCTCTAAAACCATCTCGTTAGAGGATAGCGATTGCATAAAATATACTAAACTTTTTTCAATTTTCATAAGCCCTTTTAATGCAGTATTATTCGTAGCATGGTAAAGTGATTTTTCCTGATTTTGCAAATCATTTTGAACTTCTTCCAAATGAGAGAGATAAAGTGTTGCAACATAGTAGAAGATCTGGATCGTAAAATTTGTTTTCTCCAAAGGATTTAACGAACTATCTTCTAATGGTTGTTTAAACACTTGATTTCCTTCGTTACAAATCGTCACAATGTGATTTGGTGCAACGATAATACCTAATGGTACAGTACGATAACCGTTATATTTTTTGATCGGTACTTTTAAAACGATCAAAACAGTATCCTCTCTCTGTTCGACACGTGCGGTTTCGTGCGTATCCATCAATTTTTTTAGTAAGCTCAATTCAATGTTTGTACTTTTATGAATCTCGTCTAACTCTTCACTTGAAAAATGATCGACGTTGATCCATGTTCCTACTTCTATTTCTTTTTGTTTTTTTAATTGGCTGTTTTCGTTTTTATAAATTGTTATCATATCTACTCACCATAAACATTATATCACGCATTTTCATATTTCTCATCCTACAAGTGTCTACTTGACAGATAAAAGATGCTATTCAACTGATGTAATTTTTGATAAAATAATATAAGGTGATAAAAATGAACGAACCATTAGCGATGAAATTACGTCCGAAGAAATTAGAAGATGTCATTGGACAACAACATTTAGTAGGAAAAGATAAAATTTTATATCACATGGTAAAGAATCATAGATTATTTTCGATGATTCTATATGGAAAGCCAGGAATTGGAAAGACGACGATCGCAACTGCAATCGTAGAGGAACTTGGCTTACGCCATAGAATGTTAAATGCAGTCATTCATAGTAAAAAAGATTTTGATATCGTCATAGAAGAAGCAAAGATGTATGGGTCCATGGTCGTCATAATGGATGAAATACATCGTTTAAATAAAGATAAACAGGATCTACTACTTCCCTATTTAGAGAGTGGACTTATCATATTGATCGGGATGACGACCTCTAATCCCTACCACAAGATCAACCCAGCAATTCGAAGTCGTTGTCAAATCTTTGAACTACTCCCATTAGAAGAAGAGGATATTATAAGTGGTTTAAAACGCGCGGTAGCATCGAACATATTAGAAAATATCGTAGTTGATGAAGAGTGTTACCAAATGATTACAAGTTTATCTGGAGGAGATTTGAGAGCTGCCTATAATTTATTAGAAGTCGCATATTACGCAGCAAGTGATTATCACGTAACAGCAAGTGTACTAGAAAGAATTCATCAAAAGCCTATCTTCTTTCACGATCGTAACGAAGATGGACATTACGATGTATTATCAGCGTTTCAAAAATCGATCAGAGGAAGCGATGTAAATGCAGCCCTTCACTATTTAGCAAGATTGATCGAAGTAGAAGATTTAGATAGTATTTGTAGAAGGATGGCAGTAATTGCATACGAAGATATAGGACTTGCGAATCCATCGATGGGTCCACGTGTCATGGCTGCAATCGAAGCAGCAGAACGTTTGGGATTCCCAGAAGCTAGAATTCCACTTGGAACAGTCGTAATAGAGCTTGCTCTTTCTCCTAAATCAAATAGCGCACATATCGCTTTAGATGAAGCAATCAACGACATTCGAAAAGGAAAAGCAGGAAACGTTCCTCATCATATTAAAACGAATTCGAAAGATTATAAATATCCTCATGACTATCCAAATGGAATTGTAAAACAACAATATCTGCCGGATACACTCAAACAGAAAAAATATTTTCAGCCGAAGACGACGAGCCAACATGAACGTATGTTAAAAGAAGTATATCAGAAAATAGAAAAATTTTTAGGAGGAAATGAACGATGATGAAAATTACAATTTTAGGCACAGGAGCTTACGGGTTATCGCTTGGCTATAGAGCAATTCAAAATCAAAAGGACGTTACTTTATATACTCCGATCAAAGAGGAATATGAGAAATTAGTAGAAACGTATCAGAGTCCATATCTAGAAAATGTCGCACTTCCCAAAGCCCTCAAATTCAGCAATGATTTAGCGTCAGCAGTACAAGATGCAAATATAATTATCATAGCAACGCCAACCCCGTATTTAGCAGAATTGTTGACAAATTTAAAGGGATTGGTTCTATCTTATCAAATTGTAATCATCGGATCTAAAGGGGTTTTTCCCGGGAATAAATTATGGATGCATGAAGCATTTGCTGGTGGATTAAAAATTTCCAATTATGGCGTACTCGCTGGTCCATCATTTGCAACAGACATCATACAAAATATGCCAGTTGAACTTACTTTAGCGACAAACGACGATATCGTAGTAGATTTGGTTAAAGAAGTTTTGGAAACCTCATCACTTTCAATCGAAGGAACCAGTGACCTGAAAGGTGTAGAATTATGCGGTATTTTAAAAAATGTTTTAGCGATCGGATCAGGCATATTGCACGGACTGGGGATGACAGAATCTACAAAAGCATTTTACTTTCAACAAGCAGTTTGTATAGTAAAATATATGTTAGAAAAATGTGGATGTCAAAAAGAAACTATTTTTACAAGTGCTGGAATTGGAGATATGTTTTTAACTTTATCTAGTTCACATAGTAGGAATTATCAATACGGCGTATTGATTGGTTCAAAACAGCCAAAAGATATCATTGCTGAATATGAATCTAAAAATACAATCGAAGGAAAAAATGGCATTCTTTTATTAAACAATCAACACTTATCATTCGAACACTCTATAGTGCGCATATTATATTCAATTATTCACGAAAATGAAAGATCGGAAAGACTTGCAGAATATCTCTGCAAAAAAATAGAAAAGCCCGCGAAACTGATTTAACTAGGCCTCTGTATTTATACTAAAAACAATAAAAAACGAGATCTTTCTCGTTTTATTTTGTCCATTTTTTTAACACCTGTATATTTTCTTCTAAAGTATGATTCAATCTTGTAGCAAGTTCAATTACGGATACATCCGCTTTTGGACAAGCGTGTATTTTTTCTTGGATGTCTTTTTGATATTCTCTTTCTCCTTCTAACATTACATTTGAAATATGCCTAGGTTCATTATTCGTGAGTGTACTTAATTTAGTCGATAAATAAGAACTAAATTTATGTATTTTCCCCGGCACCTTCTCTTCTTCTTTTAATGAAGCAAGTAGACCATCAGCTAAATATTTAATCTCTTCAAATAATGCTTTTTCTCTTTTTACTTCGGATTTAAATTCGACATCTTCCACTTCTTTTAAAATAGGTTCAAACTTAGTTAAAATCAGTTCACACATCTGATAAATATGATTTAATAAAGTTATTGTCTCTTTCATAAATCACCTTTCTTTCTAATAGTAGTATGACCATTTTGTTCTAAATTATTTTTTGAATCATAGATTATTTTGAATGGAGGGAAGAATACGAAAAAGAAAGATCAAGTATGTTTACAAGGAAGTACGACAAAAAAGAAATACTTTGAAGGATGGTATTATAAGTTAGTAACGGCAGATAAAAAAATCAGCTTTGCTATCATCGTTGGAATTTGTACAGAGGATGCGCATGCTTTTATTCAAGTGACTGAAAATATAACACATCGTAGTTATTATTGTAAATACCCTATCGAGGAAATTAGTTTCCATGAAGAACCGTTTTCGATCGAGTTAAATGGAAATTATTTTTCAAAAGATCAATTGATATTAAATATATCAAACGACGAGATCCATTTGAAAACCAACTTATTTTTTAGTGAAATTACTCCTTATCATGCTACTTTTTTCTCTCCTACTATTATGGGACCATTTTCATATCTTCCAATGAAATGTTCACATGGAATTATAAGTATGCATCACTACATCGATGGACATTTTATTTACCAAGGAAAAAAAATTGATTTCGAAGATGGATATGGTTATAGCGAAAAAGATTACGGAACTAGTTTTCCTAAAAATTATCTATGGGCACAGGCGAATACATTAAAAAAAGAATCGAGAGATATTAAGAAAATCAGCGTAATGTTAGCAGTCGCCGATATTCCTTTTGGCATAATATCTTTCCAAGGTTTCTTATGTGTCCTACAATTAGGAAGTAAACAGTATAAATTTACGACTTATAATCATTCTAAACTAACATCTTATAGAAAAAGCCAAAATGAAGTGATGATACTAGAGTTTCAGAAAGGAAACTATGATTTAACTATACGATTAAAGCCAGGAAAGAAGAACCGTTTAAAAGCTCCATGCAAAGGAGCGATGAAATCAACCGTCGAAGAGTCGTTAGATGGTACTATGTCAGTTACGTTCAAAAAAGGAAGTAAAGTTTTATTGAAACAACAACTTATTGCTTGTGCGATAGAAAAATACACAAATAAAAACAGAATGTGAGATTCTGTCAGTTTCTAATTTTATTACGAATTTTACGACGTTCGTAATCTAGTATTGTCTGATCCCAATTCGTTATTTTATCGTAGATGTCATACCAAGAGTGTACATGAATCACATTCCGTTGAAAATAAAAGCGATTGTAGCGTGTCTCATAACAAAAGCAACAAATATTAGGTGGTATCTTTTGAAACAAAGTATAATTATCATCGATCATTAAATCTATTTTATAACTTTGACAGGCATATTGTTTTCTTCTTGTAAAGACAATTTCATGATAATGAATATTGTTTTTAATGAGCCACTGATAAATCGGGGTATGGTTTCTTCCGTACCCTTTTTCGCTTGTCAAAAGAATGATTTTATGTCCCTCAAACATCAATTTATCGATGATTTCAGAAGCGAATGGTCTTGCCTTCGCATTGCGCAATAATAGCGGTCGATAGTACGCTTGAAATTCTTCAATTTCCCTTGCGTTTAAATCTGCCATACGCGAGATGATAAAGCCATTTGCATTTTTAACTTTTTTATCTCGCGTAATGCAAAATTGATAAAGATAATCCAACTTTAATTGATCGACATTATTGATAACTCCATCGATATCAATTCCAATTCTCATAAAATCACCTATAATTCTAAAATAAATCGTTCGAGAGCAAATTTTTTTTCGATTTCTCCATGTTTTATTTTACTATCTAATAAAGCTAATTTTTTTAAATACATCAGCAATTGATCACATTGAAAATTACGCCCACTCTGAAGTGCTAATTTAATCCGATATGGATGAATTCCAAGAGTAGATGCGATATCTTTTTCTGTATACCCCTTTTTATATAGTGTTTTTGCTTGAAAAATAAGCCGAAATTGATTTGCCAGCATAATGATAATTTTAATCGGCTCTTCGTTGTTTTTCAGCATCTCATCGTAGGTAGCAAGCGCAGCTTCTTTTTTGTTTGCAACGATATTTTCAATAAAGTGAAAAATATCCATGTCTACTGTTTTTGTCGTATAATTTTCTACGTCTTCTAGGGAAATTATTTTTTCGTTATAACGGTACATTTTTAGTTTCTCAAGCTCTTGCTCCAACAGTAATAAATCCCCCTTTGTCCTTTCTATCAATAGTTGCTTAGCTTGATAATCTATTTGATAATCTCCAGCCATAAGAGAGATAAGCTTTTGTATATCTTTGGGTTGTGAACACTCTTTGATCACTCCCACCTGTTTTATCTTTTTGACGATTTTCTTTCGCTCATCTAATTTATCGGTATCGACTATAAATACTAAATGACTCTCCGGATTTAGATGATCTAAATATAAACTTAAATCGTCGATATTTTGCTCTACACTTGCCTTTTTGGTAGCGCCTGAAAGAAAATACGCATTATCTACTAAAATCATCTTTTCACTATGAAACAAAGAAACTGTAGAAGCATCTTCTACAATGTCTTTTAAAGGTGTTATCAAAAAATCATATCGACTACAATCAATCGATTCTAACTGGTGCTCTTTCATGATTTTTTCAAGTTCTTTTTTGCGTAGATATAAGTCTGTTCCATACAATACGTAAACCATCGTGATACATCCCTTCTAATACTTATCTATGAGCTTCACTCAGTTTCTCATTATCGATAGTAACCGAACTTCTCCCATCCAACAATGTAAGAATCAGTTCATCTAATAATTCTTGATGAGATGGAGAGACTGTCCCGTTTAATTTTAAGTGCACCAATTCTTCTAAAGCTTCTTCGGACTTAGAGCTCTTATAAAATTCTTGTTTTTGTTCTTCTGTAAACGAATGTAACAATTGATAAGTTTGCTCTAAATCCTCTTCATTTGTTAACTCTTCCTTCTGTGGGGGTGTTTGGTGCATATTTTTAATTTCATCTCGTAATGATGTAATTAGTTCATCTTTTGCATCATTACGGCTATGTAGAAGATAATTTTCTTCCTTTAATTTTTTTATTTCCTGATCTTTTTCTGCCTCTCTTGTTGTTAATTCTGCAACTTTTCCTTGCAATGTAGTCATTTGCTGCTCAATTTGATCGATCGTTTCACTAAGTTTATTTTTATGTTCTTCAAGTTCGACGATTCTCTGATTCTTTTCTGCGATGCTTGCTTCTTGTTTTGCGATGAGTTGCTCTAACTCTCTTATCCTTTCTTCTTGCGCTAATAATTGTTGTGCCTGCATGTCATCGTCGTTTTTATTTTGTTCCTCTATATTAGAAACTTCAGGTAAATCGTTTTCTTTTTCTTGTTCTTCTGTTTGTATCGTTTTCGCATCTGTTTTTTCAGATGGTGTTGAAGTAGCAGGAGTCTTTCCCTTTGTTTCTTCCACTTTTTCAGTTTCAGGGGTATCACTCGTATTTTCTCGTTCTTCTGTTTTTAAATCCTGTTCAATTACCTCCTCGGGTTGTTCCCTAGTAATTTCTTGTTTTATTTCCTCTTTGTCTTTTTCTTGTCTTTCTAACATCTCTTCTTTCTCTGCCAAGAATACAGTAATTTCTATATTTAACTTTTGATCGATATATCTTTGCAAAGAACGATTTAATTCATCCATTCGATCTTCGAATCTATTCTGCGCCTGTCTACAGGTGTTAGTTAATTCTTGATATCCGTGTTCCATAGGGTCAAATGGCATAGAATTTAAATAGAAATTTCCAACAGTCGATCGTAATTCTTCAAACTCGTCGCTATTGAAATCATTGCGAATGATTTTACCACTTGTAAAAGCTTGATGAAGTTGTACTAGATAATTTTCAAATTTCTCTACTTGCTTTTCATTTCCTAATCCTTCCATAGTAACATATAATTCTTCTAATTTTTCCAAAAGGTCACCTAGTGCCCTTTGTAATTTCTGTTTCGTAGGCACCTGTACGAGGTCAGAATATTTTTCTTGTAAATAATAATCCATTCCTTGAACACGAACTCCCAAATCACTTAAAGCATCTTCACCGCGAAAAGCATAAAACCGTTCATTATCTAATAAAGCCTCGGCAACTTCTTCCTCGAATCGTTCTAGTGCTTGTGTCATCAACTTTCGAATATTATCGATTGTACTATTAAAATCATAATCCATAAAATATACCCCCATATATTTCTAATATCAGTATAACATTTTTCTCTTTCTTATAAAAGTATCGATTGCTATTTTTTTACGTAAAGTAACTTTTTATAATGTGATATAACACCTAAAGCGATTCCGATACAAGCGATGATTCGGACTATTTTTAAAGTGGTTACAATTGGTAGATCGCGGTAGTAAATATGGTAAGTGCCACTCTTTTTAATGGTGACTTCGATCCGTCCATGTTTACTTCGACCTACGTACTCTTTATGATTACTTTCATCTTCTATTACGTATCCATTATAATATATTTTAGGTAGTTCTAATGTGACGATATCGTCTGTTTTTACTTTGATTTTTAGATCGTGTGTTCGATTGGATAATATCTCTACGACCGCATCTCCATCTACTATGCTGATACTCTGATCATCGATTTCAAAAAAACTAGGATATTCGAGGTACTCTTCTGGATAATATTCGACGATATTCCCTCTTCCATCATCGATATCGATCTTATCGATATGATATGGGCGATCTTTTAACATTTGTAAAAAAGGAATCATCTGAATGAAAAGAACGACAAAGAATAGCAAGAATAATTTATTTAACTTCTTATTTTGTAGCATAAGGGGAGTTAATAAGGCAATCACGATACTAAGTAGTCCTAATAGTCTCCATGGAAATTGAATCATCCACAAAGATTTTGGCAATATCTCCCATGGGAAAAAAGAAGACATCATCAAGATAAATACTGGTATCCATATCCATAGAATAGTAAGATAAGTATCCTTTTTCTGCTTTAGATAAGTATAGAAACTTACGATTAAGGAAAGAAGCAATGCGATTGGGATAAAATATGGAACTGTCCAATCGTAGTTAGTATTCATAAATAGATAATCTTTCCAAGATAGAAAGTTTTCTTCTAGTAAAGATAATCTTGTCATATATCCATCGTAAAAGACAAGATAGCCGCTTTGTGAGAACGTTTGAACAATTCCAGGTATTACGACTACTGTAACTGCCAAAATCGCTAAAATACCGTGTTTTAAAGCAATTTTATCCTTTAACTCATCTTTCATGTAATACAAAAACGGTAAAACGAAGATAACTGTATATAAAGCCATCGTCATATGTGACCAAAGAAGACCAATCCAACCCACGATGAATAAAAGATAAAAGTTTTTCCAATTTTTCTCCTTCCATGCTAAGATAGATAACAGTATCATTGGAACAAAAAGCGAAATCATCGATTCATTTAACGATCCTCTTACCGCCATCGTCCCAATGCGGTATGGCATCAATAAAAAGATAAGACCTGAGAAGAAAGCAACGAGACAGTTCTTAGAAAGTTTTTTCGATAGTTGATAGATGAGTAGAACACTAGCAATCATTATGAAAATGTAAAAAATAGAAAGCGATGTATAAGTATCGACTGTAAAGAAGCTTAAGAACTTTGCTAGATATGCAACGAGTAAGTGAGGCATGATCGGGTAAAAAAGATAAAGTCCATAACCCATGTCAAATGATAAGTTGGATACGATCGCATCTGTAGGAAATAAATTGTTCCATGAAATAGAATTCTTTAAATTTTCGATATTCGCTAGATGAAACCTTGTATCATGACCTAGTAAATGAGTATCACCCATTACCCATATCATTACTAAACTAGAAATCAAAACCAACAAGATAACTTCCTTATGCTTTTTGATGTACTTCATTTTATCACCAACTTTATTATACACGAAAAAAAGAAGAAAACTATTCATTTTCTTCCATTTCCTTCTCTTCTTGCTCTACTTTTTTCTTTTCCTTTTTCTCGGTTTTTTCTTGTTCTTTTTTCTTATCGTTGCTTCCAGGAGCAAGTACTTCTTTTCTAGATAAGTTTAGTCTACCCTTTTTATCGGTACCGAGAGATTTTACTAGAATTTCATCTCCTACTTTGACAAACTCTTTCGGATCTTCTACACGTGCTGTATCTAATTGTGATACGTGTACAAGTCCTTCACATCCTGGCCATAATTCGACAAAACATCCGAAATCCTCTACTTTGACAACTTTACCATTGTATACTTTTCCTACTTCTACTTCTCTTACGATGTTTTGAATCATCTCAGCTGTCGTATTGATAATGTCTTGATCTGTATGGTAGATAATAACGCGTCCGTCATCTTCTAAGTCTACTTTGACTGCATTGATATCAGTAACAGCGTTTACATGGCTTGCTTCTAAAATGATCTTCGTAATCATCTCTCCACCTTTTCCGATTACATCTTTGATCTTGTTTGGATCGATTGTAAATGTCATCGTCTTAGGTGCATATTTACTAACTTCTTTTCTAGGTTCTGCGATTTGCTTTGTAATCACATCCAAAATTTCAAAACGAGCTTGTTTTGCCTGTGCAAGTGCTTCTTTTAAAATCTGTTTTGTAATCCCCTTGATCTTGATATCCATCTGTAATGCACAGATTCCATCTCTCGTTCCTGCTACTTTGAAATCCATATCTCCAAGATGATCTTCCATTCCTTGGATATCAGTTAAAATCGTGTAATCATCTCCATCAGTAATCAGTCCCATCGCAATTCCTGCAACTGGTGCTTTGATTGGAACTCCGGCTGCCATCAATGCCATACATCCCGCACAAATACTTGCTTGAGAAGAAGAACCATTACTTTCTAATACTTCACTTACGACACGGATCGTATATGGGAATTCTTCTTCTGATGGAATTACTTGTAATAAAGCTCTCTCTCCGAGGGCTCCATGCCCGATTTCTCTTCTTCCTGGAGCACCATAACGTCCTGTTTCTCCAACGCTAAATTGAGGAAAGTTATAATGTAACATGAATCGTTTTTGATCTTCAATTCCAAGTCCATCTAATACTTGATGTTCCCCCAACGCTCCTAGTGTAACAACACCTAAAGCTTGTGTTTGGCCTCTTGTAAAAAGTGCGGATCCATGTGTACGTGGAAGTAAGTCGATATCCGTAGAAAGTGGGCGGATCTCCGTCATACTTCTTCCATCAGCTCTCGTTTTTTCCTTTACGACGATTTGTCTAAAGATCTCATATTCAATTTCTTCCAATACTAATTTTACACCTGTAATGAGATGTTCTAATTCTTCAGCATCTAAGTCTTTATTTTCTTCTTTATATTGTTCTACAATCTTTTCTTTGATTTCGTCGATCGCTCTATATTTTTCTAATTTATCTTTAATGCGAAGTGCTTTATTTAAAGGATCAGTTGCTAATTTTTTGACGTTTTCTTTCACTTCATCAGAAATTTCTAAAACTTCATATTCCATCTTTGGTAATCCGATCTCAGCGATGATCTTTTCTTGGAAAGCAACTAACTCTTTGATCGCTTCATGTCCAAACATCAAAGCTTCTAACATGTCTTCTTCACTTACTTCTTTCGCTCCAGCTTCGACCATGTTGATCGCTTCTTTCGTTCCAGCTACCGTAAGATCGATATCGCTAAGTTCTATTTGTTCTGTCGTCGGATTGATGACAAATTCTCCATTGACTCTTCCTACTTTAACCGCAGCAACTGGTCCATCGAATGGAATTTCAGAAATAGACGTTGCTAAAGATGAACCGAATAGTGCAGCCATCTCTGGTGAATTGTCTTGATCTACTGATAACACAGTATTGACGATTTGTACTTCGTTTTTAAAATCACTTGGGAATAATGGTCTCATAGGGCGATCGATCATACGAGCTGCAAGTGTTGCATTTTCACTTGGTCTACCTTCTCTTTTGATAAATCCTCCTGGAATTTTACCAACAGAGTATAGTTTTTCTTGATAAAGTACCATAAGCGGAAAAAAGTCAGCAAGTACATTTGATTTTTTACTCACGACTGCCGTAGATAGTACAACTGTATCTCCGTAACGAACGAGAACCGCACCGCTTGCTTGTTTTGCTAATTCTCCATGTTCTACTACTAATTTTCTACCCCTAAAATCTAGTTCAAATATCTTCTTCATATATCCTCCATCTATAAAAATAAAGACACCCAAAAACGAGTGCCTACTTTTTTCCTTATTTTCTTAAACCTAAGTCTTTAACGATTTTTCTATATCTAGTAACGTCAGTTTTGAATAAGTAATTTAATAAACTACGTCTTTGTCCTACTTTCTTTAAAAGTCCTCTTCTAGAATGATAATCGTGACTATGTACTTTTAAGTGTTCAGTTAATTCTTTGATCTCTTCAGTTAAAATAGCAATTTGTACTTCAGAAGATCCAGTATCTTTTGCATCTTTCGCAAATTTCTTTACGATCTCTGCCTTTTTTTCTTTACTTAAAGCCATGTCTGTTCTCCTTTCTTATATTATACGCTTATTCCGAGAAAAAGTCGGAGACTTCTTAAACCAAGAATAAGTACATTTATAATATACATGAAAATTTATGAAGTTTCAAGTCTTTTTATACGAGTTTTTACTTTTTTGTAGCTTCCTCGACAACTGTTGCGAATCGTTTACAAAGTTGTCTTCCCATTGTCTTATCTCCCTTTTCCATTGATTCCTTATATTCTTTCATCACTTGAAATAATTTCGTGAGAAACACTTCATTGACAGGATCTGTATATATTCCCATCTTCTCCTTCATTTCAGCATCTCGTAACATCTGAAATCCTTCGTTTGTAACTTCTTGAAATAGTGGAATGTAACGATCTGACCATGGTTTTCTATCATTTCTCACGACCTTGCATTTTGGAAAAATCCCACCAAATTGCATCAATTCTAGTTCACAAAGCCTCGCATCTTTTTGTGTCAACACCTCGTTCACAGGAGAAAAACGATTCCACTTTACATTTTGCTTTCCATAAAAATAATTCTTGTGCACAATATTGACTCCACACTTTTCAGAGAGACTCAGCAACTCTTGATCGTGAACATAGAGCTTGTAATGATATGTAAGCGCGTGCTTTAATTCGTGTAAAAGTACGATGTCCATATTTGGATGATCGATACGATCGAGACCACAAATGATAAGTTTACGTATTTTTAAATCTCCGCCATCGTTCATTAAAATCGGTCGGAAACTTCCTATACTCGCTTCGAGCATCTCTAAAATTAACGTTTGTGGCAATGCGTTGTAATTCATCTCGTTTCGATAAAATAGTTTCCATATATAGTCATAATCTTCCTGATTGATATGTGGATATAAAAATACAAGTTCATCAAAAATATGAGAAAAATAATCTAGGTATTCTTCTCCATACAACGTACAAAACACATCTATAATTTGTCTTTTCTTCTCGTATATATAATCTTGTGGTCTCATATGTGCCTCCATAAAGCGTATTATAGCACGAGTAATACGTTCTCGCAACGAAAAACGCCTAGTGAGTAGGCGCTAATCGTCCATTTTTTAAATGATATATTTCATCTACTTTTTGTTTTACTTTTGTAGAGTGTGAAATAATGATGACGAATTTGCTTCTTCGTTGCTCCGATACTTAGCTTTTCAAGACCAGCGATCAGAGACATCAACGTCGACTTTCCAGCTCCACTCTTTCCAAAGATACCATATACTTTTCCCTTTGTTTCGAATAACATTTTTCAATGTGTTTTTAATAATATACATATGATCTCCTTTCCTCTTCTATTCTATGTAGAAAAAGCGAAGAGAAATTGACGTTTTCATGAAAGTTCGGTGAAACAAAAAAAACAATGTTTGCACATTATTTTTTCGTTGCTTCAAAATAGAAAGTCGTTCCTTTTCCTTTTTTCGAAATCACACCATATTCAAAATGATGATTGATTAAAATATTTTTGACGATAGAAAGACCAATTCCCGTACCTACTGCATTTCGTTTATGCTTTTTACTATTTTTATAATAACGATCCCAAATGTGAGGTAAGTCCTCTTCTTTAATTCCCTTTCCAGTATCTGAAATTTCAACTCGGATCACATCTTCTTTTGGAATCAAGCGAATCGTTACTGTATTATCTTCACCAGTATAATTGATTGCATTGTTAAGCAAATTATAGATGACTTGTTCTAACTTCTTTTTATCTGCATATACATAGTAATCGTTCTTTTCATCGAATACAAACTTAAGAACTTCTTTTTCTTTTAAAATATCGTAACGTTTTAAAATTGTATAAACGAGCTCCGTAATATTAAATCGTTCCATATGCATCTCTAAGACACGTGATTGTAGTTGTGATAAATCTACGATATCATTAACGAGCCCCGTCATGCGATCCGCTTCTTCTATAATGACATTACAATTTTGAATTCTCTTCTGTTTTTTATTATAAGTAAGATCTCGCACCATTTCCGCATATGCCTTGATCATCGTAAGTGGTGTTTTTAAATCATGTCCTACGTTTGCAAGCAAATCTCTTCTTAATTCTTCCGTCTTAGATAGCTCATCTTTCGCATGATTCAATGTCTGTACTAATTGATTGATTTCATCGATATCTTCTTCGGTTTTAAACGTAATATCGTAATTTCCTTCTGCCATTTTGAGCGCTGTTTTATTTACTTTGACAATCGGTCTGGAAAGTTTTTTTGATAAGACGTATCCGATCAACAAAGAAAGAACAAAAACACCGATCGATACATAAATTAACTGACTTTTAATAATGCGTGCTCCCTCGTCTAAAGGTTCTAGAGAAGCACTGATAAATCCATACGTATCTTGATCTAGTTTAATTCCATAAAATAACGTCTTATTATTTAAAGCCGGATTGATCAGCTCGTACTCTTTCTTTCTTTTTCCACTTTCTATAAAATCGTTTTTATAATATAAAATACTAGGATTTCGATCACTGTTAATCATACAACCACGATTGAAAGCAGATGAGGTATATATCGTACGATTATCTTTCGATACTTCAATACAAATTCCCTTTTCATAAGCCATATCATCTAAAAGTTCCGTCCAATCATTATCTTTATACTGGTTTCTTAAATCAGAGGCTAATGTACGAATCTGTTTACTTTTGACCCATTCATAATATGTATTTAGAAAGAGAACCTGAAATAACCATAGAAACACTAAAATCAAAAGCGAGAATAAACAGAGATACAGCCATATCTTAACCCCTAAACTATTTTTCTTTAATTTCAAACTTATACCCCATACTTCTAACGGTTACAATCAAATCACGATATGGTCCTAAATTGTTACGCAACATCTTAACGTGTGTATCGATCGTTCGATCATCTCCAAAAAAGTCATACCCCCAAATTTGATTTAAAAGCTGCTCTCTAGAGAGTGCAATATTAGGATTTGTAACAAAGTATGTCAATAATTCATACTCTTTTGGAGTCAATTTTACTTCCTCTTCATCTATGGTAACAACACGGCCTTTAAAATCAATCTTAAGTCCTTTATAATGAAATAAGTCCCCCTCGGTTCTTTCTAGATAACGCTTCATAACTGCCTTCATACGTGCAACCAGTTCCTTTGGACTAAATGGTTTGGTTAAGTAGTCATCGATTCCAAGTTGGAATCCCATGAGTTTATCGTACTCTTCTCCTCTTGCAGAAAGCATAATCGTCGGAAGGTTACGTATCTTCTTAATCTCTTCATATGCAGTATACCCATCCATCTTAGGCATCATGATATCTAATATCATAAGATCGATAGATGGATCGTTACGAACGATTTCTACCGCATCTAAACCATTTTCTGCTTCGACCACCTCATATCCTTCGTTTTCTACATATTCTATTACGACAGAGCGAATGAGTGCTTCATCATCTACAACAAGTATCTTCATAGTATCACCTCTCATTCATTATACACCGATTCTGTGAAAAACGCATGAAAAAACTAGTGAAAATTCACTAGCTTTCTTAAGGATTTAACCTCGTAGGACCACGATAGATAAATGTAGCCTCACGAATATTATCAATATTGAATAATTGCATCATAAAGCGTCCGATTCCGATTGCGAATCCTCCATGTGGTGGACATCCGTACTCGAAGAATTCAAGATAGAACGCAAGAGACTTTGGATCGATCTCTTTTTCGATCATTTGGTGTTCTAAAATATCTCTACGATGTTCTCTTTGTGCTCCTGTCGTAAGTTCAATTCCTCTAAATAATAAGTCGTAACTACATGTGTTTCCATCACTATCAAGCATATGATAGAAAGGTCGTGCAGCAAATGGGAACTTCGTTACAAAGACAAAATCTGTTCCCGTTTTCTTTTTAAAATACTCGCAAATTAGCATTTCTTCTTGACGTTCAAAATCATCTTCTCTTTCTCCTACAAAATTGCATTCCTCTTTTAAAATACGTTTTGCTTCATTAAATGTAACACGGGCAAATGGAATACTCGTATCAACTAAATCGACATGGAATGTAGACTTGATCTCCTCTCCATATTTTTCGTTCAATTTAGAAATGACATACTTTAAAAATTCTTCTTCCATATCCATGACATCTTCAAATGAATGGATCCATCCGATTTCTACATCGGCCATGTTAATCTCGGTTGCATGATAACTTGTATGAGAATTTTCAGCACGAAACGCAGGGCCAATCTCAAATACTTGATCAAACCCAGCAGCAATCGCCATTTGTTTGTAAAATTGTGGTGATTGTGAAAGGCAAGCTTCCTCTCCAAAATAATCGATCTTAAATACCTCCGCACCAGACTCAGCAGCCCCTGCAGCAATTTTAGGAGAGTGTATTTCCATATATTCATGAGCGATAAAATACTCTCTCATCATATGTTCTAGATAAGTCTCACATTCGAATAAAAGATGATTATCCTTGCGACGTAAATCTAAGAAACGATAATCTAATCTCGTCTCTCTCAGCGTTTTTTCTTTATCTTTTAAATCGATTGGAAGTTCGTTTTTAGAACGACTCGTCACTTCTACTTCAATCGGTAACAATTCCATTCCACGTAATTTCACTTTAGGATTTTCAGAGACAAGTACTTTGGCCTTGATCGTACTTTCAAGAGGTAATTCCTTAAAAAGTTCAACCAATGATGCATTCTTCTCTTCGCTTTTTTCAATCGTCATCTGCACTGTCGCACTTCCATCACGTAAGATAACGAATTGAACGTACTGTAAATCGCGAATATTTTCAACGAATGCCTGTACTTCTATTTCTTTCCCAAAATATTGATCTAAGTCCTTTAATTTAATTCGATTCATACTACTTTTCCTCCTTTTGACAATGACAGTTTCCCCCACAATGACATTCGTGGACCTCACCATCTAAATTCTGATCTAAAAAATCGACGATATCTTCTAACATCACTTTATATTCTTGTTTTGTACGGTTATCTTTTACAGTTAATTCATTTGATTCAACTTCTGTCTCTCCAAGTAAAATGACATATTTCGCACTGACGCGATCGCTCATTTTAAAATTACTCTTCATACTTCGATTCATATAATCAGTCTCTACTTTGTATCCCGTCATACGAAGTGCTTGTACTAAAGATGCCGCATATGGCTTTTGCGCTTCTTCGATTGGCACAACATATACATCTACTCCTGATTCGATCGGAAGTTCGATATGCTCATATTCTAATGCAGTAAGAAGTCTTTCCATACCAAGTGCAAATCCAACCCCTGGCGTATCAGGTCCACCAATCGTACGTACGAGATCATTGTATCTTCCACCCGCACATAATACATTTTGGCTACCAAACCCCTCTACGGCAGCTTCGACTTCAAATACTGTATAAGTATAATAGTCAAGACCACGCACTAAGTTTGGATTTTCTATATATTCGATATTCATCGCTTCCAAATATTTCTTCACAAGCTCGAAATGTTTCTTACTCTCTTCCGTCAAATAATCTTTCATCTTTGGTGCTTTTTTCATAATCTCTTTTTCAGCATCCACTTTACAATCTAACATACGAAGTGGGTTTTTCTTATATCTAGACTTACAATCTTCACAAAGCTCGTCTAAATGAGGTTTAAAATAATCTAGTAACGCCTCACGATATTTTAAACGTGATTCTGTATCTCCTAGGCTATTGATATTTACTTTGATCCCTTTTAATCCAAGTAAACGATAAAAATTAACTGGAATACTAATAATTTCAGCATCTAACATCGGATCGTTGCTACCGAATGCCTCTACGCCAAATTGATAAAATTCACGAAATCTTCCCGCTTGTGGTCTTTCATAACGATACATCGGTCCATAATACCAAGTTTTAATCGGTTGTGTTGGATCTCCATACATTTTATTTTCGATAAAACTGCGGACAACTCCAGCCGTCCCTTCTGGACGTAACGTCATATTACGATTTCCGCGATCAGTAAAATCGTATGTTTCCTTGGTTACAATATCAGTTGTCTCTCCTACGCCACGGTGAAATAGATCACTCTGTTCAAAGAGCGGTGTACGTAAGTACTGATAATTATACTTTTCCATTAGAGATGCTAATAAATTTTCTAAATATAATATTTTTTCCCCTTGTGTTCCATACACATCATAAGTTCCTTTTGGCTTTTGTATCATATTCTTCCTCCTTTATTCATACCAAGTCATGATATCTTCTAATTCTTTTCTAGGTCTTGGACTAGGTAATTCATCGTAATGTCCAAGCGCTACAGTTGCACTCAACCGCATACCATCCATATGGTAACAATCTCGTAATTCATCTTCGATAATATATGTCATTCGAATCCATACACTACCAATCTCAAGTTCTGTTGCAGTTAAAAGCATGTGTTCAATTGCAGCTCCAATCGATTGTTCCATGTTGATCGTACTATCATCAGGCATCGTATTAAATACTAAAATCAAAGTATTCGCTCTTCTCACTGTTCGAGAAGTGGGCTCTGCTCCACGCGCACTCTCATCCTTTTCCATTTTTTCTACCATCATTTGATAGACGTGCTCTATTTGCTCGTTTCTTAATACGACAAAATGCCACGGTTGCATATTTTTGGCAGAGGGTGCTAGACGAGCACTTTCCAAAATTTTCATGATTTCTTCTTTCGAGACATTCTCTTCATTAAACTTGCGAACACTTCTCCGGTTTTTGATCGCTTCCTGCAATTCCATAAAATCCCCCTTAAACAATAAAAAGAAGCTAGATATAAGGGCGCTGATCGCGCGGTACCACCTTATTTCATAGACTTCTCTACCTCGCTCTTTTTAACGCAAAGACTACGTTTTCATCCATGGTGTCTTCTAAAAATAACACTCGATATTTTCACCAACCATATCGTCTCTTTAAAGTGTATCTTTTTATACTCTTCCACTTCATCTGAAATCTACTCTTAGTATATAAGATTTTCTATCAAACGTCAAGAATATAATATATCTTCTAAATTGTTTGTATGTAGTAATTTTGACTTAATTCACGTACTTTTTTAGGAGATTTTACCACACCGCATGGAAGTTCTTTTCCATTGACAATACCTAATTTATAAAAAATTCCTTCCTGATCTTCTCTTAATTGATAATATCGAAACACCGGATGAATTGAAATCGCATCAAAAACATAGTGGAGATCATACAGTTTACCATTCTCCAAATAACACCGCTTTCGAAATAATTGATCATTGCGAAGAGGTTCGCCTACTGTCACTTTCAAATCGAGAGGTTCTAGTTTTCCATTTCGATCCAATAACGTACGGTAATGATATGCTAATGTCATCATACGTTCATCTAATACTTTTTCATTAGGCATCTTTTTCAAATTTTCAACTTTAATTTCTTGACAAAGGATTAACTGATTAGTCTCTTCTTTACTCATAGTCGTATGTGGTAAATAAGAAACATTGTCATCCTCTTCCAAAGAAATAGCCTTATTCAAGACAAGCTCAGAACTTCTACTGAAAAGTTTTTCTCTAAATGCCTGATTATATCTAACAATGTTTTGCATCATAAAACCCCTCAATCTTTAATCTTTTATCTAATATCATAGTATCTCAATTCTAAATACTTGTCAAACAAAAAAATGGAAATCAATTCCATCTTATTTTAATACTTTTTGATTTCCATCTAATTCCTCTATCTTACTTTCTGACAAGACACGCCCAGCAGATACAATCTCATTTGATTCAAGTTGAATGTATTTCTCGTAATCTCCATCCTTGTCTTTTTGATAATCAATGATATCGACAATCTCAATTCCAAGAAAATGGATTACGTCTTTTCCTTCTTCTTTCATAACTGTAGCAGCACCATCAGGATATAAAAACTCTGGGTATGACAACGCATATTTTGTGTTCACTAATTCTCCGTTTTGTTCTGTACTACTTGAATACCAATAACAAATTGCCTGATCATTCAATTCAAGCGTCTTCTCATCCGGCATCTCGTTTAAATCCTCTGCATCAATATATGTACCAGTTGCTAAAAGCTTTGTTTTAGTGCTATCCATAATAGCTTCGGGTAAATATTTTTTACTCAACGGTTCCTGTTGAAATGTTTTATCATCATATCTCGAACCATTATTCATCATGACATCAGAATATTCTTCTTCTGAACCTATTTCGTTATTATTGCATCCAGTCATTCCTAATGTAGCAGTAGTAGCAAGCGCTATAGCAAGCATTTTTTTATACAATGTTTTCTTTTTTTCAATCAATAACATTTCATCCACCCCCCTTATTAACAAAAAAATATTATACAAGAATGATTCTAGTTGTCAAGCAGTTTGTAAATCACATGTAAAAACCAATATAGCGAGATATTGGTTTTATCATTTATTATTTAATAATGCGATATGGGCTATTCTCCGTTCCATTTCCAGTTAGTAAAGTGTCTGCTTTTAAGTAGAATGCCATCCTAACGCCACTAAATCGATATTCATGAGAATAACCAATTGTATCTGACTTCATCGTACCATCTTTATGAACAAACCATGCATCTTTTTCTTCACCATAGTTGATCATCCACCATTGATATTTTGACTTATATAAATAGTTATTCTTAGAGCAATCTGTAGTCGATTTACCTCCAGATGTTTGACATGATATTTTTAAATAGTCACTATTATTTAAAAGCCCTAATGGAAACTGTGTCGTTGATATTTCGCTTCGTTCATTTTGTATATCTTCAAGTAACGTCGTATTGCCTTCGTTTACTTTTCCAATATACCAATCGGCCATTGCGATAACACTGGTATCAATCGGTTGCTTCATAGCTACTGTATTGATCTCTTCTTCTTCATAAAAACGATCGAGATTTCCTTTTAACGTAGAAGCATTCTCAAAGTTACCAGATCTTTGTTTATTTTCATCCCAAGTATAAAGCATAACCATTCCTGAATTATTATCAGCAACATCAGTACAACTTCCATCAGAATTTGCAATTCCCTCGTAAACAACTTTCACAGTATCATTTTGAGCGATATTTACAACTCGATAACAACTACCAGAATAATATAAATAGTTATTAGGATTTGTCCCTACAAAGTATTTTTTACTACTAAATGGCTTTGTCGTATCTTTCCCGGTTACTTCCGTATCATCTAATAGATCTTTTGTATCGCTTGTCTTTTCTATATGTTTTGCTGCAATATCATAAGTGATTTTTTCGCATTCACTTGTAATCACAGGTTTTTTACTTGGATATTCTTGAACGATACAGAAATTAGGATACTCCCAGGAACCAAAAATATCTCCAGTTGGCGTCCGATATAAATTGCCATTATCAAACTGATATTCAGTAATCTCATTTACTTTTTCTTTTTTTATTTTATCTGTTTGTTCTACAAACGAAGCATACGCAGTTTCTTTTTCTAAAAAAGGCACATAGGTAAGCAGAAACTCTAATACGATAAAAACTAAAATAATCCCTAAAACAAAATATATAAATCTCTTATCTATCATGTTACCAACCTACCTTTGTAATACGTGCATAACCATCGCCATTATTACCAGTCATTTTCTTTTTCGTATCCTTCGTACTTGGCATCTCGCTATCACCATCGATCATAACGATATTTTTAAATTTTTTGCCCGAATAATGAGTACTGTTCTTTTCGAATTCTAAATTATCTTCTGTAGATGATTCTTTAATTGCCTTACAATTCTTGCATCCAGATACATATGAAGAAGCACCGCCAGCACCTGTTGGAAGATACCAGTCTGTTTTATTACAAGCACCGGAGTGAGATCCCATATAACCTCCAGCTCCTCCACCAAGGCCATTTAATGTAGATAAGCACCATTCTCCATTTTCTCCAACACCAAATTGATAACCTTCTGTTTGTGTAGAACCATAACCATATATATTGTCATCAAATAAAACCACTTTCGCTTTTATACCCTCTGTAGTTCCACCAGATCCACTTGATCCAGCATCCGCGTATGAAGTGTTAGTATAAGTATATAACCGACTCATTCCTCCGCCACCTCCGGCAACCATAATACGTGACTTAAGAGAATCAAAGTCATCCCAATTTCCAGAAACTAGACGAATATCGGTAGCTCCTCCGCCACCTCCGCCGGCGCTTAATTCAGAATCATCCATTCCGTCTCCACCACCATTATATCCTCCTTTACCACCGGAAGAAGGATATCCAAAGGCAGTAAATCTTCTCAAATCTTCAATCTTTTCTCCATCTTCCCCTTTTGATCCAACTTGTAAATAAAGTTTCTCACCTTTCCACAAAAAGATTTCTCCTGAAACATAAGCTCCTTTTCCAACATAAGGATTCGTATCACGGTAAGCAGTAGATTCTCCGCCTTTTGCTCCCCATAACTCTATTTTATAAGTTCCAGTAGAAGGAACAATAAATACTTGTTCATTTTCCATCGTGTTGTACGTAAGCATTTGATTTGCAAACAACAGACTAGTTTTCATATTCTTTTGATTATAATTTTTATATGTAATCCACCCATGATTCCAAATACGAATCATTTCATTATTTTCCGTCAAATGCACATATCCATTTACCCATCCAAAGAGAGGTAGTGTACCCACTAGTTCTTTCTTATCATTATCTTCATAATAAACTCGACTTCCTTTGATATGGAAAAGTCCTTGTGTCAGGTCATTTTTTTCCATAATTTCTCTTACATCAGCAGCAATCGTTTTCAACCGTTCTTGGTTCCACATGGTCGCAACACAAATTATCACAATCAACGTGATAACAATTCCTACTATAATCTTCATATACTTTTTTGCATATAAAACAATTACACTTTTTTTGTTTAATGATTTTCTATTGTGTTTTCCCATCTTACCCCTCTTTACTATATACTAAGCTCATTATACGGAATAAAAAAAAGAATGTCAATTGATATCCTCATCATCAATAACTATGTTATTAAAACAAAAAATTGCTTTTATATATTAAAAGCAATTTTTAATGTGAATAGTTTCCCTATTTAGTTTTTTGAGGTCCACCAAATTGTTGTAACAATTTTTCTGAAACAACAGGAGTTCCTTCATACAAATATTCACCATCTGTAAGCATTTTGATCCATTGTCCATTTTCATCTTGAGTAAATGAATCTACTTGTGCGATAGTTATCCCAACTAGTTTTGTTCTTCTTGTTGTGCCATCTTCTAATGGTTCATCTATATACCCTGTATCTAAAATTCCATCAGGTAAAGTTCCACTCATAATAACTCCACCCTCAATATCTTTTCCGTTCTGATCCTTAAAACTTAAATCTAATAAATACGCTGTAGAACGATTCATTTCTTCTAAAGTTGCTTCGTTTGGCATTTTACTTAAATCTGTCAACATAATCTCTGTTCCAACTTCCAAAGCCTGTGTTTCCTCAACACTCATCGTTTCTGTTGGAAGTTCAAATTTCTCACTTTTCGGATCTTCATTTACCTCTGACGTTTGTTCTTTTGAATCTGGTTGTGTTCCTTCGTTTGAATTGCTACATCCAGCAATTCCCATTCCCATTGTTCCTGCAAGTAATGCAGCTAAAGCTTTCTTATATAAAGCCTTTTTGCTTTGTGTTTTACTCAAAGCCATTGTATCATTCTCCTCCCTGATGACTCCTATTATATACAAAAGTTTGATTTTGTCAAATTTTTGTTAAAAGTAATGAAAAAAAGAATGGAAATTATAAACTTCCATTCTTATTTAACATCTTCGCGACATCAATTTGATCCTGATTTGACTTCTTTCCAGCACAACTATAGAAGCCGGCAGCACTACGATTTGTAATACAAGATCCAGATGCATTTAAAACACCTTTCATGTCGTCGATAAATTGACTCTTACATTTTGTACCAATCGATTTTCCTTCCTCATCTTTTCCATAGCACGTCATCGTTCTAAAATCAGAAAATTCATGCGTACTATTATACTTTCGAATATCAGCAATCGCTGCAGGAGTCAAAGTAAATTCATAAATTGGTTGTTTATTATATACATCATCATCTGAAACTCCGCGGTTGTTTAAAATAAATTCGCTTATGTCTTGATCAGTCCAGTTTTCACCTGATTCTCTTACCCTACCATTTCTATAGTGGAACGGAGCAGATAACGCTATTGAACGATACACAACATTGAGCCCAGAATATAGATCGTCGTCATCACACACTCCATCTGGACATGTCGGATTATCATTTCCTCCATCTCCAGGTGGCGTTTCTTCTCCAGGATCAGGGCATTCACCTTCTGGACAAGCAATTCGATTTTTAACACGATACATACATTCGTACAAACGATCTCCATCGATAACTCCTGGAATATTATAAGTTAAGGAAATCGGATAAATTCCCGTTGGAGTCTGATAATGTACTGGATAGCTAGAGTATCCTAAATCGATATAACGCCCACTATCCACATAAGAGCTAATAGATCCTTGATTTGCCATACTTGCTCCTGTAGATCCCGGTTTATGAACGATATTTCCATCAGGTTTTAACGTATATTGATAAAATCCATCCGGTAACTCGTATTTATATTTTGCAGTTGCCTTTTTCTTAACTTGAGTATTGGCATATTGAGAATAAGCAGCTGAGGTCGTTTGTGTATATAATCTAACACCTGCAGTTTTTCCCAATGCAGTAAAACTAAAACTACTGTTCCCATTGTTAGACACCCCATCAGCAATTGTATTCAACACCGGTATGTTTGGATTAGCAGCAGGTGTTTTTTGAGTTGTCGTCATAGTGAGTGGCTGTTCTACCACAGTTTCTAACTGTAAATTCTCCGCGTCATGATAATTGTCAGTTGGATCTACATAATGTACAATCGTGCGTGGATCCTTTGCAATTTTTTGAATTCTCTTCTCACTTGATTCATTGCAAGCTTTTAACTTTCCTGGTAATCCATTGGATCCCATTGATTTTAATTTTCTCATTGCATCGTTAAATACATCTACCCAATAGTTATCGTAATTAACATCCCAAACAGGCATAGATTGACTACAATAATATTTAGTATCTACAACATGACATGTATCTGCCGTATCTCCACATTGAACTTTCTCATATTTAATTAGTTCACCCTTAGATACACTATAATTTTCTGTATAACATTTGTACTCATACCAAGAATTAACTTTACAACATAAGCTCGCACCATCAGGTCTGTATCCAGGTTTACACGCCTTACCCTGATCACCAGTTGCTCCCAATGAATAACAATCTCTAGTTCCTTGCTCAAAATATTGTGCGTCAAAAGAAATATGTTGTCGTGTTGCTTCACTCTTCCAATTAGCATTTGGAGCATATTCATTTACTTTACTAATTGAATTAATGTATTCATTAGTACTATTGGCATAGTTATAACATTCACTAGCGTATGAATTCGTATTCGAATAAGTTGTATATGTTCCATTATAAATTCGAATATTACAAGGTCCAATAACATCTCTTGTGTGATATTGATGCGCTTCCCTAGCGATATTTCTCAAGGCTTGTTTAGCAGTTTCAATCAAGCGATTATAATCGTTATACCACTTTGAATAATCGATGTTTGTCGTACATTCAAATTCCGTATTGATTCGAATCTCTTCCCATTGAAATTGTCCTCCGGCATTTACTGTTTGATCGACATTTACCGTTGTAATATCAGTTGGAAAATCAGTATATCCTTTTGCTACACAAGTAGTTGAACAATATTCATTTTCTTTGTAACTAAAACTATCTTCAAAATAACCAGGTTGTTTACATAACTCATCTTGAGGAATAGGTTTTGCCTCAACTTCCTCAGCATTTTGTAGTGTAGCATATCCCATAATTCCAACAATACCAATGACTAATATTCCGTAAAATATCTTTTTCATACTACCAGCCTTCCTCTGCTTCTCGTTTCTTCTTTATATAAACTGCTGCAATTACGATAATAATTGCGATCGTAATTGGAACATAATAATAGTCTCGCAATAACTTAATAATTTGTTCTATCAATGATGTTTCTTTTTTTTCTTTGTCGTCATCTTCTTGTACAGCATGTTTCTCTTTATATTCTGTTACATCTTCTATAAATTGTTCTTCCGATAATTCGTGCTTTTGCCATTTAAAACACATATCGTATTCTTCTGCACCTTCACATACAGGTAATTTATAATAAGGGTTGTACGATGGAAGTGTAATATAAATCTTCTTTAACTCTGTGTTTCTACAACTTTCGTTTACATCTGTTGGAACTTCATATTCCACCCATTGTCCCCAGATATTTTGACGTCTAATCACGCTTGTTAAACCTTTGTTTGAAGGAATCACAGTAAATTCATAACTCTTCCCAGGCTGTAAGTTTCCTATTGTAATTTCTCCGACATTTGTATAAGTTTGTCCCGTTGTCTTATCTGTTAAAATGACATTATCAGAAATATTTGTAAAACGCGCAGTAAATACAACTTGATTATTTTGCTCGGTATAACTATAGTCATATTTTATATTACTAGCATAATTTTTTAATCTGGATAACACATTATAATCACAAGACTCTGCAGATACAACATCTGGAAAAATTGCCAAACAAAACAGCAAAACAATGAAATATTTCCATTTAGACATAGTACCCCTCGCTATCATTCTGTTACTATTATACCTAGTTCCTTTCTTTTTTGTCAAGAAAGGAGTCGATGTTTTTCTATAATTCTTTCTTTTATAAATTTAAAAAATTCTAGACTGTGCTAGAACTTTTTTTATGCTTTTGTTTTTTTCGAATCGTTTTTTCTTTTTCGTCTTTGTTTTCTTTGATCTCTTCATATTTATCTACGATATCTTCACGGAAAAATTTATATGTCGCGATAAGTAAAATCGCGCATGGTAATGAAAGTATAATTCCCGTAACTCCAAATAGAATTCCTCCTGCAAAGACAGACATAATAACGACGATTGGATGGACCTCATTCGTCTTACCATAGACAAGTGGATTGATCAAATATCCATCCAAACTAGATAGCACTAGAAAAGCAATAATCGTTTTGATGAATAAAATTGGACCTGAGACAAACGCAGTAATCACAGCGATGCAGTTAACGACAATTCCTCCGAAATAAGGAATCAATGTGGCAACTGCCGCTAGAAAACCTAATAATAATGCATTTGGATGTCCTATGATATAGAATGCTAATGTATATTCGATTAAAGAGATAAAGATGATTTTAACAAATCCTGTTAAATAATTGTGCATTTCATGATCTAGGGTTTGAACATAACGAAATGCACGTGTTGAAGTTTTCTTTAAGAATTTTCTAACCCCTTCACGAATTCGATCCATGTCAATCAAGAAATAAATGAATGCGGAAAATGAAATGACGATCGCAGATATGACAGATAGAGAAACCCCGATTACAGATAAGGCTCCATCAGATACATATTTTCCTAAATTCACGATAATTTCTTTAAATGTTTTAGATAACGAATCTTGTAATGGCCCGACATTCCAATCGTAATTGATAGACATCTCTTTTAAGAATGAAATGATGCTATTGAATAAACTAGATAGTTGATCGAATAATAACGGCGCAATTAAAACCGCCGTAATCGCAAATAAACTTACGATAATGGCAACGACTGCAAAGATTGCAATTGATTTTGGAAAGCTTTTTTTCTCCAGATACTTGACTGCTGGATGAAAAGCATAGGCAATGATAAAAGAAAAGAAAAATGGCAATGTAATTGCAATAATTTTATCTGTTACTCCCATCCATAACTTACCGGTATGATATAAAAGATAGATGATACCGGCAATCAGTGCGATATTTACTAATTTATAGTCAATCCTATTTTTTAACATGCCACTCCTCACTTTCTAACGCTATCGTAATTGGTCCATCATTCGTAATAGAGACTTTCATATCCGCACCAAATATACCAGTGCTTACATCTATATTATGATCTTTTAACAATAAATTAAACTGATCATATAGATGAATCGCCTCTTCTCCTCTCAAAGCTTTCATATAGCTAGGTCTTCGTCCTTTTTTCGTATCGGCATATAAAGTAAATTGTGAAACACTCAAAACTTCTCCACCAACATCTAATAAAGAACGATTCATAACTCCGTTTTCATCGTCAAAAATACGAAGATGAACGATTTTATCGACCATTTTTTTAATATCCTCTATAGTATCATCATATGTAAATCCCACGAGAATTACAAGTCCTTTTTCAATTTCTCCAATAATTTTGCCATCTACCTTGACATTAGATTGTAAACTTCTCTGTATAATCGTTCTCATTATTGCATCCATCTTTCTACATCGCGGACTTCAGAAATACTTCTTACATCATTCATAAATTTATCTAATTGTTCTTTATTAGAAAGAATGACTGTAATTTTATATAAAAATCCATCGTTTGTATGAAGTGTCTGTATTCCTTGAACAGTAACATTCGTATTACTCGTCTTAGAAATAATATCTAAAAGCACATTCTTTTCTTCTATTGCATGTACTAAGACAGTTGTTGGATATTTCTTTTGAATCTCTTCGTTCCAATGAACAGAAATCATTCTCTCTTGCAAATCATGAATGTTCGGGCAACTCATACGATGAACTGTAATTCCATTTCCTTTCGTTATATATCCAGCAATTGGATCTCCTGGAATCGGTTTACAACAACTTGCGATATTTACTTTAATCTCATCGATTCCATCGACGACGATATCGTTTTTAATCGCTGGTACGTACACTTTATTGTTTTGCGTCCTTTTTAAAATGAGCTCTTCTTTGGTCTCTGTCTCATTAAAAATAATGTTTAACAGAGTTCCAACAGGCAATTTCCCATTCCCTACGTTAATATAAACTTCATTTAATGTATCATATTTCAATTCTTTTAATATTTTTTGTTCGTTTGCATCAGTAAAGAAATCATTAAAAGCAATCTTTCTTTTTCGTAACTCTTTATTGATCGCTTCTTCTCCACGTTTCAAGTAATCTTCTTTATCGATGCGATGGAAAAATGCACGAATTTTATTTTTCGCTTGGGCTGTATGTGCGATATTTAACCATTCTTTACTAGGTCCAGGGGAGTTTTTACTCGTATTGATTTTAACGATATCGTTATCTTTTAATTCGTAATCCAAAGGAACGATATTATTATTGACGATGGCTCCTACCATCTGATCTCCAACTTTACTGTGAACACGGTAAGCAAAATCAATTGGCGTGCTTCCTTTCGATAATTCAATCACATCTCCCTGTGGAGTAAATACATATACATTTTCTTTTAAAACTTCATCTGCAACAGAGTTTGCAATTTCTTCTTCGCTTGCCCCCTCTTGCTTCAATTCCATAAGAGAACGGAAAAATTGCAACTTTTGTTCCATCGCATTTTGCAAGCTTGCCTTCGTGCTGCTTCCTTTTTCTTTATAAGACCAGTGAGATGCGATACCGTTTTCAGCCACCATATCCATCTCGTAAGTACGAATCTGAATTTCGAATAGTTGTTCATCTACCCCAAATACTGTCGTATGTAGAGATTGATACATATTGGTCTTCGGCATGGCAATATAGTCTTTAAAACGTTTTGGCTTCGGCTTAAATTTCGAGTGAATAATTCCTAGTACTTGATAACACTCAGCTTCGGTATCTACAAATACACGTAGGGCAAGTAAATCATAGATGTCGCTAAACTTCTTTCCTTTATCGAGTTTTTTATAGATGCTATAGATACTTTTTGCTCTTCCCTTGATCTTATGTGGAATGTTTGCTTCCTCCAACATTTTATGGATACTCTCTATCATATCAGTAACGTATTGATCACGCTCTGATTTCGTCTGATTTAACTGTTCGACGATAGAGAAATATACGTCCGGTTTTAAATAGCGAAGAGATAAATCTTCTAACTCGCTTTTAATGTGGTTCATACCTAAGCGGTGCGCAATCGGTGTCAAGATATCGAGCGTCTCTTTTGCTTTTTCTTTTTGCGACTTCTCAGGAAGTGCCCAAAGAGTTCTCATGTTGTGAAGGCGATCTGCCATTTTTACAAAGATGACACGCACATCTTCCGAAAGCCCAACCAAAATCTTTCTATGATTCGCAATCAAAGACTGTGTATCTCCTTCAAAGTTCAAACGATTGATCACGGTAACTCCTTCGATGATCGAAACGATATCTTCTCCAAACGTTTCTTTCAAATAAGGTAAAGCATCATCATTTTCCTCTAACAAGTCGTGCATAAGCCCTGCACAAATCGTCGCACAGTCCGCATTCATATGCGAGAGAATATAAGCAACAGAGAGAGGATGTTCGATGTAATCCTCTCCTGTTAAGCGTAGTTCTCCCATATGACACTCTTTCGCAAACTCATAGGCTTTTTTTATGAGCGCGATATCTTCCTCTTTCATATATTTTTTACACTCTTGTTCTAACTTCTCATATGTTACGTTAGAATCTTTTTTCGTCATTTATAACACCCTCTATTCGTTTATGCGTTAATTCCTTTTACGGTAAGCTCTTCTACCTCGTCACTCTCTTCTTCATACCATCTCTTTTGATTTGCTTTTCCTATATTTCGTTTTGAAAATTCGATCCATAATTGACTAGCGATAAAAATAGATGAGTATACTCCTACTACGAATCCTACAAAAAGTGCTAAATTAAATGTAATGATTTCGTGTGATCCAAGTAAAATTAAACTAAATACTGGAATCAACGTTGTAAATGTCGTTATCAAACTACGATTCAAAGTTTCTCTTAAACTAATATTAACAACTTCATTCAAATCTTCTTTCGTCTTTAATTTATTTTTAAATTTCGCATGAATATTTTCGCGAATACGGTCGAAAGTTACGATCGTATCGTTGATCGAATATCCAATAATAGAAAGAACCGCTGCAATAAAGATACTAGATACTTGGATTTGGAATAAACTAAATACTGTAAAAATCATGAAGACATCATGGAATAATGCGATAATCGCTGCAATTGCAAACTTAAACGTAAATCTAAGGGATACGTAGATTACAATCGCAATACTTGCCAAGATAACAGAAATTACTGCATTTTTTACAAGCTCTTGCTTTACGATATTAGAAACCACTCCAATATCTGTCGTAGCTTCGTATTTTTCTTCAAAATAATCTTCTGTCTCCAACACTTGTTTACGACTTAAAGAATCTTCTATCTTAATAGAATATGTTTCATCGTCAATTTGATCTGTCTCGATCACTTCATATCCTAATGACTCGATATCTTTGGTGAGTGCTTTCTCAGTCAATTTTTGACTACTTTGTACTGTAATCGAAGATCCACCTTTAAAGTCGATTCCAAGATGTAATCCATTTACTCCAAGAGATATCATTCCGATCACAATCATCAAACTTGAAGCTAAGAAGAACCATTTTCTCTTACCTACGAAATCGACATTTTTCCAATCTTCATGTACACGTTTTTCCTTTTTCTCAATCTTTGGAATTTCTTCTGTACGAATTCCGATAAAAGCACGCAATTTATCGTTAAAGTAACCTGTTTTTACAAAAAGACCGACAAGATATCTCGTGATAAATACCATGACTACCATCGTTACAATCGTACTGATGATTAACATCGTTGCAAATCCTTTGACACTACTTTCTCCAAAGATAAATAAAATAACTGCCGAAATCAACGTCGTGATATTGGAATCAAAAATCGTCATAAATGAGTTTTTATTTCCTAGTTTAAAAGCCATGTTTAATTTCGTACCATTATACAACTCATCTTTGATACGAGAAAAACTAATAACTGTCGCATCGACTGCCATACCGATTCCGATCACGAGTGCTGCGATTCCAGGTAAAGTAAGTACCCCACCGATCAACCAGAATACTAAGAAGGTAATGGCCGTATAGAATAACAACCCAATACTTGCGATAAAACCAGAAAAACGATAAACCGCACACATCAGTAAAATAATCCCTGCAACTCCTACAACACCAGCGACAAATGTTTTAGACAAAGAATCAGCTCCGAAAGAAGCGACGACCGTCTTAGATGAAACTTCCGTCAACTTTGTCGGTAAACTTCCTGAATTGATCAATTCCACTAGACTATTGACCTCTTGTTCTGTAAATGGTTTATCTTTGCTTCCTTGGATGATAACATCGCTTGAAAAACCTTGCGAAACCGTCGCAACAGAAAGACATTTTGAATCAGAAAGGGACCCGCATTTTGCTCGTTCTGTTTGAAATGAATCAGTCTCTGGATCAAAATCTAGCCAGATGACTAATCGATTATCCGACATTTCACTTACTTTTTTGGTTGCCCTATAAAATTTAGAATTATCCGCAACCGACAGAGCAACTGCTGGTTTTCCGTAGGAATCTTGAGATACTTTTGCTCCACCACTTTTTAATACGTCACTTGACATGATCAAATTATCGCTCGTATCGCGGAAAGTCAAATTGGCAGCTTGGCTAATCAAATTACGAGCTTCTTCTGGATCTGTCACCCCCGCTAATTGTACACGGATGCGATCGTCTCCCTCTACGACGATACTAGGTTCTGTTACACCTAACACATCGATTCTCTTTTCGATCGTCTTATACGTACTTTTCATCATATCTGACGTTACTTTTTTTCCATCGATGCTCTCCACTTTATATAAAACTTCAAATCCTCCTTGTAAATCAAGGCCGAAATTCAAGTTTTGCATCAGTGGAATCATCGCACACCCAACCACGATTGCAACGACCAACACCCCGAGCAATGGTTTTACAATCGACTTTTTTTCTTTCTTTTTTATTTTTTCTTTTGCTTTCATAAAACTCCTCCTGTTAATCTATCTTTCTTTCTACATGCTTTAACCGATCCAAAACATACTTTTGAATCAAGTCGTTTTCCGCATTTAAAATATCACTTACAAGTTGTGCTAAAGAAAGTCCTTTTGCCTGCTTCCACTTCGATTCTTTCAAAAAATTCCACACGTCCTCTTCTTTGATAAACGTATATCCCAAGCGGCGCATCTCTTCCGCTTTAGAACTAAGGGCAGGTCGAACTCTGCGATACAACTCTTGCTGCGTTTGAAAAGTGTCTGCCATATTTCCTCCTAACCTCGATAAGCTCATATTTATTATAAACCAATTTCCTATGTTTTTAAAGTGTTATCGATACGTTTTTAAAAGAATTCACCTGCTATCGTATTTTTTGTCCTATCCTTTCATATGATGAATCAGGTGATCGTATGTACAAAAGCAAATTTATTCGTTCCACTATTATTTTAATGATCGGCGGTCTCATCACCAAAATTCTAGGAATGATGATCAAAATCGTCATGACACGTTTAATTGGAACAGAAGGAATCGGAATTTACATGCTTATGAATCCTACGTTCATGCTGTTGATTGCCCTTGCGCAACTCGGTTTTCCAATCGCCATCTCCACACTCGTAGCCAAAGAACGAAACGATCATAAAAATTTAGTCTTCTCCATTTTGCCT
Organism: uncultured Mycoplasmatota bacterium; assembly: GCA_937944975.1. GTDB lineage: Bacteria > Bacillota_I > Bacilli_A > RF39 > UBA660 > Fimihabitans. The sequence goes on along the minus strand of CALEBF010000012.1, from coordinate 46,166 downwards.
ATCTCTCTTATTCTCAATTTCATTATCTTAATTGGTCTTTTCTTTGGAGCTTCGTATCTTGCTTCAGAACTTTTACACGAACCCAGATGCTTTTACGGACTCATCGCAATCGGCTTTGTCCTTCCGTTTATCAGTGTTTCTAGTATCTTGCGCGGATACTTTTTTGGAAAACAACGCATGGTACCTCACGTCGTGTCCAACGTTACTGAGGATATCGTAAGACTCGTAATTCTCGCCATTGGAATTCCCATTTTTCTCGTCAAGGGAATCGAATATGCGGTCGCTTTTATCATTCTATCAAATATCGCAAGCGAACTCACTTCAATTCTCGTTCTCTTCTTCTTTTTACCGAAAAACTTTACAATTTCAAAACAAGATTTCAAACCGAAAAAGAAAAACATCAAAGAGATTCTATCGATTAGTTTGCCTGCAACAGGCAGTAGACTCATTGGAAGTATTGGATCTTTTTTTGAACCGATTCTCTTAACGTACGTCCTATTAAAAATTGGATATTCTAATTCCTTCATCGTCAATCAATATGGAATTTTAAATGGATACGTCCTCCCACTATTGCTACTTCCATCTTTCTTTTCTATGGCAATCAGCCAAGCATTGATTCCGGTCGTAAGTCGCAACTACGAAAAAAGACGTTATACCTATACAAAAACAAAAATCCGACAGGCAATTGGGTTTTCTTTGCTTATCGGAATTCCTATTACAATTCTATTTTGTCTATTTCCAGAAATCTTTCTACATCTTATTTATCACACCAATCAAGGAGTCGATTATCTAAGAGTCCTCGCTCCTATTTTTATTCTCCATTATATCCAAGCCCCTCTCACAAGCACTCTTCAGGCAACAGGGAAAGCAAAAACTGCCATGATGGGAACACTGCAAGGAATGGTTTTACGTACACTCATTCTGTTTGGAGCAAGCTACCTAAATATCGGTATGTGGGGACTCGTCATCGCAATGGCAAGTAACGTTATCTACGTAACACTTCACCAATATCTTTCCGTACGAAAAATGTTTCATGATGCCTAATCTTCGACAAATGTAACAGTGCATGAAGAAAGTTGACCAGAATTCATCTTGTCAATCTTTTTCATCTTACGTTCAAACCAGATCGTATTGACAAATTCCCAGATAGAAAACGTTCCTATGATCGACAGAATTTCGCTAAAATAATTCATATGTTCGACATTGCGCAAGAAAAACGATAAGGCGAGTACGAGACATCCGATCAAAAATAGATTGATCGACTTGATCGTGTTATACCTAAGTTCTACAGACATATCGTGTGTAACAAGTCCAAATTGATCCGTGATCGCATCGACGAGCAGAGCTTTTTCTTCCTCGGAAAAAGTCATTCCCTCGAACTCCAATACGATCGAATGTTGATATGGAATATAATAAGCAATCTGCTCGATATAAGAAACTAAAGTTTCATTTAAAACTCTGTTTTCTTTGTCGTACTGAGAATAGATATCCGAGGTTGCTTCTACGTGAATTGGAATTACAGCTTTTTCTCCTTTTATATAATGTTGATTCAAATGTAATTTAGAATCGTAAGATGCATTAAAATATCGTCTCATTTGTTCTTTGCGGTTATGGCCCATGTCCTCACTCCTATTCTATTTTTATTATACTATATTTTTTCAAAAATTGAGTGTATAATATTCACCGGGTGAAAATATGACAAAAATTTACGATTTTAAACAAGCGATCAATAAAGAAGAACTACAAAGGGCTGCACAAGTCTTGCAAAATGGTGGACTCGTAATATTCCCAACAGAAACTGTATATGGTGTGGGTGCGAACGCATTACGAAAAGATGCGGTCGACCATATTTTTGAGGCAAAAGGAAGAGCAAATGACAACCCTCTCATCGTCCATATTCACGATTTTAAACAATTAGACGAACTTGCTTGTGATATCAACAATATGGAAAAGAAACTGATCGATGCTTTTTTCCCTGGACCTTTTACACTCATCTTAAAAAAGAAATCGATCGTTCCAGATAACGTATCTGCTCACTTAGATACCGTAGGAATCCGCATGCCTTCCAATAAAATCGCACATGAAATTTTGAAGTGTGCAGATGTTCCAGTCGCTGCTCCAAGCGCAAATATATCCAGCAGGCCAAGTGGAACCAACATCGAAGATATCAAGGAAGAGTTTGATGGAAAGGTAGACATCATCATCGATGGCGGACCATCTGATATCGGGATCGAATCGACTGTCGTACGCGTCATCGATGGAATTCCAACCATTTTAAGGCCCGGAAAAATCACACCAGAGGATATCAAAGAAGTCGTAGGGATCGTATCAATCGACAAACATATCTTCGAAAAAGCAGAGGGAGTTGTCAGAAGCCCAGGAATGAAATATAAACACTATGCGCCTAAAAGTCCTTGTATCCTAATTTATAGCGATGACGAAAAAACACAGATTGATCTTGTAAACGAAAACGTTACGCCTGGTACCGTTGTGATTGGGTTTAAAGAACATGAAAATAAAATTCGCTGCGATAAATTTGTCTCTCATGGAAGTATCCATAACTATGATGAGATTTCACATAATATATTTACACTCCTTAGAAAAGTTGATACCTATGAACCAACGCAAATTTTAATCGAAGGAGTAAAAAAAGAAGGCCTTGGGATCGCAATCATGAATCGTTTGATTCGCTCTAGTAACTATCATTACATCGAAAAATAAAATGTCCAAAAGACATTTTATTTTTATTCTAATTCATCTTGCGTAATAATAAACGTTTTTTTCTTCGTATAAAATGCATAAAATACGTTCTCTAACCGTACCTTTTTACGATCCAAAAGTCTCATTAGCCATCCTTTATCTTTTCCGATCTCTCCTAAGACGACCTCGTCGATCACGCCATCTAAAATAAGAGGCATAGGATATTCGTGCGTTCCTTCAAAAACAGATAAAGAGCCATTATTCTCTAAGATTGCAAAACTAACCTCTTCAATACTTTGATATCCTTTTTCGCGTAATTGTAAGATAAGATCATCTAAACTATATCTAATTTTTGACATCGCACTAAAATTCAACTTTCCATCTTTGATGATAACGGTCGGACTTCCTTCTAAAATCGTTCGAACTTTACTATTCTTCAAGGACCAATAACTAAGCGAGATTTGAATCAAAATTAACGTCGTAATGGGAACGATAGACTTTAATAATGACTGTTCTGCAGTTTCCAAAGAAAGCGCAGCAAGTTCTGCAATTAAAATAGATACGATCAAATCAATGACACTTAACTGTCCCACTTCCTTTTTCCCCATAATACGGAATCCTACCATAATAAAAAGATAGAGAAATATTGTTTTTAAAATGATTACAATATACATAGTATCACCCTATTTTGTTATGAGCCAAACATATTTTTTTATACAAACACATAGATTATATTAGGTGAGATTATGAATTACAAAAAATATTTTGAAACCATGGGAATCTGTTTAGGAGTTGGATTGTTATCGCTGTTAGTATCTAGTTTTATTTTAACGATTCTAAACTATTTCAACCTTGTAACAGGGAACTTTTTTACCATTCTAAAATTACTAATACCGTTTTTGTCGCTGTTTGCAGCAGGTATCCTACTTGGTAAAAAAAGTAAATCAAAGGGATGGTTAGAAGGTCTAAAACTGAGTCTAGGCTTTATCATCATATTTACACTCATTCAACTATTCTTCCTGGATGATCCATTCCGTCTTACAAACATTTTATACGACGCTATTTTAATGATGATTACAATATTTGGTAGTATGCTCGGAATCAATATGAGAGCAAATCAAAAATAAAACATAGATATCAAAACAACGGTATCTATGTTTTGATTCTATTATATTCGATACATTTTTCCTCCAATAATGTAAAATTACAGCATCTTTTAGCAATACCATGATTTAATATCCCATTAACGTATTTATTATATAACTTTTTAGATCTACCATATAATTTATCATCATTACGGTTTAACCAAAACAATTGTTCCTTTAACAACTTTATGTATTTTTCTTCTTGTCTTGTAAAACAATCCTTATCTAAATCCAACTTAATGATATTTTGATTTGTTACTGGTAGTATATTATTAAAATTAATTGTTCCTAAATTACCATTGTCTATTTTTAGAAAATCTAAAGTAGTTTTCATTGTTTTATGTTTCGGCTTAGGACTAGATAATGGTGCAAAGTACTTACAATTATTTCTTTCAAATAAAATTCCTATAAATGGTCTTAATTCTTTTTTATTTTTATTATAAGGAACTTTATCATCAAACTGTCTTAAATAATCACAATAATTATAATCCAATCTTACCAATATAAAATTTTTCATAAAATCACCTTCGAACATATTGCATTCTAATTAAAAAATAGGACTAGAGTTTGCTCTCTAGTCCCTTTTTTAAGTTCACTGTTATGGCCGGAATCGCCGCTTTTTTAAGTTCCTGTCAAAGCCGGAATCGCTTCTTTTCAATTTCCTCTCATAGTGGGAATCACTAGCTTTTTTTTGCAACAAGTTGCGTTATTATTATATGCAACAGCGCACAGCATAATCACTTATGCACTAATAATATAGCAAAATATCACACGCTTGTCCAGTTGTCAGGAAAAAAGGGATAAATTTTATATAATCGATAAATAAAACAATCTTCCTAATGTTATCAAAAGATCACTTCTTCAATAACTCTCTATAAATATGATATAAACTATAATTCAAAATTCCTTCTATTTTTCATGAAAATAAAAACATAGACTCTAAATAAAAGTATCTACGTTTTTACTTGAATTTTATATTACTTGGACTTTATATATTATTTTCCATACTTACAGTCATTTATAACTTCATATTGCAATGAATCTTCTTGTAGCAAGCGTTTTGCTATAGATGGTAAGATAGAAGCTTTTTTTGCTTCATCATAACTAAGCCAATGTAGAGTCGTACTGTCTTTGTCCTGCATTGTAAAAATTGTATCTTTGATAATGTTTGATTTCTTTAAAATTTTTACTTTATAGATAAATAACAATGTTTGAACCTTATGAATAACTCCTTCTTCATCTTTATAATCAAAAAAATTTTCAGCAATCTCTGCAACGTGATAGTCATCATTTGTAATATCGTATCCAACTTCTTCTAAAACTTCTCTAATTAAGGCCTCTTTTGTCGACTCCATGAAACGAACTCTTCCTCCTACCAACGTATAATTCATATCATTTGGCATTTTCTGAAATAAATATTTCGAATTCGATTCGATTACCGCTGCCACCCTGTAGTTAAATAAGTCATTTCCTTCTTTAAATTTAATATCTTTCATAAACCCTCTTCCCTTGCTACTTCATTGTATATTTATTTGCAAATTGTGTCAATTGTTTTCATTTCAATTCGATAACTTCCAATCATCCTTTATCTTCGTAGCAACCAGATCCAAATGCATCTTACGCGATCCTTTTACCAAAATAAAAGTATCTTCTAATTTCGCATAATCTAATGTTTTCATTAATTCGTCTGCTGTATCAAAATGTGCACATCGCTTTAACAGTTTGGAAAATTGCTTTGTTTCTTCTCCGATACAAAGGACTTCTAAATTGTGACATTTCTTTAATTTCTTCGCGATTTCCCGGTGAATCCTTTTTCCAAATGTACCTACCTCTAAAATATCTCCGAATATAAACAATTTTTTCCCATGATAAAGATTCATATAATCAATGTCAGCAAGTACAGAATCTAAACTAGCATTATATGTATCGTCGATTAGAATATTATTTCCTTTTAAAGAGATTTTTTCTAATCTTTTTTCAAAACAAGGCATTTCTCTCACTGCTTCCTGGATCAATTCGATAGGAACATCACATAAAATACCCATTTCAATCGCTAAAAGTAAGTTTGTAAGTAGATGCTTACCTCCATAAGGATAAAAGAAGTGATATTTCTTATGATCTTCTAAAAGTTGAAATGATAAAGTATCTAGAGTTGCGTCAATTTCACTTACTTTTGTCATCGCGTTTCTACGGATACCACAAAAACCTACTTGATAATTTTTCGTATCTCTTAACTTACTCAATCGCTTATCATCGCCATTCACCAATAATATTCCATTTTTCAAACCGTCTGTAATTTCCATTTTCGCATGCATAATACGTTCCATAGAACCTAAGAATCCAATATGAGCACTTCCTATTTTCGTTATCATTGCAACGTGAGGTTCACTTATACGTGAAAGTCTCGAAATTTCTCCCTCATGATTCATGCCCAACTCAAGAACACAAATTTCATCCGCATCTTGTAAGGATAGTAAAGTAAGGGGGACGCCTATATGATTGTTATAATTTCCCGGAGACTTTGCTACACGATACTTTTTACTCAAAATGTGAGCGACCATTTCCTTCGTCGTCGTCTTTCCGACACTACCAGTGATCGCAATCAAAAGTCCGTGAAAATGCGTGTTTTTATGGTGTTTTGCCATTGCCAAAAGAGCTTCTGTCGTATCGGATACCAATATCACCGGAGCTGAAACATCTTCTATTTCCTGCGATACGATGATAACGCCTGCTTTCTTTTTCTCAGCTTCTTTCACGTAGATATGCCCATCTTGCGTTTTTCCTACAATAGCAATAAATATATCTCCCTCACTCATCGTACGCGTATCGATAGAGACGTGATCATGTATATCTCGTTCGTCACTCCCTGAAAGGATCTTCCCGTTCACGATGTGCGCTATTTGTTTTAGTTTCATTTTGGCCTCCTATCATTTGAAAAAATGCATCAAATAACTTTTTACTTACTTTATCATATGCGATCATAGACTCTGGATGCCACTGTACCCCAATATAAAATTTTTTATGTGTATCTTCGATCGCTTCGATAATTCCATCTTTACTATAAGAACTAACAAAAAAATCCGTATCTAAAACATAATCATGATGCCTAGAATTAACTGGAATTTTGATCTCTTCCACGATGTCGAACAATCTTGTTCCTGGTTGAATCCAATTTTCATGTGCATACGATGCATCTTTTCTATCGTAGTGTTGTTTTATTTTCATATCTTCCAAACGTCCCAGTTTTCCTTCTGCCATCGTCTGCATTCCTAAACAAATTCCCAAAGTAGGAATATCATGTTCGTATAAATAAGAACACGCATATCGATCATAGCCATAAATTTCTGAACCTCCTTGTAATATAACGCCACTGCATTCTTTTAATTGTTCTTCTAACATATGGAAATCTTTTTCATTTAATTCGTCATTTAAATGTGTTGGATATATGAGATACGGTAAATATCCATACTCCATAATCACTTGTTTTATCTCTCCATTGATACACCAATACAATCTCTCATCGTGTTTTTCCGGACGTGCCAATACCCCTATTTTTTTCACTCTTTATTCCTCCTCAAATAAAAAGCAATGCTAGTCCATGTACTTAGTCATTGCTTTCATTGTTTGTTTTACTTGTTTTTGACTTGGAGTTCTCCCCATCTGCGACATCATCGCACGAATCATTTGTTCATTAATAGGTGGGTTTTTCTTCATATACTTTTTCATATAATTACGAGCAATAAAGAATCCTGCAATCGCTCCTACGATAAAACCACCTAAAATTTGTAATAAATCTATCACAAATGCCATTTTTCATTCCTCCTTATATACTACATTTTACTAGATATTCCCTATCTTTTCAACTCCTATTTTATTATATGAGGTCTTTCGGATTTCATGATAGTGTTTTGAAAGCCAAAAATAATCTTGATTATAAAAATCACAGACAAATAAATCCCGGCTATAATAATAAAACGTACGAAAAATTGCTGGAAAGTTAGAATTCGTTCGTACGATACAACAAGATGACTGTATTTGGACTAAGTTTCCTTCCGGAAAGTAAAAAATCCCATTTTGCGGTTGTAATTGAAATTTTCCTGAAAGATAAAAATTTAAGATTTCTTGATCAAAATGGTTACAAACTTGGTCGTAGAAAGAAATCCCGTAACGTCCATAATGTCTTGGCATTAAAAATAAATGATGAAGCAATTGATATAAATCCTTCGGCTTTTCCTTGTAATATGTAGTACATTCTCTTTTGATATGAAAAATATAATATGTTCGCATTCTATCACCTATTTTATTAAACCATAAGAAAAAGAAATATTTTGTCGAAAAAAAGAGTTCGCCTAACGTAATAGTTTTCGAACTCTTCCATAAATTGTTTCCTCGTCAAATCCTTTTTCTTTTAAAACATCTTGCGGCGAACCACTCGCACCAAATTCATTCACAGTGATCAAATATCTTTCATTATAGACAAACTGATGCCATCCGAACGATGATCCTGCCTCGATCACTACCTTTTTATATCCAATTGGCAATACTTCTTCTTGATATTCTTTCTCTTGACGTAAGAAAAGTTCCCTGCTCGGCATACTTACAACACGACAGTCGATCTTCTCTTGTGTGAGGCGTTCTGCCACTTTCATAGCAGTATGAACTTCCGTTCCTGTCGCTATGATAATTCCATTTAATTTATCTGTTTCTTTTCTTACAATATAAGCTCCTCTTGCTACGTTTGAAGCATTCGTCGTAGCAAGAACAGGAACAGCTGTTTTTGAAATCACCAAAGAAACAGGCATATTTTGATTTAAAATATAGTTCCAAGCACCGACAATTTCTCTAGCATCCGCTGGACGGAATACTGTCATATTTGGTATAGAACGCAACATTGCAAGTTGCTCTACTGGTTGATGTGTAGGACCATCGCTACCAATCTCAATAGAATCATGCGTAAATACATAAGTAACTGGGAGCTCCATTAACGCTGACATTCTCATCGCTGGTTTTAAATAGTCGGCAAATGTCAAGAAAGTAGATCCAAATGGTCTAAAATTAGAAAGCGCAAGCCCATTTAAAATAGCAGCCATCCCGTGTTCGCGAACTCCAAACCAAATGTTTCTTCCATTGTAATCCTTCTTACTCACATCTTTTTGCCCTAACAAATAGGCGTTTGTCGATGAAGCGAGATCAGCGCTTCCACCGATAAAATTAGGAACCAACTTTGCGATATCTGTCATGATCGTTTGGTTTGTGTTGCGTAGTGGTTCAGCTTCAATAGAACGAAAATCCCATTCATATTTCAGTAAATCAACTGAAATTTGCTTTCCAAAAATAAAATTAAATTCGTCATCTTTTTCTAGCGCTTTATCGGCAGTGAATTCACGATACTCACTAGCCCATTCATCGTATTTTGCACGACTATGTGCAACGATCAATCTCTGAAATTCTGTCTGCAACGCACTAGAATAACTAAACTCCTCATTCGTTAAATTTAAACTCGCTTTCCACTGAGCGATATCTTCATTGGATAATGGTTTCCCATGAACTTTATTTGTTCCCTCTGCCAAAGATCCTCGACCTATCACAGTTCGAACTTCTATAAAGGACGGTTTCCCAGATTCTTTTGCTTTTTCGATTGCACGATTAATTTCACGAACATCTTCTCCGTCTTTTACAAATTCTGTATGCCATCCCATCGCATGAAAACGTTCTCTTGTGTTCTCAGTGAAAGTATGTTCCGTTCCACCATCTAAGCTAACCCTGTTGGAATCATATAAGACGATTAAATTATCCAGATTGTGACTTCCGGCGAAAGAACAAGCTTCATAGCTGACCCCTTCCATTAAATCTCCATCGCCACATAAAACATATACTCTATGATCCAACATCTTTCGTTTCTCTTTTTTCTTTGCAAGCGGATGCAACTGATAACGAGTTTCTAAAATCTTTCCACCTAATGCCATTCCAACCGCACTCGCGATTCCTTGCCCTAATGGTCCCGTAGACATCTCAACTCCCGATGTCAACCCATATTCAGGGTGTCCTGGTGTTTTAGAATGAATCTTTCGAAAAGACTTTAAATCATCGATCGTAAGTGGATAACCTGCCATAAGCATCGTCGCATAGAGAAGCGCAGATCCGTGTCCAGCACTCATCACAAAACGATCTCGATTGATCCAATGAGGATCATTTACATTAATATTCAAATGATATGCAAACAACGTATATATAATAGGAGCAGCTCCAAGAACAATTCCTGGATGACCGCTTCCTGCTTGATGAATCATATCAATTCCTAACGACTTTATATTACTAATGATATCCTTGTCCATATGTCTACCCTTTCTATTTTTTTACTCTCTTTTTATTATAGCAAACTTCCAGACAAGAATAAAGTTTTATTTTAAATTCATAGCGATATAGCTATCTTGTGTTTGTTTCGTCGTATCCTCCATCTTTCTTGTTTGTACTCCATTCATATAAGTAATTCCTAAGATAAAGGCAACAAATCCTACCATGATTTTACTCTTTAACATTTCTTTCATCTTTACTACCTCTCTTTCGTACTTCTATCTTACTACGAACAGTTGTTCGTGTCAATGGTTTTTGTGAACAATTGTTCGTGTTTACGTTTTTTCTATCATTCTGAAACAGGAACATCTGTTCACGCAAACAATTGTTTGACTTATGTGTTGAAATATGTTATATTGTAAATATAAAAGGAGGTTGCTATGAAAGGATTAACAAAGAGACAAGACGAAATTTTAACCTATATTAAAGAATACGTCGTAAGCAACGGATACCCACCAACGGTCAGAGAAATATGTGCTGCGATTGGTGTTTCGTCCCCTGCAACAGTACATGTGCACTTACAAAACTTGGAAAATAAGGGAATGATCAAAAAGGAAGAAACGAAAAATAGAGCAATCGAATTATTAGTAGATAACGAATTTGCTCCAAAAGACGACATGGTAGTAGAAGTTCCTCTACTTGGAAAAATTACAGCAGGAAGCCCAATCGAAGCGATTGAACATCCTGACGAATATTTTTCTCTTCCTGCCTATATGATTCCAAATAACAAAGAAGTATTCACTCTCAATGTCAGTGGAGAAAGTATGATCAATGCCGGAATCTTCGATGGAGATATCATCGTAATTGAAAAAACAAATACAGCACGTAACGGTGAAATCGTCGCAGCAATGACAGCAGAAAACGAAGTAACTTTAAAACGTTTCTATAAAGAAGATGGATACTTTCGATTACAACCTGAAAACGATACGATGGATCCAATTATTCTGGATCAAGTTACTATCCTAGGAAAAGCGATAGGACTATATAGAAAATTATAAAAAAGAGAATCACAAACGATTCTCTTTTTTATAATCCTACAAACCCAATATAAATCATAAAACCAAGAAAAATTGCCGTCAAAATCCAACCATTGATCTTCTCAAACAGAGTTGACTTATATTTTACACCTAGAGCCATTGTAATAAGTGCTCCACCAATCAAACCACCGATATGAGCTGCATTATCGACTCCACCAATGAAGAATCCCATCATTAAGTTTAAAATAATAATAGGAATAATTTGAGATTTCATAACGCTTCCTAAATAAATACGATAGTGATATCCGAAATATAGTAAAGATCCTAAAAGACCAAAGAGCGCTCCACTCGCACCAGCACTAACACCATCTGTAAAGCAAATAGATAATAAGCTTCCCGATAAGGCACTAAACAGATAAACAATTAAGAATTTTGTTTTTCCTAAAAAACTTTCGAGTTGTGGACCGATGACATATAAAGAATACATATTAACAAATAAATGTAGAACACCGATATGTAAAAAGGCACAAGTAAACAAGCGGTAATACTCCCCTGCTCTTACTAAATCTCCATAATTTGCTCCAAAGCTTAATAATGTAAATGGATCTTGGCTACCATTTCCAAAAAGATACATACATATGAACACAAACATGTTAATCGCAATTAAAAGATAAGTAATGACTGGCTTTTTCATGCGAAAGACTTGTTCTGCCCTCATCGCATCTTCCTCACTCTTTTTATTGATTTCACGCGTTAATTTAATAAATAAATCCATTCCTTTTTCCGCATAAGTTGTTTTCTTAGTAATATTAGGAAAAGCCTCTAGCAAAAGAGGATGTTCATTTAAATCATCAATCTTCGTAAGTTGGATACAAGTAACGTTGGCAATGCTGTTTTCTCCATTTTCAAACGATACATTTTCTCCCATGTTTAAGTAGAAAGAAAGTACATTCATATGCATCGTCATCATTTTCTTTTTGATCTTTCCCAAAATACTTTTCGTTTTAAACAAATCGAAATCTAACTGTTCTTTGTTGTGAATATATCCGGTATTGATTCGAACAATTCCGTAGCTAGCATCGATATTTTCTAACCAAATTTCATTCTTCGCTCCATGGAGAACGATCGGATTGTATCCTTGTTCTGTAATAAAATAATGTAGCAATTTCATGACGAGTTCGTCATTTTTTTCTACTGTTACCTCTCCCATGAAAGCACCTCCTTTAACTTTCTTCAAAATGCTTCAAAATATTTGTAAAACACTCTGGAAGTTCTGATTCGAATTCCATATATTCTCCTGTTTTCGGATGTCGAAACCCAAGCGCTGCCGCATGTAAACATTGCCCGCTATCATCAAATTTCTTTCTTTTGCCATACACTGGATCGTTGACAACAGGATGACCTATATAATTCATATGCACACGAATTTGATGTGTTCTTCCTGTCTCTAATTGTAATTCGACGAGAGTCGCATCTTGATATCGCTTTAACACTTTAAAATGCGTAACTGCATCTTTACTATTTGTAGCGGTCACTGCCATTTTCTTCCGATCCTTTATGTCGCGTCCAATTGGTGCATCGATTTCTCCCGTATCGTGAGGAATCACTCCCCACACAAGAGCAATGTATTTTCGATATGTCGTTTTCTCTTCTAGTTGACGTGCAAGTGCTTCGTGCGCACGATTGTTTTTTGCCACCATTAATAGCCCTGTCGTATCTGCATCGATTCGATGGACGATTCCTGGACGAAATTCTCCATTGACATCACTCAATTCCTTCGAATGATATAAAAGTCCATTTACGAGCGTTCCATGTGAATTTCCAACTGCAGGATGCACAACCATACCATTCGGTTTATTAACGACGATAACATCGTCATCTTCATATACGATATCTAAATCCATCTTTTCAGGTTCCGCCTTCATTTCTTCAGGAACGTATTCCTCTACGGTGACAACGTCTCCTTTTTTGAGACGATAACTATTTTTAATAGGTTTTTGATTCACTAAAATTTTATTCGTTTGAATCATCTTTTGAACGACACTACGAGAAAGATTAAGCTCTCTCATCATGTCGTGATCGATTCTTTCCGGATGATCTTCTTTGACGATAATTGTCTGTTCCATCTGAATTTCGCTCCTTCCAAAAATGATAAAAAATAATGATCACTGAACCGACAATACACACATCGGCGATATTGAATACAGGATAGTGATATCCAAAGAAAATCAATCCTATATAATCTACAACATATCCTAGTATCATGCGATCGATTAAATTTCCTATAATTCCACCGATCAGTAATCCATAGCCCAAAATTTCTCTTTTCGCTAGCTTTTGCTGATAAATAAAGAAATAATAAATCAATGCAAGACAGAAAAACGCCATAAAAATAAAAAACACACGATTCCCATCTAATATACTCCAAGCAGCGCCATAGTTTCGAACGTTCGTAAGATAAAAGAAATTGGGTATCACAAATATTTGTTCCATAAATTCTATCATATGAGTAACGATCCATTTTACAAATTGATCTAATACAATACAACAAAACGCTAGAATTGTAATTTTTTTCATTTCCTCACCATGTAATATTATAACATTCTTTCTAAAAAAACAAAAGAGGAATTATCCATTCTCCTCCTTTGTCCAATCGTCAATTTTAGAAGTGGTCTCTACCTTTCCGTCTAAAGTCGTCCAAATGGCTTCTACATCATCATAATCTTTGATGTATGCACGCCCTTCTTCTACATCCATTTGATATAAAATAGATGCAAGCGTATCCGCAAGCAATGGATCTTTCGAAAACACCGTAACACTTCTAATTTTTTCAAATGGGTATTTCGTTATGGGGTCGAGAATCGTACCATAGGTCTTACCATCTTCCAACAACACCTGTTCATGATAAGCCCCTTTCGTGACCATCGTTTGATTCGTAAGTGATAAAATTCGTTCGATCTTCCCGTTTTTCGATGAAGCAAGCGCTACTTTGTAGCCATCTTCTCCGTAGTGATCTCCTACCATAGTATCACTGCCTACTTGTATAATATATCTCGTCATACCCTGATCTTTCAAGTAAGCATCCACCTGTTTTAATGTGTACCCAACTTCATATTGAAAAGTATTTAAAAACAGGTTCTCTGACTTATGGAGCGTTTGGTCATCTACAGTCATGCTATCTACACTTGGAATTTGAACTGTATCCAATTCTCCTTTTTCTGGCAAGCTTCCATCCTGAAAATGCGTTTTCCAAGTTTCTATCAAATCATTTAATTGAAGATGAATTCTCCCTCCGGAATTTTTTTCCCACTGCTTTCCATAGCTTAAAAATTCACTCATTTCTTTCGATAATTTCACATCGGATTCAGTATTCGTATTGATTTTGTATAAACTATCAAGATCATTTCGATCGGTACGAGCAAGATTCTGATAAGTTTCAAAAATTTTTTCTATCTGCGTTAAAGCACGATTCGCTTTCTTTTCGTCATTTTCATACAAAGTCACTTTCACATCTTGTCCAAAATAATGTCCAGACATTCCATATGACCGTATCTTAGCACTTTGTATCATCCCGAAAGCAATCACTCCCAAAAGCAAGATAGGAATAAATACCCATAATACTCGATTTATTTTTTCCTGCATAACTCACCCTATATAGAAAAAGTAGATCACTCTACTTTGTCTCCTCTAACTCTGTTTTTTCCGGCTCATTTAATACACGTTCGTACGCCTTTTTAAGTTCAGCGCCAATCGATTTGATATCTCTTTCCTCGGCAACTTTATAGCCCTCTTCCGTAACATCTTTTAATGTATGGTTCAAAATGCCATGAATCTTTTCTTCAAATTCTGGAAGTGTAGATGCTTTATAGATGTTCTTACCATCTTCGAACCAACCTTCGTAAATTGGAATGTCTCGCACCAACGTTGGAATCTTACTAGCAAGAGCCTCCAACAAGACAATTCCCTCTGTCTCTTCATGTGTCATAAACAAAAACAAATCTGATCCCAAATAAGCATCACGCAATTCTTCCCTAGAAACGTAACCGGGAAAATGTAAATTATCTAATTTCGTTTGTACTGCTTCTTTAATTTTAGAAGGTACTGTATTCAAGTTGCTATAACCAAACCAAATAAATTGGTACTCTGGCATTTTTTTTGCAAGTTCGACAAACTCTAAAATACCTTTTCGTTCGATATAGAGACCTACAGAGATAATAATTTTATCCGTATCGGAAAAACCATATTTCTTTCGAAAGTTTTCCGCTTTCTTTTTATCTTGCTTATAAAAATCTAAATCGATCCCATTTGAAATCGCAATGATAGGTTTTCCTAATCCATAATTATCTAAAAGCCTCTTTGAATAAGGAGTTGGCGTAATGATAAGATCCGCTGAAGAATAGAGTTTACACAACCATTTTTTAAATAATGGTGCAACTTGATTCGTAAGTAAATATGAATTACGGAAGTCTTCCTCTGTCGAATGGGCATGAAAAATAACCTTCTTTCCCATCTTTTTCGCCTTTTTCCCCATGAAATAAGACTCCGGAAAAATCGTATTGATATGAATGATATCATAATCTGTATCTTTTGGATCTAATGTATACTCAACACCATTTAATCGCAATGCTTCCTGCTGGTGAACGATCGCACGCCCTACACCGCTTTTCGCTATTTGCTCTTGTTTATCAGAATGTAATAACACTTTCATTTTATCACCTAGAATTTATTATATCATAGTTTTATCTTTTGTACTATCGTTTTCAAGTGACAATTTCGTCACGTTCCTTTTGATCACCTTCGCAAAGATCCAACACAAGAATAAGCCAAATAAATATCCGAGCAGAATATCGCTAAAGTAGCTCACTTTTAAATAGAAGTTTGCAATTCCTACGACGATGATAAGAGCAAGACAAACTTTTTTTATCATCCGTTCGAGTGAATTTTCCTGATCCATCAATACATATATCATTCCATAGAGGAACGTTCCAAACAACACGTCGATGTTCAAGTATCCAAGTCCTGCAATGGGTAAAAATTTACTTAATTCTGGATGCCCGACAACATAGTATTCTTTCAAGAAAATCATAGCAAGTCCCCCTGCGATGACAAAGCATAGAAAATAAGTTAGAGATTGTTCTTTCTTTTTACGATACAGATAGAATGTAGCAAGCAACATGACAATTAATAAACACTCAAAAGACGCAAGCCATTTTACTACGTTCATTACAGTTATTAAAATAGGTGTCTGTATGAAGTCAAGTGCTGTCGAAATTAAAGTATTTAGCCATACTTCCTGACCTGTAAGGCCTAAAACAAGTAGATAAAACATTCCCATGATCACTGTTACAATTGCAAGTTTCATATCAACCACGCCCCTATTTTTAGTATATCATATTTTAACCTATTAAAAAATCATTTTTACCAAAATTACATCTTCTCCTATTTTTTCTATTTGTTCCCAATGAATTTCTATCTCATCCTTGTTTGAAAACATGGAAATTAAAAACTTAGATTTTTCGACGATCAAACTTTCCAAACGACCTGTACTATTTTCGATCATCACATCGATAATATTTCCAATTTTCTTTCCATCGTTCACATTAATTACATCTTTGTTTTGTAAATCAGATAAACGCATATTCTCACCTATTTCAATATATGAAAAAGAAAACCATCTTACGATTGATTTTCTTGTTTTACCATCTGTCCATTTTGAAAGCGATACGTTACAGTAGCTAACTTTTCTAAATCTTCTTTCATATGGGTTGCAACAATAATCAATTTTCCTTTTTCTTTTTCTTCTAACAACAAATTTCTTAACGAGCTTGCCGTATCATCCTCTACTCCGCTAAAAGGTTCATCTAATATAATAATCTCTGGGTCCTCCATCAAAGTCTGTGCAATTCCTAATTTTTGTTTCATACCTAGAGAATACTTGGAATACTTTTTATCTTTCTCTTCATAAAGCTCGACTTTCTTTAAAATCGCATTGATCTCATCTTCCCCGATTTTCTTTTGAATCGATGCAAGCAATTTTAAATTTTCAAACCCAGTCAAATCTCCTATAAAACTTGGCTTTTCGATCAGAGCACCAGTAGAAGGTGGAAATTTTTTCTCCTTGATCACATTTTCTCCATCGAACAAAATCTCTCCACTCGTTGGGCGGTATAAAGCGCATAATAATTTTAAAAAAACACTTTTCCCGGAACCGTTTCTTCCGATGAGTCCGTAGATGTTCCCGGATTCAAACGTTACATTGATATCTTTTAAAACCATTTGCTTTTTAAATTCTTTTGATACTTGTTTTACTTCTATTTTCATATCTATTCTCCTATCTTTTTCATATATACACTTGTAATCTCGTATAGGGCAATTACAATCATGACAATCCCTGCAATATAAATAAATGAAAAAACCAATTCCGAAGAAAAATTAGGATAGTAGTTTTGATAAAAATACTGCGTCGGGTGAAATTTCATATTGTAAAAATTTCCAAGGCGTTCACCTTCAATCACAGGTGAAAATGCAATTGAAAAAATATAAATGATCAAGGTACTTATAGCGCCGACATGTCCAGACAATTTCCAAATGAAAAAAACGAATAATAACATTAGTTCTATCAAAATATAGCTACGTAATAAATAGAAAAAGACATACTGTAAATTTGTTATATTATAATGATGATAGAATCCAAAATCTAATGGCAAATGGCATGTGAAATTTAAAATAGTAACCGAAATTACTTGATTGATCAAAAGAACCAAAGTATTAGAAAGAATTATTTGAAACACTAATTTTCGAAGCATTTCTTTTTTATTTTTTAATCTTATCATCATACTTGTGTTTTGCTCAAATGCTCGATCTGTATAAAATGTATTAAAGCATAGTAACAACAAGATAGCAATTACATAAGTGTAATCCCTAAAAGGAGCAATCACTTGCGCAAAAAAGTTATCCTGCAACATCGTGATATTTGCAAAAATCAAATTGATACAAACGGACATTAAAATGACCGCTTTAAAATTGCTTCCTTCTAATTCATATTTCAACAATTCTTTCCATAAATATAATTTATGCCTCACTATCAATCACCAATCTTTCTTTATCTCTATAAAATATCCACGTAATAAATATAGCCCCCATGATGACAACAAAATAATACAAAATCATAACAACAGAATCTTCTATATTAGACTCTTGGATACTAACTAATACATCAAATGAATAATGAAAGTTGGGAATGGAAAATAAAGTGACTAGCATATTTTCACAAAAGTTATAAATATATACGACAATATAAGAAAGTGCTAACGATACAAAATAATTCTTAGAAAAACGAATACACATAAACCCGATTAAAATCCAAAAAGCACTACATAAAATTGGTATAAAAAATACTAAAAACATAAAGATAGGTAAATTTTCTGTATACATAACTGCTTCAAATGCAGAATCAATCAGTGCAGTTGAAGCTACATCAAAATTGAATTGAAATGCAAAAGAGCAAAATAAAAATAAAAGTAAATAACTCATTGAAATCATCAAAGTATACGGTAACATTGCAACTATCTTCTTTTTAAGGAAATCAAAATAACTCTGCCTTGTCAAATAAGTACGTAACATTCCTCCAGACATATCACAATAAAGTCGATATAATGTTGGAGTAATCACGATGAGAGGTCCAAACAATACCATCATGGATAAATTAGAATTCATATAAATATATTGAAATGCTGAAAAGACATCGACATTTTGATATACAGGTGACATTTGTTTAAATTGATTGATTTCTATCCAGCACAAAATACACCATATCATAAAATATCCTATCACTATTTTGTTTCTCTTTAACCATATTTTCATACTATTTCTCCCATACGTGCAATGAGAGTACGCTGCTTTCTTATCAGCAACGAACTCTATTATTTCTCTATTTTAAAACTACAAAATTCAACATGGTTCATGATTGCACCAAATATGCATTTTCTTGTTCGAACTATAAACAATCAATATCATGTATCATTTAGCAAATCCTAACTTCATTATATCAAAAATAATTCATAATCACCAGCCATTAGCAGTTGAACAAAAAAAGCAATGTTATCATTGCTTATAATATCATCTTCTTAATATGGTCGATTCCGCTTTTTTCTAAACGAGAAATCTGTGCTTGGCTGATTCCGATCTCACTTGCTAGTTCCATTTGTGTTTTTCCAACCAAATAGCGTTGTTCTAAAACGTACTTTTCCTTTCCTTTCAACCTATCTAAAGCATCTGTTAATGCGATCCTCGTCTCGATTGGGTATCGTTCTAATTTTTTGTCTTCTAATTGATCTTCCAAATAGATCGTATCTCCCCCATCATTATAAATTGGTTCAAACATACTTACTGTTTCTTTTAAAGCATCTAATGCATGGCTCACTTCATACTCTGTTAGTCCCATCGCTTTGCTAATTTCTAATACACTGGGTTCTCTTCCATTTTGATTCGTCATCTCTTCCTTGATCTTCAATGCTTTATATGCGGTATCTTTGATGCTTCTTGCAATTCTAACACTATTGTTATCTCGTAAATAACGCTTGATTTCTCCTAGAATCATCGGAACACTATAGGTTGAAAACTTGACTTCAAAGGAAAGATCAAAATGATCGATCGCTTTAATCAGTCCGATACATCCTACCTGAAATAAATCATCCATATTATCGACACGATTGTTAAACTTACGTAAGACGGATAACACGAGTTTTAAATTTCCCTTGATCAATTCATCTTTCGCAAATGGATCCCCAGCTTGCATCTTTCGAAATAATTCCATTTGCTCTTCACTACTTAATACTTTAATATTCGCAGTATTCACGCCACATATTTCTACTTTGTGACGTGCCATGGTTTCCTCCTTCTTATTCATGATGTGAAAAAAAAGATTTTTTATTCAATCCAAAGAAAAAACAACTTGCGTTGTTGTGTTCCTTACATCAATTCCATATAATGCGTATAAATTTCCTTAAGTTCTTCTTGCTCTGCGCTGGAAAGCTTTGCCTTAGGATCTGTTTGTGATTCTATAGTACCAATATGGCTTCCTAAAATAAGTCCATCACTAACAAATACGACAGTTGGATAATAAAGTCTCTTGATTGTATCGTTGTTTAAACCTTCATACGGTCCTAATTCAGAATATAAAATCGTCACGAGCTCTTGATACTCTTCTGTCCCGTCTTTATCGATTACGATATTTCCATTATCATCTAAATGTTTTTCATCTCGATCCTCATAATGATCGTAATAATAAATGGTATCAATCCCGACTTCCTTTGCCGCTTCAATCAAAATAGGAACGACATTTCTCGTCCAATCAGACTTAGGTGTTCCAAAGAATACGACACCTGTTCCGTCTTTTAAAATCTCTTTTACTTCTTTAAAAGAGCTATATTTCATCTTGTTATCTTCCGTAATCGTCACTTGTGGATATTCTTTTGTTCCATCGTCAGCTACGTATTTATTATATTGTTCATACTCTTTTTTAAATTTTTCTCCATCTGTAAGTTCCTGTTTCTCTTCTGTTTGAACTTTTTTATCTCCACATCCAACAAAGAGAAATAAACTAAAGCAGACTAATACAATTATTCCAAATTTTCTCATTTTAAGCTTCTTTTAATTCCTTTCTTATACACTTCTACACCTGGCTGATTAAATGGATCTACTCCGAGTAAATACGCTCCAATCGCAGCACTCATCATAAAGAAATAACACAAGCTTCCAAGATTTTTTTCATTTAACTTATCCATGATAATCATACTACTTGGTGTATTTCCTTTTTTGTGTGCGGAAGCAACGGCTTTCGCTGCAATCAAATTGATTTCGTCTAGTGTTTTTTCGTATTGAGGAACTGTTACTTTCGTTGTTTTCTCAATTGCGATCACAGTTTCGAATAGATTGTCTGTTCCCTCCTGATAGTATTGTCCTAAAGAGTGTAAATCTCTCGTGTTGATCGCGCTAGTTGTAAGTAGTCCCTTCTTGTTCTTTCCTTGTGTTTCCATCATCAACTGTTTTAACCATTCAGTAAAATATGCAAGTTTTGGTTCGTAGACAGTAAACGATTCTACCTGTCTTCCTTCTTTTCTCAAAATATCTCTTACCATCGCATACATATACGCTTCATTTAAATAGTTTTTACCTTGCTTTGCTCCTTTTAATAATGAATCAATTTGTATTCCTGCAACCGCCATAGGAAATAGACCAGCTGCCGTAAATATAGAAAATCTTCCTCCAATATTCTTAGGAATCGAAAGTGTATTTAAATGATGTTTCTTGGCAAATTCTAATAAAGAGCCAGACGATTCATCTGTCGTGATAATAAGTCTATGCTCTAATTCTTCTTTTCCATAACGTCGACGCAAATACTTTTGAAAAATTGTAAATGCGATATTAGGCTCCAACGTATTTCCAGATTTCGATATCACGTTCACGATCACATCTTTATCTCCGATCCATCCAATCAAATCTTTGATATAAGAAGAGGATAAAGATGTTCCAAGATAGATCACCTCAGGATGAAGTCCATCGCTTCCAAAATAAGGATGAATGGCGTCGATCACAGCCTTGCTTCCCAAATAAGAGCCACCAATTCCGATCACGATGAAAAGATCGCAATGCGACTTCGTATATTGTGCCAATGACTTTAATCTCTCGAGTTCTTCTTTCGTAATCGACGTCGAAACATCTAACCAATCTAACATCTCTAATTTTCGATTCATATGATTTGTAATCTTTTGTAATCTCGGTAAATACTTTTTGAATTGATCCTTGGTAATCACAGATCCCATATAAGTTTTAAAATCAAATGTTAACATAAAACCACCTGTCTATCTTATAAAATTATTCTAGCACACAAACAGGTATCTCTTCAAGAGAGACAATAAAAAAAGAGATAACTCTCTTTATGACTTCACCAAATTCTTTAGCTTCCGAATGACTTTCTTTTCGATTCTAGAAATATAGGATTGGCTAATATTTAAAACACGTGCGACATCTTTTTGTGTCATGTCTTTATGTCCGAACAAGCCATAACGTAATACCATAATTTGCTTGTCACGTCCATTCAATTTTTCGATTTCACGATACAGCAATTCTTTTTCCGTCGCCTCTTCGATTCCCTTTGTCACAATATCCGGCTCCGTACCTAAAATATCCTCTAAATGTAGCTCATTTCCCTCGGAATCAAAAGATAAATTATCTTCGAAACTGATTTCTCCTCGCCTTTTTTTATTCTTTCTTAAGAACATGAGAATTTCATTATCGATACATCTGGAAGCGTAGGTTGCCAGTTTAATATTTTTATCGAGCCGATAAGTATTCACTCCTTTGATTAGACCAATCGTTCCAATACTGACGAGATCCTCTAAATCAATTCCTGTATTCTCATACTTTTTTGCTAAAAATACGACCAACCTTAGATTGTGTTCAATGAGTTTACCTCGTGCGACAATATCTCCATCTTGTGCTTTTAAAACGCATTCTGTTTCAACCTCTTTTGATAATGGTTCTGGTAGTTTATCACTACTTCCAATAAAAAACAAACTTGTACCATCACTCCATAATCGATGTAAAAACTGTATTATTTTTCTTAACATTTTATCCCTCCCATATACTTGTTTGTAAAATACAATCTACTCCATCTAGATGAATCTTATCTTCTAGAAGCCCCACCAATATCTTTCTTTTTTTGAGAATTCCATCCACTGTAACAGAAGTAATAGGAATACATTCTAACATCGCATGATGATTTGCCGTATCATAAGGAATGTAGATTTTCTTTCCCTCCGTATCCTCGATCTTATCTTTTTCTACCAATATGACAGGGCGATGAAAGTATGGATCTTTCAAATGATTTCCCGTATCGACAAAGCCATTCCAAGCATATGTCTTCCCGCGATAGTGAAACTGGACTAGATGAATTTGATCGTATAACTCTTCTCTCTTTTTACCTTGTTTTACATAAGTATATAAAATAATAGGCGAAAATATGAATAAAAAGATCACGTTGATGGAAAAGCCACGATGATAAAAAACAAGACCTTCTTGTTGATAAGAAAATTGAACATTTAAAAAGTATAAAAAGCCACCCATCACAATACTAACCATGTAAAGATGTGCGAACTCTCTTACAAACTGTTTCAAATTATGATACCCAAACGTCGCAAGCAACATTCCGATACTGATCATTACTTTTAATAAAAATAATGTAAATGAAGATAACGTTAAAAAGAGAAAGAAAATACTAACGGCACCAACCATCGAGCCCAAAAAAAGTCTCTTATAAGACGCTCTTCGATGCAGAATCGTAGATGTCGTAAGCAAGATTAAAAAATCAAAGATTACGTTTAGCAAGAACACTAGATCGACGTATACTTTCATGTTTTCACCTCATTTTAAGTATAAAAAAAGAACACAGTGATTTGTGTCGCTTTTTTTGAAATTTTTAATGAAATTATTTCAGTTTCTTCTACAAACTTTCACTTTATATAAACGATAAATGATGATTGCTACTCAACTATATTTGCTAGTACACAAGTCTAAAAATTCCAAGTATCTATACCAACAATTAATTCATTAAAATCAATTTAAAAACTTACACTTGACTTTTAGTTAAAATTGATTATAATATGTCTATATTTATGAAATAAGGGGTTGTTATATTATATGAAATATCGTGAATTTTATATAGTTGGAAACACAAAATACAATGATACGGTTATAAAATGTTTGGAAAATAAAGGATATATTTATAAAGGAACGATTAGTAATTTAGAGCAGTTAGTTATTCTTGATAATAAAAGCTCTATTCTTATATTGGAAGCACCTATTTTTATTACAAAATATTCTAACCAACTAAAAAAGCAAAACATTGAAACTATATACATTTTAGACCTGTTTGATATAGATGATAGTATCATTAATAATATCCGTGAATTTTCATTGCTAAAAAAACCGTTGCTCGGATATATAGAAATCAATTTAGTTAATCATTGCAATTTAAAATGTAAAGGGTGTACTCACTTTTCGAATATTTGTGATAAATACGAAATTAGTATAGAGCAATTTAAAAATGACATCGAAAAATTATCAAGTCTTGTTAATATTGATTTAATAAGATTAATGGGTGGAGAACCATTATTACACTCTGAATTATCGAAAATTCTACCTATTGTTAGAAAATATTTTCCTAATTCAAAAGTCGCATTAGTTTCTAATGGCCTTTTAATTCCAAAGATGGATGATCAGTTAATAGAAAGCATAAAGAATAATAATGTATTTTTTAATATATCATTATATCAACCAACCTATAAAATTGCTGATAAAATTGTGAAGTTTTTAGACGATAAAAATATTAAATTTTTCTTTGGAAACGGATGTAAGCAAAAAGATGAAACTTTACTAATTCTAGAATTTCACACTTGTTTAACAACAAAAAAAGTTAATGATCCGGAAAAAGCAAATAATTTATGTTATGGAAGGCATTTTCCTTTTGTAAAAGATGGATTTATTTCTAGATGTTCATATCCTTTATTAATACAATATTTAAATGAAAAGTGTAATTCAAATTTTAAAACTACAGAAAACGATTTTAAAAAAATTGATGATTTTCAAAATGGAGATGAGTTAATTGAATATTTAGAGCATTTTTGCGACTTTTGTGCTTATTGTACTGACAAAAAATTAAAAAGATTTGAGTGGCAAACGAGTAATAAAAATAATTTAAGCGATTACATTGTATAGCATAAATATAGGAGGCATGATTATGAAAAGTATTGCAATTTTATGGAACGCTATGAATCCTTTTTTTGAAGAGGCAATTAATGATATTAGCAAGTTTGCTGTTATAGAATCATTAGAATATGTGAAATTTAAGGATTATAGACAATTTATAAAAGATATTTATGCGTTAGATACTGGGACTGGTAAACCAGGATATAGTAATTACAAAGCTGATATAATGGTTGATAAATATGATTCTAATCAAATTTGTATATTATATTTATTATTACCCCCATCTGAAAAACGATATATTGAACGTAAAGATGCTTTCATCTACGAAAATATAGAAAATTTAAAGCAATTTATAAGAAAAAAATATAAACTTAAAGTAGAAAATTATAGTTTTGATAACATATTTCATATGACTGATGATGAGAAAGAATATGACTTTGTTTTAAATATTATTAACAGACATTTATTAGAAAATAATGATAGGAAAGAAAAAGGTTTGATAAAGAAATGATGTACATTTGTGTAAGCGGTTATGGTGGCACAGGCAAAAGCGAATTATGTAAAAAAATAAATGAAATTGACCAAACTTTTGTCCATGTTTCCGTTGATGACATTATAGAAAAATACATTATTAAGAATCCTTATTTTCTTAAATACATGAAAAATATATTTAAGAAAAATATACCTTTAAAAACAGTATTAAATGCTTGCTTTTTTAATGATGAAGAAAATGAAAAAATCCACAAAGTATTTTTAAATTATTTAGATAAATGTCTACTGAATATTATAAATAGTTTAAATCAAGAAGGAGTTATTCCTTTGATTGATTGGTTTGCTTGCGAAAAACTAGAGTTATACAATAAAGCAAATTATAAAATATTGATGATTGCTGATAAAAGCAAAAGAATAAATCGCGTTATTAATAGAGAACATAAAAAATATGAAGATGCCTTAAGAGTCGAAACAACAGTAGAATACAAAACATATAGCGAATATAATATAGTTATTAATACCAATAATTTTAATTTTGATATAACCAATATAATAGAAGAAATAAAAAGGAGGCTTTCCTATGGATTTAGTAACAATCATTGTACCAGTATATAATGTAGAAAATTATTTAAACAGATGTTTAGATTCTATCATTAAACAGAGCTATAAAAAACTAGACATTATTTTAATTAATGATGGTTCTACAGATAATAGTTTAAAAATTTGCAATAATTATGCGAAAAATGATACACGTATTACTGTTATTAACATTGAAAATAATGGTCCAAGTATTTGTAGAAATATTGGATTAGAAAAAGCTAAAGGCAATTATATCAGTTTTGTAGACAGTGATGACTATATAGAAAAAAATTTTATTGAAACATTATTAAAAATTCAAAAAAATACAAACGCTGATGTCGTTGGATGCAGTATTAACGTTAACGATGTTAACGGTGATATTTTTGATGTTTATAATGACTATGAATTAGTAGTCTATAAAAAAAACACTTTAATCAAAGAGTATCTAGAAGATAAAATTGCTTTTGCTGTTTGGGGTAAATTATTTACAAAAGAAAGTTTAATAAATCAAAAATTTTTAAATTATCGTGTTAATGAAGATAGAATGTTTATGTGGAATATTTTTAACGAAATAAATACCTATACAGTTATAGGTCATCCTTTATATCATTATATGAGACGTTCAAACAATAGTTTAACTAGTTTAGACTTTACTGATGAACATCTTAACATTTTTGAATATATAAATAGGGTACAAAAAAAAGTAAAAAAATATTATCCACAATTTATGGAATTATCTAATCAATATGCAGAAAAACAAATTAAACATATACTAACCATTTTAAATTCTTCTTTCTCAATAACAACTACTAAATATAAAGACTATATTAATAAAATAAACCTTTTATTAAAACAAAATAAATTAAATGTTGATATAAACAAGTATATAAAAAATGATTAATCTAACAAATTAATCATTTTTATTATTCAAAAATTTCAAGCAATCTTGCAACATCATATAATGTCCTTTATTAAATTGTCCGTTTTCAAGTAAATTATTAATTTCATCTAAGGTTAGCCAACTGACCGTTTCTACTTCTTCTTCTTGTGCAGTAATATCTTTAATATCTATATCTTTTTTTAAATAATATAAATCACAAAATGAATTTTTTCCTTTTGCTTCTTTAAATAATTGTAACTCATTCGGATTTACATCTATACCTAGTTCTTCTTTTATTTCGGTAACCATCCCAACAAGTGAATTTTCTCCAGCTTTAGGATGACCACCAGTCGTTGCCCATTTACCATCTTTTTCTGGCACTCTTTTTTGCATTAAAAACTGTCCTTTATTATTTTGCATAAAACAAACCACCATTAAATAAAAATAGCCTTCTGGAACACCCTCACTTTTTTCAAATGTTTTACCGGTTAATTGCTTATTTTTATCATAAATATCTCTATATTCCATTCTTTACCTCCTTAATTATTTTATATCCCAAAATGTCAAATTTTCATTGTTCAAAAGATAATCTGCTGTTTCTAGTGTTTTTGTATTAGGCTGATGGTATAAATTTTTTCTACTAATCCAGCTACTTCCAGATTTTTTCATTGAAACAAGCATTTCGGCCTGTTTAATTGCAACACCTATTATATCCACAATTGGAACATTATCAATTTCAATCATTCTTTTAATAGCTCTAATTTTAAATGAAGTGACAGAACATCCTGGAATTATTACTTCTGCACCCTTATCGATTAGTTTCCTTGCAGCTTGAGTAAAAGCCTCTATTGTCTCTTCAATTTCTATTTGATCTCCCTTTTCCCAACTTGCAATCGCCTCACAGCCAACAAAACGTTTAGTTAAACCATATTTTTCAATAGTTTCTTCAATTTGAAAATTATTGTATGGTGAAATGCTTACCACACCAAATTTATGCCCTAGATTTAAAGAATACATCATAGATGCTTCTCCCAAACCTATAACTGGAATGTTTAAGGCTTGTTTTAATTCCCATAGCATTGGATCACCAAAACAGTTTATAATAACTGCATCATATCCTTCTTTTTCTGCATTTTTAGCAGCATAATATATCATAGGCTGTGCTAAATGGTCCATATATCTGCAATATGCCATCTCTACAGGCCCTAATCCCCATTCGCAAAATCGATGAGTAATTTCTGTATTTTGATCTTTAACTAAATTTATATTATTATTGAGTACAGGAATATATACATTATTAATAAAAGACATAAATTTTTTATCATCTTTCTTCCCTGTAGGAATGTTAATTATTAATATTTTCATAACCACCTCCAATATTTAATGTAACAGTTTAATGTATTATATCATTTGAAGATATATATTACAATTTTTTTAATTCTACCTGTTTGTTTTTATAATTCTTTAATACGATTCATAACACATCACATATACACACTATTCTTATAACATTTTTTAATCCCCTATAATTTAATCTGGTACAAATTTTCCCCATTTTTTAAAACTTCCATGAATGTCGCTCCAAATTTTTCATAGTAGTTTTCTAAATCACTCTTCAAATAAACACTATGATATCCTCTTCTTTTTGTTTCTTCTAGAATTGCTCGATGGAGTTTTTTAGAATACCCACGTCCTCTATATTCTTCCTTGACATACATCGTTGCATACCATGGTGTCAAATCTCTTCTCTCATCGCCATCGTAATGAAATAAAGAGATAAAACCGATCAATGTATGATCTTCGATATATCCCAAAGCGACGATCAATTGGTCGTTCTCGTTCGTTTGAATACGTTTTACTTTGTTTTGAATCTTTTGTTCTAATTTCAAAGGATCTTTTTCCGTACTCCATTCTTTCGCACATAATGTGCAGTATTCTTCTATCCAAGCTCGATATTCTTTCAAATCAACAATCATAAATTCCTCCTAAAAAAAGATAGCGCTTGCTATCTCTTAGAATCCTCTTTTTCTTAAGAAAGATGGAATATCGATTTCACTTCCTGCTGGTTCTTCATCTGACGTATCTGTTTCTACCGTGTTATCTCTATTTCCATAAGAGTGGTATAAAGGTTCTTTTTCTTCTTCGAATCCTGTTGCGATAACAGTTACAATAATTTCATCATTCAAGTTTTCATTGATGACAGCTCCGAAGATCGTATTGATATCCGTGTTTGCGCTCGTACGGATCACATCAGCTGCCTCTTCTACTTCAAATAATGTCAAGTTAGAACCACCTGTAACGTTGATAATTGCATCTGTAGCTCCACTGATGCTCGTTTCTAAAAGTGGGCTAGATACCGCTTGACGTGCAGCCTCTGCAGCTCTGTCTTCTCCAACACCCATACCGATTCCGATAAGAGCGTTTCCACGATTCTCCATAACGGCTTTAACATCAGCAAAGTCGAGGTTGATAAGTCCTGCAACTGCGATCAAATCTGAAATAGATTGTACTCCTCGTCTTAACACGTTATCTACTTCTCTAAATGAATCTACAAGTGGTGTAGACTTGTCGATAATCTCTCTCAAACGGTCATTTGGAATAACGATTAAAGTATCTACGTGTTTCTTTAATTCATCCAATCCTGAAAGCGCTTGATCCATACGTTTTTTTCCTTCGAATGAGAATGGTTTCGTTACGATTCCAACTGTAAGCGCTCCCATTTCTTGTGAAATTTCAGCGATGACTGGCGCAGCTCCTGTTCCAGTTCCACCACCCATACCACAAGTGATAAATACCATATCAGCACCTTCTAATGCCGCTTCAATCTCTTGTTTCGTCTCGAGTGCAGCTTCTTTTCCAATTTGAGGATTTGCTCCTGCTCCTAGTCCATTGGTAAGTTCCGCACCAATTTGAATTTTCACCTCAGCTTTTGAGTTGTTTAAAACTTGTAAGTCTGTATTGGCAACAATGAAGTCAACCCCTTTTACTCCTGATTCAATCATTCTGTTAACGGCGTTATTTCCTCCACCACCAACACCAATGACTTTAATTTTTGCTAATTGATCCATTTCTAAGTCAAACATTTTCTTCCTCCTTATTCGCTGAAAAAGTACCCAAATACTTTACCTAACATTGATTCGTTTGATACATTAATTAAATTTCTCGATATTGTTGATAATTCTTCTTGGCCCTCTCTACTTACCATTGTATAACTTTGACCCTTTAATTTCAACTTATTTACGAAATAAACTATATTTCCTACCGCAGAAGCATAGCGATTATTTCGAATTCCTACCAATTTTACATTTCCAACAGTCGTTCCTCTACCGAATACATCGTCGGCAATATATCCGAAATTCGTCATGTTACTTACACCACCCGTAATGATCGTGTAATCTAAATGACGATTCGTAAGAGATTGAATTTCTTTTTTCGCAAGCGATAAAATCTCTTCCAAACGTGACATGACAACCTCAGATAGTTCGTATTGATTGATCTTGATCGTCTCACCATACGTGTTTGTCACTTCGTAAATCTCACTCGTGTTGGCATGTAACTTGTGAGCGAGCGCACACTTCTCTTTTAAATGTACCGCCGTACTATGATCCAGTCTATACATGTAGGAAATATCGTTATCGATATTTCTTCCTCCTAAACCAATCAAGTGATTTTTTACGATAATTCCCTTATTGTATAAAGATACCGATGTCACTTCGCTTCCAATATTGATGATCGCTCCAACTGATTCATCCATCTTTTTATCTTTGAATGCAAAACTATCTCCAATTGGATTGATCGATACATCGACAACTTCGATTCCGATGCGATCTAAAAGTCCCACGACAGAATACATATTCTTCTTTGGGGTCGTTACCAAAATACCACGTGCAGATAATGTTTTTGCAGTAAGTCCCTTTGGATCTTTCACAACCTTTTTATCATCCACTTTAAAATCGATCGGAAGAATCGTTACGATCTCTTGATTTGTCTTTTCCTTCGATTCCATCGCTACCTGAAGTACTCTCGTGATATCTTCTCCAGTGATCGTACCATCCATCGGTTCTGCATCCATGATATCTTCATCGATGTACTGTTCGATGTTAACCTCTCCTGTTACCATCGTAAACTCTACTTGGTAACTCGGAATAGAAGCAATCACTTTTTTAATTTGAATTCCAAGCATTTCTTCGATTTCGACAAACGCCTGTTTAATAGAACGCTCTGCCTGTTCAAAATCAGTAATTAGTCCCTTTTTAATTCCCTTTGATTTTACGGAAGATGCTGCTAGTAAGTTTAACTTATTCTTGTATAATTCGCATACGACAACTTTAATGGTATCAGACCCAATATCGATGCTAGAATAAATGCGCTTCATATCACCATCTCCTACAATCTAACACATATTATACTATATTTTTTATGAAATGTAAAAGAAAAAAGTTCATTTCGAACTAATTTTCAAGGATTCTAAAGTATTCACCAGAATCTAGATATAAGATTCCTTTTTTGTTTTGGAACGTCTTCATAATTTCTAGATAGCTATTGATTTTTTGAAACTGATTCAAGGATAGATACACATAGTTACCATCCGTCATCGATAGTAAAAATCTACTCTGGTCTACTTCGTTTGGATTGTATTCGATTTCTGAAATGCGGCTCAAAATCTCCGTATCGAGCTCTGCTAGTTTCTTCTGCAGCTTTTTATATAATTTATCCGGCGTATAATTAATCAACGTCGGAACGACGTAATTCCCATCGGTCGTCTGACCGTCCAATAAAATCACCTTATTTTTGTTAACATCGTAGAATAATGGTCTATTTTCCTCGACAGTGATCGTTACCGAAAATAACCCCTCCTTCTTGACGCTCGCACTTTTGATCATGATGTCATCTTCTAACCGACTTTCGATAAAAAAGGAAAGTTCCTCAAACGTCGATGGATAATCTTCTACCTGTGCACGTTCTATGACTTGTTGATCCGTCAAAACCTGATTATTTTTTACATAGATATTGCGGATCGATAAATCGAGCGTATGATACAAAATAAATCCGATACCAAGAAGGATCAAAATTGCAATCGCAATACGACCATAGCGAATCTTGACATGTTTTTTCTGACGTTTATTTTTCTTCGCATGTTTTTTAGAAGTTTTCGAAGAAGCATTCTTTTTCTCTTTTTTCTTCGCCATACCGATCCTCCTTATTCTATCTCATTATATCATATTTGTTTCAAAAAGAAAGTGACAAAAGAAGATATCATTAAAAAAACAAGAATTAATCTACAAATTCTTGTTCGCATTTTAACTTGATTTTTTTCTTCTTCCAAACAGTTTCTTGAACGGTTAAGATCAATTTTCGAATATCGTTTGCATTCGCGTGATCGACATTGATAATGAAATTGGCATGTTTCCGACTTACTTCTGCTCCACCAATTCTCATACCTTTCAAGCCGCAGTCTTCGATCAATTTTCCCGCTGCAACTCCTTCCGGATTTCGGAACACACTTCCCGCTGAAGGGTATTCGAGGGGTTGTGTCATCAATCGCCTCTTTTTTCTATCTTCCATGACACTGCGAATCGCAGCCTCCGTTCCTTTTGTTAAAATCAATGTTGCCTCTAAACAGATATATCCTGGATGCGTCTGTAAAAAAGAAGTACGGTAGTGAAACTCTAATTCACGATTGTACATCGTCTTCACTGTTAGTTCAGGCGTCAACACCTTGATTTCACTTACGATATATCCCATATCACTTTTATATGCGCCTGCATTCATATAGACCGCCCCACCGACAGTTCCAGGGATCCCTGCTGCAAATTCTAACCCAGTTAATCCCAATTTTGCGGCTTTGATTGCCAGTTTCATAAGAGGATATCCAGCCCCAACAACAACTTTTGTTCCATAAAATTCGCACGTATGAAGTGCATCTAACTTAATCAAAACACCTCGATATCCATCGTCTGAAAAAAGTAAGTTAGATCCATACCCTACTACTTTATGTTTAATATTTTTTTCATTTAAATACTGCATTAAATTTTTCAGTTGCTCTATTGATTCTGGAAATACGATATAATCAGCAATTCCTCCTGCACGATAAGTCGTATATTGTTTTAAACTACAATTTTCTAACACTTTCCCACAATTGATTTTTTCAAGTTCTGTCTTCATCTTTCTCACCTATTAACTCTCTGATGCATTGGTAAATTCTCTCTGCACTATCGGGTACCTGCAATTTTCGCAAATTTTGTTTCATTTCAACACGAACACTCGCTTTCATCAGGTTGTCTACTTTTTCTACCAACGTTTCTTTCGTAAAATCTTTTTCCTCTAAAATATCTGCTGCATGTGACTCGACTAAATCCATCGCATTTTTATATTGATGATTATTTGGAACGTAAGGACTCGGTATCAAAATAGATGGTACTTCAAGTGCAATAATTTCGCTTAATGTAGAAGCTCCGGCCCGAGAAATCATGACGTCCGTCTTTTTCATAACGCGAGGCATTCCCTCTACGTATGGAACTACTTTAACATTGTCCGGAAACTTCTTTTTAGAAACTTCCTCATAACTGTCTTTTCCTGTCACAAATAATAGTTGATAATCTTTCTTTTCAAAAAGAGAAAAACTATCCATCATCATTTCATTTACTTTAGAAGACCCTAAAGAGCCCATGACGATCAAAACGAGTTTTTTATGTTCACTTAATCCCAAATCGATTTTTGCAATCGCAGGTTGCTTCAAAGCATCTTCACTGCAAGGATTTCCAGTATAAACTGTCTTTTCTTTTGGAAAGTAATCGATGCTGGATGGAAAAGACACACCAATTTTATCGACGAACTTCATCAAATATTGATTGGAAGCTCCTGGGACACTGTTCTGTTCGTGAATAAACGTTGGAATGTGATATTTCTTCGCTGCTTTTAACACAGGCGCTGTCACATATCCTCCGACCCCTATCACGACATCTGGACGGAATTCTCTTATGATCTTCTTACATTTTTGATAACTTTTTATCATGCAATAAACCGTCTTAACATTCTTGTATATTTTCTTTCTATACACTCCATATATTTCAATTGTTTCAAACGGAATTCCACGTTTTGGAACAATATCCTTCTCCATTCGATTATGCGTTCCTATATATAGAAACTCACTATCTGGTTCTCTTTCTTTAATTTTATTAATAATGGCAAGAGCTGGATAGATATGTCCTCCCGTTCCGCCAGCACTGATGATCACTCTCATTTATAATCACATCCTATTACCATTATATCATAGCATTTGTTGTTTATGAACTTTTTATTAAAAAAGCGAATTACTTCGCTTTCAATGAATAGTATACTTGTCCTGGTACCAGCTCCGTTCCGCGAAGCATCGCAAGCTCAGAAACTGTCACAAATTCAAACCCCTGTCCACGAGCATAATCGATAAATTCTAATGCAGCATCGACACTCGTTTGGTAAATATCATGCATCAAAATAATATCTCCATCTTTTACAGTTTCCTTCATACGTGCGAGAATCGCATCTTTATTTTTTAATTTCCAATCTAAAGTATCTACATTCCATAAAATAATTGACATTCCTGCTGTCTTCGTCCGATCGTCGTAACTTCCATATGGTGGTCTGAGTAGGCCTACTGATTTCCCCGTCGCACTACCAATAATCTGATTTGTCGTAGTAATTTCAAACTGAACCCCTTCTAAAGACAATTTTTTCAAATTTTGATGATCATACGTATGACTTCCAACTTCATGTCCTTCTTTTGCTGCACGTGCGGCAAGCTCTGGAAAACGTTCTGCTCTTGTTCCTAATTGAAAAAAAGTTACCCTTGCATTTCTCGCCTTTAATCCGTCTAACAATGCCGTCGTCGTCTTTCCTCCAGGACCATCATCAAACGTTAAAGCAACTAATTTCTTTCCTTCTACGTTTGGTAACCCCATTTTCGTATGTTCTAATTCCTCTTCCGTTGGTCGATCTTCTCTTCGAACTTGCTTCGTTTGAATATAAGGCCACATTGCTGCATAAGACAATGTTACTTGAACTGGTGTTTTTAGTTCGTTTAAGAACTCTTTACCAAAAAAGAACGCAACTCCATTTTCATGAAATACGAAATGAAGATCGTCAAGATCCATTTTCGGAAATTTTTGATTGATTTTTTCTTGATCGATCGATATTTGTTGACGGAACAATTCTGATAATAAAGATGATTTTATCGCACGTTTCAGTGCCTCAAAAGATTTCTGATCTGTCTTAAAAAAATCAGAATGCTTTAGTAAAGTTCCTTCGTTATCATCGTAGTATAAAGATTCTATCTTTCCCTGAGACAAAAAGACAATCGTTTTAAAAGTACGATAAGGATATGTTCTATGCGTAATTTCTAAATGCTGTTTTTCCTTTTGATCTTTATCTATTGTGTCTAAAAACTGATTCGTTTCCGTTTGAATATACCGCTTTATCTCTCTATCTACTTCACGATGATGACTAATCGGATAAGAAAAATACATATCGTATCGTTTCGTACTTTTTACGATTGTCACCAAATCATCTGTTCTATGCTCTGTTTTTGGAAACACTCTATAACAAATGAGTAATAAAAATCCTAATAGAAGAATAGAAAGTAAAATTCCAAACCGTTTTACAAAAGTTTTTCGAAACACAAAACGCTTGTCTAACTTCATAATATCACCAGCTGTATTATACCACAATTCGAGATAAAAATTCATAAAAGAAAAGGCATCTTAAAGGTGCCCCTTTCTTCCTTAAATATTTTCATCTCGAATGGAGTCTAAAATATTTTCCTTTCTAATTTTTTTAGATGCATAGAACATCGATAATAACACGATTGAGAAAACTCCAATCGCTGCATAAAGCATTGGCTTCCATGGAATCATCATTCCTCCAAGATTTACGATATTCATAATTTGTGTATGAAACAAATAAACAATTCCCAAAGAAACTATATACCCATAGCATAATGATTTAAATCCAAAGAACAAGCTTTCAAAACATAAAATTCGATTAAATCCACTTGGTGTTAGTCCCATACTGCGCAACATTGCAAACTCTTTTCTTCGCAACATGATATTAGTGTTGATCGTATTGAACACACTCGTAACGCCAATCAATGTCACTAATCCGATAAATCCGTAAAGTAGAATTTTCAAGACAAGAATCAGATTTCTCTGCATCTTCATATCTTCTGCAATATTATGATAAGAGAAAAATTCAAACTTCGTTCCTTCTTCTACTTCTTTTTCAAATTTCTTGTCGAGCTTTTGATAAGTAGATGCTTTTATGGAAATTTCATAAGACGATGACATTCCACTTTTGGTATCCTCGTCGGATAAATGACTCACGATGTCATCGTACATTTCCGGAGAAACAATCACAAGTGGTGTAGACATCGTATCATCCTCCGGAACACCAAACGGGGTTTCATCTGCATAATATAAATTATCAATGATATAAGCGTCCTTCTGATAGTTTGCCCTTGGATCTTCCGCGTTATACGTCTCGTCTACAGCAATATATTTCCATAGTGAAAGATTGGTTACTTCTTTTTGATTATAAATTGGACCATGATATGTCTTTCGATCTAAGTTTTCATCGTAGTAAATTCGATTTGTAATATCTACCAATATAGGCCGGTCGGAAGTAAGACCTAATGATTTTTTATATGCATCATACGCACTTCTCTCAAGTCCATACACGCGAACCATTCCAACATTTGAATCGTCCATATTTAAATATTCCTTAAAAATACGATACAATTCCGAGTTATAATCTTCTTTCTGCATCGGCTCTGCTTCGAAATAATCATTTCGGAAATAACTTATCTTTTCTACTTCCTCTTCTTTTTCTAAAGAGTGGATATAATCTTCTACCTTCTCTGTTTGTTGATCTGTAATATATAGTGTAATATCGTAATCTCGATCATTAAAGTAAGAAGAACTTCCTTCGATTCCATAATCTAATAGTGCTGAAAAGGAAATAAATAAGACGATGCTAATAAATAAAGATACGATCGTAATACGATATTTTTTCTTACTTCGCTTCATGTTCTTTAATGCGATTTCACCTTCGACACCGAAAATTTTACGAACCCACTTTGGCGTCTTTACCTTTCGACCACTGATTTTAATATCGTCGTTTTGGCGAATCGCCTCGATTGGCGTAACCTTTCCAGCCTTACGTGCAGGAAGATAAGCGGAAAGCAAGATAACGACGATCATAAATCCAATAGGAATCAATACGAGCGGTAAATATGTCGACAACACGAGGGGCACTGAAAATGCGTTAGGCAATAGTGCATTTATAATTTCAATAACGCACCAAATGCCAATATATCCGCCCAATACTCCCAGTGGGATTCCAATCAAACCAATAAAGAAAGCTTCGAAAAAGACAGTATGACGAATTTGCTTTTTCGTCGCTCCAATACTAGCGAACAGCCCGAATTGCTTCTTTCGTTCCATAACAGAAATAGCAAAGGAATTATATATTACGATAATACATGCGATCGATATCAAGGCAAGGATCATCACAATCAATCCATACATTCCTTCCATGACGTTTCCGTATTGTGATTGTCCATACATACTGAGTAAATATTCATTGTAAGAGACTTCTCCAAAATAGTGAAAATTACCTTCTGATTTTTCTTTAAAACCAAGATTTAAAGCAATATCTCTCGTTTTTTCGTAAACATCATCTACCGAATAATACGTAATGATTGCATTTAACGGTTGTCCTGAGTCTTCATCGACCTTCGTATAAACGTAGTATCCTCCACCAGATCTCGATTCAGACTTTAGTGGTTCTACAATACCAACGATCGTATAAGTTCTTTCTAATTTGGGTTCAAATATCTCCTTTTCTGAATACGGTATGTTGTCGCGAATCGTTTCTCCTTCGATCTTACGATCCCCTATATGCATCGTGATTTGATCACCAATATGATAATCTTTTAATTCATCTTCCCCACTTGTCAAAACGATTTCATTGGTGGTTGCTGGAAGTCTACCTTCTTTTACCCTCAGTTCTTTTAAATAGCGGTCAGATAAACCATTCACGTAGAAATATGGTCGGTACTCTTCTTTCGAACTCTCCATTTTACTAAAACCGATCGCTTGGCGCATCAAAACAGTTTCAATTTTTCCGTTCTTTTCCAATTGTTCTCGTTGATCCAATGCGATATTACTGATCACTACATGATGTGAACCACTCGCTTCGATTGCCGTTTGGATGGAATTTTCACGAACAGTCGAGAACAGTAAGCCAACTCCGACCATCAATGCCGCCGATAGTATGACACCGATGATCGTCACCGTCGTTCTTTTGCGGTTCATCTGTAAATGTTTGATCGTTAGTTTATTTAAAACGTTCATACACGAACCTTCTTATCGTTTACAATCTTACCATCATCGATTGTAATAATACGATCCGCATGGAGCGCTAAATTATGATCGTGTGTAATCATAATGATCGTCTGATGATATTTTTTATTCGATAACTTTAATAATTCGATAATCTCTTTTCCTGCTTTACTATCTAGATTTCCCGTCGGTTCATCCGCAAGTAACAAAGTAGGCCGATTCATCAAAGCACGACCGATCGATACTCTCTGTTGTTGCCCTCCAGATAATTCGTTCGGTAAATGATTGACGCGATCTTTTAAATTCAACGTTTCAATCAATTCCTCTAGATACGTTTGATCTGCTTTTTTACGATCTAATAAAATTGGAAGTGTCATATTTTCTTCTACGTTCAAAACCGGAATCAAATTATAAAATTGATAAATTAACCCTACTTGTCTTCTTCTGAAAATTGCAAGTGCATTCTCATTTAATCTATATACATCTTCTCCATCGACGTACACCTTTCCACTCGTAGGGCGGTCGACACCTCCTAAAATATGAAGGAGTGTACTTTTCCCACTGCCACTCGCACCTACGATCGCAACAAACTCTCCTTTATTTACGGAAAAAGAAACATGATCCAAAGCCCGTACCAATGTCTCTCCTTTTCCATAGTTCTTACATAAATCTTCGACTCTCAATATTTCCATATCCATTTTCCTTTCTAACAAAATCTCAGTTTACAAAAGATCCGTTCAAGCAAAGATAAAAACCTAACATCACTAAAATTAAGCCAACTACAATAAGGAGCGCAATATTTGCATACTCCAACCGTTCTTTTTTCCGCATACGATTCACCTCATTACCATCATACTGTAATGATATGACTTTAGAGTGACTTCTTCGATTACAATTTCGTCACTTTTCTATCAACCTCATTATACTATAAAAAAAGAAAACAATCGTCTGTTTTCTTTCCTTTATTTATAAAAACGCAAGCGAAACGTCGTTCCTTTTAAAACTTCGCTTTCCACTAAAATTTCACCATTCATCGACTTTACGATTTTCTCTGCAAGATGAAGACCAATTCCAACACTATCACTTTTACTCGTCTTTGCTTTATAAAAACGTTCAAACAAATGTGGAAGATCTTCTTTATCGATTCCACAACCGTTATCAGCAATTGAAATTTCTTTGTAAATTGGATTGTCACTTGCACTGATCACAATCGTTCCTTCCTCATCCGTATGTTCATGTGCATTTTTCAAAATATTGACTAGCGCCTCTATCAGCCATGCTTCATCGCCAACCATAGATAAATTTTTCTTGATATTGACAACTAACTTCTGATTCTTTAATTCAATCGGAATACGTAACGGATCGATTGCCTTTGTCACGAGTTTTTTCACATTGATGCGATCATGTTTCATTTGGACCATACCACTTTCCATTCGAGACAATTTCAAAAGAGAGGATACGAGCCACTCGATCCGTTCTAATTGTTTTCTATTTTTGTTTAAAAATTCCTGCCTTGTATCGGCATCCATATTCGGATCGGCAAGCAAATCATTCATCACATACATACTCGTAAGGGGTGTTTTGATCTGGTGAGATATATCGGATAACGTTTCTTCTAGTGCTAATTTATCTTTCATCGCACCATCTGACTTTTCTTTCAAGAGGATTGTCATCTTATATATTTCATTTTTCAAATGACTCATTTCCCCCTCTTCGTAATCGCGGATATCCAAACTATAGTCGCCATTTAAAATCCGGTTCATATATCGATTCAACTCTTTTACTTTCTTATGTTCTCTTACGACATAAAAGAAGAAAACAAAAGCAACGATTCCAAATGAAATTAACACCATCCATATCGTATCCGTTTCCATCTTCTCTTCCAGGGCACGTAAATCACGAATACGATAATAAGCTTCCGTATCTCCTAGACCATACTTTTCTAATATTTCCATACCAGCTTCCGTATTATTTTCGTCACTTAAAATTGAATCTATGATATCTTCTTCTAACTCAGGATGACGAGAAAGAATCGCTCCCGTAAGTTCCGCATTTTGTTCGATCAACCCCTGTTCGTACATATAGTAGTGCTGTCTCGTCCAAAAAAGCATGATACAAGTTGTCAAAAAGACAAGGCTTATAAAGATGAGTACCAATCGATGTAAATACTTACTTTCTAACATACATCACCAACTTTATACCCAACTCCTCGTACCGTCAATATAATTTTAGGATGCATCGGATCATCTTCGATCTTTTCCCTAATTCTCTTAATATAAACAGTTAACGTATTATCATTGACATAAGCCTCGTTGACATCCCAAATGTCAGCCAAAATTTTCTCACGTGTAAATACTGTGTTCGGATTCAGAGCAAGAATCAGTAAAATTTTATATTCTAATGCTGTCAACATGACATCGACTCCGTTCTTCAACACCTTCGCCTGTTCTAAATCGATGACGAGATCGCGTATTTGAATCACGCTACTATTTTGCTTTCCTTTCGTTCGCCGTAAAACTGCCTTCATACGAGAGATCAGTTCACGTGCCTTAAATGGTTTCGTAATATAATCATCCGCTCCCATATCAAGTCCCATGACGATCGATACTTCAAGATCGTTAGCTGTCAAAAAGATCACAGGAATATCGTGTTTTTCTTTGATCGTGTGAAATAGATCAAATCCATTTCCATCTGGTAAATTTAAATCTAATAAAATCAAATCGATCTCTGGATCGTTTTCAACCGTTCTACTCGCTTCCTTCACCGTACTACTTTCGAGAACTTGATAAGACTCTTGTTCTAGATAATACCGTAATCCTAAGCGAATACTCTCATCATCTTCGACGAGTAATATCTTGGTCATATTACCACCTCATAGCTTATATTATACTATAATTTCTCGGTTTTGAAATGACGATTTCGTCACAAAAAAATTCTAGAAAATCTAGAATTTTGATTCAGTTCCACCCAACAAAGACCAAAGATCTTCTTCCGATAACTTGGTGAGCATCGTATCAGCTGTCTCTGATCCCTGATCGATCAAACGGGCACTCAGTTCACTTTTACGCTTCTGAAGTTCGACGATTCTCTCTTCGATCGTACCTTTGGTAATCAGTTTAATCACTTCTACAACATTCTTTTGTCCGATACGATGAGATCGGTCGGTTGCTTGATTCTCAACTTGTGGATTCCACCAAGGATCTAAGTGAATCACTACATCCGCACTCGTTAAATTAAGTCCTGTTCCACCTGCTTTTAACGAAATTAAAAACACAGTCTCGTCATTCTTTTGAAAATTTTCTACTAACCGCATACGTTCTTTGCTTTTAGTTTGGCCATCCAAATAAGCATAGGAAATCCCCTTTTCTTCTAACTTCGGTATCAACAACTTCAATGCAGAAGGAAATTGAGAAAACAACAAAATCTTGTGTCCGTTTTCTTTGATCTGACTCACCAGATCGATCGCTGTCTCCATTTTACTTCCAACGCAACCACCTTCAAATAACAACCTTGGATCGATACAGATCTGTCGTAGTTTCATCAAAAGAGACAGTATGAGAAATTGATTTTTTTGAAATCCCGAATCAGCAACAGCTTCCTCGATTTTTTGCTTTGTCTCCTCTAATGTTTGGACGTAGAGTGCTTTTTGTTCGTCGTTTAATTCGACATAGACGTTATTCTCTATCTTTGCGGGTAAATCTTTCAACACGTCGCACTTTCTTCTCCGCAAAATAAATGGAGAGATCAAAGAACGCAATTCATCTAATGCTTCCGCACTCTCTTCTAGGTTTTTAATTTGATATCGCTCTTTAAAACTTGGCAAATCTCCTAAAAATCCCGGCATGAGATAATCGAAGATGCTCCAAAGTTCTAAAATAGAATTTTCAATCGGCGTTCCAGTCAAAGCAAACTTCGTATTTGCTACAACTTGTTTTACCGCCATCGTCGTTTCAGACCCGACGTTCTTAATACTCTGCGCTTCATCGATCAAACAAGTATCAAAACAAATATCTTTATAGAACTCAATATCATTTCGTAGTGTTCCATACGATGTAATCACCACTTGGCAATCTTCCAAATGCTCCAACTTCTTTTGACGCTTCTCTTTGGTTTCGTGAATCACTTCGTAATGTATGTCAGGTGCGAACTTCTCCCATTCGTTTTGCCAATTATATACAAGAGAAGTTGGCACGACAATCAAAAACTTTCTCTTAGAATCTTCCTTTAAGCGATGTTTAATATATACGATTGTCTGTAACGATTTTCCAAGGCCCATCTCATCTGCTAAAATACCACCAAATCCGAGATGAGCGATCATGAGCATCCATTTCACTCCTGTCATTTGGTAATCTCGCAAAATAGATTCTTCCTTCGTAAACTTAACTTTTTGATCCTTATAAGTTTTAAACTCCTCCATATATTTTTCGACTGAGTCATCTAAAGAAAGCGTCCCTAACTGATGTCTTCCCATCTCTAATAAACGAACACATTCATAGATCGGTAATTTACCTTTCGGATCGTAGTTAGAAAATCCGAGAGACTGATAAACTTGATCAAATTCTTCCAATGCCGCTTGTTCAAGATCCA
The DNA here is from genome assembly GCA_937944975.1 of uncultured Mycoplasmatota bacterium. Lineage (GTDB taxonomy): Bacteria > Bacillota_I > Bacilli_A > RF39 > UBA660 > Fimihabitans. The sequence continues at coordinate 3,310 of CALEBF010000012.1, read as the reverse complement.
GGTAATCTCCCGATTTCAATTGCACGTATTTTTTCTTCTTAGCAAGTGCCTCTAACACATTTGAAAAATCTTCTTGTTCTACCCCTTCTAATTGAAATTCATAATTTAAAATGCGATCCTGACCAATTCGAAAACTACTTTCTACTTTCGTCTTTCGATTTACTTTCATCTTCTTGAGCGATGATTCAATCATCGTGTCATACTGTTCGCTAATAACATACATCCCCCGTTCGATAAAATATATCACGGCTTCTTCGTCTTTTAAGACAAATTCGTCTTTCAAACGACGGAATCCATAATGAACGAGAAGCGATTCGATATCTTCTACCATACGATGAGAATATACATAATAGCGATTCTCATCCTTTTTATAAATGTCAAATTCTTCCTTATGATCCTTGAGATGTATGTGGGCTACAATTTCTTTTTTCCTTTTTTCAAAATACAATCTAGGTACCCATTCTCCTATTTGAAATCGATCCTGGAGTGAAGGCGCAATCTTCATATGTTCATCAAACTTCAATACTTTTGGAAGTACGTGATCGACAAACGTAGGGAGATCCTGCTCTGTCAACAACACTGTCTTCTTATGATTTCTCACGAGCAACCTGAGTAGTTTTCTCTCGTCTTTCCCCAAATGATAACAAACGCCATCACTTAGAATATACTCGTAATCTTCCGTAAGTGGGACGATGTCTCCATACTCCATAGAGAGTCGTACTTTAGCGTTCTCATCTAATAAAGACGCATCGAGATGAAACTGATCCGATATCCCATCACATACAGTTTTCTTTCCTAATTGATCGACATAAAACTTACGATTCTTACATAATCCAAGAACGTGAGATAACGTGCTCTTGGAAATCGTAATCGAACTAATTTCCTTTCTAGCATATGTATAAAAAGCCTTGGATGTCATTTGACTATCTACGTACATCTTTAAGAATTCCATCAATGGTTCATCCTGTTTTGCAACGGTATACTCTTTACTATCGTATGTAAATTCTTTTCCAATTGGAATCACGACATCTTCTTTTCCATATGATGTGATAAATTCTTCCAATTGTCTTTTTAATAAGTATTCCTTTCGGTCTCCAACTCTAACCTGTAATTCATAAATAAACGGTTCGTACCGATCGATTTGTTTCAAACCGAGAGAAATTCGAAGAGGCTTTTTTATCTTCTCTTCTTTCATCGTCGTAAACAACAATCGATTAAAACCATCATCCTGCTCTTTATTCAATCTTTGAATCAAATGGTTCACTAAAGTTTCATCCGAAAACAAATACTTGATCGCAAGTGCGACATGCGGACAATACACGTCCTGATTAAAATGTTCACAATCGCATTGAATTGCCTTGATATTTCTTTTTTTATCAATCGTAATGTGAACGATCGCCTTCTCTTTCGCAGAATATAAAAACTCTAAAACAGCTTCTCTTTTTTCATTTAATTGATATCCACGATAAGACAAATTGGTCTCTAACATTTCTAAAGAGGCGATATAATTTTTCATTCCTACTACTTTTACAATATCCTCTACACGTACAAGCTTCGACATGAACTTGCCTCCTTTGCCATCTATCAGTATATCAGATAATATGCAATATGTACAGGAATTGTCAGTGAAAATAAAAAAGAAATGATTTGATTCACTTCTCTTTCCTTATGCTTTTTGAATAATGTATGGATCTTGATTTTTAGCAGAAACTTCAATTTTTTTTGCCTCTTCTAATGGTTTATAAGGTTCTAAAAAATCGCGATAAAATGACACAAAATGTTTTCCATGGTAACACACCTGTGAACCATTTTCAAATACGATCTCTAAATCTTTATACTTTTCATCTTTATATAAATGAACTTCTAGTATCTTTTGATTTTGCATCACAGAATCAATCTGTCCCTGAATCATAGGACTTAAATCAAAATTCGGAACTTTCTCTGCTTGGCGCAAAATTTCTTTATCGTTCGTATAATCGTATCGATACGTAAATTTTTTCTTCTGATTATAATAGCAACTCACACGTACTTGATACATACAATCGTGAATTGAAATTGGGCCTGAGTAGTTTACCTCATCTCGGAAATCTCGAAACTCTATCCTCTTACATTCGTCATATAATCCTGGTATCATCTTTCCGTCCATACTACTCACCTCTTGATTTGTGTGCTATTATACAAGAAACAATTCAAAAATACAAGGAATTTTTTATGGTAATTATTGAGAAAATAATTCTACTAGACAATCAATCATAATATGATATAATAAACATGTATGCCGATTTAGTTTAGTGGTAAAACAGATGCATGGTAAGCATCCGAGGACTGTTCAATTCAGTCATTCGGCACCAGATTGATAATTACTCGAACCTCGAGCAAATAATAGTAAAACAACTTGTCAAAAAGTTGTTTTTATGTTATTATGAATATGCCAAGGGAACTTGCATAGAATAAAAAAGAGGAACATTCAATATCGCAGAGTTGAGTGTTACCCAATAATTTGTGTAGCACCTAATTCAAAACTTGAGTTAGGTGTTCTTTTATTTTGAAATTACATAAAATAATGCTATAATAAGTATCAATAACAAAAGAATGAAATAGAAAGTATAAAGCAGGAGGAATTTATGGAAAAAGGAAAAGTAATTGTTATCGAAGGTGCATGTGATGGAATGGGTAAAACCACACAGTATAAAATGCTAATCGACCACTTTCAAAATGACGGACAGGAAATTGCTCATCATCACTTCCCATCCTACGGAACATATCAAGCTGTTGCGATAGAAAAATATTTAAAAGGAGAACTAGGACAACCAGATGAATTATCCCCATACTTTGTCAATAGTTTATATGCAACTGATAGAGGAATTACTTGGTTTTCAAATTTAAAGCAACAATACGAACAAGGTAAGGTTATCTTACTCGATAGATATACTACATCTAGCCTCATTTATCAATCCGCTTTAATTGAAGGAATAGAGCAAAAGAAAAAGTTTGTAGACTACGTGCGTGATTTTGAATATCGAAAAATTGGAATAAAAGAACCAGATAACGTTATATTCTTACACGCACCATTTGATCTTGTTACCGAAATGAGAAATGCTAGAAAGCAAAACGAAGGTATTACAAACGATATACATGAGAGCAATCTAGATTTTATGAAAAAAGTTTATGAAAGTGCTATGTTCATAGCCGATTATCTCTCTTGGGACAAGGTACAGTGCAATATCGGCAACAAGATGAGGGAAATAGAGGATATTCACGAAGAAATTTATAGTTTAGTTAAAAGAAAAAAGTAGCAAATCAGTTCTAA
>CALEBF010000011.1 GCA_937944975.1 uncultured Mycoplasmatota bacterium | reverse complement strand
TATAACAAAAAATGCAGACACTTTTTTTATGTCTACATTTATCTTACAACTTCACATAAATCTACTCTATAAATTGTAATTTATTATTAAATAATTGAGAAACCAATTAATAAAATTCCTACTATTACAAAAATGCTACCCCATACTCTAAGAACAATTTTCATTTTAGGATTTTTTAATAATTCATCTGGGATTCTAGGACTTTTAAGTCCCATAAAAAATTGAGGAACTAAAATCATAAAAATTGCAACTATTGTAATTAAAACTCCTGTAATTAACATACAATACCTCCTATACGAATTACTATTCGTTTTTTTCTTTCTTAAATTTTCATAAACTGCTAATTGAGAAAATATAGCACAAAATAAACTAGGAATTATAGCATATCCTACATTTACCTGTCCTTCATTTGATTTTCTGTTAAACCGTCTAAATTTTGATCTGTATAATATATATCATGCGTTATACAATTAAAACAATTGCTTAAGCCTTTATCTTTTAAAATTTTATCATAATAAGATAAATCTCTATCTAATTTAAATCCAACCTCTACTATCATAATTTTCTCCAATCATTCCTGTAAACTTTTCCCTACTTAGATTTTTGTGATATTTTCCTATTAAAATAACTAGCAAGATCTTTATAATATACTTTTACAACATCAACTGGGCGTAATTCATGATAGCATCTATATTACATTGTATATTTTCATGATGATCTTTTATCGATGCTTATTTTTACTATAATTTAAAAATTCATTCAAAGATAGTTCTTTTAATTTATAACTTCCACTTCGATAGACATCTATAATCTCTTTATTTTCTTCATAATATTTTTTAACTTTATCTTGAATTCGCTTCGTTGCAGCATCAAAAGGTGGACTATCTGGATATTTTTCTCCATAATATGTAATTTGTTCTGGTGAAATCGTAGACATCATATAATGGATAATATCAAACCTAGAATAAGTTATATTGCCATTCGTAATATCTTCCAATAATAAGACATTGATAATATCGGAAGCTATCGGTTGGCTCGTACAACCATTTTCAAAATTTCTTTCATTTTTAATTCCATTCATATCAAAGGATAGATAAACACCGTCCCCTAAATAATCTTCTAAATCTTTAGACAACAATATCTTTCCTTTTAAGTCGTCATCCAATGTAATTTCTTTTTCCTTCGCTTTTCTGTAAACAATGCTAAAGTCTACATATAAAGCAATCACTCCCTCGTATCCTTCCGAAAAAAATACTTTTACTTGATCATCTTGAATCAATCTACTATTGTCTCCACTGCGAGGTAATAATCCAAATTGATTAATAGAGTCCAAATAATCTAGTTTCGTCATATGATAACATTTCATGTATCATCAACTCCCGTACTAAAACAACCTCTTAACTTTCAAATAATCTTCTATTATTATAACATATCTTTTTATCATAAACATCAATCACCTACATTCTACAAAACAACTTACATTTTTATTTACTTCTATCTATCCTTTTCTTAAATTATCCGATATAATAAACTTAGAAAGTGGTGAATCTAAAATGAACAAACAAACTAGAAATATTTTTATTATTTTCTTTCTCATCTTTTTTGTTATACCGTTCATCTCTACTTTCTTCTCATACTACGATTCAGAAGAAAGTACAGGTCCAAATGACTACGCACGGATTACAGACGTAGATTACAAAGCAGTCCTTGTAGATGAACCAGGTGAAGGAGGAAAAGTTGTCATTACAGAAAGATTGACTTACGATGTTCACGCAGCCTCTAAGAATAATCTATTCTGGGAATTATGGAGAGATCTTCCAGAAGATTACGTCGACGGACTAAAAGTGGACTATCAAGTAAATTATGTAAAACAAATCAATGATGACGGTACAGAGACAACCTATACCGAAAGTCCAAAACTATATTGGAATGATAGTGACTACACAAGCATTATATATGGACCGGGAAAATGGTATCATAGTAAAGGCCCATACGATGAAGGACTCGCTAGATATGAATGCGTATTCTTCTACGTAGATGGCTTGTATCGTGGAGATGTGACATTTGAAATTCAATATGAAATGAATAATGCAGCTTTAAGATATAGCGATGTTTCAGAGTTATACCTATCTATGTACTCTGAAGATTCTATCAAACATCTAGAATCTTTTAAAGGTCAGATTTTAATTCCAAATAAAGATATGCCAAAAAAAGGAAACTATCTTGCGCACACGTATGGAACAAATTCTCATACTTTTGATTATAAAGAATCAGATACTTTAAATCCTGGATATCACACATTCTCTTTCGATTTAGATAAAGATGATTTAAAATTCAAAAGCTACAATAAATACCTAGAATTTTCATTGCTTGCATACAATGAAGACAAACATAGTTTTACAAATTTTGCACCAGACAATTACTATTCCGACGATGTCTATCTCGAAGAAGCAATGGATGCGATTGACGAATATGATAATTTACAAGTTGAAGCGAAACACAATAAGAAAACTTTACTGATTCTTTCTATCCTCTTTTCTGTCCTATTCTTGACTTTCGCTATCACAAGAGATAAAAAGATTAGAAAAAAACATAAATTCTATCAACCATCTACAAAAATAAAATATTTCAGAGATATCCCAAGTAATCTAGATCCTTACTTTGCTGCGTCTCTCGTATTCTCAAAACATAAGCATAAAGCAGATATCGGAGACAGTTACTCTGCTCTACTTTTAAATCTAGTTAGAAAAGGATACATCGAATTACAAAAAATCTCTGAAACAAAAGATTGGGACTTTGATAATATCTTATTAAAAGTATTATACTTGCCACCTACTACGAATCCATTCACACAAATGCCTAGCATACCTGCTTCTAATATCATTTCAAATACGATCAATACCGAAAGTACAATAGCAGGAACTCAACCGATCGAGCGATACAATATCAATGGTAAAAAATTAGAAGACCTCTCTCTCAATGAGGAAGCATATTTTAACTTCGTCGTAAAATACGCACATGGAAATTCTATTACGATGAAAGAATTCCAAAAGAAAGTTTATTCCGATTATGATAATACAAATGCTTTCGTTGACAAAGTTGAAAACTCTATCGTACATCTCGGCGTTACGCGAGGATACTTCCAAAAAGCAGATTATTGTGGTCTTAAAAATCGAACAAATTCTTTAGCAAAATCTTATATTATATTGGCAATTCTCATTATGCTGATAGGAAATCTAACATGTTCATTCACACGTCTTGATCTCGCATATGGTTCCTTCTTTATCATTGGTATCACACTTATCATAAGCGCCATCATTTTAAAGAAATGCGCAAATCATTACATCTTATTAACACAATTTGGAGAAGACGAATACGAGAAATGGAGAGCACTCTATCGTTTCTTAAATAGTGCTACTTTAATGGATGAAAAAACTGTAATCGAACTACCTTTATGGGAAGAATACCTCGTATATGCAACAGCATTCGGTATTTCCGATAAAGTGATCAAAGCATTAGAAATCCGTTGTCCAGATGTTGCAAACAGTCCACTTCTCAGCAATGGATACTATCGTTCAAGTGGATTCCGCTATACGACTCGTTCTTTCAGTCGAGCAACACGTAGAGCAACTTACATCTCTAGAAGCGCTAGATATGGCGGAGGTTCTTACTACGGTGGTGGAGGCCGCGGAGGCGGTGGAGGTGGCGGTGGCCACTAAAAAAGAATAATTCCAGTTTTGGATTATTCTTTTTCTTTTGCGAAAAAATCTTTCGATTGTATATCTGAAAAATCAATTTCTAGTTTGTCTGCAAGCAATTTCTTGTCGAATGTTTTATAAATTGTCTTTGATATATATTTCTCAGCGATCTTTAAAATATAGTGATAATCTAAAATATCATCCGGAAAGTAAATTCCACCTTGATGCTGATGTTTCAACATCCAACAAAGTGCAGCAAGTGCTGACATCGCAACTGGTGTAATCGTTGGTGTCTGCCAATAAGAATCTTTTTTATGGCGATACAAATAAGATAATTCAATACGGTTCCCTATCCATACAGGGTCAAAGTGGTTCCCTATTAGTAAAACACCAACATACTCAGTACCTTCTTCTATTTTTTCATGATAAACAATTTCTGAATCCTTTGGATAAATATGTCCTCTCACAATACTATTTCCTAGTTCATTTTCAACATCTTGAGGTTTATCCGGATCTGGATTAGGATAATTATTCACCTTTGACTTCTCTAAATATTCTTTTGCTAGATCACAAGGAGAGTAGACAAACATCACAGAAGGACGATATACTGTTTTACCATCTTCTACAATAGAAAGATGATCTGCTATCGTAATTGTCTCTTCGTGTGGTACTAAATATCCTTCAAAAGTACCATTTGGATAATACGTACGACATTTCATATCACAAGCGAGTTTTGTATATTCTAAAAAACCTCTTTCTAAATCTAACATTCGATATTGGTCTTTTTCTTTTAACCGTTCATGTGTTCCAATATTCTGAGTTGCTTCGCTTAGTAATTCAAAGAAGAAAGAATCACAACACCAAGTGCTGACTAACTTGTTTTCATTATATTCTTCTTTCACCTTTTGTAAATCGATATCGTTTACATGTATCATACGAATTTTTAAAATTCTTGCAATTTCATTCAACTTATTCTCTTTCAATAACTGTTTCAAATGTTTGTCTTTTTTATACTGCGTATGAACGATATATTCGATTCCTGCTTGTACAAAATGCGAAACCAAACCGGGGTTATTTCCATGTTGTAATACGATAGGATACTGATTGTATCGCGGATCGTTCTCATATTTTTTTCTAAGCTCTTTCTTTAAAAGATTCTCGTTAAAAATACTATACCAATTTTCAGGCCAATCCGCTTCTCCCGTATTCAGATACATAATATTATTTTCACTACACCATTGACATAGATCTCTCGTTCCAACAGTATCAGCAAAATCGATAAGAATATCTCCCTGATTCAAAAATGTACTAAAAACTTCTTTAAAATTATCTTTGTTAATATCACAAACAAAAAAGTTGGTGGAAATTCCACCCAGATTCATATAAGGTTCAAATTCAAATTGGTTTCTCGTAATCACGATATAGTTATTTTCATCAAATTGAATTTCATGAGATACTTTTTCAAAAAAACTTTTTCCTACCGCACCAAAACCAAATTGTACAATTTTCCCACTATATTTTATCATTGCATCACTTCCCCGATCACAACTCTTTTTCTTTGATCTTCTTTATTTTAATTTCTCTTGCTTCTTCATATCCATTCGTAAATAAAATTTTGATATTCTTTTTTTGATATGGATATAGCACTTTCTTCAAATCTCTTGATAATTGATTTCCTCTCACCACGATCTTCGTAATACCATTTTGTAAAAAATAATCTGGCGAAGGAATATCTTGTGGATAAATATCCCAGCTATTATCAAAGATAGATGGATCTATTTTATATCGATTCAAACGATTTCGATCTAAAAGAAATACAGGTGGTGCATCTTCTTCTAATCCTATCTTTTCTAACTCTAAAGCACCCCATACTAATAATGGCTCTATCATAGCATTATTCGTAGTAGAAGAAACACCTATAGATGGATTAGTCCCATTAAATATCGGAATTGGACGGTATCCAAGATGAGCAAGTGCGATTCCTTCTTTGATGCTATCTACTCCTTCGATATCTATGATAATTGCAGTATCTTTGCTTAAATTATTTATATAAAATATCTTTGGAATACTATCATCGATAAATTCGTGAACTTGATATGGGTTATCGATTCCAATAAATGGAACAGGTCTCACCCAATCTACCCATCTCTTTCCAGTAGGTGCCCACTTTTTATAGACTTCTTTTCCTGTCATCTTTTTTATTCCTTTCAATCAAAACTGGTATATCGGCAGCATCGGAATCAATTCTATTTTTCTCACTGATTCTAGCGTAAAATCCGGCATGGTTTCCATCTACACTATATGAACCTAAACAGACGTGAAAAAGTTTTCCATCTGGACTCTTCAAAGGCTTACTTAGGAATTTTTTCTGTGCAAGATATCGTTTTGGATGTCTACGAACATCTTTTAAAATTGTTTGATATTCACCTTCACTACAAGCTTCTGGAATAGAAATTTTTTCTCCTACTCTACCCCAAGCAGGCTTATATATATATCCATCTTTTCTTTTTACATTTTTCACTTCGATCGTATCTGGAAGTAATTTTCTCCATGTTTCTAATGAAATTCCGTGTTGTTCTAATAGATCCCATATAAGTGGAAATCGTTTTGTTTGAGCGAATATTGCAATTGGATGATTACAAGAAGGCGTAGTCGTATCAAAATAACCTACCCATGTTTTTGGTTTGATTTCTTTCAACCACTCTAAAGGAGTAAAACGTACGATACAATCGATCTTACCTTGATTTCCATCTAAAATACTCATAGCTTCTCTATTTTCGAATCGCACGTGATCTGCTGCACCATAAAGCGAATGAAAGCCAAGCGATTCCATTTTATCTCCAATATACTGCATCACCTGACGATCATCACTATAAGACGTACAATGTACAAACATGATCGTGCCATTACGTTTTATTTTTTTCGCAATCGTTTTTGCTAAAATGTCTCCAAAGTCGATACTAGCATAACTTTTCCGAGATTTAGATAGATATCGAATTGCTAATTTAGGTAATAACGAAGCTTCTGCAAAGCCTCCTGGAACATCACTATTCACTTCGCTAATAACCCATTTTTCATCAATCGTAGGATGAAAATCATAACGCATTAATCGAATATGCCTCTTTGGATCGTACTCTTTCATTCGCTTCAATTCACATGAAATCTTCTTAGGAATTTCTAATCGTTTTGCAAAATCTAAATGTCGATTTAAAAACTCCTCTGCACATCTCGTCTCCGAATCCAACATCTCAGTCAACTCTGCTAGTTCTTTAGATTCTTTCTCCGTTATGACAAGAGCATATTTTGCAAGTGTATTATGATCTAAAAATTGAGGATCCCATTTATAACAATCAAAAATCGCATCCACTCGATACTCTTCATAATTTGGTATAGATACTAATTTCATAAACGCTCTCTTTTCTAAATAAAAATAATACTACCATCCTCTTTTTCGGTACATTTCTCTTTGGGCTGCTAAATCATTGGCTGCTTGTAATATATTAGAATTGTTACTTAACTTCGCCTGCTCTTCTAGTTTTTGTTCAAATTTTTCATTGACAAGTGCCTCCAACTTTTGTTTCACTGCACTGTCATATTCATAGTCATCCTCATAATCAATCGGTAAAAGGTCATTTTCCCGATGACATTTCCAAGCGTCATTCATACAGGTTTCTTGTAAACGAGTGCGAATTTCATTCGCTCCAATCTGCCAAAACTTATTTGCACCAGATGTGATACGTTCGATAGAATCATCGACAATCCATCCCACCATAGCGTCAAATTGCTGATATTCTTCATCCGTTAAATTTAAATCTCCCACTATGATACCATGTCGCGCAAAACATTCTAATTCTCCCTGTTCACAACCTCTTAAAATCCATCTTCTATGTTGTTCAAAATCAGGCAGAACTTTTTCCACCGCTTGAAACATTCTCCCTTTCATAGTCCATGTCATTTCTTTCGACTTGTCCTTTTCTTCCTGTGTTGCCTGACGATGATACGGTGGAATCATAGTCATATTACTAATCCCAAAAAGATTTCTACATAACTCATATACATCGGTAATAGAATTCGAATCTAATGGCCTTGCATCCGGAAACAATAAATCAATAAATGTAAATCCACCTTTTTCTCTATCTTCATCATAATAAATATTTTTATCTTTTAATTCAAGTCCCATGTGAAACAGTTCACATATATCTCTTACACATTGTTCGTAATGTGAATCTGGTGCTTGTAATAATCTTGATTGTCTTTCTAATTGTACTTTAGTTTCATTGTTCCTGCTACTATAATTAGCAAAACTAACACCAGGAGCTCTTTCCTGTAATACCCAACAGATATTATTCTCTCCTTTTTCTACACGTTTGATCGCCAAATGAGCAGGCGTTCTTACACCTTTATTTCTCTTCTTATTTGCTTCTTCTGCTATCATTTCCTCTTTTTCCCGTGCGACCCATATTTGGTTAACGTCTCATACTTGACTAATACAACATCGTCAAAATGATATGCTGCACTACCTCCATCGCTCGTGTTTGGCATTCCTTTTGCCTTCTCAATATACTCATTTATATCATAATTCATAATGACACCTCATTTCCACATTTTTTATTCGATAGAATCTACATATGACTAGCAATAAAATCTACGACATCATCTTCATTTATCTTTATAAGATCCATATCTTCCTCTGTAACATCGGTAAAGTACTTATCTATTTTCTTATATTTAGAAATAGAATTTAATGGATATCCAGGATTCATTTTAAGAGATTTTGTATCTACCATATAAAAATTATCCTTATCCCAAGTATATGTACTCTCTTCACCTTTTTCATTGATCAATGCAAGTCCATAAATCCATTTGCAATTCACTTTTCCATCGATCCCATACTCTTTTACCAATTGAGTATAATAATCTAACATTTCCTCGTCACTTAAAGTTTTTCCATTTACTCTTCTTACATATAATCCTGGTTGTTTATCGCTAGGAACACCTTCCATATATAAAGTATCATCCATTCCTATCACAGGCATATGTTCCTTTTCATAACAAGCTCTCGCTTTAATTAGTGCATTCTCTATCGCATCTGTACCATCTTCTTTAATATCTAAACGAATTCCTAGATCTTTTAAAGACAATACCTCTATTCCTTTTTCTAACAAACCTTTTGAAAATCTTTTCGCTTTACTTTGATTTCCTGTAGCAAATAATAACTTCTTCATAACATTCTCCTTACTCTTTATCTTTTAAAGTACGAATAATATAAGAAATATCATCGATCGCTTTATCAATATGAAACCTTCCATTACCAACCGGATAAAATACGGAATAACAATCGTATTCTTTTCCATTGATACACTTCTGAAATAATTTACATCGACACTGAGAAACCGATATCTTCTCACCTAGAACAATCGAACTTACTTGATTTCCAAATAAAATAACCACTTTAGGTTGAATCAATTCGATCTCAGTTTCTAATAAGTTTAAATATTTCTTATATACACAATCAGGCAATGGCCTCGCATCTAATTGGGTACACTTTCCAAGATTTGTAATAAAGTATCGATGCTTTTTTACATTCTCATATACTTCAGAAGCGAATTTCTCTGTCCATTCGCTTCCTTTAATAGCTCTAATCTTAGTATAGATATCTTGATCCAATAAACCGATTCGATAAAATAAATCCCATATATTTTTCGTTCCTATCCACGGTGATTTTAATCCCTTCCAGTCCTTAGAGGAAGCGATATTTCTTCCCGTCGGATTCATAAAGACAAAACAAATATCAGGATGATCAGTACAACCACCATAGTAAATAGAATCTAATTCTTTCGCTCCATATTTCTGTTGTAACTTATCATATTCTTTATGTAATTCTTCTAGTTTCAATGATAAACCTCCATCTCACACTAATTAAAATAAATGTAATGAAAGCCAAGTTCTTTATAAATATCCGAAGCTCTCGGCAAAGAAAGAATTCTTGCAAATAATAGATTATAAAGCTCATCGAATAAGAAAATAGAGCACAAAACACAACTAAAAATAATGAATTTCTTCTTATCTACTCTTTTTGCAATCCAAAAACAAATTGGAACAATCAAATAGATCAATAATAAACTAAAAATTCCAAAGGAAAGAACACTACGTAAACATACGAATCCATTGATATTACCAAAATTTAAAATTTCAGAGCTATAATCCCAACATCTTAGTCCATTTCCAAATTCGTATAATAACCATCCACCAATATACTCTATAATTCCTGTTACAATCATACTAACAAGAAAGACATATAGCGGATGTTGTCTTTTTTTATAAGTGAGAAAATAGACAGCTATGGCTCCAATCGCATAGATGTTAATCCATGGTAAGAAATTTCCACCTCGCCAATAAAACTCTGTCATCCCACTATTAAAATAGTAAAAAATAAATTCGTATAAAAAACCAAACATTCCTGTTATTACAACGATTATGGCAAAAATACAAAGCATTGTCATCTTATCAAATGAATGATCCTCATCGATATACTTTTTATATTTTTCCAACATACAACCTACTTCCATTCTATACTTTTGTTTCTCGTTCTAATTTCTTTACCTTATGTGTCTCTCGATTTAGTTTTCTCTGTTCTCTTTCCAATATTGATTTTTGATGATCCAATTGCTGTTCCATCTCTAATACCTGGCTCATCATATCTTTATACTCTATCGTATTCCTTAAAGATTGAAATTCCTCTACTAACTCGTGTTTTATTTGTGATAATTGACTTTTAGAGTCTTCTAATAACTCTCCTGCATAATATATACAATCATTTTGCTCTTTGATCATATGCTTAATTTTCGACATGTCATAATAATCGATATGACGTTCTGGCCTCATCGCTTTTTTTAATCCACGAATTCCATTATTGATAAAAAACGCTCCTGTCAAAAGACCGACAGCTTTATTCTTAAAGAATGAGAAAGAAAAAACTCCTGCAATCATCTGTGCGATATTAGAAACTGCTCTTCCGATAAATCCAAGATGAAATATTTTTCGTTTCTTCGGAACTGTAATTGCACTTAATTCTTTTCTCAGTTTTGTAATCTGTTTCTTTTGTTTTTGAATTTGATCGGTAACCAATTGATCTGCTTCATCTAATTCTAATAAAAAGCTTCCCTTTTCTTTCGCTAATTTTTCTCGTTCTTCCTCCTTCTTTTTCTCTTCTTCTTTTTTATGATGTTCCTCTGTTTCCCTATACTGAAAATGTAATGTATCGTCGATTTCCTCTAACATTCCATCGAAAACTAAACCACTCGTTAAAAGTTGAAACTGATCTAATTCATAGGCTTTCGAATTGCTATCAAAATGATAAAAACCATACTGTCGATCCATTTCATTATATAATAATTTCATCTGAAAAACTTCATCGCGTACATTTCTTAACTTTCTCTTTATCTCTTGAAATACAAACGGATCTTTCTCGCTTTTTAATTGATTTTCTAATTTTTCGATCAGACTTGCTTTTTTCTTAATATCTTTTGTAGCTTGTTTGATATAATTGATCACTTCTACAGGTTCTACTACTCCTGCAACTCGACTTCTATGACGTTCTGTTTTAGTAATTTCTTGTTGCTTTGCCTCTTCTTTCAATACTGTTTCTTGCGCAAGAACTACAGTTTCAGCCGCAAGCAAAGCTTTCTCTGCTTTTTTTATAGACTCTTCTAATCGAATCGGTTCTCCAACTTGAAGCGAACTTGCTTTCATCGCAGGTAATAAATCTGCAACATCTTCCGTATCGATCTTCTGATTTCCATATTTTTTCTTAGTATTCTGATATTCTACTGAAATTCCTGCTAATGTCAGTTTCTTTTTGGCAATATTATTTTTTAATTCCATAAGACGCTCTTTCGTATATTTTTCACCTGATGTTGCAATCCCATTCATCTTTCTTTCAATATAGAGAACTTCTTTTTGAAACGCCTCTAGTTTAATTCCATCCGCCTCTGTCACTACCATGTTTTTACCCGGTTTTACTTCCAAGACAATTTGCTTTTCTCTCGTTACTTGACGTGGAGTAAAAAGGCCTAAAAACAAGCCGAACAAAGTATGAAAAAATGACATAGTTCTCTCTTTCCAAGTCAATCGATATTGTAATTCTAATCTTTTTTGTTTCTGTTTCTCTTCTCTTTTTTGGCGCATCATCGCATCTTGCAATAACAATTTTTCTTGTCTTCTTTGATTATAGATGATCTTCCACGTTTTAATGCGATCTTTATGTCCACCTTTTTGTCCCGTCATACATATCACCTTGCCTTATTATAACATAAAAAGGCTTTCTACAAAAAGCCTTTATTTTACTGTTCCAAACTTATTAAATGGGAAAATAGAAAAATTAGTTGTTCCTTGAATTTGATCTTTTGCAATCGCACCAATCATACGACTATCCGTCGAATTTGTACGATTATCTCCCATCACAAAGTAATAATTATCTGGTATCTTCTCTTCTAATTCAAAATCGTCAGTATCTTCATGTTCAAAAGTTTCTTTTACACGTTTTCCATTAACATACAATTGGTTGTTTTTATAAGCGATTTTTTCACCCGGCAGTCCAATCACACGTTTTACTAACTTTTCACCATTATAATCTAGTACGACGATATCAAATCTTTTTAGTGATCGATCATATTTTTTCAATATTAAAATCTCACCATCTTCCAAAGTTGGATTCATCGATGCTCCATCCACTCGTACAGGGGTTGCAATAAATGCACGAATTGCAACTACAACAACGACGATCATAATATATGGTAATAACTCTTTGAACAACTTCATCTCTCTATTCCTTTCTATTCCTTATTCATTGTTAGTTTCTAACGATTATCTTTATTTATCCCTCTTAACAAAAATAAGGCACATTGCCTTATTTAGTTTCTTTTTGTTTTGTGTTATCGTTTCTTTCTTTAATTCTTGGTTGTTTTTTCAAAGTTCTTAAGTAACGTAATTTGGCACGTCTTACTTTACCTTTTCTAACAACTTTAATACTATCGATAATAGGTGAATTTATTGGGAATGTTCTTTCTACTCCAACACCACTTGATAGCTTTCTAACGATTACAGTTCTTCCGATTCCTCTTCCTTGGATTGCTACTACAATACCTTCGAAAGCTTGAATTCTCTCTTTAGAACCTTCCTTAATTTTAACTCCAACATTGATCGTATCACCAACACGGAATTCAGGAATATCTGTTCTAATTTGCTTTGCTGTAATTTTGTCAATTAGATTCACAATGTCACTCTCCTTTTTCTAAACTATGATCATGATATACAAGGATCAGCGGATCACGTCAACAGATAAAATTATAACATACTTTCTATTATGTTGCAAGCATTATCTCGATCTTCTACTCGTTTTTTCTTCTACTGGTTCATAGACCATCTTTTTAATTGCAAGCTCTCGCTCTAAAAGAGAAATTTTCTTCATCAATAATTCCATATATTCTTCTTCTAAATACATACGATATTTATTCATAATCATACGTTTATAACGTTCGAGATCATTCATCACCATATCTATCATAGAACCATCTTCATCATTTCCATCTTGTTCCATAATATGGATAATGTACTCTAAATATGCATCTAGTTTTCGCTTTACTTTGCGCTTTAGCACTTTCTCTATAAATGATGGCTTCATCAGAATCATTTTATTAACGACAACCCCATCATAAGGCACTTGATTTCTCGGTTGAATTTTAAACCCTTTCAATTTCTCGTAATCGATATAAACAACTGAGCCATTATAATCTCCACTCGTCAATAAATAATTTCTATGTTCCATACCATCATCTCTTTTCTAATAAATCTGGTCTTCTTTTTCGTGTACGTTCAAGTTGTTGTTCCCTACGCCACTCTCTTATTTTTTCATGATGTCCCGACAACAAAACATCCGGTACTTTCATTCCTCGAAACTCTTGTGGCTTCGTATAGGTTGGATAATCTAACAGAGGTTCCTGAAAAGAATCTAATTCGTGTGATTCTTTTGTAATTACTCCATCTAGTAATCGGATAATACTATCACTGATTACTTGTGCAGGAAGTTCTCCACCGGTTAATACATAATCTCCAATCGATAATTCTAAATCCGCAAGCGTTCGTATTCTTTCGTCAAAGCCTTCATAATGTCCACAAATAAATATCAAATGTGTTTCTAACGATAATACTTGTGCATCACTTTGTTTGAATACTTTCCCTTGTGGTGTCAACAAGATCACTTTACTATTTTCAGTTTTTATCGCTTCGACAGCATCGAATATTGGTTGTGGCATCAGTACCATTCCACTCCCACCACCAAAAGCATAGTCATCTACTTTCTTATGCGGATCCTTAGAATAATCCCGAATATTATGTACTTGAATTTCTACTTTACCTTTTTCAATTGCACGCTTGATAATAGACTCACTTACAAATCCGTCAAACATATGTGGAAATAAAGTTAAAATATCAATCTTCAACATGTAATAAAACCTCCACCTGTCGTACATACATCTTATGCGACGGCAGATCTATCTTTTCAATAAAAAAATCTACATAAGGAATCTTCACTCTTTTAGTTCCGGTATCGATAACTACAATTTCATGGGCTTTACTTTGTTGCATTTCGATAACTTTCCCGATTTTTCCATTTTCATCATAAACATCAAGACCGATAAGATCTTCAAAAAAGTATTGATCACTGTTTGTCTCATCTTTACTTGCCCACACAAAGTTACCTTTATATGGTTCGATTTGTTCGATATGATCAATTCCTTCCAAAGTTACCATATCATACATTTTATGAACACGATAAGTTACAATTTTAAATGGTACTTTTTCTTCTCCTATATATAAATGATGTCCTTCCTTAAAAATATCATTTTTATAAGGAATCGTAGATACAATACGTATTTCCCCATTTAAACCGTGCGTATTTACAAATTGTCCTACATATATATATTCCATCTCATCACCTACTTATCCAACTCATACAAAATAATACTTGTCGCTACTGCAACATTTAAGGATTCACAAACAGGATTCATATCAATATAAAGTAGTTCATCACATAAAGCTTGCAACTCTTCTTTTACCCCGTTTCCTTCGTTGCCCATTATTATACATACTTTTTCGTATTTTTCAATACATTTCAAACTTTTCCCATGTTCTACATTCGTCGCATATAAATGATATCCATTCGAA
Source organism: uncultured Mycoplasmatota bacterium (assembly GCA_937944975.1). Lineage (GTDB taxonomy): Bacteria > Bacillota_I > Bacilli_A > RF39 > UBA660 > Fimihabitans. The sequence goes on along the minus strand of CALEBF010000011.1, from coordinate 49,225 downwards.
CGATATTCCTTCATTTTTATTTGTAAGTTCCCTTTTTCTATCGGAATATGAAATATCATTCCTTGTGTTGCACGAATTGTTTTACTATTATATAAATCTACACAATCTTCACCAAGTAAAATACCATCTACGTGAAAAGCAACCGCACTACGAATCATCGTACCAAGGTTCCCTGGATCCTGTACGCCGTCGATCGCTAAAATACGATTACCAGATACAACCTCATCTTTCTTTTTACAAAGAGCAATAACATTAGGAATCGTCTCTAATTCACTTAATTCTTTCATAACAGTAGATGTAACAGTATGAACAGGAACTATCTGTTCTTTTTGAAAACCTTCCAAATAGAAAATTTCACAAACTAAATTTTTTTTCAATGCTTCCTCTAAAAGATGTTCTCCTTCAATTAAAAATAGTCCTATCTGATCACGATATTTTTTCTTATGCAACTTTTTCAATTCTTTTATTTTTTTATTTTCTAACGATGTATATAACATAGGAATCACCTATTTTTATTGTATCAAAAATACGTGATGAAGTCTAGGAACAATATTTATCAACCATCCTTCCCCACTATACAAAATTAGTATATAATACATTAAAACATATCAAATATGAAAATGAAAGAATAGAAAAAGAAACCGTAGAAAGGATACGAGTAGAACTCGAGTACTAAACGATTTCTTTTTTTATATAAAGTTTATGAAGCACTCTTGTCATCGAAACATATAATAGTTCCATCTCTTATTATAATTTAAATTGTTGGAAGTAATTAGGTTAATTTCAATTTTACCTTTTAAATTTTCGTATAATAATTAAGATACTATGCTTATTTTTATTTGTATTCTTTATATACTAAATGTTCTACTATATCTACATCATCAAAATTATTATCAATAATTTTTTCAACCATAAAGTTAGGCATTATTTTATAGTTTTTTAATTCATTTTTATCAAGCCAAACAAATTCTGATTTACCATCATTTTCTTCATCTAATGAATTATAAGTTTTATCTAAGTTATAATTATATTTTTGTTCATCTATTTTAACTATAAAATAAAATCCAATCTCGTGATATTTTTTATTATTAGGAAATTGTATAAAACTTTCTGTTATATATTTAAGCTGAGCGTTTTCTTTAATGCCTAATTCTTCATCTAATTCTCTTAAAATAGCAGTCTTAGAATCTTCATGTACTTCTAATCTACCACCAGGAAACATATAGTAATCGTTATCGTTTTGTTTTTGCATGAATATTCTCGACATATCATGATTAAAAATAATTGCGGCTCCCCTTACACCAAATCTGCTTCCTTGCTCCTTAATTGTTATTACCATTCAAACCACCTCACTGTTTTATATAGATTATTTATTTCTTCGAAGCGAAACCTATTTCTCATCAAAAATGACATCATTATATGTTGTTTTTCCTATTTTATACGGTCACTTAATAATATAACCTTTTTCATTCTCATTTTATTATAATTCTTTTTATAGTGCAATAATTTAACATTATTTTGTGCCATATTTTTAATCATACTCCAACATATTGTCTTATAGCTAATTTTGATAACTCATAATATTTTTTTATTTGTATTTTATCCTTAAAACCAGTTTCTTTTTTTGGTTACAAAAGTGGAATCATATAAACTAATAATGAGATAATAATTTATAAATTCAATAATTACAAAATAACAATATCATATTACTTTCTTGTTTTTATAAATTTTTATCCCACAATATTTATCAACCATCCTTTCACGACAGATGGCATCAAAAGAAAAATAAAAATAATCATAAATATAATATAACGAACTTCAAAAAATAAAAGATAATTTTGCGTTAGCTTAAAATTTATATCATTTCGATGTTTTTCTTATTTTCAAGTAGCATTTTTGTTTGTTTGCAAATCATTTTCAAATTTTTTTTAGGGAGTTTTCCCTTATTTTATGAAGTCTCTCAGTTTTATCCGATATTGGTTTATGTTATATTCACAAAAAATAGCATAAACTTATTTTGGAGCTGGTAATATGGATTTAAAACGAACACTGGGAAGAAATATTCGTTACTACCGCTTTCAACACTCATATACTCAAGAACGGCTAGCTGAGATGCTAGACATATCCACTACTTATATGAGTGATATTGAATGCGGAAAAAGTAATGTGTCACTAGATTTGATTGAAAAGATTGCTTATTTGTTTGAAATACCTTTTACTTCTTTGTTTGAAGAAAACCATATTACTTTGCCCAACAAATTAAATACTTACAAGTTCGAAAATACTGAAAAAAAGATATCAAATCATTGATATCTTTTTTGCTTTTTTAAAATTGAACTTTCTTCGTAATATATGTTTCGACTTCCTCTAATGGCAATGTGATTTGTTCCATTGTGTCACGATCTCGAATCGTCACCGTTCCATCACTAGCTGTGTGATCATCTACTGTAATACAGAATGGAGTTCCAATAACATCTTGACGGCGATAACGTTTCCCAATGTTTCCTGTTTCATCGTATGTCGTCATAAAAGACTTACTTAATTTTCTGTAGACTTCCCAGGCTTTTTCTCCATGATATTTTTTCACAAGTGGAAGTACTGCTACTTTATATGGAGCTAAGAATGGATGAAAATGCATAACTTCACGAGTAGATCCATCTTCCAAAGTTTCTTCTTCATACGCATCGCATAAAACAGTAAGTACGATACGTTCTACTCCAACAGATGGTTCAATAACGTATGGAATATATTTTTCATTTGTCTCTGGATCTAAATACTCCATACTTTGTTTAGAGTATTTTTGATGTTGTGATAAATCGTAATCAGTTCTACTTGCAATTCCCCATAATTCTCCGTATCCAAATGGGAACTTATATTCGATATCTGTCGTAGCATTACTATAAAATGATAATTCTTCCTTAGAATGATCGCGCAAGCGAAGTTTATCTTCATGGATTCCTAATTGTAGCAAAAAGTTTTTACAATAATCTTTATAATATGCATGCCACTCTAATTCCGTACCTGGTTTGCAGAAAAATTCAAGCTCCATCTGTTCAAACTCTCTTACTCTGAAAATAAAATTTCCAGGTGTAATTTCATTACGAAAACTCTTTCCTACCTGTCCAATTCCAAAAGGCACTTTCAATCGCATACTACGTTGTACATTTAAATAGTCGACAAAAATTCCTTGCGCTGTTTCAGGACGAAGATAAATTGTGCTCTTACTATCTTCTGTTACACCTTGGAATGTTTTAAACATCAAATTAAATTCGCGAATATCAGTATAATCTAATTTTCCACACTTCGGACATACAACATTATGCTCTTTAATATAGTTCATAAGTTCTTCATGACTCATTCCACCAGCATCTTCTACTCCAGCATCCTCGACAAGTTTATCTGCACGATGACGTGTCTTACAATGTTTACAATCGATCAAAGGATCGCTGAATGTTCCGATATGTCCAGATGCTTCCCATACTTTGGGATTCATCAAAATGGCACTATCAAGCCCTACATTATTTGGATCCTCTTGAATGAATTTTTTCAACCATGCTTTTTTGACATTGTTTTTTAACTCTGCACCAACAGGTCCAAAATCCCAAGTGTTGGCAAGTCCATCGTAGATTTCGCTTCCTTGATAAATAAATCCATATTGCTTACATAAGCTTACTAATTTTTCCATCGTTAATTTGTTTTCCATAATTCCTCCTCAAAAATAAAAAACTCTAAAGAAATTTGTAAGGACGGTTCATACCGCGGTTCCACCTTACTTATTCTTTAGAGAATCAGCTTATCAATAATCGCTCGTTGGTTTCCCATCCCAAGTCATCGCTTTGTTATTCACTATATATACAGTTTATGTTTTTTTTTCATATTTGTCAAGGCTAGCGCGATAGAACTTTTTGTTTTTCTTCTGGGTGGATCTCTATACAATATGATTCATTCGGCAATACTTTATTTAATTGTTGTAATACTCCCGTTTTTTCAGGTGCGATCTTTGTCACTCCCGGATTTACGATGAAATCCGTATCATCTTTAGATATTTTTCCCCAACAATACTTCGCATTCCACAATAATTGATTATTAGGAGAACGTAATCCCCTTCTTAAAAACATTCATGAAAGGTCTTACGTACGGTGGGACAATTCCTGCGTGCATATGACCTGAAGTTACGATATCTGCCTCTTTTAAAATAGGAAGATCTTGCACTAAATCTGGAGCAACCGCGGGGGTGTGTAAAACTAAGATGTGAAAATGATCTTTTCCTGTTTTAAAGTGCAAATTCTTTTTTTGATAATATGCTAGAAAGTCTTTTTTAGCTTCTTCCTTTTCAAAATAATGCTCATACGGTGGATTCATTACGACAATTTCAATTTGATCATCTAACCACACATTTCCTTCATAAATATCATTATATTTCACTAAATGACTACTTGTTACTTCTTCAATCTTGCGATACCAATCCGGATCAAAAGAATATTCCCAGTCTAATTCTCCTTTTCCTACTTTATGAGCATTATCGTGATTTCCCATCGATACAATTGTAGGACAAACTTCCTCCGAACGCTGTAATAAATTTAAGACTTCTTTTCCATTCTTAGTATTTCTCGCTTCAGCATCATCTAAAATATCCCCTGATATCAAACGAAAATCAGGTTGAATTCGTTCTACTTCTTCCTGTAATTGATACATTCTTTTCATATCACTATCAATTCCGACGTGCCAATCGCTATCGTGATAAATTACTAACTTGGATGATACCTTTGGAGAATAAATTTTAATTTTTTTAGATAAATATAGTCCCATAATATCCCCTCACTTTGCGACATATTCTATCATAAAACAAAAAAAAGTCAAATTTTATTGTACTTTTGCAAGCGTCTTAATAAAATCTTTACTTTTTAAATAAAGTCCAGTATATCTGTCATAATAATCATCGATGAATTGATTGAGTGTACTTACGACTTTGTCATCGATTTCTAGTTTCGAAATCTTCTCAATATCGACATAATAATACATACGCAACAATTTTATCACTTTACCATCGACGATTGGTTCATTTTTGCGACATTCACTACATACGTACCCACCCAAATAACTAGACAAAGTTTCAATATGATCCGTTCTTCCACATACACAACATCCGTCGATTACAGGCATCACTCCTAAATATTCGAGATATTTTAATTCTATGATATTCGTAATTACCATAGGAGTGAAACCCTCTTCAATTTTGGAAAGACCGGATAGTAGAAGTTTATAAATATCTGGATGCGGATTATGTTTCATCACTTGTTCTGATAGTTCTAAAAGAAAGCTTGCATAACTAATCTTTATAATGTCTTTTCTCGTTTTCTGATAATGATCTAAAACATCGACACTCGATAATGTAGATAGTTTTCCTTCTTTATAATAGATTTGGAATATCGCATGATTTAATTTCAACGTACTACTGCGAAAAGGACTCTTTAAACTTTTTGCTCCCTTTGCCATGATCCCGATCATTCCACGATCCTTGGTTAGTACTTGAATAATCTTACTCGTCTCTCCATATGGAGTTTCTCTTAAGATAATTCCCTCTACTTCTTCTACCATACTACTCACCACCAGTTATTTTTCTTCCTTATCCATTTCTTTCCATTTCATATAGTATTCTATTTTTCCAGTCTGTTTAAATAATTCCCATAACATTTCTTTCTTCATAAAATCATCACCTATTTTATCATGGTGATGATCTTACAAATTTATTCAAATTCGTGAAATCCAAAATCCGCCAAATATTTCTCTTTATCGCGCCATTTTGGAATCGTCTTTACAAATAACTCTAAATATACTTTTTTACCAAGTAAGTTTTCTAAATCTTTTCTAGCATATGTTCCAATTTTCTTTAACATACTTCCCCTAGATCCAATGATAATTTTCTTTAAAGAATCTCGATCTACAATGATACTTACATGGACATGATAGCTTGTCTTCCCTACCTCGACACTATCTACAACACAAGTAATAGAATGAGGAACTTCTTGCTCTGTAAAACGGAACACTTTTTCTCTTACCATCTCTGCCATCACAAACTCAATCGGTTTATTCGTAACTTGTCCATCTTCATAGTACTTCACACTATCTGGTAAATAAGACTTTATTACTTTGAGTAAATGAGAAACATTATCTTTCTTTAACGCTGATACAGGTACAATTTCAGCAAACGGATATAAATCTTTATATTCGTTAATCTTTTCTAGTATCTGTTCTTTCTTCATTTTATCAATTTTATTTAAAACTAAAATGACAGGCTTAGAAGCGCTTTTTAAACGTTCGATAATGTATTGATCTCCTGCCCCTAGTTTTTCACTCGCATCGACTAAAAATAAAATAATGTCCCCGTCATTCAAACTATAATAAGCTTGTTCGTTCAAATACTTTCCAAGTTTGTGATTTGGTTTATGAATTCCCGGCGTATCGATAAATACGATCTGTGTATCTTCATCATTGTAAATTCCTTGAATCAAATTTCTCGTCGTCTGTGGTTTACTAGATGTAATTGCTACTTTGGTTTTCAAAAATTGATTCATCAAAGTACTTTTTCCTGCATTTGGTCGCCCGATCAAACTAACAAAACCACTTCTCATTTTAAATCATCCTCATTAAACGGAGATGGACATAAATCTTTGACTGTAAAATATTTTTCTTCCCCTTGTGGATTCATTGCGACAATTTTACAATTTTCTTCGAAAAATTCTGTCATCACCTGTCTACATATAAAACATGGCATTCCGATTTTCTCATTATCACACATCACATACAAAGATTCAAAGTCATGTTTGTGATATCCATGGGCGATCGCTGAAGTAATTGCTACACGTTCCGCACAAATACTCGCTCCATAAGAAGCGTTTTCCACATTGGATCCGACGAATTCATTTCCATCCTTCATCACCACAATAGCAGCAACTCTAAAATGAGAATACGGACTATAGGAACACTCTAATTGTTTCAATAATTTTTCTTTCATAAACACCTCTACATTAAACTTTGAATATAATCTACGATATTAGGAACATATAGGATAAGACCACATACAAAAGCGACTGTTGCAAATATAAATACTGCCGCGCTTGCCGTATCCTTTGCTACTTTCGCAAGAGGATCAATTTGTGGGCATGATAAATCAACCACCGCCTCAATTGCCGTATTTACTAATTCCGTTGCAATCACAAGGCCAATCAACAATAAAACAATAATCCACTCTGCTAACGTAAGTTTTACTACAATTCCAACAAATATAACTAATAATGTTACTAAAACGTGGACTAACATACTTTGTTCATAACGGAATGCATAAGTCAATCCAGCCCACGAATAAGTAAAACTCTTGAAAAAACGCTTAATTCCTAATTTCTTTTGTTCATCTCTTTGTTCTTGATTCATAACGATCTCCTTACTACATCAACCAACTAGTTACCATTGGGATTAACTTTGGTATAAATATCAAACACCATACGATAAAAGATACGATGGAATATACAAATACTGCCGCACTTGCTGTATCTTTTCCAATCTTTGCAAGTGGATGAATATGTGGACAAATTAAATCGATCACCGCTTCTAATGAAGTATTAATAAGTTCTGTCGCAGCGATAATACCAAGCAAGAAAATACAAATAATCCACTCCAACCGACTGATCTGACAGATGATTCCAAGACTAATGACTAATATGACAGTCATCGCATGGATTGTCATGCTTTGTTCATAACGATATGCATATCTAAGTCCATCCCATGAATTTCCAAAGCTATGCAAAAATCGTTTCCAACCGCGCTTTTTAAATTTCTCTCTTAATTCCAAATCCATCTAATACACGCTCCTGACGTTCAAACATGATTTTTTCATCTTCCTTTGTCATATGATCATATCCTAACAAATGATAAAAACCATGCACTGTTAAAAATGCTAACTCTCTTAAAAAAGAATGACCGTATTCCTTCGCTTGGCTTCTAGCCTTATCTACGGAAATATAGATGTCGCCTAAGATACGCTGATCCGAAAAATTCATCATCTCTTCATCTTCCAGTGCAAACGTAATCACATCGGTCTCTCTATCGATATGACGATATTCTCGATTTAACTTATGAATTTCATCATTATGAACAATGATCACATTAAAAGTGACATTGTTTAACTTTTCAAAATTAACTGCATATTCCAACAACTTTGAAATCGTCTTTAATTCATCAATGGTTTCTTCTGTTTCGTTGATTACTTCAATCTGATTCATCTTATCCTCCTATCGGGCTATAACAAAGGTATGCGATAATTACACATATCGCAATTACCATTATTATATTATAGAACGCTTCTTTTTTCAACATTTGAGGCAGGTGTGCCTTGATATAAATAATAAATTCGTATAAAAGATATCCTAGCATACCACCACATAAATTGAGTAGGATATCATCGATATCAAAAACACGACCGATCTGCATTTGTGTTGTCTCAATCGTTGCTGATGCAATAAAGGATAACAAGAAAATAATATAACCTTTTTTAGGTTTCAAATAATATGAAACAAAAAATCCATAAGGGACAAACATGATCATATTTCCGATCACGTTACGATAAAACATATTTGTACCTAACCGATATCTAAACATCTCTGTAAATGGTACGAAATTGGATGAAGACCAACTGACGTCCTGAAATGTAACAACATAGAATAAACAAAGAATATATATGACGAATCCAAGAGATAAAATCTCCTTATAAAAGTGAAATGATTCTTTATGATACAACAATTGAGTCACACGTATGGAAACAATAATCGTCGTAAAAATAAGTATCATCGGCCAATTGTTTGCGAAAATATCAAGTATTGTTTCCCGAAACATCGTATCACTCCTCTTTTTGTGGTACTTCTTCTACCTTTGGTTCGATCTTAGCGTAGTCTGTAATATCTTCGCATACCGAAAAAAAGATATCTACTATTATTTTACTCTCTTTTACCTCAACTTTCAAATTTTTTGATCCAATCACATACTCATTGTCATCTAGTTTACTTTCAATTTGCTTTCTTCCTAATTCTACCGCTTTCTTAAGTGCTTCTTTTTCTCCATAAATCTGATCGATTCTTTCCACTTCCTTTTGTTCTTGGTAGACGATCCCGATCGGAAATGCAGGATCGAACAATACTTTCTTTTCTTTGTACTCTTTTTCTTTAAATGGGTGGAGTGAAAAAAGTTCAAAAGTATGGTTCAAAAAACGAAAAGCGTATACATTCTTCGTTCTTCCCGTATACTTCACTTCTCTATAAGAAAGAGGATATTCTACTTTCGTCTCATACCAAACTTCTCCATACACCTTTCCTTCCGCACTCGTTACATTTTTGACTTCCTCATTTAACGTAATCTCCCCACTAATAATTACGTCTCCTTTTTTCACATAATCATTCTTCGTTCTGACAATCGTTCCCCGCTGTGCTACGACACGAGTAATAATAGCGTTTTTCTTTGCCACAATATTGCGAACCTCACCTGGTTTCATCTCTTTTTCTATCTCTCGTAATTCGACACGAACAATATAGGAAGTTCCAACATTTTCTATCTCTAACCATTCAATCCGATCACGATTTTCATTCATAATATCTTTTCGAATTTTTTCAAGCGCATGATAACTTTTACGAATTGTCATTTCTTTGATACCGTGTTCTTCTAATTCCTTTTTTAAAAAAGTACGAACATCAGAATCAGTATGAACCACTTCTATTTTAAAAATCGTATTTGTAAGTAGAAGCAGAAAACAAAAACCAATCGTTAACGATAAAAGTAATTCCTTATAAAACCTAATTCTTTTTCTAAAACTTAAAATACCATAACTGCCTATAATAGTAACATCGTAAATCGTTTTTAACTCTTCTATTCGTTCGTAATCTTCGCTGTAAACTTCGATCTCGACTACATCTCTTTTTGGATACCAAATCCGTAACAATTCTATATTCTGTCCCATCAATCGGTGAATAAATCTTTCTATATTCTTCCCAGAAATCCTTAGTTTTAATCTTCCTCTTAACCGTTGGAATAAAAAATTTTTCATCACATCACCTAAATTCTATCGTTTTTAATTTTCCTGTAATCAATACTTCATCTTTTAATAATCGTGAAACAACAAGCCTCTCTCCTTTTATAATAAGTAATCCGCCCACATATCTTATCATCACTTTTTCTCCACCAATTTCTCCAATACTCGTGTAGTTGACCACGTTAATTTGATTTTCTAAAATATGAACAACAAAATCATCTTCTAATAAATAGCTACGTAGTTTCCCAACGATTCCCATATTATCACCTAAGTCATTTTATGTTTTTTTCATATCTCTTATGTACAAAAATATCCCAACCTAGAAAATATTCAATCTTACAAAATACACAAAAAACTATCGACAAAAATATTGTCGATAGTTCATTAATATGAGTCTAATGTGTTAATAATTTTTTACCTGCAACAACAGTTACTAGTCCACTGACAATCAAACAAGACAAAATAGCAAAGATATTCATATCCGAAGTGTTTGGATTTTCAACTTTAATAACTAATGCATTTAATGCTTTTTCAATATCGCTTGCCCATTCATCAACTTCATTTTGTTGTAAAATGGTTTTATTATAATCCACTTTATTAATTGCATTTTCTACATTTTGAATAGATTCATTTGTATATTTATTTTTATCCATTTGATTGTATTTGGTAATTAATTCATTAATTTTTGAATAATCTGCTTTCTTGTACTGGATGGAAATAGTTCCATCTTCATTTGTAACTATTTCTTTTTCGTCTTCACTAAAATTAATGTATGTAGCATTCACTTCTTTATTAAAAGTTCCGCCACTTACTACAACATCAGCGGCAGTTAAATCTTCAGAACCACTCATTGTAGCTATAATTTGTCCACTACCAGCATTGAATGTTCCACCTGTAATAATTAATTCACCAGCATTACGACCAGTATTTGACATCTTACCATTTAAAACAGTATCTACATCAGAAGTAAATTCTCCTCCTGTAATCGTTGTCTTATTCCAATTAAGAACAGCTGCTTGTGTTGTATTTGTAAATGACCCTCCTGTAATTTTTAAAATTCCATCGTCGTCATTTTTTACAGTGTTAATTCCACCATCAAAAACTCCACCATTGATTGTTAAAGTTGGTGTATATAATTTAGACGGATTTTGAGTTGCACCATTATAATACCCATTATGAATCATACTTGAATAATGACCATTATTATAAACCTTAACAGAATCACCAATTACCATTGTTCCAAAATTTTCAATTGTATAATAAGAATTTCCGTTTGGTGTTGTTGGATTTTTTCCAGCTTCTTGGCTTCGAGTGTAGGTTCCGCTAATCAAATTAGCAACACCACCTTCTTCATTTACTAAGGCTGCTTTTTGATGAGATACATTATCTAAGGTTCCATCACCTTTAACTGTAAGATTTCCATGATTGATAACGGTATGTTTGCCTGCAACATTTGTTACTGTTTTCCCGTTTAAATCTAATGTTATGTTTTTACCAGTTGCAATTACCACACTCTCAGTCGTATCAGATAAAATAGTTACAGTTTGACCATTAGCATTATCAATTGCTTCTTGAATTGTCGTGTATTTTACCCCACCAACGCTTGCAACTTCGTTTTCAATAGCAGATACAGAAGCTAAACATATCATACTAGCAAACGTCATTGTAATAATATACTTTAGTACTTTCATTTTTCCTCTCCTTTCACATGTATAATACTATAAAATATTCCATATTTCAATACATTTTTACACATTTATTCTATATTTACACTTTCTTAATATTTAACGACGATTCTAATATTTCTATATTCGTTTTCAAAAGGTTCTATATAATCATTCCAATACTTTTTGGAGCATCCAATCGCATTCTCATGGTTCAATTCTATTTCCTTTACGGGATATTCGCGCACAATATAATCCAATTTTTGCTTCATACGATCCATGTGAGATAAATTGACCATCCCTTCTACATTAATATATAATTTATCCTCTCTATAAGTAATTTCTGTTCTCATCTTACCATCACCACCACTACTATAACACCTTTCCACCTTGTTATAGTGAATTTCGACAAAACTAGAAAAAAAATATAAATTGCAAAATTTGTCACATGCGAAATACAATGATATGTTATAATTTTATTAAGAGGTGTCGTTATGAAATCTATCATGATTATTACTGGAAAAATTATTTTATTCTGTGGAAAACTTCTACATAGAGGAAGTTCTCTGCCAGGAAAAGTTGTACTAAAATTCTATCCACAGCTTATGAAAAAAATAAAATTTCCGGATAAAATCATCGCCGTTACTGGATCCTCTGGAAAAGGAAGTATTTCCTCTACAGTCGCCGAGATATATCGCAAGCTAGGATATCGTGTTGCTCACAATGTAGCAGGATCTAATCTTACTTACGGGATTGCGACTCTCCTTTTGCAATACTGTTCTATCTTTGGGAAACTAAAATGCGACGTACTCGTCTTTGAAATTGATGAACGATATGCAAAATACGTATTTCCAGATATCAAGCCGACGCACGTATTGATCTCAAATATCAGCCGTGATCAACCTCCACGTCAAGGACACTTTGATTTCGTCTATGAAGAAATCAAAAGCGCACTTTCTAAAGAAATGCACTTAATTTTAAATGCCGATGATCCGATGCTACAAATCTTTAATCTCGAAAATGAATTTCAAGTGACTTATTATTCCATGGACCAAAATCAATATAGCTATCCAAAATCAAAATTTAAAAACTTAAATATTACCCATTGTCCTGTTTGTCATCATAAATTAATTTACGATTACTATCATTTTGAGACACTCGGACATTATCACTGCAGTCATTGTAAATTTCAAACACCGAAAGCAAAATATCATATTACCAATCTCGACTTTGATACTCCAGCAATGACGATCAATGAAAAGTATGTAATTCAACTTCCATACGATATGCTTTACTGTGCCTATAATACACTCGCAGCTTTCACAATCGTAGTGACAACAGAAAAACAAGAGGAAAAAATTGCAACTTATTTAAATGCACTCAATGTGAAACAAAAAAATCATTTACATACAACTTTTCAAAATCGCAATGTCTATATTTTGAACAATAAAAACGAAAATGCGACAACCTTTAATCAATCTATCTTGTTTACCGATCGTCACACTGAAAAAAAGGCGCTCGTCATCGGATGGAAAGAAATCAGTAGAAGATATCAATTTGACGATCTATCATGGTTATACGATGTCGATTTTGAACTATTTGCACGACACGATATCGATACTGTAATCTGCATCGGTTTGCATCGCTACGATATTGCAACGAGAATGAAATATGCCGGAATCGACGAGAAAAAGATTAAAACGTTTGAATCTCTCGAAGGTGTAACTGCCTGTCTCGCAAAAACAAAAGGAGATATTTTTGCTATATTGAATTTCGATCTCGTTTTACCGTTTCAAGAAATCTTAAAAGAAGGTGATTCAAAATGAAATTTGTAATCGCACACTTATATTACGATCTCATGAACTTGTATGGAGAAAGTGGAAATGTCATCGCACTTCAAAAAGCATTAGAACAACTAGGAATTGATGTTTCTATTGAATTCATCACGATCGATGATGAGATCGACTTTTCAAAATATGATCTTATATATATTGGAGCTGGTACTGAAAAAAATCAATTACTCGCACTAGAACATCTTCTCTCTTACAAAGAAGAGCTATGGAAACGAATGTCTCATCTTTCATTCTTCGTAACAGGTAATGCCATCGAACTATTCGGAAGGGAAATTATCGACGAACACCAAGTTTCTTACCCTGCTCTATCTTTCTTTCCTTTCCGAGCAGAGCGAAAAAATATACGCATTGTCGATGAAGTCGTTGCTACATGCGATTTTCTAAAAACACCAGTCATTGGCTTTCAAAATCAAAAAAGTGTCATCGAGCACTTGAAAAATCCAATCTTTCAAGTACGACAAGGTGTGGGAAGTTCTCCTAATACAAAATACGATGGAATTATGACAAAACAATTTTTCGGAACTTATTTCATTGGACCTATCTTGATCAGAAACCCTCACCTTCTTACATATTATGTAAAACAACTAGTCAAGAAAAAAGATCCTGAATTTAAAATGAAACGACTCAATCTAACATTTGAAAAAAAAGCATACGAAGAACACTTAAAGCAATTAGAACTAACAGAAAAATGACAGATCACTGTCATTTTTTTCTTTACTCAAACTCATTCATAATTTCATTATACGTAAGATTTTTATTACAGTTTACGCTAAATAATGTCTCCCCATCTTTAGAAACACCAAAATTTAAATCACTGTCATGCTTACTAGAAAATCTAGAAAATGGAACATATTTCATTAATTCATCATTCATATCTATCACGTATTGAGCTAGCTCTTCGTTTGATGCAAATTCTTCTACGTTAAAATTACACCAAATTCCTCGACAATGTGCTTTCTCGTACTGATCTTGATATTTTTCAATCGCTTTTTCTATGTAATTATCTATAAGATTATATGCACACGAGTTCCATAGATCAGTAACCAATACTTCCGACACATCAAACTCTATTTGCGTATCACGAGAACCAACTCGCGTAATATAACTATCGTGAGACAACTTTTTACTAGGGTAACACGCGATCTTCGTTTTCTCCCGACTTACAACCGTAAATTCTTCCCCAGGATATGTTTCCTCTAAATAAGATAAAACTTCTTTCTCCGTATAAGGCTTACTTCCTATACATCCTGTCATCACTAAAGTGAAACATAACATAAATCCTAGCAACAGCTTTCGTTTCATATATCTCTCCTACTTTCAAATTCAATTTTATTATACATCATGCGATAAAAAAAAACAAATAAGTGATTGACACCTATTTGTCTCTTAATACCGCACCTAATTTATGTTCTACGTCGCTAATAATCTTATTAAATATCTTCATAACCTCATCATCTTGTAGTGTCTTATTCGGATCTTGGAACGTAAGTGAGAAGGCAATTGATTTTCCATCTTGACCTACATTTTCTCCAACGTACACATCAAAGACATGAATATCTGTAAGTAATCTTCCACCACTTTTTTTAATCTGGGCTAAAAGTTCTTCTGCAGGTACTTTCTTAGATACAACGAATGCCATATCTTTCGTTACGCTTGGATACTTAGAGATTTCTTTAAACTTGATTGGTTTGATCTTTTTAGAAGCTAGTTTTTTCAAACTAAATTCAGCTACGTATAGTTCATCTTTCATAACGCTTGGATGAACTCTTCCGATCACACCTACTTCTTCTCGATCTAATAAGATTTTAGCACTCATTCCTGGATGTAAATCTGGAGTTGCTTCTTTTACAAATGTATAGCGATTTTTAAGTCCCATATAATCGAAAATATCTTCGACGATTCCTTTGATTAAATAAAAATCAACTTTCATCTTTGCTCCCTGCCATGTTGGTGTTAGATAATTTCCCATCATAGCAATAGAAACTAACGTATCTTCTTCCTCTTCGTTAAAATAAGTATTTGCGATTTCATAGAGACATACATCTTTTGTTCCTCTTGCCTTATTATATTCTACAGTCTTCACCAAAGATGGTAAAAGTGTTTGACGAATAATTGACTTATCAGTTGACATTGGTCTTAATAAAGCAATTGGCGTTTGATGATGATAACGGAATAACTGATCTTCCTCTGGACTAATAAGAGTATACGTTCTCGCTTCGTTAAGTCCTAGACTTCTAAGTCTCTTACTTACCAATTTTCGATCCGCTACAAGTCCAATATATCTTCCTGGTCTACCTTCTCCCGTTGGCAATTTAGATTCGATATGATCGTATCCATATAGTCTTCCAATTTCTTCAGCCAAATCTGATACATGTGCCTCTACATCTAATCGTCTATTTGGAATGGTAACATGGAATTCATCTTTATTGACTTCGTATTCAAACCCTAATCCATCTAATGATTTTAGTGCATCTTGTTTTGTTAATTCCATTCCTAAAAGATCGTTTACTTGTGTTAATGTAAATGTTACTTCTTTTGGTGTCTTATCCATTACGTCGTGTGTCATTGTTCCAGATAGTACTTTCGCATCAGCATACTTCTCTAACAAATGACAAGCACGTTCGATTGCCATCGTACAATATTCGTAGTTAAGTCCCTTTTCATATCTTAAAGATGCCTCACTGCGAAGTTCATGATTGATCGATGTATACCGTACATGATAAGAATCAAAAATAGCACTCTCAATTACAATAGACTTTGTATTTTCATCGATTCCAGAATTTAATCCTCCCATAACACCTGCGATACAAACCGGTTTTTTACCATCAGTAATAATGATATCATCTTTTGAAAGCATTCTCTCTTTTCCATCTAATGTAACGATCTTCTCTTGATCTTCTGCCATGCGAACTAAAATAGTATCTCCTAATTTATCTCGATCAAAGAAGTGTAATGGTTGCCCGTATTCTAACATAACGTAGTTTGAAATATCAACAACGTTATTGATAGAACGCATTCCAGCAACTTCCAAACGATACTTAATAAATTCTGGACTTGGTCCGATTTTTACATCGCTTACGATCTTCGCATTGTACATCGGACAATTATCTGTTTCGATCTTTAGATTTAACTTTCCATCGATCGTATCTTTTACTGGATGTGTCGTAACATCTGGTAACGTTACTTTTTCACCTAATACTGCAGCAACTTCATAACTAAATGGGATATGGTTGTTACAGTCACTACGATTTGGATTTAAATCTAACGTATAACACGTATCATCCCATCCAAAATGTTTACAAACATCGACACCAACTGGAGTAGATGGATCTAATTCTTCGATTCCTCTGTTGTAACTTTCTTCTGTCTTTTCCTCTAATCCAAGTTCAAATAAAGCACAGATCATTCCGTTTGACTCTACGCCACGAATCTTACTTGCCTTAATTTCAAAATTACCTGGTAAGATAGCTCCTGGAAGAGCAACGATAACTTTAATCCCTGCACGTACATTACTTGCACCACAAACGATTTGTTGTGTATGATCTCCAACATTTACCTGACATACTTTCAAGTGATCACTATCCGGATGCATTTCACATGTCATTACTTCTCCTGTTACCAAGTTTGGAATATATTTGCTCTCTACTTGTTCAATATTAATTCCGGCACGCGTAATCTTATCAGCAACTTCTTTTAAATCCGCATCTTTATAATCGACATAATCGCGTACCCAATTCATACTAATTGCCATATTACTCTGCCTCCTTTCTGTTGAATGTATCTGTAACTCTTAGATCATTCGTATAGAATGTTCGAATATCAGTAATTCCATATTTTAACATTGCAAGACGTTCCATACCGAATCCAAATGCGAATCCAGTCCATTCTTTTGGATCGTATCCACCATTTTCTAGTACACGTGGGTGAACCATTCCAGCTCCACCAACTGTAATCCATCCAGTATGTTTACACAAAGGACATCCATCTCCACCGCAGTTGAAACATGAAATATCAAGTTCTACAGATGGTTCTGTAAACGGATAGAAAGATGGACGGAATCTCGTCTCACGTTCTGTTCCAAATAGTTTTTTAGCAATGATATCGAAAGTTCCCTTAAGATCGGCAAGAGAAATATTCTTATCGATCAAAAGCCCTTCCATCTGTGTAAATTGATGAGAATGCGTCGCATCGTCATCATCTCTACGATATGTCTTTCCTGGACATACGATACGAAGTGGTTCTTTTTCTTCGTTTGCTAACATCGTTCTTACCTGTACAGGAGAAGTTTGACTACGCAATAGTAACTCTTCCCCTTTCGTATAGAACGTATCCTGTGCATCGCGTGCTGGATGTCCTTTTGGTAAATTTAAAAGTTCGAAATTATAGTAATCTTTTTCAAGCTCAGGTCCTTCTACAACGTCGTATCCCATACTCATGAAAAGTTCCTCTGATTCCTCGATCAATTTCTCTAAAATGTTTGGTGTCCCTACCGGAATCTTCGTTGCCGGCAAACTGATATCAATCTCTTCTCTTGATAGCTTCTCTTCTAATTCCTTCGCTTCCATCTTTGCACGTTGTTCGTCGAATAAAGCACTGACATTCTCTTTTAACTCATTGACAAGTTTCCCTGTTTCCTTCTTCTCTTCGATACTAAGGTCTCTCATTCCAGAAAGGATCGCACTAATAGGCCCTTTTTTTCCTAGATATTCGACTTTTAAATCATTCCACTCTTTTAGAGTTTTTACTTCTTTCACTTTTTCTTCGATCTCTTTTTGTAACTGTTCAATCTTTTCTTTCATCCCATTCACTCCTATTCTAATTCAAAAAAAATCACATCCAATTAAGGACGTGATTGACGCGGTACCACCTTATTTTATATCGTAATCGATATACACTCAAAACTATAACGCGTTACCGGACGTACTTTCATACACAGCTAGACGGTGAATTCATAAAATTCGTCGTACCTGCTTTTCAGCACCACAGGCTCTCTAAAACGACATCCTTTTATTACTACTCCGTGTTCATCGCTTTTTAACTATAATCTGATTATATCATAACTTTATGATTTTTCAAGAGATTTTTTTTATTTCTCTTCTATCATATTTCATGTAAGCCTTTATTTATTAAATTTTGTTATTTTGTCCAAATATAAACAAAAAATGAGGTTATTACCTCATTCATTATTCGTTTACTTGTTTACACTCTGAAGGTTCATATAATTTTAAATCGTATTGTAACATTTCAACTCCTGTACGATCCTCTACTGTAAATTTTAATACTTTGGACAAACTAATTTCCTGACCACTATTCGCATCTATCAGTGGTGCTTCCAATTCTCCTGCATCCGTTAGTTCTTTTAACGAAACACAAAAAGTATTTCCTGCATTTTGATGATAAGTTGACTGATTCTTATCGAGATAGATTTCCCCTGCATGATAGAAAACTTCTATCGTTGCAGATGAAATATTTCCTTTTGATTTATTCATTTGGTTGATGATTTGAGGGAGGGCAACGACGGATAAAATCCCGATAATAATAATAACGCCCAATAACTCAATCAATGTAAATCCGCTCTTTCCTTTCATACACTCACCTATTTTTCTATGATGGTAATTCGCGCGAAACCATTACCTTCATTTCCCGTAATTTTTACTGTTCCACGAGGGTTTGGCATCACTGCATTTCCACTAATCATCTCGATTTGTTTAAACACTTTACCAGAGTAATGTGTATTCGATGTTCCGATGGCTCCACTTTCTAGTACCGCCCTACAACCGGTACATCCTGAAACGAAAGATGATCCTCCACCACCACCCATGTTATGGCAGTTTCCACCAGTTGAAGATCCTCCGAATCCACCGAAGTATCCTCCACCGCCTCCAGAATGTCCATTACATGCTCCGGTAATACCAGCATTAGCTCCATTTTCACCGATACCAAATGCGTTTCCTGTCGTCTGGGTTCCTCCAGTTCCACGTTTTGCTACATCGTTTGGATAATTTGTAAGATTTGCCGGAAGTGCACCCTTTTCTCCATTTGTCGTTCCAGCATTTCCTTTTTGATTATCGTAACCAGTATCTCTATAGACGTGTCCTCCACCGCCTCCAGCTACCATAATTCTACTCTTTAATCCTTCAGCATCGTTCCAAGCACCACCAACTAAACGCACATCCGTAGCGCCTCCTCCAGAGTTTCCTCCAGAGTAATTAGAAAATCCGTATGTTGCACCACCACTTGCATTTCCTCCGGCACCTCCACCATTGAAAGTCGCAACGGCACCTGCGCCCATCGTACGCGTTTCTTCATTTCCGCTAGAACCTTTCTTACCAGATTCTCCGACATATATATAAAGTCGATCTCCTCTTTGTAAAGTGATAACCCCACTCGTATAAGCTCCTTTACCACCTGCATAATCATTTGTTCCTGCACCCCATAATTCAATGCGATAGTCACCTTCTCGTGGTGCTGTAAATGTCTGTACTCCCCCTGTATAATCAAAGATAAATTCTGTCGATTCCAAAATCGCACTACATTCGGATGGATCATACAAATTAAGGTCGTGGGTCAATTTACGATTTGTCGTTACTTTAAATTTTAATGTTTTCGTAAGAGGAATATTTTTTCCCGTCTGCGCATCTGTTACCGGCGTATTAATCTTCCCCGCATCGGCAAGTTGCTGTAACGATACACAAAAAACGTTATCCTCTGTCAATTTATAATTGTTAATATTTTTTTTAATATAGCTTTCTCCATTACTGTATAGTACTTTTGCTGTTGCCTCCGAAATATTATTCTTCGCTTTATTAAGACTTCCTGTAATAATTGGAAAGGCAATCAATGCAATGAGCCCTAATACGGTAATAACTCCTAATAATTCAACTAACGTAAAACCTTGTCTTCTCTTCATATTATCGACCTATCCTATGATTTCATTATAACCTTTTTTTCTTCATTTGTACATAGATAACAAAAAAGAACCGTAAAGTAGATCAAGGCTCGTACGTGATTACTTCGTGTGCAATATCGAGTCTTAACTGAGCTTTTTGTTCTTTTGGTACGACAACCTGCTTTATATGTCCGTCAGAAATATATTTTGTCTGCTCTAATTCTTGCATCTGTTTCTCTAAACTATCCGTTACCTCGTCACCATGATACGCTTTCATTCGCTTGATAAAATTTGTCGAGAATGAAAGATCAAAACAAGAAACGTTCGCCCCAAATCCCGATTGCAAAGTCGCATAGGTCTGATAGTGAAATTGATCGTAAGTTCCTTCTAAAATCGCATCGTAATTTTTATGATCTTCTTGATACGGTGACCCATTCGGAAGTGCGACGATAGAAACGTACTCTTCCGGTATCACTTCTTCAAGTAAGTGATATATTCCACCGATTTCCTTTTCTGTCGTTGTATCATCCAATGTCGTAATATCCGTGCCTGTCATCGTACCATTTCCTACGTCATATCCATTTTCTACGAGCCATTTTAAAATCTTCTTATCGTATTTCTTATCTCCAAATAAATGTTCATTGACAAAGAAGGTGGCGGTCACTTGAAAATCAGGATATTGTTTTTTAAACGATTCTAAAATGCCGAGGGCACAATCTGGATCTATTTTTAGTTCTCCATTTTTCGTCTCACCGATTACTTTGACAGTATTTTCATATCCACCATCAAACGTTAATACGATTGGACTTTTTCCCATTTCTACATCGATGTTACCCTCTACCATATCTTGAAGTGCTATCATGCGGTACTGATGTTCATAATAATATTGTAAATCTTTCTTAAAGGCTTCCACCGTTCGAACGAAACCATTTTTATCCGTTGTTCCATCTTCTTGCTTGGTCGTTTCATCTACTTTTTCTATTTCGTGATAAACGATAATTGGAATCATACCAAGTTCATTTACCCTGTATTTTTTATAAAGCTCTCGCTCATCTTTTCCTAATGACACCGTTACAGTCAACGTTTCTTTCTCTCGTAATTGCTTTCCCGCTACGATACTCTGCTTTATCACGATGTCTTTTCTCACTTGTTCACTGTAAACTTCTTTTACTTTTAAGTTTAAATCGTTATCGCGAGCAAATTTACGCGCGACACTTACATTCAGTCCCACGACATCGATCATTTTTTCTTTTCCCTTTGGCATAAAAATCAGCAACAAATAAAAGAAGGTAAAAAGACATAGACAAAATAATAAAATATTGATTCGACGTTTCCTCATTTCCATACGATCACCAATATTAGTATGGAATATTTTTAAAATTTCATAACATTAAAAACATAAAAGTCCCCGTTTTGGGGACTTTTGTTACATCATATCTTCTAACTTCGCATTTGCTTTTTTCAAGCCTTGATTCATAGCATCTTCTATCTTCTTCATGGCAGGCTTATTATACTTTTGGTATGCCCACACAGCAGTTCCTCCAAGCGCCATTAACGCAAGAGTTTTACTTGCCTCTTTCATCCTATCACCTCTCAGCCAAAAAATATGAATATCGTATGTTTTCTAACATACATTTATAGATTACCCACGAATCGTTTCATTATACATCGTTTTCAACTTATTTTTTAAATTTGTGCGACGTATATATTCTCCATTATTTTGCACTGCTTTTTGGAAGGCCTGTGGTTCTCCAAGTAAAATCAATTTTCTTTTGGCACGCGTAATTCCCGTATATACGAGTTTACGATACAACATGCGGTGATAAGTATGGCTCATCGGCATCACGACAAGCTCAAATTCACTTCCTTGTGACTTGTGAATCGTAATGACAAACCCATGTTTCAATTTTGGAAAATCCTTACTTTGATAACGAACGACATTCCCATCAAAATCTACATAGATTTCAGTCTTTCCAGTCTTACTTCTCGTTCCAGAGACAATCTGTGAAATCACACCGACATCTCCATTGAATACATTTTCATCTGGCATATTCACAAGTTGCAATACTTTATCCTGCTCGCGAAAAATTACGTCTCCATATTTGAGCTCTCGCTTCGTATCACTTCTTGGATTAAAGACTTCTTGTAACTCTTGATTTAACTGATCGATTCCATTTTCTCCACGATACATCGGAGCCATAATTTGAACTCTTTTTTCGTCGTATCCTTTCTCTACCAATTGATGACATAAATTCTTTAAATTATGACGCAAATGCTCCGAAGAACATTGCAAAAAAGTATAGTCACTTTTCGTTTCTAAAAAAGAAGAGCTGAGATGATTTTCTTCGATCTCTCTAGCTAGCGTAGGTATATAAGAATTTTCATCCTGGCGATATAACAAATCCAAATGAATTGTTTCGATCGCACCACTTTCAATAAAATCTTTTAATACTTGCCCTGGTCCTACAGATGGTAACTGATTATAGTCTCCAACCAATATCAATTTAATATGATGATTCAAGCCTTTTAAGAGATGATCCAAAAGTGGTAAATCGATCATACTCACTTCGTCGACGATGATAAAATCATTTTGTGCCTTATTCCATTCGTTGATTGCAAATTCATTGTTATCTTTATTCCACTTTAAAAATCGATGAATCGTAGAAGCTGGTAAATAAGTTGATTCACTCATACGTTTACTTGCACGTCCAGTCGGTGCCAAAAGTGCTAAATGTTCCATGAGTTCATCTGTTTTCCATCCATTTAAATGTTGATATAAATCGACGATAGCCTTAATGATCGTCGTCTTCCCTGTTCCAGGACCACCTGTAATAATCAAAAGATTATTTTCGAGTGCAGACCGGATTGCTCTCTCTTGTTGCTCATTATATACGATTCCACTATGCTCCTCAAGTGATTTCAATACCGTATCCAACTTCTTATACTTTGTTGGTGGCATAGAAAGTAAACCTCTTATTTTTTCCACAACGCGATTTTCAGCGTCGTAGATTTCTTTCAAATAGACACTATCTTCTTCCAGCACTATTTTTTCTTCATCGATCAACTCTTGAAAGATAGAATCAAACAAATCGGAGTCGAGCTCTTCGTGTAAATAATCATTCATTCCTCGGTAGATGTCTAATAAGTCTAAATAAGTATCTCCACGTGCAAAAGTCAATTGTTCCATGACGTAATATAAACAAGCTTTTAGTCTTCTTTCATCATGTGCATCAATATTAAGTTTCCCACGCAATCGATCTATTTTCAAAAATGTAATCTCATCTACATCGTCGATCAATCTAAAAATATTATGCTCTAAATATTCCATCGTATGCGAACGATAAGTATTATAAATAGAAAGTGCATCTTTCATAGAAAATCCAAGATCACTTAAATAAACAATCATTTTATGACTCTCTTCGTATTTTTCTAAAATGTGATAAATTTTATCAGCTTTTTTCGAAGATAGTTTAGGAACGAGAGACAGACAACTCGGATCTTCCAATATTTTATCCAAAGCTTTTTCGCCTAAGGTTTCCACAATTAATTTTGCCTGTTTTTCCCCAATTCCCGGAAATAAATCACTTGCTAAAAATTCAATGACACCATCTTTTCCCTCTGGTTTCACACGTTCGTAATCACTCACTTGAAACTGGTATCCATATCTTGGGTGTTCTACTTCTTCTCCATAGAACAAATATGTATCATCTTCATTTAACTCGTGAAAATATCCCGTAAACGTAATCGTTTTATTGATGTAGTCTCTCATCGCTTCATCATTGGTATCTCTGACTTTAAAAATACCAATGACATATCCTTTATCAGAACGAAAAATACTTTTTCGAAAATTCCCCTTGATATAAGTTTTCATTCTAATCACCTTCTTTATTATACCATAAGAAAAAGAAGTTAACTCTTAATAGAAACTTCTTCTTCTGTATGATCCAAACTCATAAGTTCTAACGCTTTTGCGCGTTCGTACATTTTTTTCATATATTCTAACGTATGACGAGGTCCTTGTATCATTGGCTTTTTCCCGTTGACTTGCATATAAACTAAATTTAAAAGACGGGCAAACGGATCATTGTGGTGTACACGAATTCGTACTTCTATAGGAAACTCCTCTGTCACTGTTCCAATTTCAAATAAATAATATTCATCAGGTTCTAACATTTGACGACTAGGTTCTCTCCCCATTTGAACAGCAGTTGTTTTATGTGCATTTCGAAGAAATCCATTATGGTTTTCTCTTTCTAAGTCGCTGACCACATTGTACTTTGCTCTTCGAATTCTCTCTTTTTGTTGGACCGATAAATTTTCGTAATATTCGTTTGAAAAATCATACTCTTTTACCTGTCCACTTTCTTTACGTACTTTTTTAAAATAACGATCAAATTCTGTCTCCATCGCTTGATAAAAAGTAAGAGAATCACCTTCTAAATAAATTTCAATCCGATTACAATCCGTGTTTTCACGATCACAAAAGATATATGCTGCCTCGTACTTATTTGTAAGATCAAACCCTTTTTTATTTTTTAAGCTATACAAACTACCTTGATTCATGCGAATATATTCAGAAAATTGTTTTAAGAATTGTGCGTATCCCATCGTCAGTATTTGTGTGTTTTCTCCCGTTCCATACATGAGTTCACACGTTTTTTCCCCACGATGATCTGAAATTGTAGCCTGCAAGGGTTCCGAACGATCGCTAGGATGTATACCGAAAGATTTTTCCATCACTTGCAGTCCCATTCTGCCTCGCCTCCATACTACTAATAGTTTACTATCAAATCGATGTAAAGTCAATGAATACAAGCATTCAGCTCTCTTTTTCACATAGGACAATCAATCTTTTGGAATCATCTTCCATACACGTAATTAACACCAAATTACCAACCGATGGAAAAGAAGGAAACTCCGTTTCATTCACAACCTGAAAGTCACTAACTCGATATCTACCATAAACCCCATTCCAATATAATTCTACGATATCTCCTTTTTCTAATTTCTCTAGTGATGCAAATACAGCTGGAATACGATGTCCTACAAAATGAATATTTTTACTATCCGGTACATTCCAATAAGCTACTTTAGACTCCGATAATAATTGCGCTACCCCTCCTTTTTCTAGTACCTGATATAATGCGATGGAAGGAATCTTTAAATACCCTTCCTTTTCAACATTAGAAGAAGTCTCTATTTGAACTATTTTTTCTTTTGCATCTTCTTTTTGAATGATGTTTTCTTTACGATACGAAATATATATATAAGTAGATCCTAAAATACACACACATCCTAAAATTAGTATAAACCGCGTCTTCGTGCCATCCATCTCGATCCTACCACTAATAAAATACCAAATATAAACAAGGTAAAAATTGTAACCTTCGTATATTTCATCGTATTACTTGCCTTTGGAATTACTATTCTTTTATTATAAATTGTTACATTCCCAATTTCCGATTGCAATTCGTATGACATAAAATCTTCTTTCTTTTGATAATACTGTGGAGCTTTTATTTCCTTCAACCGATAAGTTCCATATGGCATTTGACGTAAAGTTAATTCTCCCGTTGATAGATCGATTGCTATTTCTGTTCCATCTTCATAAGCCAAAGTAATTTCTGCACCTCTTAAAATTTGTGAAGTCTCATCATCTCGTTTGGTTAGTTCTAAAGTTCCTTTTTTTACACGATTTATAATTGGTGTCTCTAAGACATCCTCTTCTTGCTTGGTCGTATCGTCGATCGTAAATTCATACTTTCTTTCATCTTTGATATATGGTTCTACTTCTGAAAGTTCTTTTAAATAATACGTTCCATTTGGAAGTGGCAGCTCGATTGTTCCAATTCCTTTTTCATCTGTCACAATCGTCTCTAACTTAGTATCTGGTTCAACCGATAAATCATTCAATATTAAAGTGTCTTTATTGTATAATCCAAATTCGATACCCTCCATACTTACATTTTGATAGACAGCTTCCTGATTTACAATCCCGACAAACTGTTCTTTTAATTTTTGAAAGTATCGTTTTCTTTTCACTTTTTCATTATGAAAGGAAAATTTGAAGGTCACCTCTGGGGTCTTATCATCTTGAAAATTTAAGGTACCACAGTATTCTTTCAAATCTATTTGATACCCATCAGGCACACTCTTTTCTTTTACACAGTAAGTTCCAAGAGGTAATAAATCACTGATTACAACACCTTCTTCTCCTGTAACTAATTCCAAAAAGACTTGACCACTTTGAAACTTTTGATTTTGATAAATGATATCTTGCTTCGTCGTAACTTCATAAGTAACTTGAGGTAAAGGAATTTTTTCATGAACTGTTTTAATTCCTCCTAATGTTTTTGCATACGAAATTTGTTCTCCTGTTTTCTCGATTTGTAGTCGTCCCTTTGGTCTTCTATTTTCGACGATTAATTCGATCACTTCACCATCAATGAGATATTCTTGATCAATCGCAAATGAAATTGGATTTCCAAGCAAGTACCCATCTGGCCCATCAAATTCCTCTAAAATGTATTTCCCACCTTCTAAAGGCTCTGGAGTTGTAAATTCTCCATTCTCGTTCGTCTTAAACACATCTATTTCTCCTCCATTTGGATATGTTACTTGTTGCTTGATATATTCTCCTGTTTCAGCATTTTTAATTTTAAAAGAGATCCCTGCCATTTTGATTTTTTCTTTTGTATCAGCATCAATTTTTACTACTCTTAATTTCGCTTTTACAAGTGCATCAGACAAAACATAACGAATAGGTTCATTCTTTTCCTCATATACATGTATTTCAAAATCATCTATTTTTTCATAATAAGGACTTGTATTTTTTTGCTTTACCTTATAGCTTCCATACGGCAATGGAAAAGATACATATCCCGTACGATCTGTTACAACTGTTTTCACAAGTTTTCCTAATTGATTATAAATTTCAAATGTAATTCCTTCCTCAGGTAACATCGCTCCACTTTCTCCTTCGTTATACACTTTCATAAATTCAATTTGATTCGTAATCACTTGTTCTTTTGACTCAACAACTACAATACTTTCTCCAACTTGTTTCGATAACAAAACTGTATAAATTTCAGGATCAACCAAATATCCTACACTCGCTGTTTTCTCCTGTACCGTATACTCGCCCAACGCAAGCATTTTAGATTCACCGATCCCACTTTCATCTGTTTTAATATGATCTACAACATTTCCACTTTCGTCCTTTACTTCGTAAATTGCCCCTTTCAAACTAGCCGATCCAGAAGGAGCACTTTCATTCGTATCGCGATCTACTTTTTGAACTCTAATTTTTCCTCCCTTCACTTCAAAATGTACTTTACTTTGTAGAGTAGAACTTAGAGATAAAGACGCAAGTGTTTGAGAGCCTGTCTTACGATAGATAAAGCTATGTTGCCCTGCCTTTCCTTTTTTCTTCATCACAACTTCGCCATTTCCTACTGTTAACCCTGTCACTTTTAAAGTATTTCCTTCAATCGATGCGTTCACTCCTGTTTGCTTTTCTATTTGATAACTAGATAGTACCGCATTCTGATCAGTAAGAGATATCTCACTTTCCATCGAAACAATCACTGTCGATTCATCAAATGAAGGCTTTTTCCAATCCATTTGAATCAATCTCATAATCTCATTTTTTTCCGCACTGACATCAATTCTTAGCCCCTGCATCCCAGCACCAGTAGTAAAATATACTTCTTGATATCCAATTGTTTCCCACAACAATGCTTGAGTTGCCATATAATATCGATCTGACTGATGACCAGGATATTGATAACCATATGTAGCAATCAGTTCCATTTGTTCCTTTTGTATTGGAGTTAAACCTTCTATCCCAAAATCTAAATAAGAATCGTAGATAAATTCACTTAGTCCTACTTCTGGTTCGATACAATATGCTAAAGTTCCATTCGTATAAAGGTATCCCATTTGACTCCAATAAGTTCTTCCGTGTATCACGACATTGGAAAACACTTTCGGTATCATCTTTCTCGTAATCTGAGTATCTTGACTTCCTGCCTGTACAATGGGAAGAAAAGGAAATAAAAGTACGATCATAAAACAATATTTCCACCATTTTTTCATCTGATCACCTCTAACGATATCATACGAAAAAAAGAGGAAATCTCCTTCTTGAAAAGAAAAAAAAGAAGCGAACGCTTCTCTTAAAATTTATCTTTTTCTCACAAATGCTTGTTTTACCATATCCTTAACTTGTTGCCAATACTTACCTTTATGCTTAAAATGATCATAAAGCCAAAGTCCTCCAAGTACAATCGCAAACATCAATATAACTGAAATCACTGATGTTGCTGTGTCCGTACGTTCTACAATAATCTCATATGTTTGCATTTTACCATTTTCTGCTGTTACTTCTACCAATATACTACTACGTCCACTAGGAATTTTATCGTTTCCTGTTATCTTAATCTTGGATTTTTGATCTGCTAATTCGTACCGAATATCTACTTTATCTTGCCCTGATAAATAAATCGTACTACTTTTTCCATTAGTAAATGTAACTTCTTTTCCATCGACCCAGATTTTTACATCAGTATTATCACTCAAAACTTCTTCGCGTGTAATATTCAAAGTATAATCCTTCGTCGCTCCATTTTCCGCAGTTACTACCAAATGAACTTCATTAAGCCCCAAAGATAACGAAACAATCTCCTCATATTGAACTGATGCTTTATTATCTATTGGGAACGCTTGAATTCTAACTTGCTCTTCTTTCGTTGTGTAAGACATAACATCGTTAATCATAATTTCTTGTTCTTCGACTATCACTTGTTTTAAAGATGTATCTGAACTTAACTGTGGAGTTTGAGGAACCGTACTACTCTGCCCACCATTCGTCGTAGTATTTTGAGAATTAGTATTGGTATTAATATTGTTTTGAGTAGAATTATTTGTTCCATGACAATGATACTCTCCTGTTTTCAATCCCCATTTCGCACAATTTGTCCTACAAGTATGACACCCATAGGCATCAGTTCTCCCTGGATGCGCTTGAATTACACTTGGATATAAAGCCAAAACACAAATCATCATTCCTAATAATATTTTTTTTCTTTTCACATCTAACATCCTCTCTACTATTTTTGATATAATTTCTCTTTATTTAATATCCCTCCTTTTACAAATAAATAAAAAGCGCCAATACAAAACTTAATAAATAAGCCTGTACTAGCGCTTCATTTCTACAATTATTATATCATATATTACAAAAAAAGTAAGCAATTCTTATAATTACTTACTTTAGTTTAATATTTCCGGAAATCATATCTCCAACATAGCGTAAATATAATTCCCATAAATTAGCCTTCTCTACTTTCTCTTTTATCGTAACATCGATTGTCTGCGTAGTCTTTCCATCGATTTTTACGTTTAGTTTACCAACTGAATCTCCGACTTTTACAGGAGCTTTTACTTTGTTTAACTGTACATCATAAGTAGCTGTTTTCTTTTGTTCTGTCCGTTTATGTAACAAAGTAATCTCCTCGCTTGGAACCAACGTCGCATATTTTTGTTTTCCTTTTTCTATCTCAATCTTTCCTAGATTAGAATCTTTACTCAATACATGTTCTACTTCGTACTGTGAAAAACCATAGTCTAACATCTCTGTCGTTTCTGCATTTCTCGTTTTACTATCCGGTTCCCCCATGACAACTGTAATAAGTCTCATTCCATTTTTCTCAGCAGTCGATGTTAAACAATACCCCGCCTCCTTCGTATATCCAGTCTTAAGACCATCTAAACCTTGATAAAATTTAACTAATTTATTTGTATTTACCAACCATATCTCTTTATCTGTTCCTTTTCTTAAATAATCTTCATAAATCGATGAATACTCTAATACTTTTTCATGTTTGACTAATTCTTTTGCTATCATCGCCATATCGTATGCACTAGAATAATGATTTGCTGTATCTAATCCATGTGGATTTTTAAAATGCGTATCTTTTAATCCTAATTCTTTCGCACGATTATTCATCATCGTTACAAATTGTTCTTCCGTACCAGCAACTCTTTCTGCAAGTGCTACAACCGCATCATTTCCACTTGCAACTGCAATTCCTTTGAATAAATCTTTCACTTTCATCCTTTCGCCAGTTTCCAAAAGAATTTGACTTCCACCCATCTTAGAAGCATTCTCGCTGACGGTAACCTCTTCTTCCCAGTCTAAAATTCCCTTTTCGATACTTTCCATAATAAGTAACATGCTCATCATCTTCGTCATAGAAGCAGGAGCTAACTTTTCATGAGAATTATTTTCGTAAATAATATGTCCCGTGCTCGCCTCCAATAAAATCGCACTTTTCGCGCTCTCCGCCAATTTTAAATCTTCTGCATGTACTGGAATCATTGGAACAAAACACAATATCGTTATCATACAACATAATAGTTTCTTCATAACTCACCTCTATTAAAAAATATGTAACTCTTTTTAATTTATACAAAAAAATAAGACAAATTGTCTTATTTAAAATACCCATTTTGAACATATTTTGTCTCGCTTACTACTAAAAATGCTGTAGGATCTACCTCTTTTACTACCTCTTTTAAATGTTCCACATGTTTTTTATCGATTTCGATAAAAAGCATATACTTGCTTGTCTCTTCTTTTCCTTGTACATCGATCGCACTCACTGCGTATCCATTTGATCGAATATGTTCCAACACCTTCGCATCGTGATGACTCGTTACAACCTGTACACCTAAATTGCCACCTACAAATTTTTCATTTAATAAACTTCCAATATAAGTACCAGATGCATATCCAAAAGAATAAGGAAAAATATACCACCATTCACTCGTTCCGGAAAGGACGTTTCGTGCTACTAAAAACCAAATAAAAATTTCGCAGAAACCAAAAATACAAGCTAGTAGTGACTTTCCCTTCCCTAAAAAGATAATTCTAAGACTACCTAACGATACATCCAACATGCGACCTAAAAAAATAAATAAACAAGTTCCAATCATTTCCATAAAACCTACTCCCTATGGAAATTTTAACATGAACATTCATAAAAAACAACTTATTTTATATATCCATTTTGAACATACTTCGTCTCGTTTACGATAATAAATGCTTTTTCATCCATCGATTTGATCAGACGAGAAAGCTGTTCGAAACGATGCTTGTTGATCTCAATTAACAACAGGTATTTTCCCTGTTTTTCTTCTTTTCCTTGTACTTCCATTACCGTAACAGCATACCCAGCTTTACGAAGGGTATCGATCATACGATGATTTTGACGACTTGTTACAACTTGAACCCCAAAATTTCCCTTGACAAATACTTCCGATAAATAACTTCCAATGTAAGTACCAACCGCATATCCTAAAGAATATGAAATTACGATCCACCAACTATTGCTATCGCTATTTAAGGCATCTTTCGCCACTAAAAACCAAATAAACACCTCACAAAAACCACAGATAAAAGCTGTCTTTGATTTTCCTTTTCCTAAATATATGATACGCAATGTTCCAATTGATACATCCATAATACGTGCGATAAAAATTTTCATACATAAGAAAAATAATTCCATATCGATTCTCCTATCTACCCCTAGTTTGCAACAATTTTTATGGTTTATCCTTTTTTCCTTTTATTTTTTAGTAAATTTGGTATAATGAAATTAGGGTGATCATATGTATAAAAAGAAAAGAAGATTAAAAAAAGAAGTCATCATCGGAGCAGTCGTATTGATTGCAGTCATCATAATAGGAATACTCGCATTCAACTATTTTAGCTATCATTCTAGCTACACGTATAAATTAAAAGAAGTTGGATATCAAGATGACGAAGTTGAGACAATTTTAAACAATCTCGAAGATACACAAATCGATGATATTTTGAAAAAAGAATACAATCGCAATATTCCGAAATTAATTATTCAAAAATACTTCATCTATGAAAACTTAGATCGATATTCTAAATACATGGATCAAAACACAGAGGAAAGTCCTAAAAATGTCGTTGCTATCGTCAATGTCAACGCCGATTATGATCCGTATACACATACCAAAAAGACAGACATGTCAAAAAAGAATTTAATTCTGACGAACAAATACAATTATCTCGATGCCTCTTATACTCCAGACGATCTTATTAAGATTAGTAATCGATATGCATATGAAGATAATCACGTTCGAGAAGAAGTAAATGACCAATATGTAGCAATGTGGAATGCAGCAAACGAAGAAGGACTCGTATTAATTGCAAACTCCTCTTTTCGCAGTTACGAATCACAAGATGCCGTTTGGAAACGATATAAAAATCAACGTGGTGAAGAATACGCCGATGAATACGCTGCCAGGGCAGGATATTCAGAACATCAAACGGGGCTATGTATCGATATCGTATCAGATGGTGTAATTGCAAATGACTTTGAAGAGACAGAAGAATTCAAATGGCTTCAAAAAAATGCCTATAAATATGGATTTATTTTAAGATATCCAAAAGGAAAGGAAAAAATTACAGGATATAGTTATGAATCTTGGCACTATCGTTATGTCGGAGTTAAAGCTGCAAAAGAAATTCATGATGCCAATATTACATTCGATGAATACTATGCATACTACTTAGCAAAATAAAATGTCAATCAGACATTTTATTTTTTTATCACTCTACTAACAGTCGATTGTATCTTTTCTATCTCCTTGATATAATGACAATAGGTGGTGATCTTATGAAAAAGCAAAAGAAAAAAAATATAAAACAAGGCATTATTTTATCCCTACTTATTTTCATCGTTATCATCTTTGCCGTCATTTATTTCCGTAGTCCTTCCTTTCAACTATGGAAAAAGGGATATCAATCTAGTGAAATTTCATTCATCGAAAAAAATTTAACAGACGATCAAATATCTGACTTAATCAAAGCAAAGCATAAAACAGCTATCAAAGATTTAAAAAAGCAAACAGAATTTCAAATCCAAAAATTATCTTCTTATATTGCCTTTGATCAATCTTATCCAAATCAAAAAGCAAATAAAATCGTTCGAGCGGTCAACTTAAATTTACACAAACAAAAAGGTTTCGACATCAAAAAATTAGACCGTTACTTCCATTTCTACGAAGTATATCCATCTTTAGATATAAAACATATTGTATCTTTAGTTAACCAAGATATCGATCAATTAGAAATAAAAGATCCAGATTTTCTACCAAGTGTGATTTCTGAAATGTATTATATCGAAAATCGTCTTCCGAGATATCTCGCTTATCACGATACTAACCCTTCTCTTGATGTATCTACTGTAGTACGTCACGTCAATGCGAATACTGATTACGATTATTATACGAATACAACACCATCTGATATCAACGACCAACTTCTGATCTTAGCAAATAAGTACACATATTTAGATGCTAATTATAAACCGGATGATCTCGTTACAGTCGAAGGAAAATTTATGGTTCGAAAAGAAGTTAGAGACGCATATCAAAAGATGAGCCAGCAAGCAGCACAAGAAGGACTTTCTTTCCACATGAATTCTGCGTACCGCAGCTATCAATCACAACAACAAGTATATCAAGAATACCAACAAGAGTCGGGTCAAGCCTACGCCGACAAGTATGCTTCACGTCCAGGTTATTCAGAACATCAAACAGGGCTTGCAATCGATATTACAACTAGAAGAGTTCGTTTCAATTCTTTCGATGAAACAGAAGAATTCAAATGGCTACAAGCACATGCCCATGAATATGGATTTATCTTAAGATTTCCAAAAGGGCTAGAAAAAATCACAGGATATAATTACGAACCATGGCACTATCGCTACGTTGGCGTTGAAGCTGCTACTAAAATAAAACAGGAAAATATCACATTTGAAGAATATTATGCATTCTATGTCAACCAATAAAGTATTACAAAATTGTAATGCTTTTTTTGATTTATGCGTGCTATAATATTGATATAAAGGAGGTTAGAAAATGCAACAGGTCGATATCGAACGTGGACTATCTACCGCAGAAGTAGAACGAGCAAAGCAACAAGGATTATGTAACTATGATACCTCTGTTGCAACAAAAACCATCCCGAGAATCATTCGAGATAACATATTTACTTTATTTAACTTGTTAAACTTTGGACTCGCTGCTTGTATTTTTATGGTACAAGCATATAAAAATTTACTTTTTTTAGGTGTCGTCATCTGTAATACCATCATTAGTACTGTCCAAGAAATTCATGCTAAAAAAGTTGTTGATAAATTGTCGATTATCGCTGCTTCTAAAACGACGGCAATTCGAAATGGGAAGAAAGAAATCATCGAAATTAACGAAATCGTCATGAATGATATTCTAGAGTTTCATCCTGGAAATCAAGTTGTAACCGACTCTATCATTCGTAAAGGAAGTTGTGAAGTCGACGAATCTTTTATTACCGGAGAAAGTGATCCCGTATTCAAAAAAGAAGGAGATCTTCTCCTCTCTGGTAGCTTCATCATAAGCGGTCATACCGTTGGACAAGTAAAACATGTAGGACTTCAAAATTACACAGCTACGATCTCCAAAGAGGCAACACAAATAAAACATATTAAATCTGTTTTGATGGATGCTTTAAATCATATTATTAAATTTGTATCTATCGCCATCGTCCCTATCGGAATCCTACTCTTTTTAAATCAATCTCAAATCGACGGAAACAGTTTTCAAGATGCTGTCGTAGGAAGTGTTGCTGCAATCATCGGTATGATCCCTGAAGGTCTCGTTCTGCTAACAAGCACTGTTCTTGCAGTCAGCGTCATTCGTCTTTCCAAGAGAAAAGTTCTCGTCAAAGATCTCTATTGTATCGAATCCCTCGCTCGTATCGATACACTGTGTCTAGATAAAACTGGAACACTTACGACAGGAACAATGAAAGTAGTAGACATCTTACCATACAAAAAAATCAGTAAGAGTATGCTAGAAAATACAATCAATGCTATGACCACTGTAATGGAAGATAATAACCCTACGATGCTAGCATTGAAGAAAAAGTTTCATAAAAAAATCTATTTCCCTGTGGAAAAGTTAATTCCGTTTTCCTCAGATAAAAAATATTCAGGCGTCATTTTTCAAAACAAAGAAACGTATTATATCGGGGCGCCAGAATTTGTTCTAGGAAACGACTATCAGAAAGTGGAACCAATCCTATCCCCTTACCTCTTAGAATACCGTATCCTAGTCGTTACGAAAAAAGAAGGGGGCCGTCAACAAATTTTAGGTTTTATTCTACTTCAAGATAATATGCGCTCCGACGTTGAAAAGACACTTAACTATTTTAAAAAACAAGGGGTTGCAATTAAAGTTATTTCTGGAGATCACGTGAAGACTGTATCTGGAATCGCAAAACGTGCTGGAATCGAACACTATGATCAATACATCGATATGAGTAAACTCACAACCGATGAAGAAATCTATGAAGCTGCGAAAAAGTATACCGTCTTCGGACGAGTAAATCCAATTCAAAAGAAAAAATTAGTCATTGCATTAAAGAAACAAGGTCATTACGTTGGTATGACAGGAGATGGAATCAATGACGTCCTCGCTTTAAAAGAAGCAGACTGTAGTATTGCAATGCCAAATGGAAGCGATGCAACTCGTAACATTTCACAACTTGTACTATTAGATGGGAATTTCAGCGCAATGCCAAAAGTTGTAGCCGAAGGAAGAAGAACCGTCAACAATATCGAAAACTCAGCTACTCTCTTCTTAACGAAAACAACATACGCAACAATCTTAGCAGTTCTATTCGTCTTTTTACCAACACAGTATCCATTTATCCCAATTCAATTAACTCTAACAAGTGTTGTTACAATTGGAATCCCATCCTTCGTATTGGCACTACAACCAAATAAAAAAAGAATCACTGGTAACTTCTATAAAAACGTATTAAGTAGATCTCTACCCGCCTCATTAATTGTCGTTACGAATATCATTCTCATTATGATACTAGCAGCAATTTTCCACCTTCCAGATCATCAAGTATCTACATTATGTGTCATGATGAATGCTGTTACAGGATTCTATCTACTCTTTGAATTATGTAGACCATTTAACAAACTAAAAATGGCGATGTATATTGCCATGGTAATCTTGTTTGTTTTGCAAGTAATCTTCTTAAAAGAATTATATAGCCTATCCTTTATTCGTTCACACATGCTCGTAATTCTAATTGGGTTATCGACTTTGACAATCATTTTATTTCAAGCACTAAATAAACTAATTTACAATAATATTACAAAATATTTAAAAATTGATAATAGAATCTCTTCTTAGAGATTCTTTTTTATGAAATCAACATTTCAACCTGCATATATTATAATAGGTGAAAATATGAAAGAGGAAACCTTTAAAAAATCAGTTTATATTGTTCTATTTATTCTCATTGTCATCTTTTTTACAAAAGATTGCAATTTCTTTTTCGGATTTTATAAAAATATTCATCAAATAAAAAATCCGGATGATATTCTAGTTTTAGTAAATAAAAATAATAAGCTAAACGAAGACTACATGCCAAAAGATTTAGAAGCTATCGATATCAACTATGCCATGGAAGAAAAATATGTAAGAAAAGAAGTAAAAACAGCTTTTGAAGCTCTTGCTAAAAAAGCCAAAGAAGAAGGATATCAAATTGTAGCTGTCAGTGCATTTCGTTCCTATTCCTATCAAGATGAATTATATCATTCCTATATAAAGACAAGTGGCAAATCATATGCGGACAGATGTAGTGCGAGGCCTGGACATTCAGAACATCAAACGGGACTTGCAATCGATGTCATGGGAGAAAATCAAGACTATAACAAATTTGCAGAAACCAAAGAATTTCAATGGATGCAAAAGCATGCACACGAATATGGCTTTATTCTAAGATATCCTGAAAATTTTGAAGATGTAACAGGATTTAAATACGAACCATGGCACTATCGCTACGTTGGAATCGATGCTGCTAAAAAAATCAAAGAAAAAAATACATGTCTAGAACTTTATCTGCACTAACATCTTTTTTCTCTCGCCTAAGGCAAATAACATATGCACAAATGAACTTACATCATAAGATACATTAGGTAAGGGGGAAAAAATATGTTTAACAAACGTTGCTGTGACCGTCAGAATATGGGGTGCTGCATGCCAATGAACTGTGGTTGTCAAAATCAACCAATTATCGAACCATGTATCAATAAATGTGTAGAACGTGAATTCTGTCATCAAGTTCCACACGTATGCCCAATTCATACACACGTAATTAACCGTCACATTTATCAACACACATACACACCACAATACTCAACTTCTGAAGAAAATCAAGTAATTAACATCGATAACGGTAGTTGCCAAGGGCTTGCAAATAATGGTCCATTCGGTCAATTTTAATTAAAATGTAACACGTAAAAATAGACACATGATATCGTGTCTATTTTTTTATTCTAATATATCTCTTATTCTCCACCAAACACATCGAAAATTTCCCCAAGAAATGATTCCCTTCTTCTTTTTGGCGCTTTTTCTTTATGAGAACTTACCTCTCTTGCTTGAGATTCTTGATAAGAGTCGGATTTTTCTATGATCTTTTCTAATTCTCCTCGATCAAGCCATATCCCTCGGCACTCAGGACAGTAATCGATTTCTACTCCTTTTTTTTCTGACATTAATAAAGTAACATCTTTACAAACTGGACACTTCATTCACATGCCGCCTTTTCTAAGGATATCATAACATAAAAATCACTAGCTAGAAATTCTTAAAATGGCATTTTAAAGTTACCATTTCTCATCTGTTTCATCATAACTTTCATCTGATCAAATTGTTTTAATAATCGATTTACTTCTTCGACACTTCTACCACTTCCCGCAGCAACTCTTTTTTTACGAGATGCTTTCATAATATCAGGGTTTCTTCTTTCTTGCGGTGTCATCGACAAAATAATTGCCTCTACATGTGCCAGATCCTTAGGATCAATCTTAACCTTATTTAATCCCATTTTAGAAGCACCTGGAATCATTTTTAAAAGATTCTCTAGAGGCCCTAACTTTTTCACTTGTTTCATATATCCGAGAAAATCTTCTAAATCAAATTTTCCCTTTTGCAATCTCTCCGCTGATTTTTTAGCTTCCTCTTGATCTAATACTTCTTCCGCTTTCTCGATAAGTCCCATAAAATCTCCCATACCGAGAATACGGCTTGCCATTCTCTCTGGATCGAACGCTTCTAATCCATCCATTTTTTCACTGACACCGATCATCTTGATTGGAACATTTGTCAAATGACGAATAGATAGAGCTGCCCCACCACGTGTGTCACCATCCAATTTCGTTAAAACTGCTCCCGTTAAAGGAAGTTGTTCATTAAAACCTGTGATAACATTGATAGCATCTTGTCCTGTCATACTGTCGACAACAAGTAAAATTTCATTTGGATGTACTGCATCATTAATATTCTTTAATTCATCCATCAATTGTTCATCGATATGAAGACGACCAGCCGTATCGATTAAGACATAATTAAATCCATTCTCTTTCGCATACGCGATCGCATTCTTAGAAATTTGTACAGGATCTCCCTTTCCTTCACTGTAAACTTCGATATTAAGTTCTTTTCCAAGTTGCTTTAACTGATCGATTGCAGCTGGGCGATATACATCACAAGCCACTAACAATGGTTTTCTTCCATGTTTCTTTCTTAGGAAATTCGCCAACTTTCCAATTGTTGTTGTCTTACCAGAACCCTGTAATCCGACAAGCATCAAAATAGCAGGATTTCCATTTACAACCAAATCTTCTTTTTCTCCACCAAGCAATGCAACTAATTCATCTTTGACAATCTTGATAAACAGTTCACTTGGTTTCAAACTTTTCTGTACT
Source organism: uncultured Mycoplasmatota bacterium (assembly GCA_937944975.1). GTDB lineage: Bacteria > Bacillota_I > Bacilli_A > RF39 > UBA660 > Fimihabitans. Next base: position 9,875 of record CALEBF010000011.1, on the reverse strand, counting down.
TCTTCTCCTAATGCTTTTTCCTTTACATTAGCAATAAATTCTTTTACTACTTTGTAGTTAACATCAGCTTCCAAAAGCGCTAATCTAAGTTCTCTTGTAATCTCACCGATGTTTTCCTCGGTAATCTTACCATATCCTTTCATTTTATGAATCGCATTCTGTAAGCGATCCCCTAAATTTTCAAACATATTCTCACCTTTTCTATTGTATCATTGTTGTTTTTTCCATTTTTCTTTTTTTCCACCGACTACTGCGTTTGCGGTCTTTTCTTCTGCATCATAAGTAAGTCGGGCAACACTTGTATTTTTTTCATATAGTGGCATTCCATTAATTTTAGCTTCTTCCGATTTCATCGTAATAATATATTGTTGTTTTTCTTTGTTATAACTCATCTTATAAGTTCCCTTATAATATTCTCTTTTCATTGCATTGACGACCTCATAATTTCCATCGCGATCAAACTCATAAATATCATTTCCACTTGTCTTCCATGTTCCGATAATAAATGGCAATCGATCTTCACAAATTTGATACCATACGAATGCACCTAATATAAGTGTCGCAACGCAAATAAAAATACCAATGATATTGTTCTTTCCTGGTCGTTTTTGACCAATAACATATAAAACGATAGCAACAACTACTGCAATTAAACTAAGTACAAAAAAAACCATTTGATAGCGCCCTACGATCATAAACAACATGGCAAATACAGATATAATAATGGAGGCAATCGTAAAAGAATTAGACTTTGTAACACGGTAATCCTCCTCGTGAAACACTTTAGAATGGTCGTAGACTTGTGTTGTATATTGATTTTTCTCTATAATATCCACTCCACAATTCGGACAGATTCTAGCGCCATAAGGTAGTTCATGGCCACATTTCTCACATTTCATAACTACCCCTCCTATACTATTATACAATCTATTGTTAGTTCAATCAAGTAATAGCAGCAGATAAAAAAAGAAGGAATTTTATTCCTTCTATAAAAATATCATCAATGCCGTTAAGATTAAGATATTAACTACTGCAATTGTAACAACTACTTTAAATGCCCAACGGAACCAAGTAGTATATTCTACTTTAGCAAGTGCTAGTCCACCCATGATTGCCCCACAAGTTGGCGTAATCAAATTGACAAGTCCATTTGCTGCTACAAGTGTCATAACTGTCGTTTCTACACTGTATCCTAATTGATCGGCAATCGGTCCGATAATTGGTGCAGATAATGTAACAAGTCCTGAACTAGATGGTACTAAAATTGATAATATAATGTGAATTACATAGTTAAACGGTGCAAAGATGATCGGAGGTACACTCTGAAGCAACTCAGCTGCATTGTAAATAATGAAATTATCTAAGTATGTACTTTGCATCAATACAGATGCTCCACGAGCGATCGCAATAATCAAAATAACTCCTACCATGTCATCTGCTCCATCGATAAAAGTATCGACAAATTGTTTTTCACCTGTACGATTGATAAGACCTATAACAACTGACATAACTAAGAACCATAAAGCTGCTTCGTAGAAATACCATTGTCCCATTGGCGTTCCAGTTAACCAACCAGTATTATCTGCAAAGAAAGTAATTCCGAAATCTTCCCATGGAATAAATCCCACAATCATAACGATAAACGTAAGTACAAATAATAATAAAGTTACTTTTTGTTTTTCATTTAATTTCGTATCGTATGCCTTATCTGCTGCCGCAGCACCATACTCTAACTCCATATTTTTTCTTTCGCGTAAAGATAAGATTGTAGAACCTTTTTTCTTAATAACTTTTCGTGCATAATTCATAACGAACATAATTGATATAATCAATGTCGTTACCCACAACATCATACCAATTCCAATAATTAATCCTTGGTTTACTACAGTTCCTTCAGGAAGTGCCGATACCGCAGCTCCAACAGCGAATGGGTTAATCGTAGAACCAAGAACTCCAGATCCAGCTCCTAATAATACGATCGCAGAAGATACGACAGTATCCATTCCCGCCATTACCATCGCTGCCGCAAGTAACGCGTAGAATCCAACAGTCTCTTCCAACATTCCGTAAGTCGTTCCTCCAACTGAGAAAATAAACATCAAAATTGGAATGAGTGCTAATTCATTTCCCTTTAATTTTTTAACAAGTGCACGAATTCCCGTTTCAAGTGCCTTCGTCCGATAGACTGTGGCTAAAAAACCACCTAGGATAAGCACGAAAATACAAACATCGATCGCATTTTCAAATCCTAGTATTGGTGCGAGCAACACATCTGAGAGTGACGCTCTTACGACTCCGCTTCCGTTTACAATCTGATCACCATTAAATTTTGCTTGTGGTAAAAAATAAGTAGCAAGTCCTAATGCAAAAATTAAGATAAAGATGATAGAAAACGAAGTCAAAAACCCTTTTCTTTTTTTCTTTGCCATCTTTTTAAATTCCTTTCCTACTAATGACTGTTCCTGTTCTTCCTTCTAAAGCTTCTTTTGCTTTATTTAAGGATGTAATAATTGCTTGTCCACCTCTATGATGTTCTACAAACGCCAAACAAGCTTCAATCTTAGGAAGCATACTTCCCTCTTTAAACTCACCTGTCTGCATATACTTTCTAGCAAGCGCAGGAGTTAAAAAATCTAGCTTCTTCTCATTTGCAGTATTAAAATTAATCGATACTTTATCAACCGCTGTTAAAATCAAGAAGATATCAGCCTTCATATCAATGGCAAGACGTGCACTCGTTTTATCTTTATCGATTACAGCGTCTACACCCTTTAACTTACCGTAGTGTCTAATCACAGGGATACCTCCGCCACCACCGGCAATAATGATATTACGCTTTTTTAAAAGTGTATCGATCGTTTTTACTTCGATAATCTTTTTCGGTTCTGGAGAAGGTACAACTCTACGATATCCCCGTCCTGCATCTTCTTTCATCACATATCCACGTTCTTTTGAAAGTCGGTCTGCCTCTTCTTTGGTATAAAATGGACCAATCGGCTTCGTAGGATGTAAGAATGCAGGATCTTTTTTATCAACCATAACTTGTGTTAACAACGTGACACATTCTCTTCTCATATGTTTTCTGATCAATTCTTCTTGAATCGCTTGTTGCAAGTGATATCCAATATATCCCTGACTCATCGCCCCACACTCGGCAAATGGCACATTCGGCGTGTTGATTTCTTCGTGTGCTACCGACATCGCCATATTAATCATTCCAACTTGTGGACCATTTCCATGGGTTACGATAATGTCATAACAATCTGCAAGCTCCACGATATGCTTTGCAGTTTTTTCTACCAATTTCAATTGCTCTTCTGGGGAATTTCCTAAGGCATTTCCCCCGAGCGCTACGACAATTTTCTTTTTCATTCTTTGTACATTGTCGCATACATGACAGCTTTGATCGTATGAAGACGATTTTCAGCTTCATCCATCACTTTAGATTGCGCTGATTCAAATACTTCATCGGTAACTTCCATTTCTGAAATTCCAAACTTGTCGTGTATTTCCTTTCCGATCTTCGTATGAATATCGTGGAAAGATGGTAGACAGTGAAGGAAGATCGCATCTGGATTAGCAATACTCATTAATTCCTTCGTTACACGATATGGTTTTAATAATTCAATTCTCTGTGCCCATAGTTCATCTGCTTCTCCCATAGATACCCAAACATCCGTGTATACTGCAGAAGCTCCACTAACTCCTTCGTGAATATTTTCCGTAAGTAAGATCTTAGATCCACTCTCGCGTGCAAATCCGCGACAAGTGTTAACAAGTTCCTCATTTGGGAATAATTCTTGCGGCGCACAGCAAGCAAAGTCAATTCCAAGTTTAGAACAAATCACCATAAGAGAATTTGCAACATTGTTGCGTGCATCTCCTAAGAATACCAACTTTCTTCCTTTCACGCTACCAAATGTTTCATACATCGTCATAATATCTGCTAACATCTGTGTTGGATGAAATTCATTTGTAAGACCATTCCATACTGGAACAGATGATGCACTAGCAAGTTCCTCTACGATACTCTGCTCAAATCCACGATACTCAATTCCATCATACATACGAGCAAGTACGCGGGCCGTATCCTTGATACTCTCTTTCTTTCCCATTTGACTTCCTGTTGGACCTAGATAAGTAACACCCATTCCAAGATCCATCGCTCCAACCTCAAACGCACAGCGTGTTCTCGTCGAATCTTTTTCAAAGAGAAGAACGACATTTTTACCTCTTAGATAATCGTGTCTTTCTCCTTTTTTCTTTTTCTCTTTGAATGCGATTGCAAGTTTAATTAAATACTCAATTTCCTCTGGTGTGTAATCTAATAACTTCAAGAAATCTCTTCCGTAAAAATTCATATTAATCCTCCCTTACAAGTGGCATACTCATACATCTAGGACCACCTCTACCACGAGATAATTCTGCTCCTGGCATCTCTAATACTTTTAGTCCTTTTTCTCTTAATGTTTGATTTGTCGTTGCGTTACGATCATATACGATAACAACTCCCGGTGCGATACAAAGTGTATTTGATCCATCGTTCCATTGCTCTCTTTCTGCGGCAACTTTATCTCCACCCGCACATGGAATCAATTCTACAGGAATCTTTAAGTAAGATGATAAAATATTTTCAAGTGTATCATTAATTTCGATAACATTGAGATCTTCATCACTATCTTCGATATTTCCTTCTGTAATTTCAAATACTTGTAATGTATCCATAATTCCTGGATGGTATGTAAACTTATTTCTGTCAATCTGTGTAAATACTGTGTCTAAATGCATAAATGCTCTTGAATTTGGAATGTTAAAAGCAAGCACAGTATCAATCTTACACTTTTTATCTTTAAATAAATTTTTAGCAAGTTGATCGATTGCCTCTGGACAAGTACGTTGTGAAATTCCCACAGCTAAGATATGATCATTTAAGTTTAATATATCTCCACCTTCGATGTGATATGTTAAATCGCGATCGTAATACTTATCAACTTGTCCTTTGTATTCTGGATGATATTTAAAGATATACTCAGCATAGATCGTCTCTCTATTTCTCGTTACAGAATACATATGATTTAGAGAAATACCTCTCCCAATACTTGCAAAGTTATCTCTTGTAAAATACAAGTTTGGCATTGGAGCTGCCAAGAAATCAGTCTCTTCTGTTACGAGATCCACGAGAGATTTCTCGTCTTTTCTCTTACTACGATTGATCTCGTAAATTTGAATTCCCTCCATCGTCTTCAATACGAGTTCTTTTGCATTTTTAAAACTGCTTAAATATTGGAATACTAATTCACGATACTTTGGAGTACGAATTCCAGCTTCGTAGATAAATTGGTTGATAAATTCTTCGCGAATCTCATCGCTTAAAGAAATAACATCAGCCATTAAATCTTCAAGATAGACTACTTCTACCCCGTTTTCTTTTAGCATTCGCGCAAACTCGTCGTGCTCTTTCTGTGCGACAGGTAAGTATGGAATATCGTCGAATAATAACTCTTGTAATGTATCAGGAGTTAAATTCAAAAGTTCATTTCCAGGTCTGTGCAACAGAACTTTTTTTAGTGGCTTAATTTCGCTCGTCACGTTAATTTTATTCATTTTACCCCTCCTATTTTATAATGTTCAAAAATTGTTGCAACCGTTCTGTCTTTGGATGTTCAAATACTTCTTTTGCAGGACCATCTTCTACGATCGTCCCACCTTCCATAAATAGAACACGCGTTGCAAAATTTTTGGCGAAATTTAATTCGTGTGTTACCACAATCATGGTAATATTCTTCTTGCTCACCTCCATGATCAAATTTAAAACTTCTTCAATCATTTCAGGATCTAATGCACTTGTCGGTTCATCGAACAGTATCACTTCTGGATTCATGAGTAATGTTCGAACAATCGCCACGCGCTGTTTTTGTCCTCCAGATAAAGAAGACGGGTATACGTTTTCTTTATCCTCTAAATGAATCTGTTTTAAATACTCTCGTGCCTCACGATACGCTTGGTCTTTCGGCATCAATTTATTTAAAATTGGTGCGAGTGTAATGTTTTCAATCACTGTCATATTGTCAAATAATTGAAAACTTTGAAACACCATACCAATTTTACCCTGAATTTTTTTATAATTCCTACGATTTAACTTCATGTCATGATAGTAAATCGTACCACCAGTTGGTTCTTCTAGTAAGTTTAAACAACGTAGTAATGTACTTTTTCCTCCGCCTGATGGACCGATAATCACTATTTTCTCATTCGCCTCTACTTCGAAATTAATTTTCTTTAATACTAAGTTTTCCCCAAATGATTTCTCTAAATTTTTAACTCGATACACCATGATTTAACTTCCTTTCTCCAAACTTCATCAGTTTTGATAACAAGTATGTCAGAAGTAGATAAATCAAAGCAGAGATTACAAGTGGGAAAAAGTAATCATAAGTACGAGACGAAATAATATCGGCAGCCTTAATCAATTCCACAATTCCAACATATCCAGCAATCGATGTTTCTTTCACAAGAGTGATCATCTCATTTCCTAACGCTGGAAAAATATTGCGTAACGCCTGTGGAAAAATAACGTAACGCATTGTTTGGATATAGTTTAATCCAAGTGTCTGGCAAGCTTCCTTCTGTCCTGGATCGATTCCTTCAAATCCAGCACGGAATATTTCGGCAACATAGGCACCTGAATTAATTCCAAATGTTAAAATTCCTACGATGATTGGTGAAATTGGAATTGTTTTAAAAATAACGTAATATAAGATCATTAACTGTAGTAGCGTAGGCGTTCCACGAATGATATAAACATAGAAACGACAAATCCCATGTAATATCTTTAATCTTCCTGTCTGTTTGTGATAATCAGTTATAATACTGACAAGCATTCCTAGAAACAATCCTAATAAAACAGAAAAGAAAGCAATCAATAATGTAAACTTCAAACCTTCTAAAAAGTATAGATAACGATCTTCTAAAATAAATGTTTTATAAAATGAATCTACAACATCCTGCATACCATATCTCTCCTACTTTGAATGATTGAGAATCAATTGATCGATCGTTCCATCTTCCTGTAATTCTTTCAATACTTTATCGATCTCTTGTTTTAACTCTGTATTTCCTTTTTTTACAATCATACCGTATTTATCTTGAAACAAAATTCCATCCATAATTTTCAGCTCTGGATTTTCACTCACGATCTCTTGCGCTGGTAATTGATCCATTATCAAGCAATCAGCTTTTTTACTCTTAATATCTTCCACAGCTGTTAAATATTTCTTATGTGTCATCAATGTAGCATTCGGATAATTGTCACTTACATACATATCTGCAACTGTTCCCAATTGAACAGCAATCTTTTTATTTTGAATTTCGTCAAAACTTGTCAAAGGAGAATCTTTTCGAACGACAACCACTTGATTCGATGTCGTATACTCGATCGAAAAATCAACCTCTTCCTTTCTCTCTTCCGTAATACTCATTCCAGCGGCCGCAAAATCAGCCTTTCCACTCTTTACTTCGTTAATCAAAAAGTCGAATGCGACATCCTTTACTACTAGTTTTTTATCTAGGCGTTTTGCAATTTCCTTTGCAATATCGATATCGACTCCGACAATCTCTCCGTCTTTATAATACTCGTATGGTGCGAATCCAGCCTCTGTCACCATAACAAGCTCATTTTCATTTTTACCACATGCAGTACATCCAAACACTAAGGCTAATAAAGTAATCGTTCCTATGAACAACTTAAATCTTCTCATGATACCTACCCCTATTATATTAATATAGTATCAAACGAATAGAAAAAAGTAAAGGGCAACTCATAAAAAAGAAACATATTGCTATGTTTCCTTAAAATGTACACCTACCATCTTTATAGATCAGTTGTTTCCCTTTTTTTGTGTCGGCCTCTATTTGTAAATCGTCCGTTCCTATCATAAAGTCGATATGAATGCTAGATAAATTCACTCCATTATTAGATAATTCATCACTCGTCATATCTAACCCACCTCTAATTGTATCCGGATAACCAAACCCTAATGCTAGATGGCAAGATGCTTGTTCATCTAACAATGCATGATAGTATAAAGTATCTTTTAACCTCGAAGCAGTATCTCTTTCGACAATCGCACACTCTCCAAGAAAACTAGAATGATCGTCCGCATGAATTAAAGCAGATATTTGTTTATAATCCTCATCATTTCTCGCAAAAATTCTAACTACTTTTCCCTTCTTGAATTCAAGCCCAAAGGAATCGATAATATAGCCATTGGTTCCATATAAATTTAACGGTTTTGTCGAAAAGACAACCCCCTCCGTTTTAGAAAAAATAGGCGATGTAAAAATCTCATAACTAGGCATATTCACAATGCATGGATTTCCAAAATAATCTCTCACGAAGCCACTCGTCCATACATGTTTATCTGGAAGATACACATCTAAATCAGTTCCTAATTGATTTGAATAATGTAATTTAGTGATTTCCAATTGATTTAATCTCTCCTGCATATTACGATACTTATTTCCAATAGATTCCCATTCTTTCACCGGATTTTCTTTATACATAAAACACATATCCATAATATTAAAATATAACTTTTCATATGCTTTTCCAAAGGCAAAGATGGATAGACTTTCTTTGCCCAATCCTCACTAGGATAAGCAGCTGCCGTCCAAGGACATTTCAAATAGTTTAAATTGTCAGGATAATAAGTAAGCTGCTGATTCATAATGAAGTTTGCTCTTTTCTTTTTTTCATAATGAACTTTTCCGTCAAAAGGAAACTCATATGTTTCTATCGATAAAAAGTTTCCATTTTCTCTCGCACAACTCTCTAATCCTGCCACATCTAAAAACAGTTCTTTTTTTATATCCTATAATTCCGTATGATAGAGATACTCCATTTGCTCCCTTTCGCTCGTATTGTATAAAAAGATTTTTTTAAATCCAAGTTTTCTTGCTTGCTGTAGACAAACAGATGCAAAATGTTCTAGTGCCTTACCCTTATACATAATTGCAAGTGGTCGTGTCCCATCGCTCACAAGACACTTTTTTAACAAGAAGTTTGCATATTTTTCATCGTAATATTTATAATTCATCATGCTCTGTATCGGTGCTTTCATAAAGAAAAATTTTTGTTTTTCGGTGCTTAGAGCGAAAACGACGAACCTCTGAGGTGATTTCTTCGTCTGAAAGCTCATCTGTAAGCATTACAAAAGAGGGCTCTTTCTTTTCAGATTCATTTTCAATAGAAGTTCGGTTTTCATTTAAAAAAACGTCAAGCTTTCTCATAAGAAAATAAACGAAGATAAATACCATTAACAATGCCAAAATCAATATGGCTTCTTTCATGTTGCTCACCACCTAAAAATTTAAAAAATTATATATGGAAACATTTTTGTAATGCTTTATATTCACCAAGTACAAGCATCGTAACATCTTTAGTCAGAATCGTTTCAGGAGTAATTGACATATTCATTTTGCCATTTTCCTTTACTGCCATGATGTTGATATTATATCTTTTACGAATATCGATCTGTCCGATACTTTTACCGATCCATGAAGCTGGCGGTGACACTTCAAAGATTGAATGTGTGTCATCAAGCTCAATGTAGTTAAGAAGATGATCGGCACTGTAGCGAATAGCCGCCCACTTTGCCACCTGTTTTTCCGGATAAACAACTTCATCAGCGCCATTGCGTAATAAAAATTTTGCCTGAACATCACGTTCTGCACGGGATACGACCAGTTTAGCCCCCATTTCTTTTAATAGCGATGTAGTTTCTAATGAACTTTGAAAATCATTGGCAATAGCAACAATACACACATCATAATTACTGATTCCTAAAGATTCAAGAAATTCTTCATTTGTACTGCCA
>CALEBF010000010.1 GCA_937944975.1 uncultured Mycoplasmatota bacterium | reverse complement strand
TTATAACAAAAAATGCAGACACTTTTTTTATGTCTACATTTATCTTACAACTTCACTACTTTCTAGCGTCTGCTTTTTTTCTTAAGTTTGTATCTAATATCTTTTTTCTTAAACGGAATCCAGCTGGTGTAATCTCTACTAATTCGTCACTGTTAATATAATCTAAACATGTCTCTAACGTCATCAATCTTGGACGTTTTAATACGACAGTGTGATCACTACCAGAGGCTCTTGTATTTGTTAATTTCTTACCTTTTACAACGTTTACAGCAAGATCGTTATCGTGTGCATGTTCTCCTACAATCATACCTTCGTATACTTCTGTTCCTGGTTCTATAAACATAACTCCACGATCTTCCAATTGTCCAAGTGCATAAGCAGTTGCTTTTCCATTTTCCATGGATACTAAAACTCCTTGCTTTCTTTCACCTACATTGTGAGATGCCATAACTCGATACTCTTTATAAGTATGACTTAACATTCCGTATCCCTTTGTCATCGTCATAAATTCTGTTGTAAATCCGATCAAGCCACGAGATGGAACTGTATAAAGTAGACGAACTTGATTATCAGTATTCGTCATATTTTCCATAATTCCTTCACGATTTCCAAGTGCTTCAATCACACTTCCTACATATTCTTCAGGTACGTCGATTTGAACATCTTCATATGGTTCCATTTTTACTCCATCGATCTCTTTTACGATAACTTCAGGTTTTGATACTTGTAATTCGAACCCTTCTCTTCTCATATTTTCAATTAAAATAGATAAGTGAAGTTCTCCTCTACCAGATACGATGAATGACTCGCTATCATTTGGTGTTACTTTTAAACTAACATCACGTTCTGTTTCTTTGAAAAGTCTCTCTTCTATTTTACGAGCAGTTAATATTTTACCTTCACGTCCTACAAATGGAGAAGTATTTACTCCAAACGTCATTTGTAATGTTGGTTCATCAATACGGAGAAGTGGTAATGCCTCTTCTTTTCCGATCGTACATACAGTCTCTCCGACTTCGATATCAGGTAATCCTGCGATTGCAACGATATCTCCAGCACTTGCTTCGGTAATTTCAATTCTTTTTAATCCTAAATATCCAAACATTTTTTGAATCCTAAATTGTTTGATTGATCCGTCTAAACGAACACAACTTACCATTTCATTTACTTTTACTTTTCCACGTTTGATACGTCCAATTCCAATTCTTCCGACAAAGTCGTTATAATCTAATAAGGCTGGTTGGAATTGTAATCCACCTTCTTCATCTACATCTGGAGCTGGAATATAATCGATGATCGTATCTAAAATTGGATCCATAGTTTTTTCTTGTGTTGCAATATCTGGATCTAAGCTTGAAGTACCAGCAAGAGCGGAAGTATAGATAACTGGGAATTCTAATTGTTCTAAATCTGCTCCAAGTTCGATAAATAAGTCCATTACTTCATCTACAACTTGAACTGGTCGTGCTGATGGTTTGTCGATCTTATTTACGACGACAATTGGAATAGCACCTGCTTCTAATGCTTTCTTTAATACGAATCTCGTCTGTGGCATCGTACCTTCATAAGCATCTACTACAAGTAAAACTCCATCTACCATGTTCATAATACGCTCTACTTCTCCACCAAAGTCAGCATGTCCTGGTGTATCTAAAATATTGATACGATATCCTTTATAATCGATTGCTGTCGTTTTAGCTAATATCGTAATTCCTCTTTCTTGTTCGATTGCATTACTATCCATAGACGTTACTTCTTCGTTATCTCTAAATGTACCTGACATCTTTAATAATTGATCCACCAATGTAGTTTTTCCATGGTCTACATGGGCGATAATTGCAATATTTCTAATCTTTTTCATACATACACTTCCTCTTCGACTGGAGTATTATATCACATTTAATCGCTCGATGTAAACAAAATATTACTTTCTCATACTTCTTCAAAACTTACTTTGCAAATGAACATCTTTTGATGTAAAATAAAATTAGAAGTTGAATGCATGGGTGAAAGATATGAAAAAAATAACAATGCCAAAAATTTATACAGTCCTTGGAAATAACATTGTCAAATATCGCAATTTAAAAAATCTTTCCGATATACAACTTGCCGATGCGGTTGGAATTTCTCACGACTTGATCAAACAGCTAGAAAGTGGAAATCCAAAGAAATCCATTTCTATCGAAACACTTTCTAAAATCGCACAGGTACTAAATGTTTCTGTGATACATCTATTGGAACAAGATCATTGATATCTTGTTTTTTTATTCTAATACATCTTTTGATTGAATCTCCTTATGCTTGTGATAAATCGTTAATTTTTCGTTATTGTCGACTGTTGCAAGCATGATATGATCAGGCTTTTTAAATCCTTTTACTTTTAATTGTTGTTTCAACCATTCTTCATCTTTATTTATATTGTACAAGTTTTTCTTCATGATCTTACCATCGATAATGACATTTGCGCACAATCCCTGTGGTTGTGCTTTTAACTGCATATCTTTCATCGTCACTGGCTTATATTCTCCTTTTGGTAAGATACTCAGAGTTCCATTACATTCCATAATTGCATATTCTATTTCACTTATATCAAAATAACCATTTGTTCTACATTGTTCTAGTAGATCATTCATGTCGAACTTTACCTTTTTCAAATTTTTTTCGATTAGTTCTCCGTGTTGAATTAAAATCGTCGGAACTCCCATAAAATAACGTCGTAATACGATACTTTTCATCGTGACGATACTTACGAAATAAGCAACCAAGCCAAACACTAAAACCGCTGCAATTCCATTCATATATTGAGATTCAATATTAATCGTCATCTCTGCTGCAAAATTACCAATAGAAATTCCTATGACATAATCGAAAAGACTCAGCTGTGATACTTGTTTTTTTCCTAATAACTTTGTAATCAAAAATAAAGTAATTAGGGATAATAAACTGCGTATCACGACATCGTATACTTCTATCCAGTCCGTATTTAGAAAATTTTCAAGCATTTTTATCACCAGTATTAGTATGGCACTTTTTTCCTATTTCAAACAAAAAAGGACATGTTACTTATGTCCTTTTTTCGTTCTTCTTGTTTTTTTCAACTCTTCGATATCTTTTTTCTTTCTTGGAGTTTTTTTCTCTGGTGTTTCTTTTACTTCAACATTCTCTTTTCTTCGAAAAAATGCTTTTATCTTTTCTTTCATCGTTTGATTATCAAATACGATACTTGTCGTAAAGACAAAAGTTAAAATGATTGCAAGTAATATACCATATATAATATAACCTAATGTCGCATCTTTTAAAACGTAAATAATAGATGCGGAAGCAAATAATAAGTCAATTAAATATATAATCAAAACAGTTTGTCTCTGAGAGAAATTTCTTCTTAACAATTGATGATGTATATGAAATTTATCTGGTTTCGAAATTTTTTCACCTTTTAACATACGTCTCAAAATAGCAAATAAAGTATCTAAGATTGGAATTGCTAATACGAGAAGTGGAATGATTAACGAAGACATCGTCACATTTTTAAATCCTAATAATGCAATAACGGCTATGATAAGTCCCAAAAACATAGAACCAGAGTCTCCCATAAAGATGGAAGCTGGGTTAAAGTTATGAAGTAAAAATCCTAAAGTAGAACCTAACATAACAAATGTTAAAACAAAGTCTAATCCATATTTTCCTTGAATTGTTGCTACAATTCCGATCGTTAAAAAGTAAATTGAACTAATTCCGGATGCTAATCCATCTAATCCGTCGATTAAGTTAATACAATTGATACATCCTAGAATAAAAAAGATCGTAATCGGAACTGATAAAATTCCAAAGTTCAAATAAAGACCAAATGCACTAACGTCTTGCAACAGAATTCCTCCATAAAGTGGAATTATTGCAGAAGCAATCAATTGTCCTATAAATTTTGTACTTGCCTTTAAAGGTTTAATATCATCTACAACACCTGTTAATACGATAATAAAACTACTAATTAAAATAGAATTCATCATCGCTGAATGTGTTCCAAAGCACATATATCCTAATAAAAAGCCAAGATAGATTGCAAGCCCACCTAATCGAGGCATTGGCTTTTTATGAACTTTTCTCTCGTTTGGCATATCGACAGCTCCTACATGAAGAGCAATCTTTTTTACAAATGGTGTTACACAAGCCACAAAGATGAAAGTGGTTGATACCATTAAAATGATTTGGGTCATGATTTCTCGATTCATAGTACTCACCAATGTCATTATATCATATTTTCATAAAAAAAAGATACTGTATTGTATCTTTATCGATTGATCAATTGTAAATTATCTAGTAATACCCCTGTTCCCTCTGCTACACATGTCAGTGGACTTTCAGCGATAAATACAGGTACTTTAAGTTCATGTGCTAATAATTGGTCAAATCCTTTGATTAAAGCACCACCACCTGTTAATACGATTCCTTTATCGATAATATCTGCAGATAATTCTGGTGGTGTCTGTTCTAACACATTCTTGGCTTGATGTACTAACATATAGATGCTTTCTCGTAAAGCTTCTTCCACTTCGTCACTTGAAAGTGTAATCGTATGAGGAAGACCTGTCACAAGATCTCTTCCACGTACTTCCATCTTTTCAATTTTATCATCTGGAAATACATTACCAATCGTTAGTTTAATTTCTTCTGCTGTACGATCTCCAATTAATAATTTATATTTATCTTTAATATATTTCATAATATCTGCATCAAAGGTATTTCCTGCAACTTTTACAGACGTACTCGTTACGATTCCTCCGAGTGATAAGATTGCAATATCTGTCGTACCTCCACCGATATCAATTACCATGTTTCCACTTGGTTTAGAAATATCCATTCCTGCTCCGACAGCTGCTACCTTTGGTTCGTCTTCCAAAAATACTTTTTTCGCACCAGTTCTTTCTGCTGCTTCTTTTATAGCATTTTTTTCGACTTGTGTAATATTGGATGGACAGCAAATTAAAATACGAGGTCTAGAGAATAAACTTTTTCCATTCACTTTACGAATAAAATGATTTAGCATGACTTCCGTTACGTTAAAATCAGCAATGACTCCATCTTTCATCGGACGAATTGCTTGTACTCTACCAGGTGTTCTTCCCAACATTTCACGGGCTTCTGTTCCTACAGCGAGTACTTTTTTCGTCTCAGAATCCATAGCGACAACGCTTGGTTCATTTAGAACAATTCCTTGTCCTTTGATATATATTAATACATTAGCAGTACCTAAGTCGATTCCAATATCTTTTGCAAACATGCTATCTACCTCATTTCTACATTTCCTAGTACACATTATATCATAAACTTGCTTCTGGTGGTAGAGAATTACTTAATTTTAAATACTTTTTTTTGGTGGATTCTCCACCTCTTAAATGCCTAATATCAATATGATATTTCAATATTTTATCTACTTCATGGTAGAGCTTTTCATCCACATGTATTAAACGTTCATGTAGGTCTTTGTGAACGGTACTTTTCGATACGCCAAAGATAGATGCAATCTCCCTCACTGTCTTTCCCGTTTCAATCATATAGATTGCCTCTTCTTTAACTCTTTTTGTAATACTAGAGTTCACTTACTTCACCCCTTTACTTCATTATATAAATGTGCCAAGGGGTTTAGACCTAAAAAAGAGCAATTACGCCCTTATAATTCACTTACTTTTTTATCAAAATAATCTTCTGGATTCACGTTTGCACCTTTGTAATTTAATTCAAAGTGTAAATGATCATTCAATTCTTTTGAGATATTAGAAGTACCACTTTTTCCAAGTAATTGTCCTTGTTTTACGACATCACCCTTTTTTACGTTAACAGCACTTAAACTTTGGTAAGAACTAATCATATCATTGTCATGTTTGATTTCAATTACATTTCCCAATAGTTTATCTTCTGTAACATTCGTAACAGTACCATCTAAAATTGCAACGACATCAAAGTTTTCTTTTCCACCATAGGAAACACCACTATTTTGCATATAAGTATTCTCGTGGAAAATGAGTGCGTTTTCTTGAGATGCTGCATCAGCTTTGTAATCATAATAACTCTTTACGATTTGTAATTCGCTATCTAGATAAGGTCTCATCACTTTTGTCTCTGTTGCAACAACTGCCTCACTATCGTCAAAAATTGTTTTTGACACATATCCATAGTGATCTTCATCTTTAAATTGATTATTTGAAATTGCACCTTCAATCATGTACGCAATTCCAAGTACTGCAACAACCGCAATCGTATAAACGACCGGTACCATCGTACGTTTTAATCTTCTTTGTTTCACCTTTCTCACCTCTATTAGAAGTTTGCACCAAAGAAGATGTTTTATACAACTTTTTTTACTTTTTTTTGATTTGAACTCCTTGATAGTAATGTTTTAAAATTTGATCGTATGTAGAACCTTTTAAAGCCATTGCCTGTGCTCCATATTGACTCATTCCAACGCCATGTCCATATCCTTTCGTCGTCATATGAATATTACTGCCAATCTGTTCGAATGTAAAAAACGTCGAACGTAAACCTAATTTCGATGAAATATCACTTGCTTTTAAGACAGTTCCATCGATATTTACTTCCTTCACTCTTCCCGTACTCGTTTGCTTTGTAACTTGAAATTGAACTGTTTCTTTATAAGGTAACCCTAACTTTTGATAGAAATCATGTACGCTAAATTGATAATCCTGTTGGAATACTGGTGAAACTTCTTGATCCCAAGATGAATCTACACTTCTTAAATAAGGAAGTGCACTCTGAAATACTTCTTCACTATTTTCCGTTTTCCCTGCACTTGTCGAAAAGAAGAAAGCTTGTGCAACTTTTCCATCGTATTCTAAATATTCACCCTTCGTTTCATTTACTGCGCTTTCTATAATTTTCATTTTTTCATCGTACTGATCTTTCCATTTTTCCTTTAACTGTGCATCATCCATATATACTTGATTACTTACTGTATCTACGACATCATAATCAGTTGCGGTATTATCTTCTATCTTCTTCATAGCATAACTGCGAGCTGCGACTGCTTGCGCTTTTAATGCTTCTATATGAAAACTGGTTGGAACTTCTCCTGCTAATACACCTTTGACATATTCTTCGAATGGAACTGTATCGATTTGACCTGTCGTTTCTCTTTTTATCCGAACCATATCTTGTTTATTGGTATCATAGGAAAAAAGAAGTGTATTGTTTTTCACCAAAATCGTTATAACTAAAAAAGGGACTAAAATAACTATTACTGTTAATAACATTATTTGTTTCATTCCTCACCTCTTAATAATCTAAAACATTATATTCCGTCTAAAAATTAGTATACCCTGTTTTTTTGTTGGAATTTGTCTAGATAACAAAAAAGAAAGAATTTCTTCTTTCTTAGATAATTTTGGAATTTAAAAACACATCATATAAAAAATTAACGACGAGATAAGACATCGACATGCTTAAAAATAAATATAAAATTCGTGCTTGATAGTATCTGTTTTTCTTTAAAATCTTTTCGATATTCAAACAATCGATCGCCCAAACAGAAAATGGTAAAGCGACACAATACAATAAAATTTTAATCGTCATATGCTTCCTCGTATTCTTTTATTTTTCTTATTCTACGTAAATGACGTTCTTCATTACTAAATGGTGTATTGATAAAAGCATCTACGATTTTTTTCGTCTCTTCTAATTCTAACTTTGCCGACAAAGCTAAAACATTGGCATCATTATGTTCTCTCGTTAATGTAGCTTCTTCGACATTACTTACTTTAGCGCATCGAATTCCTTTTACCTTATTACATGCGATACTCATTCCAATTCCTGTCGTACAAATTAAAATTCCAAGGTCATTTGGATTTTCTACAATTTTCTTTCCAACTTGAAAAGCAAAATCAGGGTAATCCACTGACTCCGTAGAAGTAGTTCCTAGATCTTCGAGAGTATAATCCTTCGATTCTAAATATTCTAAAATCTCCTTCTTTCTCTCATATCCTCCATGATCACTTGCAATCCATATTTTCATATTATCACATCCTTTTAACAGTATACTATAATTTTCATCATTCCACAATGTCGTTTGATTGACTAAACGCTATAATATGGTTATACTATAATATAGGTATGATGAGAATGGAGGAGAGTCTATCTATGGAATTTACAACATTAACAGAAGAAGAATTTCGCAAATTTTATTTAGCTCACCCTTTGAAAACTTTTTTACAATCACCTGAAATTGGTATGTTACGTGTAAAAAGTGGTTGGCAAGTAGATTACGTCGGTGTAAAAAAGAAGGATACAATTATCGCAGCTACGATGCTGTTATCAAAACCTCAGTTTTTACATAAACTAGAGTTTTATGCACCACGAGGATTTTTACTTGATTACAACGATAAAAAATTACTTAAATTTTTCACAGAACAGATTAGAAAATTTATCCAAAAACGCCATGGATATATTTTAAGAATCGATCCTTACCTCGTAAAACAAGAGCGAGATATCAATGGCGACATCGTAGAAAACGGAGAAAATAACGAAGATGTTATCTCAGCGCTCAAGAAACTTGGTTTTCAAGAAAGTAAACATCACGAGCAAGTAAAATGGATGTTTGTTCTCGATTTAGAAAATAAAACTGAAGAACAACTGATGAAAGAATTTCGACCAAATACTAGAAATTACATTCGTAAAGCGATGAAATTAGGAATTCAAGTTCGAGAGCTAAGTTACGATGAATTAGACGTATTTAAAGCGATTACTAAAGAGACAAGTAGTCGTATCGGATTTCCAGACAAATCTTTAAAATACTATCAAGATATGTATAAATTATTACACGATAAAGGTGAAATTCGTTATATGATCGCCGAACTCAATTTAAAAGAGTATCAAGCAAAAACATTAGAAGAAATAGAATCTTTAAAAAAGCAAATCGAAGAAATCGGTGATAATCATTCGAAACAAGGACGTAAAAAGTCACTTACGATCGATTTAGAAAACGCAAAAAAGAGAGTCAAAGAAACTGAAAAATTAATCAAAGCACACGGTGACTCTATCGTTTTATCTGGTGGTATGTTTATATGTAATTGTGAAGAAATGATCTATCTATTCAGTGGAAATTATATAGAATTTATGCAATTTAATGGACAATATCTCATCCAATGGGAAATGATTCGATATGCCTTAAACAGTGGATTTAAAAAATATAATTTCTATGGAATCAGCGGTAATTTTGATAAAAAGAGCAGTGAATACGGAGTCTATGAATTCAAAAAAGGATTTAATGGCCACGTAGTAGAACTGATCGGAGAGTTTGAACTTCCTATCAATCATTACTACAATTTATATAAAAATAATATTGCCATTCGCAATACAATTAAAAAAATTATAAAGAAATAAGGTGACGTATGAACTATAAATTTATAACCGACATGACGAGACGAGAATACGAATATTTCGTAAAATCTCATTCCACTACTTCTTTTATGCAAGAATATGGATGGCCTTTTGTCAAATCAAATTGGGAACACGCATATTGTGGATTATATCAAAATGATACTTTGGTGGCAGCTTGTGCTGTTCTGATCAAAAAGTTACCTTTTAATATTCGTCTATTTTACGTTCCACGAGGGTATTTAATCGATTATAAAAATAGTGATCTCTTACTAATTTTTACAAAATATTTAAAAGAATTCGCAAAACATAAACATGCATATGCGATTACAATTGATCCTAACTTTTGCAAAAGCGAAACGAGTATTCTAACGATAGAAAAAAACGAAACAGTATCTTTTCCAAAACATTATTCAGTAGATGCGGATATCAAACATAATAATTTAATAAATTTACATTATCATCATAAAGGATTTCACAAAAGCATCAATAGCTACCTTCAGCCTAGATTTAACATGTCAATTCCTTTAGTAGATGAAAATTTTGAACCACTTACAGAACAACAAGTAAAATCTTCATTTAAAAAGAGAATTCGTGAATACCTTGGAAATTATCACACAAAACGTGGAGTATTTTTCGAACATACGACCGATATCGATCGATTAGATGAATTTATGAAAATTATCAATATTACGGAAGAACGACAAAATATAAGTTTGCGAAATCGAGCATACTTTGAGACGATGATGAAACAATATCCAGATAGAGCTGTTCTATTCTTTGGAAAATTGGATTTAAAACAATACTTAGAATTTTTAAATTCTCATAAATCGACAGAAGAAGAAAAGAAAGAAATAGAATCATTAATCGAAGAAGGAAAAACAACACTTACATTATCAGCCGCACTTGTCCTAATTCCATTAAATGAAGAAAAAGTAAGAACTTGTGAATACTTATATGCTGGAAATAATCTAAAATTTGCTAAGCTCAATGTTTCTTACGGACTTGTTTACGATATTTGTAAATATGGAATCGAAAAAAATTGTGATTTCTGTAATCTGGGTGGTATTAATGGTACTCTAGATGATCATCTTACTCCATTTAAATCTAGATTTAACGCTATTGTTTGGGAATTTTATGGGGAATATGATTATATCGTTAACCACTTTTTATACTGGCCAATTCGTATTTTTTTGCCAGTAGGAAAATGGTTCTATCGAAAATTGAAAAGAAGATAATAATAAAAAAGAAGCATTATTTTGCTTCTTTTTTTGCATCGCTTTCTGATGTAAAACCATATTTACGGTTAAACTTTTCAACGCGACCTGTTTTACTGTTTTTTCCTTGCACTCCAGTATAGAATGGATGACATTTGTCACATACTTCTAAGTGTAAGTGATCAGTATTTGAAATAACTTCGAATTTATTTCCACATGCACATTCTACTTTTGTTACTTGAGTTGCTGGATGAATTCCTTTTTTCATATCCTTCGCTCCTTCCGCCATGACATACTTGTGTCATAGTAATTTCGTACTCGTATAGTATAGCAAGTTTTTGATATAAATGCAAGTATTTTTTTAATCTCTTCTTCCGAAGATAGAAAGTAAATGTATAAAAATATTAATAAAGTCTAAATATAACTCCAATGCTCCAATAATTGCAATCTTATTTTCATCATCCATCACAGTAGTTAAATATTTTATTTTTTGAATATCGTAAGCGATAAAACCAATAAATAGGATAACTGTGATGATCGATGTAACAAGTGCTACCATGTCGCTTCCAATAAATATATTGATAATTCCTACAATAATCACTGCAAGTAATCCAATCAATAAGATATTCGTCCATTTTGATAAATCCGCTTTTGTTGTATAACCAATCATTGCAAAAATTGCAAAGATCAATGCTGTAATTCCAAATACAATCGCAATACTTCCCGTCGTAAATGCTGCAAATATGACAGATAATGTCGTACCTGTTAAGATAGAATATAGTAAATATGAAATAATTGCTGTCATATGACTCATTTTATGGATACGTGCAGATAGGAAAATAACAACTGCAAGTTCTGCTAGAGCCAACCAAAAATACCAATTTCCTTCGTAGATATTGTACATCATATTCGGCTGATTTGATACGTAAAATGCCGTAACTCCCGATACGAGAAGTCCTACAAATAACCATAAAAAGACTTTTGGAAATATTTTATTTTCTCCCATAATCTCACCTCACCATCATTATAACATTGTTTCAAATTGGAAGCAATTTTATTTTTCTTCTAGCAATAAATTTAACGCGATATCTCTCAACTTTTGACTCATTTCTAAATATCCACGTTTTGTTGGCAACAGAGAAGATGTGTCCAAATTTCCTTCTTTCTCTAGTATTTTATCTACCTCTACATACGTAATCTTATACTTTCTTGCGAGTCTTTCTAATCTACGATTCGCATTCACATAAAGTGCTCTTTTCTGTTCCGAACAGTTTTGTGGTTGATAAAATCCCGTAATCATAATATCTTCTTTACAATACTCTCGCAATAATTCAAATAATTTATCTATATCATTCATCACTTCGTCCACTTTTTCTTCTAATTCTTTTTTAGTATAAATATTTTCGTTATTATATATTCCTAATCCGTAAAGTAAATCATTATTTCCTATTGATAACGTTAATAAATCCGCCTTAATCAAGGCATTTTTTAAGGTTTGACTTTTCCCGTCGACTTGTCTTACTTCATTTTCTTCTATCATTTTAATATAATCAGTTGTCCTCATATCATCCCGCATGAATTCCCCAACGTATTTTTCTAGTTTTCCTTTTTTTTCTAAGCTTTGCTTAATCTCTTCGGTATATTTATTGTCACCAATTCCATTCGCTAAAAAGTCCCCGAGTGCTACATAGTATACTTTTTTATCTAGCGTTGTCAAATATATCAGAAATACAAAGAAAATCGCACAACTTCCCACTAGTAATCCTTTGAGTTTCATATTATCACTCCTAAAAAAAGTAGAGAGTTTCTCTACTTTGATTATATTTCTTCTATTTCAATTTTAGCACCTACCGCTTGCAATTTTTCGATAATATTTTCATACCCACGTAGCACATGCTCGATTTTTGAAATCGTTGTAATTCCTTCGGCAGTAAGTCCTGCAAGTACAAGACAAGCTCCTGCACGTAAATCTGTTGCAACGACATCAGCTCCATGTAAGTTCGTTTTTCCATGGATATGTATAAGCATTCCATCTTGCTCTATATTTGCTCCCATTTGATTTAAGTATGGAATATTTTGGAAACGATTTTCATAAATCGTCTCTTCAACAGAACTCATTCCTTCTGCTTGTGTTAATAAAGTTGTAAAAGGTTGTTGTAAATCTGTTGCAAATCCAGGATATCCTAAAGTTTTCACTTTTACTGGCTTTAAATGATCTTTTTTGCTTACTTCTACGTAATCTGTTCCAATCTGAATATCCGCATCCATCTCTTTTAATTTCAATAATAGAGCTTCGATATGACTCGGTATCATATTGGTAATACGTAGTTGATCTCCCATAAGACAACCTAAAATAACATAAGTACCTGCTTCGATGCGATCTGGAATTACCTCAACGTAACATGAGTGAAGTTTTTCAACTCCTTCAATATAGATTTCACTCGTTCCAGCACCTTTGATCTTGGCTCCCATTTGATTTAAGAAGATAGCTACATTGACGATCTCAGGTTCTTTAGCAGCATTTTGAATTACTGTAGTACCTTCTGCTTTTACAGCAGCAAGCATGATATTGATCGTTGCTCCGACACTTGCAAAATCTAGGTATATATTTGTTCCTACCAATTTTTCTGCTTTAATCGTGTATACATTACCATCTTCTTCTACGGTTGCACCTAAAGACTCAAATGCCTTTAGATGGAGGTCTATCGGTCTAGCTCCAATAGAACATCCTCCTGGGAAACACATTTTTACTTGTTTATATTTTCCTAATAGAGCTCCCATAAAATAATACGATGCCCGAAGCTTTTTAGAAATAGATTCCGGAATTGCTTTATTTTCGACAGTAGAGGAGTCAATTTTCATCTTTTCATCTTCTCTTGTTACTTTGGCACCTAAATAGGATAAAATTTCATTCAACGCTTGAATATCAGAAATATTTGGGATATTATCAATCGTTACTTGTTCATCACACAATAAAGAGGCTGGTACAAGTGCTACCGCACTATTTTTTGCCCCACTAATTTTAATTTTCCCTGTTAAAAGATGCCCGCCTTCTACCTTGATTTTTTTCATACAGATCCTCCGCTCTTCATTATATTCATATGTAATTTTTTTCAATTGGTGTTTATGCCTTTTGCATTGATCCTAATAACTCTAATTTTTTTCTAACTTCTGCTTTTAATGCCTGTTCTCCTGCTTTGATAATCTTTCTAGGATCGTAAACAGATTCATTTTCCTGTAGAAATTCACGTACAGCCTTACTCCATACAATTTGTAGATCGGTATTGATATTTAACTTACAAATACCGCAAGCAATTCCTTTTTGAATCATTTCATCAGGAATTCCTGAACCACCATGTAATACGAGTGGTAAGTTTGTCAACTTAGCAATCTCTTGCATACGGTCAAAATCTAATTTTGGTTCACCTTTATAAATACCATGAACACTTCCTAGTGCTGGTGCGAAAAAGTCGATTCCTGTTGTTTGTGCGAGCTCCACAGCATCGGCAACTTCACAATATGCAACGGAACTACTAACGTTATCTTCAGAGCCTCCAATATGCCCTACTTCTGCTTCGACACTTACACCTTTTGAATGTGCATAGTGAACAACTTCTTTTGTCATTCTAATATTTTCTTCTAAACTATATTTTGAAGCATCAATCATGACAGATGTAAATCCTGCATCAATTGCTGCATAACAAGATTCTACACTACTACCATGATCCAAATGTAATGCAACAGGCACTGTAGTTTTCAAATCATACATAAGCGCACGAACCAAACAACTGACAGTGTAAAAACCTCCCATATACTTAGCAGCACCTTCACTTACACCTAATATAACAGGACTTTGATTTGCTTCTACTTCCTCTAAAATAAATCTTGTCCATTCTAAGTTATTGATATTAAAATGTGCGATCGCATACTTATTTTCTTTTGCTTTTTTTAACATTTCTGTAGCATTTGCCAACATATTATCACCCTTTATATTATAGTATAAATCAAAGAAAAACACAATCTAGGAACCCTATTTTACACAAATAAAAAGTTCCTTGGTTAAAGTAAGCAAAGAACTCCTATCACAATTAAGCAACTACCTCCTAATCGAGTTGCTAAATTTCCTAACTTTTGATGGCAATTTTTTCCTAATTTTAATCCAATTCTTGTAAATAAATAACTACAAAGAGAAAAGATAAGTGCAGCAATCAAAAAGTGATTGGTAATACCTAAAATGCCAATTCCTACTGAAAAGCTATCTATACTGACTGCAAAACCAAATAACAATGATTCTAAATATCCCATTTTCTTATCCACTTTTTCTTGCTTGGTACTTTCTATAATCATTTGAATTCCAATGATTGTCAACAATAGAAAAATTAGAATATTGGGATGTACTGGGATTATGTTTAATATAATACTTCCTAATTTCATTCCAAGTAGGGGCATTATAAAATGATAGATTCCTACGATGATAGATAGAAAATGTATTTCTTTCGTATTTAACCCTAACGTTCCATATGCGAGCGAAAGAGAAAAAGCGTCCATACTTAAGCTGACTGCGACTCCTAAAATAAGTAAAAATTCCATGGACATCTCCTCCTATAAAAGTGTACTCATGAAATTTTATTTTATACGTTATAAATATTTTTCTATTAACTCTTGGAAAAAAGATTTATACTCAACTGTGTCACTTTCTTCTGCTTCCATTAGACATAAAGGCGGGAATAAAACACACCACCAATTGTTTCCACTTCCTTCTCCCAACGTGACAAGTACGGATTCATACTCTCCGGCCGGATAAACAATTCCCTTATATTTTTTGTCTGGAAAGTAATTTAATCCAAAATCAACTTGAAATTTGATAGAGCTGTCATGCTTTTGTAAAGTGCGGTTCACATTTTGTTCAATTTGATCTAAATTTTGTTCAATTTTTTCTCTTGCTTGATCGATTCCTTTCGTATCTTTCAATAGCTCATACATATATAATTGTAATTCATCCCTTACTTTCAATTTTAATTCTTGATCTTCCTTAGAATTGCTATTTGCTAAAACTCTCAAACGTATTGCTTCATCGGGAATAATAAGCGCTGATCCTTTCATACTTAAAAAATGAAATCCTAGCATAGCAAGAAGAATGATAATAATTGTTTTTTTCATATGATCACCTATTTCATCATGAGCAAAGAGAATACAATTATGCAACAAAAAAACCGACAAAAAAAGATGAAACATGTTCATCTTATTTGTGATAACTTTCATTTTTCATGATTTTAAATGCCCTATATATTTGTTCCAATAGCATAATACGAAACATCTGATGAGGAAATGTCATCTTGGAAAATGATAGAGCATAATTAGATCTATTTTTGATCTCTGAAGATAATCCATAAGAGCCTCCTATAATAAATGTAATATTAGGATATTGCATCATTTTATTTTCTAGAAAATGAGAAAACGCAATAGAATCTTCATTTTTTCCTTCGATTTCCATCGTAATGACATAGTCTTTTGAATCGATATACTTTTCTATTTCATATTGTTCTTTTTTCTGTGTAACATCGATAGAATCAGTCGCATAATCATTTACTTCGATCAATTGCAATTTCGTATATTTCGAAAGACGTTTTTGATATTCTTGAAGTGCATCTCTCCAGTATGTTTCCTTTAGTTTTCCAACACAAATAATTTTTATCATACCTCGATCATCTCCGTTTTTTCTTTTTGTGAAGAAATATAAATTTCCGGATGCTTTATGCCCGATTCTGCTAACGTTGTCTCTAAAGTTTCTAAAGCAAGCTCCGGGCGATTATTATCCTCACTCAAATGAATCAATACAATATTCTTTGTATCGTTTCCTATCAGATGGGAAAGGTAATAAGAACAATCTTTATTTGATAAATGTCCTTTATCGCCTAAAATACGTTGTTTAATGTGATATGGATAATGTCCATCCATCAGCATTTTGATATCGTGATTACTTTCGATAATATATAAATTTTTATTTTCCAAGAGTTTATGATATTTCATATTTAAGTATCCTGTATCTGTAATATACACTAAACTATGTCCACTTTCCTCGATCAAATATCCATTGGAATCGTCCGTATCATGAGATGTTTTAAAAACTTGAATAGAAAGATCATCGATCACTTGACTTTTTTCTAAAATTTGATATTTCGAATAAACTAACTGATGTTCCAACTCTGCTTTCATCTTTTCACTTAAATAAATTGTTGGATGATACTTTTTTAAAAATACTCTCAATCCACTAATGTGATCCACATGTGTATGAGTAATGAAAATACTGTCGATTTGTTCTGGATTGACATTTAATTCCTTCAGTTTTTTTTCTACATATAAAGAAGAAGTACCTAAATCGATTAACATTTTATGATGTTTCGTCTCGATATAAGTACTATTTCCTTTACTTCCACTTGCTAGAACACAAGCTTTCATCAATATAATGTGAGCGCGTTAATGACTTGACCACGCCATGGCGCTCCACCTTTCCATGCTTCGAAATGAAGGTGACATCCAGTTGCCCTACCAGTTCTTCCTACGTACCCTATTACTTGACCTTTCGATACAACTTGACCAGTTCTTACAATATAACTAGACATGTGGGCATATAGCGTGTAATATCCATTATTATGGTTAATTGTTACATAGTTACCGTTATCAGAACGTACTCCTGCGACCGTAACTACACCGTTATTCGCTGCATAAATTGGCTTCCCACAACGTTCTGAAATATCTGCTCCCGTATGAAGCGCACGTCTTCCATTGATTGGATCGATTCGATATCCCATTGGACTAATGACATAATGGCTTGGTACTGGCCAGAACCATGCTCCACTACCGACAGATGGAATCACTTTATCTCCTTTTACAATAATTTGCGTAATTGCAGGTTTTAATTCTTCTTTATGTTGAATTTCTGCTGCGATGGTATCTCCATTTACAATAACCAATTTTTGAGTCACACGTTCCAGTCCATTTTCTCCCGCTTGAATAATTTCGTCTTCTCCGACTAACTTATTACTATCATATCTCTCTTCTATTGGGAATGAATTAACGACATCTGAAACTTCATTCTTTTCTACTACTACTTGAATTTTGGGATCCGTCATTCCAATGACAACAGTTTGTCCTGGATATAATAAATTTTGACGACTCGTAAACTGTGGATTGGAAATAAAGAATTCCTCTACACTAATCTTATTATTAAAAGCAACTTGTTCGATCGTATCTCCTACCTGAACAGTATAATTGTATTTATTGTTCGTCGCACCAAATAATAAGTATTGTGATAATTCTGTTGCGTCTGTATAAATTTTTTCTGTCACAGGAATTCTAACTTCTTTGATTGTTAAGTCATTCTGAACATAAATATTATTTATATAACTTCCAGTTGTTTCAATTTCTGTTTGCGTCTCATTCGTATATGCATTGTAATCTTCTTCACCAACGAAAGTTTTAATCGTATTCTCTATCGCTTCTTGTAGAATTGATTTTTTATTCACATATAGGATTTCATTTTTACTATCATCAGAACTTTTTATTTTAAATTGAAATCCTTTAATCGTAAAAGGTTTCATCTTTTGTATTTTATCATACACTTCTTTTGCAGTATCAACTTTGTCATGGTAGGTAACTATTTTTTTAATTTCTAATCCATTTGGAGCATATACTTTATTTGTTTGGTATTTCTTTTTAATATGATCTCCTTGTTTATCAATGTAAGATTCCAACTCATCTTTCGATTCAATTACACCAATTACTTCATCATCCAAATATACTTGATAATAACTATTTGGCTCTGGATTTGGCGTATTGCTAAAGCCCAATACAAATACAATACACACAATGGAAATTAAAATTACTCCAATACTCATTCTTTTCATTTCATCACCTAATTTTCTTCCCTATTGACATAGTTGACAAACGTTGCTGTATTTCTTCTAAAAATCAATTCGATTGTTGCTGTTGGTCCGCTACGATGTTTCGATACAATGAATTCACTTTTACTTGTATTTTCGTCGATTGCAGCCTCTTTATTATAATAATCATCACGGTATAAAAATGCGACAATATCTGCATCTTGTTCGATAGATCCTGACTCCCTTAAGTCACTAAGTAACGGTCGTTTATCTTCACGTCCTTCTACACTACGTGATAATTGTGCTAAAGCGATGACTGGAATTCCTAGTTCCATGGCCATCGTTTTTAAAGAACGAGAGATCTCAGAGACTTCCTGCTGTCTTTGTCCAGCATATTTTGCAGAACCGCTAATCAACTGTAGATAGTCGATCACGACCATGCTTAGTCCGTTTTCACTACTAGCCAAACGACGACATTTTGCTCTGATTTCTCCAATTGTCATCCCTGGTGTGTCATCGATAAATAAATTACTATCGGCAAGTCGACTGATCGCTTCGTTTACGCGCTTCCAATCGTTATGCTCTAAACGTCCTGTTTTTAATTTATTTTGATCTATTTGTCCCGCAGAAGCAAGCATTCTCATCGCTAATTGCTCTGCACTCATCTCCATATTGAATAATGCGACAGCTTTATCTTGATTCATCGCAACATTCATCACTAAATTGACAGCAAATGCTGTTTTTCCCATGGCAGGACGAGCCGCGATAATAATAAGCTCATTCGGATGAAGCCCGCTCGTTAATTTATCGATATCGTAAAACCCTGTAGATAATCCTGTTACTTCTCCTTTTGTTTGTGCCAATTTCTCTAGATCTTGCTGCGCTTTAAATAATACATCTTGAATAGACCGGAATTCTGTTCCTTTTCTCGTTTTGACGACATTTAAAATTTTCATCTCTGCACGATCTAATAAATCAGACAATTGTTCTGTAGATTGATACCCATCTGTAACAATTTGGGTCGCTTCTTCGATCAATCTTCTTTTAATTGCATTTTCTTCTACAATCGCAATATACTGATCGATATTAGCCGCACTTGGAACGATATTAACAAGTTCGCTAATATATTCCACACCACCGACTTGAGATAACCATTTTTTTCGATCTAGTTCCGCAGTCAATGTTGTAATATCAAGTGCTTTCCCAGACTCTACCAGGTCGCTCATCGCTTGGAAAATACGACCATGAGCTTCAGAATAAAACAATTCTTTCTGAAGAGATTCCATGCATTTTTCTGCGGCATACTTCGATAAAAACATCGATCCTAAAACAGATTGCTCTGCTTCTAAATTATGTGGCATTACGCGATCTGCCATAAGATCACCTACTTTCTACTTTCCTTTTACGACGTGAACTTTTAATGTTGCTATTACTTTTTTATGAAGTTGAATTTTTACTTCGTGTACACCTAACGACATAATCGGGTGATCGAGTAAAATAGCGTTCTTATCTATTTGATATCCTTTATCTTGCAACGCTTTTTTAATCTGTTTTACTGAAATTTGACCAAACATTTTATCCTGCTCTCCCGTTTTTGCCGTAAACGATATTTTTTCATGCTCTAATTTCTCTTTTAAAGATTCCATTTCACGAATCAATAAATTTTCCTCTAACTGAGCAGTTTCCTTCTCTTTTTTTAAATGAGTCATGTTATTGTCAGTCGCCAGTACGGCGTATCCTTTTTTAACTAAAAAGTTCATTCCATAACCGTCTTTAACTTCTTTGACTTCTCCTTTTTTTCCTTGTCCTTTTACATCTTTTATAAAAATTACTTTCATAAAATCGCCTCCCTAAGCGTTTACTATATCTTCTATCTTTGTTTTTACCTCTTGCATCGTAATATGTTCTAACTGTGCGGCGGCATCTGTTTTATGTCCACCTCCACCAATTGCATTCATAATCTGCTCTACATTGATATTTCCTACTGATCGAGCACTAACACCGATTACTTCTTCTGATAACTTTCCAATTGCAAAAGAAGCTTCTACATTTTCAAACTTTAACAACTCCTCTGCAATCATTGCTAAATCTGCCTTTTTATGAATTTCGTTATCCAAAAGGCACATTGCCATGTTAGCATTAATCATAAAGCTAGTCTTAACAAAATCTTGTCTTTTTAAATAACTTTCTTTATTTTCTTTTAATAGTTCTTGTTTTTGAATATGGTCTGCACCTAATTTTGTCAAAAAAGCAGCTGCTTCATATGTTTTATCTGTCGTTTTTAAATTAAATCCATTGGTATCAATTTCTATTCCAGCAAGCATAATCGTTGCAACCAATGGCGATACGGTTTTATTTAAATATTTTAAATAATTTACCATCCATTCATTGGTACTAGAAAGACTAGAATTAATGTAGAATACCTTCGCATTTTCGACTGCCTCTGTACTTTTAATATGGTGATCAATTACAACCACGTCTTTTACTTCCGAGAGCAATTCTGGATACTCTACCATCGTCTTTTTATGTGTATCGACAATCACGAGCAAAGTCTCTGATGATACATAAAGTTTATAATTGGAACGATCATAATAGTCTACTTTAATACTTCGTTCTTCTAACTTCTTCTTAGCAATATTAATTGTAGCATCAAGCTCTTCGTTACTCATAAAAATTCCACAAGGAATATCCATAGATTGTATAATTTTATAAAGACATAGTGCAGAACCAAAAGCATCTAAATCGATATTTTTATGTGCCATGATGATTACATTACCATGCTTTTCGATTTGTTTTGTAATTTTGTGAAATATTGATTCCATACATTCACCTCATAACATATTATACTATAAAATCAATTCCTTGTCTTGTCTATAGAAAAAGAAAAAAGGAAAAAATTATTTTTCCTGCTTTTCCCTGATTTTATTAGCTAAATCCTTAATTTTTTTTAAACGATGATGCAAACCTGATTTCGTAATAGTATGTCCAGTTTCCATCGTTATAATTTGGCTTAATTCTACAAGGGATACTTCTGTATATTTCTCCCGATATAAAGCAGCCTCTTTCACTTTTTCATCTAGCAGTTCTAAGGCTCCTACTTCTCTTAAGAACAAGATATCACGCAATTGATCATTTGCACTCTGAATCGTCTTATCGACATTTGCTTGTTCGCAATTATTAAGACGATTTGTCATGTTCACATGATCGCGATAAATTCTAATATCTTCATAATATAGAACTGCTGCGCTCGCTTCCATAAATCGCAAAAAATCTCCAATCTTTTCCGATTCTTTCATATATATCATATACTTATTTTTTCGCTTTAACACTTTACTATTAAAATGAAATTGATTCAATAAATCAGATACAAAGAAAGCGTATTCCTTATCGTTGACGACAAATTCTAAATGATATCGTGATTTCTTAGGATCATTGATACTCCCTATTGCCAAAAATAATCCTCGTAAATATGCGCGAACTAAATCGTCATCTGCCACTATATATTCTGGTGGAATTGTTAAAATTTTTCCATTTTCTATTAGTCCTAAATCTGTTAATAACAATTGATTCTTTTGGTGTAATGTTAAAACATATAAGTAATTTTTATCGAAATTATAACCTCTTCGAACAGAAATTCGAAAACGAAGATCATAAGTATCCTTCATAACCTTAGAAATATGACGAGCGACATCTTCATTTTCCGTTGTGATCGTTATATTATTTCCGTCATATTTTCCAATGTTCCGAACAATCGCTGATAATTCTGATATAGCTTCTGTTTCCAATGGTAGGCGTTGACTGATTTCAGACTTTACTATTCCTGTAAATGACATAATAACCTCTTATAATAAATATGAGAAAATATGAAACGCCAACTTTGTTACATTGTGACGAATCATCTCGTCTTCTACCGTCACAAAATCATCTTCGATAACTGTAACATTTAAGTCTTTCATATTTTCAGGATCTAATAAAACGGGATCCTTTTGTTCCAAAACACTATACTTGTTGATTAACTCTCGAGTAATAGATCCATGATTTGCAATTACAACATCAATCTTGTGCTTTCCTAAGTACTCATTTAATGCTCGCACGTGATCGGAAACTTTGAAGTGATCTGTTTCTCCCGGTTGTGTCATCATATTTGAAACATACATAATTTTGGTGTCACTTTCATCTATCGCACGAATCACATCATCACAAATTAAATTTGGAATAATACTTGTATATAAGCTTCCCATACTAAGTAGCACCAAATCCGCCTCGTGAATCGCTTTGATAACTTTAGGAGAAACAACTGGATTTTCTTTATAGTATACTTTATCAATTACTTTATTACATTCAGTAATATTGTGTTCACCTTGAACGACTGTGCCATCTTCCATTTTAGCAACTAAAGTAACATTGTCTTCTGTCAAAGGCAGTACCTTTCCCTTTAAATTAAATACTTTACTTAAAGTTTCAATTCCGTCAGACATATTTCCTGTTATATTTGCTAAAGCTGTTAAAAATAAATTTCCTACTGTATGTCCATCTACACCACTTGATGCATGAAATCTATAATTAAATAATTGTTCAAATAAGGGTTCTGTTTCAGATAGCGCAATGAGAACTCTTCTCAAGTCACCGACTGCAGGCATATTAAATTCTTCACGCAATTTTCCCGTGCTTCCTCCATCGTCACAAACTGATACAACAGCAGTAATTTCAAGTGGAAATTGCTTTAATCCACGTAATAATGTCGATAACCCTGTTCCGCCACCTAAGATAACTACTTTCTTTTTCATATAACCACCACTTTCATTATACTATAAAATATGGAAATAAGCACAAAAATGTGCATTTGATCAACACTGTATTAACGCTTATCGGATTGTCAATGTTATCAAAAAATGTTATAATGACACCGGTGATAATAATGAAACTAACCAGAGCGCAACAGATAGCAACGATCTTTCTTATTCTATTGATTGTTATTTTATGTATTTGCTATCTATGTTATCCAACGAATAAAGCGAAAAAAAAGATTCCTGATATGGAAGAAAAGAGTTTAAATGACTATGTAAGCATAGAAACCATGACAAAAGAGCAATTTCAAAACGATGATGTATATCCATATATCAAATCATACCGCAAAGATATCATCCACCTAAATGGGCTATCAAAGGAAGAGACAACTCAATTTCAAAGAGAAATTTCACTGACAGAATTAGAAATTACAACAGAATTATCCAATGCAAAAACGATGGATGAAAAAAATAGTATCGAAGTAAAACGTACAGCAACTTCAACGATCGAAGATAATCTACTTACTATTACTGTATTCTATCATCTGACGAATCATGAAGATCGCTATATTCAACTATTTGTAGACACTACAAGTAATAGTGTCATCAAGACACAATCTATGATGGACCGTTTAAATAAAAACAAATCGGCATTTGCCGAAGAAGTTGTCAATCAATTTATTAACAGTTTAACTGAGGAGACTGCCATCTTTGATAAAAATGATACAGAAAAAGCAATTGATCTAACACAATGGAAAGAACAAAAAAATTCTTATATCGATAGACTAGAAGAAAATATTGATTCCTTTACTTATACTTATATCAATCAGAAATTCTCTATCTACTATTCTTTTGATCAATTGGCAGATATACTAGGATATAAAATATCAGGTCTTGATAATAGTTCTGAACTAAACTGCTATAATTACAATTAAAAAGAGCAATTTCTTTGCTCTTTTATTGTATGCTCAAATCTTTTTGCACTTGTGTTGCTGCAATCGCACCTTCTCCAATTGCCGTCGCAATCTGATAGACATCTTTTTGAATGACATCTCCACAAGCATAAATTCCATTTACGTTTGTTTTCATATTTTGATCCACTATGATATATCCATCAGAAGATGTTATATGAAAGTCATGTAAAAATTCAGTATCTGGATGATATCCTATATATTCGAACAATCCTTCCATTTCAATTTCTTTAATACTCTCAGCTTGTTTTACTGTAATACTTCCTAAATGGCCATCTTTTTCGTTTAATTTTTGGATAACACAATGATATATAAATTCTACATTATCCTTCTTTTTCAATTCTTCCAACAGCATTGCAGACCCTTTATATCTATCTTTTCGATTCATCATGATAACTTTAGAGCAAATCTCAGATAAATATAATGCTTCTTCCAGTGCGCTATTTCCACTACCAATTACTCCGACAACTTTATTTTTATAAAAAGAGCCATCGCATAACGCACACCATGAAATTCCTCGATTGATAAACTGATTTTCTTCCTCTAAATTTAACTTATTAGGAATTCTTCCTGTTGCAATAATTAAAGCTTTTGTTAAATATGTATCTTGATCTGTTATTACTTCTTTTAGTTTCTCTCTATTTCTTATTTTTTCTACATTTCCATATTGATAAGAGATATACAGATTCTGAACTTGTTCAAACATATTCATTGCTAATGTTGGTCCGTCAACTGAAAGAAATCCTGGATAATTTTCGATTTTCGATGTTTGATTAATCTGTCCTCCAGGGGCACTCTTTTCCAATAATAACACATCTAATCCGGCTCGTTTTAAATAGATTGCTGCAGTCATTCCAGATACTCCAGCTCCGATTACTATACAATCATACTTTTTTTCCATTTTTATCCTCACTTTCATAGTATTTTATTCTCATTTTCGTGTGAGTATACACATAAAGGCAAATGCCTAACAATATAAAGATAATGGATACAATTTGTGCTTGGCGGAGTCCAAAGAACATTAAACTATCCATTCTTAGTCCTTCTACTATAAAACGTTCACTTCCATACCATATGAGATAAAAAGAACTTAATGTTCCAACATTTATTTTCTTGCATTTTCTAATACATAATATAATAATAAAGCCTAAAAAACACCACACAGACTCATATAAAAATGTAGGTTGATAATATACGCCATCAATGTTCATACCATCGATGATAAATTGAGGTAAATGCAAATCTTGTAAAAAACTTAGAGTAGTTGCTGGTCCATATGCTTCTTGATTCATAAAATTTCCCCAGCGTCCGATCGCTTGTCCCAACAACAAACTAACGGCAATCATATCCATTTCTTTTATGATTGGAACATTATGCTTTCGAGAATAATACACAAGCCAGATGAATCCAGCGATCATTCCCCCGTGTATCGCCAATCCACCTTCCCATACATAAAAAATTTCAACAGGATTTTGACTATAATAATCTAAATGAAATAATACAAAATATAATCGTGCTCCAATTAGTACAATCGGAAACATCCAAAAAAACATATTAATCAAATAATCTTTTGAAATATTGTGCTTTTTTGCTTCGTGTAAACATAATTCAATTCCTACTAATAGAGCGATAAAAATAAAGAAAGAATACCAATAGATTTTTATAAAACCTAAATCTAATAGAATTGGATTCATGCTTTCATCCTCCTAATTAACGGTTCAATTATAAGGGTATCCATTAATCCATTCATTACAGATATAAAAATAGCAACGATAAATGCCATCCAAATACCATGAATTGCAAAATGACCATCGAGAATGAATTCTACTATTTTTAAAATAAAAACATTAATAAATGGATAAAATAAACCAAGTGTTAATCCTGTTAGAGGAAGTGTTAACCAAACAATCAAAGGTTTGATCGTTTTGTTTAATATATAAATAATAATGACTGCAATAAATCCCCATAATCCAAACAAAGCGTTATCCACATAGACTGTCTTTTTAAATAATACAGATACCGCAATTAAAACAAGTGTATATCCTAGCATATAAACAAGCCAATCTAATATTTTTGATATTGTCTGATATGTTTTTTGACTCATATGATCATCTCCATTTTCATTATATCATGAAAAAATATCTCTGGATGACTATTTTGCCATCTCCGTATTTTTCTCTTTTGAAAATCGTAATCTAAAAGAACACCGTTGACAGAGTGGCTCAATGATCTTTCCATCTTTTAATGACTTTACAAATGTTCTACATTTGTCACTCGATAAAATTTCTTCGATATGTTTTTCAAAAATATTACCTAATGATATGATACCATCACCATCTAAACAACACGGTATCACAGTTCCATCTGACAATACACCAATATGTCGTGTCAAAGCATGACAAAAACCTCTAGTTCCAACATATGCACTCTGTGAAGTTGGCCACTCAAATAAAGAAGCTTTATTTAAATATAGTTTTTCACCTAATCGAATATTCTTTTCATTTAAAATTTTCTGATAAATTTCATCGCTTAATTGATAGTGCTTCATGATCATATCTACTATATTATGATTCGCACCTGTCAGGCGATAATTCGATAAAGCCCAAAACCGAAAGACCACAATCGTAGAAGATTTCTCCAACAATTGATCTGTTGAAAATAAAATATCCCTTATATATTGATTCATTCCATCTTCAAAACTATGCAATGAAATATTTATCTGTCTTACACATGCGTGTTCGATCAAAGGTGCAAGCTGTTTTTTCAACAACGTACCATTTGTTGTAATATTTACTTTCATCTGATAGGAATCACATAACTCTAAAATACTTTCAAACTGTGAATGAATGAGTGGTTCCCCTTTCACATGTAAGTAGATATAATTGGTTACAGATCGAATTTCTTTTAAAACGTGTTCAAATTCTTGTAATGACATTTCTCTTTTTGGTTTTGAACCAACCGAACAAAACGAACACTGTCGATTACAAATATTAGTAATTTCCACATATACTTTCTTAAATTTTTTCATCATTCACCTTTTAATTCAAATAAAGCATCTCGTAATTCCATAGCACGTTCGAAATCCAAATTTTTTGCGGCCTCTTTCATTTCTGCTTCGATGGAAATCATCAAACTTTGTTTTTCTTTCTTGCTCATCTTTTCTGGCGCTTTTTCTTCTACTTCTAAATTATTCGTGATCAATTCACGAATCTCTTTTACTATCGTTTTAGGTATAATACCATGTTCCCTATTATATTGTTCTTGAATACTTCTTCTTCTCTTCGTTTCGTCGATTGCCTTTTTCATAGCATCGCTAATATGATCTGCATACATGATGACATGTCCCTCTGCATTACGAGCAGCACGTCCAATCGTTTGAATTAAACTTCGATCGCTTCTTAAGAATCCCGGCTTATCAGCATCTAGAATTGCTATTAAACTAACTTCCGGAATATCGATTCCCTCTCTAAGCAAGTTAATTCCTACAACTACATCATATTTTCCAATACGTAAATCTCGAATAATCCTCATTCTCTCTAGAGTTTTAATTTCGCTATGTAAATAAGCAACTTTAATATCTACTTGTTTCAAATATTTCGTCAATTCTTCTGCCATACGTATAGTTAAAGTCGTAACTAAAGTACGTTCATTTTTGCGAATGCGCTGATTGATTTCTGAGATCAAGTCATCAATTTGTCCTTGTGTTGGTTTTACATCAATCGTTGGATCTAAAAGTCCTGTTGGTCGAATAATCTGCTCGACAACATGTCCGTGTGCATGTTCTAACTCGTAATCTCCAGGTGTTGCAGATACGTAAATTGCCTGCGAAACTTTTTTTTCAAATTCTTCAAATCGTAATGGACGGTTATCTAGTGCACTAGGCAAACGAAAGCCATAATTTACTAATACTTCTTTTCGTGCACGATCGCCATTAAACATTCCTCTTACCTGTGGTAATGTTACGTGTGACTCATCTACTACTAATAAATAGTCATCTCCAAAGAAATCGATCAACGTCGTCGGTGTTGCCCCTGGTTCTTTAAGAGCGAGAGGACGAGAATAATTTTCTACCCCCCGACAGAATCCCGTCTCTAACAACATTTCCATGTCGTAATTCGTTCTCTCCATCAATCTCTGGTATTCGAGCAATTTATTTTCAGCTTTAAACTTCTCTAATTGTTCCTCTAGCTCTTTTTTTATATTTGCAACAGCTAGTTTTAATTTATCTTCGCTCGTTACGAAGTGACTAGCTGGGAATAAACTAACAGAATTTTTCTCGACATTGATAACTCCTGTGAGTGTATCAAACTCGACAATACGATCTACCTCGTCTCCGAAGAATTCAATACGAATTCCCTTTCCATGTTGACTGACAGGAATTACTTCTAACACATCTCCACGAACACGGAAAGTCCCTCTTTTTAAATCCATATTATTTCGTTCATATAACATATCGATTAATTTTTCTATAATCTGATCTCGTTCTACAATATCACCTTTATGAATCGTTAACATCTTCTTTTTATATTCTTCAATTTCTCCAATTCCATAGATACAAGATACAGATGCTACTACGATCACATCTTTATAATTCAATAGCGATGCGGTTGCAGAGTGTCGTAATTCATCTATCTCATCATTGATAGATGCATCTTTTTCAATATAGGTATCTGTCTTTGCTACATAAGCCTCTGGTTGATAATAATCGTAATAAGAGACAAAATATTCCACGTGGTTATTTGGAAATAACTCTTTTAATTCACCATATAGTTGTCCTGCTAATGTTTTATTGTGTGCAAGTACCAATGTAGGCTTATTAACCTCTTTTATGACATTTGCAATCGTAAAAGTTTTTCCAGTACCTGTAGCTCCTAATAATACTTGGTGTTTTTCACCTTCTTGTATTCCGGACACTAACTTCTGAATTGCCTGTGGTTGGTCCCCACTTGGTTCATATTTTGACACTAATTCAAACATAATATGTCTCCTTTCTGCAAGCACGATATATCACAAACTTTTTTTATAATTGCTCTTTTTCCATTTTAATAGAAAAACACTGATACAAATTATCTATAATATTTAATCCTTGATACCCTATTCTAACATTTATTTGACAAGAAAACAAGGAAACATCCATTTGTTTCCTTTTGCACCGTCACTGCCTTTTTACGACTAAATAAAAGTCTATCTATTGTAAAAGCCATAATCAATTTTTATGTAAAGTCAAATATGTATTTTTATCTTTGAACCCTTCTATTTGTTTTTCCACACTCTAACTTTTTCGCTATCATTATTGAACTATCGCAATTATTTTTTATATTTTTTTCTAAAACGAGACGTTTTTTATTTGTATTATCTATCTTTAATTTTGCTACTTTCGAGTGACATCCATACATAGCAAACAAAATCTTCCTTTGTCATTCTTAATACCGTATTATCTTCTATCCTAGTAAGTCGATAATCACTGTTATCGTCAATTAAATATTTTTAACACTTTTTCTCAGCTGTATTCCTCTTTCAATTTAGATTATACAATAGAATAGAATTGTTCATAAAAAAATCAAGTATTACGAAACAATTTGGTAATTTATGCATTTTGTGGTATGATATTTTCCTGAAAAAAAGGGGGGAAAATAAAATGAAAACCGAGATATTTCAATATATAGATCCTAGTGAAAATACAAGATTATCAGAATTATCATCAAAAGAAATCAGACGCTTATTACATTTATTAAAAAATTATCAATTAGAACTAAGACCGAAATTAAATCTTCCACAAAAAGTTACATTCGGTGTAGAAATAGAATTTGGATGCCGTTATCGAACGAATATATATCCACAACTCAAAAAAGAATTGGAAGAATATTCTAGCAATTGGAAATTAAAAGAAGAAATGTCAAATGATGGATTAGAAGTTATTTCTGATATTTTAATAGATGAAGAGCAATACTGGAGAATATTAAAAGACGTATGTGAAATGATCTCTATATATGGAGTAGAATCATCTTTATCTGGAGGACATGTTCATATAGGTGCTCATTTATTTCAAAATTATGACGATTGTTATTCGTTTGTAAAATTATTAACTGCTTATGAAAATTTATTATATCGCTTTGGATATGGTGAATATTTTAATGCAAAAAATAGATTATGGTATGCAAAACCCATGAGAGACCATTGGGAATCTGTTTTACAAATGAACAAAGGCGAAGAAATACCTAACTTTGCAGAGCTTGTGGCACCAAAAAGAGCACAGAGTGTCAATTTAATATCATTTTCAAACAATTATAAAATTTATCAAAAGGATAATACAATTGAATTTCGCTTTCCAAATGGAACGTTAAATCCTATTATATGGCAAAATAATATTAATGTTTTTACAAAAATGATGTTATATATTCAAAAGAAATCTGTTAATCAAGAATTTTTAGATACTAGAATATCAAATAACCATAAAACAAAACCTACCTTTTTGAAGTTTGGAAAAAAGAAAAAACCAACTCCTATCACACTTGAGAACATACAAGAATACGAAAAAATAGACTTAGAAGAAGCCTTAGAATTCAGCGATTTAATTTTTGATAATAATTTAGATAAAATCAATTTTTTAAGGCAATATTACAAAAATGGAAAAACTTCTAAGAAAAATTTTCAAAAGGTTAAAAACTTAACAAAATAGAAAATATATCGATAATAAATACTACGAATCAAAAATAATTTTATAAAGGAGATTACTATATGAATATTACAGATCAAGACTTAAAACATTTTACTTATCTTTCATCAGGTACATTTGGATCTGTATTTCATGATGGAAAAATTGCCTTTAAAAAATATCATCCAGAAATAAAAACACACTTTGATTTCGGATATAAAATGATACCAAATCCTTGTCTACGATCACACCCTATCAAATTCCGATTGATGAAATATTATAATCACTATTTAAAATATACCAATTTAAGTTATGAACCATTATATATCGATCAAAAATTTTCAGGAATTTGTTATCCCTATTATGATGGCGATATATTATATCATTTAAAAAGTATATCTTTCTCAAAAAAAGAAGATATTGTAAAACAATTATTAAGAAATGCAGAAGAGCTTACCAATCACCATATTTATCCTCTAGATTATAAACTAGATAACATTATTTATACCAAAAAAGGCGAAGTTAAAATTATTGATCTAGATGATCCTCTTACCAAATATAAATTAATCAAACATCCTAATTTATACCAAAAAAGTATGATTGCATTAAAAAACACTGTCGTTCATTTTTTGAATTCAAACAGTAATCATCCCTGCTTTTCCTTATCTCCCTTTTTAAAACATAAACAGCAAATATATTCATTATATAATCAAATAACATATCAGCATTTATATGGTTATTTAGAAATTCATAGCTCAATGAATAATTTTCTAATAATACGACCAGGACAAATTTCTTTTCAAATGATATCTAATATAAAACGGATGATGAAACAAAAGGAAATAAAAGTTATCGTCATTGATCCTACATCATTATCATTTGAAATGCTTCAATCCTTTATCATGTCTCTTATTCATGAAGGTGTTGAAATTTATGACATACTACCGGATTCTTCTAATGGAATCGAAAATTATATGAATAATTATAATATTTCTGAATCTTTTATTATCGATAAACAAAAAATAAAAAGAAGATAAATGATCCACTAAAAATTTACAAATCATTTTCTTCTTTTTTTGTTTATCAAAAAGAAATTATCTTTTTTCACATATCAATTGATCTTCAGTTGATTCAACCTCTACAAATAAATATCCAGGATACTTACTATCCATAGAAAATGAAATATGTGATCCGTTTTTTCTTTTTTCTTTATTTTTAATTTTGAATACCCAGTCCTCTCTACTTGTTTCGCTTGAAGTATAACTATAACTCATAACTCTATAATTACCGGATATTCCTTTTGTAAGGTCTGGACCAGACAATCGAAGTTG
The DNA here is from genome assembly GCA_937944975.1 of uncultured Mycoplasmatota bacterium. Lineage (GTDB taxonomy): Bacteria > Bacillota_I > Bacilli_A > RF39 > UBA660 > Fimihabitans. Next base: position 21,462 of record CALEBF010000010.1, on the reverse strand, counting down.
ATTTTCATCAATTTCTAATACTGTATTCCCATTATCACAACTCCACACTCCTAATAACTCCTTTTTAGAATTATCTAATAAAGTCATTAGTCCCCATATAAATGCGCAAATGGCTACTATGATAATAATAATTCCAATGAATATCATCCATTTCGTTCTTTTTTTTCGCTTCGCATAGTAAATATCTTTTTCTTCTGGACTATCCCAATTTCTTTTTTCCTTCATACAAAATTTCTCCTAATCAAAAAAACGCAAGAAAACATAGTAATTCTATTATCTTAGTTTACTATTTTCTTTGCGTTCATAATCTATACTTCTCATTGCTTGACCAACTTCTTCATAAAAATTGTAATATTCTTGAAATGAAATTGGTCCTTCATTTAAATGTGTCCAATCTTGATTTGTAATCCAATCATTTATTTTTTCTGGTATTACCATATATTTATAGGCACTATCTGATAATTCTTGTGGATATTCTCTATCTAAAGGTTGCTTAACATTTTCAAAAAACCAATTTTGATTTGCAACAATCTCTTTATTTTGATGTGCAATATAACTTAAAATATATAATCCATAATATTCTATTTCTGCAATTTTCTTTCTTATTTCTGCACCATTATATACTTGATTTTGGTATATAAATTGATCATCATACATTTTGGTACAATCAATCCACTCTCTAATTTTTTTATCGAATAAATAGTCTTGCGTTAAATGTTTTTTCACACCATAATAATACATATTAGACAAATGAGAATTTCTTTTTTCAAATTCTTCTACATCTGTCTCTTCTCCTAAAACACATTTTCTAAAAGGTGCAATATAACTAGGCTGAGCACATGCAATTTCTTTTGTTAAAGCCTTTAGTGATTCAGGATATTGATACCACGATGTCTCGGTTTTGGCTTCGTTTCTTTCAAAATGACACCCTTTTCGCTCTCCAATATACGCTCTAATTGCATCTGGAATTAAAACATATGGAATTTCTAATTCGAATCTATTTTTTTCTTCGCTATCCAGATATACTGCTGTTACTAACGAATGTTGTAATGTAATCATAACTTCCTCACTTTCTGTATTCTACTTTTATGTTATCGTATTAATTATACTATATTTATTCCAAAATTCCTATTTTTTTTAGTTATTTACTAATTTATACACATCAATTTTACAAGATGATAATTATTCATACATCACATCAATATCTACCGCACCTTCGATTCCATCGATCTTCCCATTTTCGCATAATTGCCATAATTTATATTTTCCTTGATAATTTGTTTGATTTGTATAATGCGCTAGCCATATATCATACTTCGTAGGCAACCATACACTTTCTAAATAAGACTTACTACTATATAACATTCCTTCATATCCAGCATCTTCTATTGTTTCTAGAAATGATTCTGCCATGCTCGTCAATCCGAAAAAGCTTAAATTATAATTATTAAAATATGCCCATTCTTCCCAGTCAAAAGCAATTGGTAAATCGATATCATAATCTTTAATTTGTTTTATCACCCATTTAGCATCTTTAATAGCACTTTCTTTAGAATTAGCATATGAATAGAAATAAATTCCTGCTTTAATTCCATATTTATTGGCTTCTTCGATATTTCTTTTAAAATGCTTATCGACAAAGTATTCACCATTTGTACCTCTTGTACCACCAACACGAATCATAATAAATTCAACACCTGCATTTTTGATTTTTTCAAAATCAATTTCTCCTTGCCATCCTGAAACATCAATTCCTATTTGAGTTTTATCTGTTTTATATTGATTTTTGGCTTGATTGAAATCTGTATATGTTGGTTCTGCAGTAGTACGTGGGGCATTTGTATTGCTTGGCTCTATGACACGTAAAATAAATTGTTTTTCAGTTATATTTCCACTCTTATCTTCCGCTTTAAATACAAGTGGATAATCTCCTGCTGTATTAAGATCATAATTTCCTTCCACTGTACATTTTGGTTTGTTATCTTGGTTATCTCCACATAAAATTTTATCTGTTAAATTTATATTAGACCCTTTCGTTACCTGATATACATTACTCAACCAAACAACAGGCTGAACTGTATCGATGACTTCTATTTCATATTCATAAGGAACAATTATATTTTGATCGTTTTTAAATTGAAACTTGATTTCTTTTTTTCCTAACGATGTTGTATCAATTACATAATCATCTATTATGTTTCCATTGATACTATCTATAAAATCCGAAACCTTTCTCTCTTCCGTAAATTCAGCAGTTAGATTAGTTTTTAAAACCACTTCTATTCTTGCGTTTTTTATACGCAAATAGTGATAAATCCATATTAAAAACATTATAATGACGATGGAACATAACAAAGTTATTACGATAATACATAATTTATGTTTCTTTATATTTTCCATATATTCCTCCAAATGATATGTTTATTATAACATACTAAAGAATATGTTACTAACAAAAAAGAGAAGTTTACTTCTTCTCAATTTTAAATGTTACTTCATATGTATCTTCGAAATCTAATTCTTCTGTATCTACCATGAAACCGTATTTTTCTATTGTTGCTGCACATTCTCTAATTGTATTAATAACCATCTTTAAATCTCCTGCCACATACGTCTGCGTTGGCTGTGATTGAGGAACTGAAATAGGTTGTTCCTTTATTGTCTCAGTCATTGTATTAGACTCTGGCATTGACATAGGCTGTACAGGAGTAGCCGGAGTTACTGGTTCTACTGGTTGTGGTTTCTCTGGAGTTACATTTGATGTTGGCATCGTTGGAGCAGGTCCAAATGGATTGATCTCAACGATTCCATTATTACTTGGTGCAGTCGATTCTACAGGTTGTACAGGAGAAACTGGAGCAATTGGTTCTTGTGGCATCACAGGTTCTACTTTTTGCTCTTGAACAAGCTCTACTGTTGGCTGTGGAGCCATAGTAGGTGCTGGTTGATCAAAACCAAATTGGAAAAAATTATTCTGTGATGATGTTGAACTTGCTGGTGAAACTTCAGGTTTGACCTCTGGTTCTGTCTGTAGTTGAATTCCTGTTAAATCTAATTCCTCTGGTTCTTCTAACACATCTTCTACATTTGGTACTCCATTAAATGTGATATTAGATGGAGTTTCCACTGCTATATTTTGCGTATTCATTTCATTGTTATTTGCCATTTCAGGATGCAATGTTTCTGGTGTAATGATTGGAATTGTTTGTGTTTGTTCAAGATTAGATACTTTGGTTTCTTGTACAGGTTGTGGTGATGATGTCGTTTTAAAGAATTGATCAAAATCAAAAGTATCTGCAGAAGATTTTGTTGGCTCTGATCCAAATGCTGTAGGCGCTGATGGTGTTTGTTGAACAATTGGCATTGGAGCTGGCTCTTGAAATAAAGGATTTACTGCTGGAGCAGGTTCTTCCTTTGGAGCAGACTCTGTTTTTTCCATATCCGCAAACGTAAAAAATTTACCTGGACGCAATAAGCTTTCTGCATTATCGTCGTCATCATCATCGTCATTTGATATCATTGATGGTGTAGATACAACTTGAGATTGTGGTTGTATTTGAGGATCACTCTTTAAAAGTTCATCCATATTAACCGTTGGTCGTTGGACATTGATATCTGCTGCTTGTTGTTCTATTTTATCTACATCCATAAATCCAGGATTATTTGTTACTGGTGTTTGTGGAATAACATCCTCTATTTCTTCTATAATTGGTTGTTGTGGTAATCCATTGTTATTCATATTTTGTGTTCCATTCATATTTACTCCCGCCTTTTCTTCTTTTATTTTTTCTATAGTATCTTGTGAAACTGGTTCCACCTTTAATTTTACAGTAACCCCTTTTGGTTTGAGATTTTTTGGAGTTTCTCTCTCTGCTAATATTTTTTTAATATATTCATCTGTCTTTCGCACAGTCATTCTATCTTGAATTATTTTATGTGCAACTTCTGCCTGCATTTCTACCGGCAAACGCAATAATGATCTTGCGTGTCTTTCCGAAATTTGTTCTTCCAATAACGCTTCTTGAACATCTTCATCCAAATTGAGCAATCTTAATTTATTTGCGATCGTCGACTGGGTTTTTCCCAATTTATCTGCCAATGCTTCCTGAGTCAAATACCCCATATCTAGAATTTTTTTGTATGAAACCGCCTCTTCGATCGGCGTCAAATCTTTACGTTGTACATTCTCAATTAAAGCAACTTCTGCACTATCACGATCATTTAAATCAGTAATAATTGCTGGAATTGTTTGTTTTCCCGCCATTAGGCTTGCTTTATATCTTCTCTCACCAGCAATTATTTCATATTTATCATCTATTTGACGTACCACGATAGGTTGAATGACACCATGTTCTTTAATAGATTCGGACAATTCCAAAATCGCATCTTCATTAAATTTTATTCTCGGTTGAAACCTATTAGGTAATATATCATCAACGTTTAATTGTACTACTTTACGTTCTTCATTCATCCTACAACGCCCCTTTTATTCTAGTAACATTATACATTGCTTTGGGAAATATTACAATGTATTTTGGGAAATATTTTAAATTTATTTCCCAAAAAAAGACCTATAATGGTCTTTTCTTTATTTCACTATATTTTCTGGGATATTTTTTACTTGTTTCTCCTACTTTTTTTAATTTAAGAATAGATCGTAAGCTTTTCTCAAATGGCAATTCAAACTTTTTCAATTTCTCTATTTCTACTTTTAATATTTTCATTGCTTTAGAAGATAATACCAACTCTTCTTCTATTGAAGCTTTCATCGGAATAAAATATTTCCCAACTTTTACAAGTGGCACACAATATTCTAAAAGTACAGGTAATGATGCAACAGCACGAGCTGTTACAACATCGAATTCTTCTCTATGATTTTGCGCAAATTCCTCTGCCCTTGCATGATATACTTCTATATTTTTAAGATCTAATTCTTGAATGACTTGATTTAAAAAATTAACTCTTTTTTGTAGAGAATCTATTAATACTACTTTCAAATTGGGAAATAATATTTTTATTACAATTCCTGGAAATCCAGCTCCCGTTCCTACATCACATAAGTTCTTTTCATTCTTGAGATCGATTACAGAAGCAAGAGTAGCACTATCATAAAAATGTTTCAAATACACTTGATCCTTCTCTGTAATTCCTGTTAAATTCATCACTTTATTCCATTCAATTAAAAGCTCATAATAGTTCTCTAATTGCTTTAATTGTAAGTCCGTCGGTGTGATATTAATTTTACTTAGTTCCTGAATAAATTCTTGTTCTTTCATCACTACCACCTTTTTTTAAATATACCATTAAAATGGAAATATCAGATGGGTTTACCCCACTAATTCGAATAGCTTGTCCAATTGAAGTTGGACGAACTTCTTTTAATTTTTGTCTCGCTTCACTTGCAATATTTACAATTTTATCATAATCGATATTTTCTGGAATTTTTTTAGCTTCTAAACGTATCATTTTTTCTGCTTCTTTTTGAGCTTTTAAAATATACCCTTCATATTTATTATGAATAAGGACCTGTTCTTGAATCTCAGCTGTATATGGTATTTCTATAAAATGTTCTATATGTTGCATTGTAATTTCAGGTCTTTTTAACAAATTATATAAACTAATTCCGTCTTTCAATTCGGTACTTGGTATCGATTTCAGATAATCATTTACTTTCCTTGTAGGAGTTACTTTATTTTCTTTCAAATAGTTTGTTAACTCTTCAATTTTCTGTTTCTTTTGACAATAATTTTTATATTTTTCCTCGTTTATCAATCCTACTTGATACCCATATTCCCTCAGTCTTAAGTCAGCATTATCACTTCTCAGCAGTAAACGATATTCTGCACGAGATGTCAAAAGTCGATAAGGATCCCTAACTCCCTTTGTGACTAAATCGTCAATTAATACACCAATATAAGCATCATTCCGTTTTAAAACAAGTGGATCTTTATCTTCCAATGATAATGAGGCATTAATTCCTGCCATTAACCCTTGACAAGCGGCTTCTTCATATCCACTGGTACCATTAATTTGACCAGCTGTATATAAATTTTCAATCAATTTTGTTTCCAATGTTGGTTTTAATTGTGTTGGATAAATTGCATCATATTCGATCGCATAAGCGTATCTTTTAATCACTGCATGCTCTAACCCTTTTAAAGAGTGTACCATTTCTTCCTGTACATTATATGGCATGCTGGTCGAAAAACCTTGAATATATATTTCATCCATATATCTACTTTCCGGTTCTAAAAACAGTTGATGTCTTTCTTTGTCGGCAAAACGAACAATTTTATCTTCGATCGATGGACAATATCTAGGTCCAATTCCTTCGATATCATCAAGTCCTCCATACATACTTGATTCATGTAAATGATCACGTATAATTTGATGAGTTTTTTCAGTTGTATAAACTAAATAGCAAGAAATTTGATCATTTATATCGTAAAATGGTTCACAATCATGACTAAATGTATGATATACACTATCTCCTTTTTCCTCCTGTGTTACGGAAAAATCGATGCTACTTTTTAGAATTCGTTGAGGAGTCCCTGTTTTCAATCGAATAATTCTAAAGCCAAGATCTTTCAAACAATCACTTAAATGATTACTAGGCTTTTCTCCATGAGGACCTTCTCTTCTTCGCGTATCTCCTACTAGGATATCGGCCTTTAAATAAGTCCCCGTCGTCAAGATCACCTTTTTACTTGTGATTTTCGTACCATCGTCTAAAATAACTCCTTTAGCACAATGATCTTCAACGATTAAATCTTCCACCATGCATTCTAATACTGTTAAATTTTCTTGATGAAATAATGTTTTTCTCATTTCTTCAGGATACGTTATCTTATCTGCCTGAGCACGTAATGCACGTACTGCTGGTCCTTTTTTACTATTTAACATTTTCATTTGAATCAACGATTTATCTGCATTGATTCCCATCTCTCCACCTAATGCATCGATTTCACGAACTACAATTCCCTTGGCACTTCCTCCAATGGATGGATTACATGGCATATCAGCGATATTTTGAATATTTCCCGTTGCTAATAATGTTTTATGTCCTTTTCGAGCACAAGCAAGAGCAGCTTCGCATCCAGCATGTCCTCCCCCTACTACAATAACTTCATAATCCATGTATTCCACACTCCTTTTTTATACCTTTCAATTATACTATGTTCTTATGAAGAACACAAACATTTCATTTTCCGCAATGTATTCTAGCATAAGATACAATTAGAATCAACAAAAAAGAAGATTTTCATCTTCTAACCTAATGCGACATCCATAATCATCATTACACCAAAGCCAATCAATGTAAAAATTGCCATCAAATCTTTTTGTTGATTCGTTTGACTTTCTGGTATCAATTCTTGGACGACGACATATATCATAGCGCCTGCTGCGAAAGCTAGTAAAAATGGTAATAAAAATCTAATGTTAACCACTAATAAAGCACCTAACACTCCTGCAATTGGTTCTACAATTCCACTTAATTGACCATAAAAGAAAGCTTTTTTTCTAGAATATCCTTCTCTTCTCAGTGGAAAAGATACTGCACTTCCTTCTGGAAAATTTTGAAGACCAATCCCAATCGCTAATGTAACTGCAGAGGCAAGGGTTGCACCTTCTAAGCCATATGCTAAAGATCCAAATGCTACACCGATTGCAAGTCCTTCCGGAATATTATGTAATGTAATAGAGACGATCAACATTAAACATCGTTTAAAGCTTTCAGATTTTGTTTCATGTTGTCTCTTAGGATGTTTTTGAAGGTATACTTTATATAGATTATCACCTATAAATAAAAGCAATCCTCCGCTCATAAAACCTAATAGAGCCATCAACCAAGCATTCATTCCTAATGTTGTAGACATTTCTATCGATGGCTCTAATAACGACCAAAATGAAGCTGCAATCATAACGCCAGCCGCAAATCCTAGCATACCATCCATAAAACTTTTATTTATTTTTTTCATTAATAGTACTAGACTAGCCCCTAATGCTGTGATACTCCAAGTAAACAAAGTAGCAAGCAATGCTTGCCATGTACAAGATAAACTTGTAAACCAAGAAACCATACTTTCCCTCTTTCAATTTTTATTTTCCCAAACAAAATTGACTGAATAATTGGTCTATTAATTCTTCTTCATATGATTCCCCAATAATTTCTCCTAATAAATTCCATATATTTTTAATATCTATTTCTACCATATCGATCGGCATATGATTCATAATTCCCTCTTCTACTTCTCTCAAAGATTCCAATGCCTGTTTTAAGATCGCGATACTTCTCGCATTTGTTAAATAAGTCATATCACTAGTTTCAATTTTCTCTAAACCAAATAATTCTTTTATTTTATTCTTTAATTCTTCAATTCCTTCGTTTTTTAATGCACTCACATAAATGATGTGATCAGCATCTACTTTATTTAAATCTATCTTTTGTTGTAAATCCATTTTATTTACAATGACAATATAGTTTTTTTTCTGCTCTTTTAATTGATTTAAAAGTGTGAGATCTTCAGCATCTAACGCTTCATTACCATTTAATACAAACAGTACTAAATCAGATTCTTCCATAAATGATAAACTTTTTTCTACTCCTATTTTTTCTACAATATCGTCTGTTTTTCGAATACCTGCTGTATCTATCATATGAAGTAATACTCCATCGATGTTGATTGTTCCTTCGACAATGTCACGCGTCGTTCCAGCAATATCAGTAACAATTGCCTTGTCTTCTTCTAAAAGTTGATTTAAAATACTACTCTTTCCTACATTTGGTCTACCAATAATAGACGTTTTGATTCCTTCTTTTACGATTTTTCCATTCTCACTATTTCTTAAAATACAGTGCATTTCTTCTTTGACCTTAGCCATCGATGGTAAAATTTTTTCAGTTGTTAACTGCTCGATATCTTCATATTCTGGATAATCGATATTCACTTCTATATTGGCGATAATTTCTACTAAGCTCTGTCTTAAATTATGAATCATAGTAGAAACTTTTCCACTTACTTGATTGATTGCTAAATCACGAGATTGATCCGTCTTAGCCGAAATTAAATCCATTACTCCTTCTGCTTCTGTCAAATCGATTCTTCCATTTAAAAAAGCTCTTTTGGTAAATTCTCCAGGTTCAGCAAGACGACAACCATGTAAAAGAAGCAATTCTAATACTTTATTCGTCGTTGCAATTCCACCGTGACAATTAATTTCAACTATATTTTCCGTTGTAAACGTACGTGGAGATAACATAACTGTTACTAATACTTCATCTACAATTTTGTCCTTCTCTATTATATGTCCGTAATGAATTGTATGTGTAGGCACTTTTCTCAGGTCTTTTCCATCCCATATTTGATTTACTATATCTAATGCATCTGATCCACTGACTCGAACAATGGAAATTGCTCCTACTCCAAGTGCTGTCGAAATTGCTGCGATTGTATCTTCCATCTTATCACCTCTTCTTCTTTTTTATTCCTAAATACATAGGCCAATCACTTGGCTTTTTTAATACTTCTAATGAATCATATTTATCCATAAGTGTTACAATCCAACTTTCTGCATATCTTGGAGGCGTAATTGTAACAGGAAACATGTGTCTTACAATCATATTCTTAATTTTGGGATTCATATATTCAGGAAAATATCTAGAAGCATTTTCATATGCTTCTTTTCCATGCATAAAAGCATGTTGCTCAAAAAATTTTTTCTTTTCTGTACATTCCTGCCATGGATTGGTGTAAAAATCATGCAACAATGCTCCAATTGCTATACTTTTATAATCTAAATGTAATTTCTTAGCGACACTATAAGAACGTTTCGCTACTCTTAAGCTGTGTTCATATACAGAAGTATCTACATGATGCATATAAGTTTTCCTTTTTTGAAACTCAGGATGTTCTAGAATAAATTTCACATATTCATAAAATTCACGTTCATCTTCTTTTCTCATCTTATCATCCTTGTCTACGTGCTATTGTAAATGATTTCAATACGATAGTCAAGGTAACAAAAAAACTATATGTTACATATAGTTTTAATCTTCATGATATGCAATGGTAACATATCTATCTGCACCTTCACCTGTTGAAAAAGAGGTCAACTGATCATATTTACTTATCACATTATGTACTAATCGACGTTGATAAGAATTCATAGGATCTAATTTCACATCGACATGACTTGCCAATACTTCTTTTGCAATTTTTTTAATTTCATATTCAAAATTTTTATTTTTATGAGCTTTGTAATGTGAAGCGTCTAAATCTACTTTAATAGAAAAACCAGTTTGTTTTTGCAATGCTTGTCTCATAATAATTTGCAATGCGTTCAAAGTTCTACCATCTTTTCCTATTAATATCGCGTTATGATTGCTTACTAGTGTAACGTGAAAAATATCATCTTGTTCTCTCACTTCACACTGTATTTCTATTTTCATCTGATTCGCAATTGTAGTCATAAAACTTTTGATAAATTCTTTGATTTCATCTTTAGAAATAACTTCTATTTTATATTTTTTTGATTTAAATAACGATCCTTCCTTCGTCTCTTCCCTCATGTATAATTGATCTTTTGTTACCATTAAAGTTCCAAGACATCTTTCCATTACTTCTGCTTCGTTTTTTCCTTCAAATACATGTGTCTCTAGCATTTTTGTTTCCTCCTCTTTACAACTAAATTTTGAATAATTGTAAACGTATTATTTACGATCCAATATAATGCAATTCCAGTAGATAAGGATAATGATGCAATTCCGATAAAAATAACCATCATATTACTCATCATTTTCATTTGATTTGCCTGCTCTCCACTCATTGCTGCTCCACTATTCAATCTCATTGAGAAATAGCTTGCTGCAATTACGAGAACAACTGTAATGATATAAATATATTGCCCATGTCCTAAAGCAGATAATGGATTTGTACCTAAATGGAATCCAAATAATACTTCTTCAAAAATTACAGGTAGACGATTCATTGCTTCGTAAAAAGCAAAGAATAATGGAATTTGAATTAAACTAAACAAACATCCAGACATTGGATTAATATTGTACTTTTTATAAATTCCCAACATTTCTTGATTCTTACGCATCAAACTCTCTTGATCTTGTTTATTTCTATATTTTTTCTCCAATCGATCTAATTCTGGACGCGCTAATTTTAAATTTTCTGATTGCATTGCTGTTTTCTTAGTAAACGAAATCGTTACTAAACGAATTAAAAGTGTCGTCGCAATAATTGCAATTCCATAGTTTCCAAACAATTCTCCTAATTTAATAATAACCCATGCAAGAGGTTTTACAAATATTGTTGTCCATATTCCTTCATATCCTCCTGAAGTCACATTAAATTCTGAACATTTTGGTAATTCTTTTAAATCTTTCTTATATTTTTCATATAGTTTCAAAGTTTCTTTGGAAGATTTCGTATCTCCTTCTTCCGGTTGACATAATATATTAGATGTTAAATTTTGTCCTGTATAAGGATTCTGAACATTTTTGTTTTTATCTGTTTTTAAATATGTCGTACATCCTGTTAAAGTACATACTAATAGTAACATCACAATTAACTTCTTATGATTTGCTTTCATTGATTGATTCCTTTCGTAATATCTAACTTTTCTATTAAACGATTTAAATCCTCTCTCATCTCTTGGAAAGACTGATTTAAAATTCCTTTCCTAACTATTATAATACATTTAAAATTATTTTGATAGTCATTTTCATCGAGAATACTTTTTAATTGCCGCTTCACCTTATTTCGAACAACTGCATTCCCTACTTTTTTTCCTACAGAGAAACCGAATTGATATACTGGACTTGTCCCTTTTTCAATATATGCAATAAAGTTCTTATACTTTACTGGTTTCATATTCTGTATCAATCGATTAAATTCTCTATTTTCTTTTACAATATGTATTTTTTTCATATGCTCACCTCTATACTAATAGTAAAAACACCACTGACTTTCAGTGGTGTCCTTTTTAATGAGATAATACTTTACGACCTTTTTTTCTTCTATTTCTAATAATATTAGTTTTCATACGTGCAAAGAAACCGTGTTTTTTACTTTTCTTTCTGTTATTTGGTTGATATGTTCTTTTCATTTTAAACACCTCCGAACTAAAATAAATGCGTCGCTCTAATGATTATATATGACAATCTCACAATTGTCAATCTTTTTTTTTATTTTTTCAAAAATCGACAATACACAACATTTTCCACAATTTTTTTTAAATATTTCCCAAGGTTTTCCCTTTTTTTCCACCGTGTTGTGGAAAAAAATATCACATTGTGATTATTTTTTATTTTTTTTTACACACTGCTGTGGAAAAATCTTGTAAACATTTTATTTTCCAAAGAAAATTCAATTTTTTTTTGTGGAAAACAGTGTGGTTTATTTTTTTTCCACAATTTTACATCAATTTGACTAGTATTTCCCAATTTTTTCGCTTATAATGGTATTGTTAACAAGGAAAGTGGGGTGTCTATCAATGGATTGTAAATCAATTTGGAAAAACTTTTTAAATAAAGTTCAAGAAAATATTTCCCCAATGCTTTATGAAACGTGGTTCATGGAAACTGAACTTGTCGATTTAAAAGACAATCATGCACGCGTTCTTGTTCCCATGCATGTACATAAAAAACATTTAAAAGAAAACTATAATGATTTAATAGAGGAAATATTTACTGAACTGACAGGAACAAATTTTCATTTCGATTATTATACAAAGGAAGAATTGGAAAACGATACAACCATTGATACGAATGAAGTAGGGGTACCATCCATTGTTCAATATGAAACAAATTTAAACCCAAATTACACTTTTGAAAACTTTATTGTAGGGGAGAGTAACAAATTTGCAAAAGCTACTTCCTTGGCTGTTGCTGAAAAACCAGGTCTTATGTATAACCCATTATTTATATATGGCAATAGTGGTTTAGGAAAAACACATTTAATGCATGCGATTGGAAATTATATTACAAAAACCTCTAATAAACGAGTTTTGTATGTCACAAGTGAAAAATTTGTTTCTGACTTCATTGGAATTAGTAGAAAAAATAGTGAAGGAAATAATTTTGATAACGTTGAAATTTTTAAGAAAAAATATCGTGATATCGATGTATTAATGATAGATGATATTCAATATCTTGGAAGCGCGAATCAAACACAACAAGAATTTTTCAACACTTTTAACGATTTATACGGAAATAATAAGCAAATTATTATATCTTCCGACCGTTCTCCAGACGATCTCAAACTTCTAGAAGATAGATTACGGACAAGATTTAATTGGGGACTAACAATCGATATTCTACCGCCTGATTTTAAATTAAGAATGGACATTATAGATAAAAAAATCGAAGGTAATAATATGTACAATACGCTTCCAAAAGAAGTAAAAGAATATATTGCTAGTAATTGTACTAACGATATTCGAAAATTGGAAGGTGCAATTACACGCGTATTTGCATATGCCACGATGATGAGTGGTTGTGAAATCACTTTAGATTTAGCAATCGAAGCTTTAAAAGATTATTTTGTTAAAAGTATTATATCGAAAAATAAGATTGATCAAGTTATGCAATTAGTGGCAAACAGTTATAATATAGGTGTAGAAGACTTGAAAAGTAAAAAGAGATCTGCTAATATTTCCGTCCCGAGGCAAATCGCAATGTATATTTGTAGAACTGTATTAGAAGAATCTTTTCCTAAAATAGGAATTGAATTTGGTGGAAAAGATCATACAACAGTAATGCACTCTGTGGATAAAATTAAAAAAGAAATAGAAAGTAACCCTATATTAGAAATGGAAATACAGAAAATTACACAGCAGATTAAATAAAAGTGGAAAACGAAAAATTTTAAACCATTTTTTCCACAAAAAAAAATTTAGTTTTCACTTATAAATAAATGGAATTCTCATTTTTTCCACACTTTCTACAGTAATAATATAAATAATATTTAAAAATGATAAAAAAGGAGATTTATTATGAAATTTGAAATAAAGCAAAATATATTAATGGAACATTTAAATTATGTAATAAGAGGAATTTCTAATAAAAATTTAATTCCCATCTTAAACTGTATTAAATTTGAATTAACAGATAATGGATTATATCTTATGAGTACAGATAATGAAGTAGCTATTAAAACATTCATTGATAAAAAAGATATAGAAAAGATTGATTCTTGTGGAATCATCGTTGTATCTGGTAGATATATATATGATATTATTAGAAAATTACCAAGTGAAATTATTACGATCGAAGAAGTTGTTGATTCTAAGATATCTATTTATACGACGAATTCATCTTTTCATTTAAATTGCAATAGAGCAGATGAATTCCCAGATTTGGAATTAGAAGATCATAAAAATCCTATTTTAATAGATAAAAAAGTATTTAAAAATATTTATAATCAAACAGCATTTGCAACTTCTACACAGGAATCTAGACCTATACTAACAGGTATTAATTTTCATATTGATGGAACGAAATTAGAGTGTACGGCAACTGATTCTTACAGATTAGCTAAGAAGACAGTAGAAGTTGATAATACAATTAAAGAAATTATAGACATTGTAATTCCGACTAAAAATTTAAGCGAGTTAATGAAGTTAATTACGGATGATGAAGGAACTATGGAATTGCATATATTTAATAATAAGGTTATTTTTAAGTTTAACAGTATTGTTATGATGTCTCGTTTAATTAATGGAAACTACCCAGATACTTCCAAATTAATTCCAACTGAATTTTTACTTACAATGCGTGTAAATCTATCTGATTTTTATAGTTCTATCGATAGAGCATCATTATTAACAAACGAGGCAGATAAAAATACAATTAAATTGGAAAGCAACGGAAATCAAATTGTCGTATCTTCAAATATTCCAGAAATTGGAAATGTCGAGGAAACATTAAACGTTACCAAAAATAATAATGAAGAAATTAAAATTGCATTTAGTTCTAAATATATGATGGATGCAATCCGGTCTTTAAATTGTAACGAAATAGAATTATTATTTAATGGGGATATAAAACCTATCATTATAAAGGACCCTGAAACAGATAACTTAATTCAATTAATTTTACCAATCCGAACTTATTAAAAGTAAATATCCACAATATATTTACTTTTTTTTGAAAAAAATGTAATATTCCAGAAAAATCGACAAAATTCGATACTCTCTACATGTATAAGAGAAGGGAATTCGGAAAAAGTGCCGAATGATATTAGTAGGGAGGTGAAATGATGATAGATAATTACGAAATCAATCCAACAACATTAGCAATTTTACCAATTGCAAAAAATATTTCTAAAGTAATAGAAATGGATCAGGTTTTAACTGTTTCTAAATCTACTACCGAAATTATTGATGATAGTTGTAAATATTTTGGTAGTTCCTATCAAGGTAGATTTGAAGGAACAAAGAAAATGAT
Organism: uncultured Mycoplasmatota bacterium; assembly: GCA_937944975.1. Taxonomy (GTDB): domain Bacteria; phylum Bacillota_I; class Bacilli_A; order RF39; family UBA660; genus Fimihabitans. The sequence continues at coordinate 6,005 of CALEBF010000010.1, read as the reverse complement.
AGGGGTGAATTATAAATCTCCAATTATTATAGAAGAAAGTAGAGAAATTATTTTTTTCCCGACGAGTTCTCCAAGATTTGATACTTGTTCTTGGATCTCTTTAAATAATATTGAAGAATATAATAGAGATAAAAAAAATCCGACAATTCAATTTTCAAATGGAGAAGTTTTACCTGTGGAAATTTCATTTGGATCTTTAGAAAATCAGATCTTAAGATCTATTAAGCTGTGTTCTATTCTTAGAAAAAGAAAACAAAGCGAAAAAATAAGCTAAAATGCTTATTTTTTTTAATTTTAAGCCATTTTATGGTATAATAGTGTATGTATATAGGAGAGTACATATCCATACTAATTTTCTATTACAACATCTTTAGAAGAGAAAAGAGGAGATTTATGATATTAAAAAAGATAAAAATTTCCAATTTTCGGAACTATGAAAAATTGAATTTAGAATTTCATGATGGTATTAATATTATTTATGGCAATAATGGTCAGGGAAAGACAAATTTATTAGAGAGTATTTATGTGTTAGCATTAACCAAGTCTCATAGGTCTTTTATCGATCAACATTTGATTCAAAAAGGAAAAGAAAGTGCTACAATTCAGGGAACGCTTGTGAAAAATGATTTTCCTAAGGAACTTGAAGTTGTTATCAAAAAAACAACGAAAACGTTTCAAATAGATCAAAATAAGATTAAAAAATCTAGTGATTATATATCCAACATGAATATTATTATTTTTTATCCTGAGGATTTAGAAATAATTAAGGGATCTCCATCGATCCGTCGTAGATATTTAAATACAGAATTAAGTCAAATATATAGTCATTATATAAACATATTAAGTGATTATAATAAATTGCTTAAGTTTCGCAATGATTATCTAAAAAAAATAAGTAGAAATGAGACAATTGATTCGGTATATTTTGAAATTTTAAATCAATATTTTATAGACAAAGCTATTTTAATTTATAAAATGCGTAAAAAATTTGTAGAAAAATTAAATCAATATTGTACAGATATTTTTTATGATTTGTCTGGATTACCTGATTTTTTAATTCATTATCATTCATTTATGGATTTTGATGATGGCTCTATTGATGAAATGAAATTAAAAATGAAGGAAAAACTAACGGAAAATTTTTCTACAGAAAAAAAGTTAGGTACGACATTAACTGGCCCACATCGAGATGATTTAGAATTTTATTTAAGCGATGTAAATTTAAAGAATTATGGTTCTCAGGGACAACAGAGAATGGCCGTTTTAGCATTGAAACTATCAGAAGTTCAAATGATATTAAAGAAAACGGAAGAAACACCTATCTTATTACTAGATGATGTTTTTAGTGAATTGGATCAACAAAAGAAAAATAATTTGTTGAAGTATATTCAAGGAAATATACAAACGATTATTACAACGACCGATTTAGATCAAGTAGATCCGTCGATTGTTGATGAATCAAAATTAATTAGAATTAGTCATGGAAATGTAGAAAGTGTAGAAGAGGTGAAAAAACATGGAAGAGAATAAGCAACATTATGATGCTTCGGATATTCAAGTATTAGAAGGTTTGGAAGCAGTACGAAAACGTCCTGGTATGTATATTGGGTCTACGAGTGCAAGAGGTTTGCACCATTTAGTATGGGAAATTGTAGACAACTCTATCGATGAAGCATTAGCAGGATATTGTGATGATATTGAAATTATCATTAATCCTGACAATTCTGTTACAGTCAAAGATGATGGTAGAGGTATACCTGTTGGAATCCATCAAAAAACTGGTCTTTCTACTGTAGAAACAGTCTACACAGTACTTCACGCTGGTGGAAAATTTGGTGGTGGCGGATACAAAGTATCTGGTGGTCTTCACGGAGTTGGTGCGAGCGTTGTAAACGCTTTAAGCTCTTGGGTAGAAGTTAAAGTTTACCAAGACGGTAAAATTCATCAAATCCGTTTTGAAAATGGAGGACATCCAACAGGAAGGCTTGAAGTTGTGGGAGAGTGTTCAAAAGAGAGAACAGGAACAACTGTTACATTTAAACCAGATCCTACCATTTTTACAGAAACGACAGTTTTTGATTATGACATTTTAAAGGATAGAGTAAGAGAACTTGCCTTTTTAAATAAAGGGTTAAGAATTATTTTATGTGATGATCGAAACGAAACAGAAAAAAAACGCGAGGAATTTGTCTACGAAGGTGGAATTAGTGAATATGTAAAATTTATAAATAAGAATAAAACACCTCTTCACGAGACAATTGTTCATTTAGAAGGTATGGAAAATGATATCAGTATTGAAGTCGCGCTCCAGTATAATAGTGGGTATGCATCTAGTATTTATTCTTTTGTAAATAATATCAATACTCCAGAGGGAGGAACTCATGAAGACGGAGTGAAAATGGCCCTTTCGAGAGTTTTAAATAATTATGCACGAAAGAATAACATTTTAAAAGAAAAAGACGATAATCTAAGTAGTGACGATGTACGAGAAGGACTTACAATGATCGTTTCATGTAAACATCCGGATCCACAATTTGAGGGGCAAACTAAAACAAAACTTGGAAACAGTGAAGTTCGTAAAATTGCTTCTAATATTTTTGGAGAAGGAATGGAAAGATTCTTACTTGAAAATCCGGATCAAGCGAAGATTATTATCGAAAAATCGATGCTTGCAGCCAAGGCTCGTGTTGCTGCAAAGAGAGCACGAGAGTTAACTCGCCGTAAGGGAGATTTGGATATAACAAACTTTTATGGAAAATTAAATGACTGTAAGAGTAAAGACGCAAGTGAATGTGAAATCTTCTTAGTCGAGGGTGATTCTGCAGGTGGTTCTGCTGTTAAAGGTAGAGATAGTATGACACAAGCGATTCTCCCACTACGTGGTAAAATTTTAAATGTTGAGAAGGCTAGATTAGATAGAGCCCTTGGAAATGAAGAAATTAGAACAATTATTACTGCATTTGGAACTGGAATCGGAGAAGAATTTGATTTATCAAAATTAAGATATAATAAAATTATTATTATGACCGACGCCGACGTAGATGGAGATCATATTAGAGTATTGTTATTAACATTATTTTATAGATTTTTTAAACCAATTGTAGAGGCAGGGCATGTATATGCGGCACAGCCACCACTATTCCGTATTATTCATGGAAAAACGAGAAAATATGTCTTAGATGAAACGGAATTAAATGAATATTTATCAACATTAGGTGAAAATGCGAAATATGAAATTACACGTATGAAAGGTCTAGGAGAAATGGACGCCGAGGAATTAAATGAAACAACAATGGATATAACAAAACGTGTATTAAAACAAATCACAGTGGATGATGCTGTAAAGGCAGATGAAGCTTTCTCTAGATTAATGGGAGAAGAAGTAGAACCTAGACGTAAATTTATAGAGGAAAATGCAAATTACGCAGATAATTTGGATATATAATGAAGGAGGAGTATAAATGGATAAGTTAGAACAAAATAATATAGTTGATGAAATAGAACGCTCATTTTTAAATTATTCCATGAGTGTTATTGCAGCACGAGCTCTTCCAGATTTGCGTGATGGATTGAAACCAGTTCATAGACGTATTTTGTACGCAATGTATACTTCTGGATATACTCCAGATAAACCACATAAGAAAAGTGCAAGAATCGTCGGTGAAGTAATGGGAAAATATCACCCACACGGCGACTCAAGTATTTATGAAGCTATGGTCCGTATGGCACAAGATTTTTCTTATCGTTATATGTTAGTAGATGGTCATGGAAATTTTGGTAATATTGAGGGATCTGGAGCAGCAGCTATGCGTTATACAGAATCAAGATTATCAAAAATTTCTTTGGAATTATTGAAAAACATTAACAAAGACACAGTCGATTTTAGACCAAACTTTGATGAATTAGAAAAGGAGCCAGTTGTATTACCATCTAGATTTCCAAATATTTTGGTAAATGGTACTACTGGAATTGCCGTAGGTATGGCAACTAATATTCCACCACATAATTTATCAGAAGTTATAGATGGGTGTATCGCTTATATTGATAATCCAGATATCGATGTAGATGGATTGATGCATTATATCAAAGGTCCAGATTTTCCAACAGGAGCTAGTATTCTTGGAAACAGTGGAATAAAAAAGGCTTATGAAACTGGAAAAGGTACAATTACAATTCGTAGTAAGGCTCGCATTGAGGAAAGTCATGGTAGGCAGCATATTATCATCGATGAAGTTCCTTATGGAATTAATACATTAGAATTAAAAAATAAAGTTGCTGAACTTGTACATAATAAAGTAATCGAGGGTATTTCAGATTATCATTCAGATTTAAAAGATGGAATTAAAATAACGATTACTTTGAAAAAGGATGCTAATGCACAGGTTGTACTCAACAAATTGTATAAACATACCGCATTTCAGACAAATTATGGTATTACTTTCTTGATGTTGGATCAAGGAGTTCCAAAGACATTAGGATTAAAGGAGATTATTTCTAAATATATTGATTTCCAAAAAGAAGTTATCATAAGAAGAACAAAATTTGATTTAAATAATGCGGAAAAACGAGTTCATATTTTAGAAGGATTAAAAATAGCTTTAGATAATATTGACGAAATTATTAAATTAATTAAAGCTGCTAAATCAGATGATGTTGCTCGTGAAGGTTTGATGAATCGCTTTGGACTAAGCGAAGCTCAAGCAAACGCAATATTAGAAATGAAATTACGTCGTTTGACGGGATTAGAACGTGAAAAAATAGAAAATGAATTAGCAGAATTATTAAAATTGATTGAAAACTTAAGAGCAATTTTAAATAGTGATGAAAAGATCTATGGAGTAATCAAAGATGAACTTCTAGAAATTAAGAATAAATATGGTGATGAACGTCGTACAAATATTGATATGACAGCGATTGACTATATTGAAGATGAATCTCTAATTCCAGTAGAAAATATTGTAGTAACTTTAACGAATAAGGGATATATCAAGAGAACAACATCAGAGACATACCGCACTCAAAATAGAGGAGGGGTAGGAGTCAAAGGAATGACAACGAATGAAGAAGATTTTGTTGAAAATATGATTTCTATGACCACTCATGATTATCTATTATTCTTTACAAATAAAGGAAAAGTATATCGTATTAAAGGATATGAAGTTCCACAATACAGTAGACAGTCTAAAGGTTTACCAATCATAAATTTATTACAAATCGATAAAGATGAAGTAGTAAAAGTTATGTTAAAAGTTAGCACGGATGAAGAATCAAAATATCTTGTATTCTGCACACAAAGTGGTATTGTAAAAAGAACAGATATTAAAGAATTTGATAATATTAGAAAGAGTGGAAAGATGTCTATTACTTTAAAAGATGACGATGAACTTATTTCTGTTAAAAAAACATCGGGTAATAATGAGATCTTAATTGCTTCTTCTAATGGTAGGATGATTCGTTTTAATGAAGATGAAATTCGTGTTATGGGACGTAGTGCATCAGGAGTAAGAGGAATTGATACTGATGGAGGAATTTGCGTTGGTTGTGAAATAGCAAATGAAAAGCAAGAAATTCTTGTAGTAACTGAAAATGGATATGGTAAAAAAACACCTCTGGAAGAATATAGATTAACCCATCGTGGAAGTAAAGGTGTTAAAGCATTAAACGTAACTGAGAAAAATGGTAATATTGTATCATTCAAAGTAGTTAATGGTAATGAAGATCTTATGATTATTACAGATAGTGGAATTATTATACGGCTTTCATTAGATCAAGTATCTAAAACTGGAAGAGTCGCACAAGGAGTAAGATTGATTCATTTGAAAGACAATCAAAAAGTAAGTACGTTAGCCTTGATTGCAAAAGAAGAGGTTGAAGAAAATAAAGGCATAACTGAAAATGAATAAACCGTTTGTTTAAACAAACGGCTTTTTTATTTATAAAAAAGCCACCGTAAAACCAATGTTCCACGTGAAACTATAAAACCAATGTTCCACGTGAAACTATAA
>CALEBF010000009.1 GCA_937944975.1 uncultured Mycoplasmatota bacterium | reverse complement strand
TTTATTTTTTGTAAAGGTCTTTTTTTATGATGTCTCCTAATTGGGGTTCACATCAAAAAGAAATTCTTTTTTTAGAACTTCAAGGGGTGGATGCTTGTTATCATCCTGTGAAAAAACAATTGATTATCGATACTCAAAACATGAGAAATAATATAGATTTACATCTTTTGTATGTAGATTTTTGGCCTATAGAAAAGATAAAAGTATATCGCAATTTAGTGATTGTACAGACATTATTTCATGAGATAGAGCACATGGAACAATATCGTAAAGTGAAATCTGATTTATTGGACTTCGAATCCAATTTGTTACGTTTATGTTATGGTCCAACTTTATATTATGAGATACATCAATCTGAAGTGACTTCTTTCGATTATACAACAATTGCATCAATTTTATCTTATTTTGAATTTGAAGCGATCTATTATATTGAAGACCCGCGTGAACGAATGGCGCAAATTCGTTCTTATCAATACATATTGGAAATAATACGTTCGTTTTATAAAGAAGAATCAGATTTGTATCAATATGAGCAGAATGAACTAAATTTTGAAAAACTTCAAGGATATAAGATGATAGGAAACAATCTAGTAGCTCCAACTGTTGATTTTTTAAACAATATGAAAAAAGAAACAGCGCTAACGTATTTTGATACATATGCATGTTGCGAAAAGATGCTCGATCAAACTTTAGATCCATCGTTCGCAAATGAGAATACGCTAGAAAAAAGGCTCTTGCTTGGACTTCCGATTCAGTTAGAAGAATACGATAAAGAACAACAAAAACTCCTTTATTTTTGACGTTCTTTTTTGTTTTTGATATAATGATAAAAGGTGATAACATGGCAAAATATGATGAAAGCTCGATAAAAATACTAGAGGGACTAGAAGCTGTTAGAAAGCGTCCTGGTATGTATATCGGATCGACAGATAAAAGAGGATTACACCATTTAATATGGGAAATTGTAGATAATGGGATCGACGAAGTGATCAATGGATATGGTAAGAAAATCAAAGTGGTTTTACACAAAGATCGATCTGTTTCTGTAGAGGATGAAGGTCGTGGTGTTCCGGTTGGAAAACACGCGAGTGGAATGAGTACACCGGAAGTTATTTACACGGTACTTCATGCAGGAGGAAAATTTGAAGAAGGTGGATATAAAGTATCTGGTGGACTTCACGGAGTAGGAGCGAGTGTTGTAAATGCCCTTTCCAAATGGATGGAAGTCAATATCAAAAGAGATGGATATGAGTATTATATTCGCTTTGAAAATGGAGGGCATACTACAGTTCCTTTAAAGAAATTAGGTAAGACGAATAAAACGGGGACGAAAGTTCATTTTATGCCAGACGATACGATCTTTACAACGACTTTATTTTCGTTTACGACGGTCTGTGAAAGAATGCAGGAAAGTGCTTTCTTGTTAAAGGGATTAACTGTCGAAGTGGTCGATGAAGAAGATGAAAAAAGAGAAGTCTTCCATTATGAAAATGGACTGGAGGCATTTGTCGAATATATTAACGACGATAAGAAACCTCTGCATAAAGTCGTTCAATTTGAAGGGGAAAAAGATGGAATCCGCGTTGATATTGCCTTTCAATATACCGATACTTATTCTGAAAATATGATTTCGTTTGTCAACAACGTTAAGACAAGTGACGGTGGAACACACGAAGTTGGATTCAAGACTGCTTTCACGCGTGTATTTAATGATTATGCACGGAATAATGGATATTTGAAAGCGAAGGATAAGAACTTCGAAGGAAACGATACGAGAGAGGGAATGACGGCTGTAATTAGTTTGCAGATTCCTGAAGATAAATTGCAGTTTGAAGGTCAGACCAAAGGAAAACTCGGTACTCCTGAAGCACGACCGATTGTCGAAAATATAGTAAGTGAAAAGCTTCAATTCTTTTTAGAAGAAAATAAGGAAATCGCGACGAAGTTACTCGAAAAGATGGTCAAAAGTAAGAGTGTGCGCGAGGCTGCTCGTAAAGCACGTGATGAAGCTCGAAACGGAAAAGATAAAGGCAAAAAAGAACGTGCACTTTCTGGAAAATTAAAACCAGCACAGACGAAAAACCCAAAGAAAAACGAACTTTTTCTAGTCGAGGGAGATTCTGCGGGAGGAAGCGCAAAACAAGGTCGTGACAGTAAATTTCAAGCGATTTTGCCACTACGAGGAAAAGTCGTCAATACGGAGAAAGCAAAGTTAGAAGATATTTTGAAAAATGAGGAGATCAATACGATTATTCATACGGTAGGAGCTGGAGTCGGAAGCGACTTCGATGCAGAGGATTCCAACTATGCCAAAGTTATTATCATGACGGATGCCGACGACGATGGGGCACACATCCAAATCCTTTTACTTACGTTCTTCTATCGTTATATGAAACCGCTAATAGAAACAGGACGCCTTTATATTGCAATGCCTCCACTATATAAAATTACACATGGAAAGACATTTGAATATGCTTGGACGGAAGAGCAACGTCAAGAAATCCTTGCAAATAATAAAAATCAAAAGTGCGAAACACAAAGATATAAAGGTCTTGGTGAGATGAATGCCGAACAGTTGTGGGAAACGACGATGGATCCAGAACGGAGAAGTCTGATTAAAGTAAATATTACCGATGCAGCACTTGCTGAAAAGAGAGTCAGTGTGTTGATGGGTGATAATGTAGAACCGAGAAAAGAATGGATCGAAGAAAATGTAGAATTTTCTTTGGAAGATAATTATAAAATTGCGTAAGTAGGTGAGTTATGAGATATTATCCTTCCTTGGAATATGACGACAAAGTTAACTTTATTACAAAAGAATTAAAAGTTGCCGTCATCGAAAAAAGTCATAGAGTAAAAAAGGGGAAGTTTTTACCGACGAGATTAAAAAGAAAGGTTGCTTTAGTACTCGAAGTTCCTATCAATGGGCAAGAGCCGGTATACATGGATGTAGTAACAGGAGAGGTTTTTGATACATATGAGACGCTTCAGAATAATCCAAATCGGAGAGAATGCGCAGATGGTTATATCGTATTATTGTCAGAAGACTTTTTGGACATGAAGGACCGATTAGTTTCGCAAAATATCATTTTGGAGACATTATATGATATCCATCGGGATGAAAAAAAGAAGTGGGGACTTACGACGGATCCTTGTCATTACATGAAGGATGATGGCTTCGATTTGCTTTGTTACGAATTAGAGGAAAGCGATACAAAAATGGAAGAAGAAGAACTATTATCGACAGAGGTCGTAGGGCGCTTGATCGAAGAAGACGTTTGGACGCTTCGTAATATTGTCGAGAATGATTGCTATCTAGAAACGAAAGATTTATATTGTGCGCATTGTGTGAAAACAGGAGAACCTGTCGTTGTATATCCTGCGATTATGCTTGGATATAACAACTATTTAACACATCCTGATATGCTTAGTTTAAAAGGGGAATATTCTGTTTCGGACTTGACAGATATCGCACCATTTTATACTACGTTTCAAGAAGAAAAGTTATATCCGATTTTAACACCTAGTTTAGCGCATCAACTGATGAGAGAACATTGGAAACAAAAAAAGCAGAAGATTATTCGTTAATACTTCTGCTTTTTACATACTTCTTTTTATTTCGATATACTTTTAAAAGTAGGAACGCACTTACAATGCCGATTGAACCTGCAATGATTAACTTAGTTGGAATTTGTTTTTTTTCATACGATGTATAAGCTAAATTCACATCGACATGCCCTTCGATTCCATCCACAATTCCCTTTGAAGTACATTGATGAATATTGACATTTTCTAAAGGAGAATCTACTTTGTGAATGGCATTATAATTTCGCTCTTCGTTCGTTCCATAATCAGCGATCCAATTATCGTAATAAGAAAGCAATTGATTTGTATGCTCATTTAGTTTTTGATAATCATTTGTATTTGCATATACTGCTGGAGTCAATCCTGATTTAGAGATTTCTTGTAGCCATGCTTTGATGATCTTCGTTGCATCTTCGGAAGAAAGACTTAATAAATGTTCTGCCTGATCAGGCTCGATATCTAGATAAATTGGATATTCTGGAGAAAGGTTATTTGTTTCGATGGCATTTAAAATAGTCTTTGCTTCTTTCTGCGCACTTTCTTCATCATTTGCACGACTGACGGCATAGATACCATATGGAATATCTCTCTTCTCACATTCTTTTGTATTGTATTCAAAATAAGTATCATAATAGTATGAACCGTTTTCTTGTTTGGCAAAATCTCCATATCGAATAATCATAAAATCGACATTTAACTGATCAAAATCAATTTCTTTTTGAAATGATGAAACGTCGATTCCTTTCATAATGACATTGGAATGAATGTAATCGTCTTCTGCACTCACTTGATTGAGTCCTTCTTTTTTTATGATGTGATCATATGGGTAATTAGAATATACAAATCCTTCTTTGGTTTCCATCATGTCGTAATTTCCACGATAATAGCTTTCGCCAGAAAACTCTACATAACGCAATAAGTCGGGATGAAAGTCTTGCAATTGACTTAAATGATAGTCTTTTCCTTTAAAACCAAAATATAAGTTGTCCTTTTTTGCTTCATTCACCAGAGTTTCTAAAATATTGTGAATTTGTTCCGTACTTAAATTTTTGTTTTGAAATAGAGGATCGACATCGACGACGATAGGGTAGGTAACATCGTGATGTTCGATGATTTCTTGTATTTTTTGATATTCCTCTTCTGCTTGGTCGATTTCTGTAACATCTAAATTAAGATCTAACCCGTATGGTATTTCAAATAAATCATGATACCAAATATTAAAATCTCGATTCCAGTCGTCCATTCCAATCATACTAAAACTATGTGGAGGTGAGAAACGATCGAAAACGCGTTCGAATAAAGAGTGGTCGCCATGATATGCAAGGGCATCTTCTTTATCGTCGAGAGCGTGCTTTCCGGTCATGTAGGCAATACCAGATCCAAAAGTTAGTCCTCCGACTAAAACGATTTTTGCAAAAATCTTCTTCTTTCCGTGTAATTTAAAATTTTTCATATCTATCAAATCCTTTGTGTTCCTTATTATATATAAGTTTATGTAAAAATGCAACTTATGGAAAACAAGAGAGAATTTCGTGGGAAACTTTGATAAAATGATCTTTTTTTGTTATAATGAATGAGGTGATAACATGCAAGAAGTAATCAAGAAGATATACGAATATTCCTTAGAAGAGATCATGGGAGAGCGATTTGGAAGATATTCTAAGACGATCATTCAAGATCGTGCGATTCCAGATGTAAGGGATGGATTAAAACCAGTACAAAGAAGAATTTTATATGCGATGTATAAGGATCACAACACTGTAGATAAACCATATCGTAAATGTGCGAAAACCGTTGGAAACGTCATGGGATTTTATCATCCACACGGGGATTCTAGTATTTATGAAGCAATGGTTCGTATGAGTCAGTGGTGGAAGCAGAATGCTATTTTGATCGATATGCATGGAAATAATGGATCGATGGATGGAGATGGCGCTGCTGCGATGCGTTATACGGAAGCACGTCTTTCTAAAATTAGTAATGAGTTATTAAAAGATATAGAAAAAGAAACTGTTACGTGGGCTCCAAACTATGACGACTCTCTTTTGGAACCGACTGTGCTTCCTGCAAAGTATCCAAATTTACTCGTGAACGGATCTACCGGAATTAGTGCGGGATATGCGACGAATATTCCACCGCATAACTTAGGAGAAGTGATCGATGCGACGATTAAAAGGATTGACAGTCCAAATTGTACACTTGATACAATTATGAAGATTGTACAAGGGCCAGATTTCCCAACAGGGGGAATCGTCGAAGGAATCGATGGAATCCGTTCTGCATTTGAAACGGGACGTGGACGTGTGATGATTCGCTCAAAAATTGATTTTGTAAAAAACAAATCAAAAGAACAGATCGTCATTACAGAAATTCCATTTGATGTGAACAAAGCGAATTTAGTAAAAAAGATCGAAGATTTAAAAATCGATAAAAAGATCGAGGGAATTAGCGAAGTGAGAGATGAGACTGACAGAGATGGACTACGCATCGTGATCGATCTAAAAAAAGATGCAAGTCGTGAATTTGTCGTCAATTACTTATTAAAAAATACAGAACTTCAAATTTCTTATAATTATAATATGGTATCGATTGTCAATCGTCGCCCGATGACGCTTGGTATCATTCCGATCTTAGATGCTTATATCAAGCATCAAAAAGAAGTCATCACCAAAAGAACTCAGTTTGATTTGAGTGTGGCAAAAAAAAGAGTTCATATTGTAGAAGGACTTGTCAAGGCAATTTCTATTTTGGACGAAGTCGTTGCGACAATTCGAAAAAGCAAAAATAAAGCAGATGCGAAAAATAATTTAGTGATCGAATATGCTTTCACAGAGGAACAAGCAGAAGCAATCGTAATGTTACAACTTTATAAACTAACGAATACCGATGTAACAGCACTTTTAGAAGAACAACAAAAGTTGTTACTCATTATTAAAGGGTTAGAGGCAATTTTAGGAGATCCTGAAAAATTGAAAAGCGTTATGAAAGAGGAACTTAGAAAAATCAAAAAAGAATATGCGACTCCCCGTAAGACAGTGATCAAAGAGGAAATTACAGAAATCAAACTCGATACCAAAGAGATGATTCCAAAAGAAGATGTCGTAGTAGTAGTAACTCACGATGGATACGTGAAACGAGTTCCAAAGCGCAGTTATGCAATGGCAGAAGGAGAGACGACACTAAAAGATGGTGACTATGTCATTGGAAAATACCAGATGAATACCTTAAATACGATCTTGTTGTTTACAAATTTAGGAAATTATTTATTCGTTCCGGTTCATGAAATTCCTGATTTAAAATGGAAAGAGCTTGGAAAACATATAAGTAATGTCATTAAATTATCTTCAGAAGAAACGATTATTGCAAGCATTCCTGTTTATGACTTTAAAGCGCCACAGGTCATCACGACAGTTTCTAAACATGGAATGATTAAACGAAGTGAATTAAAAGATTTTGAAGTGCAACGTTATTCCAAACCGATGACTTGTATGAAGTTAAAAGCAGAGGATGAACTTGTCGCTGTAAGTAATTCAAGTCATTCAGAGATCTTCTTGACAACGAAGCTTGGATATGCGTTATGGTACGGAATCGATGAAGTTCCAATTACAGGAGTCAAAGCTGGTGGAGTCAAAGCAATGACATTAAAAAATGATGAAATCGTAGGAGCACATCTATTCGATGGAAGTATAGAATATTTAACAGTATTTACAGAAAAGAATACAGCAAAACGCATTAAATTATCTGAATTTGATAAGACGACACGTGCACGAAGGGGTATTCAGATCGTCCGCGACGTGAAAACAAATCCATACTATATTCGAAATACATTCATGATCACGACGAAAGATGAGTTAGGAATGATTGTAAAAAACGAATGTCAAACACATAAAATTACAGAGTTTCCGATCGCCGATCGTTATTCGACAGGAACGACATTTACAAAAGATACAATCGACCATATTTTTGAAGTCTCTCGCTATGTCGATCAAGATTCGCTAGAGCAAGATACAAAGGTTGATGTTCCCGTAAAAGAAGTTTCTTTAAAAGAAATTGATGAGAGAATGATGACGATCGATGATTTCTTGGATGACTTTCATACAAAAGAAGAATAATATTTCTTCTTTTTTTATGATTTGGAATGATTGCAACATTCTTAAAAAGTGTGTTATAATATTCTATATAAGATAAGGGGAGGAAAAAAATGGATAAGAAAGGTAATACGCAAAAGGAAAAATTGACGACGAAACAGAAAATTCAGAACTTTGGAGTGAAGAAGTTCAGTATTTTAATTATTGGACTTATCGTGTGTTTGGTCGGTGTTCTTTATGTGGCACTTCATAATGCACAAGGGGGACTAATTGAGATCGAATACAAAGATTATAAAGGATATTACGAGAAGGCATCCGATAAAAAGTTAGTGTATATTGCAGGGGATGACGATAATTCGAGAGAATTTTTACCAATTATCAATGCGGTACTGAAAGATACTGGTGTACAAGCATACTATTTAGATATGACGAAAATTATTACAGCGGGAAAAGAAACTGAGTTTATGGGGCTTTCTGATGCAACAAAGGAATCTTATATGATTCCAATGGTTATGGTTATCGAAGATAAAAAAGTTGTCGATACGATTCAAGGATATACAGATAGAGATACATTGAAGAAATTTATCGAGAAAAACAAATTAGATTAAGACAGATAAGAGGGAATTATGAACCAAGAAATAATAACAGAAATTAGTGCAGATTTAAATATTAAAATAAAACAAGTAGAAGCGACGCTAAAGCTATTAGAAGAGGGGAACACAATCCCCTTTATTGCTCGTTATAGAAAAGAAGCGACTGGAAATTTAGATGAGGAACAGATTCGTCAAATTTATGAGGTTTACGAATATCAAGTGAATTTATTGAAAAGAAAAGAAGATGTCGTTCGCTTGATCGATGAAAAGGGAATGTTGACGGATGATTTGAAAAAAGAGATCATGAAGGCAACAAAGTTAGTAGAAGTAGAAGATTTATATCGTCCGTTCAAAGAGAAGAAAAAGACAAAGGCAACAGAAGCAATCGCACAAGGATTAGAACCTCTCGCTAAAATGTGTATGAGTTTTCCAACACAAGGCTCATTAGAGTCATTGGCTAGTAAGTTTGTATGCGATAAAGTAAAAACGGTAGAGGATGCTTTACAGGGAGCAAGTTATATTATCGCAGAGTGGATCAGTGACAATGCGTTTTACCGAAAATGGATTCGTAAAACAACCTATCAGAAGGGTATATTAAAATCCACAAAGAAAAAGAATGCAGAGGATGAAGATAAAGTATATGAGATGTACTATGAATTTCAAGAGCCGGTACGTCAATTAAAATCTTATAGGGTCCTCGCATTGAATCGTGGCGAGAAAGAAAAAGTATTAAATGTTTCTATCGACGTCGATACAGCATACATTGAATCTTATTTAAAAGAGAAAGTGATAAAAAATGAATCCTCTTTTGTTACACCTCTTGTATTAGATGCAATAAAAGACAGCTATAAACGTCTGATCGCTCCAAGCATTGAAAGAGAAATCCGCAGTGAACTTACGGAAAAGGCAAACGAGGTTGCGATTGATAATTTCGGAAATAACTTAGAAAAATTATTATTACAACCACCGATGAAGGATAAAGTAGTATTGGGGTTTGATCCTGCTTATAGAACGGGATGTAAACTTGCGGTTATGGATGAGACTGGAAGAATGGAGACAATTAAAGTCATTTATCCTCACGAACCGCACAACAAGGTAGCAGAAGCGAAAAAGATTTTACTTGATTTGATCGACCAGTATAAAGTTGATATTATTGCGATTGGAAACGGAACCGCATCAAGAGAAAGTGCAACATTTGTAGCAGATACGATCAAAGATGCGAAAAGACCTGTCCAATATATCATCGTAAATGAAGCAGGTGCCTCTGTATACTCTGCGAGTAAGTTAGCAATCTCAGAGTTTCCAGATTTACACGTCGAAGAGAGAAGTGCGATCAGTATAGGTAGAAGATTACAAGATCCTCTTTCAGAACTTGTAAAGATAGATCCGGAAAGCATCGGAGTAGGACTTTATCAACATGATGTTCCTTCAAAACAATTATCGGAATCCCTCGACTTTGTCGTGACGAAGGCTGTCAATCTTGTTGGAGTAAACGTAAATACGGCAAGTGCTTCTCTATTAAAGTACGTTGCAGGAATTACGAAGCGCAACATCGATAAAATTTTATCGTATCGCGATCTCCATGGTAAATTCACTTCTAGAGAAGAATTAAAAAAGAAAAAGATTTTAAGTGATCAAGTTTATGAACAGGCAATCGGATTTTTACGTATTCCAGATGCTGAAAATGTACTAGATCGTACTGGAATTCACCCAGAAAGTTACGATTTAACTTTAGCGCTCTTGAAGGCATTAGATTTATCTCTATCACAACTAGGAACAGAAGAGTGGAATGATAAATTATCGAAAGTAGATCAAATTCGCATGAAGGAAGAACTTCATACAGATGAATATACATTAAAAGACATTATCGATACACTGTTAAAGCCAAATAGAGATCCTCGTGATGATATGCCACAACCTCTATTAAAAAGCGATGTACTTCATTTAGAGGATTTGAAAAAGGGAATGAAATTACAAGGAACGGTGCGAAATGTCGTAGACTTTGGTGTATTTATCGATATCGGACTGAAAAACGATGGACTAGCGCACATTTCAAAATTGACGGATCATTATATTAAACATCCAATGGAGGTCGTCAGCGTAGGAGATATCGTCGATTGTTATGTAGAAGATATTTTTCTAGATAAAAAGAAAGTTGCACTATCTTTGATCGAACCAAAATAAAGGCGAGTTGCCTTTTTTTTCTTATGTGATATAATAACAACTCGACAAAAGGGGGAGGTCGGATGTTAACGAGAAAAGAAAAGATGATAGAATTCGAAACGATTACACGATCGATCGGTCATATACCAACGCCAAAAGATAATTTATATTTTTCCGACGGAGGGAATGTTTATTTTTGGTATTCTCATATTCTTCAATTTTTAAAGAAGAAATCCCTGCAGGCAAAACAAGAAGAACAAGAAGAGGTAAGACATTTTGTAGATAGAGTGGAATCGACTTATGGAAAGCAGGCAAAATTAAGAGGGAGAATTCAAGAATACGCGAGTGAAGTAAAGCGTTTAAATCGTAATATTGCTTTGCAGTCTGGATCTTTATTTCAAGATGGAGTCGATAAAGGGTATTGGTATCAGACGATGAGTGATAAGATGAAAAAGTGGAGAGCACAAGAGAAAAAACTTTCATCGCAAGAGATGATAGAGGTACAGATGTTTGCTGAACTCGATAATTTATTATATTCTTATTCTCCTTTAGTTCGATTTCAATCGAAGATAGAGGAGTTTATGAAATTTACAGAAGAAAATCAATCTACTCCAACACGCCGACATCCGGCATACTTTAACGATCATACACGTATGGATAAATGGTATGATGATCAGAAAGCGAAAATGAAACGTTGGGAAAAAGATTTGAATGCATTGTCAGAAGAGGAAAAGAAGCAGTACCAATTATTTCAAAAATTGGAAAAATGGATAGAAACTGGCTTTTCAAAACAGGCAAGATATAAGAAAAAGATCGATGAGTTACA
Source organism: uncultured Mycoplasmatota bacterium (assembly GCA_937944975.1). Taxonomy (GTDB): domain Bacteria; phylum Bacillota_I; class Bacilli_A; order RF39; family UBA660; genus Fimihabitans. The sequence goes on along the minus strand of CALEBF010000009.1, from coordinate 23,696 downwards.
CTACGTGATTCAGTATACTTATGAATTTCCTAGCCATGCTTCTACATTAACTTTCGATGATGGTACAAGCATGTATGAATGGATTCGCGAACAGAGAAGAACTTTTCAAAAATGGTTGGTAGAAGATCGTGTTTTAAACGAGGAAGAACTGGAACGTCTTTATTTGTTTGCAACTTTAGAAAATGATCTTTACAATCTGCGAAAAAATTCTTGGAATACTGCATATGGAAGAAAACTAAACGAATACATGAATGCATGCTTAGAAGGAAATAAAAAAATTACGAAAAAAGATCCGCATCGTTTTCAAGATGGAACGCATATGGGAAATTGGTTTTATGGAGAACAACAACGATTTGAAACTTCTGAACCCTTGTCTCAGAAACAAAAAGAAAAGAAAGAATTGTTCCAAGCTGCTTCGGATATTTTAGATAGTCACTTTTCTAAGGTATCACAGTGGAAAAAACAAATTTCGATTTACGAAGTAGCTTACTTACAACGAAATAAAGATATTACAAGGCGCTTTGATGAATCGTTTGCTAGTGGAAAGAGCATGTCCGAGTGGAAATATCGCGCATTAAAACAATTGAAAAAATTGTTACAAAAAGATATTTTAACCAAAGAAGAAGAAGAAATAAAAAATATTTTATTACGTTTTGAGGCGTTTTTATATGAACAAACTGGAAAGGCCTGTTATACACATTTCAAAGAGAAAATCAAATAGAGGATTTTCTTTTTTTAACTTTACAATTTTGATGTAGTAACTATTTCAAAGATTGTCGGAATATGGTATAATCTTATAAGAAGGTAGGTGGATACATGAAAAAAGGAATTAGTTTTATATTATGCATGGTTCTTTTATGTACAATCATTGTTATTCCACAAGAAGAGGTGCATGCAGAGACTTTAGCAGAGATGCGTGCAAAAGTAAATCAGTTGGAAGCGCAATACCAGGCACAACAACAAGAAGAAAAAGAAACCCAAGGTAAAATAGATCAAAATGAGACGACGATTGCTAGTATTCAAGAATCGATTAGAACATTAGAGGCAGACATCCAAAAGAAGAAAGAAGAGATCGAGACTTTACAAAAACAAATCAAAGAGAAGGAAAAAGAAATCAAAAGCATTATTAGTTTTATGCAGATATCAAATGGTGAAAATGCATATTTAGAGTATGCTTTAGGAGCACAAGATTTTACAGATTTTATCTATCGTATGTCTGTATCGGAGCAACTTGCAGCTTATAATGATTCGTTAACAAAAGAATATGAAGACATGATAGATGAAAACGAAAAGAAACAAAAAGAATTAGATGAAAAGCAAAAACAATTAAATGAACAGAAGGCAAAACTAGAAGAAGAAAATAAAAAGATGAAAGATCATCTAGAGGAAATTGCGACGATTAAAGTAGATATTAAAGATCAAATCCGTATGCAAAAAGAATCTATCAATATGTGGGCAAGCAAAGGTTGTGGAGAAAACGAGGATGTAAATGCTTGTCAAAATCGTATTTTGTCACAGGCCAATAACAATGCTGGATCAAGTGGCGGTGGAGGGACTTTACTCCCACCGAACTATTCTGCTGATACCACGTTCTTACGTCCGATTATTTCAGGAGCCGTAACGAGCGAGTATGGATATCGATGCATAGCGATTACAGGTTGCCAATTACATGCTGCGATCGACGTGTCACAAACAGGAACAGTTCCAGTTTATGCATCTGCTCCTGGAATGGTTATTGGAATTACGAGACGTTCTAGTTGTGGTGGAAATATGGTATTCGTTATCCATACGATCAATGGGAAAAAATATACGACAGAGTATTCTCATTTGAGATCAATTAGTGTAAGTGTAGGTCAAATGGTATCTGCAACGACTCAGATTGGAATTATGGGTGGAAATCCAGCGACAGAATGGTGGGATAAATGTTCGGAAGCACAACATCTTCACTTTGGTATGGCCAAAGGACACTATTTAGTCGATTATACGAGTTGGAATGCGTATTTGAGTCATACTTACGATCCGCGCGAAACAGTCAACTTCCCATGGACGGGAGGAAAGACGGATCCTTTCTCAAATCGTACAACAATCTACTAGAAGAGAAAATTCTCTTCTTTTTTGTCAAACTATTTACAATAGGATAGGCATTCTTATAAATTTGAGATATAATAGTAATAGGAGCGTGATAAGATGTATCATTTTATCGGAATTAAAGGATCAGGAATGAGTGCACTCGCACAAATTATGCATAGATTAGGCTATCAAGTGCAGGGAAGTGATGTAGAAGAACATTTTTTTACTCAAGTAGGATTAGAAGAACTAAATATCCCTATTTTGCCATTTTCAGAGGATAATATTAAAGAGGGAATGTTTATCGTAAAAGGAAATACGTTTGGAGAAGAGCATCCGGAAGTAAAGAAGGCAGAAGAACTTCGACTTCCAATTTTTACCTATCAAGAGATGGTAGGAAAATTAACGAAGAAGTTTGATACGATTTGTGTCGCAGGTTGCCATGGAAAAACGACGACGACAGCGATGCTTGCTCACGTATTAGGGGAATTAAAAGGAGCAAATTATTTGATTGGTGATGGAACAGGATATGCGGCGAAAGACAATCCTTATTTCGTATTAGAATCTTGTGAATATCAAAGACATTTCCTAGCTTATACGCCAACGTATGCGATCATTACGAATATCGAATTAGATCATGTCGATTATTTTAAAGACATCGACGATGTAATCGATGCTTATCAATCATTTGCAAATAAAGCGGAGAAGATGGTAATCGCTTGTGGAGACGATCCATATACACATGCATTAGAGGTAAATCGTCCAATTTTCTATTATGGATTAGATGACGACAATGATATTTTAGCGAAGAATGTAGAGTATCATGAGAATGGAATTTCTTTTGAAGTCTTTGTCGAGGGAAATTACTATGGCTATTTTGATGTCCCATTCTTTGGAAAACATATGCTACTCAATACACTTGCTGTTATTGCAGTTTGTTATTATGAACGTATGGAAGCAAAAGAAGTATCGAAGGTATTAAAGACCCATCAAGGAGCTAAGAGACGTTTCACAGAAACAGTGCTTGGAGATGTGGTCTTAATCGATGACTATGGACATCATCCGACGGAAGTGCGTGCGACGATCAAGGCGGCAAAACAAAAATACCCAAATAAGAAGTTGGTTACAGTATTTCAGCCACATACTTTTTCTCGTACGAAAGAATTTGCAGAAGGTTTTGCAGAAGCTATGAATCTTGCCGATATGTCATATGCGATGGAAATTCACCCTGCGAGAGAAAAACAGGAAGATTTTCCTGATGTTACATCTGATCTTATTATCGACAAACTAGAGCATGGGGCACCAATTAAAATGGAAGATGCAGATGAATTATTACAGTATCGCGATGCAGTGATTCTATTTATGAGTCCCAATGATTTGTCTGTACTGGAAGATGCATTAAAAGAAAAAATCGAAAAAAGATTAGAAGACGAAAAAGAAAACCACTAGAATTAAAGTGGTTTTTTAGTAGTATGTTTTTTGTATGGACTCTAGTTGGTAAGTTCCATCTGCCGTACGAATTAGGTTTTGTTCTAGGAAATTTGTATTTTGAAATATCTCAAATGCAGGATCGTTTTCATAGATAGTATCATAAAGAAGAGTACGACCATCTTCTCCAAAAGAGTAAATGGAAAAATGAGTTGGTATACCATAAGGAAGTGGATTTTTCACATATTGATATCTGCACAATTCATCATTGATAAAGACATATGTCGAACTCATATTTTTTAATAGTGTTTGAAAATCCTGATTGTTTTTGAATTCATCATCCGTTTTATAGAAATCAGGAGGGGTTATATCTACATTTTCATATGTATTTTTTATGTGATTTAAAACCTGTTCTACTTTTCCTTCATCCTGAAGCCGTTCATATAAAGCATTTTTAATAGGTTCTAAACTTCCTGTATTATTGCTTGCTAAAATTGCATTTGGACCAATGATTTCGGCCACCATTTCAACAGCGAGCATCGTGTAAAAATATCCTTGATTATCGCGATATAATAAATTGCTACGGTAAGTGGTGATCGCTTCTTCTGCCCACTTGTCTTTGAATGATGGAGTGATTGCATGTTCTAATTCATGTGTTATGACTTCCGTCTTATCTTTAGCAAGTACGATATAGTTACCTAAAATGTTACAAAGTCCCGTCTGTTCTACATAATATGCTTCTGGGCCTTGGATGTTGTCTACTTCGTTGATTTTGATGGAACTTAATTTTTTAGTTGCATATTCTAGATCAAATGATGCATCTTTATTTGCGGTGGTGATGATATCCGTAATAGTTTGATAATATTCCGGTGGAATTCGTTTGTTTTCTTGTAATAATTCTTGTAGTTCTTGTTGTAGTTCGTAATCTGATTCCCATTTTGTAACAGAAATTGGCTTTGAAGATAAGTTTTGTAAGTTAAAAGGGCTTAAGAGTGTACCTGTTGCTCGATAGTTGGTATAAGTTAGTAAAGCACTCTGACCAGAAGCCGTTACGACATTGATTGCAATCGCATATTTTAAAAGTTGTTTTAAAAATTTTTTGGGTTTTCCAAATGTTTTATCTGAACTTGAAAATTCATTTGATTTCAGTTGGGCTTGTAATAATAGTTTTTCTTTTTCTTCTGCGGTTAATCGTGTGCTTTTATGGATCATCTCCATACAAGATCGAATGACATCTTGATCTATAGCTCCATCGATTACTTTTTTATATTCATCAAAATATTGTTTCAAAATAATTCCTCTTTCTATTTTAATTGTTGTTTAATTTTTTCTGTGTTTTTAAAATTTAGTTTTGCAATTTCGTTTAATATTTCAATGCCATGTTTTTTTACGAGACGAAGAGCCACTTCGTCTACTTTTTCTCCAGCACCTTTTGGCAAAAATGCATCTACTTTATCTTCTAATTTACGGAATTCTTTTAGGAAGATAAAACGACTAATTAAAGATGCGCAAGCAACGGAGAGGCATTTGTCCTCAGCTTTGGTCATAAATGTAATATTTCTTACGACGTTTCCAGCATCTTTTAAATAGTTGTAATAAACGTATGGTTTCGCAAACTGGTCTACGACGACATAATCGATATTTGTTTGTTCATTGATTAAGTGTGCGAGTGCTTGATTATGTAAGATCGCTTTCATCTTGTTCATATTGATATCTTCATTTCGATGTAAATTATATTTTTCATTTGAAAGAACGATACTATAATAAGGGATTTTCTTGATGAGTTTTGGAACGATGTCGAGTATTTTTTCATCGCTTAATTTCTTAGAGTCTTTGACACCTAGTTCTTCTAGAAAAGGAATGTTTTCTTTTGCTACATATGCAGCGGTAACGACGATAGGACCGAAATAGTCACCGGTTCCAACTTCGTCGCTTCCAATGCTACTAGATTGGTAAACTTTTTTTTCTAATCTTGCTTGTTCAGGAGAAACTTCCTTCTTATCTTTTTTTTCTTTTTTATCGCTATTTGTCTCTTCTATTTTCTTTCCAGGATTTAGGTTTTGCTCGACTGTTCTCCACATTGCTGCGTCGATATCGGCACTGACTCCTTGAAATACAGCTTTTCCAGACTCGTATAAAGTTATGACAGTATCGGCTTCATCAGCTTGAAATACTGCGTAAGCAGGAGTCTTAGGCCTTTTTTTATCTGCAAAGTATTCAATCATCTTTTGCTTTGTATTTTCACTCACTTTTAATGTTATTGTCACAATTCATCACCACACCCATTTTATCATAAAAATAGAAAGAAGAAAATGTTTTGACTTTTATAGTAGAAGTGTAATATAATTTTACTAGAGAGGATGGGTATATGAATTTTATAGATGTTATAATCTTGATTATTCTAGCATTCGGAGCATTACTTGGATGGAAACACGGCTTTTTTTCACAATTCGTTTCTTTTGCTGGAGTTCTTTTGATATTTATATTAGCCTTTTTCTTAAAAGGGTATGTATCGCAATTTTTCTATCAATATTTACCGTTTTTTGAATTTGGTGGTGCTCTCAAAGGAGTAACTGTTTTAAATATCGCACTTTACGAAATGATAGCTTTTTTAATCATGGTAAGTATCCTAGTAGTCGTTTTTAAAGTTGTGTTGTTTGCAACAGATGTCTTAGAGACAGTGTTAAAACTGACGATTATTTTAGGAATTCCATCTAAAATATTGGGAGCAATTTTTGGGGCTTTGGAATATTTGGTGTTCGTATTTATCGGACTTTTTATTCTATCGACACCTGCTTTTAATCTCGATTTTACAGGATCGAAGTTTTATGGAGCACTATTAAAACACACTCCAGTATTATCAAATATAGTATCCGATAATTTAAAGATGTTTGAAGAGTTTGCTTCGTTGAAGGATAAATATGAAGAGGAGACAGACGCAAATCAATTTAATTTAGAGACGCTTGATTTGTTCTTAAAATACCACATTACTGATGTGGATTCAGTAGAGACTTTAATCGAGCATGATAAACTGAAATTAGATGGAGTAGAAGAAGTGTTGGATAAATATAAGAAGGAGGAAAAATAATGGAAATATTACACGCGACGAACGATAATTTTCACGATCTTACGAAGGAAGGATATGTATTAGTTGATTTCTTTGCAACTTGGTGTGGTCCTTGTAAAATGTTAGGACCAGTTTTAGAAGAGATCGCTAGTACGAGAAGCGAAGTGAAAATTGTAAAGGTTGATATCGATGAAGCAATGGATATTGCACGTTCTTTTGGAATCATGAGTGTACCAACGATGATTTTATTTAAGGACGGAAAAGAAGTGTCTAAAAAAACAGGATATATGCCAGAACCTTTATTGACGCAGTGGATAGAAGAAAATAAATAGGTGACAGTATGAGAGAGATAAAGGTAAATGGAACATATCGCCATTTTAAGGGAAATATCATAAAAGTTCTTGCGATTGCGAAACATACAGAGACGATGGAAGATCTTGTCATCTATCAGCATGGAGATCAGATTTGGGCAAGGCCATGTGAAATGTTTCTATCGGAAGTGGATCATGAAAAGTATCCTGATATCAAACAGAAGTATCGTTTTGAAGAAGTAGAATAAGCGCTTTTGCGCTTTTTTTGTGGCATGTTATACGTAAATTTGGTACAATAACAGTGGTGATCATTATGATATATTTAGATTATTCTGCGACTACACCTGTGAGGGAAGAAGTTTTAAAAAGTTTTTATGATACAGCTCGAAATTATATAGGAAATCCAAATTCATTACATTCTCTAGGAATGAAGTCGAAACATTTGATGGATGCGGCTACGAAGCAAATTGCCGATTTATTAAATGTAAAATCGAGTGAAATTATTTATACGAGTGGCTCGAGTGAATCGAACAATTTAGCAATTCTCGGAATTGCTCGTAAATACCGAAATCGAGGAAAACATATTATTACGACACAACTAGAACATTCTTCTGTGACAGAACCGTGTGAGTACTTAAAAAAACTAGGGTATGAAATCGATTATGCACCGCTTTTAAAAAACGGGCAAGTAGACATCGTAGCATTAGCGGATATGATCAGGGATGATACAATACTTGTCAGTATTGCAAGCGTATCGAGTGAGATTGGAATTTTACAGCCGATCGAACAAATCGGAAATCTTTTGAAATCGTATCCAAAGTGCTTTTTCCATGTCGACATGACACAGAGTATAGGAAAAGTAGAGATTCCGCTTACGAATGTCGATCTAGTTTCTTTTTCCGCACATAAGTTTTATGGATTAAAGGGAATTGGATGTCTTGTAAAAAAAGATAAGATAGAATTGGAACCGATGATCTACGGTGGAAAAAGTACGACTGTATATCGCAGTGGAACTCCCGCACTACCTTTGATCGTCAGTTTAGCAAAAGCATTGCGATTAGCCTTGGGGGACTTAAATTCTAAATATGAACGGGTGAAAAAATACTCGCATCAGCTTTGTGAAGGGTTAGAAAAAATCGATGGAATTATCGTGAATCATACAGATGCGTGTATTCCACATATTGTCAATTTCAGCGTTGTTGGAGTGAAACCAGAGACGATGTTACATGCTCTTGAAGAACACGACATTTTCATATCGACGAAAACAGCTTGTTCGAAAGGCTCTGGAATGTCCATTCCTGTATATGCATTAACCAAAGCAGAAGAGGTTGCGAATACAAGCATGCGCGTTAGTATTTCAAGCGATACGACAGAAGAAGAGATCAAAATATTTTTAAAGGTATTAGAACAACAATATGAACATTTACACAATTAGAACAAAATACGAAAAAATTTGATATAATGGTAATAAGGGGAGGAAAGTATGTATTGTAGATATTGTGGAGAAAAACAGCAGGCAGATGCGAAATTTTGCCATTGTTGCGGGAAGGCATTAGAACCTGGGATGACGAATGAAAAAGGGAAGGAAAAAGAAGAGTTTTTTAGACGTCGCAAGGAGAAGAATAAAGTATACGTAATTCTTGCCGTTTTGATCATCGTTGGATTGATTGCAATTTTCACTATCATTCCTATATGGATAGGAGCTTCTATGAAGGTTCAAAGTAGCGATTTATATGGGTCTTGGGATTGTGGAGAAAACGAGGTTTTATATATTAGTGAAAGCGGGAAATTTCAGCTATACAATTCTGAATTACCTACGAGATTAGAGATTGTTGGAACTTATGATTTAGATTGGGACTATGAATTTGAAGAAGATTACATGGAGTACGATTTAGATTTATATACAGATCGATACACGGTCGATGGAATTACGAATACAGAGTTACATCTCATCGAGTATGAAGGTATGCTTCGCGGAGATAACAAAGGACAATTATTATTACAAAATAAAAAGACCAAAGAGATTGTTCGCTGTACGAGAATAGATTAAGTAGGCAAGGACCTACTTTCTTGTTATTGGGAGGACCTATGAAAAAGTTAGTATTATTTCTAATTGGTTGCTTTTGCCTTTTTATTCCATCAGTTGTAAAGGCAGCACCGGTTACTATTTATTTGTTTCACGGTAGTACATGTCCACATTGTGGAGCAGAGATCGATTATTTAGATACAGTGAAGCAGTCAAATCCTAATGTAACCACAACATTATATGAGGTATGGTATCATCCAGAAAACGATACTTTGAAAACGAATGTGCAAAAAACGTTAGGATCAACGAGCGTTGGAGTTCCTTTTACAGTCATTGGAGAACGTTATTTTACAGGGTTTGATGAAAATACAAAAACCGATATTACCAATGCCATTACCTATTATGAACAGAACCCGGAAGAGTATCGAGATGTCGTAGCAGATGTCTTAAAAAACGGAGTGCAGGAAGAAGAGAAAGTCGTCGAGACGGATACAAAAGAGAGCGATGATCTGCTCTATACAGTTCCGATCTTGGGGGAAATCAACGGGAAAGAAATGGATCTTATTTCCTATGGTGCTATCATGGGGCTACTTTCTAGTGTGCATCCATATTTGCTCATCTTCTTGTTGATCGTTAGTTTTTGCATGTGTCTTGTAGAGAAAGAAGAAGATCGGTTTCGCTATGTTGCCCTCGTGTCTATCGCACTTGCAGTGATTTACATTCTCGTCTTGTGTACGTTCCAAGATTCTACTTTGTCCTCTTTCTTAAAGGAATATCAAAAGTTTGTTCCATATTTATTGCTTTTGAGTTTTGTAGGACTTGGATGGATGCAAAATCAATCGTGGTGGAAATACTGTTTCCAAGAAAAAAGATCGATTGTCGTCGTATTGTTCCTCGCACTATGTTTAATAGGGACAATATTCTTTTTGGGAACGAAAACTTCTTATATTACGACGATGATGACGATGATGGATTTACAGAAATTATCTCTTGTAGATCGCATGATAGATTATTTCGTATTCTCTGTTGCACTTGCAATTGGAACGTTATTTATTCAAGTAATCTTACTATTATTTCACAAGCTCATTTCCAATCAGAAGGCACGAAAGATCGTTTTTGCCAGTGCCATTCTCTTACTCATCGGTATGACGATCTTTATACCATCGTCAATTTCGACATATTTCGCCTAAATTCTCATATTTATTTCCTATTTTTCATATAGTACAGTAGGAGGTAAATATGAGTTTTTTTAAATCGAAAACGTTCCGAGCCTATCGTTTTCCACTAATATTACTTGCATCGATTATTTTAGGAAGTATTTTAGGAATCATACTAAAAGAAGATGCAGTGGTATTAAAACCATTTGGTGATGTCTTTTTAAATATGATGTATACACTAGTTGTTCCGCTTGTCTTTTTTACGATATCTTCGTCGGTCGCCAATATGATCGACATGAAACGACTTGGTAAAATTTTGCGCTACTTGTTTTTCGTATTTATTATTACGAGTGCGATTGCAGCACTTGTCATGTTGATCGTCGTTCTTGTAATCGATCCAGTTGGGAATACGAAAATCGCAATCGATGCTGCAGAGCAAATAGAAAAGGTAAATGTTGGAGAACAAATTGTCAGTGCACTCACCGTGACGGATTTTAGTGAGCTTCTCTCTCGTAATAATATGCTTCCACTGATTATTTTTACAATTTTATTCGGAATTGGAATTAGTAAGATCGGAACAAAAGGAACTGCAATCGCACAAGGATTAGATGCTTTATCAAAAGCGATGATGACGATTGTTCATATCGTCATGTATTATGCGCCAATTGGATTATGTGCGTATTTCGCATCGTTGATTGGCGAGTTTGGACCAAATCTACTTGGAAGTTATGCGAAGAGTATGGCGATTTACTATGTTTTATGTATTGTTTATTTCTTTGTATTCTATGTACTTTATTCTTATTTAGCAGGAGGAAAAAAAGGAGTCCGTGTCTTTTTCAAAAATGTCTTTCCTGTTGCAATCACATCACTTGCAACGCAAAGTTCACTCGCATCTTTGCCGACAGGATTAGAGCAAACCAAAGAGATGGGAGTCCCAAAAGATGTACGTGAAGTCACGCTTCCAATCGGAGCTACGATGCACATGGAAGGTAGTGCGATGGGAGCTATTTTGAAAATCGTCTTCTTGTTTGGAATTTTCGGTAAAGAATTTTCAGGAATCGATACTTATGCGATCGCAATTTTAATCGCTGTATTAAGTGGTGTTGTCATGTCTGGAATTCCAGGTGGTGGCTTGATCGGTGAGATGTTGATTGTTTCTCTTTACGGATTCCCGCCAAGTGCGTTTGCTATTATTGCCACGATCGGTTGGCTCATCGATCCACCGGCTACTTGTTTAAACGTAGTAGGAGATAGTACTTCTGCTATGATGACGACGCGACTCGTCGAAGGAAAACATTGGTTAGACAAAGAACCAGAAAGGACATAACGTCCTTTTTCTGTTATAATGTAATTGGTGATATTATGAAAACGGAAGAAGAAAAATGGAGATCGAAGATTCGAACAGCAATTCGCAAAAATGAGAACTTAACAGAAGAACACAAAGAGATATTGTTAAATCGTCTTTCGTTTTTAGATCGAAATGACTGGTGTAGTTTTGAAAATATTTACAATCGTTGTCTACACGCAAAAATAGAAATATCTGAAAAAGAGGCAGTACCATATTATCACAAGAAGGAAAACATCTTATATTTACCTAAAGAAATATCATTTGAAGAGTGTGCGGAATTTCTTTTGATTGCAGGACTTCCTAAATTACATTATCTAAATCAAGCTTATATAGATTTCGTTCACAACAAAGAAAAAAGTTATTTTTTCTTATTGTTCTTGTTATGTGGAGAGAATACGATCACTGGGGCATTTACGACGGGAAATTTAGGGATGATTACCAAAAATGTTCTCGTAGGTCAAAATTGGAAGAAAGCACAGAAATTGTTATTAGACTTAGACGATTGTTACCGGTATCGGCATTTAAACGATGAAAGGATCGAGAAAAGCGTTGCTACGGAAGATTATTTGGACGCCATATGGAACATCTATCAGGAGAAAAAATTTACGAATAAAGAGTTTGAATCAGTTTATAAAACATTAAAAAGTAAAATCGATTGACATAAAAGAGAATCTTATTTATACTACAAATAGAGAGAGTAAGGAGAGAAAGATGAAAGAAAAATGTTTTAAAATAGGAGTATTTACTATATTTTTAACGATATTATTTTTTGTATCGCCAATGAAGGCAGATGCGATGCAGATCTTTGTTAAAACGATATCTGGGAAGCATATTACTTTAGAAGTAGAACCGACAGATAGAGTATAAGAGGTAAAAGAAAAGATCACTCAAAAAGAAGGAATACCGGTTGTTTTACAAACCCTTATTTTTGCTGGAAAGACATTGGAAGATGGAAATACTTTGCAAGATTATAGTATTCAAAAGGATAGTACACTACATTTAATTTTAAAGTCATATACGATTTCGATAGGGAAGAAACAGATTGAAGTAGTAGGAATTGGAGATGGGCTTTATATCGATGATGGTGAAGATACAAAGTATATTTATAAGGGAACAAATCCAAACAACTACATCAAATGGAACGATGAACTCTGGAGAATTGTATCTATTTCAGATCAACAAGTAAAACTTATTAAAGATGTTCCTTTAGAAGAATTTCAACCATTTAATACATCATCGAATGGAGAGTGGGAAAATTCTTCGCTGCGAGAGTACTTAAACACTACATATATAAATAAGTTTTCATCAAAGGGAAAAGAACAAATATTAAGTGTTCCATTTTACGTAGGAGAAATCAACCCAAATAACGATAATTTACAGCAGCAAATTGCAGATGAACAATCTGCTGTTTGGGAAGGTCAAGTCGGATTGATTACGGCAAGTGAATTTTTAAAAGCAAATGGAAATGTAAAACAGTGCGGAACATTTGCGGACAATAATCAAAATCATTCCGTATGTCGAGATACGAACTGGTTGCTTTACGATAGTAAAGATCAGTACAAGCCTTGGTGGACGATAACCCCGACACAATTATCACACGATTCTATTTTTGCTGTGGATCAGTTTTATGGAGAATTAATCTATAGAATGGTAACGATAAACCATGCTGTACGTCCAGTTATTTCTATCGAACTGAAAGATAGTATATTGATTGGAAGAGGAACGAAGGAAGATCCTTATGAAATTGGTTTTATCGATGTTATCGATACTTTACATGGATCGATCAATTATACAATCGATGAAAATAGAGTTGTGACAATATCGGCAACTGCCGATTTAGGATATAAATTAAACAAGCTTGTAGTTACTGCTCAAGATGGTACGAAGATAGAAGTGCAAGATGGTAAGTTTACAATGCCAGAAAGTAATGTTACTATTACTCCTTCGTTTGAAGCTATTTTGTATCAATTTGTCGATGGAGATAAAACATATGAAAATCAAGATTTAAAATTTACGTTGAATGGAGATTTAGTTCAACTCGATAAAGTTTTGGTGAATGGACAAACGTTGGATTTGAATCATTATATTGCACAACCAGGTAGTATGGGATTGATACTGAAAGTCGGATATTTGAAATCTTTAGTGCCAGGTACATATGAACTTGTTGTAGTTTATCAAAATGGAGTCAGCGCAAAAACAACGTTTAAGATAGAGGAAAAAAAGGATGTAATAGCACCACCAGAAGATAGTGGTAAGGAAGATGATCAAACGGAAGCAAATATCGAAAACAATCCATTAACGCTAGACAATATATTAAAGTATGTAGGATTGGGAAGTGTATCTATCATAGGAATGATAATAGCGGGGATTCAAATAAAGAAAAATGTAAAGTTTGAAACAAGATAGGTTGTATATCTTGTTTTCATTTGACAAAAATGATGAAAATGTAGTAAATTATAAGCATGAGAGGAGTTGTTGATTGTGGCAGATATTCCAAGTTTTGCAAACAATGAATACAATCGTAAAGAGCAAGAGAAAGAGGAAATTTTAGCTCATACAAAAGTGACTTATAAAAATAAACATGCTATGAAGAAACATGCTAATGTTTCATGGATATTAAAAAGATTAGGGATTCTTGCACTTTTAGGTGCAGCAGGATATGGTGTTGTAAATGGTGCAGTAGAAAGCCATCAATATGAGTATGTAGAACATAAAAACGATACTTATAACGAAGGACAAATTCAACATGCACATGAATTAAATAAGAGAAGCTTTGTACAGGATTATAAAATTGTGAATGAAGAAGCGACGACTCAAGATATTTTAGATGCAATTTACGAAGGACAATATCAAGATTACGTCGATCATAATGGAAGAGTAAGAATTGATAAAGACTTGCAAGGCGAACCTTTAGAAAACGATCAAGTCATAGAGTTTTCAGAGCAGTTTTTAGAGCAACACGCGGGAAAAAGCCGTAAATAAAACGTCGAACAGACGCTTTTTTACTGTGAAACACTTTCGATGATGATATAATAAAGATAGAAAGTAGGAATAGTATGGCATATTATGATAATCGATATAGTAGTTCAAGAAATACATATAGTAATACGAAGTATTCTAGAACAGCGACAACAAATAAAAAAAAGAAGAAAAAATATCGCGGCTTAAAAATATTTTTAGGTGGTATGATATTGCTTGGAAGTGCGGGAATTACATGTAAACTAGTAAAAGACTTTTTTCCTAGTCATGGTTCGAAAGAAGAAGTAATTGAGGAAGTAAATGTAGAAGATTATAAAATGGAAAACCCTGAAATTGTGGAAGCGGTAGAAAATGCATACGAGCAAGTAAATGTGGATGATGTCTTAGAATATCGAGAGTTTGTCGATGATCATTATGGAAATGATCTATCCCCAAAAGTAAAAGATGCGATTGTAAAAGTAGGGACGATTCTTACTTACGACAATCGAGTCGCTGAAAATACAGAAGGTGCGACAGAACTTTCTAAAATGTATAATGATTGGGATACCAATATAGGAGAAGCATCTTTGCAGGCAATTGAAACTGGGCAAGGAATATGTAATAATTTCACTCAAATATTTAACGCATTAATTAATGATGAGAATGATATGGAAGCTTACTATGTAAAAGGAACAGCAGATGGTGGAAGTCATGGTTGGTCTTTAGTATGTGATGAAAATGGACAGTATCAACAGGTTGATATGACTTGGATCGATAATATGCAAGAGCAAACTAGTACGAAGGATACTAATGTGATTGGTGCTGTTAGTCAAAATCTTGATAACTTTATCAATTTTACTGTTTTGGGAAGAGATGGTGCGATGATTGGAGAAGCATCCAAAGAACTTCCTGATCATTCTATGGATGAAGCATCGAAAGAATTGATCGAACAGGTAACAGGAGAGTCTTTTGATAATGGCAATGTAGTTTTAAAAGTTGGTGGAACGATCGTAAAGGTTGGAGGAGGTGCTGCTGCAATTGCAGCGGTTGCAGCCTACATCAAACATAAACAAAAACAAAAAGATAGACAACGTGGAAGAAGTAGAGGAAGATAATAATCCTCTTTTTTTGTACACATTTATCACTTGTAAGCATACATTAAAGTGAGGGGTGAAGTTATGGCTTTATATAAAGAAATCGTAACGAAAGCAGTCATTGGAAAAGGAAAGAAATATTTCAAAAACAGCTATACATTAACACCGACAGATCAACCGACTACTGTATTAGGATGCTGGGTGATCAATCATCAATTTAAGGGGTATAAAACAGGTGATAAGATTGGTGTCGATGGTAGTTATGATGTAAATATTTGGTATTCTTATGAAAATGATAGTAAGACGACAGTTGTGAATAAGAAAATCGAGTATAACGATTTATTTAACGTAAAGACGAAAGCAAGTGCGGATTTAAGTGGCGATACTGACATTATTGTAAGAACGTTAAAACAGCCAAATTGTGTTAAAGTAAATATCGAAGATGATGGAACAATTTCTTTCGATATTGAAAAGGAATTAGGAGTTGAAATTGTCGGAGAAACCAAAGTTAAAATCTCTGTAGAAGAAGATGAAGAACCATGGGAAGAGGTAGAAGACGAAATGACTGAAGAAGTAGAAGAGCAAATTGAGAATGAAGTCGATGAAAAATACATATGATGTAGTGTCAACAAAAAAAGGTTGACACTTTCTTTTTGCTATGATAAAATAATGACAGATTGGAGGGATACTATGGCAGTTAAATTAAGATTAAAAAGAATGGGAGCTAAAAAGAAACCTTTCTACCGTGTGGTAGCAGCAGATTCTAGAAGCCCAAGAGACGGAAAATTCATTGAAACTGTAGGAACTTATAATCCATTAACAACTCCTGCAGAGATTAAAATCGATGAAGAAAAAGCTATGAAATGGTTAGAAAATGGAGCAATTCCAACAGATACTGTTCGTGCTTTATTTAAGAAAGCTGGAATTAATGAAAAATTCCACAATGCAAAACAAGCAAAGAAAGCTGAGAAATAATTATGGATTTAGCAGCATTAACAGAGTATTTAGTAAAAAATCTAGTGAAAGATCCTGATAGTGTCTCTGTAAAACAGTTTGAAGAAGAGGGTGATATGATCATCATCGAAGTATTAGTTTCTGATGATGATATGGGATCTGTCATTGGTCGTGGTGGTACGATCGCTAATGCGATTCGTACAATTGTACAAGCTTCTAGCTATGTAAACGGAAATAAGAAAGTAAAGATCAATATTGATTCTTTCTAGAAAATAGTGTTCTTGATGAAAGACACTATTTTTTTTATGTTCTCTTATGGTATACTATGGATAAGAGTAGGGAGAACGTTATGGTAGAATTAAAAAAAGTTCGAAAAGTATATCATTCTAAGAAGGGACCAGATACAGAAGCGTTACATAATATCAATGTGACGATGGGAAATCGTGGACTTGTTTTTATCGTTGGAAAGAGTGGAAGTGGGAAATCAACACTATTGAATTTGTTGGGCGGGTTAGACCTACCTACAGAAGGAAATATCATCGTCGATAAAAAAGATCTGACGAAGTTAAACCCTAGGCAAATGGATGCGTATCGAAATTCTTGCGTCGGCTTTATCTTTCAAGAATTTTATATATTAGAAGAATATAATGTGTATGAAAATATTGAGCTAGCACTAAAGTTACAAAGAAAAAAGTACGAATTGAATGAGATTGATCAGTTGTTGGAAAAATTAGGAATTGCTGGATTAGGAAAGAGAAAAATTAACGAATTGTCAGGTGGGCAAAAACAACGTGTTGCAATAGCAAGAGCACTGATCAAAGATCCTTATATGATTTTAGCTGATGAACCAACGGGAAATTTGGATGAAGAATCAAGTGAACAAATTTTTAACATCTTAAAGAAAATAAGCTCCGAAAAGCTCGTCGTAGTAATTTCTCACGATAGAGAGTCTGCAGAAAAATATGCGGATCGTATTATAGAATTGAAAGATGGAGATGTCGTATCGGATACAGGAATGGAAGCACAAGAGGATACAGAAAAGGAACATACATTTTACGAATCTAAATTACCAATGTATTATGCGATGAAAATGGCACTGAGTAGTATGAAGCAAAAGCCATTAAAACTATTCTTCACAGTGTTTCTCATGATGTTTTCTCTCATTTTTATGGGAATTACATTAAATACGACGATATACGATCGAACACAATTACAAATTAAAGTAATGCAGGATAACAATGATTATGTATATCGATTAAATCAAATGGAATTTCAGGAAAGAGGAAGTATTGAGACTTTACCTTTTCCTACGGAAGATAAAAAGAAACTCGAAAATGAGGTTGGATCAAAATTAAATTTATCATATGTCTTATACGATAGAGGGACATATTTATCTTTCTCATATTCTGAACGTGATGAAAATGATCCATACTTTGTAATCGAACCAACTTATCTAAATTTTATCGAAGTCGAAGATGAACGTGTGATAGGAGATGTAATAGGAAGATTACCAGAGACACCAAACGAATTGGTGATTCATAAATATTTGGCAGAATATATGATAAAATATGGAGTAAAAGATAGCAAAGGAGAACTTTATCATCCAAAGAGCATTGAATCTTTAATAAAAGAGAATCATCCTTTGCAATTAGGAGATAATATTGTAACGATTGTAGGGGTTGTGGATGACGATATTGAATTTTATGAAAAGGCAAAAAAAGAAGGACATATAAGTGATGAAGTCAACACATATTTTTATGATGAATATGCGTATCAAGGAAGAATAGTGTATGGAAAGAATTTTGTTGATCATGCAGTGCTTCGATTTGACGAGGATTCAATTCTTTCGAATTTGTATCTAACCATCCCCAATATTTCAATATTAAATGACCTTAAAGTTCTTTCCAAGGCTACGTCAGTTGTTACAAAAGATGGAGTGGTACTAAAAGATTCCTTAGCCAAAGATGAGGTCATCATCTCTTTAGAAGATCTTAAAAATTGGATGACAGACTATGACTCTAAATTCAGTCAATATTTGGAAGAACATCCAAAAGATTCTTATGAAACTTCTTTAGGTAATTTTTTGCCTATATATTTAAAGAGCCATGAACAATTATTAAAAATGCAAATTGTAGGTGGCTTAGGGTTAGAATCACAAGCGAATAAAGAAGTAAAAGTTGTTGGTATTTCAATGGAAGGAAATCGTTATATAGGAACGGAGTTGTTGCAACTTTATCAAGCTGATTCAAAAAAAGTGTATGAGGCCTACGTATATAATTCCAATCCAACTTCTTTAACAAAAGCATTTCATCTCTATCCACCAATCGATGAAAAAACAATGACGAGTGTACAAATGATAACGGAACCTCCCCATGGTGAAGATGTAAAGTGGCTTGTGAACTTGTATTATTATCTAAATCCTTTTTTAGCGATTGTTAGTCTTGTATTTGTATTATTTACGATCGTTTTATTTACTAACTTTATTGCTATTTCTATCTCATATTGTAAAAAAGAAATTGGTATTTTAAGAGCAATTGGAACAAAGCAAAATGACATTATTCAAATCTTTGGTTATGAGTCTCTTTTCATCGGTTTCATCGCATATATACTTGCTATCATTGGATGGTATGTCGTCATTCATTTGTTAAATGGGTATTTCTTTGGAGATTTCCTTTATAATTTCAATGGTATGATACATCAGCCAATCGTCGTTTTAGCAATGCTGATATTTACGATTATAATCTCATTTGGAATTACGGTTTTATCGATTTCTAAAGTGATACGAATCAAACCGATAGACGCAATTTTAAATAAATAATAGAAACACATCCTGTGTTTCTTTATTGTATATTTGTAGAAATTATTATATAATAAAAACAGTGAGGTAGAGATATGGATAGAGAAATAATACCCAATCACGTTGCAATCATCATGGATGGAAATGGTAGATGGGCAAAGAAACGTAATTTACCGCGAAGCCTCGGGCATAAAGCGGGAAGCGAAAATTTAAAGAAACTAGGGTTACATATTTTTAAATGTGGTGTTCGCGTCTTGAGTGTCTATGCATTTTCAACGGAAAACTTTAAAAGAAGTCCTGAAGAAATAGACTATTTAATGAATTTGTTCGTGAAAAATTTTAAAAAGGAATTAAAGGTATTTGCCGAGAACAATATTCGAGTTGTTTTTTCAGGAAGAAAAGAACCGTTACGATCTGACGTGTTAGAAGCAATGGATGAAGTGGTAGAAGCAACAAGAGAAAATACTGGTGGCATATTTAATATCTGTCTGAATTATGGAAGTCAATATGAGATCGTCGATGCAGTGAAACGAATCGTTTTGGAAAAGAAAGATGTTTCAGATTTGACACCAAAAGAATTTGAAAAGTATTTATATCAAGATTTGCCTCCGATCGACTTTTTAATCCGAACGAGTGGGGAATATCGTTTGAGTAATTTTATGATGTATCAATTAGCGTACGCAGAATTTTATTTTACGGACTGTTTATTTCCTGATTTTGATGATAAAAAGTTTGACGAAGCTTTGCAGATATTTCAAAATAGAGATAGAAGATTTGGGGGAGTGAAAAAATGAAAGTAAGAATCATTAGTGCGATTGTGGCACTTATGATATGTGTTCCAATTTTATTAACAGGTGGAATATGGTATCAGTTAGGTGTTTATGCCTTGTCATTGATAGCGTTAAAGGAGTTTATTAACATCAAACAAACGAAGAAAGAAATGCCAATTTTTATTCGCATCATTTCATATATCATTTTAAGTTTAATTGTACTTGTGAATACGGGAACAGAAGATATGTTGTTTACGATTGATTTTAGGGTAATCACAGCATTATTTCTAGCGATGTTAATTCCTGTTGTTCTATACCATGATCGTTCGTTATATAGTGTGAATGACGGATTTTATATGATTGGAGGAGTTTTCTTCTTAGGAATTTCTTTCCATTTATTGATTTTATTACGACACATCGATTTAATGTTGTTAATTTATTTACTCATAATAACAATTATTACAGATACATATGCTTATATTACAGGGTTATTGATTGGAAAACATAAATTATTAGAATGTGTATCACCAAAAAAGACTTGGGAAGGTATGATTGGTGGAACGATCTTTGGTGTCTTGTTTGCAACAGTATTTTTCAATGTTGTGATCGATTCACAAATGCCACTTTATGTGATCGTTTTGATGACGCTTTTCTTATCTATATTAGGACAATTTGGAGACCTTGTTTTCTCATCGATTAAGCGTTATTTTGGAAAGAAAGATTTTTCTAATATCATGCCTGGACACGGTGGTATATTAGATCGTTTCGATAGTATTATTTTCGTATTACTTGGTTTTATGTTTTTTATTCCATTGATATAACGAAAAGGAGATAGAACATGACGTTAATATATTTTATCATTATTTTAGGAGTGACACTTACAGTTCATGAATTTGGTCACTTCTTATTTGCAAAAAAATCTGGAATTTACTGTTATGAATTTTCGATTGGAATGGGACCTAAATTACATGAATGGCATCGAAAGGGAGACGAAACTGTCTATGTTCTTCGCTTACTTCCGATTGGCGGTTATGTTAGCATGGCCGGCGAGGATGTCGAAGTAGATGAAGATATTCCGGAAGATAAGAGAATGCAGTCAAAACCATGGCATCAACGCTTTTTGACAATTGTAGCAGGTGTTATGTTTAACTTTATTCTTGCAATTGTACTTTTGTTTATTATCGCTCTGATTAGTGGAGCACCTACGAATCGGCCTATCATCGATACGATTGAAAGGGGATATGATGTAACAGATTCAGGTCTAAAAAAAGGAGACCTGATTGTTGGGCTCAATGGCGATAAGATCGTAAATGCAGACGATTTTATGTTAAAGTTGCAAGTTTCAGCAGGAGAGGAAATCACTTTAAAAGTAAAACGAGGAGATAAATATCACGATGTTACGTTTGCACCAAAAAAGGTTAAAGTAGATGGGCAAGAAGGGTATAAGTATGGCTTTTCTCTTTCTGGAAAGACGACGCATGGAGTGTTAGCCGCAATACAGTATGCTTTTGAAAAAACATGGAGTCTTTTGAGACAAATGGCACTGATCATTTATTATTTGGCAACCGGACAATTAAGTTTATCTTCTCTGGCAGGGCCGATTGGAATTTTTACTATCATCGGGGAAAGTGCGAAGGCAGGAATTTTAAACTTAGTTTATCTTACAGCTTATATTAGTATCAATGTCGGATTTATCAATTTACTTCCGATTCCTGCGTTTGATGGAGGAAGACTATTCTTCTTGATTGTCGAAAAGATCAAAGGAAGTCCAGTCGATGCGAAATTTGAAAACACGGTCCATGTCATTGGTTTCATACTACTCATGATTCTCATGGTTTTCATTACGTATAACGACATTGTAAGATTGTTTCAATAAAATACCACATACGCTTGTATGTGGTTTATTCTTCTATAATTTCAATGGTTGTATATTTGATTCCAAATTTTTTCTTTTTAATTGTACGATTGATTTTCTGTTCGATTCTAAGTAATTGTTTTAATGTAATATCAGGAGATAAAGCGATTTTTAAACTTGCTTTGTAATATGATCCATATTTGATGAGTTGTACTTGAACAAGATCGACATGAGGAATTTCTTCGACTACTTTTTCAATTTGTTTGATTAATGCTTCATTTTGATCAACTTCTCCGATGATTGCAAGCATATTTTCTTTTAACATACGATAGGCGAGTCTTAGAATTTCGTAGCTGATGAATATGCTAATAATGCGATCGATATATAGAAAAATACTTGTACTTGGAAATGTTTGAGATAATATCATAATGATCGTAATGCAAGTGGTGGAAATAATATCGATAGAAGCAATATGGGCAGTAGAAACGAGGATATCACTTTTGTGTTTCTTTCCTATTTTTAATGTGTGATGCGAAACAAAACTTTTACAGATGATACATATTCCTAAAATAAGATAGATCCAGAGATGATAAGATCTTTTCGTCTCGAGAAAGCTAAGTAGAAAAATGACGATGGCAATAATGAGAATGGTAAATCCAATCACGATACTTGCCAAGTACTCTACTTTTCCATATCCGAATGGATGCGTTTTATTAGGCCTTTTTTTGGAAAGTTTCGTACCGATACTAGCTAGAATATCAGTTATGAAATTACTGAATGTATAGAAGCTATCGGCGATTAGGGCGTTACTTCCAGATACGATACCACAGATTAACTTTGATAAAAACACAAAAAAATCGACGATCATACTAAATAATAGAGTAGATAATGTTTGATTCATAGGCGAGCCTTCTTTCTATGTTACAATTATACCAGAATAGGGGATGAATGAAAAGAAAACATGTGTTATAATAAATTATATAAGTAGGTGATTTTGTGAGCCAAAAAATAAAAAACATGCTGAAGGGTGCAGATAAAAAAACATTGACGGTGTATTTGATTTTGCGCTTTTTAGTAATTATAACTTTAATTGCACAAATATTACACCAGAATTGGCACGACGTTTTTCTGTGTATTTTAACATTGATTCTATTTATTATTCCTTTTGTTGTCGATAAAAAGTTTAAAATAGATTTACCGACACCTTTGGAAATTATTATTTTACTATTTATTTTTTCAGCAGAAATTTTAGGAGAAATTCAAAACTTTTATGGAATTTTTAAACATTGGGATACAATTTTACACACACTGAATGGATTTTTGAGTGCTGCAATTGGATTTTCATTAATCGATATTCTAAATCGTTCGGAGCGCGTCCATATTCATTTGACACCGATCTTTGTTGCTCTCGTTGCCTTCTGTTTTTCGATGACGATCGGTGTTCTTTGGGAGTTCTTTGAATTTGGAGGAGATCAACTTTTAAAGATGGATATGCAAAAAGATCGCATTGTCGAGACGATTTCTACAGTAGAGCTAAATCCAGAGGGAAAAAATGTGCCTGTGATTATTAAAGATATCGATCATACGACGATCTCTTATCAAGAGAATGGAAAGACAAAAGAAATAACTGTCGAAGGGGGATATTTGGATATCGGAATTATCGATACGATGAAAGATTTACTTGTTAATTTCGTAGGAGCAGTTATCTTTTCTATCATCGGATATTTATATATTCACAATCGGGATAAGTATAAAATTGCAGAAAGCTTTATACCAGTTTTAAAAGAAGAGTAAAAAAATAAGCAGGGGTGAAGTTGTCAATAGAAAGTAGACAATAAAAAAGTATTATTTAAACCCTAATTGA
>CALEBF010000008.1 GCA_937944975.1 uncultured Mycoplasmatota bacterium | reverse complement strand
TAAAACAAAGAAACCTCTTGAAGTCCGTATGGGTTCAGGTAAAGGTGCTCCAGAAGAATGGGTAGCAGTTGTAAAAACAGGTCGCGTTATGTTCGAAGTTGCTGGTGTAGAAGAAGAAGTTGCAAGAGAAGCATTAAGACTTGCATCTCACAAATTACCAGTGAAATGTAAGATTATTGGAAGAGGTGAGTAATTGTGACAGTTCAAGATATTAGAAATACAGAAACTCAAGAATTACTTAACAAAGTAGAAGAGTACAAAAAAGAATTATTTGGATTAAGATTCCAACAAGCAACAGGACAATTAGAAAATACTGCTCGTATTAGAACAGTTAGAAAAAATATCGCAAGAATTAAAACAATTATTAGAGAAAGAGAATTAAACAAATAGAAGGAGTAGACTATGGAAAGAAATAATCGTAAGGTTTATACTGGAACAGTTGTTTCTACAAAAATGGATAAAACAATTACTGTTTTAGTTGAAACTCATGTAAAACACAAAAAATACGGAAAACGTGTTAAATCTTCTAAAAAGTTTAAGGCTCATGATGAAGAAAATATTGCTAGAGATGGAGATGTTGTTAAAATTATGGAAACTCGTCCATTATCAGCAACTAAACGTTTCCGTTTAGTAGAAATTGTAAAGAAAGCAGAAATTATTTAATAAGAAGAATCTGAAAGGAGGTCACTTGAATGATCCAGAATGAAAGCAGATTAAAAGTTGCTGACAATACAGGAGCAAAAGAAGTACTAGTAATTAGAAACCTTGGTGGTTCAAATAGAAAATTTAGTAACATCGGTGATGTAGTCGTAGCGACAGTAAAACAAGCGACTCCAGGTGGTACAGTTAAAAAAGGTGAAGTTGTAAAAGCTGTTATCGTAAGAACAAAATATGGTGTAAACCGTGATAATGGTTCATACATTAAATTTGATGATAATGCTTGCGTTATTATTAAAGATGATAATTCACCTAGAGGAACTCGTATCTTTGGACCAGTAGCAAGAGAGTTAAGAGATGCAGATTTCATGAAAATCGTATCATTAGCTCCTGAGGTATTATAGGAGGAAACGAGAAGATGAAATTACGTGTAGGTGATACAGTTCAAGTTATCGCTGGTAGCGATAAAGGGAAAACTGGAGAAATTATTCAAATTCTAAGAAAAGAAGATAGAGTGATTGTTGAAGGTGTGAATATGGTAACAAAACACATCAAACCTTCACAAGCTGATCCAGAAGGTGGTATTGTAACAAGAGAAGCACCTATTCATGTTTCTAATGTTGCATATTATGATTCAAAAGCAAAACAAGCTGTAAAAATCGGTTATGCTTTTGATGAAGACGGTAAAAAATATCGTATCAATAAAAAAACAGGTAAAGCATTAGATAAAACTACAAAGAAGAAAAAGTAATCGGAAGGAGGTTAAATAATGAACCGACTAAAGGAACGTTATGAAAATGAAATTGTTAAGTCATTAATGACTAAATTTAATTATAGTTCTGTAATGCAAGTTCCTGCTATGGAAAAAATTGTTATCAACATTGGTGTTGGTGATGCAGTTAGCAACTCTAAATTATTAGATGAAGCTGTTGAAGAATTAACTTTAATTTCAGGACAAAAACCAGTGATTACGAGAGCTAAAAAATCAATTGCTGGATTTAAATTACGTGAAGGAATGCCAATTGGTTGCAAAGTCACTTTACGTGGAGAAAGAATGTATGAATTCTTAGATAAATTAATCAGTATTTCTTTACCTCGTGTAAGAGATTTTAGAGGAGTACCAAAGAATTCTTTTGATGGAAGAGGAAATTACACTTTAGGTGTTAAAGAACAATTAATTTTCCCTGAAATCAATTTCGATAAAGTAAACAAAATCAGAGGAATGGATATTGTATTCGTAACAACTGCTAAAACTGATGAAGAAGGTCATGAGTTATTAGCACAATTAGGAATGCCAT
>CALEBF010000007.1 GCA_937944975.1 uncultured Mycoplasmatota bacterium | reverse complement strand
CAATTAGGGTTTAAATAATACTTTTTTATTGTCTACTTTCTATTGACAACTTCACGCTAGAAAGTAGTCTGCTTTTTTATTCTTCTTCATCATCTAAAAAGAATTTTGATATATGTGTATTTAATTTATGGGCAATTTGGTCTAATGTATCAATCGATATAGTTTGATAAGTAACAGATTCTAATTTTGCGATAAAGCTTTCACTAAGTAAAAGAGATTCTGCTAATTTTTTCTGTGTTAGACCCGCTTTCTTCCGATATTTTTTGATATTCTTTCCAATAATATTGTAAATGTCATATTGTGTCGTATCTTTCATACTTTCACCTCACATCCATTTTCTCATATAAAACACCATTCATACATATACGAATAGTATAAGAAAGATTTGGCAAAAAACTATTTACGAACTATTTTAGATGTGATATTCTAAAAAAGAAAGGGAGAGAGGTATGATTACAGTTAGTCATGTTAAAAAGCAATTTATAAAACAAAAAAGTAAAAAAGAAAAAGTATCTTTTTATGCAGTAGACGATATTTCATTTACTGCAAAACCAGGTGAAATTGTCGGTATCTTAGGACCAAATGGAGCTGGGAAAACAACTCTTTTAAGAATGATTGCAGGAATTATGACACCGACAGAGGGAACGATTTCATTTGATGAGTATACTTACGATAAAAATGAGGTAGAGATAAAAAAGAACTTATCTTATTTGTCTGGAAATACTAAAATTTATAATAGTATATCACCATATGAACTTTTAAAGATGTGCTGTGAGTTCTATGGCGTTCCTGTGGAGAAAGCAGAAGAAAGAATCAAAGAAATTTCAAAAGCATTTGATATGGATGCATTTTTATATAACCGCATAGAGAATTTATCAACAGGACAGACTCAAAGAGTTAATATTGCACGTTGTTTAGTTACAGATCCAACTTATTACATAATGGATGAAGCAACGAGTGGATTGGATATCATCTCTAGTCAAATTATTTTAGATTTCATGAAACAGGAAAAGAAGAATGGAAAATGCATACTATATTCTACTCATTACATGGAAGAGGCAGAAAATATTTGCGATCGAGTGATCATGGTAAACAAAGGTAAAATTATCAAAGAAGGTACACCAGCTGCGATCAAAAAGGCAACAAAGACGACAAATCTAAGAGATGCATTTTTTACATTAATTGGAGGTGCAGCACATGAAGAGTAATATGAAACATATGATAAAAAAAGAATTGCGTGAAGTATTCCGCGATAAAAAATCACTTTCTATGATGTTGATTATTCCAATTATGATACCATTATTAATTTTAGGTATGTCTGCTTTGTTTGATATGCAGACGCAAAGAGATGTAAGTGAATATAACAAAATAGGATTTGCTTATGAACTAAGTGATACAGAAAAAGAACTCGCAAAACAAATGAAGTTAGATGTTACCTATGGGAGCAAAGAAGAATTAGAAAAAGCTTATCAAAATGAAGATATTTATCTATACGTTACAAAAGAAGATGACGTATATACGATGAATTACGATACAGAAGCTGATAATGGAAGCATGGTCGCTAAATTAGTAGAAACGTATTTTACAAGTTACGAAAGAATTTTACAGGAACAGAAATTAACGCAAGCATCACAAGATCCAAGTGAAGTTTTGGATGTGTTTGAATTGAAGACACATAATTTAGGAACGGAAAATTTCTTTGCCTCTTATATTGTAGGATATGCATTCTTATTTATTATTATGGCAATTACTATTTCAGCTACTTATCCAGCAACGGATACAACTGCTGGGGAAAAAGAAAGAGGAACATTGGAAACATTGCTTACCTTCCCAATTAAAAGCAGAGATATTATAATTGGAAAATTATGTAGTGTTACAATTTCATCGATCGTCACAGGAATTTTAAGTTTGATTTTAGCATTGATCTCATTTCATTTTGCAAACGATATGTTTACAATCTATAAAGATGTACCAATCGAACTTAGTGGACTCGTCATTTTTATGAGCATCATTGTTATTATCATTTATTCTATTTTTATCAGTGGTCTATGCCTTGCGATTGCAAGTATGTCTAAAACATTCAAAGAGGCACAAAGTGCACTTACTCCACTTACGTTTATTTCGTTTTTTCCGGGTATGATTGCATTTATGATTCAAGTCAAAACAAGTGAATTACTTGCAATTGTACCATTTATGAACTTTACTCTAATTATCAACGATTTAAGTTCAGAAGTTGTTAATTACTTACAAATCTTTTTAATGATTTTATCAAGTCTTATTTATATTGGTATCGTAATTTGGTATATCATTAGGCAATATAAATCCGAAAAGGTATTATTTTCCATTTAAAGTACACATTCTATTTATAGAATGTGTTTTTTCGTGATATAATGAAAGAGAATAGAAGGAGGGAAATCATGAAATTAGAAAATAAAGTGGCTGTTGTGACTGGTGGTGCGATGGGAAATGGAAGAGGTGTCGTAGATGTCTTTTTGAAATACGGTGCTCGTGTCATTATTTTAGATTATTCTGACGTTTTAATTAATACGCTAAAAGAATACCAAGATGCGAAAAAAGATGTTTTAGGATATAAGGTTGATATCCGTAACCAAGCACAAGTAAAAGCTGTGATCGACGATATTATAAAGAGGTACGGAAAGATCGATGTCCTTGTAAATAATGCAGGGGTTGCCAAGCTAGTACCATTTACAGAAATGTCAGACGAAGTAAGAGATTTCCATTTAGATATTAATATTAAAGGAACATGGAACGTAACAAAAGCGGTAGTACCATATATGAAAGATAAGAAGTATGGACGTATTGTCAACTTATCTTCTGTTACAGGACCAATGGTAGCAGATACAGGAGAAGTTGCTTATGCGACGACAAAAGCTGCACTTATTGGATTTACAAAATGTCTTGCTATGGAAGTTGTAAAAGACGGAATTACTGTAAATGCGATTTGTCCAGGATACATTATGACGCCAATGGTAGAAGGAATCGCAAAAGATAGCAATGCAACAGATCCAGCTAGTGTCGTAAAAGGAATCGCTGCAGGAATTCCAATGGGACGCTTAGGAACGATCGAAGAATTAGGAGAACTTGCTGCCTTTTTAGGAAGTGACGAATCAAGTTACATAACAGGAACAGCTGTCGTGATCGATGGAGGTTCAACATTACCAGAGACAAATAGTGTTGGAGTTTAGTTTTCCACAGGAAAAAAAGAAAGAAAAAGAAATAATCCACAGGTTATTTCTTTTTTTATTTATAATCTTGTGAATCATATGGACATTTCCACAGAATTATAGAAAATATAGTATTCTTTTGCACAGGTTTTATGATAAAATAGGCGTATTGGTGATAAATATGAACGGAAAAAATTTAAATTTAGCGTTTTCCACAGAAAAAATCTACGAAGACGCAAACTTTCATATTGAAGAAAATGATAAAGTTGGAGTTGTAGGAGTCAATGGAGCCGGAAAAACAACTCTTTTTCGCGTGATTTTAGGAGAGCAAGAGTTAGACAGTGGAAAACTTGTCATCTCTAAGAAAAAGAGAATTGGATATCTTCCACAAGAGATCGTTTTAGATGATCGAGATATGACAGTATTTGAATATTTATTGAAAGCTCGTCCAATCGAAGAATTGGAAACAAAGTTAACGAATCTTTATCAGAAAGTAGCAGAAGAAGCCGATGAAAAACAGCAGAGAAAATTATTGAAAGAAATTGGAAAGACGCAAGAATTATTAGAATATTATGACTGTTATCAAGCTGAATCCATTCTATTTCAAATCATCGATGATATGCATATCGATAGCTCATTACTAGATATGAAACTCATGGATCTATCAGGAGGACAGAAATCGAAGATTGCCTTTGCTCATTTACTCTATTCTAACCCAGAAATATTACTTTTAGATGAACCAACCAATCACCTTGATATCGATACGAGAGATTATATCATCCAATATTTAAAAAATTATCATGGTATGGTACTCGTGATTTCACACGATATTAACTTTTTAAATCAAATTGTGACAAAGATTATGCATTTAGATAAAATATCGCATAAAATTAGCGTATATCAAGGAGATTATGATACTTATTTGAAAAAGAAAGAAAAGGAAAAAGAAGCACGTGAACGACTCATAGAAAAGCAAGAGAAAGAAACGCAAAAGTTAAGAGATATCGTGTTGTTGTACTCTAATTCTTCTGGTAAGAGAAAGAGAATGGCACAGAGTCGTGAGAAGATGTTAGAGAAAAAAATGAAAGAGCAATTAGTAAGAGAGAAAAGCTATAAAAAAGTAAAACTACATATCGAACCACGTAGAGAAGGATCTAAAATCCCATTGAAAGTAAATAATATTTCCTTTCATTATCCTGATAGCGAAAAGATTATTAACAATTTATCATTCTTGATTAATCACAACGAAAGATTTTTAATCGTCGGAGAGAATGGTGTTGGAAAAAGTACTTTACTTAAGCTATTAGCAAGTGAATTAAAACCACAAGAAGGAAATATTTGGTTTGGAAATAAGACGGATCTCGCATACTATGCTCAAGAGCAAGAATTATTAGATGAAAATAAGACGATATTAGAAAATGTAGATGAAAAAGAATATAGCGAAAAAGAACTGCGAACAGTTCTCGGTAGTTTTCTTTTCTTTGGAGACGATGTCTTTAAGAAAGTACAAGTATTATCCCCTGGTGAAAAAGCAAGAATATCACTTTGTAAAGTCATATTACAAAAGGCAAATTTAATTTTACTCGATGAACCAACCAATCATTTAGATCCGGATACCCAAGCAATTGTTGGAAAGAATTTTCACGATTATAAAGGTACGATCACTTTAGTTAGCCATAACCCTAGCTTTGTCGAAAGCATAGGAATCGATCGTATGTTGATATTACCAAGTGGAAAAATTACAAATTATTCCAAGGAAAGATTAATGTATTATTCTCATAAGAATCAAACAGAAGCATGATCAATAAGTAAATTGATGATGTTTTTGTATGTCATTTTATCGTGAATTAGTAGTTTAGGATACATACTGATCGTTGTAAATCCTGGCAATGGATTGATTTCATTTAGATAGATTTGATCGTTTTTTTCATCGTAAAAAAAGTCGATTCGAGCCATTTCCTTCCCATCGATTGCACGAAATGCTGCTTTCGCATATTTTTGTATTTGTTTACTTATGTTTTTCGGAATATTAGCAGGAATGATTGTCAAAGAATTCGCATTTTCATATTTCGCATTATAATCGTAAAACTCGTTTGCAGGAATGATCTCTCCTATGGTAGAGACATGTAGTTTTTTATGTTCTAATACCGCACACTCTAATTCTTTGGCCTGAATGAACGGTTCTACGATGATTTTATGATCGTATTTTCCAGCTTCTCTAATAGATTGCGCCAACTCTTTTTTGTTATTTGCCTTGCCAATACCAATCGAAGAGCCTCCGTTACTTGGCTTAACGATCATTGGAAAATCAAGATGCTTTAGAATGTCTTTGATTTGATATCGTCTTTCATCGATGACGACATAAGGCAATTGTGGAATTTTTGCAACATTCAAAATAATCTTAGTTAAGTCCTTATCCATTGCAATCGCACTAGAGATAGAAGAACATCCCACATATGGAATTTGAAATAATTCGAGCATTCCTTGTAGTCTTCCGTCTTCTCCATTTTTTCCGTGGAGCATTGGAAAGATCACGTCGTATTTTTGCAATTCTTCAATCACATTCTCGATATAATTCTCTTCGTATTTCTCTACCCAAGTTTGATTATAAATTGCTTCGAAATCATCGTTTCCTATGTACCAATGGTTGTTTTGATCGATATAAATCGCATGTACGTAATATTTTTTTCGATCGATATTTTCTAAAATAGATTCTGCAGAATGACAAGATACGAAATGCTCACTAGAAGTCCCTCCAAATAAGACACAAACTTTTTTCATAAGCCACCTCACTTCAGTATATGAAAAAAGATAGCATTCAATTATAAAAAAAGAAAAAAACTCCATTATGGAGTTTTATTTTGGGGTGATCGACTCATGGAGATTTAACTTGTTTTTATCGTCAGATAACGTAGGAATGGCAGTGTAGATATATCCATTTTTCGTTTCAAATGAAATTTTAATCGTACCAATTTTTTCTGGGATTTTTATACGAATATAAACTGCTTCATCCGGAGAAATTACATTCTTTTCATATAATAGATCTACATCGTGATATTGATCATCAAAGTAATCTAAACGATGAATTTTAAAATTCCGAATGCCTTCGCTAGAAGTAATTTTAATA
This sequence comes from uncultured Mycoplasmatota bacterium, assembly GCA_937944975.1. Classification (GTDB taxonomy): domain Bacteria; phylum Bacillota_I; class Bacilli_A; order RF39; family UBA660; genus Fimihabitans. The sequence continues at coordinate 18,708 of CALEBF010000007.1, read as the reverse complement.
TATTGATCTTCTTTATCTATACGTACGATAAAATCATTTTCTTTGTTATCTAAAGTGTTCTGCATACTAATATTTAAAAATGAAGTATCACGGTATTTTTTGGTCAATTTTTCCATTACCTTTACAAGTTTTTTTACTTCGTTTGTCTCTTTACTGATATATATTTTTTGATCTTTTTTATAGTGAATTGTATTTGCTTCCGATATTTGCAATTGAAAAATTTCATTCTTTGTATGGATAAGAAGTTGATGCACACTAGATTCCTCTTCTTTTACTTCATGGAAATCGATTTTATTTAAAATTTCTAGTATCTCTTGGTAGTCTTCTTTTTGTATCGTATCTTCGTCATAAACGATAGAAGATACGTCTTTTTGTGATATGGATAGACGATGAATGAAACAACCTGTAAATAGAAAAATAGATAGAAATATAAGTAGTAATTTTTTCATATTTCACCTCTAATGTTAGTATGGAATTCTTTTGTTATCTCATACAAAAAAATAAAAAATACCGTAGTATTTTTTATTTCATTTGCTCTAAATAATAATTACGTAATTCTTTAAAACGTTGGTAATGAATAATCTCTCGCTCTCTTAAAAAAGCGAGTGGTGCAAGAATATCAGGATCATTTGTTAGATCCATTAAATGTTCATAAGTATCACGTGCACGTTGTTCTGCTGCCATGTCGCTCTCTAAATTAGAAATCGGATTTCCAGAAGCTTTGATATAAGTCATCGTAAATGGAACACCATTCGCATCGGATGGAAATAAGTCCATACCAAATTGTGCATAATTTCCATCTAATCCAGCCGCTCTTAATTCCTCTGGTGTTGCCCCTTCCATTAATTGATGAAGCATCGCTGAGATCATCTCAACGTGCGCTAATTCTTCCGTTCCAATATCAGTTAATAGCGCTTTTCCACGATCATCTGGCATAGAGTAACGTTGATTTAAATATTGCCAAGAAGCTGCAAGTTCTCCGGCAGGTCCACCATATTGAGTGAGAATACATTTTGCCATGCGTAGATCTTTTTTCTTAATATTTACGGGATACTGTAATTTTTTTTGATATGCCCACATAAAATCCTCCTTTATTTATTTTCCCAAGGCCACGGCAATTGATTCCAAGCCCATGGATATGCATTTGTAGCATCGCTTGTTACCCAAAGCGGACCATATTTTTCTTCGTATTGTTTGGTCGCACGATTGGCTTCTTCTCGGTATTGATTGTAAAGCTGTATCATAGCTTTATCATTCGGAAAGTTATCTAAATATAACTGAATATCATGACGCGCAAAACATAAGGCATCTACATAAGTAAGTAGTTGTGCCTGTTCATTCATCGGTTCGATATCATATGGCTTTGATATTTTATATTGATTATATAAATCAGGAAACATATTACCGCGAATGAATCCATCGTATGCTTGGTATAGTTGTGATGGATTTGCTTGTGGTGTATACATACATTTATTGAAATTCATATTGTTAAATGGGTTGACATTCATATTAGCTTGCGCGAAATGTCTAAAATCTGGTATATTTTGATTCATACATCATCCTCCTCAGTCATATCCTATGGTATCCGCACAATTATGTATGGGTATATGACATGAGATAAAAAGATTTATAAAAATTAGGTGTTTTACTTGTCAAATCGCTTTTTTCTTGGTAAAATAAGATTTGTCTACGAGGCATGGCGGTATTGGTGAAGTGGTTAACACGGCTGACTGTGACTCAGTTATGCATCGGTTCGAATCCGATATACCGCCCCATTATGAAAATAACCGTTGAAAATCAACGGTTTTTGTTTGTTAGAAAAGATAATTGATATCATAATAATTATACTTGAGAAAATAGATAATATTTAACGATAGTATATATATTTCAACAAAAATTTTAGTTAAAAATTAATGATAGAATTATATCTTTTAATATATATTTGTAGTATAATTAATGTAGAGATGAGCAGTATTAATCTTTATTATGGATTAATGCTGCTTTTTTAATGATTGAGGTGGTGTGTATTGAAAAAAGAACAAACTTGTATAGTATATATTTTTTTGAAGAGCATTTTGAAAATAAATATGTAAAGAATAGAAATGGGTGATTATTGTATAAAACGTAGAATATTTAAGTAGTATTGTAACTTATTAAAAGATGAAATTTGATATGAAATATTATGGAGTTTTTAATTAAGAATGGAGAAATAAGTATGATAAAGAAAGATGATAATGAAATAACAGAAATGTTAAAAATAGATAGTCAGAAAAAAAAGAATGAGTGGCGTAGAAAAGGGTGGTCAATACCTGATTTGAGAGGGGGTAAAAAAAATTGGTTTATTTTATCTAAAACTTTAATACAATTGGTAAGTCAAAATAAAGTAATTGATCTAGATTCTAAACCGATGATTTCTGAAATTTCTGAAATACAAACGTGGAGAAACTATATGCCTTTTTTAAAAGGGCTTGGACTAGTTAGTAATCAATCTGGAATTTTATATTTATCAAAAGAAGGACTTAAATTTTTAAATAATCCTACAAAAAGACAGTTAGCGGATATTATTCAAGATAAAATTCGTTTGTTTGGAGAAGTTCTTAATCTTATTTCTTTACAGCCTTTAACGATAGAAGAAGTTAATAAAAAGGTATGTAAAGAATATGGTTTACAATGGGCTAATTTGAGTCACATTCGAAAGAGAATGGATTGGCTTGAAGTATTAGGATTGATAGAAGGAATAGGAAATCGAAAATGGGAAATTTCTACAGAAGGGAAAAAAGCTTTAAACAGTTGGAATCTTATATCACCAGATGTTTTAGAGCCGATCGAGATTGAATCAAATGAAGTTGAAATAGCATCTCCACCAGAAGAAATCGCAATACTTCTTCAACGATTGAGTGATTTTCCAGAATTACATAAAAAAAGAAATACGTATAATATTTGGGCACCTAGCCCAAATCGTATAGAAAATTTGCGTATTATAATTCAATCAGCAACAGATAAAATTTCTAAGAATGAACTGTTTCGTTTTATCAGTGAAGAGTTTAAATTAAAAATAAGTAGTGTAGAGTCTATGCTTCCGTTTTTAAAAGCTTCCGGTTTTATTGAAGAGGTTGGGAGAGGAATATATATATCTACATCTGCGGCAAAAGCATGGCTTGAAACCGGAAATGACTTAGATTTTGTTAGAATACTTCATGCGCATATGCAATTTGTAGGAGAAATGATTGATTTTGCAAAAACAGATGTTGTTCGTAATGACATGTATGCAAGGGCAAAGATATACGGTCTTAATACAGAAAAAGCAAGATGGATTGCAGGATTTTTAATTGAGGCAGGACTTTTGGAAGAAACTCAATATCTTCATTTGAAAGCAACTCCTTTAGGAATCTATTTTGCAAATAGTTTGCCATTATTAAAGGTGAATGAAGTAAGTTTTGAAAAAGAAAAAAATGAAAAAGAAATTGATGATATAATTTCTGTATCAGATAAATTTAAAGATATAGTTGACCGCTTAACCAAAACATCAAGAGATCCTGGAGCTGAAGGGAAAGCATTAGGAGTAGCTTTTGAGGAAGCAATTGCTGAAATGTTCAATTTTATGGGATTTGAGGCAAAAAGAATTGGTGGTGCGGGAGATACTGACGTTATCGCTCGTTGGAGAGATAGCGAAGGGAAAAATATCACAGCGATAATAGATGCAAAGTCAAAATCTGGAGGTCAAGTCACACACAATGATATAAGTGATGTTGCTATAGATACTCATAAAGATAAAAATAATGCTGACTATGTAGCGATTGTTGGTGCAAAGTTTGGTGGAGACACTATAAAGAATCATGCACAAAAAAAAGGATTTGCATTAATTACAACTGATCAATTAATTGCAGTAGCTGAAGCTTCAAAAAAATTAGGGTTAAGTTTACAAGATATTTCATTGCTTTTTGAAGTGCCTAATGGTTTTTCAGAATTAGCAGAACGTATTTCTTCAAAACAAAGGGAATTGGATATACTTTCAATGGTAATTTTAAAATTTTGTAAAGAACAAGATCAAATAGGTGCTCTTTCTCCACGGGATTTGTTTTTGTTGTTACGTGATACATCTGAGTCTCCTACTTTAAAAGAATTAATTGATGCATTTGAATTGCTTTCTAGTGTAGAAATTGGTGTTTTGAAAGCAGTTGATGAAAATCGATTGCCTGAAAATACTATGTACATGTTAATTGAAGCTAAAAAATCGATAGCTAGATTACGCGCTATATCTAATGCCATTGAAAAAGGTATAATTAGTTAGTTTAATATTAATAAAATATATGAAATTAGCCACTACGATAAATTTTATAAAAATAAGTAATAATTTAAATTTAAAATATCTCCAATATGATAAAATTATTATAGGAGGATTATCATGAAAAAGTTAATCGAAAAAATTAAAAATTTTAATGAAGAACGAGATTGGGATCAATTTCATAGCCCAGAAAATTTAGCAAAATCAATTTCAATAGAAGCTGGAGAATTATTAGAATGTTTTCAATGGAATTCTGATTATGATATCGAAGAAGTGAAATCAGAACTAGCTGATATAATTAATTATACATTATTACTAGCTGATAAATTAGGAGTAGATCCTGAACAAATTGTATTAGATAAAATGAAAATTACAGCAAAAAAATATCCAATAGAAAAGGCCAAAGGTGTAAGCACAAAATATACAAAGTTAAAATAAGTTTTTATTGTAGTAAGGAGTAGGAAAAGATGTTAGTATATGAAGGAGTAAAATCAGGATTTATTAATGATGTAAATTTGAATTTGATTGTAAATAAAATTTATGAAAAGTATCAAAAATATTTTGGAAGGACAAGTGATTCTCAATTAAATTCATGGAAAAATTCTATGCAATATATGCGTGGTGTACTAGATGACAACGAAATACCAGATAATGCAGGAGTTGCAATTGAATTTAATATTCCAGCAACTTCTAAAAGAATAGATTTTATTTTATCTGGTAGAGATAAAAATAAAAAAGATTCTGTGATTATTATAGAATTAAAGCAATGGGAAAAATGTAAAGCAGTAGAAGGAAAAGATGGAATTGTGTCTACTTTTACTGGTCATGCAGTCAGAGAAGTTACACATCCATCCTATCAAGCTATGAGTTATGCTAACTTGATTAAGAATTTTAACGAAACAGTACAATTAGAAGATATCGGTTTATATCCTTGTGCTTTTCTACATAATTATATATTAAGTGAAGATGACCCAATATGCAGTATTCAATATCAAGAATATATAAAAGAAGCTCCAATGTTTGGAGCAAATGATTTCATGAAATTAAGAAGTTTTATAAAAAGATATATTCTTGAAGGTGATGATAGGGAAACTTTGTATAAAATTGAAAATGGAAAAATTAGGCCTTCTAAAAGATTACAAGATTCACTTACTAAGATGTTACAAGGCAATAAAGAATTTAATATGATTGATGACCAAAAGGTAATCTATGAAGATGCTATTAGAATGGCTATAGACACACTATCATCGAATGAAAAAAATGTATTAGTGGTACAAGGAGGACCAGGTACTGGAAAATCTGTTTTAGCAATTAATTTATTAGTAGAACTGACTAATAGGAATATGACTTGTTTCTATGTAACAAAAAATGCAGCTCCAAGGGCAGTTTTTAGAGATAAATTAAAGGGTTCATTTAAATTGACATATATTAATAATTTGTTTCAAGGATCAGGACAGTTTACAGAAGCAGAATCAAATGAAGTTGATTGCTTAATTGTCGATGAAGCACACAGATTAAATGCAAAATCTGGAATGTTTCAAAATTTAGGAGAAAATCAGATTAAAGAAATTATCAATGCTTCTAATTTCTCAATATTCTTTATTGATGAAGATCAAAAAGTAACATTAAAAGATATTGGATCAGTAGATGAAATAAAAAAATATGCTAATGAATTAAATGCAGGAATAAAAATTGTAGAGCTAGAAAGCCAATTTAGATGTAATGGATCCGATGGATATCTTGCTTGGTTAGACAATGTTTTAGATATAAGAAAAACTGCAAACTTTGATAGTATGGACTTTGATTATGATTTTAGAGTAGTAGATAATCCTAATGAGCTAAGACAATTAATAGAAGAAAAAAACAAAATAAATAATAAGTCAAGATTAGTTGCTGGATATTGCTGGGACTGGATTAGTAGTGGTAAAAATGATTCTCATGTTCATGATATAGTAATCCCAGAATACAATTTTGAAATGAGTTGGAATTTAGGGAACTCACAAACATGGGCAATTGATCCTATGTCAATAAATGAAGTAGGATGTATCCACACATGTCAAGGGTTAGAATTTGACTATGTAGGAGTAATAATTGGTAATGATATTAGATATGAAGATGGAAAAATTATTACAGATTATACAAAAAGAGCAAAAACAGATCAATCATTAAAAGGTATTAATAAAATTGCGAAAGAACAAGGTCAAGAAGTAGCAAATGAAATTGCAGATAAAATAATAAAAAATACATATAGAACTTTAATGACTAGAGGAATGAAAGGATGCTATGTGTATTGCTTAGATATAAATTTAAAAAAAATATTAAAAAATAGAAGTAATAGGAGTTAGGTTTAATATGGATATATATGTTACTATAAATAATTTAAAGTATTATTTTTACTGCATGATAAAAATAAATAATAAATTAATTGAACTGTTATTTTTTAAAGGTTATGATAATTTTCAGAAATCTGATTTGTTTTTAGAAATTTGTGACTTAATATTTAAAATTATTCCAGTTAAAGTTAAGAAAAAAGAAAACTCTGCAGTCATAAGTATTGATGAAAATGCAGGTATATTACTACTGAAGGAACTAAAGAATATAATTTTGCCACAGTATAATCAGTTAAAAAATGAAAATAGTGATATATTGATAAAACTGAAAAGGTTAAGAAATAAAGTTGAACATGAACCACATAATATTGACACTAGTTTTATATTAAGTGGAAATAATTTATATAGGGAGGTCAGCTTTTTTAACTATATTTATAAAGGAGAAAACATTTCTATTTCGACAGATGAATTAATAAAAGTTATTAATAAATTAAACAAATGTTTTTCGGATATACAGCAAGAATTAGCAAATTATAAGAAAGACATAATTTTAAATAAAGATACATATTATCATAAATTAATTAATGAACACTTTTTTGAAATCAAAATGAATTAATATATGATTATTGATGAAAGTGAGGAATTAGTGTGTCAATAAAAAAACTATCTATAGAGGGATTAAGAGGCTTCTCAAAAAAAATTGAAATAAATTTTGCGTTGCCTGACAAGAAGAACAAAGGTAGTGGATTAACAGTATTGGTTGGACCTAACAACAGCGGAAAATCAACCATTATTGAAGCAATTCATTTACTTTCTACGAATTCAGATACAATTCCTATAACAGCAAGGAATGAAATTCTAAATGGACAAGTACACATAAAGGCTGAGGATAATAACTTAAATAAATTTGTTCTTTCTACTACAAACAATGGTGGTTCTTTTATTACTAAAAAATGTAATGGCGAAGACTATTATGATAATAAATTAAATGTATTTATTTTATCAAACAAACGAAATTTTAATTCAACATTTAATAGTAGTAATCATTAACAAAGTAGAGAGAGGTATCTAGGAAATGTAGGAAATAATGAATACAGAAATGAAAATAATATCAATAATAATTTTGGCAGTAGATTATTGTCTATTTATAGTAGACGTGAATTGTTTGATAGTTGTTTAAAGAGGCTAATTGATCCAATACCATCATGGACAATAGAGTCTCTTAATACAAATAATTCATACTTGGAATTTTCTTTTGGTAAAACAAAACACAATAGTCAAGGAGCTGGAGATGGATATATAAATATATTTAATATAGTTGATGCCTTATATGATTCGAATGAAGATAATGTAATTTTAATAGATGAGCCAGAAATATCTTTGCACCCTGATTTACAAAGAAAATTATTTGATTTATTGATAGAATATTCAAAAGATAAGCAAATAATAATTAGTACACATTCACCGTGTTTTGTAGATTGGGATATGTTTTCAAAGAATAGCAAGATTATAAGGTTAAAAAAACAAGAAGATATTATTGAAAAATATGAGTTGCTGGATGATACAAAGAAAAAAATACAAAGTGTTCTCCATGATGCTAATAACCCACATATTTTATCATTAAACACAAATGAAATTTTCTTTTTAAATGATAATGTTATTTTAACGGAAGGTCAAGATGACGTTTTATGTTATAAAAAAATTTTTGAGCACTTTAACTTTCATATAGATGCTTCTTTTTTTGGATGGGGTGCCGGAGGTGCGGATAAAGTTAACATAATACTAAGCATGCTATATGATTTAGGATATAAAAAAGTCTTTACAATTTTAGATAATGATAAAAAAGTTTTAATAGATGAATTAAAGGAAGATTATCCTATGTATGGGTATTATTCTATACAAGCTAATGATGTTAGAACTAAAGTAGACAAGAAAATGAATAAAATAGTAGAAAAAATTAAAAAATTTGATATTGAAAAAAATAAAAAAGAAGAGATAATTACATTAGTACAATCAGAAGCAAAAAATGTTGAGGGATTAATAACCAGCATGAAAACATATTCAATAAACGAAAGATTTATTGATGATATAAATAACCTTATAGATTCTATTAGAATATATTTTGAAGGCAGTAATAACGAAATGATAAAATCACCTAAAGTTAAAGAAAATAATGTTTTAAAAGAAGATATGCAGAAAGCAAAGAGATTATTAGAAAAATATTTAAGTGATTTTAATGTGTACAATTATTTAGAAAAAAAATATAAAAAAATAGAATTTGCAGGAGGTAGTGGTGGAATATTAAGCATAAAGCAAAACGGCAAAAAGAAATATTATGCTATGGTAGAATGTAATGAATCGCTTTCAAAAGATTATTATGTATCAATAATTTTCCAGTATAATATTAATATAGAAAAGGAAGAAGTAAAGCTAGTAAAAAAACGGATTGTTGAAAATACACTACCAATAAGTCCAATATATAAGATAATCGAAAAAATATTTAAGTAAATATACTTGCACTCCCTCTCAATCAGAGTTAACATACAACACAAGGAATCGATTTTTATCTAATTATTTTAAAAGATGAACCTCATCGTCCAAAACAAGAAAATTCGAAATTTCTTAAGTTATAATTGAATTTTGATTTCAAAATTTATGATATAATAAATAGCAATATTTTAAAGTTAGAAGGTGATTCGATTGAATAGATATGATAAAGAATCGAGAATAATATGTGCTTTTCAAAATTTAAGTAAGAGAAAAATCAAAATATTTCCTACAAGTTTAAAAAACTATAGATTATACCGTTCAATTCATAATAAGAAAAAGTGGAAAAAATGGATTGATTCATCTGCGAAAAATGAGTTGCCACCAGATTTCTATAATAATAAATTAAAATTAATGATGGATGTTATGAGAATTGATGATCATACTTATGTTGGCAAAAAAGGAAGAATTATCAATCGATATAATGAACGGGAAAGTAAAATAGTAAAAGAATTAATAAATTTGAATGAAAATTTTAAAGAAGAGGCAGAAAGCGGACGCTTATTTATATCACCAGATAGTGGCTTAAGAGGACATGATGATCATAATTATCAAATGTATGTAGATAATTTTAAAAGAGTAATAGAAAAACATATAAAAAAAATTAATAATTATAAAATCAATCATCCAAATTTTAAAGTTATATTTTTTATTTTTGATGAGTCCACACCATATATGAAATTAATTGATTGTGAAGCACCAAAAAATCCGGGTGATTTACTCCATGGTGATTTACATTATTGGTGGAAAGATAGGAATATGTTAGATATTATAAAGAATTCGAGTATAGATTATTTAGTATGGATGACACCATATAAAGTATTTCAATCCGTAGAAAAAGTAAAATATCCATTAGCAGTTATTTATGAAGTTTCTAAGATTAATTTTGAGAAAAATATTAAATATGAAATTGAAGAGCTAGAAAGTATGGAACTATGATTTATAGAGAATCTTTTATGTTTATTAAGTTATAAATTTTATAAAATAGAAATTAAAAGAAAAACGCCATTTCGAAAGAATATAATTTCTTTTGAATTGACGTTTTTTTATTACTCTACCTCATCATTGATATATGGCATCAATACATTTGTTACTTTAATATATCCAAGGGCAGTTAGGTGAAGTCCATCTTCTGCATAAGAACGTTTTAATTCTTTATTCTCGTCGAGTAAGGCAGAATATGTATCGATGTAGGTAACTTTTTCTTCCTTACAAATATCTTTCAAATTTTTATTTACTTCTGAAATACGTTTGTTTGTTTTGTGATCTTTTAAAATATCTGCTTCTTTTTGCATCGTTTCGTTGATTGGATAAATAGATTGTACATATATTTTAGCATATGGTCTATTTTCTTTAATTTGAACGATGATCTTTCTAATATTGTCTAGAATCTCTTCATCACTTCTATTATTTGTTAAATCATTTGTTCCAATGAGTAAGATCACTTTTGAAGGGTTATATCGATATACACGTTCATACATATTATTTAAGATATCTGTTGTTTGATTTCCATTAACACCACTATTTACGACGTGCATGTCTTCATAAAACTCGTCTAATGGATATTGATATGTAATAGAGTCTCCGAGAAATACCACATTATCACTGATCATTTCTTTTGTTACAAATAAGTTTTGGATATCTCTGATATGAAATCTAGGTTCTTGTGTTGTAAGAACGATATCACATACTAATAAGATACCTAAAACAATGGCAGTCCATTTCCAATTGATATGGATCTTTTTTAATATAGGAAATTTATTGAGAAAATAATCTTTTTTAGATTCGACATGTTTTTTCTTTGATTTTTCTGACATAATATCCTCCTAAATAATGACTTCTATTATAGCATAAATTGGTAAAAATAAAAGTTGTTTGTTTTATTTTGTCCGTTTTTTCTATATTATTTCACGCTCTATCATTTAATTTTCACAAATTCAGCCTATACTATAAAATGATGGGAGGAACTATGAATAAATTAAAAGAACATTATAAAGTAATTACATTATTGTGTGTTGGATTGTTGATATTAGGTTTGCTTATCTGGTATTTCTTTTTCGTAGATCATTCAGATGAAGAATGGTGGATGCAGAATCATATTGCATTGCAAGAGGACCAAGAATTAGGAGCATCTATTTATACAGTGACGAAAGACGATAAAATATCAGAGGAGAATTTGACATATCAAGATATTGTGGAAAGAATGATAGCTGAACAGACGTATACAACAGCTTACACGATGGAAAGACCATTCATTATATATAACCCTTATGGTACTAATTTTAATTCAGTCAATGTATATTTAGACCATGAAGAGGGAACAACGTTATCTTATTCGGTATCAGTAGATGACGAAGATATTCCTGATTTTACGCAAACATTATATGAGACGCAAGATGGTGGATATCAATTAATCGGATTAGTTGCAGGATATGAAAACACTGTAACACTTCAAGAAAAAGACAGTGAAGATAAAGTAATAAATGAGTTTACTTTTACGATTACGTTACCAGAAAGAAAGAATGTTCAAAATAAATTAGAAGTGATCGACGGAGATAGTATAGAATCTCTTGAAAACGGATTATTTGCTGTATTAGGAAATGCAGAAAATTACAAAGCAAACACTTATTTATACGACAATAATGGAATTTTACGTGGAGAAATTCCAAACGATGGATATCGAACAGATCGATTTATGATTATTGATGATTATTTAGTATATAACGATAGTAAAGATTCTATTGTATTTGTAAATCATCTCGGTAAGATCGATCGCAGATATGAAGTAGAAGGATATAAATTCCATCACGATTATGAATACGATGAAGAGAATAATCGATTCCTTGCTCTCGTAAATAAGAGTGGAGAGAAGACAATGGAAGACTATATTATCACAATTGATGTAGAAACAGGAGAAGTTGAGGAATTGATCAATATGGCAGATCTACTTCCTGAAATGAAAGAAAAAGCAGTAATGCCAACGGATAATTCTTATACGGGAGATCGATTAGACTGGGTGCATTTAAATAGCATCGATATGGATGAAGATGGAGACATTATCGTAAGTTCAAGAGAGCTTAGTACAGTAATTAAAATTAAAGATATCGATACAAAACCTGCAATTGACTACATGGTAGGAGATCAATCTGTATGGAAAGATACATCATATGCTGATTTAGTACTTGAAAAAATCGGAGAGGGTATTCCTAATGCCGGTCAACACACTGCAACAATTGTAACTGATGAAAATTTAGAAGATGGACAGTATTATATAATTTTATTTAACAATAATACAAACTTCACTTATACAAAACCAGATTTTGACTGGTCAAGCTATCCAGATAGTGCTGGATATGAAGGTGGAGAATATTCTTATTACCAGAGTTATTTGATTGATGAAAATGCTAAGACATACGAACTTGTAGATTCTATTGATTTACCATATTCAAGTATTGTAAGTAGTGTTCAGAATTACAATGGTCACGTGATTACAATGGCAGGAAGAGCACAGACAATATCAGAATATGATGAAGATGGAACACTAATAAAATCCTATAAATTTGATGAAAGTAAAAATGCATATCGTACATTCAAGTACGGATTTGAAGATTTCTGGTTTGCTGAATGGTACGAAGACTAGACATAAATTTACATGATTTTGCAAAAATGTGACTTTTATGATATAATTAAGCTAGGTGATGCTATGAAATACGATAAGAAATTAGCAATGAAGTTAATTCAAGATAAGCTAGATCATCACAGTTTTCTACAGTATAAAGAGATTGCGGAGATTACAGGATATCATCCGAAATATATTTTAAAGCTAAAAAAAGAAATGCTAGATGGAATTGCTTCATCTACGCATGGAAATAAGCATAGAAAACCAAAAAATGCGATTTCTGAGGAAGAAGAACAAAAGATTATATCATTATATAAAAAGTCGCATGTCAGCATACGAAAGTTCTGCAAATTTTATGGAAGACGTAGTTATTCGTGTGTGTATCAGGTATTAAAGAGAAATGGTTTAATAAAAGAGTAATAAATTTACTCTTTTTATTTTATATAAAAAAGTAATATTTTTCAAAAATAGTAAATCATATGTCAAAATAAGTGGATAAAAAATTCGATTATATCCTTTTTGACCCTCATAGAGTAAATCAGGAGGGAAATGTGATGAGAAAGATTGAAACAAACATAGTGACAGGATTAGATGATAAGCAAGTTAGCGATAGTAGAAAAAAACATGGAAGCAATCATATTACTTCTAAAAAACAAGATGGATTTTTAAAGTTATTGTTAGAGTCTCTAGGAGATCCTATTATCAAGATTTTATTAATTGCACTTGGGATCAAAACTGTTTTCTTAATTCAAAATTTCGATTGGTTTGAAACCGTAGGAATTGTGATTGCGATCTTTTTAGCATCTTTTATTTCTAGTATATCAGAATATGGAAGTGAGAAAGCATTTGCCAGATTACAAGCTGAATCGGCGAAGTTAAAATGCAAGGTAAAACGAAATGGACAAGTAGCTGAAATTGAAGTAGAAGAAGTTGTGGTTGGGGATATCATTTTATTAGAAGCTGGAGATAAAGTTCCTGCTGATGGAATTTTAGTACGTGGAAACTTAACAGTGGATGAATCATCGTTTAATGGAGAAGCAGCCGGAGTGGAAAAAAGAGTATGCAATGATTGGAATGTTCCAGAGAAAGCAAATCAAGTATATCGCGGTACAGTAGTGTATTCCGGAGATGCAGAAGTTTGTGTTACCGAAGTAGGGGATAAGACATATTATGGTCAATTAGCGCAGGAAATTCAAGAAAAACAACCAGAAAGCCCATTGAAGATCAGATTACGTGGACTCGCTACTGTAATTAGTAGAATAGGATATATTGGCGCTGTACTAGTCAGTGTGTCATATTTATTTTCTGTTGTTGTGATTGATCAACAATTTCAACTTTCAAAGATTATTGCATTCGTAACAGATTTTCCAGTTATGGCAGGGCACATATTATATGCTTTAACACTAAGTGTAACTATTATTGTAGTTGCTGTACCAGAAGGGCTTCCTATGATGATTACATTGGTGTTATCATCTAATATGAAACGAATGTTAAAAAATAATGTATTGGTTAGAAGATTAGTAGGAATCGAAACCGCAGGTAGTATTAATATTTTATTTACGGATAAAACAGGAACATTGACAAAAGGAAAACTAGAAGTTGTTTCTTTTATGAGTGGAAATTTAAAATCATATCATAGTGAATATGAACTCTCCAAAGTAGGAAAATTATATCCTATTGTGAAAGATTCCTTTTTATATAATAATGCTAGTAGATACGATACATCCCATCATGCGGTTGGTGGGAATATTACAGATCGTGCACTGTTAGAGTTTATTCAATCTGATTTAGGTTATCAAAAGAAAGAGATTTCACATATCCCATTTGATAGTAAAAACAAATATGCGATTACGACGATTTTAGACGATGGAAAGCGATTAAATTTAATTAAAGGAGCTCCTGAAAAGATTCTCCCATATTGTACGAAATACTATGATGAAAACGGTAATATTCGCACGATTTTATCAAAGTTGGAGATGAACCGAAAGATCTCATCGATGACACAAAATGGGATTCGAGTCATTGCATTTGCAACGAGTGATAAAGTAGTAAATGTTACTTCTTTTCGTGATTTAACGCTTGTAGGATTCGCATTTATTAAAGACGAGATTCGTAGTGAGGCCATTACTGGAGTTCAACTTGTACATGAAGCACATATTCAAACTGTCATGATAACAGGAGATAATAAAGATACTGCTATGGCGATAGCAAAAGAAGCAGGGATTTATCAGAATTCAGATGATCTTGTATTAACAAGTGATGAATTAAAACAAAAAAGTGACGAAGAGTTGAAGAAGATTTTACCGCGCTTGAGAGTAGTTGCTAGATCATTACCTAGCGATAAAAGTAGATTGATTCGTATTTCTCAAGAGTGTGAATTAGTTGTAGGAATGACGGGGGATGGAGTAAATGATGCGCCAGCTTTGAAACGTGCGGATGTTGGATTTGCGATGGGAAGTGGGACAGAGGTCTCTAAAGAAGCAAGTGATATTGTTATTTTAGATGATAACTTTTTATCGATTGCGAAAGCAATTCTATTTGGTAGAACGATTTTTAAAAGTATTCGAAAATTTATCATATTTCAATTAACGGTAAATGTCTGTGCAATTACTCTTTCAATTATAGGACCTTTTATTGGTGTAGATACTCCTGTTACAGTAATTCAAATGCTATGGATCAATATGGTTATGGATACGCTGGCAGGACTCGCATTTGCATTTGAACCACCACTTGTTGAATATATGAAAGAGATGCCGAAGAAGAAAGATGAACCAATTATGAATCGCTATATGAAAGATGAGATATTATTTACGGGAATATATTCATCTATTTTATGTATTCTGTTTTTAAAAACACCCTGGATTCAACACTTTTTCCGAACAGGAGAAAATTATAAGTATTTGATGACGGCATTCTTTGGGCTATTTATATTTATGGGTATCTTTAACTGTTTTAATGCAAGAACACATCGTTTAAATTTATTTGCTCATTTGTTAAAAAATAAAGTATTTATCGCAACAATTTTATTTATTATCGTTGTGCAAATAATCATGATTTATTTTGGTGGTAATTTATTTCGTACGAGTGGGTTGACTTTTAAGGAATTTATTACAATGTTGATATTTGCATCGACTGTGGTACCAGTTGACTGGTGTAGAAAACTTTATTTACGAAAAAGAGGAATGATTGGCGGTGTGTAATTTTACGTAAATTTCTTTCTATTTATAGTAAATTATGTTATACTATGTGTAAATAAAGGGCTCGTACAGACTTTAGCGTACGGCCCTTTTTTGTATCACGGTTGGAGGTTTATATGAAAAAGGAAATTACGTGGAAAACAGTATATGATATTTGGATGGAATATGTTTCCAAATTGCAGATCGATCTAGAGATCAATATAGTGAATGTAGAAGTTAATATTGACACGAAAGGAATCGAAGTTGATTGGATATCAAAAGAGGACTATGACGAACTACAAAATCTAAAAAACGAAAAGAAACTGAATTTTAATAAAACTATAACAATGGGAATACAACAAACGATCAAATGTATAAGAGAAGCGCAAAACAATTTTGAACATTTGTCTTTTCTTTGGATTAGAGCTTTCCTACATGAAGTAAAGCGAAAAAAGAAAAGTCAAACGGCAGAAGAAACTATATTGATTCAAAAACTGGATGCAATCATAAAACAACAACAAAAAAAGTTTAAAATAGCAGAGTATCAAAACAATATGGATGCCGTATTGCCTGGATATTTGTTTTCGCAAATATTGGTAAATGAGGTGCATATTGTAAAGCTTGAGAATTTTATAGAAATGTGTGCATTAAATACCCTATATATTAAAAATCAATATTATTTTGTACGATATATAAAGCAATCTGAAATAAGTGAACAGCAAAAGGAATTGTTTCAGTCTATTGCAGAATACTGGCACATTCATGGAAATTTAGAACATACGAGCGTTACATATGAGGATGCAATCGAACGTTGTTGGTGTTGTGGAATGAATAAAAAATTATATCCAACTTATATTATTCCTAAAGAATTAAAAGGAGAATACAAACCTAATAACTTAATATTATTATGTGGAACTTGTAAAAGAAGTGCACCGCAAGTGTATAACCCATATTCTATGTGGCAATGGTTACAAGGTCATAAAATAAGATTTTTTGATCATTACCGCATTGAAGAGGCAGCAAAGGAATATGAACTAATGTATCAACGAGAAATTAATACTGACTTCCAACGTGTATTTCAACTATATGACGATCCACTTCACTTTGACTATGATTATAAAAAGCTTTTCTCTCGTAAAAAGCGCCGATTAACTAGTATGGGCATTTTAGAATTGAGCCCAGCTACTTGGGCCGTATTACAATATGAGACGATGTATGAATTAATGCAAAAGATGAACTTGCACCATCCATCGTTTGAAGGAACAATTCAATATAATGATTTTAAAGGGGAATACTATGTAGAACTTCCAAAACGTATTTTAGATTATTATAATGGAAGAGAGATACATGCAAAATTAAAAATAGAAAATAATGAATATCAAGGATCTGTATCTAATTTAAATGGACGATATTATTTCAATTTTTATAGTGCAACCCCTTTAAAAAGTATTGGACATTCGATGGAAATGAACATTGAAGAAATATTTTATTGAAAAACCTACTACACTGTAGTAGGTTTTACTTCTTTTACGTTTTTCGCTTGTAAACCTTTTTCTGTTTCCACTAAATCAAATTCAACCATCTGACCTTCTGACAAAGTTTTGTATCCTTCGATCATAATAGAACTGTAATGGACAAAAATATCAAGATTTTCTTTATATTCAATAAAGCCAAATCCTTTTTTATTATTGAACCATTTAACACGTCCAACCATACACTACCCTCCTTGACTATATAAACAACGCTGTTGCTTTAATATAAAATATTATATAGGAAAAAAAGCAGAAAAAACGGATGTTTGCTTTAAATAAGGATATACAAACCGCTTAGATATAAATATGTTATTCAGTTAAGAAAAAATCATAATTTCGAACAAAAAAAATATGTTTTCGTGCATAAGTTGATACTTATAGAAATAAATGGGATACAATTGCCGCGATAATTCGGAGGTAAGAGAATGCGGACAAGAGTAGTAACACTAATATTGAAGATAATAGGAAAGGAATGTCCAGAATATACAGAAAACCAAATGGCAGTTGTAAAATACGGATTAGAGTCTATATACATATTGATTACTAAAACAATAATTTTAACTTTAGCAGCATCTATGATGGGAATTATAAAAGAATTTTTAATATTTTTAATCTTCTTTGGAATCATTCGTTCTACAGCTTTTGGATTGCATGCTAACAAAAGCTGGGAATGCTATGTTTCATCTTTTTTATTATTAGTATTACCGCCATGGATATGTTTACAGTTTGAAATGAATTTTTGGATTCAACTTATATTAGGGACTTTTGCTATTGGATATATATATAAATATGCACCATCAGATACAAAGAATAGACCAATAGTATCTAAAAAAAGAAGGAAAGTATATAAAATAATTTCTACTTTGACTGCTTGGTTATATGTAATCGCTTCTTTTTATACTCCAAGGTTTTATGCAAATTCTTTAATTGCAGTGTTGTTGATTGAATGTTTAATGATATCACCAGAAATATATAGTTTTTTTCATCTACCATACGCGAATTATCGTCAGTATTTAGAACATGTAAGTTGAAGTAAGGGGGAGTATGAGTGTTTAAAAAAGTGGCAGTGTGGTTAGCAGGCGTTGCAACGATGATTGCAGGATTAGGAAGTCAAGCGTGCTTTGTAATAGTTGTTGATGAACCAACTATCCCAAAATGTATGATCAAATAAAAAAGGAGAATGAATTAAACATTCTTCTTTTTGTTATCAATAGAATTA
>CALEBF010000006.1 GCA_937944975.1 uncultured Mycoplasmatota bacterium | reverse complement strand
TTTATTTTTTGTAAAGGTCTTTTTTTATGATGTCTCCTAATTGGGGTTCACATCAGATGGTCGGTTCTTTTTTGGTTGATTTCTGTCAATGCTTTACAGTCCTAGAGTTAAAAATGGCTGTTCAAAATTTGACAGCATGCGAAAATATGTTATAATATTGTACGTTTTCCCCTTTTGAAGGGAAGTATGAAAGAAGGTATTAAAATGAAATCTGATGATTTAGCCGAACAGTATCACTCGTTGGAAAAGTTAGCTAGTGAATATACTGTGATTGATGAATTTGTAAGAACAGAGGATGGAAAACAGGTGACTGACCGCACGTTAATTAACGAGGTAAGATTTGCCAACTTGTGGGCGAATGCATCGATTGCTAAAGATAAGAAATCATTTAATAGTCGTTCAAAGCAAACGTATGAATATTTTATGAACAAAGTTGAAGAACAATTAAGTCAAAATGGTGATTGGGATATTGCAGGATTAAAATTAGGAACGTCTTTACTAATTCCAAAGTCTTTATATCCAAGAGAAATTTTGAATAATTTATTTTATGATGAGATTAGTACAAGAATTGTAGAAGAATACATCAAACAACATTTTGAAGTAAAACATTCACTTTCTACGATATGGAAAAAGAAAAGAAAAAATTTCCGTGTGCAAGGCATGGCGAAGAACTTCCATTTTGCTGATTTAAAAGATTACTATGATAAATATACGGTAAAAGAAGGAGTTTATACAAATGTGGTAAATGGCAAGGTGATTGTTGATGACGTCAAAAAAATACGTATTGCGTTTGCTATGTTATGGCATAAAGCTGCTAAGACGAGAACGTTATCAGCAGATCGTGATTACTATGCTTATTGTGCAGATGCAGCGGATACTTATGACGCGATTAAAGATAAGATTGGTGATGCTGTAAGTGAGGACGGAACATTTAATCTTTATCGTTTGAGAAAGAATATGAATCGTACGATAGAAGCATATCCTGATGCAGAGATGATCTTGAAGCGTTTATTTCAAACTGAAATGGATGCACAAATTACATACGATTTCTTCTCTACATTAAATTTGGATATGAAGGATGTAAGAAATTTATTACCAACATCTAGTACGCTAGAACAGATACATAAAATGAAGGTAATTGCTTAAGCGATTACCTTTTCGTATGAGGTAAAGTTCGTTGATAAAATAAGTGATTTATATTATAATGGAAGAGGTGATATTATGTGGCAGATAGGAGATGTCAAAATAAAAAACCAAGTCGTACTCGCACCTATGGCAGGCATATGTAACAATGCGTATCGTAGAATTGTAAAAGAGATGGGATGCGGACTTATCTATGCTGAAATGGTTAGTGATAAAGCAGTGAGTTTTAAAAATGAAAGAACGTTAGAGTTGCTTTACATGTCAGAAGAAGAGCGTCCAATCAATCAACAAATTTTTGGAAGTGATGTCGATTCTTTTGTAACTGCCGCAAAATATATCTATGAAACGATGAAACCAGATTTGATTGATATTAATATGGGATGCCCTGTTCCAAAGGTTGCTTTAAGAGCGCAAGCAGGGAGTGCTTTATTGAAAAATCCCGATAAAGTATATGAAATTGTATCTGCAGTCGTGAAAGCAGTACCGATTCCTGTTACGGTAAAAATTCGTAGTGGTTGGGATAGTACTTCGATCAATGCTGTAGAAATTGCCAAAAAAATAGAGGCAGCAGGGGCTTCTGCGATCGCTGTTCACGGGAGAACGCGTGCTCAAGGATATAGTGGTAAAGCAGATTGGTCGATTATCAAAAAAGTAAAAGAAGCAGTTTCTATTCCTGTCATTGGAAATGGTGATATTACGAGTTGTTATGATGCGAAGAGAATGCTAGAGGAAACTGGATGCGATGCTGTAATGATCGGTCGAGGTGCACTTGGAAATCCATGGTTGATCAAAGAGTGTGTCGACTATTTAGAAAATGGAGTGGAACCGAAGGAAGTAACAGTAGATGAAAAAATCGAGATGATTTTGAAACATTTATCTTATCTATTGGAGATCAAATCAGAGAAGGTTGCCATTTTAGAACTTCGAAGTCATGCGGCATGGTATTTAAAAGGGATTCCACATACCGCACAAGTAAGACAAAAGTTGATGCAGGCAGCGACCAAAGAAGATGTAAAAACGATATTAGATGAATTTCGAAAGGGGATTTGATATGAAGAATGCAAGTTTTAGTAAAAGAGCCACCGCTTATGTGATTGATTTTTTGATTTTAGGACTTTTGCTGTGGATCGTATCTCTCCTGATTCCTGAAAATAATAATATCAAAATGCTACAATTAGAAATGAATACGATTACGGAGTTAGCTGTCGAGCATGAAATTGGATTTTTTTCCTATCTAGGTAGGTTTGCTAATATTGTTCACGATCTCGATCAAGAACGTGTCGTATACAGTTTATTGAATGCCTTTTTCATTCTGGGATATTTTACTATTTTACCTTATATATGGGATGGACAGACGATTGGAAAAAAGATTTTAAATTTAAAAATCGTACGTAAGGATAAGGATCATTTAACGATGAATGATTTATTATATCGAAATGTAATTATTCACGGACTTGCCTATTTACTAGGGGCATTAGCCTTCGTTTATATCTTACCAAGTTATGGGTATTTTTTCCTTGTATTGATTCTAGGAATTCTACAATTAGGGGTAGTCATAACAAGTGTATTTATGGTATTATATAGGCATGACAACCAAGCACTACAAGATGTTTTATCAAAAACTAACGTAGTCGATGTAACAAAGATAGAGGTGAAAGAATGAGAGAGTTTTCAGAACAAGAACTCGTCCGTAGAGAAAAATTAAATTTCTTAAGAGAACGTGGATTAGATCCATTTGGACATCGTTTTGATGTAGATAGTAACTCAAAAGAAATTTACGAGAAATACGGAGATAAAACAAAAGAAGAATTACACGAAGTTGAAATTCCTGTCGTGATTGCTGGTCGTATCATGACGAGACGGAGAAAAGGAAAAGTTGGATTTATGCATATTCAAGATAAGTATGGGCAAATTCAAATTTACGTACGTCAGGATGTCATCGGTGAAGAAAATTATGAAATCTTTAAAAAAGCAGATTTAGGAGATATTGTCGGAATTAAAGGAACGGTATTCCGTACCGATATGGGAGAGTTGAGTGTTAAAGCGAACGAGTATATTCACTTAGTAAAAGCATTGAGACCACTTCCAGAAAAATATCATGGATTAACGGATACTGAGGAACGCTTTAGAAGACGTTATGTCGATCTTATTATGAACGAAGAATCGAGAAGAGTGGCATTCACAAGACCAAAGATCATTCGTTCGATTCAACATTATTTAGATAATCTTGGATATACGGAAGTGGAAACACCAGTATTGGGAACGATTTTAGGTGGTGCTGCAGCTCGACCATTCGTTACGCACCATAATACTTTAAATATAGATATGTATCTTCGAATTGCAACAGAGCTTTCTTTAAAGAGATTACTCGTTGGAGGAATGGATGCGGTATATGAAATTGGAAGATTATTCCGTAACGAAGGAATGGATCGTAATCATAATCCAGAATTTACGACAATTGAGGTATATAAGGCATATAGTGACTTAGAAGGTATGATGGAGTTAACGGAAGGAATTGTTAGCAACGCCGCTATGGAAGTCAATGGTACTTATGAACTTGATTGGAAAGGACACCATATTTCTCTTGCTCCTAAGTTTAAGAGAGTACATATGGTAGATGCAATTAAAGAAGTATGTGGAGTTGACTTTTTCCAAGATATGTCATTAGAAGATGCGAAGAAGTTAGCACGTGAACACGAGATAGAAGTAGAGGAACATTTTGGATATGGTCACATCGTCAATGCATTCTTTGAAAAGTATGTAGAAGAGACGATTGTCGATCCAACATTTGTCTATGGACATCCAGTAGAAATTAGTCCACTTGCTAAAAAGGATCCAAAAGATCCAAGATTTACAGAACGTTTTGAGCTTTTTATATGCGGAAACGAATATGCAAACGCATTTACAGAGCTCAATGATCCAATCGATCAATATGAACGTTTTGAAAATCAAATGAAAGAAAGAGAACTTGGAAACGATGAAGCAAACGAGATGGATATCGACTTTGTAGAAGCCTTGGAATACGGAATGCCGCCAGCTGGTGGAATGGGAATGGGTATCGATCGTCTTGTAATGTTACTAACTGGTAGCGAGACGATTCGTGAAGTTATCTTGTTCCCAACGATGAAGTTAAAGGATGAATAACGTTTGAAATTATATGTGTTAAGACATGGAGAGACAGATGGAAATAAGGCAGATATATCGATTGGAAATTTAGATATTCCCTTAAATGAGATGGGAAAATTACAGGCACTTCAAAGGAGAAGTGATCTTTCCAAATTAGATATCGATTTTGCATTCTGTTCTCCAAAACAAAGAACGTTAGAGACATTACAACTTGCGGCACCTCACTTATTAGTTTGTTTGGATGATCGCTTGTTGAGTAGAGATCACGGAGAATTTCAAGGGGTAAAAAACGAAGGAAGAGATCTTTCCGAATACTGGAATATTCGTTTGAATCGTCAATATGAGAAAGCTGAGAGTGTAAAACACGTCTATGATCGTGTCTGTTCATTCTTAGATGAGATTCGTGCGAAATATCCAGATAAAAATATTTTGATTGTCACGCATAGTGCGATTGTAAGATGTATATATTATTATTTTAATGGACTACCAGAAGATGGTAATTTATTTGGATACCAATCCCATACTGCTTCTTTGGAAACGTATGAGATTTAGAAAGAAGGGAATGTATGAAAATATTATCAGTGAACTGTGGAAGTTCTTCATTAAAATTTCAATTATATGAAATGCCAGAAGAAAAAGTATTGATAGCAGGTGTTTTTGAAAGAATTGGAATTGATGGAAGTTTTTACACGATTAAATACAATGGAGAAAAAACGAAAAAGGAAGCAAAGGTCCCAGATCATAAGGAAGCAGTTAAGATTTTAACACAAGAATTATTAGATCATGGTGTTGTTTCTGACTTAAATGAGATCAAAGGAATTGGTCACCGTGCGGTACATGGTGGAGATAAATTTGATCATACTGTATTAGTGGATGAAGATGTGGTTGCTCAAATCGAAAAATTGATTCCGCTTGCACCTCTTCACAATCCAGCGGGAATTATTGGAATTCGCGCATTCCAAGAGATGATTCCAAATGCTAAGGCAGCAGCTGTTTTCGATACAGCTTTCCATCAAACGATGAAGCCTAGTGCATATTTATATCCAGTACCATATGAGTGGTATACGAAATATGGAGTACGTAAATATGGTTTCCATGGAACGAGTCATAAATATGTTTCACAACGTATGAATGAAATTTTAGGACGTACGAATACGAAAGTAATTACTTGCCATATTGGTAGTGGAGGAAGTGTCAGTGCTGTTATCGATGGAAAATGTGCAGATACTTCTATGGGATTCACTCCAAATGCAGGTATCATGATGGGAACACGTAGTGGAGATATCGATTATTCTATGATTCCATATGTAATGGAACAATCTGGTATGACGCTTGCCGAAGTGGATAATGCGTTAAATAAGAAGAGTGGTTTCTTAGGAGTTAGTGAAAAATACAGCGATGCAAGAGATATAGAAGACGGTATTGAAAAGGGTGACGAAAAGTGTATTTTAGCTCAAGAAATGTATGTAAAACGTGTTGTTGAACATATTGCCAAATATTATGTTTGGATGGGTGGAGCTGATGCGATCGTCTTTACTGCTGGACTTGGAGAAAACTCAGCTTATACGAGAAAGCAAATTATCGATCATCTTGCTTGCTTAGGAATTAAGTTAGATGAAGAGGCAAATCAAGTACGTGGAGAAGAACGTTTGATTACAACAGAGGATTCTACTGTACCTTGCTATGTGATTCCAACGGATGAGGAATTAATGATAGCAAGAGATACTTATGAATTAGTAAAATAAGGACTTGTTTCATACAAGTCTTTTCTTGACACTAAAAATAATATCATTTAAAATGAGATATAGAGAAGAGTGAAATTATGTTTGAGACGTCTATTTATCAAAAAATATATAAGAAGATCAAGCAATATGATTCGATTGTGATTGCACGTCATGTAGGACCTGATCCTGATGCGTTAGGTAGTCAAATGGGATTACGAGATGCGATTCGTGAGACATTCCCAAAAAAGAAGGTTTATGCGGTTGGATATCCAGCGAGTAAATTTCGTTATATCGGAACATTGGATCGATTGGATGAAGCAATCATATCAGAATCTTTATTGATCATTGTCGATACTCCCGATCAGAAAAGAGTCGATGGAGCACTTGCGGAAAAATTCGCATATACGATTAAAATCGATCACCATCCATTTATTGAAAGTTTTTGTGATATAGAGTGGATTGACGATACAGCTAGTAGCTGTGCACAGATGATCATGGAACTTATTTTTCAGACTAAATTGAAATTGACGTTATCGGTTGCAGAGAAACTATATTTGGGACTGGTTTCCGACACAGATCGTTTTCTATTTAAGTATACAACTCCAAAGACATTTCGCTTAGTAGCTGATTTGATCGATAAAACAGGGTTAGATATTACAACCTTATATCCACCTTTATATACGAGACCTTTAAGAGAAATCAAGTTTCAAGGATATATCGCAAATCATATGAAAGTAAGTGAAAATGGGTTTGCTTCTATTAAAATTACTGCAGATATTTTAGAAGAATACCAAGTCGATGTTGCAACGGCTGGAAATTTAATTAACAATTTTAATTTTATCGAAGAAGTAATCGCATGGGGGTTCTTTACTTATGATAAAAATAATAGTTTAATTCGTGGATCTATTCGTTCTAGGGGACCAATTATCAATGAGACTGTCGCACAATTTGGTGGTGGCGGACATGCCTATGCGAGTGGAGTTAAAGTGAAAACATTTGATGAGGTTGATGCGTTAATAGAGGCTTTGGATAAAGTGTGTCAGGAATACCGGAATATTTTAGATCAAACCAACGAAATAGAAGAAAATAAGTAGGAAATGATAGATGAAGTTGTAAGATAAATGTAGACATAAAAAAAGTGTCTGCATTTTTTGTTATAA
>CALEBF010000005.1 GCA_937944975.1 uncultured Mycoplasmatota bacterium | reverse complement strand
AAAAATCAAGGGTCTAGATGAACTCACTTCGTTTGCCCTTGATTTTTATTTTTTGCAAAGGTCTTTTTTTATGATGTCTCCTAATTGGGGTTCACATCATAACCAAGAGATCTTTTTAATGTAAAATTCCATTAGATTTTTTCATAAGATTAACCTCATATTCATCCTCTATCGTTTCTTTATACCAATTTAATTTTGAAGTATCTGACGAAAATGGGAGCAGATATTCTACTTTTTCTTCTAACGCTTTATGATATTCCTCACTAGAAAGTAGGAAAGATTCTGTAATAAATAAGTTACTATCCTTCGTCTCATTATAAATAGCTGCCAAATTGAGCAATTCTACTGACTTTCTATCAAACAGCTGTGGATAATTGACAAGCAATCTTGTTAATCCAATCATTGTTGCAAACTTTTGAATTAAGACTTCGTCCGTTAAACGATTTATATGATTCATATAAATGCAATAAAGTTTTTGTTGCATTTCGGTTTGTTCCACTAATCGCTTGATATCTGAAATTGTTTTCAAATCATCTTCAAAATGATAATCTTCACTCAAAGTATAGTGTGATTTTATCATTTCCTCATGTTCTTTTACAAACGTTAATAATGCCTGTTGAATTTCTAAAACATCATGTAAATCATGTTCATATATTAAACCATCTTCCATATTTTCTCCTTCTTTATGCAACGCCTAAATATTCTTCTAATGTAATCCCCTTATTCATAATTTCTTTTGCAACTTTCTTACCAACGTATCTTATATGCCAAGGTTCATACTGGTATCCTGTAATATATTCTTTTCCTTTTGGATAACGTAAGATAAATCCATATTCTGCACAATGTTGTACTAACCACTTTCCTGCAGGGGTCGTTCCATAGTTATCATCGATAGAGCCAACGTCAAAAGCAAGCCCTGTTTGATGTTCAGAATGCCCTGCACGAGCAGAATAAGTATCTGCAAGTGCTTGTCCATCTCTATTTACATATCTTTGATATAAATTCACTTGTGTTTGATAACTACGATATCCTGATAATAACGGCATAGAGAATCCTGCCGATGCAGCTCCAGCTTGAAGTGAAGATAACGCAGATTGTGCTGTTGGATCAACACCATTTCCATAACTTTTTGGCAATGCATACTGCTTATTTACAATTAAAATACCATTGATATATTTAGGCCCCATCTCTATATTACTATAGCCACTGCTTCCTTCTTTCGATTGATTTTCAACGATTACTGTTCTTTCTAAAACTGACTTATTTTTACTACTGTCTTCCACTGTATAGGTAATTTTATATTCGCCTTTTTTAGAAGTATCGACATTTTCTTTCACCTTCACCTTATCAGTTAAATCACCATCATAATTATCTGTCGCCGTAAATCCTGGTTCTACATATGATTCACCAACTTTTAAAGATACTGTCGTATTTCCAACAAGTGCAAGTTCTGGTTTAGTCGTGTCTACAACCTCAACTGTTCTTTTTACCTTCTTTACCGTCCATCCTTTTTTCACTTTATATTCAACTATATAACGTCCTATCTTATCAGTTTGAATTTTCGTTTTGGTGACATCATCAGATACATTCTTTCCAAAAAAGGTAGCACGCACCAAAGGATCTTGAAAAGATTCATTTACTTCTACTGTTATTGTCTTCTTACCTTTCAAAGACAAACGTAAAAATGGATTAAAGAACAACATGAAAAGTACGATCAAAAGAAATATAAGAATACAAGTGATAACAAATACTCGTAATTTTCTTTTTTTCATGTTTTCTCCTCCCTTACTTTTGAAATAAATGGTCAAACAATTTTTGAATCGTTAACTGTACAACTGTATGCTTGCACTGTTCTCTTTCAAAATGTCCTAAACTAATCGTTTGATCGATATACGTATCCTGTTCCTTATCGTATATACTAATATATACAATATTTTGATTCCCTCCAGGATTTGCTGGATCCTCCACTCCAAATCTTCCTGTAATACCAATTCCATAATCGGCACTAGCTGTTTTCGAAATTGCGCTTGCCATAGCGCGAGCAGTTTCAATGCTGTAGACTGTATATTTTTCGATCGTGTCAGCATCGACTCCCATCTTTACTTTATATTCATTACTATAAGTAACAGCACCAAAATGAAAAACATAAGAAGATCCCTCTATATTTGTAATAGCGTTTGCTAATGCGCCACCTGTACACGATTCCATCGTCGCTAAAGTTTGTTCTTTATTTTGTAAATATTGTAAAATTAATTCAATTTTCTCTTCCATATGATCACTCTCGTTCTATCCTTTTTGATTATACCACGAGAGCACTCTCTTTACAATGAAAAAAGGAGATAGAATCTCCTTATTCTGAAACCTCTTTATATTGAGAGCGCTTATTTTCATATGCTGCGATTTCACGGTCGATAGCATCATATTGTTGTTTCAATCGAACGATTTCTTCGTTTTTATGAAATGACGATTCCTGAAACATCAAATCAAATAAAGATGGTTCTGGTGTATTATAGTCATTATAATAGGTTGGCGTTTCATTGTTGTAGGAAGGATCTTTCCGTGTTTCAACTTGTACAGTACTCTCTTCTTTTAGTTGGAATGAAATGACTGGTTTCATTTGAACAGCGATCTCTTCTTCCTTTTTTTCTACAACTGGAACAAGTTTTTGAATAAAACTCTGTTCTTTTGCAGCTTTTGGTGTAATCTGTTGATCGACTTTCACATCGTCTAACGGATCTTTTGTATAGTAATCTTCTAAATTCATAATAATAGGAATTCCTTGTTGCATTACTACGTTTGGCTCTTCTTTTGGAAGCGTATTTATCTCCTCTGGCGCTGGTTCCACATTTACATTTGTCACTGGTTGTAGCTGTGACATCGTATCGTAAGTTTGCACGACAGGCGTCATTTCTTCTTTTTTCATATTCTCTTGAGGAGCGACAGCTGTATATAAATTTGTCACTGGCTTCATTCCATAACTTTCTGATTCTACACGATAAGAAGGTGTAGGTTTAGAGAAAATTGCTGAAAGTGCTTCCTTCCAAGCAACTTTTGGCATATGAAACGGAACTTTTCTCTCTTCCTCTACAACTGGAACAGCTTGTGGTACAGTTTTCTCTATTGTTTCTGTTACTTCATCATATGCTAAATTCTTATAAGCAGATACAACTGCAATACTAATTCCAGAAAAGACGAATAAACTCATAAATAACTCTAAAATGGCAAGTAACGTTTCATTTGTATACATTTGTGTACCATTCCATATATCGACGTTCTCTGTCCCTGCAATCGTAAAAAATGACATTAACAATATCCATGACAGAGCGCAACTAATCATAGAAATAGACTTTTCGATTTTATGCTTTTCTTTCTGTTTTAGATAATAACGAATACCTAGAATATTTAACAGTATAAATAGTCCAAAGAAGACAGATAGACTCGGAAAATAATACACTTCTAACATATCTCTCATAAGTTCTTCGAACATTTTCGAAATATAATCCCAATATTGCATCACTACAACAACTGAGAGAATAATATAAAACAATAATATATTTTGCTTTGTTTTTCCACTCTGTTCTTTTTCAAACATAAAGTATCCAAAGACAAGTGCTACCATAAAACAAATCAGAACAAGGAGTGGCGATGATATTAAGGCATCGAAAAGCCGACCTATTTTTTCAAATAAAGTCATTTGAGCCATATCATATCCCTCCTTTCCCTATGCAACTGGTTGTTTATTTACCAGTTCTGCTATATAAATCGTCTGTAACGTTTTACTATCTTTTGTACAGGTAATTAAAGTTAAAGTCGTCTTAGATGTGTCTCGATAAATCTTGGCAGTTCCTGTTTTTTGCTGTTCATAAATATTAACTACTTGATAAGTATATTTCATGGACTGATAAGTTACGTAAATAGTGTCCCCTTTTTGTACCTTATATAAGTTTTTGAAAAACGCAATATATCCTCGTCCAGAATGTGCTGCTAAAATAAGATTTCCCTTATCTACATCTGGATAGGTAGATGATTGAATCACTGTAATGTTTCTGGAAATTTTATTTTGACTAGAATTCATATCGACAAAACCACGCTTCAAATTGATCTTTGGAATTTCTAATATCCCAATAAATGCGTTTTGATTTGAAGTATTAGATACAGGAGCCTGTTGAACTGAAGCTTCTGTATTATTCTCTACTTGTGGTGTCTCATTCTCCGTCATTGTGATTTCATCTGTAGGTTCGGCAGTTTCAAACAATTCCATATTTTTTTCTTGGAAAATTTCATCTCGTATCGTTCCAATATAATCTTTACAGAAAAACCAAATTCCTCCAAAAATGAGCAAAAAGCCAATCAAGATGATATGGCTTTTCTTAAACTGAAATTTATGCTCTTTTCTTTGCATGGCGATATACCAAACCAATTCCAAGTATCATCATACTAGCTCCAGCAATCGGTAAAACACCATCGTTAACTCCTGTATCTGGAACTGGTACTTCTGGTACTGCAGAATTATACATAACTACTTCTTTTACAAGCCCATCTTTGGTTATTTCAAATTCAATTTTTTCTGTACTGAGTTGATATTCCTCTGGTGCTTCGACTTCTTCTAAAGTATAAGTTCCGGTAGGTAAATCATATATGTAATGTGGTTCTCCTGTAGAAACCCATTCCTCTACTACATTTCCATTTTGATCCTTAATTACTAATTTAGCTCCTGCTAGTTCTTTATTCGTTGCGATATCTTGCTTACTAATTTTTACACCTGTACGGATCAAATTGAATGAAGTTGTCTTTGTAACGTTTTCACTTTTGGTATATGTAATTGCAATACTTTGTTTTTTACTATCTGAAGGTTTATAAACATATGCTGTATCAGTTGATACCTTAGCGCCTACCCCTATACTAAATTCCAATGTCATATCTTTTACAGATGACGCTGGAACGATGACTCTAAACTTGTCATTTGGTGAGAATGTCGTTTTCTCTTTTCCATTTTGATCTACAAACTTCGTCCCTTCTGGAGCACCATTTGCAGATACAACTAAGTTAGAGACCTTCGCGTTTGATGTAATCCAAATCAATCCTGATTGATAGTATGTTCCATCTGCCGATAATGTTAATGCACTACCTTCTGTCTTCAATTGAAAATCTAAAGCTGGTAGTTTGTCATTTCTATGTTGTAATGCTTGTTCCATCAAACTTTTTGCTTTTGGACGTACCCCGTATGGATCTTCTCCAGTAATTTTCAAGTTTGGTGAAAGGTTTGCATCTGGACTTAAACTATCATCACCATATCCATGGATACGATCCAAATACCACCAAAGTGCTATTTGTGTGATATAACGATCCTTGGATGCCTCTCCTGTGATGCTTACATTAGGATATCCGTGTTGTAAAATATAACGAACTCCTCCATCTACTTCCTCTCCACGAGTCAATGTTTCATGATTTGGTGTTGGTGCCAATGCCTTCAAACAAAAGACTACCGTACCATCCGCAAGTGAAACAAACCCGATTTCTGTACCACCTAAGTATTTAGGTGATAATGTTTCAACCCCCATTTTTACAGTATCTGGGGCGTTTGTCGTAAGTGCAGTAACAGTATTCATACCCACAAGTACAAAACTCATAACCATCACAAACAACATTTTTGTAATATGTAATATTCGCTTTTTCATACTATCCCCTCCATGTATTGACATACTATAGCACGAAAGTTTATATTTTGCAAGCTTTTTTTTATGTTTCACAAAAAAATAAAATCGACAAAAAACAAGACTAATTTTCATTAGTCTTGCATGAGTAATTCATATAGTTTATGACATCTTTCTTTATCCATTGCCGGAACTCCTGCCAATCGATATTTCATATTTAATTCTTCGTATTTTTCAATCCCCATCGTATGATATGGTAGAAGCTCTACTTTTTCAATATTTTGAATTCCTTTTAAATATTCTTTCAAATCTAATATGTACTCTTTCGTATCATTTATTCCGGGCACGATTACCTGACGAATCCATAACTTGGTATGATGTTGCTGACACGCATCCAAAAATTTTAAAGATGCATCTATCTTGCCACCCGTCATTTTATGATATCCTTCGTTAGTAAGTGCCTTGACATCATAAAGAACCAGATCTGTATATTTTAAAAGTTCATCATAATCACCATTACCAACTCCAGAAGTATCTAAACAAGTATGAATATCGTATTCCTTACATAACTTTAAAGTTTCAAGTAGAAATTCAGGTTGCATCAATGGTTCACCGCCAGAAAATGTCACACCACCCGTTTTTGAAAAATAGTTTTTATATTTGAGGATTTTATTCACTAATTCACGTGGTGTTAATTGAAAATTACTTTCTTTTTGCCAAGTTTCAGGATTGTGACAAAAAAGACAACGTAGAGGACAGCCTTGCATAAAAACTACAAAGCGTATTCCAGGTCCATCTACGAGTCCCATTGTTTCAATCGAATTAATATAACCTTTATTATCTTGATTCATGGAAAGTTCTGCTAATAACTTCTTCTTGTTGTTCTCTACTTAGACGATTGAAGTTTACAGCATATCCTGATACCCGAATTGTCAAACTTGGATATTTTTCAGGATGGTCCATTGCATCAATTAATGTTTCGCGATTAAATACATTGACATTTAAATGATGTGCTCCCTGTTTAAAGTATCCATCCAAAATCTCCGCTAAGTTCGCAATTCTTTCTTCTTCGCTCTTTCCAAGTGCATCCGGCACGATAGAGAACGTATTTGAAATTCCATCTTGGCAAACATCTTTATATGGAATTTTAGCAACTGAGTTAAGTGAAGCAAGTGCACCACTTGTATCTCTTCCATGCATTGGATTAGCTCCTGGAGCAAATGGAACTCCATCTTTTCTTCCATCTGGAGTAGCTCCCGTTTTCTTTCCATATACTACATTAGAAGTAATTGTTAAGATTGACAATGTATGTTTTGCATTTCTATATAAAGGATGTTTCTTTAATTCTGCGATTAACTTCTTGACAATTTCAACTGCGATTTGATCTACATCGTCGTTATCATTTCCGTATTTAGGAAAATCCCCTTCAACTTCAAAGTCAATTGCAATTCCATTTTCATCGCGAATTGGTTTTACTTTTGCATATTTAATCGCTGATAAAGAATCAGCTGCAACAGAAAGCCCTGCTGCTCCAAATGCCATTAAACGGTCTACGATCGTATCGTGTAATGCCATTTGCCCTTTCTCATAAGCGTATTTATCATGCATATAATGGATGATATTCATCGCATCTACATATATTTTTGCCACTTTTTCAATGACATTAAAATATGCTTCTTTTGTCTTTTCATAATCCAAGTACTCATCTTCAATTTTTGGAATTCCTTCTACAACCACCGTTTTCTTGTGTTCGTCAATTCCACCGTTAATCGCATACAATAAACATTTTGCAATATTTACACGAGCTCCAAAATACTGCATCTGTTTTCCAACCTTCATGGCAGATACACAACATGCAATCGCATAATCATCACCGTAGATTGGTCTCATGATATCATCATTTTCATATTGAATTGCATCTGTGTCAATTGAAGTTTTTGTACAGAACTTCTTAAACGGTTCTGGTAAATTTTCACTCCATAACACCGTTAAGTTTGGTTCTGGTGCTGGTTTTAGATTTACTAGCGTATGCAAATAACGGAATGAGTTCTTCGTAACAAGGCTTCTACCATCATTTGTCATACCACCGATAGATTCTGTTACCCATGTTGGATCTCCAGCGAATAATTCGTTATATTCTGGAGTTCTCAAATGACGTGCAATACGTAATTTAATAATGAATTGATCGATCAATTCTTGAGCTCCCGTTTCGTCTAATGTTCCATCAGATAAATCTCTTTCGATATAGATATCTAAGAACGTAGACGTTCTACCTAAACTCATTGCAGCTCCATTATTTTCTTTAATTGCTGCTAAATATCCAAAATATAACCATTGTACAGCTTCTTTTGCATTTGCAGCTGGTTTTGAAATATCATATCCATATTTCATAGCCATAGATTTAATTTCGCTTAATGCATTGATTTGTTCTCTAACTTCCTCTCGCAAACGAATTAAAGTGCTTGTCATATCACCAACTAAGTTGCTTAAATCAATTTCCTTGCATTGAATTAGTAAATCAATTCCGTAAAGTGCGACACGACGATAATCTCCAATAATTCTACCGCGTCCATACGCATCAGGTAATCCTGTTAATAACCCTGCAGAGCGCGCACGACGAATCTCTGGAGTATATGCATCAAACACTCCTTGGTTATGTGTTTTTCTATACTCACTAAAATGTTTATCAATTTCTGGATTTAACGTATATCCATAAGCTTCTAAAGCACTATGAACCATACGCATTCCACCATAAGGGTTTACAATTCTTTTTAATGGCGCATCCGTTTGTAATCCGACAATCACTTCATTTTCCTGATCGATGTATCCAGGAGCAAAATTATCGATTCCAGAAATAATATTAGTTTCTACATCTAATATTCCCTTTTCTAGTTCCTCTTTTTGTAATTGCTCAATTTTCTCCCAGACTTTTAATGTTTTTTCCGTTGGCCCAACTAAAAATGAGTCGTCTCCCGTATATTCTTTATAGTTATTTAATATAAAGTCTTCAACGTTAATCGTTTCTTTCCATTTTTCTCCTAAAAAATCATGCCATTCTTTCATGTAACGTCCTCCTTCTTACCCTATTCTCTATTATTTTACCATATTTTCTTAGAAATGAATATCAATTTTGATGAACTTTACATCTTTTCCATAAATTCTTGTTCGTTCCAAACCTCTATTCCAAGCTCTTTTGCTTTTTCATACTTACTTCCTGGATTTTCCCCTACGATCACAACCGACGTCTTTTTACTCACACTTCCTGAAACTTTACCACCGAGAGATTCGATTTTTTCCTTCGCTTCTTCTCTTGTAATTTGCGATAAAGTCCCCGTCAACACAAATGTTCGTCCAGCAAAATCTTGATCTTCTACAACAGGTCCTCCTAAGTATTCCATATTAACTCCATATTCTTCCAACTCTTCGATGAGTTCGATATTTTCTTTTGTGTGAAAATAATTTACAAGACTATTTGCAATCATTGCACCAATATCTCTAATCTCGATAAAATCATCGTATGTTGCATTCATCAGAGCCCTCATCGTGTGAAAGTTCTGAGCCAATATCTTAGCCGTCTTACTTCCTACATGACGAATTCCTAACGCGAATAATAATCTCTCGAGAGAATTATTTTTACTTTCCTTCACACTATCAAGCAGGTTTTGAATCTTTTTCTCTCCAAAACCTTCTAACTCCATTAACTCTTCTTTTTTTGTATATAATTTATAAAAATCAGGAATCGTTTTCAAATACCCCATATTGTAAAAATCCTCGATAATATTATCTCCAAACCCTAACATATTCATCGCGTGACGACTTACATAGTGCGCGAGCCCTTCAATTTTGGTTGCATCGCAATTTGGATTTACACAATAATATGCAGATTCTGTTTCTTTTCGAACAAGTTTACTTCCACATATTGGACAAGTATCTGTCATTTTAAAAGGCTCTTCGTTTCCTGTCCGTCTAGAAATATCTACGCGTACTACTTCAGGAATGACATCTCCTGCCTTTTTAATTACAACGATATCTCCTACACGAATGTCTTTCTCTTTCACGTAATCTTCATTGTGAAGTGTCGCTTTCGATATAACAGAACCTGCAACACGTACTGGCTCTAAAATTGCATTCGGCGTAACTTGTCCCGTTCGTCCAACGCTAAATTTGATATCTTTCAATTTTGTAAATACTTCCGTTGCTGGAAACTTATATGCTGTTGCCCACTTTGGAGTTCGTACTGTAAATCCTAACTTTTCTTGATCCTTAAAATCATTTACTTTCAATACAATACCATCTATTTCATAAGGAAGTCCTTCTCTTTTTTTAGTCCATTCATCAATATATGATAATAGTTCTTGCAAATTGTGAACTAACTCTATATTCGGATTTGTACAAAATCCCAACTTTTTCATAAAAGAAAGTGCTTCCATTTGTGTATGAATTCCATACTGTTCTGCATTCGGTAAATGATAGATAAAACAATCTAAATTACGACTTGCAGCAATTTTGCTATCGAGTTGTCTCACACTTCCCGCAGCTGCATTTCTAGGATTTGCAAACAAGGGTTGTCCCTCTGTCTTTCGAAGTTCGTTCAAAGATTCGAAAGATGCCTTTCCCATATAGATTTCTCCACGTACCTCAATCTCCTCTTTGAACGGTATCGTAAGAGGAATACTTTTAATCGTTTTCACATTATGTGTAATATCTTCTCCTGTCACTCCATCTCCACGTGTTGCTCCACGAACCAATTTCCCATCACGATAGAGAAGTGAAACAGAAAGACCATCTATTTTTAACTCACATACATAATTTGGATTTGAGACTACCTTTTTTACTCTCTCATCAAAGCGAACAATATCATCTTCGTTAAATACATTTCCTAAACTCAACATTGGAATTTCGTGATGCACTTTTTCAAAACCTTCGATGACTTTACCACCAACGCGTTGGCTCGGAGAATCTTCACGAATGAGATCCGGATATTTTTCTTCTAATTTTAGTAATTCCTGCATATCTCGATCGTATTCTTGATCGGTAATCGTCGGTTGATCCAAGGTATAGTATTCGTAACTTGCCTTGTTTAGTCTCTCTATCAATTCATCTATTCTTGCCTTTACTTCTTCTATCATGCTATCACCATTTATATTATACCAAATTTCTTCTATTTTATCTTGTTTTTTCTCTATTAAAGAAGAAAAACTCACTACTTTTGTGAGTTTAAAATCGTACTCATATATTCTTTTAAATCTTCTTGAAGTTCTTTACGATCCATTGCATATGCGATATTTGCTTTTACGTATCCTAATTGATTTCCAATATCGTAGTAAGTTCCATGAAATGGACAAGCATAGAAATCCTGTGTTTTCATCAAATGGAGCATAGCGTCCGTAAATTGATACTCGTTATTTGCACCTGTTTTTAGTTCACGAAGTACATCAAAAATTTCTGGTTTCACAATATATCTGCCAAGCCCCGCACTCGTACTAGGTGCTTCTTCCATTTTAGGTTTTTCAACAATACTGGCAATCTTTCCCGTATTGCGATCCGCATATGATATAATCCCATATCGTGATACAACACTAGGGTCTACCTCTTGAATTCCTATCACATTCGCATCGTATTTTTCGTATACTTCGATTAATTCTTTTAAAGCCGGGATATCTCCTTTGATCAAATCATCTCCATAAAGTACTGCAAACGGTTCTTTTCCAACAAAAGATTCCGCAAGTGACACCGCATGTCCACTTCCAAGAGGTTCCCCCTGACGAATTGTATAAATATGTACCAAATTGGAAATAGAACGCACCATTTCTAGCTGTTCATATTTACGACTTTGTTCTAATCTCATTTCCAACTCAAAACTACGATCAAAATGATTGATAATCGCTTCTTTACTTGGACTTGTAATCAGTAAAATTTCCTCAATTCCACTCGCTACTGCCTCTTCTACAATATATTGTAGTGTCGGTTTATCCACGATTGGTAACATTTCTTTCGGTACCGCTTTCGTCACAGGTAAAAAACGAGTTCCAAGTCCTGCAACAGGAATGACAGCTTTTCTTATTTTTTGCATTTAGCTTCCTTCTTTCTACTTTTCTTTTTGTAATGCATTATAAGTTGAAAAAAAGATAAGTAACCCTATTCCGAAAAAGGCCATCCATAAAATAGGATTTCTTCCATGTTGTCTTAAAAACTCTTGTATCGATTCTCCCCACTTATCTACAGTTTCCATAATTCCTAATACTAACGCTGTTTTCATTTTTATTTCTCCACCTTTCTAATACTTTTGTGTCCTTTTAATAATTTCTTAATACCCGTAGGATGTGGAAAAGCAATCGTAAGAATCGATTTTTCAACACCTACTACGACACCTGTTCCGAAAGTATCATGAACGATATGATCTCCTATGCTATATTCTACACTAGAATCCACTTTCGATACAAATGTATCAACCTTTTGTGAAGCTGTACTTTCTTTAAAATCCTTTTCAATGTAAGCGTCATCTACTTCTTGTAAAAATCTACTTGGTGGATTCATATGATCCATTCCGTATAATGTTCTTCGCTTTGCATTGACGAGCCATAACTTTTTACGGGCACGAGTCATAGCGACATAACATAGACGTCTCTCTTCTTCAATTCCATCTGCCTCTAAGAAAGAATTTTGATGTGGAAAAATTCCTTCTTCTAATCCGATCATAAAGACATAATCAAATTCAAGTCCCTTCGCACTATGTACAGTCATCAAAGTAACGACATCCGTTCGATTTTTATGTTCTTCTATATCCGTTACCAAACTAATTTCCATCAAGAACTCATCCAATGAAATAATTCCATTTCGCTCTTCAAAGTTTTTCGTAATCGTCTTAAACTCCTCTAAATTCTCAAGACGAATATCCGCTTCCATCGACTTTTCACTCTCTAGTTCTCCTCTCATTCCACTCTGCGATAAAATAAGATCTACAAGTTCGGTTAAAGAAGAATTATCTTTCTCTGCAATCAATGTTTCAATCAATTGCTTAAACTGCATTTCTTTCCCTGATTCGATCGCGTCAAACAAACTAACGCCATTGATTCTCGCCTTTTCCGTCAAATGTTCTATCGTCTTAGCCCCAATTCCTCTTTTGGGTGTGTTTATAATACGAAGTAAACTTGTATCATCTTTGGGATTGTATATTAATTTCATATACGCAATTAAATCTTTAATTTCTTTTCTATTATAGAAATAAAAACTTCCAATTACTTTATATGGTATGTTTTCACGAAGCAGAACATCCTCGATGCTACGAGATTGTGCATTTGTACGATAAAGAACAGCAATTTGCTCTGGAGCAATTCCGTTCAACAATAATTTTTGAATCTCATTTGTAACGTAAAAAGCTTCCTCTTTTTCATCTGTGGATCGATGATAGACGACTTTATCCCCCTCTTCGTTATGCGTCCATAAATTCTTATCTTTTCGTTCTTTATTATTTTGAATCACACCATTTGCAGCATTCAATATATTTTTTGTGGAACGATAATTTTCTTCTAGCATAATCACCTTTGGATTTTTATAATCTTTTTCAAAGTTGAAAATATTCCGATAATTAGCCCCTCTAAAACTATAGATAGACTGGTCGTTATCTCCAACCACACATACGTTTTTATACCGAGCACTAATCATTTTAATTAGTAAATACTGTGCCATATTCGTGTCTTGATACTCGTCCACTAATATATATTGAAATCTCTCTTGATAGTCTTGTAAAATATTTGGATGATCTTTAAATAATTGGAGTGGCAACAATAATAAATCGTCAAAGTCCACTGAATTCGTAGCTTTCAATTTTTTTTCATACGCATAGTAAACATCTAAAACTTTTTGTTCAAACTCCGTATTAGCAAATTGTTCATATTGAATCGGACTTAACATTTCATTTTTTGCACCACTGATGCGATTCTTAATTGCACGTGGATTATATTCTTTTTGGTCTAGCCCCATCTCTTTCATAATTTTTTTGATCACCGTTAAAGAATCATCGCTATCTAAAATCGTAAAATTTGGTTGATACCCTAACATATCTACATTTTCTCGTACGATCAACAATCCGAAGGAGTGAAATGTCGATATTTGAATTTGATAAGCGATTCCACCTAACATTTGAAACACGCGATCTTTCATCTCTTTTGCTGCTTTATTCGTAAAAGTAATCGCTAAAATATGTTCTGGTGCGATACCTACTTTCTCAATTAAATATGCGATACGAGTCGTCAATACTCTAGTTTTACCACTACCTGCACCAGCCAATACTAAAAGAGGTCCTTCCGTTGTCATTACTGCCTCTCGTTGTTCTTTATTCAAAGTATCTAAGTTCATTTACCTCACCTCTATAGTTATAACCATCATAACATAAAATAAGAAAATTGATAAGTAGTTACAATCGATGAAAATAAAAAGGTTGAATAATCAACCTTTATTTACATGTAAATCCTTGTTCTTCCATCTCTTTCTTTATGGTTTCCTTAGTAGCTGATGTATCTACATCAATCCCCGTACTTGATAAATCTCCGCCATTTGCTTTTTCTGCATCAATTGATAATGTGAAGTTATACTTTGTATCACTCTTGTCACTATCGAATGTAACTCCCTCCTGTCCATCTACAGATGAGAATGACATATCCATAATTCCTGCTGTAAATTGAAATGCTTGTTTTTCTTCGTCCGATGCACTAGATGAAAGCGCTATAGATCCTTTCATAGTAACTGCTGTTGGTTTATCATCTTTAAATTTATATATAGTAGTCATCTCTGTTTTACTACCGCTGTCTTCTTCAGATGATGTACATGTTAACGTGTTTGCACCTAAAAGTCCAAATGCATCAAGTGCAAAATACCCACCTACAATAAGTGCTGCAACAACGATAATACCTATGACAATCCCTACGGTATTATTCGTACGTGACTTTAATGTTTGTTGAGGTTTCTGAGTTGTAGGCATTGGTGCTACTCCAACATTGTTAGGTTGTCCAGCAACTGTTGGTTGTGGATTCACTTGTGGTTGCTCTACTCCACTTGGCTGTGCAGTTGCTTGTTGTGGCATTGATGTAGGTTGTTGTAATCCTGTATTTTGTGCTGGTGTTGGTTCTGGTGCCGAGGTAGTTGTTGGTTGTGGATCATTTGCTAATTGAGATGGATCTAAATTCCAAGTGGCTGGAACTGCTTGATCCAATGAAACAGCGTTCTTCTCAGCATCTGTCAATGTTCCTTCAACATTGTTCCCCGCAACTGGAGATTCTACTGGTTGATTTGGAGTAGGCTGTTGTGAAACGGCCATATCTGGTACTGGTGCTGTTCCAGTTACTCCAGAATTTACATTAGCAGGATTTGTAACATTTTCTATAGGTTGTGTCATTCC
This sequence comes from uncultured Mycoplasmatota bacterium, assembly GCA_937944975.1. Taxonomy (GTDB): domain Bacteria; phylum Bacillota_I; class Bacilli_A; order RF39; family UBA660; genus Fimihabitans. The sequence continues at coordinate 10,692 of CALEBF010000005.1, read as the reverse complement.
TTGTTGCTCTCCTGGTACAGGATTTTGGTTTACTTGTGGTGTTTCTCCACTTTGTGGTAAACCGTTATTTTCTTTTGGCAAGTTATTTGGATCCGGTTGTCCTAACGGATTTTGGAAAACATTTGTTTCCTGTTGGTTTGTTTGATCGTTTGAATTCATTCTTACACTCCTCTACTATCATAATCAGTATATCATACTCATCAGAAATATCAACATATTATTTATTTCTATTTTAACTTTACGTAAACTAATTTCAAATAGCAAATAAACAAAAAAAGGCTTAATAGCCTTTTCTTTACAATATGTTCTTTAAAACAATTGTCTTCGTTCTAGACATTTCTTTTAATGTAGTAGAAATTCCTTCGTTTCCAATTCCACTATGTTTCCATCCACCAAATGGCATTTCTGCAGCACGATAGAAACTTGCTCCGTTGATGACTGCTCCACCTACTTCAAGAGCTTCTGAAACATAGAAAGCAGTTTTCATATCTCTCGTAATAATGTTTCCACATAATCCGAAATTTGATTGATTAGCAATTGCAATCGCTTCATCTATATCATCAAATCCGATAATTGGAATAACCGGCCCAAAGATTTCCATATCTTTTGCAACATCCATGTCCTTTGTTACACCATCTAAGATCGTTGGTTCAAAGAACGCACCATTACGTCTTCCACCATAGACAATTTTAGCTCCTGCTTGTACTGTCTTTTGAACTTGCTCTTCTACTACTTGAGCAGCATGTTCGTTAATTAAACATCCAATTTTAACTGTTGGATCAAGTGGATTTCCAATTTTTAACGTCTTTATCTTTTCGATCATCTTACGAATAAATTCATCTTTTACACTATTGTGAATCAAGAAACGTTTACTTGCACAACATACTTGTCCTGTATTGTAGAGTCTTCCCCATACAGTTTCTTCTACTGCTAGATCAACATCACCATCTGCAGCAAGAATAAATGCGTCGTTTCCTCCTAATTCAAGCATAACATGAGTTAAATTCTTACCAGCCGTTTGCATTGTCTCCATTCCAACACGCGTACTACCTGTTACACTAACTAAATGCACTCCCTTGTGTTCTGCAAGAGCATGTCCTGTTACTGGACCATCTCCTGATAAACAGCTAATAACTCCAGCTGGAACTCCTGCTTCTTGCAATAATTCACAATATTTTGTAAGTGTTAACGGATTATATGTAGATGGTTTTACGATAACAGCATTTCCCATAACGAGTGCTGATGGAACCTTTTGTCCAAACAAGTCACTTGGGAAGTTAAACGGAATAATACATGCAACTACACCTAGTGGGCATTGTTCTGTAATTTGAATCGTTTTTTCCTGTCCCGGTTCACTTCCAGCTGGAATTACATTTCCATACATATGACGTGATTTTTCTACATATCCGTGAACGAACAATTTTTGTTGTCCAATTTCAATTCTCGCTTCTGTAATTGGTTTCCCTGTTTCCTTACAAAGAAGCGTTGCTAATTCCTCTTTATGCTGTTCTACTAAATCAGAAAATTTTAATAAAATTTCCCCACGTGCATGAATCGACATTTTTGCCCATCCCTTTTGCGCTTCTTGAGCAGCTTTTACTGCACGATCTACATCTTCCACAGTTGCATTTGGAACTGTATCAATTTTTTCATTCGTCGCAGGGTTAGTTACTTCAATTACTTTCCCATCGCTTGCATCAACCCATTGACCAGCAATTAAGTTTTTCAAAGTATCCTACTCCTTTCCAATTCCTGTAAATGATAACATCAACCCACCACATGCATTGGCACTGTGATCATGATATCCATATTCACCAAAGGTAAAGATTGTAATAAATGGTACTCCATTTGCTTCTTTTACAAGTTGTTCATGAACTTCGTTAATACGATCTCCAATTCCTAACTTTCTTCCACCACAGTGTACTAAGAAATATCCAGCAGCTTCTTGCGTCATTTCTTTATTTACAACTTTCATGGTATCTCCTGTAGAATTAATAAGTTCATCTACAGTTGCTTCTAATTGCATGATCGCTGTGTTTTCTACAACCTTATTTCCTAAATTAATAACATCATCATCGAATGTTTTTGTTCCCATATCATCTCCAAACATAGGGTGACGAATAATTGTCAATGAACCAAGTGGATCTTTTACTCCTAATGGATGACAAATTGAAGCACCTAATAATTCAGATCCTTTTAATTTATCAGGAGTTGTTCCAATCCATTCAGCATACTTTGTCAGTGATGAAACACCATCGATAGAAACTAAAGTACGATTGTTTCTTACTCCCGTTACGATACCAACATTTTGTGTTTCACGGTAAGCTCCTGTATATTCAGTAAAGAATTCTTTATTCGTATAGAAGAATACGACTGCAACTCCATCACTAAATACTTGATCATTACAGAAGATTGACCATTTTCCTTCTACTGTATCGTCAGCTGCACTTCCTCCAAAGAATGGAACACGTCCGATAACATCTTGAATTCCTTTTAAATAATCTTCTTCTTCTTTTGGACTTGCTACCATATAGAAATAATTAGGTACTTTCATAAGTCCTGCATCTTTTAAAGCAGCAATTGCAACTTTACGTCCAATTTCTCTAGCATCTTTTCCAGCCTCACTTGCAGCAACACCTACAGTCATGTCTGGATCATCTAATACCATCATTCCAGAAAAACCATGATCTTCAGCATTGATCACACCGTCTGGCACGATGATTCCTCCACTACTAGTACATCCTACAACTGGTGCATTCATTACACTTTTAACACCACTCATAATTTGTGCTTGATCGTTTAATACAGATGTATATAAAAGACCAACTTTAGGAGTCATTCCTTCTGTTGCAGCTTTTGCTGTTTCTACACCTGACTCAAAACTATCAGCTTTTACACTATAACCAACTTTTGTTTTCATTTTTAACCTCTTTTCCTTTTTTTCTTTTTCTGCTCTTCAAAAAGCATCGCGATAAATTCCTAAAATATCTTCTTCCGTTACTTCCCTAGGATTTCCACCTGTACAAACGTCATTTAAGGCTTGATGAGAAAGTTTCGGTAAATCATCTTCCTTCACACCAATCTCAGATAAAGTTTGTGGAATGTGAACTTCGATCGCAAGATTTCTAACAGCGTTTACAACTTTGTCGACAGCTTCGGCATCCGATAAGTTATCCATATTTAAATGGAACGCACGTCCCATTTCACGAAAACGATCTGGACAAGCAACACCATTGAACTTTAATACATGTGGTAATAACAATGCATTAGCAAGTCCGTGTGGTGTATCATATAAAGCTCCAAGCGAATGTGCCATAGAATGTACGATTCCTAATCCAACATTAGAAAATCCCATTCCGGCAATATACTGAGCATATCCAACCGCATCGATTGCTTCAGGATTCTTTTCATTTACTGCCTTTTCCAGATTATCATAAATCATCTGCATTGCTTGCAAATGGAACATATCTGTCATCGTCCAAGCTGATTTCGTAATATACCCTTCCATTGCATGCGTTAAAGCATCCATTCCAGTAGAAGCAGCTACACTCGCAGGCATACTTTCCATCAACTCAGGATCAATGATAGCAAGAACAGGGATATCGTGTGGGTCTACACATACCATCTTTTTAACACTTTTTTCATCCGTAATTACATAGTTAATCGTAACCTCTGCTGCTGTTCCTGCTGTCGTTGGTAAGGCGATAATCGGTAACGATTTGTTTTTCGTCTCCGCAACACCGTCCAAAGAAACGACGTCAGAAAACTCTGGATTTGTCATAATGATTCCAATTGCTTTGGCAGTATCGATTGCACTTCCACCTCCAACAGCAATAATATAATCTGCACCAGTTGATTTACACATGTCTAATCCTGTTAACACATTATGTACTGTCGGATTTGGTTTTACATCGGAAAATGTAGCATATTCTAAATGACTTTCGTCTAAAACACTTAATACTTTTCCGGTAACACCAGCATCTAGAAGTGTAGAATCTGTAACGACTAATGCCTTTTTTAATTTTCTAGAAGTTATCTCTTGAGGTAGAACGCTTCTTGCATTTCTTCCAAAATAAGACATCTCATTCAAAACAATTCTATTTATCATATATACCTCCCTATTTTCATTATAACATCACTTTTTCCGATTTGCAGTATTTTTTTCACACTGTACATAATTTTTCACAATTCTGACATTTTCTATACAATATACTTTTTGAATATAGGTCAAATACACAAGAACTCGACTAAAAATAGAATATAATACTATGTAACAAAGGAGGAGAAAATTTGAAAAAGATAATAATCGCTATCATTGCATTCCTATTAATTATTGCTTTAACAGTATTAACGTTATTCAATAAAAAGGAATCAAATTTAAAATCTATCAAAGTAGCAGAAGTAACACATAGTGTTTTCTATGCACCCCAATATGCGGCCAAAGCATTAGGATACTTTGAAGAAGAAGGATTAGATCCTGAATTTATCTTAACCCCTGGGGCAGATAAAGTAACGGCTGCAGTCCTATCAGGAGATGTCGAAATTGGATTTTGCGGAAGCGAAGCTACGATTTACGTCTACAATCAAGGAGAAAAGGATTATTTAGTCAATTTTGCAGGGCTTACAAAAAAAGACGGAAGTTTCATCGTATCCCGCAAAAAAGAAGATAATTTCAAACTAGAAGATATGAAAGGAAAAGATGTGATTGGTGGAAGAAAAGGTGGAATGCCAGTAATGACGTTCGAATGGGCCTTAAGTGAAAACGGAATCAACCCTAAAAAGGATCTCAACATTGATACTAGCATCGAATTCGCATCTATGGCTGGAGCTTTTATCGGTGGTACTGGTGATTATGTAAACTTATTTGAACCACAAGCTTTACAGTTAGAAAAAGAAGGTGTTGGATACGTCGTTGCCTCTATAGGAGAACTCGGTGGTGTCGTTCCATATACAACATACAATGCTAGAAAAAGTTATATCGAAAAAAATCCAGATGTGATTGAAGGATATACACGTGCAATCCAAAAAGGTTTAGACTACGTACATAGTCATTCTGACGAAGAAGTTGCAAAAGTAATATTAGATGAGTTCCCAGATACTTCTTTGGAAGATTTAACAAAGATTGTCAAACGCTATCGTGACATAGATGCATGGTTTAAAACGACCGAAATCAAAAAAGAAGACTTTGACCATATCCAAGAAATCGTATCAAGTGCTGGTGAATTAGACAAAAAAGTTCCATATAATAAAATATTTACAAATAAGTATGCAAAATAAAAAAATTATTTTAAGTATTCGCAATCTAGAAAAAACATATCATACCAAACGAGGTGAAACAAAAGCAGTAGATACCTTTTCGTTTAACTTACTAGATGGCGAATTTGTCGCGCTTGTAGGTCCAAGTGGATGTGGAAAATCAACCATCCTATCCATTTTATGTGGACTTGAAGAAAAATCCGGAGGAACTGTATCTTTCAAAGAAGATATCACCTATGGATACATGTTACAGCAAGACAGTCTTTTTGAATGGAAAACAATTCTCGAAAATTGTTTATTAGGTCTAGAAATCACAGGATCACTCAATGATGAAACAAAACAATACGTCATCGATTTATTAAATACGTATGGATTAGGAGACTTTATCGACAGCTATCCATCAAATTTATCAGGCGGAATGAGGCAGAGAGTTGCTCTCATTCGTACTCTTGCGACCAAGCCAGATATCTTACTATTGGATGAACCATTCTCAGCTCTAGATTACCAAACACGTCTCGCAGTTTCTGACGATGTCTTTCGTATTTTAAAAAAGGAGCATAAAAGTGCAATTATGGTGACACATGATTTATCAGAGGCAATCAGTATGGCAGATCGCGTTATTGTTCTATCACAAAGACCATGTACCATTAAAAACATATATGAAATTCAAATGACTGGAAAATCAAATCCAATCGAAAACAGAAAATGTAAAGAATTTGTGTCTTATTACGATCGCATTTGGAAGGATTTAGATCTTCATGTATAGCGAAGAACACAAACGATTTTTAAAGAAAATAAGACGTACACATATCTTCGTATTTTTAACTCAATTACTCATTATCATTTCTTTTCTTGGTATATGGCAATTATTGGCTCATTTAGAAGTCATCAATACTTTCATCTCATCTAGCCCTAAAGCAATTTTAGATACAATCGTAGGCCTTTATTTAGATAACAACTTATGGAATCACATCGGAATCACAGTATATGAAACAATTATTAGCTTTCTATTAGGAACATTCATTGGAACTGTGATAGCTTCCATTTTATGGTGGTTCCCATTTCTAGCCAAGGTATTAGATCCATATCTGACAATTCTAAATAGTTTACCTAAAGTAGCACTCGGACCAATTATTATTATATGGGCAGGTGCTGGAATGAACTCAATTATCTTAATGGCACTACTCATTTCTGTAATTATCACAATCATCAATGTATATCAAGGTTTTATCGAAACTGATCCTAATAAGATAAAATTAATGAAAGCTTTCCGTGCAACAAAATGGCAAATATTCTCTAAATTAATTTTACCAAGTACCAAACCAACCATTATTAATGCTTTAAAAATCAATGTTAGTATGTCATTAATCGGCGTTATTATGGGAGAATTCTTAGTTTCTAAAGAAGGTATTGGTTATTTAATTATGTATGGTTCTCAAGTGTTTAACCTAGATCTCGTTATGGCAGGTGTTATTATTCTTTGTATTGTTGCTACCATCATGTATTATTGTGTTTCATGGATTGAAAAAAGACTGATCAAAAATGTTTAATGCAAAGTAAAAACCAGTGTGATATTACACTGGTTTTATTGTAATTTGTCATTTGCTTTAGAATTCAAAGTTAAGTCTGCAACTCTTCCTAATTTATATGCATAATATCCAGCAGCTCCAATCATTGCTGCATTATCCGTACAATATTTCATAGGTGGGAAAGTTAAATGAATGTTCTTTTCTTGACACAATTCAGTTAATCTTTCTCTCAATCCTTTATTTGCAGCAACACCACCTGCTACAATCAAATGATCTACATTGTATTCCTCTAAAGCTCTCATCGTTTTCTTTGTCAAAACTTCGACAACTCTATTTTGAAAAGAAGTAGCAAGGTTCGCTTTATTTAACTCATTTCCTCTTTGTTTTTCATTGTGAGCAAGATTGATTACTGCACTTTTCAAACCACTAAAACTAAAGTCATAACTTTCATCATCTAATGGAATTGGTAAATGATAAGTATCTTCTCCTTCATGCGCCAATTGATCTACACGAGGTCCCCCAGGATAAGGAAGTTCGATCACACGAGCAACTTTATCGTATGCTTCTCCAACAGCGTCATCCAAAGTTCCGCCGATTTTTTCAAATGAATAATCTTCTTTCATATAAATTAACTCAGTATGTCCGCCACTTACAACAAGAGCAATCAGGGGAAATTTCATTGGTTCTACAAGCGCATTCGCATAAATATGACCGGCAATATGGTGCACTGGAATTAGTGGCTTATGATAGATATACGCTAATGTTTTAGCAGCTTGTAAGCCTATCAATAGAGAGCCTATTAACCCAGGACCATAAGTAACAGCAATCGCATCGATTTCTTCCATTGTCATATTTGCCTTCGTCAGGCATTCTTCGATAACCATCGTGATATTCTCAATATGATGTCTACTTGCAACTTCAGGAACAACCCCACCAAATTGAGCATGAATATCCATCTGTGTTAACACGACTGTAGCAATCTCTTCTCTTCCATTCTTATTGATAGATACACTCGTTTCATCACAGCTAGATTCAATTGCCAATATATAAGTATCTTTCATTTTACATCACTCTTCTTTCCATCAAGATCGCATCCTTATCTCCATAATAATGCTTTCGACGAGCCACTTCTTGAAACTTCATTTTCCGATATAGTCCTATCGCTATCGTATTTTGTTCATTTACTTCTAACGTAATATTTTCGACATTTTTTTCATGACAGTCAGATATCATTGCCTCAATTAATTGTGTAGCAATGTTCTTCCTTCTCATATTGTCATCTACATAAATATAGTTTATTTCACTTCTTTCATAGAGAACGGAATATTCTAGCACTCCTACAATGTTATTATTGAATTCACAAACCATATAAAATATATAATCTGTATGAGATACAGATGTAGAAAAATGATTCAAAAAAGTTTGGATTTGTTCCAAATCTTTTACTTCTGCTTTCCTAATCATGAAAACTCTTTTCTAATTTTTCTTCCGCTTCTGTTCTTTTTAAATAGTTAGGATTTACTTCGTGTGGATTTAAAGAACGATCATTTTGATGACGCTCAATTAACATAGAAAGATCCATATTCGGTTCTACCATCGTACCATCGATATGAATTGGAGTATATCCTAAAAACACAACGTCATTCATATCCGGAATATGCTTATATAGTTCCTCGATCGAAATATACTGTTCCTTTAATAATACCTGATTATCCTTATCGTAAATCGCCCCAAAGACAGCTTCTCTACGTGCGTCAATATAAGGCACTTTATATGTTTGCTTTACAGAAGTAGTTGCCATAAGTTCTAACTCAGAAAGTGGAACAATTTCTTTATGAAGTGCCCAAGCCATGGTTTTTGCTATTGTAACTCCTATGCGTACTCCAGTAAAAGACCCAGGTCCATTCACAACATAAATTCGATCAACATCGGAAGGTTGTATATTTGTCTTTTGAAACATTTTATCGATCAAAGGAAAAATCCTAGTCGATAAATTCATATCATTTTCTTCATTTATTTCGTACAGAATCTTATCATCTTCCAATATTGCTAATATAATACGGCTAGACGCCGTATCGATAAATAAACTTCTCATAAAACCGCCTCACATAAATCTTCATACTTTTGTCCATAGGGTTTTAAGATTAAAACTCTTTTATTTTCTCCAGCGACACGAAATTTAATTTCCAATCGTTCTTTTGGCAAAATATCCTTAATCATATCAGCCCATTCGATCACAACAACTCCACCTTTTGTGAAATATTCTTCGATACCTGTACCATCTACGTCTCCATTTAAACGATATACATCCATATGATACAAAGGTAATTCACCTTCATATTCCTTAATAATCGTAAAAGTTGGAGAAGTAATACTTTCTTGAATTCCCAATGCATTTGCAATTCCTTTTGTAAAAATTGTCTTTCCACTACCAAGTTCTCCATCTAAACAAATAATCATATTTGGAAATTTTTCTGATTCAAAGTTTTGTGCTAATTCAATTGTTTCTCTTTCATTATGTGTTGTAATTTTATATTCCATTTCTATCACCATCTTTATTATAATGGAAATTCAAGATCATGACAATAAGTATCATATATATTTTATCATACATTTTTTCAACAAATTTCTGTGGAAAACAAAATTTGAATTCAAATAAACCTGTGGATAACTTACTTTAATATGATTGTTTTACATGCCTCTTGTACTTTTGCACAGTTTTTCGACATATATAAATATTTTGGATGATATGTCCACAAGACTTTTTCATCTTTATCCACTGTATAAGGTTGCTGTGCAGTAGGCCGATCCAAATGAAAAATATCTATTTTTTGTAAAAATTCCTCAACAATTGCATTATATGGTGTACGTGAAGATGATGCGATAAGAACGAGTGAAGGATTCGACTCTTTATATAAATGATATAGATAGTCTATACTTAAAGTAATTAACTCTTGAGGCAACTCTGGTGTTCCTAAAGTTTCTTTTTTACCGCATAACAATAAATTAGACCATATCACTTGTTCGTGAAGTTCACTAGTCAATAACGGTTTTAAAAATTTCCAAAATGGCCTATTAGTAGCACCATTTCGCAAAAAGCGCTCATATAAACTTTCCAATTTTTCAACAATTTCAGGATCCTCATATTCTTTTCCCCAAGTATTTGTTTCTTGTCCAACATATAAAATTTTTCCATCTTTATTTAATAATGTAGGAGAAACAAGTAAAGGATAAGATAAATCTTCTCGACCATATCGATTTAAAATCAATCGATATTGTTTCAATATTTCTATATTATATAAATGAAATTGATTCATAGTATCACCACGTACGTGCTATTATACATCGTGATAAATATAAAAACAATAAAAAAAGCCAAAAAAAAAATTGGCAACTACCTATTTTCGCTTACACTATCGTCGGCGTTAAAGTGCTTAACTTCTGTGTTCGAGATGGGAACAGGTGTATCCACTTTGCTATCGTTACCAATTAAATATAGAGAAATAATTCTCTGAAAACAAGATAATGTGTTATTCAATCAAATCAGTTTATGAAAATAACTAATAGGATTAAATCTTCGTTCTATTAGTACTAGTCAGCTCAACATGTTGCCATGCTTCCACCTCTAGCCTATCAACCAGTTAGTCTTACTGGGAACTTATTTCATAAAGAAGGGTAAACTCATCTTGGAGTTGGCTTCCCGCTTAGATGCTTTCAGCGGTTATCCATTCCCTACATAGCTACTCTGCACTGCCACTGGCGTGACAACAGATACACCAGAGGTAGGTCCAATCCGGTCCTCTCGTACTAGGATCAGCTCTCCTCAATTTACCTACGCCCACGACGGATAGGGACCGAACTGTCTCACGACGTTCTGAACCCAGCTCGCGTGCCACTTTAATCGGCG
>CALEBF010000004.1 GCA_937944975.1 uncultured Mycoplasmatota bacterium | reverse complement strand
AAAAATCAAGGGTCTAGATGAACTCACTTCGTTTGCCCTTGATTTTTATTTTTTGTAAAGGTCTTTTTTTATGATGTCTCCTAATTGGGGTTCACATCATTACTATGCTTCTTTTAATTTTTCTATAATTAGCTGTAATTCTGTTTTTTCCTTTTCTAAATTTGTTCTTTCTTGTTCAACAATATGACTTGGTGCTTTAGAAACATAATTTTCATTTGCAAGTAATTTTTCGCGTCGTGCGATCGACTGTTCTAATGAAGCTTTATTCTCTTCTAATTTTAAACGTTCTTCTTCTTTGTTGGCACTTCCATCATAGTAAAGTGATACTGTATCGTTTTGATATGGTAAAGAAAGACACGTCAATGTTTCATCCGCCACTTTATCAAGGCATTGTGAAACATCTAATTTTAACATCTTTGTTAAGATATCTTGATACTTCTTTGCACCATTTAAAACAAGTTGATATTCTTTTCCTATTTTGTATTCTACTTTCGCTTTACGAATTTTTTGAATCAGCTCGATAACATCATCGAGTTCTGTATCAAATGCATACATAGCATCGTAAGTTGGATAGCTACTTGTCATAATCGTCTCATCGTGAATTGGTAACATCTGATAGATTTCTTCCGTTACATATGGCATAAATGGATGCAACATTTTTAAGATATCTGTAAGTACCCATACGAGAACTGATTTTGTCGTATCATTCATATTGATCTTAGCAAGTTCGATATACCAATCGCAGAAATCGTTCCAAATAAAACGATATAATTCTGCTCCTACTACGTGAAAGTCATACTGATCCATATGCTTACGTACCGTTGCAATCGTCGATTCTAACTTAGACAAAATCCATTGATCGCTCATATTCAAGTTTTCCACTGTATAACTTTCTTTTGTAAAACCTTCTAAGTTCATCAACACAAATCGAGAAGCATTCCAAAGTTTATTGATAAAATTCCATGTAGATGCAACTTTTTCTTCGTCGTAGCGTAAATCCATACCAGGTGCTGAAGAAGTCGCTAAGAAATATCGTAGAGAATCAGCCCCATACTTCTCGATCACATCCATTGGATCGACTCCATTTCCAAGAGACTTACTCATCTTACGTCCTTCTTTATCTCGAATGAGTCCATGAATCAAACAATCTTTAAACGGTCTTTGATCTGTAAATTCTAATCCCTGGAACGTCATACGATTGACCCAAAATGGAATAATATCGTATCCAGTTACTAATACGTTATTTGGATAATACCTCTTAAAGTCATCCGTTTCTTCTGGCCAACCAAGTGTACTAAATGGCCAAAGCGCACTACTAAACCAAGTGTCTAATACGTCGCTATCTTGAACCCATCCTTCTCCTTCTGGAGCTTCCATTCCAACATATACTTCGTCCCCTTTATACCAAGCAGGAATACGATGTCCCCACCACAATTGGCGAGAAATACACCAATCATAAGTAATTTCCATCCAGTGATTCATAATCTTTTCGAACCGTTCTGGAACAAAATTTACTTTTGTCTCTTCGTTCTTTTGATTTTCTAATACACGATCTGCGAGTGGTCGCATACGAACAAACCATTGTTTTGAGAGATATGGTTCTACCATGACATCCGTTCTCTCACTATGCCCAACAGAGTGAACCATTGGTTCTATTTTTACTAACAATCCAGAATCTTTTAAATCCTTGATCAAAGCTTCTCTACATTCGTAGCGATCCATTCCTTCGTACTTACCAGCATTCTCGTTCATCGTTGCATCTGGATTCATAACGATGATTCGTTCTAATTGATGTCGATTTCCAACCTCAAAATCATTTGGATCATGTGCTGGTGTTATTTTAACTACGCCTGTTCCAAATTCCATATCTGCATGTTCATCTCCAACGATTGGAATTGGTTTATTTACAATTGGTAAGATGACGTTCTTTCCAATCAAATGTTTATATCGTTCATCTTCGGGGTTAACTGCAACAGCTGTATCCCCAAACAAAGTTTCAGGACGTGTCGTTGCCACCTCAAGATATTCGTCACTACCTTCTAACATATACTTAATATGATAGAAAGCTCCTTCGACATCTTTATAGATAACTTCTTCGTTAGAAAGTGCTGTCATTGCTTCTGGATCCCAGTTGATAATACGTTCTCCACGATAAATAAGCCCTTTCTTATAAAGCGTTACAAAAACATGACGAACTGCTTTTGATAAACCATCATCCAAAGTAAAACGCTCTTTTGTATAATCGAGACTAAGCCCCATTTTAGCCCACTGATTATGAATGTTTTCCGCATACTCTGCTTTCCATTCCCAAGCATGATTGAGCCACTCTTCCCGGTCCATCTCACGAGGTTTGATTCCCATACTTTTTAACTTCGCATCGACCTTTGCCTGTGTTGCTATTCCGGCATGATCCATTCCTGGTAGCCATAGTGCATCATATCCATCCATTCTCTTATAACGAATTAAAATATCTTGTAATGTCGTATCCCAAGCATGACCCAAATGCAACTTTCCTGTAACATTTGGCGGTGGAATTACGATACAATATGGCTTCTTACTTAAATCTCCTGATGTAAAATATCCTCGTTCTTTCCAATGTTCATATTTTCCCTTTTCTACCTCTTTTGGATTATATTTTTTATCTAACATGTAAATCTCTCCTTTAAATATCTTTGTACCCTATCCAATTCTTGACATACAATTTTATCATTCACTTTATCTTTCAAACGATCTATAATCTTTCGTTCGAACAAAATGTCGACAGAAGGTTTAAAATAAATATCATAAAAGAAACCAATTTGAATAAATACATTATCCGTATTCGTTCTAGCTCCATTGATTCTTACCTGTGAATGAGACTGCACTTGTGCTAAGATATTTGGCTTCACCGGTCCATCCATATAAAATTTAATAATTCCTTCACAAGAAAGTTCTAAGATATCAATTTTATCTGCATCTCGAATTAATTTGCAAAAGAATTCTGTTCGCTCTTCTAAATTAGATTCAACTGCAAATTTATTATGATACTTGACTGCCACTTCTACAACCTTATAATTTTCTTTTTTTACTGGAAAGGAAGCAATCAATCCATCTTCAAATAATAATTTTGCACCATAATCAGCATGATCTAAAGTCGCATCATCGTAAGAGCCCGTTTCCGCTAATTGATGAAATCTTCCAATATCATGTAAGATACCGATCTGATATGCTAGTTCCATATCATCCTCTGACAAATGGAGTGCACGAGCAATCTTTAAACAGTTATCTGCCACTCGGTATGTATGAATATGTTTTCGCTTGATATGAAAGTTATTCAAATCAAACTGTTTCAAATAATCTTCGAATGCTTGATCCATAAAATCCTCCCCAAAAAAAATCACATCCTGTATAAGGACGTGATGAACGTGGTACCACCTTAATTTACATAGCATTCCGCTATGTCTCAAAAGATAACGCTCTTCCTGCGGACTTTCTTACTCTATTTCAGAAAATCAACTCCCAAGCTACCTTCCAATCTTCTTTGTATCTATTTCCAGCTACCATAGACTCTCTATTACAAATCCAATTGTACTCCTCTTGTTCCCTGTTTTTTTTACATGAGACTATTATAACACAATCTTTTTCATTTTCAAATAGCCTATTCGAACATTTGATATCTTCTCTTATCTACTTGATAATTGTGCAAAACCTCATCTTCTGAAAGTGCTCGGTTATAAATACGAACTGCATATACTTTTCCAACAAAATACTCTTGCTGAACAGCGTTTCCTGCAGGATTTGCTCCGATCATCATGATTGTATTGTTCTGTGGTTTGGTAATTGTTCCTGCAGCCGCAATTTCGTATTTCGTACCATTCTGATAAAAAGATGCCTTTGCGTTGTCATAACTTCCACTCGCATAAACCATTCTATTAATACTATTTGTAAAATTGCCATAGAGATTTTTTGAACTATCTATTAAGTATGTTCCATTGACATTGACCTGGAATAAAAGTGCTTGTGGGGCATTATAGTAAGTCAGTGCATATCCACCACTTTCAAGATTTCCAACAATTTGCATCGTCCCTGAAGTACCAGGACTCATTACTACCTCTAGTGTAATCTGCTCATAATTCATCTGTGGTAGTTTCACATATTCTTTTCCTGTAAAAGTTAAAGCCCCTTGTTGTGGCGTGGAAGAATAATCAAATCCAACCATCTCTCCATGGTTTCCACTACCGCTTAAATCTTTCCAAATATATTTGTCTCCTTTTTTTTCAGCTCCTTGGTATCCATCATAATAACCAATTAACCCATCGGAAATATATTCATACGTATTAGATGAATTGATCTTATCTGCCGCTTCTCTATTCGTGCGATCTAGTAAAACCTTACGACTTGCAAGTAATCCAAGCGTTCCCAATAACAGCATAACAAATAATACTAAAAGTGGATAAACCACCCCTGCCATTGCAAATCCTTTATTATCTAAATGAAACAATTTCATTTCGTCACCTTCTTATTCTATATTCATCATACACAAAAACGAAAAAAAAAACAACTATTTCGTTGTTTCTTCTTCAGTTTTAACAACTTCTTTTCCTTTGTAAGTTCCGCAATTAGGACAAACTCTGTGTGGTCTAATTGCTGCTCCACATTTTGGACATTTCGTTGTTTGATTTTCACTGATTTTATAGTGTGTACGACGTTTTCTTTTTCTTGTTTTACTAGTTTTTCTAAATGGTACAGCAAATAATTGAATGTCTAACTTCATCATATTAACACCTCTTTCTCTAAAGTAAATCTTTTAATTTTGCCAATGCTGGATTCGTTTCTTTCACCGAGTCCTTATCTGTTACAAGTTTCCATCCATCTCCTTCTAGATGAACCTCTTCTGCTCCCTCACTAACAACTCGCATTGGAATTTCCATTAGTATATTTTCCCATATTATTGGCAAAATATCAATACTATTTTCAATCTTTTTTGCATTTTCATCGATTTCTTGCAAGATTTGTTCAAGATTACCCTCTATTTTTAAATGAAATGGATATTCCACTGGTTTCAAAGTGACAGCACATGGCAGAACCATCGTTCCTGTGACATCCATAGAAATCTCATATTCATCGATTGCATCTAACGTAATATCTCCAATGACTCTTACATCTTTTAAATCGAGCAGTTCTGTATCTTCGATCCATTCTTTTGGAATCGTTACTTCTTCATCAATTGAAATATATGTATCTAATTTATTTTTTAGTCGTATTAAATCAAATTCCATAAAATCACCCGTGATTCAATTATACCGAACTCTTGCCAATTTTGCAACGGTCGTTTTTTCTTTGAAGAATGTATTGTTTATGTTACAATAGCACTAGGTGAGATGAATGAAAACAGTTGGAATTATTTGTGAGTATAGCCCATTTCATAATGGACATGAATATCACATCAAACAGGTAAAAAAATTATATCCAGATGCAACGGTCGTTTTAATATTGAGCGGCAATTTCACACAGCGTGGACTCCCTAGCATTTTAGATAAATGGACCAAAACTCAAATCGCACTCCAACACGGAGTCGATCTCGTCGTAGAACTTCCATTTGTTTTTGCAACTCAAAGTGCCGATATTTTTGCTCGCGGTAGTATCTCATTACTAAAAGCTCTCAACGTAGATATCCTCGTCTTTGGAAGTGAAGAAAATAACATTCAAATGTTACAAGAGCTTGCACATATACAATGCAATAATCCAAAATACGACCAACTTGTAAAAACTTATCTACAAGAAGGTGTAAATTATCCAACTGCAATGTCAAAAGCATTAGAATCTTTTCATTCATCGACGATCACTTCTCCAAACGATTTACTAGGATTAAGCTATGTAAAAGAAATCATCAAACAACAAGCTGAGATAGAACCTGTCACAATTCAAAGAACAAACGACTTTCACGATACAAAAAGTACAAATGATATCGTAAGTGCGACACGCATTCGTACCGCTTTAAAAAATAACGAAGATATTTCTCATTATGTTCCAAGTGATACTTTATCAGCACTAAATGAGCATGTCGTTGATATCGAAGATTATTGGCCTTTGCTCTTCTATCGACTATCCCTGGTTCAAACGAAAATTGCATCTAACCAAACTGTCGATGAAGGTATTGAGCATCGAATTTTAAAATATTTTCCAGAGTGTGTATCAATCGAAGACCTCACTCATAAAATTAAGACAAAACGATACACTTATAATAAATTAATGAGGATGTCTCTACATATTCTATGTAATTTTACGAAGAAAGAAGCCAAAGAGATTCCTTACCCGACATATATTCGTGTCTTAGGAATAAATGAAACTGGAATTTCCTATTTGAATTCTATCAAAAAGAATTGTCCACTTCCAATCATTACAGCACTGAATCAGATAGATGATCTATGCAGTCAAATCGAATATCGTACAACTGCCGTATATAGTTCTACATTCACACCAGAAAAAAGGAAACAACTTCTCGCCAAGGAATTTCAAAAAAAACCAATCATCCAAAAAAACACTTTATAAAAAGTGTTTTATTTTTTCTCGTAGCGAACGCTTCTTAGGAACTCGTGGTAAATTTAAAACAGACTGATATCGCGGAATATAGTACTGAAAGTAGTCATTTACGAGGCTAGTTCGTATATCATCCTCACAATGTAAATGTCCCTCACGATACTCTACATCTAAATCAAGCGTTTGAAATGCGAGTGTAACGTCGTTCGTTTTTAATGCTTGCACAAATACTGGAAGTTTTTTTAATGTTTCCTCCTTATTCTGCATATAGAGTTGTTCTAAACGAACTGCCAATAAAGATGATAAAACATAAGGAATATCATGCATTGGAAATGCAAAGTTCGTTCCGATGGAATCGACATAGTCTCTAACGTGTACATTGTTCGTAATCATTCGCTTATATTGTCGAATGTAAATTTCATCGTGTTCCATAAAACACCCCAAATAAGATGCCGCTAAATTTTCTAAAAAGATTGGAATCGTTTCACCTAATAATTGAGATGTAAAATTATTTCCTAAAAATAAAATATGACCAAACTCATGAGCAATTTGCTCAACATCCTCCCATGTATGAGTATAATTGATTTCAACCTTTTTTGCATTGCGTACTTGGGAAATCTCTCCAGGAACAATACTTCCTTGTCGATAAAGAAGTAAAGCAGATTGGTAGTAAGTTTCATCTAAATAATCTTTCGTAAATTCTAAAAAACATTGTATTGCTTCATCAGAAGTAATATGATGCTTACACTCGATTTCAGCCACTTCTTTTCTCACTGAATAACTACCTGTATACAAATACGTAAAGAATAAAGAAACATCTTGACTCAGCTGATGAAATTGTTTACTAATACGCGCAAAAGAAAATTGTTCTTCGTTACCTCTACTTACATTTGTTTCTGATTTCTGCGTTACCATAGTATTACTCCTCTTTCAACTTGTGCTATCTAATATACCACAACTTATGCAAAAGAAAAAGAAGAATGTAAGCATTCTTCTAAATTTCTTCTATTTTCATAAAGTTTGTTTTCTTTACTTCCATATGATTAGGGAAACCACCTGTAATAATCACTTTATCCCCTTTATTTAAATTTAAAGTTTCTTTTGCAATCTTCATACAATCTTGCACAAGTTCGTCTGTCGATTTACTCATTGGTTGCACTACTGGATATACTCCAAAATTTGCAGCTAATGAATAAGCAACTTTCTCTGTAGGACAAGCAGCTAGAATGATAGATTTTGATCTTAAATTACTAATCTTGCGAGCTGTATATCCACTCGTCGTCGCAGCGATAATACAAGCGATATCAAGTGCATTCGTAGCTTCTACTACACCACGTGCGATCGTCGATGTAATATCATCTCTAAACGTCGTTTTTACATGTTGTGTATAATCGAGATAACTTTCTGTTGCCTCACAAGTATTTGCCATGAATCTAACTGCTTCTACTGGATATTTTCCTGCAGTCGTCTCTCCAGACAACATAACTGCATCTGTTCCATCCATTACTGCATTTGCAATATCAGATACTTCTGCTCTCGTTGGTCGAGCATTCTTCTTCATAGATTCCAACATCTCTGTTGCAACTACGGCAATCTTTCCTTGCTCACGGCACTTACGGATAATCATCTTTTGGAATACTGGAAGTTGTTCTAATGGTACCTCGACTCCAAGATCCCCACGAGCAACCATAATTCCATCACTTGCTTCAATAATAGAATCGATATTTTTAATCCCTGTACCACTTTCAATTTTAGAAATAATCTTCATATCTTCTCTTCCGTGTTCTTTTAAGATATTTCTCGCTTCTAACACATCATCTTTCGTCGATACGAAAGAAAGTGCCAAGTAATCTCCTTCATGCTCACATGCATAAATTAAATCTGCTCGATCTTGTTTGCTAATAAAAGGAATTTCTAAATGTACCCCTGGTACACTTAAACTTTTTTTATTTCCTAAAATTCCACCTGTTACAACCTGACAAGTAACACCATCTTCTTCACAGCTTGTAACTTTAATTTTCATCAATCCGTTTTCAAGTAAAATAATATCTCCTGGTGTCAAGCTATCAAGTGCTTGTGGATGATTTACAGAAATTTTCTCCTCTGTTCCAAGAATATTTTCCTTGACAACACGAATCGTATTTCCTTCTTTTAATGTAATTTCATCATTTTCTAACATTCCACTACGGAATTCAGGACCTTTTGTATCATATAAGATTGCAATTGGTCTCCCTGTTCTTTTACGTACCTCATGTACAGTATTCACGACAAGTTGTTTTTCCTCTTCTGTTGCATGTGAAAAGTTAATTCGTGCAACATTCATACCAGCATAAACCATTTGTTCCATTGTATCAGGTTGATTGCTCGCTGGCCCAATGCTACAAATAATTTTTGTCTTCTTCATATTACTACCTCACTAACCAAAAAAACACTCTCATTTTACTATAATTTAAATTAGATTTCAATACTTTTATCACATTTTATAAAATTTAAAAAAGATGATTTTCATCATCGCTTTTTCTCATTACTACCAGAATATACATTCTTACTTCTCGCCGACATTTCTTGTGTGAGCGTAAGTAAATCATCATCACCGAGTCCGATTTTTTCAAAATTAGGACGTTGCTCATTAGAAATATTCATTCGCATCAAAATTTTCAAATGTTCTAATCCTATCTCTTTATTTAATTGTATCTGCTGAACCAATCCACGTGCCATAACATAGGCTTGAATTTCTATCAAATCTTTCTTTAATTGCCGAGGAATGACCTTTAATATTTCGTTTACGTTAGGATGAAAAAAATTCCTTAGTCCTTGCTGTCCAGGAAGCGCATGGATCTGCATTAAAGTATCGTTTGCATATGCAGTAAAGTAACTTTCTCGCTGTTTTTTAAAAAGCGCTATATTTTCTCGATTCATCCCGTTTGTTTCAAAATAAGAAAAAGCTAACTCTTCCATTACGTATGCACAGACATTTTGAAAACTATCGTAGTGTAAATCTTCTTTCATATAAAACTTTACACCTAAAGCACATTCTCTAATCAGCGTAAATAAATCTCTTAAATCATGATGTTCTAAAACACATATATATAGTTTATGGAATATATAATCAAAAAATGTAGATCCTAAATGATCCTTTTCATTTCGACATTCACAGAAGTAGATTGAAGAAGTGTCAGATAATATTTTCTCTGCTACTGGAGAGATAGCTTCATCTTGTAAAGAGGCATAAAAATGTTTTGCACCATTCACTGCCGATATACGATCAAAGGAACCTCCGATTTGAGATTCAAAACGTTGCAAGTTACCATCAGCAACATTATTTGCTAACTTCATTAAAAACGATAGATAGGTTGTATCCATATATGGCTCCTCTTGTCGAAGAATTCCATTTAATTTTTTATACTTTATATCTCTCATCAATACAACACATTCATTTAAAATGCGCCCTATATCACCTTCGATCGAAAAATTAGCAAGATGCGTATGATAGTGTAATAATTCTATATTTGCAATCAAACTCCACCCGATTTTTTCACGTTCTATTTGATTCTGACATTGACGATACAGTCTCTTTAAATAGCGCTTTCTTTTTCTAATCGCCTTGATATCTCCATAACTTTCCATATCTACATCTCCTATAATACAAAAAAGGATTACACCTTGTGCATTCCTTTTTATTGTACTACTGTTCCACCAAACAATACAATACCAAAATTAATATCAAATGGATCTATTTCCCAATTTTCATCTTCTTTTATCAATCGAATCAAAATCTCAACATTATTTTTAGGCTGTTGTGATAAAACAACCTGAAAGCTATCGAAATCCGTATAAAGACCACTTGATGTCAAAGATAATAAATCAATCACTTCTCCAGTAAAAGACAGATAATACTCTCCGTCCACCTCTTTTATTTCGTACTGATCGTTTATTCTCGTCTGTAAATAAGCTCGATACATCTCGCTTGTCATCACCGGGTCTACATTATGAACAATTTGGTTCAATGGTTCATAATAATCCGATTGTTCAGAAACAATCTCAATGATCTTAGCCGCTTGTTTCGTTTTCATAGCGTCCTCCAACGGCGTTATAACATCTTCTTTTATCTCTTCTTTTGCTATCGATATTTTTTGCTTTTCTTTACGATCTACCTCTTTTTTGGAATTACTTCCACAAGCTGTTGCAATCAATACCAAACACAAAGCAATAAGAATGACAAATTTCTTTATATCCTACCTATTTAATATTGTTAATCGATAATGGATTATTGACATGGAATGTGCTACTTGATTCGTATGCATCCATAATTCCACTTGCAATGATATGCCATTTATCATACCCTTCGGTACCACCAGTAGTACTAATTTCCTCTGGATCCGCTAAAGAATTTATGACAGTTGCTAGATTGTTACATATCCACTCTCCATTTTTATACTCCCATTCCAAAGTTACTGTTATCGTATATCGCTCATCGAAATAAGATTCGAAATGTTGATTTGTAAGCGTAAGAGCAATTGACCTTATTTTAGCATCTGTCAATGCCCAATCTTCTGCGGCTTCTGCACTAACATTTTGATTCTCATAAGCAATTGCTAGTTTATCCATCAAGAAATATAGTAAATCATTATAGACGATACTATATCCCATAATACTGTAGCTATCTAATCGAATTTCTTGAAAATACTTTTGCTGAGTTTCATCGTAATATTTATTCGAAACTTCATAATTTGTATTTTCCCTATATTTTTCTTGTAACGTTTCGTATTCCTTCTTATACTGTGTCGTATATTCTTTTACTTTTGGATTTGTCGTCATCTCATCTTCAAATTGAGAACTTGATCCTATCGAAGTCATTACATTCGATAGATCTTCTTCACTATATTTTTGTAATTCTTTTTCTCCATTTCCAGATGTAATGAAATCTAATACTTCTTCTTGCTTCTCTTGTGATACCTCTTTTTCATTCTCAGGTGCTTTCGAAGGAGATAAAAGCCATATTACAATTCCTATTACAACCAATACTATGATAACCAGTATTCCGATCATCGCTTTTTTATTGTTTTTCATACTTTCCTCCTTCTTCTACTGTTGCCATGTATGCGTTTTTCCGGTATGAACACACTTCGTCTGTTGTTTTCCCCACCATTCATACCATGCACTTAAACTAGGTTGAAATACTGCTTTTTGACAATTATTACTCCATTTGATAGAAGTAAATTTTCCTGTCGCTCCTCCATTACAGTACATGAAGTAATTGGCATAATTAGCTTTTCCAGATTCCCAGCTGTTACGCCATGCATACGATCCGGTATAGACAATTTGATGTGTACCAAGAGAGCTACATCCTTTGGAAGTTCCAGTTACAGCATAAGTAGAACTATTTTGAGACCAATTTGTTCCCGGCGAAGATGTGTCTGCATATACATTTGCAGTCGTCGCTGCAGAATAACGTCCATTGTTGTCATAACATCTCCATTGTACTGTCTTATTTTGTGTAAATGCTTTAGAAGAAGCAGTAGTCCATGTACTTCCTCCATTTGTACTATATTGGTATGTCATCGTTCGATATGCCTTTCCTGCACAAGATGGCGTCAATGTTCTCGCGTTGTACGTCCAACTTGTCGACTGTCCAGATACCGTTGGGGCATTCAATGACCATTTCGTCGTAATTGTAGCACTTCCTGCTGATTTTGCCGTAATCGTATTTCCACTTACTGTGGCAATTGCTGTGTTACTACTTTCCCAACCGGTTCTCGTATATCCTGTTGCTGTATAATTAGGTGCGGCTACCGTCTTTCCTACGTCGATCGTACTAGATTGCGTAGCTCCTGTCATATCGTTTTTAAATGTAATTGTCGTTGTTGCTTGCCAATGCGCATAAATTGTTACGTTCGATGCTGGCATCACGGTTGAACTTGAGACTTGCGTTCCTCCACTTGCAGAGGTATACCATCCTAAGAATCTATGATTTGATCTTGTTGGTGTTGGAAGCGTTCCGTATGTTGCCCCTACAGTTACCTTTTTACTTGTTGGACTAACACTTCCTCCGTTTGCATTATACGTTAAAGTATACTGATTGATCGTCCATTGTGCATACAACGTCTGATTCGCTGTAATCGTCACTTCTGTTGTAGATGTAATTTTTGTTCCTCCAGTTGTCGCTGTAAACCATCCATTAAATGTATACCCACTTCGTGTCGGTGTTGGAAGTTCTCCATACGTATTATATTGTGTAACTTCTTTCGTCGTTGGATTGACACTTCCTCCGTTTGCATTAAATGTAACAATATACTTATTCTGTTTCCACTGTGCATATAATGTGTGATTATCTCCATTTTTTACATTTGTATCCTTTGTAATGAGAGAACCACCACTTTTTGCAGTATACCATCCGAGGAAGGTATATCCTTTTCTCGTCGTCGTCGGAAGTTCTCCATACGGTTTTCCGACTGTTACTGTCATTGTCTTCGTAACAGCACTTCCTCCATTCGCATCAAAACTTACTGTTGGGGTCTTTGCTTGCCAATGTGCATACAGCGTATGATTTCTCGAAATCGTAATACGTTGATCAGCACTCACTTGTTCTCCACCCGTTTTTTCAGTGAACCATCCTAAGAATATATATCCACTTCGCGTCGGTGTTGGAAGTTCGCCGTATTTCGCTTTATATGTTCGTGCTAACGATGATGGAGTGACACTTCCTCCATTCGCATCCAACAAAACTAAAATACTCTGATTATTTCCTTTCTTAATTTGGAAAGAATAAGTGTAATCAGCGTTGACGGTCACTTCTACTTGTGTCTCGATCGGTAAATCTTCATTCGTTTCCGGGTCCGTTACGACGTTTCGAATATATCCCTCACTCATAAGTTCATCAATCGTAACATAAGCCTGTCCTCCAGGGGCAGCGAGTGCTGGATAAAAATCTTTATTTTCTACAAAATAAGATTCACTTGCCGCATACAATTCGACAAGATACCGTTCATAAGTACTCTCTACATCCTTTTTCATCATATTACTAATCGTTGGTAATCCAACTAAAAGAATAATGGACATAACGACAATAACTCCCATCAATTCAATGAGTGTAAATCCTTTTCTTGATTCTCTCACAATTTCACCAACCTATCGTTTTCGATTCTATCTTATGTTAAGTATATCGTTTATTAAAGTGAATGTCAATAAAGAAAAAAAGGCATTACTGCCCTTTGTTTTGATGTACTGCCCACGTGTCTACAATGTCGCAACTACTGCTTGATGGCTCTGGATTTGGCATCTCCATATGGATGATCATAGGAACTTTAAATGCCTTACCAAAAGCGACACAAGTACCTGGTTGCAAGCTCTTTTGCTTCTCTACGACTTCCTCACTAACATTAGGAAGCATCTTACGAATATACTCGAGATCTCTCGGGTGATTCATCTTAAAAATCATAAAGTTCGTACACTGTGAAATAACTGTTTCTGAGATTTCTACAGGTCGCTGTGAAATCAAATTAAAGATGAGTCCATACTTACGTCCCTCTTTCGCAACACGCTCGAAAATATTATACCCTAATAAAAATTTATCAGTATCATTCTGAACGTAACGGTGAGCCTCCTCCAAGAAAATATGAAATGGAATTGATGCACGTTGTGAAAGCATCTTCGTAAAGTGAAACAACATCTTCGTATAGATCTTTGTTACTACTTTTGCAAATGAATCTTCTACATCCTCTAAGTTAAAGTTAACAATTTGTGCCTTACGCCCATTCTTATTGACCAAACTTGCAATGTAATTTTCTTCAGTAATGAAGTTAGGGTAATTAAAATACTTTGCATTTTCTCCAATTACTAATGCATGTAATCTTACTTTTAATGTAATAGCATCCCCATAAGTCTTGGCATTTTGTAAAAGACCCTCACTGATTAAAGTAAAGTTAAGTGCTTTTTCTAGATCCTCAAGTGTAAACTTGTTTTTCGTCTGTGCTTCATATTTATCTAATTCTTCATCGATAAAGCTACTTACATATTCTGTTACTAAAATACTTTCAACAAATTCACCTGTTTTATTGACGATAAAACATTCCCTAAATTTACGTGTATATCCGGCTCCCTGTACCACTGCTTCCAAATTAAATTGTGGTGTAGAACAAGTTTGCAAAATAGAGAAAATGTCATTTCTCTTACTTAGAGATGTTTGATTGGTATATAAAATCATCATAATCGCTTTTGCGATCAAATGATTTTTGTATTTTAAAGATTGCTCACTACTCTCCGCAAAAATAGAAGTCAACTTTAACATCCGTTCGATAATTGGTAACTGTGAATGCTCTGTTGCGCCAAGTAACAACGCATAATCATCGACATCAAGTAACCAAGGGGGAATCGATAAAATTTCTCCACCGTTTACTTCTTTGACATTCGTCGTATAAAATTTAAAGTTAAAATTAGGATTTAACGTATTGACTGACATAAATGCATTATGATATTCCCCGTAAGCATCAAAAATAAAGAAGTTAGAACGAAATGGTGGAAGGTTTGGATTGACAAATACATTTTGTAAAAGTCGTGCGACACCACAAGATTTACCACTACCAGTATTACCAAAGATCGCCATATGATTTGCAAATAAATCGTTGATATTTACCCTTACTGGATAATTATCGTAAAGTGGAGAATATCCGAGCAATAAGCTCTCTGGTCCATCTTCTCCAACGATCATCGCAAGCTCCTCTTTCGTGATAATACGAATATTAGCAGACAATGTAGGTTTTCGAATCACCCCCCCAACGAATCTACCATTTGATATTTCTCCTAAGAAGTGCACTTTAATAATATCTTTACTAATGTCTTCTACTTCCCCCAAAATTTTCTTCTTTTCATCCTCAAAAACGATGTGCATATTCATTAAATTTGTCGCAAGTGGAGTTCCCTCTTTAATTTTAATATGTGCGACAGTATCGCTAATGTAAAGTATTTCTCCAAACATAAAAAACCCCTTTTCTTTTTAAATCCAATCTTCAATTAATTCTATAATATCATTTTTTTCTTTTAATGTATCTAAAATTTTTTGTTTCTTTTCATATAAATGTAAACAAGCTTCGTAATGATACAACTTCTCTTCGACATCTTTAATTTGCTTGTGAACTGCATTTCTACTAATATTGTAGTTTTCGCTCATCTCTGATAATGTCAAATTTTGAAAGTAGTAATCTTCGAAATAATTTTTCTGTTTTTCCGTTAGTAATTCTTTATAATAATCATATAAATTATTAAGATAAAATACTGATTCCAAGTGGTTCTAATCCTGCGAACAATGCAAATAAAATTCCACACGCAATATAGATAACCGTCATATATTTACGGTGGTATATTTTATGATTATTATACCCCATTAAGAAAAACAGAAAAGCGAGTAAAATTTCGAAAAAGATGATGTATGCAGCATCGATCAAGCAATAAATTCCCAGCACTAGCAAAGCAACCAGACTATAAAATTGCAACTGTAAAGAAGCAGGAACACTTTTTTTTGTTTTCATTTTCCTACTCTCCTTTCACATCGTCAAATAATCCATAGATATATTTTTCGATATCGAAGACTCTAAGATCTTCTTTCTTTTCCCCAAGTCCAATGTACTTGACAGGAATACCAACCATTTCTTTAATCGCTAGAACAATACCACCCTTTGCGGTACCATCTAACTTCGTCAGAACAATTCCCGTAATATTAGTAATACTTTTAAAACTCTTCGCTTGACTAATTCCATTTTGACCTGTCGTCGCATCTAATACCAAAAGTGTCTCGTGAGGCGCTCCAGGAATCATTTTTCCAATGACTTTATTGATTTTTTCAAGTTCGTTCATCAAGTTATCCTTGTTTTGTAGCCTACCAGCCGTATCGATCAAAACGACATCCACATCTTCTTTTAAAGCGCGATCCAGCCCATCGTACATCACGCTAGCAGGATCTGCTTGTTCTTTATAAACGACTGGAACACCTACCGTTTGACCCCATTCTTGTATTTGCTCTACCGCACCAGCACGGAAAGTATCTCCTGCCACCAAGAGAACTTTTTTTCCTTGTTCTTTTAACTGATATGCCAATTTTCCAATCGTCGTTGTTTTTCCAACGCCGTTGACTCCAACAAACAAAATAACAGTTGGCCCATTTTCAGCATACTGAATTTTATTGACGATAATATCATTGTTAACATAGATAATAAACATCTCATCGACGATGATCTCTCTTAGATCTTCCGGTGATTCAATATGTTCCTTTTTCACTCTTTTCTTTAATTGATCGATGAAATCCATCACTGTATTGACACCGATATCCGCCATAATCAAAATGTTTTCTAACTCTTCAAAATATTCATCGTTTACTCTACGATATTTTTTTGAGAGAGTCCCCAATTGATTTGAAAATTCTTTTCTTGTTTTCTCTAGCCCTTTTTGATAATTCTCTATTTCTTTTTTCTCTTCTTTATTTCCTGTTTTTAAAATATTTTTAAACTTATCAAAGAGTCCCATAAATTCACCTCTCCCACTCTATTACCATTTTACACGAAAAAATGTGAAAATACTAGATTCTCACATCATTTTATTTTGTTTGAAACTATTTTCAGTGAGTGGATACTCAGGGCTCCCTGGAATGCGACATGCCCCAGTCTCGAGCCATTGTGCTCCATTTTTATCTAAATATTGCTCTTTCAATTGTCGATATGTTCTTTCTTGAGCTTCAGTGTGAACTTCAGGGGCTTCTACAAAAACTCCTGTTTCATCTCTTTCGATATCGTAAAAAATTCTTCCTATCATATAGGAATGATCTAGTATAGTCCGAAATGTCGCCATTTGATTTCTCTTTTGAAGCAAAAGTTCCAGCTCATCGGGATCCATGTTTAAATCAAAAGCATTTTCCTCGATCCAATCCAATAATAAATCGATATGAAAATCAGCGCAAGTTCCTGTTTTTAAATAAAATTCTCCATCCTTTGAAACCAAAAATAGCTGAACCGGAGTTTGAAGAAAATGGTGTAATCGCGCCTTAGCTAACTCAATAGACTTTTCTCTCGTATCATAACCTTCTAAAACATCAGAAATTTCATCGATTCCCATCATTTTAACACTTGTAAAAAACTCTTCCATTGCCACTTGTAAGTTCTGTAACTCTTCTTCTGAAGTAATATTCCAATTCTGCAATTCCTCTTTTTCTAACTGTTCTCTCATAGCTTTCATCCTCCTATCTTACAATATGGTCGATGCTTTTTCTTGGAATTCCTTCTATCATATAAGTATCATCCTCTATGTGATAAGCTTCGTTTGTTTGAAGCAATTCTTCAAAAATCATGTGAGATACCATATCCCTCTTGGGAGCTTCTCCCTCTCCTCGCCAAATATTACAATATGTGTTACAATCCATCCAATCGAGCCATATATAATACATTTCAATCTGTTCTTTTTGTATTGTACGCATCAAATGAAATAAATCTTCTCGTTCCAGATTGATGTTTCTTAGTGAACTATCTGGATGTTGTTCTACATATTCTTTTACAAACTCTCTCACTGCAACGATATGATTCTCATTATGTTTTGCTTTTTTGTGAAAAATCTTTCCATCTTTCGAAATAAAAATAATTTGCGGCGGTACTGCAATATATTTTTTCAAACATCCGTACATCTCTTCTTCTGATAGATAAGAAGAAAAGTCATTTTCTTCCATACACTCTAAATACTCATCGATTGCAGGCTTACATATTTCAGCATAAAGCTGCCCTCTTTCTTCGCGTATTTCTTTTAAGATTGCTCTTTTAAACTTTGTTTTCCAATTCATATCCATCCCTCAACATTATCGTAACACACTTTTCCTTTGAAAAACAATAGGACTGGACAAATATCGAAAAAACAAGTATAATGTGAGAGTGAATTTGAAATTTGATTTCAAACAACGTATTTTATAAATGTAAATAAAAATAATTTAGACGGGTTACAAAAAAATAAAATATGATCTTGTTCAAAAAAGAACAATGTTTTTATGAACGATTTTTTTCATTTATAAAAAAGAAAGGAGATTTTATGAAGTTATTTGATAATAATCATCATCAAGTTGCAACGAAGATTTTTGCACTCGGTGGACTTGGTGAAGTCGGTAAAAACATGTATTGTGTTATGCATGGAAACGAACTAGTGATTACCGATGCTGGAATTACTTTCCCTGGTGGAGAACTTATGGGAATCGATTACGTTATTCCAGATTTTACATTTTTAAAGAAAAACGAGAAAAAAATTAAAGCACTTTTTATTACACACGGTCACGAAGACCATATTGGAGGTATTCCATTTTTACTACAAACAGTCAACATTCCTGTCATCTATGCACCAAATCAAGCAGTAGGATTGATCCGTAAAAAGTTAGATGAAAGGAACATTCAATATAAGAATTTAATCGTATACGATGAAAAGACGAAAGTAAAATTCAAAAATATCGAAGTAGAATTTTTCCGTACGACGCATTCGATCCCGGATTCACATGGAATTTGTATTACGACACCAAATGGAATCGTCGTAACAACGGGAGATTTTAAATTTGATTTAACCCCAATCGGACCAATGGCAAACCTTCACAAAATGGCAGAAATTGGTTCACGTGGAGTTACCCTGCTTATGAGTGATTCTACCAATGCGTTAAACGAAGGAATGAGTATGAGTGAGTCTAAGGTAGACAATGCACTCCAAGAAATTTTTAAGAAGCATCATGGAAGAATTATCATCGCAACTTTCGCAAGTAATATTTACCGTCTAAAACATATCGTAGAAACATGTCATAAAAACGGAAGAAAGATTGCGACATTCGGGCGTTCTATGGATACGAATATCGATATATCTATTCAAGGTGGATACATTAAAAATAAAGATATCTTTATCACACCAGAAGAGGCCAACCATTTGCCAGATCACAAGGTATGTCTACTTTGTACTGGATCACAAGGAGAGCCACTTGCCGCCCTTTCTAGAATTGCAAACGGAACACATCGTCAAATCAAATTAAAATCTGATGATGTCGTTGTTTTCTCTTCTAGTCCGATCCCAGGAAATGCACTCAGCATTTCAAGAACGATCAATAAACTATACTTGCGTGGTGTAGAAGTTTACACAAATACTTCTCTTAGCGACATTCACACATCTGGACATGGAAGTCAAGAAGAATTAAAACTAATGTTACGATTGATCAAACCAAAATACTTTATGCCATTCCACGGAGAATACCGCATGTTAAAACAACACGCTGATCTCGGAGTAGAATGTGATATTCCAAAGAAAAATACATTCGTCCTTGGAAACGGTGACGTACTTTCTATGTATAAAGGAAAAATTGAAAGAGATGGAACTGTACAAGCAGGAGATGTATACGTCGATGGAAATCGTATTGGAGATGTCGGTGGGGCTGTCATTAAAGATAGAAAGATCATGGCAAACGATGGGATCGTCATCGTCATTTGTAACATCGATACGAAAAAGAAGATGCTGTTAAGTAATCCAAATATTACGACACGTGGTTTCGTCTTAGTCAACGATAACATTGCTCTATTACACGACTTAGAACATATTAGTAAACGAGCAATCGAATCGACATTAAAAGATCGTGTCAACTATAGCGATATGAAAAGTGCAATCATGACAGAACTGACAAGTTATATATATGAAAAAACAGGAAGAAAACCAATTATTCTCCCTGTCATTATGGATATTAAGCGTAATAGCTAATATCCTTTTTTGTTACATCTGATGTAACAAAATAGTAACTGTCGTTCCTTTTCCTTCTGTCGACTGATATTTCATCGTCCCTTCGTGAGCTAAGATAATCTCGTTCGATAATGATACTCCCAATCCTGTTCCTTTCCTTTTCGTCGTAAAGAAAGGCTCTGTCATTCTCTTTAAATTTTCCCTAGAAATACCACAACCTTCATCCTTCACTTGAATCTCTACTTGGTGATCATTGGTAATTTTACTCGAAACAGATAAAGTACCTCCACCTTCCATCGCTTCGACACTATTCTTTAAAAGATTCACGATCACTTGTGATAACCTGTGATAATCTCCATTAATATATACCTCATCGTCCATAATATGAAAATCAGGTTGAATTTTTTTCTCTTTTAGAATTGGTAAAAAGTGACTTGTAACTTCTTCTAACAATAAATTAATATCTAAAATATCCTTCTCTACTTTTACTTTTGTCATCGATAAAAAATCCTGTAACAACACTAATGTACGATCGATTTCCTCTTTCATAATTGGAATATAAGTATCGACATGTTCTTGATTCTTCGTATCTAACATATCTAAATACCCTTTACATACAGCAATCGGATTTTTGATTTCATGCGTAATTTTAAATAACGATGTTCGAATCTGTTTTTCTCTTTCCAATTCTTTCACCGTCATATGAAACTTTAAGATCTGTTCCCCTTTTTCAAATAAGTATAAAATAAATTGTGTGGCAAGTTCTAATAATGCAATATATCCTATTGCAAACAACACGTTGATCCACACTACTTTGGTAGGCGCAGATATAAAGAAATATATCAATAATAAAATAACTCCGCTAATGAAAATCAATCCTTGCTCTAATAAGCGCCGATGAACTTTTCCTTTGATACCAACGTAGTACAAAACTCCATATAACACGTATTCTAATATAAAATAATACGGTTGTACTTGAAATAAATTTCCACCATAGAAACAAAGTAAGATAGATAATACAAAAATGCTAAACTTTTGATGGTAACAATAAGCCATCCATAGTGGAATATGTAAAAACAAGTAATTAATTTCAGAAGATCCCATCATATAAAATCTTGTAGATAGGTAAAAAGATGAAATAAATGCAAAGTCTAACAGCAATTTATTTTCCTCTTTTCCGATTCCCTTCTGATATGCTAAATAAAATAAATATAGTACTAATGGAAATGTAATACTTACAATATGAATTAAGATCGTTTCAAATAAATTCATTTTCTCACCTCTGATCCCATTATAACAGTATCCATCTGTCGAGGATTGTCGAAAAAAGAAAAAAAGTGATGAAATTTATCACTTTAATGCGTCGATATATTTTTTTAATTGTTGTGCATCTTCACCGAGAATAATTTTCAACTGATTATCGATCTCTACAATTCCCTGTGCACCCAGCTTTTGAATGGCATCTTTATTGACTTTATCCACATCTCTTACGTTGACAATAAATCGAGACTTGTGAAATTCATAATCTAAAATATTCGCTTTTCCACCTAAGTAACCTACTAACTTATTCGCTTCCATTTTAAAGTCTTTTTTCTTCGATCTCGTAATCGCAATTGCTATAATAAGTAAAATAACAATAATTATAATATATTGTACATATTCCATTTTATCACCACTATCATTATACTATAAAATTCATATTTTTTACAATTTTTCTTTGATTCCTTAAAAAATATGTCAGATTTTCCTTCCTTTATTGAAACCGATTATGAATTAGTGTAATATATTGTTAGGTGAGATTATGAAAAACATTTCTAAATATAAAGTGGATCGTTGGATTCTAATTCCAATGATTTTATTTGCTATGATCAGCATTTTAACAATTTATAGTGCACAATCCATGTTACCTGGTTATATGCACGATTTGGCATTCCGACAACTAGTATGGTACATCATTGGGTTTGGACTCGCATACTTTATCATGTTTATCGGAAACGATTTTATCTATCGAAACATTTGGATCCTATATGGTATTGGCATTGTAATGCTCATCCTACTTCTCATCTTTGGTACTCCAATTAACGATGCAAAATGTTGGTTTACCATTCCAGGAATTGGTACATTTCAACCAAGTGAATTTATGAAGATCATTCTAATTATTGCAATCGGAACTCTCATTCACGATTTTAATGAAAACTTTAACAACCCTACCTTGATGGAAGAGTTTAAATTTTTAATTAAAGTCGGTATTGTCGTTTTAATACCCAGTATTTTAACTTTTCTCCAACCTGATACAGGAGTCGTTCTCATCTACTTGTTAATTACGACCGTAATGCTATTTGTCGCTGGTATTCGCTATCGTTGGTTCCTGATTGGCTTTGGAATTATCGCCTTTGTGATAGCAGTCGTCCTAGTTATTTATTTTATCAGTACTGATTTATTTGTCGATATCTTTGGAACGAGTTTCTTCTTGCGAGTCGATCGACTTCTCGATTGGTCAAATAAAAGCGGATTTCAATTGCAAAACGGAATTAGTGCAATCGGATCCGGTGGATTATTCGGAAACGGATTCAATCATACCCCTGTCTATTTCCCAGAACCACAAACGGACTTCATCTTTGCAGTTTTCGGAAGTAACTTTGGATTTATTGGAACACTGGCGCTATTATCTCTTATCGTCTTTTTCGATATTAAACTCATTACAATCGCCATCAAAAACACATCCAATTTAAATAAATATGTCATCTCTGGAATCGTTGGAATGTTAATTTATCAACAACTGCAAAATATTGGAATGACATTTGGGCTGATGCCAATTACCGGTATCACCTTACCGTTTATCAGTTACGGTGGTTCTAGTTTATTGAGTTACATGATCATGGCTGGAATATTCTTCAATATATCAAACGAATCACTACGTTATACAAATTAAAAAGACTCAAGTTGAGTCTTTATTTTTTATCTGTCATCATTTCTTTTATGGTTGTTCCAAGCGTTGCGATATTTTGAAGGTCAGAAGGAACGATAATTTTCGTCGATTGCCCATCTGCCACATTTTTTAATGTCTCTAAGCTCTTCAATGTAAGAACTGCCGGATCCGCTTTTGCTTCCTTCAACAAACGAATTCCATCAGCTTCAGCTTGTTTTAACTTGATCAGCGCCTCTGCTTCTCCTTCAGCGATCTTAATCTGAGATTCTTTTTTTGCCTCTGCTCTTAAAATCGCACTTTCTTTTTCTCCCTCGGCAATTAGAATACTAGATTTCTTCTCCCCTTCTGCCTGTAAAATTTTCTCACGACGTTCACGTTCAGCACGCATTTGCTTTTCCATTGCATCCTGAATATCACGCGGTGGTACTATATTTTTTACTTCGACACGGTTTACTTTAATTCCCCAAGGATCCGTCGCTTCATCCAAGATAGAACGCATTTTAGAATTAATAATATCTCGAGATGTCAAAGTTTGATCTAATTCTAATTCTCCAATAATATTACGAAGTGTCGTTGCTGTTAAGTTTTCAATCGCATTGATTGGGTTCTCAACACCATAGGTGTATAATTTCGCATCTGTAATTTGAAAATATACGACAGTATCGATCTGCATCGTAACGTTATCTTTTGTAATCACTGGTTGTGGTGCGAAATCCTTGACGATTTCCTTTAAAGAAACAACATTGGCAACCCGATCTAAAAATGGAATTTTCACATGTAATCCATTGCGCCATGTTTCATGATAAGATCCAATTCTCTCTAATACATAAGCTTTTGCTTGTGGGACAATTTTAATATTTGGTATCACAAGTACAACTACCAAAACAATTAAAACAATAAATATTTCCATATTACTCTCCTTCTTTCTCTACCTTAATTTTCACGCCTGTCCTTTGCACAATCTTTACGACGGTATCAGGCATAATCTCTTCATCCGCATAAGCCGTCCAAAGTTTTCCGTCCGCTTTCACTTCTCCAGTTGTCTTTGTAATCTTTTCTGTTACTAATCCTTCCATTCCAATCACCCGATCTAAATTTGTCTCGATCTTTGGTCGATGAAAATACTTTTTCAATATAGGCTTTGTAACGATCAATAAAAAAATTCCAAGGAGTACAAAAGCGGCAACTTGTGCTGTAATGCTATCTGTAAAAAACGACAAAATCATGGCGACGATCCCACTTACGACAAACCAAATCGTCGTTAAATTCACTGTGATTACTTCGATTACAGCAAGTACAATTACCAAGATAAGCCAACCATAAAACATTCATCTCACCTCTTGCCTCTATTATAGCCTATGCTCTACCAAAGTACAATAGAAAAGATTCAAAAGAATGCTTTTGAATCTTAATCTTTCTTTTTCACTTTACGTTCCTGATAAGGTAAATCGAAAATTGCTTTCGAAAGTGTATTGATATTCGTATACCCATACTTTTTATCGGGCTCTAAATACGTTCCTTCAGCCCATTCGTTCCATGCATTTACAAAAATAAATCTATCTTCTTCACGATGTCTCTTTCTCGTAAACTTGACAACGGTTCGAACCCAATCGTAAAATTTCTTAGGTGAGTAACCATAAAATATCATTGGATTTTCTTTACGGCGAGGAGTGTTATCCCATCCCATGGTACAAGAATAGTAAAATGGAATAATTGGAAAATGTGGCTGATATCTTTCGATCGCTTGGTCTACAATCTTTTCATAATCGTACACTTCTTTGCTTGGAAGGTCATCCACATGATTCTCCACCCCAGCAAAATAATGAGGCGCAAAGTCGAATTCTGCATCGACGATTCCTGCAAATTCATGCTCATTTTTTTGCATAGGATAACGAATCCAAACGAGAATCTCCCCAATTCCTTCTTCTCTTGCACAAACACGCCAAGCATTGACAAGTTCCTCTAAATTTGGAATTTCCGCAATATTATATATCATAATAATTGGTTTTCCATCGACCCGAATATACCGTTCATCCATCAAATATTTTTTAATGTCTCGTATAAAAGCTCGATAGTCATCCTTCTTATAATCCTGTTTCATAATAATATCATGTTGTGAACCATCCCATGCACGTGTCCAGTTTTCATTTGCCCAACAGAACAGAAAAGGAAAATCAAGGTCTTTATTGTCTAAAAATATATCGACAGGTTTTTCCAT
Source organism: uncultured Mycoplasmatota bacterium (assembly GCA_937944975.1). Classification (GTDB taxonomy): domain Bacteria; phylum Bacillota_I; class Bacilli_A; order RF39; family UBA660; genus Fimihabitans. The sequence continues at coordinate 57,543 of CALEBF010000004.1, read as the reverse complement.
CAATCGTTTTCCACTAAACCAATAATAGTAAAAAGCAAATCCATAAATTCCGTGTCTTTTTGCTAAATCGATCTGACGCTTTATCGTCTCTTTATTATCCAACGTATAGTATCCAATATCGTCGTGTGGTTCTCTCGGCTGATAATGTCCAGGAAAAAGAGGTTTTGCTTTACGGGTATTTACCCATTCCGTAAATCCTTTCCCCCACCATTCGTCATTTTCAGGAAACGTATGATATTGAGGTAAATAAAATGTCAACGTTTTAATATCTGTGTGATATTTAGAAAAATCTTGATCTTCTTCATAATGACTGCGATAAGGTTTGCCTTTTTTTACCTTTTGTTCCTCTTTCTTATCTAAGTCAGGTTCCAAAACTTGTTCCTGCGACGAAGTCACTTTTTTTGGGTTTGAAAAATGACGGCAACAATAAACTACCTTCCTCATTTTTTCTAATGCTTTCCATCCCTTGCTATTTAATTTCGCATTCTGTAATGCAACCAACTCTTCTAGATAATGACATTGCCCCTTCAATTGTTGATATTGAAGTTCCATTTGCATCACTTTTTGCTTTTCGAGATTTTTCTCCGTTTCTAACTCGATAATTCTTCTCCTATATTCGTATTCTTTTACATCCGCTTTATCTACATCTGTCATAATTAACCCTCCTATCTCGATGGAATTTCTCTTTTTCTTTGCCACAAAGTACATATCAAGTAGATCGTTCCTACGCCGATCATGATGCCGAATACGATCCATCCCACTTGTTCTGTCCATTTCACCGTCTCATCTATATATGGTCCTAACAAATCAACGGCAAATGCTAATTGTGGCGTCGTTGCACTTGCGATCGCAAACTGAGAAAATTGCGTGAAAACAAATGAATAAAGTACAACCAGTCCTATCGGAATCATAAGATAAAGAAAAAAATTACGATTTAAATTTAACATCCAAAGACCTACTATAAAAACACCAGCAATCAACAATATAATCCAACTAATATTTTCATTTAACAACATATTGATATCTGATGAATTGACGACAATTTGATAGACCTCATCGGGAATTTGATCGATCAGTTGGTAGATATCTTCTGCCATTTGTCTTAAAATGAACTCTTTGGTTTGATCATCCCATCTCATTTGAAAATCTCTTTCAATCATCGTACTATGTTCGTTTAAAATGGTAAATAATTCTGCTTTTGACAAACGATGATCTAGTTTATTTTCCTTTTGATTTTCGATTACCGTTTTTACCAAAGTAGAAATAAGATCCGTCTGTAATATATCCGTCGTACTCGCCCCGATCCAAGGACGCGCTCCTACTAACGAGTTGATTTGATCTAGTAATGTTCCTTGCTCTAGCTCGATCATTTGAAACAAAGTCTCGTAATCTGCCTCGTATAAACTTTCTTCTATGTGATTTTCACTCACAACAATTTGAAACTGTTGTATTGCAACAGCGCCAATCACACATAATGTAATCATTAAAGCGAAAAAGATAGAACCTATTTTTCTTAAACGCTTCATACTCTCCTCCTTTTTTTCATTATAACACAGTTTTAAAGGATTTTGTGATAATTTATAAAGCACAATCATATAGTGAACTAGAAAGAAAGTAGGGATCAGATGGAAAAAATAGAGATTATCAAAAGTATTACAGAACGAACCGGTGGAGACATTTATCTAGGTGTCGTTGGAGCGGTTCGAACAGGAAAGTCAACTTTCATAAAAAAAGTAATTGAAAACCTCGTCGTTCCAAACATAGAAGACGAATATGAAAGAAAACGTGCATTAGATGAAATACCACAAAGTGCACAAGGAAAGACAATTATGACAACCGAACCTAAATTCGTGCCTAGCAATGCTGCTAAAATTCAAATCGATGACTTTAGTGCGAATGTACGACTCGTCGACTGTGTTGGATATGTTATTCCTAATGCGAAAGGATACGAGGATGAAAATGGACCTCGTATGGTCAAGACTCCATGGTATGACGAAGAGATTCCATTTATCGAAGCAGCCGAAGTTGGAACGGAAAAAGTGATAAAGGATCACTCCACGATTGGAATCGTCGTAACCACAGATGGATCGATTGGGGAACTCAATCGCGTCGATTATGTAGAAGCTGAAAACAGAGTCGTCGCTGAATTAAAGGAAATTGGAAAACCATTCATCGTCCTTTTAAATTCGACACATCCAATGTTGCCTGAAACAGAACGTCTCGCCGAAAAAATGCAAGAAGAATACGATGTTCCTGTTTTACCAATCAGTATAGAAAACATGACCGAAAGAGATATCTACAATATTTTAAGAGAAGCATTATACGAATTTCCTGTATTGGAAGTCAATGTCGATATGCCAGAATGGATCGCATGTCTATCTGCAAACCATTGGTTAAAGAAAATATACGTAGATAAAATCAGAGAAAGTGTGATCGAAATCGATAAGCTGCGCGATATCGAACACATCACATCACATTTCCAAGATTGCGAGTATATCAGCAAAGCATATCTTTCCAACGTCGATACTTCTACAGGCGTCGTCACTGTATCTTTAAATGCACCAAGTGAACTTTACAATCAAATATTAAAAGATATCATTGGTGTCGATATCACAAGCAAAGCCGCTCTACTCGCTTTATTTCAGGATTACACCGAGGCAAAACAAGAATATGATCAAATCAAAGGTGCGCTCAAAATGGTCAAACAGACAGGATATGGAGTCGCTACTCCAACACTTGCCGATATGAAACTCGATACGCCTGAAATTCTAAAACAAGGAAGTAGATATGGTGTTAAATTAAAAGCAGTTGCGCCATCCATCCACATGATTCGTGTCGATGTAGAATCTACTTTCGAACCGATCATTGGATCAGAACTTCAAAGCAAAGAACTCATCAATCATTTAATGAAAGATAGCGATAAAGATGCGAGCGCTATATGGAAAAGTGAAATATTTGGACGCAGCTTAGACGTCATCGTTCAAGAAGGAATCCAAGCAAAATTATCACTACTTCCAGAAAACGCAAGATACAAACTTCAACAAACTTTATCTAAATTGGTAAATAAAGGAAGCGGTAATTTATTTGCAATCGTCTTATAACGATTGCTTTTTTCTACATATTATGTTAATATAGCCCTCTGAGAGGTGAAATTATGACATTACCATCGACGGGAATGATGAAAAGAACTGAGAAGAAAAACATGTTTGCAAGAGAGATGAACCGCATCTTATCACTACCAGAAAACTTATTTCAAGAGTTAATTGAAGACTGCAGGCAAAAAGGAATCGCACAAATAGCAAAAGATTATAACTTTGATGCTGATATACTTTTCTTAGCATATCAAAACTATATGGAAGAGCAAACTACAAAAGAAAGAAAAAAACAAGGAATTACGAGAGAATCACTTATTTGTAACATTCAAACATTTACTGATCCTAATTCATTTATCCACTATATCGCGGGACGTAACAATAAAGGAGAGCTGTTGTTCTATCAAGAATATTCAACTACCGCGATGAGAAACTTAAACCGCATCTTATTAAAAAATGCCCAGCAACTATTAAGCCAAGATTCCAAAGATATGAATAACAGTTTAAAAAAAATCGCAAGCGAATGGAAATGGTATATCAAAAATGAAGAGAAGATTACTCAACTAAAAAAGGAATCAAAAACAGTTATTAAAACAAAAGAAGAGAAAAAAATTTGGAGTATACTCCAAATTAGATTATGGGAACTAAATAATCCTAACTTAGCTATCAAAGACCTAGATCGTCGTATCAATCAAATGGAATCTTTCTTACATCGCCTAAAACCAGAGAAGACAAAAGTCGAAAAACATCATATCACTTGGGAAACAATTCCATATCATATGCCAGAAACAGAGACTACAGGAACGATTTCCGAAAAAGATTTCTTACTCAATGGAATATTCAATGTTACGGAATTACAATGTGAAGATCTAAGTCAAATCAAAGCATTGAATCCCCTTGGAAATGCAAAAAACTACACTTGCACGATGATGAAGAAAAATTTAATGAGTCAAATAGGACACTTTTTCTCTACGTTAGAACAATATCACTTAACAAAAGAAGATTTAACTCCAAGATTGCAAAATTATTATAATCGATACATGCAATTCTTACAGAATATAAAATTCGTAGATTTGCTCAACAAACATAAACAACTAGAAAAACAGCCTGAACTGCTTAATAAACTATTGACAACAGAAATAGAAGGCTGTGAAACAACTATAGGATTCTTAGCTCAAAGAGAATGGTTCTTATTAGAGTCATATTTCGGAATGAAATATCTCACCTCATTCGAACCAACTCTCGATGGATATAGAGAAGTTTATCTTCTAGAAACAAAAGACAACCACAATCAAAAAAATCCAGTGTCTCGACGAATGAAAACAAACATTCGAAAAATGCTTGCAGAATTAGATTCATCCAATACAGACACCAATTATACTCCATCTTTTACTAAACTACTAGAACACGCTCGTTGGTTCGTAAATGAAGAAGATCCGTTGCAATCAATGCTAGATGGAAATGCTCCAAAAATCGGTTCTGAAAAACCACCAGTAAAAACGAAAAAATAACAGTTGTAAAAGAAAAGACATTATTGTAAAGATAATGTCTTTTTACTTCTTTTTATAATAAAAACAGAGTACAATGGAATTAGAATGGAGGAATGTTATGGAAAACTATAGAGGAACCTATGTTAAAATCAACTTGACAAACATTCGAGAAAATGTAGAAAAATTGGTCAAAAAATACAATGATTACGAATATTATTTCGGCGTAGTAAAAGCAGATTGTTATAGTCATTACGATATCAAAGTCGTCAAAAGTATCATCGCAGGAGGATGTAATTATCTGGCTGTATCTTCTCTTGAAGAAGCCTTAACCATACGTGAAGAAATAAAAGATATTCCTATTTTATGTCTCGGTGTAATTCATCCTAATTATCTATCTATTTGTCGTAGAGAAAAAATTACCATTACCATTCCATCACTAGAATATTTTGAAACAATTTTACCCACCAATCTCGAAGGTATTTCGATGCATTTAAAAATCGACACAGGAATGAATCGTCTAGGGATTAAAACTAAAGAAGAAATGGACCAAATCTGGCAGGAACTAAAAGAACGTGGCCTGCATCTAGAAGGAATTTATACTCATATATATAAAGCAAGCGACGGAAAAACCACAAAGAAACAATTAGAAACCTTCCAAACCATCACGGAAGACATCGATCTATCTAAAATTCCGATCGTACATATTGCGCAAAGTGAAACATTAACCCGTTATCCACACATACCACATACTAACGGGTGTCGCCTTGGTCTCATCATGTATGGATTTTCTGAAAATAGTTTTTTACAACTGAAGTCTACCTTCTCTTTACATAGTCGCATCATAGCTTTGAAAGATTTGAAAAAGGGTGAAACCATTGGTTATGATGCTACATATAAGGCAAAAGAAGAAGAAAAAATCGCCGTCGTTGCTATCGGATATGCTGATGGAGTGATACGTGCCAACAAAGGGCGAATGGTGTATATCAATGGAATTCCCTACCCGATTGTCGGAAATATCTGCATGGACATGTTAATGATCAAAGTCGATCGAAAAGTAAAATTATACGATACTGTCGATATTTTGAAAGACAATTATCATATTAGACAAGTAGCAGAACATTTAAAAACAATTCCATATGAAGTCATTTGCACAGTAGGAAAAAGAGTTCCTAGAATCTATATTGAAGAAAATGAAAAGCAGAAGTAATCCACTTCTGCTTTTACATACTTTCCACTTGATATAAACTACGGTATTTTTCACAAGTCTTTAATAACTCTTTATGAGTTCCTTTCGCTTCCACTCTACCTTCATGAATTACAAAAATAAGATCGGCATCTATAATCGTCGATAATCTGTGCGCAACAATGACAATCGTATGATCTTTTACTAAATCGTCGATCGTCCTTTTAATATACTCCTGAGACTCATTATCTAGAGCACTTGTCGCTTCGTCAAATAAAACAATCTTAGTATTTTGCAACAACGTTCGAGCAATCGCGATTCGCTGTTTTTGACCCCCACTTAGGTTGATTCCACCTTCTCCTATAAGGGTATCATATTGTTTCGGAAGACTCATAATATAATCATCGATATATGCCTTTTTACATGCTTCTCTCACTGTTTCTAAAGTTGCATTTTCATTCACTAACTTTAAATTATCAAGAATACTCATGTTAAATAAAAATGGGGATTGTCTGATAATCGAAATATTCTCACGTAAAGATGCTTCTGATAGTTCTTCTATCGGAGTATCATCGATAAAAATTGTACCTTTCGTCGCATCAAAATAACGTAATAATAAATTAAAGATCGTACTCTTTCCATTTCCACTGCGTCCCACAATTGCTATTTTTTTATGTGGCGTGATCTCCATATTTAATCCACGTAAAGTTTTTTCTTCCTCTTCACTATATTGAAATTCTACTGAATCAAAAGTGATATTTCCTGATACTTGTTTCAAATTCTTATCTCCATATTTTATATCATGATAAAGCTTATTATGTAATATTTCATCCATACGCGATAAAGATACGATAACTTTATTGTAATTGACCCCAAAATTACTTAAGCTCTCCACTACGTAGCTAATGCGAAAGATATAAGTTTCCATCATGACAAACAAACTATAGGCAATTTTCCCCTGTACGAAAAAATAACCACATGTAGCAAAAATAACAAACTCTAAAATGTAGTAAAAAGCATTACTCAAACCATAATAATTGGCTTCATAGTTGGAACTCTTTTTCAAATGTCCATACAGCGCATCAACATGTTCAAATAAACTTTTTTCAATGGACGAAAGAACGCCTAAAGCTCTAATTTCTCTAATACCAGATAAATTTTCTGTTGCGCGCTTTACGATTTGATCTGATTCTTTTTTTACATCCTTTTGAAGCTTTTTAATCTTTGGAAATATTTTATAAGAAAGCAATGCTGTGATTCCGGCAAAAATTAAAATTTCGATTCCTAAAATGATCGACATCGAAAATGACACGATCACTACGATAAATGCCACTACACTACGTAAAAATAATGTAATAAGATTTCTTAAAAGTTGTAATACCTGTCCTGGATCTTGCACGATACGATTGACAAATTCGCCAACTCCCATCTTTTCGAAAGCAATGGCAGGTAACTGATCTATTTTTCGGTAAAGATCTTTCGTTGCATTTTTCGTAAATTCTATTTCTAACGTCTGATATAATTTCATTTCTATATTAGATATGAATGCCCCTGATACAAGACATATCATTTCATAACCAATTAAACCATATAAAAATAATTGATAATTCTTTTCTATTAAAAATTCAAGTAAAATTCCCCATAAAAATGGACCAAATGCGTCTGGAATCATTCTTAAGATAAAGCAAAGAATATAAAGAATTAAACTCCCCTTTTTATGACGTAAGTAATAAAATATAATCGAAAGAACTCTCCAGTTTCCTTTTTTTAATTCCATCTACCTCACCTCATATCATTGCTTTAATATATCATAATCTTAAATTTCAAACAATAAAAAGAGGTAAGATTTTATAATTTTTCTATCCTCTTTTTTTTCTAATATATTTTTTTCCAATAGAAATCTTGTGGAAAAATTGCTTTGAAACTGTATCTCTCGTCGTTTTTACAAATGGTTCTAAAGATTGATTCATCTTTTTTCTCATCTTCTTTTTCAACGTCGTATATTTTAAGTCAAATGGAATTTGTTGATGATTTAATCTCTTAAAATCATCTAAGATTTCTTCTAAACTACGCCCAATAAAATCTCCGTAACAACTGGTCGTAGATGTGTGAAAGTATCGATCGAAAATATCTCGCAAAGCTTGATATTCTTCCTCTATTGTTTGATCTTCCTCCATTTGATCAATTTCACGACGCATCCCACCACCTACGCGAGTTACACAAAACTGAAAGTTATGTTTCATTCGATTTTGCATAAGCGTAACATCCGTCTCTTTTTTTGGATACTCTCGCTTTATCATTTGCTCTAGTTTCTGTGTCAACAGTTCAATTTCTTGATCGGAAAAACTCTTTAATAATCCTGTTGAAAGCGGTACAAGATTTTGCTTCAACTGATTGATCTGTTGTCTATTTTCATCCTGCATAAAACTCACCAACCCTATTTTCATTGTACCAAATACCACAATTCTTTGACAATATTTTTATATTTACTTTACATTATAAAAATTTATTCAAATCGTTAGGAACTTTATCATTCACAACAGCTTCTACAATTTTATCCTCTTTTTCTTTTGACACACTTTTACCTGTCATTTTGCCAAGTTCTTGAATCACTTCACGAAGTGTCCCCTCATGTTTTAAATCATTTTGTTGTAATTTCTTCGCTAAATCCAATATCGTTTCCTTTCCAACATTCGTCTTTTTTTCTATCTTATTAAAAAAACTATCCGAAAAATTCATATCCATAGTACCTCCTAAGTTAGTATATGATTTTTTACTTCATTGGTACATAAAAAACGTACGCAAAGTACGTTTTATTGTTCTCCTTTGTTTTTAAATTGTAATACAATTGGAGTTCCTTCAAAATCAAATGACTCGCGTATTTTATTTTCCAAATATCTCTCGTAAGAAAAATGAATTAATCCCTTACTATTTACTTGGATATTAAAAGTTGGTGGTTGTGTACTCACTTGATTAGAAAAGTAAATTTTTAATCTTTTTCCTTTATAAGAAGGAGGTAGATTAAGAGAGTATGCATCCATGATCACATCGTTCAATAAACTTGTTTTGATCTCTCTTTTACTATTTTCATACACTCTTAAAATTTCTGGCATCAATGTATGAATTCTCTTTTTCGTACGAGCAGATAAAAAGACAATTGGTGCATAATTCATAAATTGAAATTGATTTCGAATATCTTCTGTCCAACGTTTCATCGCACGATCTTTATCTTCTACAACATCCCATTTATTTACGACGATAATAACAGCTTTACCAGCCTCGATTGCATATCCTGCAATATGTTTATCATGTTCGATAATTCCTTCTTCTGCATTGATCACAATTAAACACACGTCAGAGCGATCAATTGCGCGCAAAGAACGTAGTAAACTATATTTTTCCACGCGCTCGTAAATACGTCCTTTTTTCCTCATTCCAGCTGTATCGATGACGACATAGTCATTTCCATGATAGGTAAAAACAGTGTCAACTGCATCCCTAGTCGTTCCTGCTTCGTTACTTACGATCGCACGTTCTTCATTGACAATCGCATTGACTAAACTGCTTTTTCCAACATTCGGTCTTCCAATCACTGAAAAACGTATCATGTGTTCATCGTATTCGTCCTCTAAATTCATTGGAAAATCAGTAGTAATCATCGTAAGTAGATCGTGAATTCCAATATTTTGCTCTCCCGAAACTTCTTCGTAATGGTCAAAACCTAATTCGTAAAAATCATACATATGATTCTTATATTCTTTACTATCGGTTTTATTGATTACGACGATGACATCTTTATGTGCTTTCACAAGCATATCCCGTACGACGTAATCGTTCGAAGTCAGCCCTTCCTTTCCATCGACGACAAATAGCACAATATCTGCTTCGTCAATAGCAAGTTCTGCCTGCATTTTAATTTCTTCATTAAAAAGATCCTCTGATAGATCAATTCCACCAGTATCGATCAAATGAAAACTATAGTCGTTAAACTTAACAGTACCATAGATACGATCTCTCGTTACACCTGGGGTATCTTCTATAATAGAAATTTTTTTCCCGACGAGACGATTAAATATCGTTGACTTCCCTACATTCGGTCTTCCTACAAGTGCTACGACAGGTTTTTTCATCTTATCACCTCAAATTCCTAATCATTATAACATAAAAAGGATCTTTCTCCAACAAAAAAAGAAAAGAAGACTTTTCTTTAAAAACGATTTCCACATAAGAAACATGTTTCCAAATGCTCTGCAACTTTCGCACCACAGTGAGGACAGCGCTTAAATCCTGGCGTAATTTCTGCTTGCTTGTTCGCAAGTTCTCTCTCTGATGGTTGCATCACCCTTCCATTCAAATCCAATTGCACTGTAGACTGTTGCTCGATTGGTTGATTTACCACTGGTGGTGTTTGCACTGTATTTGATGTTGGTTCGACATTCGGTGTTGGATTCATCGTTGCATGCATTTCTAAAGGATTATCGAAAATTCCCATCATCGATGGTTGCTCTTGCATTCTCTCGACATCTGATTGTGCGAGTGGAACCGGATTCACCTCCGGTTGCACTGGTGTTTCATAAACAGGCATAGGAGGTTCTGTATACGTTGTAGTATCCACTATATTCCCTTGTAAAATAGCTAATTGTGGATTCATTGCCGGTGGCTCTTCTTCTATCATTGCTGTATCCGAAGGAGATTCGTTCAAAGGAACAACTGGTGTAACTGGCTGTACTGGTTGTTCTATGACTGGTGTAGAAGTGAAATTGTCCTGTGGTGCCACACTTGATTGATCCATCGAAACAACCGGCTGCGTATAACTCTGTCCTCCAATAGAATTTTGTTGTGCTGCCATCTGGGTAACATTGACATTCATCTGTGGCATTGCATTTAATAGATCTCGTTGTGGATTAGAAGTTGTAACATCCGTACTTTGATCTGCAACATGTACTGGTGCGATTGGACGTGACATTCCCGTATCCATTGTAACTTCTTGGAATCCATCTTGACTTTTCAATTGCATTCCCTCCACTTGATTCATTCCACGTACGGCCATTCCTTGTGAAACAACTTTTTTCATCGGAGCATCCTGATTTTTATATTTCGCATCTTGGAATGCAAGCATCGGGAAACAAATAAACGGTACGAAAATCATAGCAGTACCAAAATCTTTACTCTTTCCAAAAACGCGGGATAAATTCATCACTAATAAAACCCATAAAATGATTTGACCTAAAAGAGGCACAAAGATCCACAATAAAGTCATCATGTTCATATCGCAAATTTTGGCAAACACAACCAAATTATAGATCGGCACAAAAGCTGCCCATCCAGGCTTACCCGCTTTTTGAAAAATGCGAAAAAGAGAAATTATGACAATCAGCGATAAAACGATAAAGATAGGTGCGAATTTTACGATCACATCAATAATTCCACTAAATGGCATCATCGCTTTTTCTACGTTAGATTGTAAAACATCAGTTCCCATAATCTCCCCCTACTTTCTCTTAATATCATACCATATTTCTATCGACTTTAAATGCTTTTTCAAATATTTGACATTTTATTTGCAAAAAAGAAAGTTACGACACTTTCTTTCCATACTTCAATATTGGTAACGTATTTTCAAACACGATCTCAGAATATTCCAACAAGTTTCCAAACGAGATCGAGTCAAGTTTTTCGTTTAGCTTATAATAAAACCCTTTTTTATATTGATAGATATCGCCTTTCTTTTTAAAAGTTGCAGGAAAATCGAAATAATCGAATATTCGATATAAAAAACACTGTTCCTCTTCTAGTATCATTCTCATATCCACTTGATTATCCAAATAATCAAAATATTCTACATCTTCTTTTTGTACGTATAAAATCATTCCGTAGTAGGAGTCGATGTAGCATTTAATATGATAATATCCACACATCTCGATATCATAATATGTTTTCAATTTAGAAAATAATACTTTAAAATAAGCTTCTAACTCGTATTTTTCTTCAAAATTTATCTCGGAGATATAATCTCGATTTAAATAAATGAAAAAGCTATTTTCATCCAACATAACGATCTTCACATTACCACCTAACATATCCTATGTCTTTTGGTAAATTTTGCGATCGATCTAGATGTTATTTTCTATCTTTTGATGAATCTCATCTTTTCCAGCTTTCGTTACATTAGAAAACATGACAAAATCATTTCCAACAACTAACTCTAATGCATCTAAGATTAAATTTCTCTGTTTTTGATGAGATGTAATCCCTACTTTATCAATCTTCGTTGCGACGATCGTAACAGGTATTTCATAATGTTTCAAAAAATCGTACATTAAAATATCATCACTCGTAGGTTTATGTCTAAAATCAATCAACATAAACACTTGTTTTAAGTTTTTACGATTCGTCATATAATCTTCCATCATTAACCCAAATTTTTTACGATGCTTCTTACTTAAATTAGCAAACCCATATCCCGGAGCATCCACTAGATAAAAAGAATCATTTACTAGATAAAAATTGATCGTCTGTGTCTTTCCAGGATTGGAAGACGTACGTGCATAATTTTTACGATGAATTAAAGTGTTGATAAAACTACTCTTTCCTACATTACTTCTCCCAACCATTAAAAATTCTGGTTTGTTATCTGTAGGATACTGACTACGTCTGACAGCACTCACTTTTAACTCTACACTCGTTATCTTCATAATCTCACCTATATTTTCTCTTTGACTCATAAATTATATCATGTTCTCTCTTTTCCTGTCAAAAAAGCTTGACATATTTTCCCTCGTCTTTTGATTGTCAAATGAAAATTTCCATGAAAAATCATTTCTTTTCTTGATGTTTTATAGTATAATTAGAATGGTGAAGTATATGAATTATCCTGGTGGAATTAAAAAGCAGACGAAACACGAAGTATCGTACGGCAACAGAGGAATGAGTCTGGAAGCGGACATCAATGAAACAAATCTTTACTATCGAAAAAATGATATCGCGATTATCTATAAAAAACCGACACCGATTACAGTCTCAAAAGTAGATTATCACTCGCGAATTGACGCAGTGATTCGCGAAGCCTATTATAAAACGCCGTCAACTACGGATTACAATGGCGTTTATAAGGGACGATATATTGATTTCGAAGCGAAAGAAACGAGATATAAGACACGATTCCCACTATCGAATATTCATGTGCATCAAATCAAACATTTAGAGGATATCCGTAGACACGGGGGAATTGGATTTCTCATCGTACGATTTTCAACCTTGAATTTGACATATCTTCTAGATGGTAGTAAACTTCAAGCATTCCTAACAAACACAAATAGGAAGTCAATCCCTGTCTCTTTTTTTGAAAAAGAGGGCTTTCTAATCAAAGAGAAATATACTCCTCGATTAGATTATTTATCAGTATTAGATGAAATTTATTTTAAAGGAGAAGCATTATGAAGAAAGTAAAACGATTTATTCGAAACAATCAATTTGAGTGTGCTGTCATTTTAGTCAGCATCATCGCACTCATCGTTGGAACTTTAGCGATCGGCTTTTTAAAAGCATTCTTAGTATTAGGAATTATCGATGTAATTATCTTAGTTCCGTCGTTTTTAAAAAAGCAAAAGTCAAAGCCAAAACCGCGACATTCGGCAAAAGCTGTGAAACACAGTGACTCGTCACGAAAGAAAAAAAGAAGAGGAAAAAAGATCTTACTTGCAATTTTGATCTTCTTTATTGTATGTTTCCTCGCTGTTGCAGCATTCATGGCATACATCGTCATCAATGCGCCACAGTTTGATCCAGAAAAACTATATCACCAAGAAGCATCTATCGTGTATGATGTAGAGGGAAATGTCGTGGCAAAACTAGGAAGTGAAAATCGTGAAAAAATTACTTATGATGAACTTCCTGAAGTATTAGTCAACGCCATTATCGCAACTGAGGATTCTCGTTTCTTCCAACACAATGGATTCGATTTACCTCGTTTCTTAAAAGCTGGAATTGGTACAGTATTAGGAAGAAATGCCGGTGGAGCGTCTACGTTGACAATGCAAATTGTAAAAAATCACTTTACTTCTACTCAGCGTAGTATTACGAGAAAATTTACAGACATCTATATGTCGATCTTCCAAGTTGAACAAAACTACAGTAAGAAAGAAATCATGGAGTTCTATGTCAATGCGCCTTATTTAGGTAGTGGTGCTTACGGTGTAGAACAAGCATGTTTAACCTACTTTGGAAAAAGTGCCAAAGATATCAACCTGGCAGAGGCTGCCTTGATTGCAGGACTATTCCAGGCGCCAAATTCATACGACCCATATCTACATCCAGAAGCTGCTGAAAAGCGTCGTAATACCGTTTTATATCTCATGGAACGCCATGGATATATCACATCGAAAGAACGAAAAGCTGCTGAAGCCCTATCGGTAGATAAATTATTGAAAAACACAGAAACGAAAGGTCAGGTAGATACTTATCAAGCATTCGTCGATACCGTCATCGAAGACGTAATCGATGTCACAGGACAAAATCCATATAACGTATCTATGCAGATCTATACAACAATGAATAAAGAACAACAAAAACACGTAGATGACATTATGTCAGGAGAAACATTTAAATGGGAAAATGATTCCGTAAACGCAGGAATCTCAGTCATCGATGTAAAAACAGGTGCGGTTGCTGCGATTGGTGCTGGTCGAAACCGTTCGGGTGTACGTGATTATAATCGTGCAACTATGATAGATAGACAAATTGGATCAACGGCAAAACCAATCTATGACTATGGTCCAGGTATCGAATATCAAAATTGGTCTACCTATACCCCGTTTATCGATGAACCACATACTTATACAGACGGTACTCCGATCGAAAACTGGGACCGTAAATTCCAAGGTTTTATGACTTTGCGCGATGCACTCGCTCAATCTCGTAATATTCCAGCATTAAAAGCATTCCAACAAAATAAAAATTCGCAAATCAAAGCATTTGCCGAATCTCTCGGACTCTCTCCTGAAGTTTCCGATAATGGACTTATCCATGAAGCTCACGCATTAGGTGGATATAACGGAGAAAGCCCACTCACGATGTCTGCAGCATACGCAGCATTCGCAAATGGTGGTTACTATATTAAACCTTATACATTTACAAAAATCGTATATCGTAATTCTGGTGAAACTTATGAACATAAAGTAGAAAAGAAAAAGGTCATGAGTCCAGAAACAGCATACATGATTACCAGTGTTCTATACGATGCTTCAGACTTTGGAGTCGGATCTAACATGGTAAATGGTGTAAAATTTGCAGCGAAGACAGGTACTTCTAACTTTACGAAGGAAGTAATCCAACGGTATGGATTCCCAGATAACGCTGTTAACGACTTATGGGTAACTGGATACAATACCCAATACGCAATTTCTGTTTGGTATGGATATGATAAAATTGATCCAAATCATGTAAGTACAGTTAATACAGGAGGACATCGTAGACTATTCCAAGCTGTTGCAAGAGGATTCTTTACTTCGAATGCAGAATTCCAGATGCCAAGTGGTGTTGTAGCCGTAGAAGTTGAAATGGGATCAAATCCAGCAAAACTAGCAGGACCAAATACACCAGCTAACATGAAACGTACAGAGCTGTTTAAAAAAGGTACAGAACCTACAGAAGTATCTGAAAATTATACAGTATTAGATACGCCTACAGGTCTTACAAGTTCTTTAAAAGGAACGACTGTTACTCTTTCATGGAATAAGGTCGATCCTAAAAATGCCGCATTGGGTGGAATTAAATATAACGTTTATGCAAAAAATGCAGACGGAACACTTCGTTTGATTCAGTCTACAGCAAATACACAAATATCATTTACAGTCAGTGCTAAAAGTGCTTCTACCTATGTAGTAAAAGCAACTTATGTAAACGATGCTTCGTTAGAAAGTGCCGGAGCAGAAACGAAAGTGGACTTATCCGGACTGAAAACAACGATTACTGCTCAACTAGTAGGTAGTGAAACAATCACTCTAACAGTTGGTGGAACTTACACAGAATACTCTGTAAAAGTTACTGAAGACGGCGTAGATGTTACTGATGATGCAACTATCAAAACAACGATCGTAGATGCGACAGGAGCTCCAGCAACAACCATTGATACGACAGCAGCCAATACCTATACAATTACCTATACGGTGACATATGGGGACTTTACGAAAACATTCAAACGAACCGTTGTCATTCGAGAGTAGATACCTACTCTCTTTTTTTGTTCAAAAAAAAAAGAACCATTTTAGGTTCATTTTTGTTTATGCCTTAACCATAATACCAATAATAGGAAAAGCACAATTCCTCCAATTGCAATATATTCTTCTTTGATCTCGATTCCATTATCTTTTTCTTTCTTCTTTTCCTTTTTATCTTCGATTTTAATAATATATTCACCATCTTTAGAATAAAGATAATTTTCTCTTGCAAAGCGGGCGATATAATCAGGATCTTGTAATTTCTGAATCTCTAATTTTAAATTTTCTTCATCGTCTTTCAACGTGACCATCTGTGCTGCAAGTTCCTTTTTTTCCTGACTTAATTCAGCAATACGAATGGTATATGTAGCAAGCGTTACGAAAAAATAAATAATCGCAGCGATCGAAATCGTTCCAAAAAATACAAGTCTTCTCTTAGCTGCTTTTACAACTTTTCGTTTTCTTTTTTGTGCCATATATCACCATCCTACTATACAATTAAGTATATCATTTTTTTATACGAATTTCAACACGAGAGGAAATTGCATGTTCCACAAATACCCCTAATGTTAAAAGTAAAATAGAATAAGGATGTAGTATACCATAGAAAAACTTTCTCAGAATTAAAAAATAAACTAAAATGTGTAACATCACAAATCCAAACGTAAATAAATAACGAATCCATAAATTAGGATGATGCAATAATTGAAAAGCGATCGTGGTTGTAAGTGCGAAAAACATTCCATATAGGAAAGAGAAAATACTTAAACTGATCTGCATTTGTAAATTCATTATCGAAAGAGTTTACTAAAAACTCCTTCCTCCTTTTTCTCTTGTTTGCCATGATCCATATATGTCAGACTATTTACTCTTCCCTTAATGGATACATTTCCTTGATAAGTATCCAATTTTATAATCTCTAGTTCTTCTCCTTTCATCACCAAATACCCCATACTTGTATCCATTAAAAATTCTTCATTATCAAAACTATCGATCTTTTTCACACCACTGATCATAATATTTTTTCGATCACTCATTGTAACATTATGATTCAAAGATGAGATTGTCGTATGATCCTTGTCCATTTTTCTCCTCCTTTTATTATAAGTTTATGTAAGCGATGTAAAAATTAGAACAAAAAAAGAGAGTAACACTCTCTTCCGAAAGGAGCATGAAAAAACTCTAGTACTAGAGTTTTTATGTTACGCCTCGTTTTTAAAAGCTTCTAAAATGGCATCCTCAAACATTTTTCTGCTCTCTGGATTGATTGGATGTGCAATATCACGGTATCCACCAGTAGCAGTCTTACGACTAGGCATAGCGATAAAAAGTCCGTTATCTCCTTCGATAATACGAATATCATGCACTGCAAAACAATCATCGAGTAAAACAGATGCAATTCCTTTCATTCTTGAAGCTTCTTTTTCGACTTTGCGAACATTAACAGATGTGATTTTCAAATAAATCTCTCCCTTCAGTATACTACTATACATCTTCATTATATAACACTTTCTTTATTATTGCAATATGCGATATCAACGAAATATGATATATTACATCATATGTTCACTCTTTTGTCTTATGCCATATTTCGCTTACCATACGACATTAAGCATCGTAATCTATTTTAATTGTCTTCGTAATAATATCAATATAAGAAAATGATTTCATCTGTACTTCTTTCCCGCTCCCCGCTCGTACCAAAAAAATGTTATTATACAATTTTTCAATAATGACTTCATATTTCTCGTATTTATTTCTACCTAAGCTATATTTAATCATAGCTTTATCTCCGATGTGTTCACCTAGTTCTTCCTTAATTTTATGTATTGTCATATAACCTCCTATCTTGGATATCCGACATACATCGTACCTTTGGTCTTAATTCCTCCAATTCCATTTGGTCCATATTTTGTCATCTCTAAAATTCCCTTTAAATCAATATCAGAAGTGACATCGGATAAACTAATTTTCGACGCGATAATTGCTGGGTCCAAAGCATGAATATTGATTCGTTTTGGACTAGATGCGAAATTAGCTCCTGCCATAATTAACTCCTCATAATCCGATTGACATGCACCGGCTATGATAATTAACTTTTCATGACTTTTCTCGTATTTTCTTGCTTCTTTTACTGCATTTACAAAGTTTCTACTATTTTTATAGGCATTCATATCATCCTTGTTTCCTTTTTTCTTATAATAAGCATCATGTCCTGTAATAACGACGATCGTCGGTCGATATTCTTCTAATAACTCTCTCATACGATATGGAATCTGTGATTCCTGTTCGTGAATTCCAACTGCCCATAAATTATTGGTCTTATAATAATCTAAACATCGATTTAAATAATCCTCATCTGCATCGATATGCAAAATCTTACCTGTCAAATAAAAGTAATCATCCCGATCTAAAGTGTTACAAACTTTCACCCGTTCTAGAAAGGGATTTTCCTGTTCGATATCTTCTTCCTCATTGTAACTTTGTAGATCTTCCTTTGGACTATCTGCTATCAAACGAATATTTAACCCCTTTAAAATATAGTTGTCATCTTCAATGTCGATAATGACAAACACCGTATCATTTTGATATGATTTTCTCGTAACATGATCCCCTATTTTATATTCCATTTTCTCACCCACTCGAAGTATATGATAACGCAATATAAAATATGTCTATACAAAAAGAAGATGAATCACTCATCTTCTTTCTCTTCGTCTTCTTCTAAATGAAAATCATATGTTGGAAATTCAACTTTTTCCTGACTCTCTAAACTTCCAATAATTTCATCCAAATAATCCTTCAAAGGATTATTTTCTTCTAATTCTAACTTTCTTTTTTCCATATGATCACCTTATATTTTTAAATGTTTCTTAACAGCACGCCAACTACCAAACATACCAACTAAAATTCCGATCACTAGAAGTGCAAGAGATATAAACAGTACAAATGGTTCTGGTTCAACTAATTTAATAAATGGTGAAAATAGTTGTCCATCAAAATTGTCATACAATAAATTATATCCATAAACTGTTGCTATAATAGGCAATATAGATCCCATAATTCCTAAAAATAACCCTTCGAATATAAATGGAATTTTAATATTGATGTTACTTGCCCCAACAAGTCTCATAATCTCGATTTCTCTTCTTCTTGAGAAGATTGTAATCTTAATTGTATTAGAAATTAAGAATGCTGTTACCAAAACAAGAGCAATCACGGTTCCCATACATATCTTTCTGACAACTTCGAAAATAGAGATCAGTTGTTCTACCATTCCTTCTCCATATTTAACGATAGAAACACCATCCATTTTCTTGATCCTTTTTGCAACATCCGCAATATCATTAATATCTTTTACCTTTACTAAAAATGTATCTTGAAGAGGATTATCCTCCTCTGTCCACTCTTTCATAATATTTTTAAACGTTTCACTCGATTCCATCATTTCTTCAGATATTTCTTGTTTTGATTGAAATGTATAGTTATCGACTTCATCGATATCAGCGATTTTCTTCTCGACTACTTTAATATTTTCCTGTGTGATATCCACATCGAGAAATGCGACGATTGTCACATCCTTTTCGACAAGTGTAGTAAAATTATTTACGTTAAACGTTAGTATAACAAAGATCGCAACTACAATTAATGTAATTGTAATACAAGAGATCGATGCGAGCGATAAGGAAAAGTTCCTAAATACACTCTTAAATGAATCTCTAATATTTCTTCCCAGAATTCTAAATACCTTCATG
Source organism: uncultured Mycoplasmatota bacterium (assembly GCA_937944975.1). Lineage (GTDB taxonomy): Bacteria > Bacillota_I > Bacilli_A > RF39 > UBA660 > Fimihabitans. The sequence continues at coordinate 37,806 of CALEBF010000004.1, read as the reverse complement.
ACTCCCAATCCTTTCTTATCTCACAACGGAAATAATTTCCATTGTCTTATTTTTCCCACGTCTTCTTTCGATCTCTTTTTAGAGATTTTCATGATGATAAGTACCTTCTGGATAATCTTTTACAATTCTACCACTATCTAACAGAATAACGCGTTTTTTCATTTTATCTACAATTTCCGTATCATGTGTTACCATGATAATCGTCGTTCCCATCTTACTAATTTCCTCTAAGACAGCCATAATTTCCATACTTGTAACTTCATCCAAGTTTCCTGTTGGCTCATCACAAATCAGCAGTTTAGGGCCATTTACAATCGCACGAGCGATCGCAACACGCTGTTGCTCTCCACCGGATAACTGCGTCGGATAATTTTTTGCTTTATGTTTTAATCCGACAAGTTCTAATACTTTTAGCACTTTAGAATGTACCTCATCCTTTGGAAGACCAAAGACTTCAAGCGCAAAAGCGACATTTTCATATACCGTCTTATTTAAAAGTTTAAAGTCTTGGAATACTACTCCCAACTTTCTACGTAATTTATATACTTTACTATTGCGCAATTTTGCAACATCCAATCCTCCAACTAAGATTTGACCTTTTGTTGGTTTCTCTTCACGATATAGCATCTTAATCAAAGTGGATTTCCCACAACCAGTAGATCCTATAATAAAGACAAATTCACCCTTTTTAATATTCAAATCTAAATCGTGGATTGCCGTTACACCCGTCTTGTATTTTTTATTTACATGCCGCATGCGAATAAAATCACGACTGTGTATTTTCTTTTTCACGACAGGAACTTCTTTTATCTCTTCGCTTTTCTCTTCCATTTTTATCGCCTGTGTTCTCGTCATATCTTCCGGCTGTGCATTCATTTCTGTTCTACTTACTCTACTGATATTTCTATCATTCATATTAAGCACCTCCATATACTTCGTATGCATCTGTTACTAAGAAGAAAGCATTCGGATCAATGCTATGAATTCCCTCTTTTGCAATAAAATATTCTTTCGTTGGGATAATACACATAATCACTTTCTGATGATTTCCTGTAAATCCACCTCTTCCATCCAACACTGTAACTCCATGGCTTAAGTGTTGCATTATAAACTTCTTGACTGCTGTTTCGTGCTCTGTAATAATGTAGAATGTCTTAGAATTTGAAATACCTAAGATAACTTTATCAGTCATAATACTAATAATATAAAGAGAAATTACAGAGTACATCAATTGAATCCATCCGAAGGCAAAAATACCTGCTAAAATAATCAATCCATCTGTAAAAATCATAGAACTTCCGATCGACATGTGAGCATATTTCGAAACGATCTGATTTAAGATGTCAGTTCCTCCCGTTGTAAATCCTGACTTGAAGACAAGTCCAAGCCCAAATCCTGTCATAGCAGCTCCAAACAATGTCATTAAAAGTGGATCATCCATAGGAATACTCATATAGGCAGGTAAAAATGCTGTTAGTTTGATAAATAATGGAACGCACAACGATCCCAAAACAGAATTCTTCGTCTTATCTACTCCTAATAAAAGACAACTCAATAATAGTAGGAGAATATTTCCACATAAAATAACGATCGAGGAATCCACTCCCCATATAGAATTACAAATAACTCCGATACCATTCATTCCATACACGATCTTCGTCGGTAAAATAAATAAATTAAATGCGATTGCAACGCATAAAACACCTGCTACAAATTGTGCATAACGTACCAAACGATCCTTTTTATAAATCGACTGAATAATATTAATATCTTGTGTTTCCTTTTTCTTTTTAAACCACATTATAAACTTCCTTTCTTCAACATTGCGTTGATAAATAAATCAATATCTCCATCTAATACTTTTTCTACATTCGAAGTTTCCGCATTCGTTCTATGATCTTTTACAAGAGAATATGGATGCATCACATAACTTCGAATTTGCGAGCCAAAATTGATATCTACGATATCACCTTTTAACTTGCGTAGATGCTCATCTCTCTTTTCAACTTCCAACTGATATAATTTATTTTTCAAAATCTCCATCGCTTTTTCTCTATTTTGAATTTGACTTCGTTCGTTTTGGCAGGTTACAACAATCTTAGTCGGTAAATGCGTGATTCGTACAGCGCTATCTGTCGTATTGACATGTTGCCCTCCTGCACCACTCGAACGATATACATCGATCTTCAAATCGCTATCCTTGATATCTAATTCAATTGCTTGATGATCAAATAACGGTGTTACATCGACAGAGGCAAATGACGTATGTCTACGTGCACCTGAATCAAATGGCGAAATCCGAACTAGACGATGTACGCCTTTTTCGCATTTTAAATATCCATAAGCATACTCCCCTTTTACCATCAATGTCACGCTTTTCATTCCTGCTTCTTCCCCAGGTTGCTCTTCCAAAACTTCAACTTGGTAGTGATGTTGCTCACACCATCTTAAGTACATACGATATAACATATTCGCCCAATCGCATGCCTCAGTTCCACCAGCCCCCGGATGAATTTCCAATAAAGCCCCATTGGAATCAAACTCTCCATTTAAAAGTAACAATAGCTCTAAATCGGAAAGTTCTACTTCGATTTCTTGTAACTCTGATGTCAATAATTCTTGAATTTCTAGGTCGGGTTGCTCTTTCAATGTATCGAGTAATTGCACATTATCTTCTATTCTCTTTTTCAAATTGGATACTCGATCCAATTTCTGTTTCCATTGATTTCGCTCGTGTACAACGGCAGTACTTTTCTTTGCATCATCCCAAAAATTAGGAGTTGCAATCAACGTATCTAATTCTCTAATTCTATTTTCACACCGATCTGGTTCAAAGAGACCTCCATAGATCTAAAATTCGATTTGAACCATCAGTGTAAGCATTATTCAGTTCATATAGTTCCACTAATGTATCCTCCAATCATATAACATTATAACATCTTTTTCCTTTCTTTTCTATCTTTTTTCATAAGAAAAAAGGTTCTATTCCTAACCTTTTTTTTCCAATACAAAATATTTACAATCATAAGCACAATTTTCTTTTATATATTGTGCCTTTTTAGAAAAGTCATTCACCGGTTTCTTCTTGACATTCGAACCGCGGTAAAACCCTTTTAAACGAAGCTTTCCGTAAGACCAATCTCCTAAAATATAATCGTATGGTTCAAAGTAATCTGTATATAAATGTTCTACTGCTTCCTTATCAAATCCATCTTTATAATTTTCTAATAAAATATATTTCTCTTTTCCAAATTGATAGTGTTTCATTATATTACTCCAATCTACATATTTATTATATGATAAATTAGAAGAAGAATCAATTGTTTGGAACCGTAATCGATGGTGAGTTATTATCGATTCCGTTAAAGTAATACTCTGGAATATTTCCACGAATCAACTTCATAGCGATTGGAATGCGAGACTCTATTTTAATTTGTTTCGACACGAACGGTAAAATAACCCGCTCTTCTAATGTCATTACTACACTTGCTTCTAGCATCGCATTGTTAATTCCATAATTTGTAATCGTCGTTTGTATTTCACTACTAATATCTCCATATAAATTAAGACGAACTGGAATTTTAGGCCCTAGATTAGCAAGCAAACTATTTCCAAACACGACACCACTTGGAATTTGATAAACAACCCCTTCTCTCAATTTTTTTTGATCGTAATTAGATAAGACATCTCCAACATCCATCTGATCTATTTTACCATCTTCTAATAGCTTCAAATTTGTTTGAACATTCGCTGTTATCATCGATAATACTCGATTGACGATAACTGGATCAAAATCGATCGTATTTATCTCTCCATCGTTATTTTTAGATATGATAAATAGTTCATCGACATTTAAATTTTCCGTTACTTGCTGATTCACAGAAGCATTCATAATTGCTTTGGAAATTTTTTGAATCTCACTTTCTCCATAACGCAATAAAATTGGATTCACTGTATGTTGAATCCAAGTGAAAATGAGGATCACACATAAAATAAATGTTCCTATCAAAAAAAATACGAACTTTCGCCTCGTCCATTGAAACTCTTTTTTATGGTATAAAACGTATTTCTTTCGTAAGTGAATTTTCCTTCTCATACCATATGTTATGCGCATACTCCTTATTTTTTGACACATCCTATCAATAGAAAAGAGGAGATTATGAAAATCAAAAATATTATGACAACACATATGATTTATGCAACCGATACCGACAACATTCAAAAAATCGCGCAAAAAATGAAACAATACGATATTGGATTTCTACCCATTATCAAAAAGAATCAATGTATCGGCGTATGTACGGATCGAGATATCGTCGTACGTATGATTGCAAATCAAGACACATCAGGAAAAATCCACTCGTATTTATCCACTCCACTTATCACAATAAAGGAAGACGATTCTTTAGAAGATGCATTGTCGTTAATGTCGAATCATCAAATGAAAAGACTCCTAGTAACAAGACAAGAAAAAATCGTTGGAATCGTCTCACTTTCCGACATACTTTTTGCATCTAACGATGGCGATAAACTGATGGAAACTTTAAAACAAATGAAAAAAATTAAGAAAAATAAAACAGTAGAAGACGCCCAAATTGATGCCTTCTACTTATAAGTTTTCTTTTGACAATACTTGCAATAATACGTACCACGTCCACCGATAAATTCTTTTACGACAGGATGGTGACAAACGGGGCACTCGCTCTGTCCGTGAATCGATAATTCATGTTGAAATCTACCGTGAACACCTTCGCTCGCCTCGAAACTTCGAATTGTCGTTCCTCCCTGTTCTATTGCTTTCTGAAGTACAAATCTCGTCATTTCAATGATAGTGTGCAACTGCTTTTTCGATAGAGCGTTGCTTTTTGTTTTAGGATGAATATGAGATAGAAATAAAATTTCATCATCGTAAATATTCCCTATTCCACTAATGATCGTCTGATCCAACAAAGCTGTTTTGATCGGAATTGTCTTCTTACTTAATTTTTCCTTCAAATACGATTCCGTCAAGTTCTCATCCCATGGTTCTAATCCCAGTGATAAAAGCGGTTCCACATGCATTACTTCGCTCTTTGGACACAAGTACATTCTACCAAACTTTCTCGTATCGTGATATCTTAATTCCGTACCATCAGAAAAGAGAAATGATACGTGCTCATGTTTTGTACGTGGTTCATATTTATTTTTTAAATTATATTTTCCTTCCATTCGCAAGTGACTTAGTAAAACGTCATCATCCAAAATAAATAAAAGCCATTTCCCTCTCCTTTGTATATCACAGATCGTCTGTGATTTAATTTTCTTTTGAAATTCTATTACCGATGGATGCGCTATGATATTTGGATATAAAACGACAACATCCGTTATCTCTTTTCCCAATACTTTTGTTTTTAATATATTTTTAACAGTTTCAACTTCGGGTAGTTCCGGCATCCTTCGTCACCTCAATTTCTAATCCGATTGGACAATGATCACTACCGAGTACATCGGAATAAATGAGTGCATCTTTTATGTTTGTTCTCAATCTATCTGACACTAAAAAGTAATCAATTCTCCAACCTATATTTTTCTCGCGAACTCCTTTTCGATAACTCCACCAAGAATATGCATCCTTCTTATCTGGATAAAGAAAGCGAAATGTATCGATAAATCCGGCTTGTAAAAGCTCGTCAAACTTACCTCTTTCTTCGTAAGTAAATCCTGCATTCCCAATATTTTGTTTTGCGTTGCGGATATCGATCTCTTCGTGAGCTACATTAAAGTCTCCACATATCACTACTGGTTTTTCCTGATCTAAACGCTTCAGATACGAACGAAACAAATCTTCGAAACGCATGCGTGATTCCATTCGTTCTAAGCCTCGTTTCACATTTGGAACATAGATATTTACCAAGTAAAAATCCTCGTATTCTAGCGTAATCATTCTACCTTCATCATCATATTCTGGATCTAATCCACCATAAAAAACAGACACTGGTTTTCTCTTTGCATAAATTACTGTCCCGGAGTATCCTTTTCTAACAGCAGGATATAAATATCTTTCATACCCTTCTGGAAAAAAGTCAAATTGCTCTTCTGTCGCCTTTGACTCCTGTATGCAAAAAATATCGGCATCGATCTCCTCGAAAAATTCTTTCAATCCCTTTTTTAAACATGCGCGAATCCCTGCTACATTCCAAGAAACTAACTTCATTTTAATCCTCCTTATTCATGTGATATGGAAAAGGAAATACCAAGTCAATCATCTTTTCTAATATTGGCGTCACTTGAGAAAAATATAATTCGACAGATCCCGTTTCAGACGTATTTTTTTCTAATTTGAGATAAGACGCTAAAATATCTCCCATATCGATATAATCACAAGGATACTCGCTCTCCATAGAATCAACTAAAATTGGATAATGTGTACAGCCTAGTACGATATGTTCCACTTTACTTTCTATCATCGGTCTTAGATATAGACTAATTGCATCCTTACATTCTGGTAAATCAATTTTACCATTTTCAATCAGTGGGACAAACTTTGGACAAGCTACCGTCGCCGTATTATGACATAAAGCATCATCAAAGACGTGACTATGTATCGTCATCGGCGTTGCGAGTACTCCGATGGAAGAGAAATCCTTTTCTTTTAGATAAGCAATAGTTGGGGAGATAATGTCAATCATCAGAATAGAATACTTTTGTTTTAATTCTTCATATATGTTTGTACTAATTGTTCCGCAGGCAATAACGATAAGATCAACAGCTTGTTTCTTAAAATAATCAATCATTCCTGATGCATATTCCATCAGTTGAGACTTTGTTTTCTCACCATACGGAAGATGTTTGGTATCTCCATAATATAAATAATCATGATTAGGATATCGTTTTACAATCTGTCTTAAAACAGTCAATCCTCCCAATCCTGAATCACATACTCCAATTTTCATGATTTAAACTTCCTTTCCTGAGTTATATATCGTTTTATTATACATTTATTATATCAAAAAAAGTCAAAAATTAAAATTTGACTTTCTATTGTGACACAAGCTTTTGAACGGTATATCCTAAGGCTGCTACAATGAGTAATCCCGTGACGATCGGATTGATGAGGAAATTCCAAACCTTACCAAACCCAGAAATGTTTAAAACGACTTTCCCAACGATAATATTAGAATTAATTGTCGTTGCTCCCATTCCATTATCTTTGATGACTGTTACATTTTGATCGGTTACAGCTGTTACCTTTCCAGTATCTATAAAAAGACCATTCTTATAGACGACAACATCGTCAACTTCGTAAGTTTCAACTTCCTGTAAAACGACAAAATCTCCCATTTTTGCCTTGGTACTCATACCATCAACTCCGATTTCCATCATAGTAAAACCAGATAATTTAGGTATTTCTTCTGCATCGTTCAGCTTCTTAAAGTTAAAGAACAATCCTAAAAAGATGATAATACCAACAAATACCCCTATTATTATTTTAATCGCTTTCATGTCTTCCCCCTTTATATCGTATATCTTATCGATGTCTTATGCAAGAAATATGCAAATACAGCAGTTGATAAAAGACCCACTGTTAATGGATGAGTCAATATACTCCACCATTTCATACCACCACGAATACATAGATCTAATGATCCTATAATATCGCCATGTGGTACAAAAGTCTCGTTGATAAAACTCGTCTCTTTCCTTGGAACGACGCCATATCTTGTCGTATCGACAATACGAGCGACGTCCTGATGAGTTCCATTTTGATACATGATAATATCGCTAATATCGTAAGTATCTTTCTCATGCACAAGCATCATATCTCCAATTCTCACTTTATCCCCAAAACCATCGTAGGTGACCTCCATCAACTTATAGTCTCCTACTTGAAGATTCCAATCAGGATCTTGTGATTTCATGTGATTTGTATACAACCCTAATGTAATAACAAATAGTATCAGTGCTAACACAACCCCTTTGATTGTCTTTTTTAGCATATTTTTCCCTCACATGTTATACATAATATACCACAAAATGAAAAACCAAGCAACGAGAAAAAGATGTGTATGCACATCTTTATCTTTCTTTGATAATTCGTTTCGAACATAAATAGGTAATCACAAAATATCCACCATATATAATGATCAAGAAAATAGCTGTCATCACAATCGATAAAAGTAATTTTTCATGACCGAATGTCTCTAAAATATAGCTTGCTGTTTGGAGGCCAAAACAAGAATGAATAATTGCTAATATCAGTGGGAATAAGAAGAAAATAGCAATTTGAATGAAGAGTGCACGATTGATCATTTTTTCATCGACTCCTAGTTTTCTAAGCATTCCATAACGTTCTTGATTATCTGAAGATTCCGATAGTTCCTTTAATGCTAGTATTGCAGCAGATGAAATCAAAAAGATAATTCCTAAGTAAAGTCCAATAAATGTCACAATTGCTCCTAGTCCAACACTCGCTTCGTAGATGCTGATCTTCGTAACTGCATCTAAATTCGTATTATAAACAATTGGATTATCTTCAAATGCTATGATCTCATCTTCAATTGCCTGTTTTCCCTCGTCGGTATCCGCGTTATAATTTGCAGACAATTGTTCTGTTACTTTGGATAGAGTTTCTACTGCTTGATCAGGGACTAAGATAATTCCCGTATTGATATGATTCGCACTCATTCCGATAAAACCTGGCTTGCACTCGTGATATTTCGCATGATATTCTTTTCCACCAATTTGAATCGTATCGGTATATTCGAATGCTTTATTTCGAATCGCTACCATACTATCAAAATCGGCGATGATCATATATTCATCATCTGCAAGCTCGTAAGTATCAGTCCCGTATAATTTTGCTAATTTATTATAATCACTGATTCTTACCACTTGCTCTAACACATCTACCATCAAACTAGGATATTCTTTCAACACTTCTTCTTTATAATCCCCTAAAGTAGAGCCAAATGTTAAGTTTTCCTGTGTATAAGTATAAAATTGAACTGTATCTTTCAATCGTTTTCCTGTGGAAAACCCTAAAGAAGCTAAGTTTTCCTCAATCGATGCTTGGTATCCATTTGCTTTTTCCACAGGAAAGTCCGTCGTAACTTCATCGAGACGTTTACTAAATTCTACATCGATCGGCGCCAATTCTGTGAGATTTGCAGACATCGCATTTTTCATAGATAACGCACTGGATAGAATGCAGATCGTTAAAAACAACATCAGACAAATAACAGACATAGAACAAACAGTTGTATTAATCTTACTATTGATCTGGCGTAATATGAAACTATTCAGTCCTTTATAATATACTTTTTTCCAAGACATAATTATGCGAAGCACTAATCCAGAAAGAGACCAGAAAATTAAAAATGTAGAAATAATTCCTAAGGCAATTGGAAATAATACATCGCTCGTATCGATTAAATTATTAACTCCTGCCGTCACACAGTAATAAGCATATCCTAGCATACAACATGCGACAATAAACACAATCGTACAAAGGTATGGATTTTTAATTTTTACTTTCTCTGTTTTCTTGTTTGCCTGTAAAAGATCGATCAATTTGCATCGACCAATTTGTACTGTATTTAAAAGCATGACAATAATATACATAATGCCGAAATAGACGATGGTCTTCCCAAGTGCCCCTGCGGAGAAGACAAATGTAAATTTAGACATATCTGCTTCAAACATACTAGCTACAAAAATTGACATTCCCTGCGATAAGACAATACCAATTCCAAGTCCAACAAATAGAGAGACGATACCAATCATCAATGTTTCGAACAGTAAGATTCTCGATATCTTTCCCTTTCCCATTCCGAGGGTCATATATATTCCAAATTCTTTATTACGTCGTTTCATCAAAAAGCGACTTGCATAGATAATTAAAAATCCAAGAGCAAAGGAAACAAATACACTAACCCCAGACAACATTTGATTCATTAATGTAATCAGTTGGTGCGTCGAATTAGAAACATTCAACATCGCCGTCTGACTATCGAGAGAGTTAAATAAATAGAAAATAGCTACGCCTAAAATCAGCGTAAAGAAATAGATCGCATAATCTTTCACGCTTTTAGTAATATTCTTTAATGAAAGTTTAAATAACATCGCTCATATCTCCTCCGAGCATTGTCACGACATCGATAATTTGATCGAAAAATTCTTTTCGAGATTGATCCCCTTTTCTAAGTTCATGAAATAGCTTTCCATCTTTGATAAAGATCACACGACTTGCGTAACTAGCTGTAAAAGCATCGTGAGTTACCATCAATATCGTTGCCTTTAATGATTCGTTTAAATATTCAAAACTCTCGAGTAACATTTTCGCAGACTTTGAATCTAACGCACCAGTAGGTTCGTCCGCCAAAACCAACTTTGGATTTGTAATAATTGCTCGCGCCGATGCGACACGCTGTTTTTGTCCTCCTGACATCTGATAGGGATACTTCTTTAGTACATCTTTAATATTGAGTCTCCGAGATATTTCTTCGATTCGCATTTCAATCTCGTTTGGTTTTACATTTTGAATCGAAAGTGCTAGAGCAATATTCTCATAAGCAGTTAATGTATCAAGCAAGTTAAAATCTTGAAAGATAAATCCGAGCTCTTCCCTACGAAAACGGTTTAGTTGATTTCCCTTCAATTTTATAACATCTTCTCCATCCACATAGATATGTCCACTCGTCACTCTATCGATCGTAGAAATACAGTTTAATAATGTTGTTTTTCCGCTTCCACTCGCCCCCATGATAGCGACGAACTCACCTTTTCCAACTTCGAACGAAATTCCATCGATCGCTTTTGTCAGATTACTTTTATTTCCATAATATTTTTCAATTTGATCAATTTTTAAAACGTTTGCCATATTTTGCTCCTTTCACAACCATCATATACTACTTCGTACCAAGATTCCATCGATAGAACTAACAAAACCTTACAAATTTGTAAGGCTTTGTTATGAAGATATAACCTTGTCATAAAACGAATGCTTCCCAAATGTAATCGTAACTGTCGTAGACTTTCCATACTCAGATTCAATTTGAATTTGATGTCCTAATGAATGGCACATATTTTTAACGATGTATAATCCCATTCCGGTAGACGTCGATTTTTCTCTTCCATTCTGTCCCGTAAAAGACTTTTCAAATACCCGATCGATATCTTGAGGTGGAATTCCAATCCCATTATCTTTAATAACAAGAGATACTGTGTTTTCCTTTTGAACTCCGGTAATTTGAATTACTGCAGGATCACGACGGTATTTTAAACTATTACTGATAATTTGGTTGATCATAAATTCCAACCATTTTGCATCTGTCATAACAGGTACATCCAAATCTTCTAACTCTACTTTCACATGATGGGCAATAAAATCTTCCTTATTCTTCTTCACGACAGAAGATACAATCTTTTTTAAAGCTACCTCTTTCATAAAGTAATCCTGTTGTGCATTTTCGCTTCTCACATAGTAAAGTACTTGTTCTACATCCATTTCCATGCGTCTTACTTGTTCTAACAATTTCGAAGTTTCATTCGTCGGATAATTATGAAGCATTAAACGAAGACTAGAAATTGGTAACTTTACTTCGTGAATCCACAATTCAATATAATCCTTAAAGTCATTTAATTGTGATTCCAATAATCGAATCCTTTCCATCATCGATTTATCAATCTCATACAGGCTTTCCGTTAATATTTTTCCTTCTAAAAAATTCGCTGTTGGAAGTAATTCCGTAATCAAATATTTTTGATCGAGATCGCTTAATCGTTGAAGATAAGTGTGATAAAACATCTTTTTTCTTTGATATCCATATAAAAGCAAGAGAATCCCCATCGTGATAATAAAAAAAATAATCATCATAAGAAAAGCAGTATTTATCTTTAATACAATGAGAAAAAAGATAATCATCAAGTTAAATATCAAATATATCAATATAGAAATGCTATGGTCTTTCAAATAATCTTTTAAATTCATTTTAATAAATATCCCTGTCCTTTTCTCGTTTCGATCACGTCTTCGAGCCCTACTTCACGAAGTCTGTTCCGCAATCTACTAATATTTACAGTAAGTGTGTTGTCATCGATAAAAAGATCAGTATCCCATAGATAATTCATGATATCTTCTCGACTTACAATTTTACCTTGATGCTTCAAAAGATAACAGAATATTTGCATTTCATTTTTAGATAAAGGAAGTTCCATCGATGAAGTCTTAATGACACCCTTTTCTGGAATTACTTGAATATTCCGATAAGAAAAGACGCTGCTTACATGATCAATTCGTTTAAGTAACGCTTCTATATGTAAAAGTAACAACGTAGGATGATATGGTTTTGTAATATAATCATCTGCACCGTAACTCATACTTACGACTTCGTCAATTTCCGTATTTTGGCTTGTAACCATAATAACAGGAACATCAGAAGTCTTACGCAAGTCCTTTAAAAGTGTCACGCCACTCGTATGAGGTAAGTTGATATCGAGTAAAACAAGATCGTAAGCTCCATTCACAATCGATTCCAAAATATGTTCCATATCCGTTTGAATCGTTGCTTCATAGCCATGATGATCTAATAATACTTTTAACTCTTCTCGCAATTTTACATCATCTTCTACAATCAGAATTCTTTTCATACTATCACCTGTGGTTATTATATCATCACTTGAATCTCAATTCCAAGAAAAAAAGCAATTACTTGCTTTTATCTACATCGATTATCGTTTCCATCATATGTTCGAATTTCTGATCATTTAAAGTTCCATCTTCCTGGACATAGACTGCCATAATTAATTGATCATCATCAGCAGGATAATAAGTAATATATCCTTGTTGTCCCTCTAAAGTACGTATATGCAACCTTAACGTTTGTTCATTTGCTATCTCTGGATATGCGACATCGGTAATTTCATAATCTGAATACATTTCAGATACAATGGATAATACCAAATCAGAATCTTGGCTCATCGTCTGATAAAACGTACTAAACGTACTTCCAGATAATACTTGTATGTAAAGAGCTGCATCTTCTGTATCATTTAAAATCGCTAAACTTCCTTCTTCACTATCATCGTAAGTATACCCATTTGCGATTGGAATTCCATAACCGTCTAACGTATAAATAAATCCTTTATTAAAATTCTTTAATAACGGAAATAACAAAATAGCTGATACGACAAGTACGATGGCAAGTACGATAAATACATCGTATTTCTTCCATACAGTCACATTTCTTTTCTTTGGTTGTTGTATATCAACAACTGAACGTTTCTCCGTTTCCGCCTCCATTATCTTCTCTCCACACTGAGTACAAAACGCTGCACCTTCTTGGATGTCATGACCACATTTCTTACACTTCATCCTAACCTCTCCTAACTAACTATATCATACTAATTTTATACATTCTATGTCAACTGATAAAAAAAGAAAAATAGACTTTGTACTATTTTTCATTCTGTGCAATATTTAATAAATTTCTAGACATCTGATCTGCCTGTGATTGATTTAAAATTTGATCTCGTGGTACATATGTTGCTAGGATGATCTTATCATCCGGAGTCGTTGTATAAATAATGTACGAACTATCTGTCTCTGTCGTCCGTGTAATCGTAATAAATGACTGTCCTTCTATATTTTTCTGTTCCACTCGTTTTACTGCATCAACACCATATTGCATCATCATCTGATTGATAAATGCCTCTTGGTTAGATAGATAACCATTTTCAAACGCTACATAAGAATCCGGTAATAACTGAACACTCATACTCGCACTTTGATCCTTTGCTTCGATTACAAATCCGGCCTCTTGCTCTGTCACTTCATAATTTTGATCAATCTGAAAAGTATACGCATCATAGGAATAAGGTTGTGTCGTGTCTTTTGGAACGAAAAAGTATTGATATCCAAAGAAGCCTACGACACCAATAATCACAATTCCAACAAGTAGTAAAGCGATCTTGTTGATCATCTGTACCATACGATTCGTCTTTTCACGCGCCACACGTTTTTTTTCTAACTCCGCATATTCTTGTGGTGTCGGCTCATTCATTCCTCTTAATAAGTCAGGTTTTTCCATCGGTGTTGATGGTTCTTGCGCTTTTACAACCGGTTGTGGTTCTGTTGGCATATGAACCACTTTTTTCTCTTCAGGATCCTCCTCATCTGTCCATGTTGTCTTATTTTCTTGTAATGTCACATTCATCTCTAACTCGTCAACTGGTTGTTCCATGACTGGCGCTGGTTCTATGACCGCACTGGTTGCAATAGGAATGCCGCCTTGCATCATTGGTCCATCCACCTCTGGAACTACTCCCTCTGAAGAAGGTTCTGAAGCCACTTCAGTGACAGGCTGCATCTCCTCTACAGTACCCATTTCAGTCGGTTGTAACGTAGGAGATGTTTCTACACTACCTACTTGAGAATGATTTAGAACTTCAGAAGCCTCTGAAACATTTGTTATTTCTTCCTGAGGAACCACTTCCGAAACAGAAGATGACATCTCCGAAAAATCAGGAATGGGAGTTTGATCTATCGTTTTAGGCGCTGGTGCACCACAATTTGGACAAGTCTCTGAACCTGTTGGAATGACTGTTCCACATTTTTCACATAACATGCGATCTACCCCCTTATACTTTTAATATTACTGACATCCTATAGCAAAGTCAACGAACCGTAATCACTTTACACTAATAGCATTATAATTTGACAATTTAATTGACAATTTAATCTTTTAATTTGACGCCCAGTGCTCCAATGATATATTGCGATTGAAAGGAATCGATTACCATTCCCTTTAAAGAAAATAGATCGAATTGAGTTCCATATATATCACATGTAGAAAAATCAATATTTGTCAATGGTGTATGAATAAATTCAGCCTTTTCAAACCGGACATTTTCTAACTCGATCTCTTTTAATGCCGTTTCTAAGAACGTACTTTCTTCAAATCCACATTCGTAAATTGACATTCGATTCACTTTTGCTCCGGCTAAATTAAGATACCTACAATTACACTTCATTAACTGAATATCTCTCAGCGATGCATCGCAAAATGTAGTTCCAGTCAATCGGCAATTTTTAAACATCACTCGACTCAATAACTTTTTATCAAAATGTTGATTAGAAAGATCACAATTTTCAAATATAACGTCAACCATATCGACGTCTGCTAATAAAACATTCGTAAAGTTTATATTTTGAAACACACAACTATCAATTGTGACCTCTTCGATTTTCAAAGGTGATTCGATCAAGACGTCTTTAAAAATCCCATATTCTAACTCATTCTTTTTACAACAGTCCACAAACGATTTTTCTTCTAAATGCATTAATTTTGGATTTTTTATCTTTCTTTTCTTGACTGACATAACACCACTCCACAGTTACTATTGCTCTTTAGAATGCTCATGATCAAAATAAATTTCGTACTTAACGTTTTCTCCATACGTTTTTCGAATAGCTTCTTCTAATTCATCAAAACTATCCATCATATGTTCTTTCTCCTTTTGTGTCAATTTCTCTACTCTGTAATCGTATGCAAAAATATCAATATAAAATTCATATAAATCACTTTCTAAATAATCTTTAGCGCTTATTTGATCTACTGTAAACCAAGGTTCTTTCCACAATTTATCATAAAAACTTGGTTCTGGATTTCCACCACGATAAGTAAGCGTAACTCTTAGGCAATCAGCTTCATTTTTAGGAAGAATTTTCTCAACCACATCTTGCCGTATCTCGTTTCCTGCCACTGTAAATGATATTTCCATCAATTCTTGAACCAACGCTTGCTTTGCAGAATAACGATTCTTACTAAAAATGATATATTTATCATGGTTAATTTTCATCGTATGATCACTTAGTTGCCAAATTTCTTGCTTTCCTTCCGCATTTGAAAAAGAAATATTCCACTCGTGAAATTTTCCAGGTATCGTAGATTGCGATGTAACATCAGTTCGCGAAGACACCACTACATCGTACATAATACTTTCTTTTTTCTCTTCGGAAATTACTTCCCAATTTCCTTTTCCAAAGAAATGATCTAACTCTGATCGAAATCGAAAAGGCCAATTACCAGACACATAAATTCCTCCAAATATGATAATGATGACTAAAATAATACCTGCCACCACTCCAACAGGTTTAACTCTTTTCACTTTTCCACTCTCCAATTTCATTCTAACACCGATCATACTCTTTTTCAACGAAAAAATAGGCGATACCTACTTTCTCTAAAATCTACAAAAGAGTAATATTCTCTACTGAATATCCTAAATTTTCGATCGCTTCTTTTATTTTTTCATCGCCTATTTCTTTTTTCAGAATAACTATAACTTTCTTGTCTTCTAGGGTTACTTCTACTTTTTTTACCTCGCGTAAACTGGAAAGTGCTTTTTCTACTCGTTTTTGACAATGTTCACAGTGATTACTTTTTTTATTCTCTTCAACATATCTTTCCTCCTTATCGTATCGTTTTTAATCGTAATGCATTTAACATTACCGTAAAACTACTAAACATCATAGCAAAACCTGCAAGCATCGGATGAAGTGTAATTCCAAAATCGCGGAATAATCCCATTGCGATCGGAATCATTAAAACGTTGTAAAAAAACGCCCAAAATAAATTCTGTTTGATATTGCGAATCGTATGTTTGCTAATATCTAATAAACGTAGAATATCATTTAAATCTTCTTTCATTAAAATAACATCTGCTGCATCTGTTGCAATATCCGTAGAGCCACTCATACTAAGTCCTACATCAGCATGCGCTAAAGCAGGAGAATCATTAATTCCATCTCCACACATCATAACGATGTGTCCCTCTTTTTTCAGTGTATCAATATAATTTAATTTTTCTTTCGGAAGTACATTTGCCACAACGGTTTCCACCTTTAACTTTCTTCCGATCTTATCAGCTACATTCTTATGATCGCCTGTCAACAAGACTGTATGAACTTTCTTTTCATGTAATTGTGCAATCACAGCTTTTGCTTCTTCACGAACGACATCATTAACGCCAATTAGTCCAACAACGCTATCTTCCAATACGACAAAAATAATACTATTTCCTTCATTTGAAAATTGATCGATTTCTTTTTGGCAACTGTATTCTAAATGGTAATGTTGCAATAAGGATTCATTTCCTAACATCATTTTTTTACCATTCACAGTTCCTCTAATTCCCTCTCCCGATATGTTTTTAAAATCAGTAACATCTAATGGTTTTAAATTATTTTGTTTCATATATAGTTCGAATGCTCCACGAATCGGATGCGTCGATTGTAATTCTAAACTACTGATCCATAACATTAATGTTTTTTCATCGATATTACTATGATTTACGAAATGTGCGATTCTTAAACGTCCATAAGTTAAAGTCCCTGTCTTATCAAAAACAATCGTATCTACTTTTGAAGATAGTTCAAGTATTTCACTATGTTTTACTAAAATTCCTCGACTTGCACACAAGCCTTCACTTACGACAATTGCAAGTGGTGTTGCAAGACCTAATGCACAAGGACACGCAACTACTAAAATCGTAACAAACGTATTGACGGCTTCATCCATAGAATATCCTAAAATCAAATACGCGATAAAAGTAATGACTGCAAGCAGGATAACGACAGGAACAAAATATCCACTCACCCGATCGGCAAGCTTCGCAATTGGCATCTTCGTATTCGTCGCTTCCATAACGAGTCGTACAATCTCAGAAATCGTAGAATCCTTTCCAATCTTTTCAGCACGATATTCTAAATATCCATCATAATTGATACTTCCTGCAATTACTTTCTCATCCTTACTTTTTGCTACAGGTTTTGACTCCCCTGTAATAAGAGATTCATCAATATGTGCACTTCCCTTTACGATCGTTCCATCAACTGCGATTTTTTCACCTGCTTTGCAAATGACAATATCTCCTGGTTGCACTTCGTCAATCGTCACTTTTTCTTCTTTTGTTCCACGTTTTATCACCGCACTTGTCGGAGTAATCTGTACTAATTTTTGAATCGCTTCCTTCGTCTTATTTTTATTGACTGCATCGATATATCGGCCTAACTTAATAAAAAATATCACAATTGCAGTAGACTCAAAATATAGATGTTCCACATATGTCGGTTCTCCATAAAAAATCAATACCATGTGATAAACACTATAAAGAAAACTAGAAATCACTCCAATCATCACTAGTGTATCCATATTAGGAGTACGATGGATCAAATTATTCCATCCACTTTTTATAATATCAAATCCATAAATCAAAAATAAAAACGACAGGACGCATAATACACTACTATAAATTTTTGGATTACGATGCATATGAAGAGCTTCTACGACAGGTAAACCAAACATCGTTCCCATAGATAAATAAAGAATAATCAAAGCAAGAAAGCCAAATAGAAAAAACATAATTTTCTCCTTGCGATGCGTTTCTTTTTCCGCATTCACACGATAAATCCCTGTACTACGAAACCCTGCTTCTTTGATAAAACGTTCGATCTTTTTTTGATCTAATCGTGTCTCATCATAACAAATGGATGCTGTTGCCATAACTAAGTTCACTACCGCAGATTCAATTCCTTCTTGCCGATTTAGATATTTTTCTAATCCATTTGAACAAGCACTACAACTCATTCCATCAATCCCAAGTATGATTTTCTTCATTTTTGAAACCTCCTAAACAATTGTATTACTTCGTCGATCGCATCTATGTTTCCATCTTTCATATCGTTAGAAATACACCGATATAAATGACTTTCTAACATTTCTATAGATAAGCTTTGCACAGATTTTTCAATAGCTGCTAATTGAATCAAAATATCATTGCAGTATTGATCCTCTGTGATCATCCGTTTTACACCACGTACTTGTCCCTCAATTCGATTGAGACGATTCAAAAGTTTCTTCTTTTCTTGATCTGAACGAATCGTTATTTTTTTCATAATCTCACCATCTACATTATATACCCCCTTAGGGTATTTGAAAAGGAGGGGGTATATGATAATAACCATTATAAAAAAAGCATTCGTCTTACTGAATGCTTTTATCAATTACTAAAGTATTTATAAACTCTCTAATTACAACATCTGTAAAATAATCCGAACCCATAAATGAAAATACATATCGTTTTCCATCTTTTAAGATGCTCACTTCTTTCATATCCCCCATATTCAAAATATAACCTTCTAAATCTCCTTTTAATACGGTTACAGAATTAACTGACGGTAACATAATATATGATAACAATTGTACATAATGATCTTCTTTGATTGTCTTGGCTGGAGTAAACAAATCATGTTTGTCATTTTGATGTTCAATCAAATAATCGAAGAAATCAACATCGTTTTTTAGTCCTTTTCTTTTGGCGAAATCATCCGATTCAACCGCATCAAGTTCATCTTTTCCCATGACAAATGTACCATCGTCCTTCCCGACATGATCGAGAAATGGCTCTGTAATTGATACGGTGAAATATGCTTGATAATTACCACTACTATCGAGTAGTTTATAACTAACATAATCATCTTCTTCCGATTTTTCAAATCCTTCTACAACATTTTGAAATTGAACATTTTGATACGTGAGCATCTCTTCTGGCAATGATTCACTATGTTGCACTTCCAATGTATCTCTCTTTTCGTATCCTGATAATAAACTTTGATACTCCTTCTTTGAATCATCTGGCATTCGATGAAAAGAAAGCAAAAAAGCCTTGTATCCAAAATAGATACCCAAAATCGCCAATATTCCAATGATCACTGCAACCGTTATAACTAACTTCTTCTTTTTCATATTCTCCTCCTACTATAAGAATACACGATTTACATTCATTTGTCCACGAAAAAATAGACAGGTTTCACACTTGTCTATTTTGATTTATTTTTTCACTTCGATTTTTGTCTTTCCACCCATGTAAGGTTGTAAAACTTTTGGAATACTGACACTTCCATCTTCATTCAAATGGTTCTCTAAAATAGAAATCAACATTCTCGGTGGTGCAACAACGGTATTATTCAACGTATGAGCATAGTATTTCTCTTTTCCATTCTTGATGCGAATTCCAAGTCTTCTTGCTTGCGCATCTGTTAAATTAGAGCAGCTTCCAACTTCGAAATACTTCTTTTGTCTTGGACTCCATGCCTCTACATCGATACTCTTATATTTTAAATCAGCAAGATCTCCACTACAGCATTCTAAAGCACGTACTGGAATTTCCATACTACGGAATAATTCCACAGTATAATGCCACATTTTATCGAACCATTCATCGCTATCTTTTGGATCACATACGACGATCATCTCTTGTTTTTCAAATTGATGAATACGATAAATTCCTCTCTCTTCGATTCCGTGTGCACCCTTTTCTTTTCTGAAACATGGTGAATAACTTGTCATCGTATATGGAATTTCACTTGCATCCAAAATTTGTCCTTTGAATTTTCCAATCATAGAATGCTCACTTGTTCCGATTAAATAGAGATCTTCTCCCTCGATCTTATACATCATCGCATCCATTTCTTCAAAACTCATAACTCCATCTACGACATCTCCGCGAATCATGTAAGGTGGAATACAGTACGTAAATCCTTTATCGATCATAAAATCTCTCGCATACGTTAAAACAGCTGAATGTAATCGAGCGATATCACCAATCAAATAATAAAATCCATTTCCTGCAACTCTTCTTGCGCTATCTAAATCGATTCCACCTAATTTTTCGATAATATCTAAATGATATGGAACCTCGTAATCGAACGCTGTCTTTTCACCAAAACATTCTAGTTCTACATTTTCACTATCATCTTTTCCAATTGGAACTGAATCTGCAATGATATTTGGAATCATCATCATTTTTTCTTTGATTGTCGCTTGTAATTTCTCTTCTTTTTCAGTAAGTTCTTCAATCTCCTTACCCATGTTTGCGATTTCTTCTTTTACTTTTTCTGCTTCTTCCTTTTTCCCTTCACGCATCAAAGCACCAATCTCACTACTCTTAGCATTTTTTAAACCACGTAATTGATCTCCTTTTGCTTTTACATCACGATATTCTTTATCCAAAGCTTCTACTTCATCTACAAGCGGAAGTTTGTGGTCTTGAAACTTCTTCTTAATATTTTCCTTTACTTTTTCTTTATTTTCTCGAATTAAATTGATATCTATCATTTTTATCCTCCCATTCCTTTCCATAGTATCTCCAGATCGTAAAAAACAAAAAAGTAACCACATATAGGAGCGATAAAATCGCGGTACCATCCTACTTGGTTACTTCATTTTAGATAACGGCATAACACCGGAAATGTTTGCATTTCACTCTGGAGTAGATTCGTAAACTTCCACGGTTCGTTTTCATCAGCCACGAACTTTCTCTCACGGTTCCATTTACTACTATGTTCCTTCATCGATTTCTTATTTTATTTTATCATCTTAAATTTCATAAGTCAATTATATAATATCATTCGTTAATATGATTCAATAAAAAATCAATAATTTCATTATCATAATTATATAGTTCATGTTTTCCATCTTCAATAGTTGTTAACTTTAAATTATGATTATTACAAAAATCACAAATATCTTTATAAAGTACTGTCTTATCAGAAGTTCCTTGAATTATTACAACATTTTGAAACTTATAATTTTTAACATCATTATCGCCTTTTTTGAACTCAAGATAAGCATCTTTATATATTTTAATATTGTTATACAAAAGCATAAATTTATTAGTATTAAAATAATTAGATGATACTCCTGATTTACGTTCCATAATCTCACAAAAATTAATAGCAGGACACATTAACATTGTCTTTTCTATATTTTCATTATTCTGTATTAACTTATTCAAGATCACAAATCCACCAAAACTACATCCAAACAAATATATAGGCACATTATACTTTATTTTCACATATGTAATCATTTCTTCTAAATAAGTTATACACAAACTTAAATTAAAAAATGAAAAATCTGTTTTATCTTCTCCATGACCAGGAAAATCAAAAGAAATAATGCCAATTTTATTTTTTAATAAATCATCATAAAATCTAGTCGCCCATAATTTATTGCTTCCTAATCCATGACAATAAATTATGATTTTATTCATATTATCTTCAGGAATTGCACGAAAAACATGGATTTTATCCCTAATAAGATAATCAAATTTAACCCTTAAATCATTTCTTGCCTTTTCGATATTTTTTTCATTCATAAGTACCCATCTTCTTCAATACTAATCTATCATAACTTTATATCAGCCTTTTCAAAAATAAAAATTAAAAATCAATTCAACATTAGCTAAATATAATAATCTTCGAAAAAACGAAATACAAATTTACAAGGAATAATCATATATGAAAACCATTTTGCTTTCGAAGGGCATATACATCTATCGCATCTAATAATTCAACTTCACGAGACGTAAGCATTCTATCATCTAACTGTACATTTATATTTCTCTCATAACGATTATGGACAAAAGAAGTAACGATAGCATCACGAATGAGAGGATGTTCCATCCAAGCAAATCCCATTTGTCCTCTCTCCATTCCTTGAGATAATGGATTTATATTTCCCTCAATCATAGCATCATAAAGTCCATTTTCTACCGCTGAAAGAGGAATGAAATCATTGACCGTACTTAAATCAAACAGTGATCTCCCATTTCCATACTCAAAATCATTCGTCTCTCTCTTATAAGCAACGGTACGAATTAAATTTTTTAAAAGCTCTGCTTCTAATTCTTCTTTTGCAAGCGACATGACTTGTTCCCGCGCACCACCTTGTCTTGTAAATGCCGAAAAATTACCTTTTAACCCTCCGTTCAAAGCATGTCTCAAATGTTCACTCATTTTTCCTTCATCTTGATAATACCCTTGATAACGTTGTCTAGTCTTCATACATGCTTGATCTATTTTTTCTATATTTGTCATAATCTTACCATTTTCATTATACCAATAATTTCTAAAAATACTAGTCCTATCTATTTTTCTTCCGGTTCCATATGTATATTAAAATATTGAATACTTGGGTACTTTTTTTGAATCTGATCCTCTAACTGGTCGACAATTTTATGCGCGTAAATCAGAGTAAGTCCTCCATCCATATGAATTACTAAATCAAGACAATAATACGGACCATACTTGATAAGATAGATAGATTCTATGTGATAAATTTCTTCGTAAGATTGCGCTAATGCCTCGATTTCGTTTTGCACCTCGCGGTCCATTTCTCGCTCGCCTAATACCGCACTCAAATTTTCTTTTAATACACCAAATCCTACGTGAACAATTAAAATTCCGACGATAATCATCGCAACAAGATCCGCATATTTCAAGATTGGAACCTGTGTTGTAAATTGCATACAGGATGAAGAAAGTAAAACGACGAAAGAACTGATCACATCTGTTCTACTTTCTTTTCCACTCGCCGTTAAAATATTACTACGATATTCGTTTCCTTTACGAATCAAATAAGTAGATAATCCTAGTTTTGATACGATACTAATAAAGCTAACGAGAATAACGAACACACTAGGAATTGTAATTTCACGTGAAAACGCTCCATAAATGACAGAAAATCCAACACCTAAAATCATAACTCCAATCACTAAGCTTGTCATATATTCTAATCTACCATGTCCATATGGATGTTTCTTATCTGCAGGCTTTGCTGCCATCTTACTTCCTAGAATCGCACAGAAATCAGTAATCAGATCACTAAACGAATGAATTCCATCTGCGATCAGTGCTCCCGAAGAACCTAACCACCCAGCTAATATCTTTCCGATCGCAAGCATGACATTCACCAGGATACTCATGCGCATCACATGTATAATCTTTTTCATATTTTCCCTCTTTACATATATATTCTATGTATCATTTTATTTTGCTTGATACCAGTTTTCTCCTGATTCCATCTCAACTTTTAATGGAACTTTCAACTCACACGTGTGTTCCATAATATCTTTGATCGCTTTTTCCACAACTTTTACTTCATCTTTTGGACAATCGAATAAAAGTTCATCATGTACTTGTAAAATCATCTTACAACGCAAGTGATTTTCATCTAAATATCTATAAATTTCAATCATAGCCTTCTTGATAATATCAGCACTTGTTCCTTGAATTGGCGTATTAAGAGCAATCCTCTCGCCCTGTTGCCTTATCATATAATTTTTATTGTTTAATTCAGGAATATTTCTTTTCCTGTGGAAAAGTGTACGTACATAACCATCTTTGTGTGCAAGAGCGATACATTCTTTCATATATAGATCAATTCCAGGATAAGTCTCTAAATAATGATCGATAAATTGTTTTGCCTCGCTCACACTAATCTGTAAATTTTCGGAAAGGCCAAAACTACTAATCCCATAGATAATTCCAAAGTTGACTGCTTTTGCTATTCGGCGCATTTCCTTTGTTACATGAAGAGGATCTACATGAAAAATATCGCTCGCCGTCTTCGTATGAATATCCATATCGTTCTGAAATGCCTCTATTAGTGCATCGACATTCGCCATATGTGCCATGATACGAAGTTCGATTTGCGAATAGTCTCCTCCCAGGATAATACTATCTTTACTTGGAACGAATGCCTTACGAATTAACCTACCATATTCATATCGAATCGGAATATTCTGTAAGTTCGGTTCGATCGAAGAAAGACGACCTGTTCTCGTTAAAGTTTGTGTATAAATCGTATGAATTTTACCATCTTCGTGCACGGTATTTAATAATCCTTCGATATAAGTACTATATAATTTGGTAAGCATACGATATTCGATAATACGATTGATGATTGGATGATCATCTACAAGTTTATTTAAAACATCGATACTCGTCGAATATCCTCGTGCTGTTTTCTTTCCGTGAGGAAGTTTCAATTTTTCAAACAATATATTCCCCAACTCTTTCGGGGAGGCGATATTAAATTCGCATCCAGCATCATTATAAATATCGTGTTCGATGAGTTCTATCTTTAATTTTATTTCCTCTCCCATTTCTTTCAAACAATCTCGGTCTAAACATACACCAGTATGTTCCATATCCGCTAAAACTTGTGTAAGAGGCATTTCGATCTCTTCAAATAGAGAAAGTAATTCTTCATTTTTTAATTTATTATAGAAAATATTTTTTGTCTCATAAATGAATTTTGCTTTCGTAATCGCATGATATGCGATGATATCTTCCTTCGGTTCCACAAGTTTATTAGCCTTACCATAGATATTTTCATAAAAAGGAATATCTGCGTCAAAGGTATTCGCCAAGTAAGCAATATCATCCTTCACGTTGTAATCAAGTAGATATCCAGCGATCATCGTATCGAAAGAAATCGACCCGATTGGAATATTCTCATATGCGAGTGCAACAAGCACTTTTTTTGCATCGTACGTAGAAAGTGGTACTTTTGTTAAAAAACTTGGGTGTTCTTTTAGTAAAGAAAATGGAATAAACACACTACTGTGGTCATTATAAGCTGCAAGCCCTAGTATTTTAGCAGTATGATAATTACTTCCTAATACTTCTAGATAAATTGCAGTCTCCTCGTTGATGTGAATTTCGTTTAACGAACGTGCAATCTGAATCTCTAGTGGTTTTTTTTCCATTTCTTTCTCTGGTTGCTTTTCCTTTTTTAAGAAAGAAAAGAATTCTAAATCTTCGTATAAATCCGTCAATTTCTTATGATCTTTTGGCTTTATTTTGACATCTTCCATCGTAATTTCAACTGGAACATCTCTCACAATCGTAGCAAGATCATAACTCATATAAGCTTTTTCTTTATCTTCGACTAGCTTTTCTTTCATCTTTCCTTTGATCTCATCGATATGATCATATAAATTATCGAGCGTATGATATTGTTGGAGTAATTTTAATGCTGTCTTTTCACCGATTCCACGTACTCCTGGTATATTATCTGAAGCATCTCCCTGTAATGCCTTTAGATCGACAATCGCTTTCGGTTCAATTCCATATGCTTCGCGGAATGTATCTTCATTATATCGAATGTAGTCTTTCTGTTTTAAAAGTTTAATGTCGACATCTGAACTAATCAATTGTAGTAAATCTTTATCACTACTAATAATCGTTCCAATAAAATCCGGATCGTCGTCGCAAAACTTTGCAAATGTTCCAATAATATCATCTGCTTCATATTGATCGATTTCATAGTATTTAATTCCCATGTAGGTAAGTAGTTCTTTCGCAATCGGAAATTGCTTCTTTAACTCGTCCGGTGTTTCTTGTCTACCACCCTTATACTCTGTATATTTTTCATGACGAAACGTTTTTCCTTTATCGAAAGCAACGATCATATATTCAGGCTTTTCTTCCAAAATAATTTTATTGATCATATTGGTAAACCCAAAAAGAGCATTCGTTGGAAATCCTTTACTATTTTTCATAAAATTTCCATTATACGCAGTCGCATAATAACTTCGAAACAATAAATTATTTCCATCTACTAAAATTATCTTATTCATTCTACCACTCTTTTCTAACTTCTATTATAACATGTATTTGATTCAAATTTAGAAGAAATCAAAAAATAAAGTTGCTTTCTTTCAAGCAACTTCTATTTTCGATATCGAAATAAAGCAGATGGTCGATGTCCGCCACCAGTTCTCACTTTCGCTGTCTTTTCAACTTTATCTGCAGTGATTCTTCGAAAAGCTGGATCTAGTAATTTCTTTCCTAAGATCACTTCATACACTTGTTGTAATTCTCCTAACGTAAAATATTCAGGCATCATGTGAAATACGATATCCGTATACTCTATCTTGTTTTTTAAACGCTGCATTCCAGTAACTAAGACAAGCGCATGATCGAATGCGAGAGTTTCGTTTTTCTCGATGACATATTGGTATCTCTCTGCAGCACGATCTTGTAAAACTTTACGAGCTTTTATTTTCAGCTCCTCTTCTCCATTTTCAAGTGTAATATCTATCGTATTTTCATCTTCTAATACATGGATATGAAACCAAGAGGCATTCTCGCATATTTTTTCATTCAGTTGATTTTTATCGATCAAAGACATATAAGAAGTACTTACAATTCTCATTCTCGGATCGCGATCTACTGCTCCAAACGTATAAAGTTGTTCCATATAGATATTGCGTAAATTCGTCTCATCAGCCAAGACTCTCTTGGCTGCATCATCGATACTTTCATCGATCGCAACAAATCCACCAGGTAAGCACCACTGATCTTTAAATGGATAGTCACGTCTCTTTACAAGTAAGACACTAAATAATTTTTCGTTTAGTTTTCTATAATTTTCCTGTAACCCATCGGAAACACTAAAGATCAATATATCGGCAGTCATCGATAACTTTTCAAACTGACTCGAATCGTAATGTTTTAAAAATTCTTCTTCCGAACGATACTCCATGCTACTACCTCCGTTCATCTTTTTCATAAGTTGATTATAACATAACTTTTAAAAAAGTACTATACAAGATATCATTTTACCAGATTGTTTCTATGTTAAACTTTTCTTTGATCAATTCCTTTGCCTGATTGAAGCGCTCTAGATAATTCCCATCTAAACTCACAAATGAAATTCCATGTTCTTGGAACAACGCTTTGATTTGATTACTGTATCTTTCTCTATCTTTCGAAATTTCTTCACTTCTCGTACCATCTTGAACAAAAGTAACAGTTGGTTCTAAAAACAAAACTAAGTCAAACTCATTTATCTTCGTAATGGCATCCGCCAACTCGTCGCATTTACAAATGACCTTTTCATCTTCTAGTAAAAAGTGAGAATAAAATTTGGTTGTAAGCGCGTCGGTATCTACAAATAAAATGCGATTACATTCTTTCAAAGCTTGTATTTCCTCTATCTTTTGCCGCAAAAGATTTTCATATAGATCATACTGATTCATGAATTCTTCTCCACCTGCAAATTCACATGTATCTCTTCCTATTTCTCTTACGAACGTCGTATTATATGCGATCGCAAGATTCTCTACCAAAGTAGACTTACCTGTACTTTCTCCACCTACAATTAAAACTTTTTTTGCATAGTAAGGTCTACAAACAGGTGGAATATACTGCCAATTTTGATACACGTCAAATCGTAATTCCGTCGAACTAATAGGAACTTCACTACGATCGAAATAGACGACATCACTCTCTGGAGCATAAAGACTTTCAAAACGATTCGTTCCAAGATAATCAGATCCACAAAAAACCGCATCGATTGGTTTTCCAATCATTCTCTTAATATCTTGAGCTCCCTTTTCCCAATAATAATCTGTATTGTATTCTTCTTTACTGACCGCTTTATCCTCAACGAGGAGAATTTTAACATGTTTAAGATGCTTTACATTTTGATAAATCCAACGATATCTCATTTCTTTGGATGTCGACTCTCTCCCTTCACACCAACTGATCATCACATATAATTCTTCACACATACTTGCAGCGCGAATGATATCGTGTAAATGCCCTACATGTAAAGGATCGAAAGATCCTCCATACATTCCTACTTTATATTTCATCTTGCATCACCATTCCTTAAAGCTTCCTTCTCCCACTTCACACACATAATAATAGCGTTTCCTAAGTAGACAATCCACATGAGAAGCGTAGCCAAATTATCACTTCCTACTGTAAATTGACACCACCACATATAGACACTAAAAATATCGACTAATATCCAAATCCACCACTGTTCTGCATACATTTTAACTGAAACAATCATGGCAATGACTGATGATACTGTAGTAAAACTATCGACGAAAGGCATCGCATCCCCTAGCGCTTTTAAAAGATATCCATACCCGATCGTACCAGCAATCATAGCAAATGCCCACCATAGCCTAGTCCTATTTTTCATATGTATTTTCTTTACTTCATGGCTTTCCTGATCCATGTGTTTATGCCATACGTAAAATCCTACAAATTGCATAGGAACATAGTATAGTGCATTTAACATCGTCTCTCCATACAACTTCGTCTGGTAAGAAATAATCGCATATAATACACAATTTATAAGTCCAAATAGATAGGCCGATAATTTTCCTTTTCCAGTCAGCACAACACAAGCTACTCCTGTCGTTGCACTAATGATTCTCATCACAGTATCCTGCCAATAAATACTTAAACCAATAATAATCAAACAAGCTAGTACTAACCATGATACTTCCCACTGATTCCAACCACTCAATTCATCTTTTATAAATTTTTTTATTTTCATAACCATACACCTTACTCTCCACTACTTACAACGATACAAATGATGTTTTTTAATATAATCTTCTACTGGCTTAGAAAGATAATCACTGACATCTTCATGATTCTTTAATTTTTCACGAATCATCGTAGATGACATGTCACTCAGTTCTATATCGACGACAGTAATGTGATCACGATACTTATAAAACTTTTCTAAAAGTGATTTCATATCGTTTGTATTTCTATTGATCACTAATAAATTGGTATGTTCTAAAATAGAAATTCCATTCTTCCAAGTATCCATATAACTTAAATTATCTGCTCCACAAATAAAGTAAATTTCATCGTTTGGATACTTCTTTTTCATATATTCTAATGTTTCATAAGTATAGACAACTCTTTCTTTTAATTCGAAATCACTTACTTCCATACGATGATCATCTTGAATCAACAAGGAAAGCATGTCATATCGTAATTGATCTCGCAATAAATTATTTTTATATTTATAATGACTTCCCGTAGGGACATAAATCACCCTATCTAAGTAGCCTTTTTCGATACATTCTCGTGCGATTTCGTAATGTTTTTTATGTGGGGGATTAAAACTACCTCCAAAAATACCTAATTTCATTTTCTCTCACTCCTTAGTTTTCATACATGCTTTCATTCTATGAATTTCATCGATGATCTCCTTTTTACCATTCCAAAGTGGGGCTAGAGAATTCCTTTCATAACAAGTACGAATAATTTGATTCAACTGATAAGAGCAATCTACGTCTTGATACCAGCACTCCTCTTTGACAGGCTCTGGAACATACGATAAATTCGTTACATATAACTTGTCAAAAATCCCTTCTTGATAAGCATTGGAAAAGACATTAGTTCCTTCAGTAAACAAAGCAAACGTCGCAACAAAATATACGTGATTTGCACCATTTTCTTTTAACTTTTTTCCAACTTCGATCATAGAAGTACCAGATGCTATCATATCGTCTACAACTAAAATATCTTTCTCTTTCACATCTGCTCCCATATAGACATGTTCGACAATTGGATTTTTACCATTTACGACACGAGATAAATCTCTTCTCTTATAAAATACACCTACATCACAACCAATCATTTCAGCATAATAACGAGCACGCTCCATAGCTCCCATATCAGGACTTACGACGAGCAAATCATTCAAATGGTCACTCTCTTCTTGAATTAGCTTTTTTAAAATTGTATGTGTCGGATAGAAGTTTTCAAACGGTAATCTAGGAATCGCATTCGATACATTTGGATCATGACAATCGAACGTAAGAATACGATCCACTCCCATCGCTTCTAATTCTTGCAAAGCGATCGCACAATCAAGTGATTCCATTCCACTTCTTTTATGTTGACGTGATTGATATAGTAAAGGCATAACGACAGTAATGCGAGACGCATGACCACTCGTTGCTGCAATCACCCTTTTGATATCTTGAAAATGTTCATCGGGTGATATATGATGTACATTTCCGTGCATCATATATGTCATACTATAGTTTCCAACATCGGATAAAATATATAGATCTTTATCACGAACAGAATCTTCTAATCTTACTTTTCCCTCCCCATTTGAAAACCTACTATTGGAAATAGGAATCATGTAATCCTTATTTTCACGATAACTCATCTTTAAATATTCATTTGTCTTTTTTCCTACTTCCTCTATATTAGAAAGTACAATCAATCCTAATTGATCTGTTTTCATCTTATTCATCCTTTCGATAAGTAGGTACGTTAAACTTATGTTTGTTATTTCTGTGATGACGTTCGATCACACTTCTAGCAGATTTCGATACAGCTTCTGGATCTTCCATATACATTGCGATCTCACGATAAGTAACACCTAATTTTTCTTCGTCGCTCTTTCCAGATAATCCATCATCTGGTGTTTTATATAATACTTTTTCTGGAACTTTTAAATACTCTCCAATCTGAATCACTTCATCGACTGTAAAATCAGCAATTGGTGCGATATCATGGACGTTATCTCCACCTTTTGTAAAGTATCCAACATATATTTCACAACGATTACTCGTTCCAACAACTAAATATGGTCCACCATTTAAAGAAGAATATAGTGCAGCTAAATAATATAAACTTGCCATACGTAATCTTGGTTTCAAGTTAATATCACTATTTTCTTTTTCTTCTTTGCTAAAGTTTCCTAGCTTCTGAACTTCTCTTTGAAATGCTTCATATGCTGGTGTAATATCAAAGTTAATGAGTGGAAAACCGTATGCCTCACTCACTAAAGTCGCATCTTTTTTATCCTCCTCTTTCGAATGGCAAGGAAGGGTAACACCAATCACATTTTCACATCCTAAAGCTTTTACCATTAAGCCAGCGACAACCCCACTATCCTTTCCACCACTAATTCCAAGGATTGCTCCTTTCAAATGATTCTCTTTATAATAATCGCGTATAAATTGAATCACTCCATCCACTTCTCGCTCTACATTAAATTTCATTTTCTCTCCTCCTTATTAATTTCTTTGATTTTTCTAAAGTAATGATTGAATTTGCATCATTGATATATCCCATATCAATGAGTTCCAATGCCTCTTCATAAGTACATTCTAGATAACGAATATATTCGCTATCATCTAATTGTTGAACACTCACTTTCTCAGCATCGAAAGCAAGAACACTATGATTTTTAGCACTCATACATCCTTGATCTTGATAATAGGAACCGAGTGAAATATAAGTCTTTGCAAGGTATCCGGTTTCTTCTAATAACTCTCTCTTACTCGCTTCTTCTATACTTTCCCCTAATTCTACATACCCAGCAGGAAGTTCCACTCCAACTCCATTTTCTGTAAATACCCGCGGTTGAATTACCAATAACACATTGTTTTCTTTCGTGATAGGTAAAATCACAACCGCATTTCCAGAATTTCCTTGTTTGACAACTTTATCACGATATAAAGTGTTCCCATCTTGTAATAATATTCTATATTGTTCTACCGTAATAAAATGTTTCATAGGTTGTTTCACTTTTCTTTTTTCTACGATTTGAAATTCATCGATATAAGTTCTTAACTCTTTTAATATTTCTTTTCTTATCACTTTTTCTTTATCCTCTTCTCATATTCCTTTTGTTTGCTTGCCAAAATCAATTCTCTTTTTAATTTCAATAATTCTTTTGTACCATCAATATAGTATTTTGCAGGTTTTAATAAACGTTTATGTTCATCATATAGGGTTTCCATTTCTCGCTTACAGTATTCTCTTTTTTCCTCCATTGTTGGTTCTTGATAAACTAGATTTCCATTTTCAAATATCTTTTCTTGTAAATTACGAATGCGATAATTATGAATCGGCTTCGTATTGTATTCGTTCTCGATATCGATTAGTGTAAGTTCATCTTCTTTTAAAACCTCATTGTAAGGTGCTAATACATCTCCTAATGCCTTATTTGTCGCTTGATCGTAAATACGATATACTTTCTTATATCCCGGTTGAATCGTCTTTGCTGGATCGTCACTCACTTTAATTTTGTGGATAATTTCACCATCCTTTACAACGCCCACAAGTTTATAGACGACTCCTACTCGTTCTTTTGGAGCACACATATTATCTCCTGCACCAATGCTATCAATTGGAGCTCCCTGTAACTTTAAATCTCGAAGAGCTTCTGCTGTTAAACCATTCGATACACAAATCTTTGCATCTTCCATACCTGCTTCATCTAACATACGACGAGCCATCTTTGCAGTATAAGCTAAATCACCACTATCGATACGAATTCCTGATAGTCGATATCCATTTGGAATTAGATAATCTTTTGCTACTTGAATGGCATTCGGTATCCCACTTTTCAAAGTATCGTAAGTATCCACAAGTAATACTGTATTTTCTGGATACGTTTTTGCATAACTCAAAAATGCATCATACTCACTCTCTGCTTCAGTTACCATACTATGTGCCATCGTTCCCAACACAGGAATGCCTAGGTCGCGTCCTAATTTTGTATTGGAAGTTCCACAACTTCCAGCTAAGTATCCACACTTCGTAGCACGTGTTGGTTGATCGCTACGACGAGCACCAAATTCCATTACCGGAATATCTCCCGCTTCCATTAGCAAACGTTTAGAAGCTGTTGCAAACTTAATATTGCTATTTAAGATTGCTAACAACTGTGTCTCAATCAATTGTGCTTCTATGATAGGAGCTTTTACTGTCACAATCGGTTCGTTCCCAAAAACAGGTGTCCCATCTGGAATCAAATCGATATCTCCTGTAAATTTAAAATTCTTTAAATATTCTAAAAATGGTTCTGTAAACTTATTTAAACTTCTTAAATAATTGATATCTTCCTCAGTAAAATGAATGTTACGAATAAATTCAATCACTTCGTCTCCTCCAGCCATAATGGCATATCCATGATCGAATGGAATCTTTCGAAAGAATCCATCAAAATAGACGATTTCATCTTTTTTCCCTTCGTTAAAATATGCTTGAGACATCGTAAATTCGTAAAAATCAGTCTCCATAATATCAAACTTTTTATTTTTTTCCATATTCTTTTCCTCCCTTATATTTTTTTACCAATTGAATTCCAGCCTGTTTCATCAGTGAAAAAGCCATCTTGTTATACTCATCTTTCTGATGTTGTGGACTATCGTAAGTCTCAACTGCATTTTGTGGAACAATAATATCGACACGTCTATTTTGTTCGTCAAAATAATTTTGCAATGGAATTGCCAAATTGAGTACACAAATATCAGTACAACATCCCGTAATGATAACCTCTTTTAAATTCTTCATAAGATCGATATCTCTCTGGAAACTTTTCGCATCAATTGCACTAGTAGAATTCTTTTCATAAACTAGATGATCTTGCTCATATGGCTTTAATTCATCCACAAGATCAGCCTCCTTCGTTCCTTTTACACAATGTTCAGGATAACGATCAAATTCCTTACATCCTAAATCATGCGTATCTTTAATAAAGGAAATTTCTTTTCCTTCCCCCTCAAACATCGCAATCAATCTTTCTATTTCTGGAACGATGTTCATAATGTTAGGATCTGCCATCGCTCCTTTCTTAGCAAATCCATTTACCATATCTACAACGATCAGTAACTCTTTTAATTCTTCTAAATCTTTTCTTTTCATAATTCCCTCCTCTTTGTTATTATTTTTTTGTTAATAACAAAACTTAAAATTTTTACAGATTTCGCATCTGTTATTAACAGTATATTAAAAACATTTTAATTTGTCAATATGTTTTTAACAAAAAATTAAAAACATTGTGCTTTTTTCTTACTACAATAAAAAAGAGCTTATTTTTCATAGCTCTTTTTACATTCCTTATAAATACTTTTTTAACTCTTCGATTGCTTTTTCTTGAAACTTTAAAAATTTCTTGGCAAGCTTCATATCATCTTTGTCGACGCGGTCTTTATAATTTTTTACTTGCTTTTCCATCTCGATCGATCCCATAGAAATTCCTTGTATCAACATTTCAGCCATTGCTGCATCACTGTTGTCACCCTTCACTTCTTTTTGAATTCCCATCGAAGCCATAAGTTTTGAAATAGCATTCTCTTCCATCGGTTCGATATTCTCTTTTAAAAGTAACTCTTTACTTTGATCTTCGTAATCTCGATAGTCTTCTAATAGTTCTTCTAGATATCCTTTGATCTTATTATCTTTTTCTTTGAGCGCTTCGATTAGCTTCATAATAGAAAATCTTCCCATTGCTGCTGTTTTATATACTTCTTCTAATAATTCGTTTGTTTCGTTCATAATATTCCCTCCAATTTTAGAGTACCCTATTTTCATCAATTTTATACAAACAAAAAAGGAACTAAGTCCCTTATTCTGTACGAAGTGCCTCTACTGGATCTTTTTTACTTGCAATACGAGATGGAATCAATCCAGCTACCACCGTCAAGAAAATACTGATCAGTACGAGAATAACACCACCAGTTAAAGGTAATTTTGCAATCGTTCCAATACCAGTTAAAGAATGAATGACCATGTTAATTGGAATATTTAAAAGAACTGTAATTAAAATTCCTAACACTCCTGCTGTAAGTCCAACGATTAAAGTCTCAGCATTGAATACTCTCGAGATATCTTTTTTAGATGCACCAATACTTCTTAAAATACCAATTTCCTTCGTCCTTTCTAAGACAGAAATATAGGTAATAATTCCAATCATAATCGAAGATACGACAAGGGAAATACTAACAAAGCTAATCAAGACATAACTAATAATATCGATGATATTAGATACACCACTCATCATAAGTTCAACGACATCCGTATAACTGATCTTATTTGCGTCATCCGCCTGCTTATTATATACTTCAATAAAATCACTCAACGCCTCTTTAGAATCAAAATCTTTCGCATATATTTGCATCATACTTGGATGCTCTAAATCAACTATACCGAGTTTTTCAAGATTGGATTCGTATGTCGCGTTCGCGTTTTCTTGATAATTTTTTAAAAGTTGCGCAAGCTCCTCTTGAGAAAGAGTTGCTAAATAAGCTTTTTCTTGAGCACTTAAACTATTCATACTAAATTCCTCTTCAGAGAATTCCTGGTTCGTAAACACATTGATAGTTTCTTTTTCTTTTTGTTCTTTTGCAATATCCGAATTATTAATTTGATTTACTACATATTCTGTTAATGCTTTCGTATATTCAACACCACCAAAAGAGTTAGACGTGATCGTCTCTTCTTTTGGACGAATAATTCCAACAACTTTCAATTCTAAAGCTTGATCTAGCTTCTCTTTCATATATGCTTCATCGTCGCTATGGTCTACCCATAATCCGTTTTCTTTTTGGTAATAATCAGTGTTTAAGAGCACCTTGAAACTTACATTTAATAACTCATCATAAGTATAAGTTAATTCTTCAAGCTCCTCTACTTTTTCTCCCTTCATGAGTCTTTCGTATTTATCGACAAACTCATCACTATCTAAAAGACCA
This sequence comes from uncultured Mycoplasmatota bacterium, assembly GCA_937944975.1. GTDB lineage: Bacteria > Bacillota_I > Bacilli_A > RF39 > UBA660 > Fimihabitans. Next base: position 1,656 of record CALEBF010000004.1, on the reverse strand, counting down.
ATTGAATATAGAGTATAATCACTAATATAATTATCTTTATTGACAACTAAGACAACCTCGTTATAATTTGTAGGTAACTTTCCCGCTAAAATATCATATTGATCCTTCATAAGCTTTTCATTATCCATCATCTCAGTAAAAGCTTGATAACTAGAGCCCGATGAGAACATCTCCGACATCGAATTCATCTGCTCCAATCCCATCTTTTGCATGATTTGATCCGGATTCACTTGTCGATATCCATCTTCCACAGGTTTATAAATATTTAGATCTAAATGATACGAATATTGAATCCCATTGATATACTGATCCACTTCTTTTTTATGTTTCTCTAAATATTGATTAAATTCGTATAAGTTGTTTGTCTTTGTACCAGCACTCATGATAGAAATCATATCACTCGTAATATTCTGAGAGTGAATTTTTCCATCATCATGTTTGACCGATTTTTTTACTGAATCTTGCGCAGCACTTAGTAAATCTCCCGTATTCATCGTCGTTTCTTGAAGTGTTATTGGATAGCTAGATAATGTATCTTCTTCTACTCGGTTGATATAGTTCTGCATTCCACTGGATAACGATAAAATAAGTGCAATTCCAATAATCCCAATCGAACCAGCAAATGCCGTTAACATCGTTCTTCCTTTTTTCGTAAGTAAATTATTGAGACTTAAAGAAAGTGCTGTTGTAAAAGACATACTCGTCTTTCCTGTCTTATTCTTTCTCGTGCTTTCGCTCTTTTCATATGGGTTGCTATCATCTGTTACTTTTCCATCTAAAAGTTTTATAATTCTCGTGGAATAAGACTCAGCAAGATCAGGATTATGCGTTACCATAATGACCAATTTCTTCTTCGATATTTCCTTTAAAAGTTCCATAATTTGAACACTTGTCTTTGTATCTAATGCTCCCGTTGGCTCATCTGCAAGAAGAATATCTGGATCACTTACAAGTGCACGAGCAATCGCAACTCTCTGCATCTGTCCACCACTCATCTGATTTGGCTTCTTATAAAGTTGGTCTTCCAGACCGACATCTTTTAAAGCTTGTATTGCTCTTTTTCTTCTCTCTTGCTTTGAAACCCCTGCAAGTGTTAAAGCGAGTTCCACATTAGCAAGCACAGACTGATGAGGAATCAAATTATAGTTTTGAAAAACAAAACCGACACTATGATTCCGATAGGTATCCCAATCTTTGTCTTTAAAATTTTTCGTAGACTTTCCATTGATCAATAAATCTCCACTTGTATAATCATCTAGGCCTCCAATAATATTAAGCAAAGTTGTCTTTCCACACCCACTTGGTCCTAGAATACTGACAAACTCTGATTCTCGAAACTTAATATCTATTCCTTTTAATGCGTTTACCGGATTAGTAGTCCCAGCAAGATATTGCTTTTTTATATTTTTTAATTCTAGCATTGTCTTCCTCCTATATTTTGATTACAATCTCCATACCTTATCCTATTATAATATAACCCAATTCTTTTTTCAATTTGAAAATTGCTCCTATTATATATCATAACAAGTTTATACATGATATACAATCCAAAGAAAAGAAAATACACAACTTCACATATTATGAAAAAAAGTAGGTCTATCATTTTGAAGTTGTCAATAGAAAGTAGACAATAAAAAAGTATTATTTAAACCCTAA
>CALEBF010000003.1 GCA_937944975.1 uncultured Mycoplasmatota bacterium | reverse complement strand
TAATTCTATTGATAACAAAAAGAAGAATGTTTAATTCATTCTCCTTTTTTATTTGTCTTTATACCGTGTTTGTACCAAATATAAGAAAAATTGTCTCATTTTATCCTCGAGCATAGAAAGTGTACTTTGAGACAAATCGAGATATAATTACCTAAACTTATAGTAGAATAGAACTTGCCACTGCTACTGAGATCAATCAAAAAATATTTTGTCGGTTTTTGTCGGGTGAATTTCATTGCATAAGTGGTTTGGTTTACGGTATAGTGGTAGTGCAGGGAGGATGCTAGAAGGGAGATGTTAATTGTGCGTGGGAAAGTAAAATGGTTCAATAACGATAAAGGTTATGGCTTCATCGAATACAAAGATGGAGAGGACATTTTTGTTCATTATTCCGCAATACTATCAGACGGATTTAAAACGTTAGTCGAAGGACAATATGTCGATTTTGAACTAGTTCAAACGGATAAGGGTCTACAAGCGAAGAACGTTGTAGAAATTAAAGCTGCTTTGGTATAAAGTAGCTTTTTTTCTATCTTATTTTGGGTATAAATTCACATAAAAAAACATATTGTTTTTCTATAAAATATGTTATAATATGGTTAGAAAGGATTGATGCTATGAAATTTAATATTCGTGGTAATAAAGTAGAGATTACCGAGCCAATCAGAAAGTATATTGAGGAGAAGATAGGTAGGTTAGATAAGTATTTTGAAAATCCTGACTCTCTTACCGCAAATGTGTTAGTTCGTATACGAGGAATTGACCAAATTGTAGAGGTTACAATTCCAGCGAAAAAAATGATTTTACGTGGAGAAGAGAGAAACAAAGACTTATATGCAGCAATTGATTTAGTAAGTGATAAGATCGAAAGACAGATTAGAAAAAATAAAACGAGAATGCAAAAGAAAGCAACAAAGCCTAGCATGATTGATTTTAACATGAACTTTGAAGCAGAAGAAAGCGAAGTAGAGGAAACTGTTGTAAAACGTAAAAAAATCGAGATGAAGCCAATGAGTGAAGAGGAAGCAATTCTTCAAATGAACTTGATCGGACATGAATTCTTTGTATTTAAAGATGCCGATACAGGAGAGGTATGTATTTTATACAAGAGAAAAGATGGCGGATACGGAATGATAGAAACAAATTAGGACGAATTCGTCCTTTTTTCTTATTTCACCTAATTTTCACTATGATTTTTAAGAATAATTTGATAAAATATAAGTTGAGTTAGAAAGGATGATAAAATGAACTTTTTAAAAAAAGTCTTTGATCATGAGTATAAAGAGTTAACTAAGTTTCAGAAAATAGCTGATGAAATAGAAAAATTAGATGCTGAAATGAGTGAAAAAAGTGACGAAGAATTAAAAGCGAAAACAAAAGAATTCCAAGAGCGCTTACAAAATGGTGAAACACTAGAAGATATCAAAGTGGAAGCGTTTGCGGTAGCACGCGAAGCAGCATTCCGTGTGATTGGTGAAAAACCATATTATGTACAAATACTTGGTGGACTTGCAATCCATTATGGAAATATTGCTGAGATGAAAACTGGAGAAGGGAAGACGCTTACTTCTACGATGCCAGCATATTTGAATGCTCTAACTGGAAAAGGAGTACATATCATTACAGTAAACGAGTATTTGGCTGGTCGTGATGCGGAATGGATGGGAAATATCTATCGATTCTTAGGATTGACAGTTGGAGTAAACTATAGAGAATTATCTTCACAGGAAAAAAGAGAAGCATATCAGTGCGATATTATGTATTCTACCAATAATGAAATTGGATTTGATTATTTACGTGATAACATGGTAGTCAATGCAGAATCTCGCGTACAACGTAAGTTAAACTTTGCAATCGTCGACGAAGTTGACTCCGTTCTAATCGATGAGGCTAGAACTCCGTTGATTATCTCTGGAGGAAGAATGCAGTCTGCAAAGTTATATACTCAAGCAGATCGCTTTGTAAAATCATTGAAGGAAAATGACGGATATATCTATGATGAGAAGACAAAGGCAGTTACTTTAGATGAAAAGGGAATTGCAAAAGCAGAGAAAGCATTTGGTGTTGATAATATTTATGATATGGAACACACAAACTTAGTTCATCATATCAATCAGGCTTTAAGAGCGAATTATGCAATGAAAGTCGATGTGGATTATGTCGTTGCAGATGGTAAGATTGTCATCGTAGATCAATTTACTGGACGCTTGATGCAAGGACGAAATTATTCTGACGGATTACATCAAGCAATCGAGGCAAAAGAAGGTGTCGAAATTCAAGAGGAAACGAAAACACTTGCTACGATTACGTTCCAAAACTTATTTAGAATGTATGATAAGTTAGCTGGTATGACAGGAACAGCGAAGACAGAAGAGGAAGAGTTTAGAGACATTTACAACATGTATGTTATCTGTATTCCAACGAATAAGCCTGTGATTCGTAAAGACTATGGAGATTTGATTTTTGCAACGGCAAAGGGAAAATACAATGCGATCGTAAATGAGATTGTAGAGCGTCATAAAACAGGACAACCAGTGTTGGTTGGTACAGTTGCGGTAGAAACTAGTGAATTAATTAGTTCTATGCTCAAAAAGAAGAATATTCCACATGAAGTATTAAATGCAAAGAATAATGCACGTGAAGCTGAAATTATCGCAAAGGCTGGAGAAAAAGGTGCTGTTACGATCGCTACTAACATGGCTGGTCGTGGAACAGACATTAAATTAACTGATGAAGTAAAAGAACTTGGTGGACTCTGTGTCATTGGTACAGAGCGTCACGAGTCACGTCGTATTGACAATCAGTTAAGAGGACGTGCTGGTCGTCAAGGAGATCCTGGATTTTCACAATTCTGTGTATCTTTCGAAGACGATTTGATGGTACGATTTGGAACAGACCGAGCAAAAGCTTTATTACAACGTGTTGGTTTTTCAGATGATATGTCAATTCGAAATAAGGCTCTATCAAGTTCGATTGAATCAGCACAACGCCGTGTAGAAGGAAACAACTTTGATATCCGTAAGACTTTGTTACAATACGATGATGTCATCAATAAACAAAGAGAAATTATTTATGATAAGAGAAATGAAATCCTAGATAGCGAATCTATTAGTGACACGATTAAAGAGACGATTCACAATCATATTGAGGATTTAGTACACGAACATATTATGCCAGAAGGACATTTAACAGAAAAGGATCTTTCAGAAATTGTTGAAGCAATCAATGAAAACTTATTGAGAAAAGATATGAAAGTGGACGAAATTGAAAATATGGATATACCAGAAGTGATCGACTACATTTTTAATCGTGTAGAACAAGAGTACGTAGATAAGATGAGTGAGATTCCTGACGATATTCGAAATGAATTTGAAAAAGCAGTCGCACTTCGCGTAATCGATACTCACTGGATGGAACATATTAATACGATGTCTCATTTACGAGAGGGAATTCACTTAAGAGGATATGCTCAAGAAGATCCATTGCGAGCTTACACAACAGAAGGGTACGAACTATTTGATCGTTTGTTATATACGATAGATAAAGAAACGACGATTTACTTATTACGCGCCGAGGTAAGACAAAATACAGAACGTAAGGAAGTTGCCAAAGGTGAAGCTGTAAGAGATCCACAAAAAGAAAAGAAAAGACAACCAAAGAAAGTAAAAAAGGTAGGCCGCAATGATCCGTGTCCATGTGGTTCTGGTAAAAAGTACAAACAATGTTGTGGAAAGTAGGGGGAAAATGGAAAAAAAATATCAAATAGGAGATACAATACAATTTCAAAGTGGTGCATTATTTACAGTGGCAGGTAGTGTTTTATATGAAGAAAAAAATATGTTGTACCTTGTTAGTACAGATCAATATGTATTACCAATGATAGGGATTGTAGAAGAGGAAAATGGTCAAGATAGAATTGATGTTTTAGATGTAAAGGCTCCTGAAAATCAGGAGAGTTTGAAAGAGTTGATAGAGTTGTTTCAAGTAGAAGCAAAAGATATGATTAGAAGGAGTGTAGATGATGTCAAGGAAGTTTAAGCGTGTGCCTATAGAAGGAAATAGTAACTATGTAGTGAAGGTGTATTGTCAGCACGAAAAAAGAATCAATGAAGAACTAGCAAAACCAGAAACCGGATTTGGCTGGCAAAGAAGAGATAGAATTGACTATAGCAAAATGGCAATGCAAGAAACACACAAGATAATAGATGAAAACCAAACTGGTGTAGAGAATATAAGAGATTATATATATTATGAAAATAAGATTTTAGAAAACACACCTTGGAATGAAAGCGCATTTAAAAACATGTTATTAACTACTATATCTGTCATTGCTACTGCGACAATTTTTGATCTTATTTTTTCACTGCAGGAACATGAAATTTTGATGATGTTTCTTTTAATGGGAGGTAGTAGTGCAACATTAGGATCTATGAAGGAAGCATGGAAACAAAATGACACGACTAAAAGAAGAAAAGCTTTGCAAAATGCGATAGAAACGTTAAAGAAATTTGAATTTGAACAATTAGGTCAAGAAAAAGAAGGGGCTTCTAAGACAAAATAGATAAAAGGAGAGTGAATTAGAATGACAGAGAGTAAAAAATTGGTAGCGATTATAATAGCGATAATAGTAGTTGTCGCAGGGGCTATAGGGATTAGTTATATAGGCAAAGAACAAGAAAAAGAGTTAATGCAAAAATATACGGATCTGATCAATTCAAAAGAAACACAAATTATATATTTAGGAAGAGCAGGATGTTCATATTGTCAACAATTTACTCCGATTATGAATCAAATGAAAGAGGAATATGGCATCGAATATACCTACGTTGATACAGATGAATTATCACAATCGAATTTATCTAATTTATTAAAAATGTTGAATGTCGATGAAACACAATTTGGAACTCCTCATCTTTCAATTGTAAAAGAAGGAAAAGTTTTAGGTACGCAAATGGGTTATACAGATAAAGAAGGATTGTTTAATTTTTATAAAGATAATGGTGTATTAGGTGAAGATGCGGTATTAAAGACGGATGATGAATATTTAACGAAGATCGATTTTGAAAAGTATAAAGAATTAATTGCGGAAGATAATTCAGAAAAGTCAATTATCGTATTGGGACAAACTGGTTGCAGTGCATGTAATTCAGCACGTCCAGTTCTCTCTAATATTGCTCAATTATATGGAATTACAATTAATTATTTGAATATTACAGATTTAAGTGAGGAAGAATCATCAGAGTTAATCGATTCTTTCGAAGAATTACAGGATGATTTTGGAACTCCGTTTACGTTGATCGTCCAAAACGGAAAAATCGTTGATACACAATCAGGATATTTAGACGAAGCAACTTTTGTTACATTCTTTCAAGAAAATGGCTTGATTGAAGAATAGTCGATTTAGGAGGTAACTATGAATAATGTAGTATACGAAAAAATATTGCAATTTAAAAAGAAGTATCCACTGACTGTTGCTTGGAGAATTAAACATCACAGCAAACTCGTGGAAAACTTTTTGAACCCTGGCGAGGAAGTTTATTATGCATTTGCTGCGCAAAAGAATAATAATCCATTAGATATTATTACGACGTATGCAGTGGTGCTTACAAACAAACGTATTTTACTTGCACAGAAAAGGTTATTGTTTGGATATTTTTATACTGCGATTACACCAGATTTATTTAACGATTTAAAAGTACAGATGGGAATCGTCTGGGGAAAGGTGATCATAGATACCGTAAAAGAACGTGTATATCTTTCTAATATTCAAAAAGATGCTTTAGATGAAATAGAGACACAGATTACTGAGTATATGATGGCAGAGAAACAAAAATATGCTGGTAACAACCAAAGCAGATCTTAATGATCTGTTTTTTTCTTTTCAAACTATCATATAGAATGTTGAAAAAATAGGAAAAGCTTAAAATTTTCCTTTTCATTTTTTGTTTTTTCAGTTATACTGTATATAGTAGAATAGTGGGGAAACAATATGATATTAAGAAAACCGTATGCGATATTGATTAAAAATTTCAAATTGATTCACGTTATTTTGACTGGATTGATGGCATATTTACTTTATAAAACATGGAATATCATGCAGTTTTTTAGCGACTATTTTAGTCAAGGAGAATCCATTATTGGACAAGATATCGCAAGTACCTTGATTAGTTTCAGAGTGTATTTAGTAATAGGAATTATTATAGTGGGATTGATTACGGTACTAGTTTTAATGTATTTAAAGAAAAAACCGATCACATACTATATATATTCCATTATCACTTTTATTTTTGTCACTGTCATATTCGTTCTGACGAAAAATACGATTGTTACAATGGAAGGACAGTTGGTAAGTGCGCGTGTCGCACGAGCGATGAGTGATTTTGTAAATATCGCATTTATTGCTCAAATTATTGCCTCTGTCATGACTTTTGTGCGAGCAACTGGATTTGATATTAAAAAATTCAATTTCGTAAAAGATCTGCAAGAGTTAGATATTGCAGTAGAAGATAGTGAAGAATTTGAAGTAGATGTCGAAGTAGATACGGATCGATTCAAACGTGATTTAAAACGTAGATGGCGACATATGAAATATGTTTATGTAGAAAATAAATTACTTATTAATATTATTGTCGCAGTTGCAGTAGTGGCGCTAGGTGTGTTTATTTTCTTTAAGTCTGGAATTACAGACAAAAAATATAAGGAAGGACAGTACTTTTACACCTATGATTTTATGATGCAAGTGAATCGTTCTTATATCACAAATACGGATTATAAAATGAATGAGTTAGATGACTACAAGAATTTAGTGGTTTTAGAGATTACCACAAGAAAGTTATCGGAACCAACGGATCATTTAGAACTCGCAAAATTAGAGTTGAACATTGGAGATAAGCATTATTATCCAACAAAGGCTTACAAAAATCAGTTAAAAGATTTAGGAACGGTGTACCAAGACGAGAAAATACCGACACAATCAGAAGTAACTTATTTACTTGTATATGAGGTTCCTACCAATTATTTAAATAAAACAATGACATTAAAATACATCAACGGACTAAAAAGCAAGGATAATAAGATTCAAGCAATGTATGTAAATGTGAAGTTGAATCCTAAAAATCTTATGGCAGATTTAAAGCCAAAGACGGTTCAATTAGGCAGCGAAATGAACACAAAAGGTACTATCCTTGGAGAAAGTGTTTTGAAAATTGATTCGTATGAAATTAATGATCAATTTAAATTAGACTATAATTTCTGTGCAGCGCAAAACGAGTGTGTTCCATCGATTGAGTATGTAAAACCTGATATCTTAAGTAATTACGATAAGACACTTTTAAAACTAACAGGATCTTTAAAAATGGATGATACCATTCAGCTTCGTAGTGTCAGTACGATGTTTCAATTGATCCAAATGTTTGGAACAATCGAGTATGAAATTGATGGTAAGATGAAGAATCAGCCATTCCAAATAAAGGAAGTAAAGCCTACGAGCGCAGCAAATGAAAGTATCACATATATCGAAGTGACTCCAGAAATGAAAAATGCAACGAAAATTAGAATTTGCTTACGCTTGAGAAATCAAGAATTTGTTTATCAACTCAAATAGTATGTAAACCGTAGAAAAAGAATAAGAAATTTGAAAAAATATGTGATATAATATAAAAATAGAGGACGGTATGTCATATTTGAAAGGAGGGTGACAAATTGTGGGATCGATGTGTATTTAAAAATACACCAGTAGGATTATTACAGGGAGCATTTGTGATAACACCGAATGATCTTGAGCAGATTTGTGACCTTGATGTTGATAATAAGGTGGTGAGAGAATGAGTAAATCGTTTTGGGGAATATTTATTATTGTACTAGGTGTCATTTCGATATTTTTTGTAAACTTCTTTCAGAACATTACAAATGCTGATGAACAAAACTTCAATTTACTGAAGGAAACAACAGAAGCGGCGATGTACGATGCATTTGATTTCGCATCATATCGTGCATATGGAACGATTCGAATTGATCGTGAGAAATTCGTAGAAAATTTTTTAAGACGTTTTGCGCAAAACGTGAATTTAGGGCATACGTATAAAATTCAGATTTATGATGTGAATGAGATGCCGCCAAAAGTTAGTATCAAGGTATCAAGCTCCAATACTGCTAATTTTACAGGAGAGACGATTAACTTTGATGTGACAAATAAATTAGATGCGATATTAGAAACGCCATATTAGAATAGGAGAATAAAAATGAATAATATAATAGTAACATTTCAAAGATTTTTGAAAAATAAAAATACTGTAACAATTATCGGGGTTGTAGCAGTTATCGGAATTTTATATTGGGGATATAATATGCAGATTAATAATGCAGTTACACCAGTACGTAATATTCCAGTAGCTGTGGATACGATTCAACCAAGAACGAAAATCACAAAAGATATGATTGAATATGTAGATGTTGCACCTGTTGTGTTAAGTGACAACGTAATTCGTGTAGCGTCACAAGTTATCGGAAAATATAGTAATTATAATACTGTAATTCCACAAGGTAGTATGTTTTATCAAGATACATTAGTAACGGAGGAAGAATTGCCAGATTCAGCGTTTACACAAGTAGGTAAAAATGAAGTTGTATATAACTTCCCAGTTACGATGGATTCTACATATGGAAACTCAATTTTCCCTGGAAATAAGATTGATATTTATATGAAAGCAACAACAGATGCTGGACAAATCATGGTAGGTAAATTAGTTGAAAACATTAAAGTATTAGCAGTTAAGGATAAAGATGGACGTCACGTATTTGAAAATACAGAAGAAGCACGTACACCATCAATGTTAATTTTTGGAGTAGATCCAGAAATCAATATCTTGTTACGTAAAGCAAGTTACATGGATGATTTCGATGTAGAATTATTCCCAGTACCACACGGACAAGAAGTTGATGAAAGTGGAGAAACACAAGTTAGTACACAATACTTAAAAGACTTCATTAACGCAAATACAGTAGTAATTGATCAATCAACAGATACAAATACAAACACGAATAACAATTCAGGAAATAATACAAATAACCAAGAACAAGCAGGTGCATAATATGTTTAATGATGCAATGTTTGCCCAGATTGACTTTGGACCACTAAAAGAATTATTGGAAAACGACGACGTAACCGATATTTCTTATAGTAACGGAGGTCAATTATGGTTGAAAACACTATCACGTGGTATTTTCCGCGTGGAAAATGATGTGGTCAATGATGCGTTTATGGAAAAATTAGCTTTCCAATGTTCCAACGTCATGGGTAAGACCTTTAACATGGCTCACCCTTTCTTGGATGCGGAGAGTGCAGAATTACGTTTGAATTTCGTACACGATTCTATCGCGAGAAATGGAATCGCTTGCGTAATGCGTAAAACACCAGCGAAAATTCGTTTGGAAAAAGAAAAAATATTAGCAGAAAATTATATTACACTTGATGTGCATGACTTCTTAATGAAGGCAATTGAAGGACATTGTAACATTATCGTATGTGGAGAAACAGGTTCTGGTAAAACAGAGTTCGTCAAATACTTGGCCTCTCATATCAAGGAAAATGAGAAAGTCATTACAATTGAGGATACTTTGGAATTGCACCTCGATCGAATTTTCCCACATCGGGATATCGTAGCAATGAAAACGAATAATATTGCTTCTTATTCAGATGTATTAGTAACTTGTATGAGACAGAACCCAAAGTGGATTTTGCTATCTGAGGTTCGTAGTGCGGAAGCAGTTATGGCCGTACGTAACTCAATTTCATCAGGGCACTATATTTTATCGACAATCCATGCGGATAAAGCAGAGTCTATTCCAAACCGTATGTACAGTTTGTTGGAGACAAACCAAGATATCGATCAATTTTTGAAATCTATTTATCGTTATGTTCAATTAGGTGTCTATATCCGTGGATATCAAGATAGAGTAACAAAGAGATTTCATCGTGAGATCGCTTCTGTTGTCGAGTTTTACGTAACGGAAGATAACGAAGCAAAATACAATGTGATTTATAAAAAATTAAACGACGGTCATGTCGTAAGGCAAAATCCTAGTAAATATTTACTTGAATATTTAGAGGGGCAAGGAGTAGAATTACCAAAAGATATCATTCGAACAGATTTAAATGAAAAAGAAGATAATACAGTGAAAGGTGCGGAAAACACCCCGACGCCTACTGTAACTTCTAATTCGCAAGTACAAGCACAACAAGTGCCTCAAACAAGTCAGGCTGCGGTGCAAAATCAAACACCAGCTATGCCGACAGGACAGGCAGGTACTCAGCAGAGTGCGAGTGCTACTTCTCAAGCGGGAACATTTAATCCGTTTGCAAATGTAAAACCAGTAGAATAAGGAGGGAATCATTATGACGTTTATTATATTTGTAGTTGTTGCTGCAATCCTTATTTTCGTTTATTCATATCGAAAAAATTCTGGGCAGAACGTATATAAATATATTTCGAAACAAGCTGGTGTCATTTATGAAAAATATGCACCATACTCATTTCGAGAAGTACGACAAAAAGTAAAGGATCTAGGACAAGAATATTCAACGAGACAATATGTTATTCAAGTCGTTGTGTTTGCAGCATCTGCAGCAGTTATTTCTTACCTATACTTTTACAATTTAATCATTTCCATTATTTATTCATGTTTGTCAGTCCTAGTGATTCCTTATCTGACTTATTTGAGATGTAAGAGATTGTATAGCGAGTTTGTCTTCGAACAAATTCAAGTTTATACGACAAATACAATCATGGAATTTGCAACCACTCAATCGTTTGTTAAAGCATTAGAGGGAGTGTATGAATCAGGAGTATTAGAAGACCCTGTAAAGTCTGATGTAAAAATGATGATAGATATGGCTTACGAAAATGGTACAGTTGAACAGTCTATTGAATATATGAATTCTAGATATGATTACTATATCGTAAAGAATATGCATCAATTATTTTTACAAATCACCAATGAAGGTGCGAAAGATTCTAGCGATGCACTAGAAAATATGTCTCTCGATATCGATATGCTTGTTGAAAATGTATACAGCGATAGAATGGATCGTGCACAGTTCCACAAAAAGTTTTTACAGTTTGGAATTATTCTATATTTGATGGTTATGTTAGTACAGTTTTTGTTAGGAGTAGATACCTATATTCAAATGTTAGATAATATGTTAGTACAATTATTATTGCATTTGATTATTATCGTCAATACAGCATTCCTATTAAATGGTGAAAAATATTATAATGAGAATGTGGGGGCTGAGTAATGGAATTTATTTTAATTGCAGTAATTATCATATTTGTATTATCTTATAACCATCATATTGATATGCATAAATTTATTGGAGATACGGAACCGTATTTTCGAATTTTGATGGAAGAAGACTATATATTTCTTCTAAGATTAAAGTATGGAGACAGCATTGATGTTGAAAAAATGTTTGGAATGCGCGTGCGTAATGGACTCATTGCGATGGCAGCTATGCTCTTTATTTTGATGTCTCAAGCAAGTTTCTTAAATGTATTATTTTCCGTAATCGTTGGATTTGTAGTATTTAAGATGCCATATCAAAGTTTAAAAGGGTATTATAAAGCTAACTTACATAAGATTAACCAAATGTTACCATATTATTTAAAGAGTTTGGAAATCTTAGTTCAACACTATACTGTTCCAGTTGCGCTTAATCGCTCTGTTGAAACAGCGCCGGAGATTTTCCGCTCTGGATTAAGAGAAATGATTGCTAAAATTGAAGCGGGAGATTCTAGTGTAGATCCATACATGGATTTCGCAAAAGAATATCCGGTACGTGATTCTATGCGTATGATGCGTTTGTTATATCGTCTAGGATTAGGATCACAAGAAAATAAACAAGAGCAACTTATGATGTTTGCAAGAAGTGTATCACAACTTCAAAACAAAGCACGTGAGCAAAAATATAAAGAACGTCTTGAGAAGATGGAAAACAAAACGATGATGATGTTGATGACAACAGGTGGAGGAATTTTATTACTCATGTTATTCTCAATGACAATGATGATGAATTTATAAAATATAGTATTTATAAAATAAAAAATATATGTTATACTAATAATGGTAGAAGTGTAAGGTGGTGAGAAAGAATGAAAGAAGCAGCTGGAGAAGCAAACATGACAGTTATTACGATCATTTTGATTGGTATTATCGCAGCTATTGCATACCCAATGATCAATAACTTAATTCAAAATCAACAAACAAAAGCCGAATGTCTTGATGCAGGTGGAACGCCAGAAGAATGCGGTGCTATCGCTAACCAATAGTAAAAATAATAATGGAGGAATAGAATTATGAGAGAAGGTTTAGGAAATGTATTTATGTACAATATCATCATTCTTTTCCTCGTGTTAATGGTGGTATTTTTGGTTGGTACCATTAGTTATAATAAGGCATTTAGAGTCAATAGTAGAATTATCAATGCGATCGAGAAATACGAAGGATACAATGACCCTGCGTATGAAGAAATCGATCGCACTTTGGCTATTATAGGATACCGTCGTGAGGGAGCTGTTGATTGTCCAACAAGGGACGGTGTTAGGGCTATGACAAATTTCACAGGCAAGTATCAGTACTGTGTGTATGAATTTAAAATCAATGATAAATTTTATAATTACGGAGTTTTAACATATATTGATTTTGATTTGCCAGTTGCAGGAAAAGTAAAATTGCCAATTTATTCTAAAACTGATCAAATATATCAATTTCAAAAGTAATAACGAGGTGATGAGATGAATCAAGCGGTAGGTAATACGGCGATCGTAAATGTCGTTGTCGTATTTGTAATTATCATTAGTGGGTTATTCGTCGGATCACTAAGTTATTCGAAAGCATATAAAGTAAAAAATATTATTATTAATGCAATAGAAGAACACGAGGGATTTGATGAAGAAGCAAAAGCTGAAATAGAAGAGACTTTGACAGAAATGGGATATCGTATTAATCGAAACGGTCAACAAAAATGTCCTGCTCCAACGGTAGATGGTACTGTCGAGGCTTTAAATACAGCTAGTAATCATCATTATTGTGTTTGGAGAGTAAAAGAGACGAGAGGAACTTATTATATAGCAACGGCTTATATGTATTTTGATATTCCACTTGTCGACGGATTTGAAGCACCTGTAACAGGGCATACAAAAACGATTTATAATGATGAAGCTCACGATTAAATAAGGAGATGGTGGATCAATGAATGTTATTGTAGCGAATCGATATCAATCATTACTACAAGGGCTTAATATTGATATCATTAAACAGATGGTCGGAGAGTTTGAAGTAGATGATATTATATCAACTTTTCAAAATTTCTTTTACCAAAGAATGATTTTAGATATTACGGCAATCAAAAACTATAAAGATGTTAAGACGTTACAAAAACTATCGATATCTTTAGATATGGATAAAGTTATTTTGCTATTAGATGATTCACCGGAAAGTACATCACCGGATTATATCTCTAAATTGGTATCGATGGGAATTTATAACTTTACGAAAAATGCAGAAGGTATTATGTATCTCTATAATAATCCAAATTCTTATCGAGATGTAGCACAATACCAGCAGTTAGATGTTGTAACTCCTATCGTTCAAGGACAAGCTGGAATTTCAGTAAATCAAACGGGGTTGATGCAGCCAGAACATGGGCGTGTCATCGGTGTTAAAAATGTGACGGATGATTCTGGTGCCACAACGTTGATTTATATGATGAAAAAGCAATTAGAAAAAAACTATTCTGTTGTTGCGATAGAAGTTGATAAGAGAGACTTTATGTTCTTTAGAGAAAAGGGATTGGTTAGTACGAATACTCAAGGAATAGGAAATGAAGTTTCAAAATACAGTAATAAGGATGTCATATTGATTGATATTAATAGAAGTGCAAGTGCAGAGAGTCTTTGCACAGAAGTATTTTACTTAATAGAACCATCGATTATCAAACTGAATAAACTCATGATGACCGATGGAAAAATACTGCAAAAGTTAAAAGGAAAAAAAGTTATTTTAAACCAAAGTTTACTAAGTTCAAAAGATGTATTGGATTTCGAGTATGAATCTAAAATTAAAATTTTTTATAACATGCCACCTTTAAATGAGAGAGAAGCAAATATTCAAGTTTTGAATTCTTTCTTAACGAAAGCGGGGTTTACACGTCAAGCTGGAGGAGAGCAAGAAAAAAAGAGTAAACTACTAGGAATTTTTAATATATAAAATTGACATTTTTATGAAATTCTTATATAATTATTGTAACAAGGGAGGTAACATATGTTTACATTAGTAAGTCCAGATGCAATTTGTGGAGGAATCACGATTCCAGGATCTATCGTAAGTATCATCAATATGGTAATCTTAGTAATTCAAATTGCAATTCCTATCATCTTAATCATCATGGGTATGTTAGATTTAGGAAAAGCTGTTATGGCTGGAAAAGAAGATGAAATTAAAAAGAACCAAACGTTATTCTTTAAACGTGTAATAGCAGCAGTTATGGTATTTTTAATTATTGCGGTTGTTAAATTAGTATTTGGAGTATTAGCAGATGCTAGTGGAGACAATACAGCAGTAGATTGTATCAGTAAAATTATTGGTTAAAACAAGAGTATTCTTGTTTTTTTGTGCATAAAACTTGGAAAGATAAAGTGAATATGATATACTTATGTTATGTAAAGATGGTGAAATAATATGAATTTAAAAAAATATATGAGAAATATTATCGTGCTAGCTTTTATATGTATGTGTGTATCTCCTGTGAATGTACTTGCTGTTTGGGCAGGTGCTCCAACACAACCACAATCTCAACCTCAAGCAAAAGACGATGCTACTATAAAACAAGAAGTGGCTGCATGTAAGCAAAGATGTAATAGTAGCTCAAACGCAGATAAATCGTCATGTTTAAGTGCATGTGATGCAAAAGATACAACGAATCAAGAAAAAAGCGCTTATTGTATGCAACATCCTTGTCTGAATAGTGCTGCTGATCATGGAAATAAATGTTGTGCACAAAACGGTAGTGGATTTAGTGACCCCCAGTATGATCCTAGTAAGGAAACTACCCCAACTTCAGGAGCTAATGTATCGAATGGGAATGGCCCGACATTAGAAGAGACTTCGTATAATATTCCATCTACAACTTGTGGAGGATCTATCGAACTACCCTTAGCTCTTGCAACGATTACTTCTAATGCGGTCAATTTAGGAAAAATTGTAGTTCCAATTATTTTGATTATTATGGGAATGATCGATTTCTTTAAAGCAACGGCGGCAAGTGACGCAGATGCTACTTCTAAAGCTGGTAAGAAATTAACGAGACGAATTATAGCAGCGATTGCAGCAATGTTAATTGTTACTCTTGTACAATTTATATTTAGTAATTTTGGAACAGCAACTGGAAAAACGAGTGTAACGAGTTGTATTGACTGCTTTATCAATGGAAATTGTGGCGTATAAACTATGGAAAAGTGGCAATAAACATATTTATTATTGCCCTTTTTTGTGTTATAATGAAATTACTATTATGGGTAAGTGGGGATATTATGAAAAAAAACAACATTAAGAATAGAATATCAATGTCGTTATTTACTGCAATGATGTTTTTTGGTGGTAAGATGAATGTATTTGCAGTAGATAAAACATGTGAAGGAATTATGAGTCCAGAAGTATTAACGCTAATCAAAGATATTTATAATACTATTTCAGTTATGATGGTAGTAGCACTTGTGATATTTGGAATATTAGATTTTATTCAAGCAATTGCTGGAGACAAAGATGATGCGTTGAAAAAAGCGGCGGCTAAATTTGCGAAACGTGCCATTATTGTAATGGTGATAATTTTATTGCCAGTAATTCTTGATACCTTGCTAGCGATTTTGTGGCCAGACGTATCGTCATGTTTAGATAATATCTAAAAGAGGAGAGTGAAGAAATGATTACATGGATAATTAATATTTTTCTTAGTTTCTTTTTCTTATTAGATACGATTGTTTATGGTTTGATTGAAAGTTTGTATCAAATGATATTACAGATTGCTAATATATCTGTTATTAGTCAAGCATCTATGCAAGAATTTGCAAACAGGATCTATGTTCTAGTAGGAGTTGTAATGTTATTCAAGGTAGCTTTCTCCTTGATTCAACTATTTGCAAATCCTGATAAAATGAGCGATTCGACTATGGGAGCAGGATCTTTAGTAAAACGTATTATTATATCACTAGTTTTACTCGTTATGGCTCCCACGATATTTCAATTAGCATTCCGTATTCAAGGAACTATTTTGAATGCCGGAATTTTAGAAAAAGTAATTTTAGATTCTGATGTTGCTCCAGATGGACAAAATCCAATTGATGTAGATTGTTCTTTAGAAGAGAATCAAGCGTATCGTGTTTGTGGAGGAAGAACGATTGCGTTTGCCATCTTTAGAGGGTTCGTTACACCCAATGAAAACTTATATGAAGAAAATGAGAATGGAGAACAAGTATTATCAAGTGATTATGCAGATTATGAAGAAAATGTAGAAGCCTATAACGAAGCAGTAAAGGAACAAAACATTGGAAAATTATTGGATCCAATTTTGGCTGGAGAATCCGGAGATCGTCCATTTAATTATAGTTTTTTAATTTCGACGATTGCCGGAGCATTTGCAGCATGGACTTTATTTATGTTCTGTTTTGATGTTGCGATTCGTGCAGTAAAACTTGCTTTCTTGCAATTACTAGCTCCTGTTCCTATTTTAGCTAGAGTAGAACCAAAAAGTGACAAAGTATTTAATAATTGGCTGAAAGAATGTATTTCTACTTATTTAGAAGTATTTGTTAGATTGATTGCGCTATATTTTGTCGTATTTATTATTCAAGAGATTAGTGCAAACGGATTATTTAGTTTCTATGAGTATACTGCCGAAGGAGCGACAAAGCAAGCAGAAGATGTTGGACTTTTAGCAACAGCATTTATCGTATTAGGATTGTTAATGTTTGCTCAGAAAGCTCCAAAATTAATTTCTGATATCTTTGGAGTTAAATCTGGTGATTTCACTATGAATCCATTTAAAAAATCTCCAGTTATCGGTGGAGCTGTTGGACTAGCCGCTGGTACAGGAATTGGAATGATGACTGCAGCACAAGCAGCAAAGGCAAACGGAAAAAATCCTGTTGGTGCAGCACTGAAAGGAGCTTTAACAGGTGGTGCTAGAGGTGCAAGAGCAGGATCACATGAAAAAGGATTTATGAAAGCTGTTGGCGCAGCTGGAGATGCATCTTCAAAATATGCTAAGAAAATACCTGGAAGAACAGAATCTACAAGCTTTGGTGGTCGAAATCTTGCAATCGCACAACGCATGGGATTTATGAAGACAGCTGGACAAAGAGACAAGGAAAAGGTTGATTCATACAACCGATATAATAAATCAGCAAAAGCGTTTAAAGACCGTGCGAAAGCACAGGCAATGAAGAAAAAGGATACAGATGTAACAATTTCAAAAGGAGCTTTAGCTGGAACAAATTGGACAAGGTATGGCTTAGAGGCTGAGTTAGATCTTGCAAAGAAAAGTGGAAATACGACTGATATTGAGGCAGTAAGTATGGCACTTGATGATTGGGATAAACAAAAAGCGGATGATATTGCAAGAGAATGGGAGAAACAATATAAAACAGATGGATTACATGTGGATGATGCTGAAGCATTACAATACTTAACAGAAATGTCAAACGAAGTAAATGATAATCAATCTTATTATGATGGCATTTTTGATGCTAGTAAGAGTGTGGATGACAATTCTAAAGCAGTTGCTAAAGCTAATGCAGAATTTCAAGATTCTGAAGAATTTAAGCGTAATAGAGATAATGATCAATACGCTGAAAAAGCAGTTGGACCTATGTTCCAGACAAAAGGAAAATAGAAAAAGGGGGTTAAAAGGATATGAATGGATTTTTAATACCAGCAAACTCAAAGAAATCGTTGTATATTTTTGGACTATTTACAACCAACGAGTTGATTATGTTTTCTAGTGGAGTGGGATTGACATTGATTTTGTTAATCGCACTTCCGCTCAATAATATATGGGCATCGATCTTGGCGTTAATGCCAGGCTTAATCACTGGTCTATTGGTACTTCCAGTACCTCATTATCACAATGTTATGACTTTTTTAAGGGAAATGTATGCATTTTATACAGAACGTCAAAAATTTGTTTGGAAAGGATGGTGTTTCTTAGATGGCAGCGATAAAGAGTAAATACACAGAGGAAAGTTTTGTACCTGTTAAAAATATTACGAATGGAATGATTATTCTAGATAATAACGAAAAAGTAACAGGTGTTAAAATAATGCCTCGTAATATTTTTATCCTGGAATATGATATGCAATCAGCAATTATCAATAACCTAAAGAACGTTTATAATATGATCGATTATGAATTTTGGATCATTGCTGCAGACCGTCCGGTCGATATCAATGTATATTTATCACAATTACAACTTTTATATAATTCCATTCAAAGCCCAATTAAAAGAAAATTAATTATTGAGGATATCAATAAAGCCAATAGTTTTATGAATAATAACATTGTAGATACGGAATACTTTTTATTATTTAAAGAACGCGATGATGATAAAATTCAAAAGAGAATCCGTACTTTGATTACACAGTTTGGGAATGCTGGCTTATCTTCACATCAAACGACAAATGAGGATTTGAGAATTATTTTGGATAACTTCTTGAATGGTGGAGTTACAACGACGTTTGGGACGGTGATGTCATAATGAATATTAAGAGTCAGTTAGCGCCAAAAGGTTTAGAATTTAAACCGAGTGAATTCATCATCAGTGATAAGTATGCTACAATTATGACAGTGATT
The DNA here is from genome assembly GCA_937944975.1 of uncultured Mycoplasmatota bacterium. Classification (GTDB taxonomy): domain Bacteria; phylum Bacillota_I; class Bacilli_A; order RF39; family UBA660; genus Fimihabitans. The sequence continues at coordinate 15,823 of CALEBF010000003.1, read as the reverse complement.
TCTTATCCAAAATTCATTAACCCTGGATTTTTAGCAAATTTGACAAGTTTATCTGGAATAAAAGTAGTTATTAAGCATATTCCTATGCCATTTAGTGTTATTAGTAAGATGTTAAATAAAGAAATTGCTGATTTGAAACAGCGCTATCAAGAGGAAAATGATAAGACGATTCAAGAGAGAATTCGCCAGGATTATGAGTCGTTAGAAGTTTTTATTCAGATGCTTGCATCAAGTCAGTCAAAGATTTATGACTTTCAATTACACATTATGATAACTGCCAATTCTGAAGAAGAGTTGATTGCGAAAAAGTTACAAGTTAGAAGTTATTTGGAAGCGATGGAGTTACGTGCAGTACCACTTCGATTTGAACAAGAAAAAGTATTAAAATCAATCTTACCTATTTACCCAAAACAAGATATAGAAGATCGAATCGGAACTCCAATTCCATCTCCAACGATTGCTGCGATGTACCCATTTATTTTTGATAGTATTAAAGACCCAGGATTATCTACGTTACTTGGAGTTGATTTCTCAGGTGGAGTTATTCTGTTTAACCAGTTTTTATATCAAATCAAAAAAGAACATAATCGTAATAATGCAAACATGATTATTTTAGGTACTTCTGGTAGTGGTAAATCAACAGCAGCTAAAGTAATGTTACGGAGTCATTTTAGAAATAATAGTCAAGTCATTATGATAGACCCTGAAGGGGAATTAGAGGAAATGGCAAGATTATATGGTGGAGACTTTATTGACCTTGGTAAAGGTGGAGAATATGGAATGATCAATCCACTAGAAATTGTGATGGATGCGGATGAAGATGAGATTAAGCAGGGATTAGGATATACTGTATTAACAAGAACGCTTCAGACTTTAAAGGCATTCATTAAATATTATGATCCAAGTATTACAGAGGACGTTATTACTTTATTTAGTGAGGTTGTACAAGAAACATATAAACGGTTTGGAATTGATTTCAATACAGATTTTTCTAGATACACATCAAAAGATTATCCTATCTTTAAAGATGTATATGCTACGATTCGTGGAAAGTTGAATTCGATGCCAGAAAAAACACACGAACGTGACATTCTTGAACAATTGGAATTAAAGATTAGACCAATTGTTAAGGAATTACGCTATTATTTCGATGGGCATACGACAATTAAGCCAAAGAGTGAATTTATCGTATTTAATATTAAGGAATTGATGAATGCGGATGTGAATATTCGTAATGCATTATTCTTTAATATTTTGAAGTATGCTTGGGGAATGACATTGAATAAAAGTGTCAATACGATATTATCCGTGGATGAGGCTCACGTGTTGTTAAGTGGTAACAATACATTAGGTGCTGATTTCTTAGCGCAAATTCAAAGACGTGCACGTAAGTATAACACGGGAACAATTATTATTACACAGCAACCGAGTGATTTTAGTGATAATGCAGTTATCACACAGGGAAAAGCGATTTTTGATAACGCTTCTTACTACTTAGTCATGGGACTAAAGAAACAAGCGGTAGAAGATTTGTCTCGTTTAATTGATTTAAACGATAATGAGAAAGAAAGTATTAAAGGTTATAATCAGGGAGAGGCATTATTTGTATGTGGTAGTCGTCGTATGCAAATCAATGTTATCGTATCAGAACAAGAATTAGATTCATTTGGTTCAGGAGGAGGATTATAATCACACATTAGTATGGTGGTGATGACATGCATTTTTTAGCCGGATTGGGAAAGAAATTATTAGGTGACAAGGCAAAAAAGAAAATTGCTGGTAAGGCAAAAGGTGATTTGCCAACACCTAAGACCCCTTTACTTATGATTGGTGGATTACTTGCAGGATTAGGATTGTTTCCAATAATCCTAATCCTTTTAATGGTGGCTGTAATATGTTATGTCATATTTGCTCCGATTGAAGGAGCTGTCAACTTTGTAAAAGGAGTAGCAAATGCGGTTGGAGATTTTTTTCAAAGCGTTGGGAACTTCTTTGTTTATGGAAGTTTTGCTAATGACAAGACAACTTACTATAATGAATTAAAGAAACATTATGATCATTGGAAAGGTGAGGGAGTTATCCTAGATGTAGCTTGGATTGCTTCTGCTACCAATTATGCTAGATTAGCGGATTTAAATGATAGTGGTGAATGTACACCTGAAGTGGATGTGGATGGAAATGTTACGCAGTGTGGAGAAGAGACAGACTATGGCCAGATGACTGGTGAGGTCAAAGAATTAGTAGAGGGAATGGTAACTTCTACTGATGGGAGATCTCTTCGAAAATCTGACGATGAATATAAGACTTGGATGTTGGATGAGAGTTCTGGTAAATCGTGGATCGAAAGACATATGGAACAAGTAGGTGCAGATATTCCATCAAATCCAGAGAAGAAAAAAGATTTTTTAGAAGATGCAGTTGAGCAAATTTTCCAGATGAAAGAAGCTTATAATGAAATTGCTCAAATGATGAAAACATCATCAACATGTGGAAGTTACGAGGAAATAAAATTATGTGATACGAAAAGTCGCGGGTTTACTGGAGGTTATGCAAATCAACCTTGGGTAAGTGGAAGTTATCAACATACTTTTTGGAACTGTGATAAAGGAACTTGTTCTGCAAATACGACACTTCCATTAGGAAAAAATGAATATGGAACACTAGAAGTTGATGAGCTTGGTTTTACATATATGGAAATAGGTGGAACTAAGTTCTATACGGCTGCAGTTGGATCTTATTATTTCGATGACCCATCTGAAGCGATAGGTACGAGATATCGTATTACGACAGATGCTGGCAATGTATATCATATTATTTTAGCCGATGTTCTTGCGGATCAACATGCCAAAAAGGGAAATAATGATTCTAGTCCATATTGTTTAACGCAAGCGAATACATTTGGTGATATGTATTTTGATCGTGTATATATGCAAACGCATAGTCCTGAAACTTATAATTTATTTATGAGTGATGGAACAAACAATCATGATTTTGATGAAAATCATAAATTTAGTGGTACAATTGTTAAAATTGAGAGAATGACAGGTTCTTCAGATTGTACAGGAGACTTTGGCTTTACTGGTGAAGTAGACGATCCAATTATCGAGGATTCTGCGGTTTCCAAAGATTACTCGTTATTTAGTGGAAATGGAAATCCATTTGCAGTGCCTCAATGTACATGGTTTGCTTGGGCAAGATTCTATCAAGTTTATGGATATGATAGTGGCGCACGAGGTAATGGTGAGGCAAATGCGAGAGAAATTGTAGCAGCAAATCCTGGTAAATTTCAAATGAGTGATTCCCCGGCTCCAGGTGCGGTATTCAGTATTCCACCATATGGAGGATCAGGAATTACGGTATATGGACACGTAGGATTTGTGGAAGCTTTCGATGGCGAAAATATATGGATTTCAGAAGGTAATGTTACACTACCTGGCTATGGTTCTGGAAATATGTGGTTCCATAAAGAAAATTGGGCTTCTTACAAAGCTCGATACCCAGGTATAGAGTTTGCAGTTCCAGTGAATGCTAAGAAAAAATAGAGGAGGTTCAGTATGGTGAAAAGTTCTAATAAATATACTGGTATGTTAGTCGTGGGATGTATTGCGATATGGGGAGTATTTTTATATTTTACTTTTCACCAACCAGTTTCTAAAGATCCTATTTTTGAGGTTTATTCAAATACTAACAAAGTCTATCAAAATTTTGAAATTGATTATTTATCCTATGTGAAAACAGCGACGGATTACGAAGGAAATGATTTAAAAGATCACACTCATATTACGTATACGCCTATAGACAATACTAAGTTAGGTACCTATAATGTAGAATATACTTTGACGGATGATCATAATCGTTCTGTCACAAGGACAGTAAGAATTAAAATTGAAGCGTATCCAGGAGCAAGTAATGTATCAACTGATCCAGGAGCAAGTTATATATCAGAGGAAGAATTAAGAGATAAGATAAATGGAACACAAGGAGGCATGTAGATATGAAATTGAAATTTAGAGCAGATTCAAAAGATATTACGATATTTTGTATTTTCTGTGTAGCACTTTTATATTTTGTTGCGATTGCAATATTAAATGTTGTAGAGTTTATCGAGTCATCAACGTTGTGGGGATTTAATCCAATTCCTGCGTTTACGGAATATTTTTTTCCAACGATGGTTTTATATTTAATATGTTTGATATTGATTATTGCAAGTGTTTCTTCTTATTTCTTTGATAGAGAAAAAGGAATCGGAGTACAGGCTGGGAAAAAAGACAAAGGTGGATATTCTAGATGGGCAAAAGAAAAGGAATTACAAGCTCAAAAAGAAATCAAAAAAGTAAATCCTGCCGATGATGAGATTCCATATGCCGGAGTCCCTTTGATTAATAAAGGAAAAGAAATTTGGGTAGATGATGGGGAATATCATAACTTAATTATCGGAGCAACCGGAAGTGGTAAAACTCAGATCGTAGTAAACCCATTAGTAAAATTGCTCGCAAAACACGGTGAATCTATGATTGTAACCGATCCAAAAGGAGAAATTTACGAAGAAAATGCTAATTTATTACGTGAAAAGGGTTATAACATTGTTGTTTTAAACTTCCGTGATCCGTTGAAAGGAAACTCATGGAATCCGATGACGTTGCCTTATAATCTATATAAGAGCGGAAATCAAGATAAGGCAATCGAGTTAATCGATGACTTAGCAGCTAACATACTATATGATGATAATTCTAAAAATCAAGATCCATTCTGGGAAAAGACATCTGCTGACTACTTTGCCGGATTATCTTTAGCATTGTTTGAAGATGCAAAGGAAGAAGAGATCAACTTAAATAGTATCAGTTTGATGGTCAATATTGGAGAGGAAAAGTTGGCTGGTTCTACTTATATTAAGGAATATTTTAGCGACAAAGATCCAAGTGGAGCAGCTTATACGAATGCCTCTGGAACATTAATTGCACCGAGTGAAACAAAGGGGAGTATTTTATCTGTATTTAAGCAAAAGATAAAATTGTTTGCATCTCGTGAGAACTTATCTGAAATGTTAAGTCATAGTGATTTTGATATTAAAGATATTGGTCGTCAAAAGACAGCTGTTTTTATCATCGTACAAGATGAGAAGACAACATATCACTCACTCGTAACAATCTTCTTGAAACAAACTTATGAAACATTAATCGATGTTGCACAAGAAAATGGTGGAAAATTACAATATCGTACAAATTTTATTTTGGATGAGTTTGCCAACATGCCACCGTTAAAAGATGTCACGACGATGATTACTGCATCCCGTTCTAGAAGAATGCGCTTTAACTTTATCATTCAGAACTTTGCTCAATTGTACCAAGTATATGGAAAAGAAAATGGAGAGACGATTAAGGGTAACTGTGGTAACATTATTTACCTCATAAGTAGTGAGTTAGCAGCACTGGAAGAAATTAGTAAAATGTGTGGTGAAGTAAAATCGAAGGAAAAGGATAAAACTGCGAGTACTCCACTTGTTACAGTCAGTGACTTGCAACGTTTACAGCAGTTTGAAACAATTATTTTACGTTTACGTACTATGCCATTTAAGACGAAGTTAACGCCTAACTTTAAAATGATTCAAAATGGATTCTGGGGAAAAGAGTATCCAAAAGCAGATTATCCTATGAGAGAACGTAAAAAAGTGCAGGTATTTGATATTAAAAAGTTTGTTGATGAAAAGCGTAAGAAAAAGATGGAAGAGATGTTTGGACCTTCTGCAGGTAAAGGACCAATGCCATCTCGGCCAATGCCTTCCCGCCCAATGCCAGGTGGAATGCCATCTCGCCCGATGACGCCACCAATGGGACCGACACCACCGACAGGTGATTTTAACGTCGATGAGATCGTGAAGAGAATTGATGCCAAAATTGCAGAACTAGAAGAGGAAGAGCGTAGAGAAAAAGAGGAGATGGAAAGAAAGAGAAAACAGGAAGAAGAGAGACGGATTAGAGAGGCGATGGATGCCAAAAGAAAAGAAAAACAAGAACAACAGAGAGCAGGAATGCAACAAAGTGCACCGACCCCTCCGCTTCCACCAAAACCAGCTCCAAAGGTATCCCCACGTCCAATTGTAGAGGAGAAAAAACCTACTCCAACAGTAGTGCCGACTCCTCCTAAGGTGGAACCATCACCTGCACCATCGCGCCCAGAAGTGAGACATGATATAAAACCTCAACCTAATGTCGCACCTCCAAAAGGGAAGGAAGAGGCAGTCTTTTCTGCTCCAATTTATGGGGATACGGATTTTCCAAAACCATCGGTTCCTACCCCAGAGAGAAAAGCTGTAACAGAACCAACACAGAAACCAAAAATGGAACCAAGAGTCATAACACCTGCAGTAACAGATGATCAGTTCTTCGATGATTTCTTCAGTGATGATGACGATGAGTAAATCTAGAAAAAATCTAGATTTTCTTTTTATGTTGATGAAAATGTGTGATTGTACTTTCTAATTTAAATCAAGTAACATATATTAAATTGAGGGTGGTTGATGATGATACCGAGTATTTCCATATCTGAACTATTGCACATGAATTTTCATGGAAATTTGATCGATCTTAGAAGTACGCAAAATTATAATAATAATCACATACCGGGCGCGATTCATATTCCATTTGAGACATTGCTCGCAAGAGCAAAACAATTACTAGATCCAAACGAAACTTATTATATATATTGCCAAAAGGGAACAAAAAGTATAAGGGTTTGTCAAATATTGAATCAAATGGGATATCACACGGTCAATATCACTGGGGGATACGAAAGTTGGATATTAGAAAAATAGAGTGGAAACACTCTATTTTTTATATGGGATAGAAAGTATTTTCTTTTTCCTTGGATTTGTATTATAATGGAAAGTAGGATAAGGAAGGAGGAACATATGGATTATATTATTATAGGATTACTTGTTATACTTTTGATTCTTGTTGTTATAAGTCTTATGAAAAATATTAACGAATCTAATATAACGGAACGGTTAGGGAAATTAGAAACAGAAGTAATTCGTGAACTTGGAGAGTTTAAAATAGATTTAAATAAAGGGATGAACGAAGATTTTAACTCACTGAATGATAAAATGGAGGAAAAACTTCGTATGATTAACGACCGAGTAAATGAACGACTCGATGAAAATTTTGAAAGAACGAATAAAACTTTTACATCCGTTTTAGAAAGACTTTCCAAAATCGATGAAGCACAGAAAAAAATAGATTTACTGTCAAATGATATCGTTTCATTACAGAGCGTATTGACGGATAAGAAAACGAGAGGAATTTTTGGAGAAGCCAACTTATCTCACATTATGTCAAGTGTATTTGGAGAGCATAACGATAAAATATATCAATTACAGTATTCTTTTGAAAATGGAACGATCGCGGATTGTGTTTTATTTGCACCTGAACCACTTGGAACGATCGCAATTGATTCAAAATTTCCGTTAGAGCACTATCGGATTATGGTAGATAAAAGTCGTAGTAATGCAAGTAGGGCAGAAGCAGAAAAGCAATTTAAACAGGATATGAAAAAGCATATTGATGCGATTGCATCAAAGTATATTATTCCTGGAGTTACTAGTGATCAAGCAATTTTATTTTTACCAGCAGAGGCTATTTTTGCAGAAGTGAATGCATATCATAGCGAAATTATTGAATATGCTTATAAACGAAGGGTTTGGATCACTTCACCGACAACTCTAATTAGTACTTTAACGACAATTCAAATGATTATTAAAAATATGGAACGTGATCGATATGCATCGATTATTCATCAGCAACTTCGTTTGTTGGATGAAGAATTTAAGCGATATAAAGAGCGTTGGGATAAACTATCACGTAGTATTGATACAGTAAGTCGGGACGTAAAAGAAATACATACGACGACGACAAAAATTACAAAGAGATTCGATTCAATCAATCAAGTAGAAATGGATGATATACATGAAATTCAATAGAATATTTAATTTGATTTTAGTATGTATTGCAATTTGCTGTGGGTTATATCTTGGAATCGATAAGATGATATCGGGGGATATTTATAGTGCATTAATTCGTTTCGCAATCGTCCCAGTCATGTTATTGCCATTGATTTTGAGGAAGGTATTTCATCGAGAAATAGGTCCTAAATTAGAGACGATATACTTATTATTTGTGTTTTGTGCACACTTTTTAGGATCTATTATAGATTTGTATCATAGTGTACCTGGATATGATAAAGTAATGCATTTACTTTCTGGAAGCGTTTCTGCATTGGTTGCATTATACGTCTTGATTAAATTGAATCAATATAGTGAAAAAAGTCTGTTATTCAATGTGCTCTTTATCATAGCATTTACGATTATGATTGCTGGTTTTTGGGAATATTATGAATATACGTGCGATCAGTTATTTCAAAAAGATGCTCAAAATGTATTAACAACAGGGGTGGGAGATACAATGCAAGATATGATTGCTGCGACGATCGGTAGCATTTTAGTTATTATCATGTATTTATATGAAGTGTTATCTCATTCTAATTGGTTTATTACGAGATTTATGAAAGAGACAAGAGAAAGTTAAGAGGAAAAACAAATATCTTGTCGTAAGATATGAGTATGGAGAAACAATGGAAAAGAAAATATTTATCTTATCGAGAGTTGAAAGAATATGGATATGAGAGACCGTATTCTTTTTTGATGCAGACATATTTAAAAGTTCATCATGTGATGTGGCTTCGCAAAAGACTAAAAGAGGAAAACAAGTATTTGAATGAAATGTATGAAAATATTGATTCTAATATCGTTTTAGATGAAGTTCAAAGAAAAGTTATCGTATGTGAAGAAGATCATATTTTTATCGTAGCTGGGGCAGGAAGCGGAAAGACGACAACGATTGTTTCAAAAGTGAAATACTTACTTGAGAAAAGGGGAATCTTAGCTGAACGGCTTCTGATAATAACATATACAAATCAAGCTGTGAACGAATTGAAACAGAGACTTCATGAAATGGTTGGTGATTCAGTAAAAGTAATGACATTTCATAAATTTTGTTTCGATTTGATACAAGCGTATGATCATGAATATTATGTTTGCGAGGATGATTCAGAGATAATTTTAGATGCGATTTTTGAATGGAAACAAACACATCAAAAACAGTATGAACGGTTACACTATTTTTATTATGATGAATTTGAGGTGCCTGTAGATCATCCTCGATCATTTTTAAAGAAATGTCAGAAATTTATATCACAGTTTTTAGAGTTAGGATATGTTTTAGATGATTTTATCATGTGGAAAAAACAATATTTAAACAAGCAGTCCATCTTACTATTTATAGAATGTATAGAGTGGGTATATATGAGATATTTAAATATTTTAAAAGAAAGTGATATGGTTACTTTTTCTCAGATGGTTCGAAATGCACGAGATATTCTAATGACACATGAAATAAAATTTTCCTATGAGTATATTTTTATCGATGAATTTCAGGATATTTCTAAAATTCGTTATCAATTAATACGAACTTTAATGGAACAATTTCATGTTAAAACCATATGCGTTGGCGATGACTTTCAAGCCATCTATTCATTTGCGGGCTCCGACGTAAAATTTTTCTTTGATCAGATGAACTATCCATATGGTATGGAAGTGTTCTATATTGTGAATACTTATCGAAATAGTCAACAATTGATTACGATTGCCGGAGAGTTTATCATGGAAAATAAATTGCAATTGAAAAAGAAGTTGCGATCATCTTGTCAAGAGAACTTTCCAATTGCTCTTTTTCCTTATCAAGGAGATATCAACTCTATATTACGTCATATATTAAAAGAAATTTATCTGTTTCATAAAAGGGCATCTATTTTATTTTTGGGAAGGTATCAATTCGATGAGAAGTTAATATGGGAAACTGGGTTATTTACGAAAAAAGAAGAACGCATATTTTGTGCGCTTTATCCGTCATTAGATTTTATTTTTTATACAGTCCACCAATCGAAAGGATTAGGGTTTGACGAGGTCATTCTTTTGAATGCTAGCAAGGGAAGATATGGATTTCCAACAGAGGTAGAAGCGGATAGAATTGATCAGATATTAAGACAGGACAATACGAAAGATCAGTGGTTGGAAGAAAGACGTTTATTTTACGTCGCACTCACGAGAACAAAACATAAAGTGTATATATTGTATCCGAAATATAGAGCTTCTTCGTTTGTAAGAGAAATACAAAAAAAGAAACATGTAGAAACGAAGGAAGTTGTTTCATAATGTTTCTTTGGTATATACTTTTCTAGTAATTACATTGCTAGAATTGATTAAGAATTCTTTATTTAAATAATCGTAGTAGGTTCCCGGAGTGATAATTCCGTTAATTGCGAGGACTCCTTTTCCTAAGGATCCCAAGATATAGTCTACAATCATGGCACAGTTTGTTTTTAAGACGAAAAACTTTTTATGTTTTCCGCGTGTAATTCTTTTGAATTTAGCATTGGCTAGTTTATAGAGATCGCTAGACATGTCATTAAAGTCACCGTTGGGAATTTTTCCCATTTCGTATAATTGTAAATCGGGATAATAGTCTTCGGTATCTGTCGATATTAAATCTTGAATTCTTTTTTGTACTTTTTGTTTTTGACTGGCTGTTAAAGAAAGTCCAAAGATGACGAGATAGCGATTTTTATTTTCGATTGCGTAATGGATATATTTTTCTTTGTCGGCGATGCATATAATTCCGTCTCCAATTGAGTCGAATAGTTTTCTAGAATGTCGATTGTAGTTTCCGTAGGAGTATATTTTGTTTTCGAAGGCCACTTCGACATGTCCCATAGAAGCTGATCCGTTTTTGGCAAGATGAATGATGACTTCGATATCTGGAGTTGAATTAGATTTGCTCGCGTTAAAATGTTTGATGTCATGTTCTACCTCTAGCATTTCATTAATACGAGATAGTAGCTTTTGGGGAATGAAAGCTGTAAATAATAAAGGAAGCGAAACTTTGATTCTTTCTTTCATTCGGTTTGTAATTTTAGTAGGCAAAACCATTTGGATGAAATCGATAAAATAAGAAACTCCCAAAAATATCATGTATACTCCAATGACAATTTCAGCATACTTCATATTGTCGGTAGGTTTATAAATAAGAAGAATTGCGAAGATGAGCGTTACAATCCCCTTACATAGGACACTGAAGCTACCACGTATATGATATTTAAAATATATGACATAGTTGATAAAATGTAAGGCGCTCATGATGAGAATATAAAATCCAAAAACGACTGTAATGCTTTTTAATATAAATGGAGTTTGATATTGAATAAACGTAGCAAATAATAATTGAAATCCACTCTCAATAAGAGTCGTTGCTATTTTTCCACGACGTTTGATTAAAATAGTTATAATTTGAATAATTGCCCGAAAGGAAATTCCAATCGATAACAGGAATAAGATCAATTCCATCAAAGTTGTACCATTGATACAAGTAAAAATACCAATGATTATAAAAAAAGCACTAATTGCAAAAAGGGTATAAGTTTCGATTTTCTTTTGAATCATTGGTATCACCTCGATAGTATTATACAATAGAAAACTTGATAAAAATAGACAAAATCATAAAAAAATGTTGAAATACTTGTGAAAGTTAGCTATAATATTAGATAGAATAAAGGGAGGATAAAAATGGGGAAATTATCAATAGTAGAATTAGGACAACCAATGGAAGTTGATGTTGTTCGTTATTATAAAAAAAATAATACAAATTATTTGATGTATACAAAAAATGAAATAGATGACCAGGGATATGTAAAACTATATGCTGCTAAAATATCTGAAGAAAACGGTGTATTAAAAACAACAGATATCACAAACCCTACGGAGTGGAATGATGTTAAAAATACGATGAAACAAATCGTACGTGATAATCGTGAATTAAGCCCTATTTCCGTAGAGGATCTAAATGTGGCAACATTAAAAGGATTAGAATTAACAGAGCGCCATGTTTTTAAATTAGCAGAGAATATCGTATCCTATTTAAGTGCAAATCAAAAACAGTTTAAAGATGAAACAAAAGATAATTTTTCTTTGGAACAATTGGTTCAAGAAACTCCAGAAGCACCAACGACATTTGAACAAGTGATCGCAGAAGAACCACAGAATAAAGTGGAGACACCTGTAGAAGACAGTAACCCATTTCAAATGTTTACGCCAGCACCAGAGGAGACGCCAAAAGAAAATGTTTCATTTGAACAATCATACGAGCCAGCTTCTATGGAAACGGCATTTGCAACTCCAGTTGAAGAACCTCAACCAATGATTGAAGAAGCAAAACTGAATATAGGAGAAAAAGATAAAGATGCAATTGAGGAATTGGATTTAAGTGGCATTAACTTGAAAAATTCTCAAGATAATATAACGACAGATGAATCTTTATTAGCTCCAAAAGAGGAAATGGATGACAGTGTTTTTTCGGCAGCTGAGACATTTACATTGCCTCAAGAGGAATTAAAAGATGTAACTTTAATGAATGTTAGTGAAGAGAATAATACTACAACACCATCTTGGGAAAATTTTGAAATGCCGGTGACACCAGTACCTGAATCACCAGTAGAGGAGACAACTGAAGTTCCAACAGAAAAAGTAGAAGAACATAAAGGGTTCTTTGGAAATCTATTTGGAAAAAAGCATCAAGAGAAGAAGCAGAGCGAAGTTGTTTCAGAACCAGAGTCTAACATGAAAGAAGCAAAAAAATTATTTGCAAGTTTAGAGAGAAACGAAGTGCAATTACCTGTAGAGTCAGTTGCAACAGAGGAGGAAGTAATGATTCCAGAAGAATCAACAAAAGAAGATTCTATTGTGTTGCCTACAGTAGAAACACCAGATGAAGAACCACTGCAACCTATTTCAGTTGAGAGCGTGGCACAAGAAGAGCCTAAAGTAGAAGAAGCACAACCATTTAATTTCAATGGATTTGATCCACTAAATGAATCACCATCTTACGAGGTGCCAAGCTTTGATTCACTCGGATTAAATGATAATCGTGAAACCTCTATGACAGAGGAGATTTCATCAACACAACAAGAAGCATCTACTGAAGTACAGCCGGATTTGACAGAGGCAAAATATCAAACATTATATTTTGACGAGAAACGAAAGACTGAAGATTTGGCTGAAAAAGTTGATTTACTTCAAATGGAAGTGGATCAATTAAAGAAAAAATTAGAAGAAGTAAAAAACATCGTATTATAATATGATGTTTTTTTGTGTTTGATACCTTCTGTAAGATAACATAAAGTAAAAAAGATACGCATAAAATTAGATGAGGTGGATCTATGAAAAACGCTATTCGTTATTACTATAACTTATATGTGGAAAATATCCACCAAGCAGATCAACAGTATCGTTTTCAAATTGGTCAAGATCACTATTTATTTGTCGTTGTTGATCTATCTTTAGAAGAAGTCATGGAAGTCTATCAACTGTCTACACAATTATTGCACTATGGAGTACTTTGCCACGAAATTATTTTGAATCAGCAGAATCAGGTTGTAACAATTGTAAATCAAAAGCCATATGTGCTTTTAAAAATGCATCATTACAGAAATGATCTGGTCATATTAAACGATTGCTTTTATTTGACACAATACGGAATAGAAGCGAATAAGAGTGATCTTTTAAAGAGAAACGACTGGTATCAATTATGGACTTTAAAAATTGATTATTTAGAATATCAAGTAAGTCAATTTGGAAAGAAGTTTCCAATTGTTCGCGAAAGTTTTGGTTATTTTATAGGTTTGTCGGAAAATAGTATTACGTTATTTCAACAGCTATCAAAAAAGAATGCGCCCCTTTGTGTTGCACACCGAAGAGTTTATAAGAATCAAACTTTATCTGATTTTTACAATCCACTTAATTTTGTCATTGATTTTCGTATTAGAGATATCAGTGAGTATTTTAAGATGCGATTTTTCGAAGGAATTCCTGTGTTAGAGGAAATAGAATCGTATCTGGGGAAGGCGAATCTATCAGAAGATGAATTACAATTGTTTTTTTGTCGTATGATGTTTCCTACTTATTATTTTGATCTGTATGAAAAGATTATAGCAGGAGAAGTTCCAGAGAAGGCACTTTTGGATATTGTGGACCATGTTTTAGAATATGAAGAATTTTTAAGAATGTTATATTTTGTTATTTTGAAAAGAACACCATTACCGGAGATAGAATGGATAAAGAAAAAAATGTAAGATTAAGATCTTACATTGACAACTTCTTTAATTTCTGGAATCTCTTCTTTTAATGCAAATTCAATTCCATCTTTTAGTGTATAGTCTAACATTTCACAGTTAGAACAAGCACCAGTCATTTGTATATATACAATATGATCTTGGTATTTAATAAATTCAATATTTCCACCTTCTGAAATTAAGAAGGGTCTTAATTGATCTAAAACATCTATAATTTTCTTTTCTATTTCTGACATGTTCATCACCTTTACAAATTATACAATACATTTCTAAATTAGTAAACAACCTTTTGCATTTCTATAATTATCTATGCTATAATAAACAAAGAGGTGGGAATCATGGCAAATTATAAGAAAGGAAATATAGTAACTGGAACAGTTACAGGAATAGAATCTTATGGTGTATTTGTGTCATTTGATGAATACTATAGTGGGTTGATCCATATTTCTGAGATTTCTCATGGTTTTGTGAAAGACATTCACGATTATGTAAAAGTAGGCGACGTGATCAAAGTAGAGATACTAGAGGTCGATGAAGAAACTTCGCATTTAAAATTAAGTATCAAAAATATCGGGGTTGAAAAATCAAAATCAAATCGTCGTAAAAAGAGAAAAATAGAGGAAACTGCATCTGGTTTTCGTACATTAGCAAAGAAATTACCATATTGGATTAAGGAAAATTTAAAAAAACAGGAAAATGGAATAAATTCTATTGACAAATAAATATATAAATGTTATATTTAATTACGTCCAGTGGTTTACGGGCGCTTAGCTCAGTTGGTTAGAGCACCTGCCTTACAAGCAGGGGGTCATAGGTTCGAGTCCTATAGCGCCCACCATATTTTTTTGCCGAAATGGCTCAATTGGTAGAGCAACTGACTTGTAATCAGTAGGTTGCGGGTTCAAGTCCTGCTTTCGGCACCATCGATGGGGGGATAGCGAAGTGGTCAAACGCGGCAGACTGTAAATCTGTTCCTTCGGGTTCAAAGGTTCAAATCCTTTTCCCCCCACCACTGATTATGACCAGTTTTACATAAATTTGCCTCGTAGCCAAGCGGTAAGGCACCACACTTTGACTGTGGCATTCCGATGGTTCGAGTCCATCCAGCCCAACCATCAAGTGGGAACACTTTAGATCGGATGCGGATAAACCCGCATCCGATCGCCCTTTTCCGGGGTTTTTGTGCCCCGAATTTCAGCTCTGAAACAAAAGATCGCCTATGGTCGATTTCAGGCACTGGCATGATTCGAACCTTTTGTTTTCAGAAAAATCCCAGCGTCCTTTTTGATTTTTCATTTCAAAAAGGACGCTGTTTTTATATACCCAAAAATTCATAGCAGCAAAAAAAGAGGCACCTGTCCGCTGGTTTTGGATACCAGCAGATAGGTGCCTTTTGCGTTTCAGTAAAATCAAGCTGCTTACAATTAAAGAGGATTCAAAAGAGAAAGGGGTTATTTCATATTAGTCGTTAGAATCATTCCTTAGTGATACAAAGCTTCTGATAAAATTCAGAATAAACTGCTGCTCTTCCGGACTGAGCTTTCCCAGGAGCGACTGTATTTCACCCAGAAGTTCCTCGCCCACAACTGTG
>CALEBF010000002.1 GCA_937944975.1 uncultured Mycoplasmatota bacterium | reverse complement strand
TCAATTAGGGTTTAAATAATACTTTTTTATTGTCTACTTTCTATTGACAACTTCAAAATCAGTTCTAATTACTACTTTTTTCTTTTCGAATATAAATCAAATTTTTAATTGTCGTGTTGGTTCTGCCATCTCTTGTTTCATCGAACGATACACATGATCCGAGAGCTGACGATTTAACTCGAACAACAACATATCTTGATATGTTTTTTCTTTCGTATTTGAATCGATCATCACTTGATAAATCGCAAGCATTCCCATTCTTTTAAAATCATTCATATATTTCAATAAGCCACTTGACTGATTTCCGTCTAAAGCAGAGACCCCGTTTGGAATATTTAAAGTTCCAATCGACGAAAATATTTTTTTTGGTGTAGTTTGATATTCTCCTAATCCTACATAGGTCCGATTGATAAAAACAACCGCACCATGTTCTAATAAAAATTGTTCGTAAGTATATAGCGTCCGCTTTTCAGCAGGAATTTGCTCGATCACTTCTCTACCAAATTTCTTAGAAATAATTTGTTCTAAACCATCCTCATGTTGCTCCGTTTGAATCTTCTGCGGTACATACTCACTTTTCAACAGTACGAAACCTCTTTCAGGTAAAATAACCGGCTGAAAATATTCTTCCATATTTTTCTCCCGCTGTATATCTGCACGCATCTTAGTCCATCTTTCAAATATTTTTAATTTCATCATGAATCCCCCTTGTTTGTAGCACCTATTATATCACAAAAAGAATAATATTGTGATACAATCGTATCAGGTGATCATATGAATGCAACGGAAAACTTATTTTGTAGACTTAGTCAATCTAAATTTCGTAGTCGATTTCACCTATCTCAAAAAGAAATCGATTATATTCAAAAACAAGGATGGGATAAAATCGAATCGCATGCGCGTGACTTTATACGAACTCGATTAGCGCCCCAAATCATACCAAACGATGGAAAGCAAACACCGATGAGAGGACATCCTGTTTTTATCGCGCAGCACGCAACTGCGACCTGTTGTCGCAATTGTCTTATGAAATGGCATCATATTCCTAAAAATAAAGCACTCACCAAACAAGAGCAGGAAAAAATTGTTCTCATTCTCATGACATGGATAAGAAGAGAGTTTCGAAAAAGTAACGACAGATAAGTGCGTTACTTCTTTTTTAAATATTGTTTCAAAATCCGGTCGAGTTCTTTTCGATCAATTGGTTTCGATAGGTAGTCTTGAAAACCTTCGTTTAAATATTTTTCTTTCATTCCTTCGATCGCATTTGCAGTGAGTGCAACGACTGGAGTATGGAAACCAGCGATTTTTTCAAGCTCATGAAAAGTTTGAACACCACTCATTCTCGGCATCATGTCATCCATAAAAATCAGATCGTAAGCTTCCCCTTTCATAATATGATCGATACAATCTTGTCCACTTTTCAAAAGTACCACTTGAGGTTGATACCCTTTCAACAATTTATCAATTACCTTTAAGTTAATATTATTATCATCTACAACGAGAATTTTTCGATCCGAAAAATCTGTAAACGTAATCTGTGAATTAACTAATTTTTCATCGTTACCATTTGGTTTGTATGATTTTTGAATATCGTTCAATGAAGTTTCAGTAGAAACTGCCATCTGTTTAATCTCTTGATCGATGGAAACAGTAAATTTAGAACCTTCTCCATACTTACTCTGAACGAGAATTTTACCGCCCATCAACTCGACTAAACTTTTTGTAATCGCAAGTCCTAGCCCAGTTCCTTCAATCGTACTTTGACGTTCCATCTCAAGCCGTTCAAACTTATTAAATAGTTTATCCATATCACTCGTCTTAATTCCAACACCACTATCCTCTACAGAAAAGATAAAACGGCAACGACTTTTGTCAACTACAGCATCTACCTTAAATTCAATATATCCTTCTTTTGTATATTTTACAGCATTGGTAAGTAAATTTAATAGAATTTGTTTAATCTTAGAAACATCCCCATATAAAATTTGAGGTATACTTTCATCAAAATTAGTACGAAATTCAATGTTTTTATTTCCCAATCTAGTTGATACCAGAGTGGTAACCTCTTTTAGCATTTGATGAGAATCATAATCAGCATTCACAATCTCTACTCGATTCGACTCAATCTTAGAAATATCCAAAATACCATTTACTAACTCGATTAGATTTTGACAAGCCATACGAATATCATATGCTTCTTCTTTCATCGTTTGAATATCAGTTTCTTCTAACATTACTTGACTAAATCCATCGATCGCATTTAACGGAGTTCGAATCTCATGCGACATATTAGATAAGAAATCTGTTTTCGCCTTATTCGCTTTCTCTGCGTGATCTTTCGCTAAATTTAATTCTTGAATCATATGTAGATCCGGATTTTCAATCGTAAAATACATCATAAATGTAATAAATGTTTCAACTGGTGTAATAAGTAAAATTCCCGGTGTTTGCTTCTGAATAAAAGAAACGCATAATCCTAATACAATATAAACAAAAAATGGAATTACTTTACGGTTATTCGGTTTATATAATTGGATCACAAATGTACCAATACAAATTAAACAATATATTGTACTAACAATATAAATAAAATCTACTGCTGGTCCAGTAATCGTCGGTCCATATTTTCCTACTGCAAATTCAAATGGCAAAATAATCGTAATAACAGTTGTTGCAACGACGGAGATAATCCAAAATGGTGCAAACAATTTATGACTCTTTTTAGTAATACATATCATATAAATTGATAAAACAGTCACCCACATTAACAACAACAATAAATACGTCTTTAGGACAAAAAAGCTCAATACAGTAGAAGAATAGTTCGATACAAATGTATTGAAAAATTCAAAAACAAGGGCAACTAAATTTGATACTACCAAAAATTTATATAGCTTATTTTCTAAATTATTCAAACGATTTTTCGAAAAATAAACTATATTCAATAATATACTAAAAAATAAACAAGTTGCCGGTACAATCAATCCAATCGTCATATACACACCTCTATCTTACAATATTATAACACCAAATTCCTAGAAACCAAACAAAAAAGAAGAACTATCTTCTCTTTTGAAACTGCTTTCTATCTTTTGGAACAAAACAACGATCACTCACGCCTTCTTGTTCTAATGCTGGGACATTTCTCTTACCACACCCAGTAAGTGGGAACTCTTCTGTAAACATGTGCTGACGATATACAACTTTAGATGCTAGTTCCTCTGGGAACAATGCTTGAATCCGTTCATCCATACGTCTTATAATTTGCTCGTACACATCAGGTCTTTCTGGTTGTAATTCAAAATGTACGACCGGAATTTCCTCCTGTGTTATAGAATCTCGAACATTTACTACTTCACATGATAGTATATTATCAATATCGAGCAATACAGCATCCGCAAGAAGAAATGTAGGTATTTCAATTCCATTAGATAAATGGAACTCATCCCCCATTCTACCTTTCATATGAATGTGACCTCTCTTATCGTAATACCCCCATACTTTCGCGTCTCCCCATGTCTTACCATCTGGCGTCTGTACAAAAAATGAATTTGTAGCTTCTTCGTTATCCTGATATCCAACCATATTGCCAACAGAAGTCCACATATGTCTTCCGAGCTCATAGCTATGACATGGTTCTAATCTTTTATTTACCACTATACATTTTGCAAGTGCGAATGGAACCAATCCACGTGATTCTTTATCACGACATAATTTTTCAAATGTCGATTTATATAAAGTAAAGAATAATCCTCCATGTTCACAATCTCCACCACCAATCGAAAAAGAAGACACTAGCATTGGAAGTGGAATTTTCTTTCTTCCTATTTTTAATTCTTTGGCTTTTTGGTTCAATAGCTTTTCCTCATTTAAGCTGCTCGCTTCTCCAATAATTGCAGGAATATAAATATAGGATAAATCCTCGTTAGGAAATCTATCTTGAAACGTCTTCATCGTATGTACCCAAAAGCTTCGAGTAGCAGGTGCAAACTCTGGACGATTGATCATCAATGAATACGCGAAAAAATCTTGATGATAAATTGGTTCTAACAATACCGTTCCTTGTTGTGATAAAGTATCGGAAATACATGCTGTTAATTGCGTGTAAGAATGTGGTGGTATCATCGCAAGAGTTCGCATATTCTTTGTAGAAGGTAGCCCTGAAATATCCTTATCGTGAAATCTCGCCATCGCAATTGGCCCACGATTTCGATGAATAATTGCCTTTGGACGGCCAATTCTAGTAGAACCACTACTGTAAGTTACTGCAAAAATATCATCGGCAACAGGTTGCTCAAATCGATAATTTGATGATGTCACACGCGTTCGACCCGTCTTGAGAAAATCATCCCATAATACGATGGATACATCGTCTTTCGCGTATCTTTTCGCATAATTGATAAACTTATAAAATGGATCATCAAGCTCATCAAATGGATCCATTTCTCCATATAAACTATCAGTAAGCGAAACAATTAGTTTTTTCTCAATATCGCTATTTTCCACTATATTTTTAATTTCCTTATATCGGTCATCACTTGCGATCAATATTTTTTTATTACAACGCTTTAAAATTTCTTCTATATAATCTGGCGCAAAATCTGCTCCAAAAATATTTAATACAACCCCTATTTTATTTGCTCCTAATAAAGCAATCACAAACTCAGGCATATTTGCCATACATGTTGCTACCTGATCTCCTTTTTTCAGTCCAAAATAAGATAACGTTGTGGCAAATTGATCTGCCTTTTCAAACAATTCTTGATATGTGATGTTAGTACCACGATAAAATAGTGCATTCCCATTCATATTATCCTGATTACGATGATAAATTTCTTCATACCAAGGCCAATTATGTTCACGCTCTAATTCCTCTAATACTACATCTACCTTTTCTTGTTTTTTTGCCATTTTTTTCTGCAAGCGAATTTCTTTTTTTTCATACTTTTTACTGTCACTTTGTTCTAATATCACATTTGACAACAATTCTTTCAATCTCTGCTCATTTTTATATGTCACATTATTGCTCCCTTCTCCTCAAACACCCTTATTATAACACATTCCAAAAAAAGGCAATCAATTTTTTTACATTTTTCTTGGAACTTTATTTTTTTATGATATAATTGTTTTAGGGTAGCAAACGAAAGAGGGTTTTTTATGAAAAATGCAGAATTTTTAAAACTCCACGGAGTAAACGTTGAGAGTAGTCTAGAATTGTTTGGAGATATCCAGACGTATAATGAAACATTAGGAGATTTCTTAAATGATATCAATCAAAAACTAGAACAATTAAAAGAAACAAAAGAGATTGCAGACATGGCAAATTATGCTATTTACGTACATTCACTTAAAAGTGATGCAAAATATTTTGGTTTTACCAAACTTGCCGAATTAGCATATCAACATGAGCTTGAAAGTAAAGCCAATCATATATATTTCATCTATGACCATTATGACGAATTGATGGAAGAATTAAATCGTATTATCCGCGTCGTACAAGAATATCTAGGAAAAACTGTTACAGCGATAGAAACGCCGAAAGAATCTACTGTCTCTGATGAGACAATCTTAGTTGTTGATGATTCTAACGTCATTCGTAACTTTGTAAAAAAGTTATTCGATTCACGATTTCATGTATTAGTGGCACATGATGGCGCTGAAGCAATTCGCATGCTAGAAAATGATGCAGATCATCACATTATGGCAATGTTACTAGATCTTAACATGCCAAATGTCAATGGGTTTGAAGTATTAAAATATTTAAAAGAAAACGGAAATTTCAATCAACTTTTCGTCTCTATTATCACTGGTGTTGGAGATGATAATTTAATCAATCAAACCAAAGAATATCCAATTCAAGCAATTTTACGAAAACCATTTAACGAAAAAAGCGTAAAATATGTTATCGATCAAGCAATCGATTATAAAAAACAACATAATTAAAAGTATATAGATAAAATGTCTATATACTTTTCTTTTTCTTAGAATCAATAAAAGCTTTTAACTCTCTGTAATAATAGACGCTTCCAATAATAAAACATACAATCGTAAATAGTGCAGATATTGGAATCATCATTAAATAACGCCAATACCCCCACGAAGCATGTGTGAATGTATTGATACAAATCAAAAGGAAAAACATAAGGCTAATAAAAAACATAGCATATGCTAAACAAAAAACAATTTTTCCATAATACGTTTTATAAAAAGCTTTCATTTCTCTCTTAATCTCTTTTGAACTCATTTGATACAAATGCATACAAATCCCCTTTCTAGTCTTATCATAACACTACAAGCCTACTTGAAGTCAAGTAAATCTTTTATTCTTTCCTCTTTACCATAATAAAAAGATGTCACAATAACATCTTTACGATCAATATTATGGCGTCCTCTGTAGGAATCGAACCTACAACTAAACCTTAGGAGGGTCTTGTAATATCCATTTTACTAAGAGGACATGAACCTATATTTCATTCTACCACTGAATACAAAAATTCGTCAACAAAAAAAATAAGGAGCCCCTTATTTTCTTACAAATTTGTCTCTGTATGATCTATTCTCACCCATGTGACATTCTTTTTTAACATTGCTTTCAATGCACATGGTATATAGGTTACGAGATAAAGTGGATAAAACCATATCATACGTCTCTTCATCTTGACAGAAAGATGTAATTGTTCTTTTTCTCTTCGCAACATAACAATTGTAACGATCATCATAGCAATATAAGCTGCCGATAACAACATTCCAACCTGAAGAAACATAACTGCAATATTCGCTCTAGAAATTCCCGCCATCATATCTGCAAAAGCCCATAAAATCATTCCTATAATAATCATGATATATGGTTTCACCCCTACACATGCACTTCTTTTAGCGTTCTCGTTTTCCTTATTTTTTCGTAGATCTCTGCGAATTAATGGAATATACTTTTTTCTCGCATCAAAATATCCTCGAATCCAACGAATTCTTTGTTGGACTGTAGTATGATACTGTGTCGGTTGTTCATCGTAAAAAATAGCTTTTTTATTATAATCCGTCGTCATTCCATACAAAGTAGCATAAAGTGATAACTCGTAATCTTCCGTCAAACAGTGGAATGGATATCCCTTCCATCTTTGTATCCACTCTCCTACAATATAAAAGCCTGTCCCTGAGACAATCATCGTTTCCCCGTGTTTCTTTTTTCCTTCGTTACCAATTGTGTTAATCATAGAAAATGTAAGACTAGAGCAAGCTGCGAAGATATTACGATTTCCATTCTTACAATTGCGATATCCGATTCCAATATCATATCCAGCTAGATATGTTTTTTTCATCTCTTTAAAATAATTCCGATCTAATATATTATCCGCATCAAAGATAAAATAGGCATCGTAATTCTTCTGCCTTCTTAAAAGTTCTACAATCGCATCATTCAAAGCATACCCTTTTCTCTGTTGCTTTAAATTTCTACGATATATAACATTAGCATGATATTCCTTACAAATCTTAACTGTCGGATCTTTCTCTGTTTCTACAATCACGTATACATCAGAAAAACGAACTGGTTCAGTTTGTTCTTTTAGACTATCCAGTAATCCTCGTATCACTCTAGATTCATCGCGTGCAGGAATCAAAATAGCGAATTTCCCATCTTTTCTCTTTCCTCTTTTTGGGATGTTCTTCATTTGACTTCTCGATATCATGGGATACAGCAAATATAAAATACCTAATCCCACTACTAAAATACTAATATCTCTTACTACTTCAATCACTAACATATTACCTACCCCTTGCTTCCATATTAGGAAAAGACTTTTCTAAAAACTCGTCTGTATAAATTTGATCGTATAATCTTCCTACTGCAGTATATGGGTCTTTATTTTGGCGGCGCAACGTTTGACGAAACAACGCAGTCCAAGAAACAGTCATATCGAAAACTAAAAAAACAACCAATATCCTTGTAAATAACACACCAAAGCGATACGGAAAAGACTCGATCCATTTAGATAACCAAGGATAAACATATTCGATTAAAACAAAAGCTAAAATTCCCCATGCGATCATAATAGGAATTGTCGTTCTTCCATTAATATTTAAAAATTGCTGACTATAATCCCAAGATGTCGTTCCTATCGCCCACTCTTGTAAAAAACTAATAATATATTCAAATGATCCACCGAGAAGAGCCCCATAAAGCCATGTTTGCCATCCAGGCCTCTTACGACGCGCTAATAAGTATACCAACAATGCGGCCCCTGCTCCATATGCAGGACTGAGAGGTCCATAGATCACTCCACGGCGACTCTCCCAAAAAATAGTTCCATCCGCCAATAAAGATTTCATAAGATTTAAAATTTGCTCGTAATACACTCCGAAAATAGAACCAATTGTAAATACCCACACCAATTTGTAAAAACAAACTCCTTGTGCGAACGTACGATGATCCGCTTTAAAATAATCAGTTATTTTTTCTATACATTCTTTCATATCATCACTACTCTTTACTAATGAAATCTTATGTAATGGTCATATTTTTATGAAATCATAAAACATCTAATATGAGTATATCAAAATTTGATACAGAAAAAAAGCTATTTCGTACAACTCCATCTTGCTTGACATCATAAAAGTCACTAACAAATGTCAGTGACTTTCTTTTATTATAAGATTCGAGTAATTGAAACACAAGCAGAATATAAATCATTTGGTACTAATCTAAAATCGACATCTGATGTATTAATAAGACGATAACTTGCTCCAGGAAGTGCTTCAAAAATTGCGTTACCACTAATGGTTCCCGTATCACAACATGTCAATTTATTATGCGTAGAAGAATGTGCAATCAATACGTCGGATGGCCAGAATTGATGGAATTCGATTCCTAGTGTCTTTGGTTCACAACTTGCATCTTGTTTATCGCTATGTCTTGCATTTACCCACCAATGAATTGTATAAATTCCTGCTTCAGGGATTGTAAAGTCTCCAGTTAACGGATTGTATGTAATTTTATTTGATATGTTCGTAGTCTGGAATAATAAAGGCTGTTGTTGACCTACCATTGAATCTGTTTCATCATGTACCATAGCATAACTATTTAAAGTTTCTACCCCAGGTCCTGTTGGTCCCGTTGCTCCAGTGGCTCCAGTGGCTCCTGTTGCTCCTGTAAGTCCTTGAATTCCTTGTGGTCCCGTTGGTCCCGTTGCTCCTGTTGCTCCTGTTGCACCTGTTGGTCCTTGAATTCCTTGTGGCCCGGTTGGCCCCGTTGCTCCAGTGGCTCCTGTTGCACCTGTTGCTCCCGTTGGTCCTTGAATTCCTTGCGGTCCTGTTGGTCCTGTCGGTCCGGTTGCTCCAGTTGGCCCTGTAGGTCCTTGTCTACCAGTTGCGCCAGTTGGTCCCGTTGGTCCGGTTGGCCCGGTTGCACCTCTCTTTTTTAAACAATCAATTACTTTGCATAAACATTCATCTGAATTTGTTTTATCTCTGCAAAGCTGTTCTAAATCGTGCATATTTTCTTCGTTCATTTTTCTTCCTCCTTCCACAGTATCATATGAAGAAATGAAAAATGTTCGTGAGCAAATAACTATAAATATTCTAAAAACGACAAAATGTGTTTTTACCTCTAAGACATATTTCTTATTAAAAATAAAAAAAGTAGATAAAAATCTACTTTAATCCATTCAACACTAAAATCAAATATAAATTAGCTAGATAACTCAATTTATATCCAAACTTCAACGTCATTTCTTTCGTACTTAATGCTGTATCAACTAAATTCACAATCCAACTTTCCGCATACTTCGGAATATGCACATCTAGAGGAAACATATGACAACGAATCATATCTTCTTCCATCACTGTTAAATCAAAATATTTTTTCGCATTTTTCACTGCTTCTCCTGGATGTCCTGTCGTATACAATTTTATTTTATCTTTTACTGAATCAAAATCAGTTGTCCTCTCAATAAAGAAATCGTGTAATAATCCCCCTCGAGCTACTTCTACATAATTTAAATGCATTTTCTTTGCAACACGATACGCATAATAAGAAACCTTTAAAGAGTGATCCAAACGATTGCTATCGTGATGTTTAATATATCTTAGTTTTTGAAACTCGCTATGTTCCAATATATCTTTTATAATCCGTTGATATTCAACGTCTTTTTTTATTTCGTTCATTTTTTGTCACCTCAGACTAATACATTATATCATATTTTTATGTTTTGTTTCACTCTTTTTGCCATTCTTTATCACTTTTTTATCATCGAAAAAGCAATATACTCAAATATTCCTTGAAATATATTGCTTTTTTTGAACGTTAATTTATTGTCAATGTTTGATTTAAAGGCTGTATTTGAATAAACGTATTACCATCGTTTACTTCAATTTCATTCCCAGCTGTATCTTTATATATTGTTTGACTTTCTCTAGAATCTTTACTCCATGTAATAGGAATTGCATATCCGTTTGTAATGTAATATCCATTTCCTGTTCCTATATTATCTAAGTCTTGTCTTCCATAATTATCGAATGCTCGATTTCCTATTTGTGCTACAATAATGTTTTTCGCTGTATACTGTTTGCCCGTAACCGCGTCTTTGTGAGCTTCTCCATTTGTACTTCTTAAATATACTTTATTTTCGCTATCGTAGACATAAGAAGTTGTCTGGTAATTCGAATAACGAATTGTAACATTATTCGCAACTCCTGCGCCTTCTTTCTCTGATAGATTCACTTCATCGACATTATAATTTAACAATAAATCCTCACTAGAGGTCATCTTATACCCCTTCTTAGCTGCCTCACTTTTTAATTTTTCGATCGATGTAAATACATTATGTGGCGCATATCTATTTTTATCTCTCCAGTAAGCATCTAGGGCGTTGGTAATTCCATTTAAATTATTAATATCTAATGCTCCGATATCCTTTCTAGCGCGTTCACTCCATCCGTAATGAGCATAAATTGCATCATTTTCCATCGCATAGTCTAAATAGTAATGGCGTGAACTACGAACCGGACCAATCAATGTTGTATCTCGATCTTTAAAAACTGCCATAAGTCTTGTAATTCCACCCTCAGCAACGATTTCGTATACAATGTAAGCATCTTGTAATCCCGCATGAGGAAGCGCCATTGACTGATTATCAATCATGACAGCAATCGGTCTTTCATTAGAATCTTGATCGACAATTTTTAATTTTTTTTCGATTGTTGGAAGAGTAACTTTGAATCCAAATTTTCCTTTCAAATCTTCAGGCAAGAAATACCATACACTAACACCAATGACAACAAGGGCACAAAGAAGCACCATTAATTTCCGAATTCTTTTTTTTCTACGTCTACGTCTCACTACTACCACCTCTATTCATATTATATCATTTAAAAATATAGACTTCAAAAGAAGATCTTTTTTCTATGTCCATCTCATGTCAAGGAAAAAAAGTCTTGTCAATTCTATCATATTTGGTATATAATATAGATATGCCGAAATAGCTCAGTTGGTAGAGCAGCTGTCTCGTAATCAGCAGGTCGTAGGTTCGAGTCCTATTTTCGGCACCATGCGTTTATTCCTTCGAATAGTTCGAAGTTTATAACTAAACCAATCCTATAGTGATTGGTTTTTCTTGTGTACTATTATCTCTTAAATAAAAATATAAATATTTCTACCCACTTTGCATTCTTCCCTCCTTCGTGGTACAATGAAGCTAGGGTGATCTTATGAAAAAATATTTAAAAGAATACGTTGCCGAGATAGATGCGAAACTTGAAAAACAAAAGAAATGGACCAAACCTGAAATAGATGAACATCTCATCAAAATTCAGTTTTTTCAACACGAACGAATTGTACATCTATTTGTGACATTATTCTATGCTCTTTTCTTACTAGGCTTTCTCTTTCTAAGTTTAAGAGTACCTCTTTTTCTCATCGTCGTATTCCTTCTCGGTATCTTTTTAATCTTTTATGTTCTACATTATTTCTTTTTAGAAAACCACGTGCAATACCTTTATAAACAATATGATCAAATGCAAAAGAAAAAGGAAACTCCTCGTTAGTCTCCTTTTTTTGTTTGTTCTATCATTTCCCCCATCATTTCATAGGAAAGAGCACCAAGCATCTTACCGTAGATTTGTCCATTCTTGTCGACCATATAAGTTGTCGGATAACTCGTCACTTGATAATTTGCCGTCACCTTGCCACGTTCGTCAATTAAAATCGGAAAGGTGAGATGATGCTCTTTTTGAAATTTCTTCACATCTTTCACTCCTTGTTTCCACGTAGAAGAAGATACGATACCATATATCTTAACATCTTTCTGATTGCGTCCGTAAGATCGATACAGTTCTTCTATATCTTTCACCTCTTCTTTACAAGGAATGCATTCCATATCTAAAAAATTCAAAAAGATAACGCTACCTTTCATATTTTCCAGGTGTCTCGTCGTTCCTTTCGTATCCTTCAATGAAAATTCGTGTTCGAAGACCTCCACATTTCGATTCATATAGTGATCTTCTACAGTCGATGGCTTTTTATTCCATGCGGTCACCATCATCATACCACCAATTACAATTAAAATAATTCCACCTAATTTTACAACCTTATCAAAAAACTTAGGCTTCCTACGAAGATATTCTAACAAATGCGTCGCAAAAAAGCCAAGAATTAAAAAAGGAATTAAAAAGCCGAGTGCATAGATCAAAATATATAAGTTTCCTACAACAGCACTGCTACTTGTCCCCGCTAGTAAAAGTACTGAAGATAGCATAGGGCCAACACAAGGACTCCATGCAAACGAAAAACAAAAGCCCATTAAAAAGGCACTGAAATATCCTGTTTTCTTCCATTTTAAAGTATCCTGTAAATTATGATTTTGCTTTAGCCAAGGAATGCGAATGATGTCTAATTGAAAAAGTCCGAATAACAATATAATGCATCCACCAATCAACTGTAAAATAGATTGTTCTAAATTTAAAAGATTTCCAATCCACAGCATCGATAAGCCAAGCAAGAAAAAGGCGAACGAAATTCCTAATACAAAGAAAAGCGTACGTATTACATAAGTTCCTTTTTTATTTTCATTGCCAGATAGATAACTCAAATAAAGTGGAATCAACGGGAAAATACAAGGTGAAAAAAATGAAAACATTCCCTCTAGAAACACTAATATAAAATTTATATGAACCATTTGCGATAATGCTTCTTGCATGCCATCACCTACCTTGATACAGTATAACATGAAAAAGTGTTGTTTCCAACACTTTAATGAAAAAAATGATTTTAGTAAAAAATTTGTTTTGCTTTCTTCTTTTCAAATGTTCCAAGAACAATCGTTTCAAATGTGAAAAACATATCAGATACACACGGATCAACAGATCTTTTTTGAGCTGTAATCCGTTTTAAAAAATCATAAAAATAATCTACGTTAATGTATTGATCCGAAATTCTTTTCGATTGTAAAAACTGTATGTAAGTATATATCATACTGGCCATTTCTCTCATATAATCGTAATTTCCTCTTACATACCCTATTCCATCCATCGACGGAATGACCGGTGTGATACCAGAAAGACAATCCGAGTATTCTTTCTTCACATAGTGAAAGATTTCGCTTACGTCTCGTTGGTCACAAATAAGGACAACCGCGTCATTTTGATAATATTGACTCAACATTCCCTGAGCATTTAAACGATGTTCTGTAATATAGCGAAATATTCCCTCATAAAACTTTCCATATGATCCTGTACGTACCGAAAAATAAAGTCGACACGGATCTTCTATCGATTGTTTGGTTTCTTTCGGCGCAATCGAAAACAATCTATGATTCTTACGTTCTTGCAGTGGGATCATGCAGTTTTCTATCTCTTGATCAAAAAGTATTTCAACCTGTTCCGATCTCATTTTCTTTAAATTTTTAAGGCGTACATTTTCTTCCTTTCGCAAAACTTCTCCCGGTTTACAATCTCGAAGTCCATCATACCGAATCTTGTGATAAATTTGCCTTCTCGTAACATTTCCTAAAATTTCTCTTTCCTCTCTCACCACTCGAAATAGATGATCAAGCGCTTCTCTTTGCGACATATAATCCCCTCCAAAGCATTCCATATCATATCATACTCCATCGCATAAGTACAGAAAAAAGCATAATTACTATGCTTTTATTTCTTATTAGAATATTGATTTCCTTTAATTCTTTTTAGAATTTCTTTTTTTATCTTACGAAATGAAACACCTCTGATTTCTAAGTTTGGGTATGCTTGTAATAACCGGCGATATAAATAAGGACTTTTTTCAAGCATCATCTTAATCGTGTTCGTCGATTCTTTTCGAGCATCAGCAATTAATTTTGCGATGACCGTAATAGCAGTCGTCGCTTTCTCTTGCATTCCTACTTTTAACTCGTCCGTCACAGCTTTAACGCGTTGCGTAATTTCTTCTGTATTATCTTCCGCCGTACGCGCAACAGTCTTTCTAAAACTTCCAATAATTGCAAATGAGACAATATTATCTAAAAGGAAAATTCCAACAAGTAATCCTGATAACCATATTTTAAAATTTCCGGGAATCGCATCAGTAACATTCAACAACAACGGATTGATATAACGAATTAATAGGACACCTGCAAATCCAAATAGAATCGCATTTTCTAAACAAACGCGTCCATTCAGATGAAATAATTTATGAGAATAATCCCACCAGCGTGCTTTAAATAACTTCTCCATTAAATAGCTCGTCACATACTCTAGTCCCGTACATAGTAAAGTAGAAGCTAAAAGTAACTGAAACGGAGAAGATTCCAATTCTCTCAAAAAAATAGTCATAAGAATTCCACCACACCCATAGATAGGACAATATGGCCCTATAAAAAAGCCGCGGTTAATAAATTTTCTTTTTTCAATTAACTGTAAAAACGATTCCATAATCCATCCACAAAAAGAATAAATGAAGAATAAAAGTATCAAAGTTTCTACAGAATATGGTAAAACCTCTAACATACAACCACTCCGATCCATTATTTAATATAGGAAAGTTAACATTGTCAACGAAATGAAAAACGTTATAATATTATTACATAAATTCACAGCATCGTTATTTAACCAACGAATCCCACTCTGATATATTGTTTCATGCTTACAATGTATATGCTTCTCCGTCAGCTTTTGACATACAGAACAGCGGTACTTTACTTGAAATAGCGCTCCCAATAAACTATCTATAAAAGCTCCAAGCCATCCACACAATGTAACAATACATAGAAAAAGAAAAGAAAAATCAAAACTCATTGTAATCAAAGCAATAGTAAAAGCTCCAGCAAAAGAAGCCCCCAATCCCAAAGCGGAAACACCACCAGACATACCTCTTTCTACTACTTTACCTGTTCGTAAATCAAATGTTTTTCCCTTTGTTAAGACTCCAATTTCACTTGCCATACTATCGGCTAATGATGATGCCATTACAGATGCATACGCCCAAAAGAATTTTTCATCTTTGAAAATTCCATATAGTAAAATAGCAACCGTCGCTATACCTACATTACAGAAAATCTGGATCGTATCTCGTCTACCATGTTTTTCATTGGTAGAATCAAATATCTTTTCTTTTCTCTTGATGGAAACCTTATCTGCAACCAACGTACCGATAAAAGTCATCACCAAAACCAAAAAAGCAGGAATTCCACCACAATAAGTAATAACGACAGAAGACGAGAATGCAATCAAAGTTGCAAAATAAGTCAACGCTTTTTTATAAATAGCAACAAGTGCAAGGAGTGCACTCAACCCTAAACTAAACAATAATTCCATACATCAACATCCCTCCATAACTGATGAAGGAAACCCCAATCGGAACAAGTAAATTGTCTAGTCCCTTCGTTCCTAACCATTCTAAGATCATACTAGCAATCCCTATCATACATACGAATGAAATATAAATAGGATAAGAATAAAAATAACAGAAAAATATTGCTACGAACATAGAAATTAGACACATGCAAATACTACCTACGATTGTCTTTCCATTAGAAAATCGATGCGAAGAAATTCTCTTTCCTATGATGGGGGCAATTCCATCTCCTAGTGCCATACAGAAAAAACCAATTCCAAAAGAGCACAAGAAGTTTTCTTTCATCAAAGATATCATAGCTAACAAAAACATACTAAGTGCATAATATACAGTTCCAGGTGACTCTTCTTTGCCACTACGTTCCATCACTTGAAATAAACCTTTTTTATAAGATACATAATTCAAAATAATAAAAATGAAAGGTGGAATACATGCATGCCAAGTATTCCCTAAAAAATAGTAGATGATAAAGAAACTAAAAGACACTCCGATATGGATCATCTTTCTAGAAATTTCTTTATCAGTATGAAACCATTTCGAAACTAGTGCGGTCAACCCCATCACTAAGAAAATATACAAAAAAGTAAGAAAATATCCTAGCAATATCGTCATAACCCCACTCCTATCTAACATTATTATAACATAAATAGATTAGGATAAAAAAAGAAAAATCACCGAAGTGATTTAAAGAAATTTCGTCTGTAATACGCGACCTTCTAAAGATTTTAGCATCAACGACTTCTCAGTTAAAACGAGATAACTACGTTCGGATTCTTGCTTTGGAAGAGAGACACTTCCAGGATTTGCAAAGATGATTTCGTTTTGTTCTTTGATCCAACCAGTATGCACATGTCCATATATCATAATATCTATTTTCTTATTCGGAAGTCTTTTCATATCATAGTGATGTCCATGTGTAAAAAATATTCGTTTCCCAGCAAAATTCATCGTAATAGAACTATAAAACGGAAATTCAGATACCATCTCATCTACCTCTGAATCACAGTTTCCCTTCACAACTTCTAGCTTTGATTTGAAAGTATTGAGTAAATTCGCTACTTTCTTCGGAGCATAATCTTTAGGTAATGGATTACGCACACCATGGTAATATAAATCTCCAAGTAGTACGATTTTATCCGGTTTTTCCTTTTTGATTGCAGTTGCTAATTCTTTCGCATAATAAAATGAACCATGAATGTCACTCGCGATTAGTACCTTCATTGCCATCCCACCTATTCTATTTATAAGTATATCATATATCATTTCATTTTTCAACGACAAAAAAAGATGCTTGAAGCACCTTTTATACTACTATTCTCCTTCGATTTCTACATATTTCTTCTCTGGAAGTTCCTTCGTTTCCTCTTTCTTAGGAATTTCAAGTTTCAATGTTCCGTTTTTAAATGAAGCTTTGACATCTTCTGTCTCAATTTCATCTCCTACGTAAAAACTACGTGAACATTCTCCGAAATATCTTTCTCGACGGACGAATTTTCCATCTTCCTTCTCTTCGTTATCTTTGTTCATAGAAGCGTGAATCGTTAAATATCCATCTTCTACATCTACCTTGATATCGTTCTTATCGTATCCAGGTAAATCCACTTCGATAGAATAAGAATCCTTATTCTCTTTAATATCTGTTTTCATCACTTTGCTTTCGTTGTGATGAAAGAATGGATCACGAAACATATCTTCCAACAAATCAAACTCATTTCTTCTAGGTACCATCATCATATTATCTACTTCCTTTCCCCTTTTATGTGTTGCCTTAGGTAGCACATAATTATAATATATAATACCTGTGAGGAGTTTTCCTATCTCCTACATTTTCATTATAGCACTCTCTGTTAGCAATGTCAATAGGCGAGTGCTAATTTTTTGCAATTAAAAACTCAAACTTATCATAGCTTGAGTTTGATGATCCATCTGGTGCAAGAGACGAGATTTGAACTCGCACAGACGTAAGTCCACTACCCCCTCAAAGTAGCGTGTCTACCATTCCACCACCCTTGCATGCAATACCATTTTAACACATTTTTATAAATTTGCAAAGAAAAAAAGGACATTAGTCCTTTAATGCTTTAAACATCTTTCTCCATAGTCCTTTAGAAGAATAATTTAAGATTCCTACTTTATATATTTTTAATCCATATTTAACTAATAAGAAATTTGTAATTACCACAAGCACAATAGAGATTATGATATCGACAATTCCTATTTCTCCAACGAGCAATAAAGATGGTGATAAAATAGCTGAGATAAATGGTATATAAGAGAATATCTTGATGAAAAGAGATCCTCCAAACATACTAGAAAGCGTAGCTAAGTAATATCCTACTAACGATATAATTACAATTGGCGTCTGCAATTGTTGAAAATCTTCGATATTGGTTGTCATACTTGCTAAAATCCCAGCTAAAAGTGAATAAGCAATAAATGTAAGAATCATCAAAATTAAAGTAAGCGGAATGATATAGATAAGAGACTGTCCGATTCCACTTCCCATAACATTTGAAACGACGGATCCAATTTCATCTCCAAAGCCACCTATAATTTGATCTCCACCAATTACCATTCTCGTGATAAATCCGACCGCTGCATAAGCGACCAATAAAATTCCTTGCATAATGACGAAAGCGTTTCCCGCAATTACCTTTGAAAAGAAATGTGTCGACGGAGAAACATTTGCAATAATAATCTCCATTCCCCTTGTCGTCTTTTCATCATTGACTTCTGCTCCTATCATTTGAACTAAGAAAAGTGTCAACATGAAAAATGGCAAAATAATGATTGGAAACACCATTCCCATAATCATTTGAGATGACTCGTCCTCTTCTGTTTTCGATTCATCTAAATAGATTCGATTGATTTTAACTGGATCGTAGATCGCTGCAAGTTCTTCTTCTGAAATAGAAGATTTTGAAATTGCGAGTGCTGTTTTTGTGTTATTGATTGCAGACGTAATTCTCTGAGTTTCTAATAATTCTAAAAATTCATTGCTAATCAACGTAACATCTACGACATTCTGTTCGGAAGGAGATATGATAACTCCTATTTTTTTATTGTCATCTTTGATTTCCTGTTTTAATTCTTTTTCTGATTTTTGATATTTTTTTACTATGTATTCTGGTTCTTCTTCATCACTTTGTACATCTTCCGTTGCTTGATCTATAACGCCCATTTGAGACTTAAATAATTCGTAACTTTCATTTGTCTCATCTAAAACATAAACTGTCGTCTTCTCGTTAAAATCACCACCAAATGCAGTAATAATCGTATCGATATTCATAACACCTATAATCATAGCTGCAAGTAAAATATTGGCAATGACAAACCATTTGGTTTTCACTTTTCTTTTTAAACTGACTCCGACCAAGTACCACAACTTTTTACTTTGATTACTTTTCATAACTCTCACCTACTTTAGAAACAAAGATTTCATTCAATGTTGGTTCTTCTACTACAAACTTTGTAACATGCTTCTTTTTACTGACCGTTCGAAATACCTTATCTACAACATCTTCACTTTCGATTTTTACTTCTAATTCATCCGCGTGCTCAATCACCTCGACAACACCTGGAATCGATTCAAAATCTTTTGGAGTGACATCTCCTTTTACAAAGATGTTCTTCTTTCGATACTGTTCTTTGATATCTTTTAAATATCCAGCGATCACTGGTTTTCCATGTAACATAATTACTAATTTTTTGCAGAATAACTCGACGTGTTCCATTCTATGAGATGAAAAAATAATCATACTCCCCTTTTCCGCAAGTGATAAGATTTCTTTCTTAAAAATTTCTACGTTAAATGGATCTAACCCAGAAAAAGGTTCATCTAAAATCAGTAATCTAGGCTCATTTAAAATTGCTGTAATAAACTGTATCTTTTGTTGGTTTCCCTTCGATAATTCTTTAATCTTCTTATCTTTATATTCTGGAACTTCAAAACGTTCCAATAATTCATCCAAGCGAGACAAGATCTTCTCTTCGCTCATCCCTTTTAGCGTTCCATAAAATAGACATTGCTCTTTTACGGTCATCTTTGTAAGGAGGCTTCTTTCCTCCGTCAAAAATCCAATTTGATCGGTAATATCGTAATCTATCTTTTTTCCGTCTAACGTAATAGATCCTTCCGTCATATCGAGTAACCCCATGATCATACGGAATGTCGTTGTCTTTCCTGCTCCATTGACCCCGAGCAAGCCAAAAATTTCACCCGGTCTTACTTCAAAGCTCAAGTGATCTACTGCTAAAAAGTCACCATAATATTTTGTTACATTTTCTACTTTCAACATACTTTCTTTCCCCCACATTGATTATACTATATCCCCGACGAGAGTACAATAAAAAACTGCACACAAGCAGTTTTCAATCATCATAATCACTATCTACATCGGATACTTTAATATTTTCTGCATTTCTACTTTTTTTGTTTGTTCTTCAAACTGATTTCCAAATATATCGTACAACCTCATCAACTTGTACATAACTCTCGGATTATTAGTAATGATATTAGGCATCGTTTGATACTTTTCGAAAAAACGAGAACAGGACAAAAAATCTTGATAGCGATCCAAAGTCCATACATACAAATCTCTGGAACAATTATGATATGAAACACATTTTTGATAAAGTTCCTTTTGCTTCAATAACAAGCGGTTTTGAATAGAAACAAAGTCAAACGGGTAATCTATATTCATAATTGTTTTGCGATTCACTAATGTTCCTACAGCGACATTACCTAACTTTTTCTTTAAATACATTCCAATCCGCGCATCATATCCTTTTACTTTTACGTTCTTATAAGAATACGGAGCAATTGTCTCAAACAAAATACGCTGATAAGTTTCATAAGCATCATAATCCTCATTTGCACCTTTATACTCTACAACTAATTCATGATTTTTTGGAAGCATCATTAAAGCTTCTTTTAACGTCATAAGATTAGAACGCTTTTGTTTCACACTAGATAAGAGTTGCAAATTATATCTGTAGTGTATAGAATCTCGAGAAGTAAGATTTTCATAATACTGTAAATACCAATCGATTCGATGTGGACGTACTAATATATTTTTCAGTTCATCATAGGTGTGATTACGAATAAGTTTTAATTTGTCCCCAGAGCGGAAAGTATCTATATCATGCATTATAACTAATACTCGCTCTTTCGTCATGCGTACATCTATTTCGGTACCATCACAAGTAAAATCTTCATAAGATTGAAGAATCGCACCCCTACTATTCTCTGGATATAAATATGCTCCTCCTTTATGCGCTATGATTTTTTTCATATGAAAAATTCCTTTCAATACAAATATTATATAAGATATCTTTCTATTGTCAACAAAAAAACATTTGATTTAATCAAATGTTTCTTCATCAAAATCGATAATCTCAACATCGTTATCCTTTGGATCTTCATATGGTTCCAATTCTGCTTGGAACGAACCTAATAGTTGATTTAACTCTGTCAATTTTTCCTTCATTTCTGGCACA
This sequence comes from uncultured Mycoplasmatota bacterium, assembly GCA_937944975.1. GTDB lineage: Bacteria > Bacillota_I > Bacilli_A > RF39 > UBA660 > Fimihabitans. Next base: position 218,195 of record CALEBF010000002.1, on the reverse strand, counting down.
TTGACAAGTAAATCTTTTTCTAATTTCGAAATTTTCTGATCTGTCTCCTCTGACTTATCGATAACGAATTGTTCTATTTTATGAAGCCATCCCTCCATCTTTGTATCGACATCATTTTGCTTTAATTGGTTGATCTGTTCCATATAATATTGGTCCTTGCGCTGTAATAATCTCTCTAGACTCTCACAACGATTTTCCAATATGGAAAATTCTTTTTTCACCTTTTCGTCATCAATTACCGCGTGCGATAAAGATGCTTCTAATTGAGTAATCCTCTCTTGAAACTCCTCCACTTGTTTTTGATAAGTTTCTTCTTCGATGTAAACTTTCTCATCCTCTGGTTCCACTTTTTCTTTTATCTTCGCAAGCACATAACAAATAGATAAAGAAAGTCCCCATAGAACAAACGTAAAAGTAGATGTTTCTAATACAGACAACATTTCTTTCGTCTGATATAAATCACTCCAACTTGCAACATCGAAATTTTCTGTACTCAATATAGATAGGAACACACAGAACAAAAATTGATTGACGATAAAGAAAATAATATGAATCGTTTTAGAGGCTCTCGAAAGCTTAGACGATACTAAGGTTACAATGAGCGCTACAATACTCGTAATTAAAATCACAAAGTAAAATGTAATACTTGGAAAATATACTTTTAAAAAGATATCATCGATCGCATAGTTAAAACTTTCCTTTATCGATGGAAAATAACAAATCAAAATGAATAGAAAGCAAATAACACATACAATCGGAATTAAATATATATAAATTTTCCGGGACCGATAAATTTTTAAAAATAATATCACACTCAGCCCACAAAATAGCAAAAATAAACATACCAGAAAAGGAGAAGATATGCATAATTCAAATACGACAAAAAGTCGTTCGAAAAACGATAGATTCATATTCTCTCCCCCCTCTTTATCTTTTACTCTACACTAGTATTATAACCGATCATGACAACTTGTTCAATATCGTTATCAGATGCACAAGTAATTAAGGTTATCGTTCTTTTAGATCGATCACGATAGATGTTTAATTCACCAGTTTTAGGAACACGATATTGATGATCTATTTGATAAGTATACTTCTTACCACGATATGTGACATATACAAGATCTCCAATATTTACCTTTTCCAAATTTTTAAAGTACGATATTGCTGCTGTTCCGGAATGCGCAGCTAGTATAAAATTGCCATTTTCAACATCCGGCATGGATGCTTCTTTTAAAATTGTAATATTTCTATTCACTTTATTCTGCGAAGATCCTTTGGAAACAAATCCTCTTTTTAAATGGATAGAAGGTATTTCCAAGACACCCGCATACGATATCTTTTCAGAACTATTCTCGTATATCTCTTGTGTGTCTGTCGCAGTCTCTGTAACATTCTCCGTTGTAACGTCAGATACGATTTCTTTAGCCTCTGAAATTGTATCATCCGCTTCTCTTTCTAAAATTTTTTGATTTATCGTGTCGATCGCTTTTAGTTTTCTTGCTTGGAAAGGTTGAATACAGACAACTCCAATTCCCACCAATATGAGCAAAAAGCCAATTTGTATCAATTGGCTATTTTTGAGCTTATTTTTTTTAGTTTTGTTTTGCATGTTTATAAATCATTCCAGCACCACACAATGTGATAACAGCTCCGATTCCATATAAGATCATAGATTGTGCGCTACTCGTATTTGGAACTTCCGTGATCTTTTCTGGCTCCTCTGGAGTTGGTGTTGGCTCACCTGGTGTAGGTTGTCCAGGAGTTGGCGTAGGCGTTGGTGTTGGTTCTTCTGGTGGCACTACGACAATCTCTTTTGGATCAATGCATTTTTCATCGATTTCAAATACTGTATCTGGTGGATATGCGTATCCTTCTGGTATGCTTAAAACTTTCAATGTAAACTCACCATACGGCAATTTTACGACTGTGTGTTTTTCCGTTGTCTGTGTCCATCTAGCCCATTCACGTCCTTCTGAATCATAGATGGCAAACTCTGTTCCTACAATTGGAACTCCATTTTTGTCTTTAATAATGAACTCTGATTTAGTATAATCGTGTGCTGTTAGGAAGATTGCAGTATTTCCGAATTCTCCAGGAACTTCTTTTGTTTGTTTTGGCACAGGGATATATCCATCGGCTGGTTTTACCTCTGTCAAAGTATACTTTCCAGGTTCTGTTACTGTAAACGTCTTCTCTCCTGTAGATGTCCATGTTTGTGAAAATGTTCCACTTTCGTTTTCTAATTTAAATACACTTCCTCCTACTGTCTCGTTTGTCTCATACTCTTCATTGCGAACGATAATTGTGTACTCAGCAGCTTTGGCTCCGTGCATTCCAATAAAGAATACGGCAAATGGAATTAACAATAAAGCGATTTTCTTCATATTTCTTTCCTCCTACTATTCTATGGTTTTATTATAGCACCCCGAATAGAATCTGGCAATCTACAAATATCGATTTTTGTAAATTTTTGTCAACTCTGTTCAACATCGAAAAATCATGATAAAATATACTGGAGTAAAATGATATAGGAAAGGAGAAATTTTATGTCTTATACTTTAAATCGAGAGCATCAAATTTTTTCTTTATATCCGAACAACATCAAAGAAATTTATGCTGTATATGAAAAGATATATCTAGAAAAGCAATATATGCCAATGTACTTTTTAAATTTATATACGCGAAAAAATATTAGAATGAAATTTCAAATGACATATCTAACCCACCATCTTTCAAGCATTCTATCTTTAAATATTCCTAAGAATCGTGAAGATCTGATTATGAAGATGATCTGGGATTTTTGGATCAAACACATTCCAGAAGAATACGAACAATCCTCTATCGAAACGTTCGAAGCAGATACAGGAATTTCTTTTTCCAATTTAGAAGAAGAACTCAACCGTATTCTCGTATATACCTTGGGAGAGAAAAATATTACTTACGATAGCGATGAAATTAAAGCAAAAATGAAAAACAAAGAGAAAAGCTTAAAATAACTTTTCTCTTTTATTCTACTGTAACTGATTTAGCGAGATTACGAGGTTGATCGATATCACAACCTTTGTTCAGTGCGATATCGTATGCAAGCATTTGTAACGGTAATATCGTAACAAGCGGCATCAAAATACTTGAAACTTCCGGAATTACGATTTTTTGATCGCACCAATCAAACGAGTCATCTAAATCGGAAGAAATCACCAAGACAACGTAAGCACCACGAGCTTTTACTTCTTTGATATTGCTGATTGTTTTTTCCGCAACTTTTGGATCTGTCACAATCGCTACTACCGGTGTTCCCTCTTCGATTAAAGAAATAGTCCCATGCTTCAATTCTCCCGCTGCATAAGCATCACTCATTAAATATGAAATCTCTTTTAATTTTAAAGATGCTTCCATCGCAAGCGCATAATCGACTTGCCGACCAATAAAGAAAATACGAGAAGCATTCGATAAGTATTTTACAATTTTCGAGTGATGGATGTCTAAAAGTTTCTTTTGAATATCGTATAAAGTTTCAATATCAAATCGTTCTATCTTTACTTTTCCATAGGAAAGTACAACGAAAAGAAATGCAGCCACTTGTGCGATATACGCTTTCGTAGTTGCGACTGCAAGCTCGTATCCTGCTTTCGTATATAAAACGTAATCAGCAATACGAGCGATAGAGCTTCCCACGACATTTACAATCGCAAAAGTATCCATACCATGGCCTTTCACAAGTTTTAAACAAGCAAGCGTATCTGCTGTTTCTCCTGATTGAGAGACGAAGATGACTAATTTATCTCGGCGAGAAAACAACGTCTGATAACGATACTCGCTCGCGAGAGAAACAGTCACAGGAATTCCTAAATAATTTTCTAAATAATACTTTCCTATCATTCCTGCATGATAGGCACTTCCGCAAGCGACAATATCAATTTCTCGATATTTTTCAAAATCTGGAAGATTGTTTTTCCAAGTTTCTGGATCTTTCCAATAAGAATGAAATAAGTTTTTCAAAATTTCTGGTTCTTCCATCATCTCTTTTAACATAAAGTGAGCATATCCATTTTTCTTAGCACTATCCATGCTTCCTTCAAATTCTAAGATTGCTTTCGGAATTTCTTCTTGTTTCATATTGTAAATATGAACTCCATTCTTTTCAACCTTACCATATTCCATATCCTCTAAAATTATGTATTTTGAAGTTTCCTGTAAAATTGCAGGTACATCACTTGCTACATACATCTCTTGTATACCAACTCCAACAATCAGAGGACTCGCATTTTTAGCAATGTAAATATTATCCGGATGATCCTCGCATAAAATTGCGAATGCATAAGAGCCTTCTAACAATCCCATCAACTCATGAATCGACGTAAGAACATCACGACGTCTTCGATAGATAAAATCTAATAAGGCAACAGCAACTTCCGTATCAGTATCCGAATAAAATTCATATCCTTCTTCCAACAATCGCACCTTTAATTCATCGGCATTTTCGATAATTCCATTATGGACGAGCGTGAACTTTCCGTGACGATGAGGATGCGCATTTAAAACGGTCGGTTTCCCATGTGTTGCCCATCTCGTATGACCGATTCCACAACAAGTATGAATTTGTTTTTTTATTTCTTTTTCCAGCGTATGAACCTTTCCTGTTTGCTTGAATACTTCGATATTTTCTAAGCCAAAATAAGCAATACCTGCTGAATCATATCCTCTATATTCTAAGTTTGTTAAGCCATCCATTAAAACGGAAAGTGTCTTTTCCTTCTTTCCTACATATCCAATAATTCCACACATATAAATCCCTTCTTTAAAAAATGTGTATGAATTATGTTTTGTTCCCATCTTGATTTGGAAGTTTGTCATAATTCTAACGAATACACGTCCGCAACAGCATCCGCCGAAATTTCGATCACTGTCATCCTCGTCAACCCGTAGGTTCTGGCGCTAATTAGAATTTACATCCTTTCTCAATTCTAATTTTATATTTTCATTATATGCTATTTTCTTACTTTTGACAAACGTTAAAACACTACCCTTTATATTCTCCACCATTCACATGAAACACTTGACCGGTTGTATAAGATGCATCATCACTAGCCAAATATACATAAATTGATGCAATTTCATATGGTTCTCCTGCACGTTTCATGGGACTAGTCGTTCCTAAAAATGGAATTTGTTCGGCTTTCCAACTAGCTGGTTGCAATGGCGTCCAAAAAGTTCCAGGAGCGACTGCATTCACACGAATATTTTGTGATGCAAGATTAGTAGCTAAAGCCCTCGTAAATCCAACCATCGCACCTTTACTTGTAACATAGTCAATCAAATCTTCTTTTCCGATAAATGTCGTAATAGAAGTCGTATTGATAATAGATGACCCTTTCTGTAAATAAGGCAAAACTTCTTTCGTTAAATAAAACATTGAATACACATTAGATAACATAGTATTATCAAACTGTTCATACGTAATATCTAATAAACTATCCTGCGGATATTGCACCCCAGCATTATTTACTAAAATGTCAATTTTCCCATAACATTCTAATGTATATACGACAACTTCTTTCGAGAACTGAGGTAATCTTAAATCGCCACAAATTAAAGAAGCTTCACCTCCCAGAGACTCAATATATTCTTTTGTAAAATTCGCATCTTGATGCTCATCATAATAAACGATGACCACCTTTGCTCCTTCTTTTGCGAACATCACCGCTACTGCTCTTCCGATACCAGAATCTCCACCCGTAATAATAGCAACTTTCCCATTTAATTTTCCACTTCCTTTGTAAGGATAATCGAAAATTGGTAATGGTTCCATCAAATATTCCATCCCTGGTTGTTTTTCCTGATGCTGTGGTGGAAATTTCATCGGAAATATTTCACATTGTGCTATAAATTCATTTTGATAGTCCTTCATATTTCTCCTCCTATGATACAATATTCTATTTTTCAAGAAAAGTACAAAAAAAGCCACTTTTAAAAGTGACTTTTCGACTACGGTTATGGTCCTGTTGGTCCAGTTGGTCCGGTCGGCCCTGTTGGCCCCGTTGGTCCAGTTGCTCCGGTTGCTCCGGTTGGACCTGTAACAGTACTTGCCGCTCCTGTTGGTCCAGTTGCTCCAGTTGGTCCTGTCGGTCCTGTAACTCCGGTTGCTCCAGTGGCTCCAGTAGCTCCAGATGCACCGGTTGGACCTGTCGCTCCTGCTGGTCCCGTTGGCCCTGTCGGCCCTGCGATTGTACTTGCCGCTCCTGTTGGTCCTGTTGCCCCAGTTGCTCCAGTAGCTCCGGTTGCTCCGGTTGGTCCTGTAACTCCAGCAAGTCCTGTTGCTCCAGTTGGTCCTGTAATTCCGGCTGGAATTGTCAAATCCAATATAAAGTTTGGCGCAATTCCACTAATGGATGCAGCTGCCGGTGTTCCTGGTGTTCCCGTTGTAACCGTTCCAATTGCTAATGTCGGTGTCGCACTTGCTCCAGTGGCTCCGGTTGCTCCAGTAGCTCCTGTCGCACCAGTGGCCCCGGTCGGTCCCGTTGCACCAGTTGGTCCTGTTGGCCCAGTTGCTCCGGTTGAACCTGTCGGCCCACCTGCTGGCCCCGTTGGCCCTGTCGGTCCCGTTGGCCCAGGAAAAACGAGATTTTTCTGACATTCTCTTCCTTCTTCGAGGATTCTACATATCTTCTCGTTCATTTTATCCCTCCTCAACTTAGTATATGAAATGAAACTTGATTGTTCTAATAAATTTGTGTATTTTTCATCAATTTCTTTCATTTTCTAAGTAAGGGTTACAAAAGAAATAATTGATATATTTTAGATCCTAACACCTGTAAAAGTGGGGCACGATAGATTTTTTTCGGGTGTTCAGCATCGATTGCTTCTCTGATTTTTTTCACAATCGTATCCAACCGTTTTTTTTCAAGATAATGTTCGACCCAATATTCTCTTTTTTGTAATCGTGCAATCTGAGCATCAAAATATTTTCGAAATGAGGAACGATCGTATTTGTCTTCGAACATCAATTGATTAAATCCTGTATGATATAATCCTGGTTCTATTAAAATGACATCAATTTTACTTTTACGTTCTTTCAATTCATAACGTAAACTAGTACCAAGATGAATCAAACTAGCCTTGGTCGCACAATAACTTCCTAAAAAAGGAATCGGTACTAGGCCTGCCAAAGATGTCATCACGATCACTTTTCCTTTATTTTTCTCTAGCATTTGTTTTAATACCAGTTGAACAAGTTCCATATTAGAAAACACATTTATCTCGAAGTTATGTCTTATTTCATCCACCGGCATTTCTAAAACACTCCCACCCTTTCCAATCGCTGCGTTTGCTACTAAAACATCGATATCTAATTCTCGTGCTTTTTCTCGATCCGTCTGTTTTGTAATATCGATAACGATTGGTTTTATCCAATTGTAATGCTCATACTTCTCTTCTAATCTTCTCCTTTGCATCTCGTTTTTAACTGCAGCATAAATCACATCCTCCTTACCGTGGTTTTTGACAAATGTATCGATAAGAGCATGCACAATTCCACTTCTTGCTCCTGTAATTAAAATATTCATAACATCACCATTATTAAAATATCCAACCAAGAAAAAAAGATACCGAGGTATCTTATATTTCTTTCTTCCAAAGACCATGTAAATTACAATATGCATAAACAACCTTTGGTTTTTCATCATCTAATAAAAATGTTGCCATTGCATCCTCTCCTGGTTTCAAATATTTTATTTGTCCACCGCGATTTGTCTCTAAATAAATCCACATAATATAGTGTTCTTCTTCCATAGGATGCATGACACTTCCAACACTAACCTCTATAGAATTACTTTTTACATCTACAACTGGCACGTGTTTTTCTACTGCAGCATCTGTACTTCCTGCAACAAGTTCAGTCATTTTTTCACCACAACACATCATTGGAACATTTGAATCATGTACCATCATGACAATGTTCCCACAATGATTGCATCGATAAAATTTTACCATACTTCTATCTCCTTCAAAGAAAAAGGGAGCATTCCCCTTTCTATTAATAATTTTCTTTTAAAATTTCAAAATAAGCTCTTGGATGTGCACATACTGGACATACTTCTGGAGCTTCTTCTCCGTAGTGTACATGTCCACAGTTTCTACAAATCCACATTTGTGGAGCTTCTTTCTTAAATACGTTTTCCTCTTTTACGTTAGCAAGTAATGCTTTATATCTTTCTTCATGACGTTTTTCGATTGCTGCAACACCTTCAAATAAGAATGCGATATGATCAAATCCTTCTTCTTTTGCTTCTTTTGCCATCGTTGCATACATATCTGTCCACTCGTAGTTTTCTCCTTCAGCAGCGGCTTTTAAGTTTTCTGCTGTTGATTTGATTGCTCCACCCTCTAATAATTTAAACCATAATTTAGCGTGTTCTCTCTCGTTTCCAGCTGTCTCTGTAAAGATGGCTGCAATTTGTTCAAATCCTTCTTTTTTTGCTTTGCTTGCCCAGTAAGTATACTTGTTTGTTGCTTGGCTTTCTCCAGCAAACGCTGTCATTAAGTTTTGTTCTGTCTTAGATCCTTTTAATTCCATAACTCTTCTCCTTCTCTTTTCTTTTGACATTCATGACATATTCCGCGAAAGACGATATCGTAAGATAAAACGTGATATCCTGTCTCATCTTCGATCGTACGATCAATTGCGTGAAGTGATTCATACGGCAAATCAAATAATTGATTACAAATTGTACAATGTACGTGCGCATGATCTTCCGTTTTGTAATCGAATCGGTCTCCACCTTGCATCGTTGCGATTTTTTTAATGATACCATGTTCTACCAGCTGGTTGAGATTACGATAGACTGTTCCTAGACTAATATTGGGCAGTTTCCTTTGAACGGATGCATAGATCATCTCAGCTGTCGGATGATCGTGACGTGCCTTTACATCTTCTAAGATCGTCTGTCTTTGAACTGAATACTTCATATGTCACCTCTAAAGTAGTAATTATTACTACTTCTAACATAAGTATAGCGAAGAATAAAAAGAAAGTCAATCACTTCGACTGACTTTCTATTTTTTTTCATTCTTTGATTTTTCTGTTTCTCCGATAATATAAATTGGTCTTTTCTTTACTTCTAAATATAGTTTAGATAGATACATTCCGATAATTCCTAAGAAGAACAATTGTACTCCACTTACGAACATAATCATACACGCAAGGCTTGGCCAACCACCAACAGGATCTCCAAAAAGAATCGTTTTTCCAATGATGATAACAATTGCGACAAAAGCAATGAAACAAAAAATCAAGCCGATCACAGCAGAAATCACGAGTGGCATCGTAGAAAACGCTAAAATTCCTTCTAATGCATAGCGGAATAATTTCCAAAAGTTAAACTTTGAAGTTCCCGCCACTCTCTCAGGTGCCTCGTATACAATCCACTTTGTATGGAATCCAACAAAGCTGAAAATTCCTTTCGAATAACGGTTATATTCTTTCATGTTGACGATCGCATCAACCATTTTTCGCTTCATCAATCGGAAATCTCTCGCTCCTGGTACTTGTGGAGTTGAAGAAATTGCTCCTATTAGTTTATACCAACAATCAGTAAAAAACTTACGAACTTTACTATACCCTTTATGATTAGGACTACATAGTGCAACACAATCGTATCCATCTTCTACGATATTATGATACATCACATCAAGCATGCTCGGCGGATCTTGTAAATCCGCATCCATAATGGCGACGTAATCTCCTGTCACATTTTCTAATCCCGCATACATTCCTGCTTCTTTTCCAAAGTTTCTAGAAAAGGAGATATATCTTACACGTTCATCTTTGGAAGAAAGATCTCTTAAAATGTCTAACGTCCGATCTTTACTCCCGTCGTTGACAAATAAAAACTCAAAATCGACTGTCTTCATTCCCTTTGCGACTTTCGTAATCTCATCGTAAAAAATAGGTAACGTTTGTTCCTCGTTATAGCACGGAACAATAATCGAAATTTTATCTTTTTTCTTCAATGATATCGCCTCGTTTCACATCCATATTATATAGAGAATCTCATTTTAAGTCAACAAAGACTACTTGACAATTCCTCCACATCAATACGAGCTAAACAGCAAGTATCTGTAACTTTCGTGATCGTCGATTTGATAGACTGGTGAAGCATACTAGCATCCCCTTTTGCCTTAATTAACAAATAATTTCCAGTATGTCCAATCAGTGTGTCTCCTTTTAACATCTCTGGAATCCATTCTATCTCTCTACCTAAAAAGCGGTGCATATACGCTTGTTCTAACTCTTTCGATAAAGCCATCAAACGATGAACACGTTCTTTTTTTACCTTATCATCTACTTGTTCCATCAAATCGGCAGGAGTTCCTTCTCTTCTAGAATATGGAAACACGTGAATTTTTGTAAACCCAATGCGCTTAATCGTCTCGATCGTTTCTTCAAACTCTGCTTCTGTTTCTCCCGGAAACCCGACGATGACATCTGTCGTAATTGACATTTCAGGGCGCACTTTTTTAATCGCATCGATCTTATCGATAAACTCCTTTTTATCATACTTACGATTCATTTTCTTTAAAATCGCATCACTGCCACTCTGTAGTGGAATATGCATATGATCTACTAAAACTGGATATTTCTCCATCAAATATAACACTTCGTCTGTAATCTCGTTCATTTCAATCGAAGAAATTCTAAGACGCTTTACATCTGTCTTAGTTAAGATATCTCGCAACAGATCCGAAAAGTGATAGTCGTCTAATTCAGTTCCATAATGTCCTGTATGAATTCCCGTTAAGACGATTTCTTGGTGCCCATCGGCAACAAGCGTATCGATCTCTCGAAGTACATCGAGAGGCTGTTTGCTACGGACGTTTCCTCTCGTATATGGAATGATGCAGTAGGAACAGAAGTTATTGCATCCATCTTGAATCTTAACAAATGCTCTCGTTCGATTAAAATGACGTAATGCCATCGTTTCAAACGGAACATTTTCAATCGATGGAACGTCGACAATCTGACGAAGCTCTTTTCGATACTGATCGACGTAGTCTAAAATCCTACTCTTTCCAATGTTTCCTAACACGATATCTACACCGTCGATCTTGCGAACCATATCGCTTTTTACTTGCGTTAAACATCCGGCAACAACGACAATCGCGTCAGGATTTCGACGAATCGCCTGATGAATCATCTTAACAGACTTACGATCTGCTGTATTCGTTACAGTACACGTATTGATAATAGCAACATCCGCGTTATCTTTTACCTGCTCATATCCATGGCTCTCGAATAAATCGATGATCACATTCGATTCATAAGTATTTACTTTACATCCTAACGTATCAATGCTAAATTTCATTTTATCACCTCTATATGAAAAATAAGCCATAGGCTTATTATAAATTATTTCTAAATTCTTTCAAAGATTGTAAGAATTCGTCTAAATGACGATTTTCATCTTCTAACGCTTGCACGTTAATTTTAGGCTTATGCACCTCTCTATGATGAGAAGGTTCTTCGTGATAAGTAGATACTTCTACATGAGGTTTAGGCGGCACTGGTTTTACCGGATGAGAATCATCATCCATTAAACCATATACCGGCGAAATAAACCGCGTTCTTTTATATTCTCTATGATGAGGAGGCTCATGTTGAAGAGGCTCTTTCGGACGCATGAGAGCTTCTTTTACTTCTTCTTTTACGGAAGTTGATGTTGCGACTTGTGAAACTTCCGGTCGACGATTCAAAAGTTCTGAAGTCGTCACCAAAGGAGCTTCTTCGTCATCGATCACAAGTCCACGATCTTGCGCCAACTTTTTCAATTCTTGATAGCTAATGATCGAATTTTCTTCTTGTTGGTTTTCGAAGTGATCAATAGCTTCCTGTTTCTGTGCCTCTAAATCCACTTTCATCTGATCGAGTAAATTTTCTATTTTTAACGTTGCAGCAGTCGTCTTTTCCTCTTCTTGATGTTCTACTGCTTCTACCTCTTTTGTTTTCTCCTCTTTATCTAAGGTTTCTGTATTCGCTTTCATCTCAGCAATTAACTTCACTTTATAATGCGACCACATCGCATAACAAATAAGAGATACAAAAATGATACTAAGGACAAATAAAGTTCCATAATATAACACGTTATTATTTACAAATTCATTCAATAAGTCCAACATAGTATCACTCCATATAATTATAATTTATAGCACTCAGCACATACAGTGGAACTGTCTCCACCCGTAAAATTCGATTTCCAAGAGTAACAGCAGAAAACCCAGCATCCACTAAAAAACTTTCCTCTTCTTCTTCTAGTCCACCTTCTGGACCAATCACTACTACCAGTGTATCACAATCACCAACTGTTTGTAAAAGTTTTTTCAAGCTTTTTTCTTTTTCTCTCGTACTACAAACGATCTTAACTCCATCTAACGAAGCCACTTCAGAAAGTGTCATTCGATCTCGTATAACGGGAATCATATTGCGCATCGACTGTTCGCTCGCCTCTTTGCAAATTTTCTGCCATCGCACCTTTTTCTTTTGAAATTTCGCATCATCTAGCTTGATAATACTACGATTTAAAACGGTTGGTACGATTTCACTCACCCCGAGTTCCGTTGCTTTTTGTAAGATGTAATCCATCTTCTGCTCCTTTAAAAAAGGAATGCAAAAAATAACACGAGGAATTCGTTCTTTCTCTTGTTGATGTTCTTCTTTCATGCGAACCACGATCTCTTTGTTTACATTTTCTATACAACACAAATATACACTTTGATTGTAAACTACTTCGATTTCATCTCCAGGTTTCATTCGCATGACAACTGTAATATGATACAAATCATCATCGTTCAATCGAAATATTGTTTCATGTTTTTCGCGCGCGAAATATCTTTGCATCTTATCACCAACTTCATTATACACAAATCGACAAAAATAATCTAGGTTGCAATGAAAAAAACATAAAATTTTCATTTTATGTTAATTTTCTTCCTCTTCTTCCTCGATTTCTTCCTTCGTTTTTTGTTCTAATTTCTTCCATCCTATATTTGTAACTCCAGGTTCCATACTAATGCGATTGACTAATTGTTCGATCGTATGATTCGTTCCACCTACGACGTGTACGGTCGCATAAATTTTAACGATTTCATTTTCGATCGTTCGGCTTTCCAAATTTGTAAGAGTAATATGTTCGTCGTTAAAAAGTTGTAATAATAATGCGCGTAAAATTGCTTCTTTTTCTTCCACACACACTATTTTCAGCGTGTATTCTTCTTTCGTTACTTGTTTTTTCATCATCTTTCGTCCAATAAAACGAAGCGCAATGTTAGATATCAAAATAAACACTGTTCCAATTGCTGCTTCTAACAATAATCCTGTTGCCGTCATAACCCCAATCGCCGCATTACACCAGAGAGTAGCAGCTGTATTGAGTCCTTTGATATTCGCACCATCTCTTAAAATAACACCTGCGCCTAAAAATCCGATTCCTGATACAACTTGGGCTGGAATCCTCGTCACATCACCCGTGCTACCGATTCCTGTTGCGACAAACAAAAAGGCACCTATTGAAACAAGCACGTTCGTTCGAAGGCCGATCGTTCGACGACGCCATTGTCTTTCTAAGCCAATACAAAAACTAAGCGCAAAACAAGTAATAATTCTCACTAAAAAATCTTGCTCGTTCATCCTGCACCTCCTTTTTCAGATAGACTACCATTTTACCATACTTTTAACTTATGTCAAGCAATTCATTTGATGCATAAAAAAAAGTGATTACGATCGCTTTGGGTGATAAAAACACGAGATTACTTTTGAACACTCATATAAAATCATATTTGATTTTGCTATGGCAATCCCTTTTCCCAATGCTTTTCCTCCGATCGTAAAAGCTGCAGTGAGTCCGGTTACAAGCAAAGATAATATCACTTGCTCAACTCCGAATGATTCCGAAAGAGAGAGCGCTACCATGACCCCTGCCGATCCGGAAATAATCCCGCAAATATCTCCGATCACGTCGTTGCAAAACGAACCTACTTTATCCGCATTTCGTTTTAAAGTGATCGCTACGCGTGCTCCTCGTACCTTTTGTGCGCTCATCGAATGAAATGGTTTTTCGTCTGCTGCTGTTACTGCAACACCGATCATGTCGAATAGTACTCCGATCAAGATAAACACGATTAAAACGATTACACCAATCAATACGGGAACATTCGGTAGAATACTCTCAGAGATAAAAGAGAATATAATTGAAATAAAAAATGCCATGATCGTAATTGCTAAAACCCAACCGATATTTGTAACCACTTTTTTCTTCTTGTTCGATTTTAATCGTTTCACAAATTCTTTCTGTTTCTGATTCATACTTTCTCCTAAATTCAATTCAAAAAAAAACGGCAGTTAATATAGTAAACTTTGCGCCTTTAGGTCAAGTAGGATTTCCCCTATTTCTACTTTCCGTTACCAGAGAAGCGGTTCCCCTTGAAAGAAATAGATGTACCGTCACCGAATACATGACTTGATTGCCACTTAGTGCACACTGCAATCCTATATTAAGCTACACTCTAGGAGTTTTCCTCGACAACTATTTATTATTAATTCTTTTTTGCAAATATCGTTTCAAATTGCGATGCCGAAGTAATTTTGGCCATAAACTATTTCGGTTGTCAATGATCCCCGATACTCACGCAAGACAAGCTACACTACTCGTAACGCTAGCCACATAGTAGGTTCCATCCTAAGTCGTCATCTGTCCATCAACAATCGCTGTGTGTAGGCAGATAACAAGATTAGGTCTCCACAGATATTGGGTCGGAACTGTATGCCATTACAGGCGCCCAATATCCTTCCCCACCAGCACTCACCCCAAACTGGGCGTATGAAGCAAGCACAAGAGGTTTCACAGATATGCTCTTTAGCGGATTTTTAGCCCCGCCTTCATAATAAATGAAATTGACTAGAATAATGCGCCATTTCATAAACAAGATAATTATATCAAATCCAAAAGAATTGTCAAATTCTACTATATCTTATGCATTTCTTTTGTTTTGTGAACTACGATACATAATTTTACGATAATGCGTCTTAATATCGTCTTCCTTTTTTCGAGACATATTCAAATGAGATGCAAAATAAGACAGAACTTCCTGATAAAAACGCAACGTCTCTTTATCACAATGATCGATTGCTTGCTCTTTTAATAAATAAGAAGAAATCATCGAAATCGTATTTCTCATAGGATTCGTTACCGTCGCATACTTTTGCAATTGTAATCCTTTGTTTTCCAGAGATTGTGTAGAGACATAGAAACGATCCATTTCTCTTCGAACATTCGGACGAACCGTTTTTGAACTATAAATGTCTGTATTATTTTGATAGAGACATGCTTTCATCAATTCTGCCGCTTTCGAATTGACATATACGGCAAACTCGCGAATGAATTTTTGAGAGGGGAGCTTCTCACTTTTCGAAATTGAATATCTCTCTTGATAGATATTCCGCTCCTTGTGTTTGTTCTCTAATTTTTCTGACAACGCTACCGCATGTTTTAATATATCCTGATATTCTCCTCCATGCTCTAACACGTCTTCCGTATCATCTACAGTTAAGTTTTTTGTAACTGTAATTCGTTTTCGATCATATGTGACATCCCTTAAATTTGCATCCTGATCGAACGTAAATGTCGCACATAAAACATTCCTTTCTTTTCCTTCTCGTAATGAAATATGTTCCTCGCAAAAATCGACAGGTAACAGCGGAAATACCAATTTATTTTGTCCACTCTGTAAATAAATCGTTCGATTCCATTCTAAAGAATGTTTTAAAAGACGGTATGACTTTTTTAAATAAGGTGTTATATCAGCGATATAAACACGTAAAATCGTCTCTTCTTTCTCGTTTGTTTCAAGTGCAAAAGCATCGTCTAATAAAGCTTCTCTATGAGCATCCACCGTAAGAATAACCGGTTCTTCTCGCGAAGGTAATACAGGTGCTTCAATCGAAGATAGATGGTTTTCTAACTCCTCCTGTTTCCAACGTTCGTAAAGTTGATAGTGTTCGATCATTTGAGGAAGCGATGTTAAATAATCACACGATTCTCTCACTTGTCGATAAAGTTCAAACATAGGCTCTTTCTTTCCATTGATTCGAATCGTATTTCCTCTACGTTGATATCTTTTTTTTGCCGTCCATAAATCAGGCAAAAAGTGTCGTGGGATTTCCATGGTATGATCTTCGAATAATTCGACAAAAACTTTGATCATCTGCTTTAAATGAAGATGTGCTAAATCCAAGTGTCCCCCCTTAATGGAAGTAATATACTCAGCTATAATATGCTCTAAAAAGGTTTCTCCATCTTTTTGCACATACAACAAAGATGGATCCTTTTCCAAAAGAGAAATTAACTGTTTTCGTTCATGTTCACTCTTTACCATTTCGATCATATCATCCATCGTTAGAATACGCCCGTAATTTTGAAAAATTTTCCATCTTCTCTTCGCTTCTTCCAATCCAGGTTCAACATCTTCAAACGAAATTTGTTGTAAATTTTCCCAATAGATCGGGCATTCTTTAAAAGATCGATCTAGGTCGTACTGTTCGAGAAAGAAAATCTCTTTTCCATAAGACAATATCGTCTCATAAGAAACAGGAGACTCACGTAACAAATCCTCTAAACTTGAGAATTTTTGCTCGTTCATCCAATGCTTCCATCGATACATTTCATATACTTCATCCATGTAACTTCCCTACTTTCTCAGATTAACACTCACCAACTCCAACGTATCTGTTAACTGCTCTATTCTTTTCATAATGCGCCGTGCCTTCACTTCGTCAATCTTTTCTTTACTCACACTCAAATGTGCTTCCAATAACGATAAATCTAAATTAGAAGTGAAAAATGTCGGCAATTTTTCCTGCATTCGATACTGCAATATCGTGCACAAGATTTCATCTCTTCCCCATACCGTCGTACTTTCTGCACCAATGTCGTCGATTAATAACAATGGTGCGGTTTGGACAGTGTGAAATTTATCTTTAAAATCAGCCCCAAACGAACTCTTTAACTCTCTTAAAAATTCTGGCCAAAACACGATTGCACTCTTGACGTTTTGCTTTGCAAGTTCGTGAAACATCGCAGCGATCAAATACGATTTGCCACTACCAAAACTTCCATGTAAATAAAGTCCTTTTTGATGAGGATCCTTCTTATAGTTTTTGATAAAGTGATTCATCCATTTCATGATAGGCAGCCTGTTCTTATCGTCACCATAGATATCTTTCATTTTTGCAGCTCGAATATCGCTAGAAATTCCAAATGTCTCGATATTTTTTAGACATAGATCTTCTTTTCTTCTCTTTTCTTGAAATGGACAAGCACGGTAATCAAACTCAAGCATCTCTCCTTTGCCTTTAGGAAGATAGCGATACCCCTCTACCGGGTTCTTGCACTCGATCAATCCTTTACATCCATCACAGTTTCGACACTCTCGCGCACTATCTTCTAAAGAAGACGTATACTTCATAAGTACATGCGGATCCATCTTTAATGCTGTTACGAGCTTTTTAAAATATGGATCTTTACAGGCATTCTGAAATTCATTTAAAAGAACATTATCCATATTGTGAAATCCAGCACTCTTTAAACTCTCTTTTACTGTTTTCATATATTCACCTACTTATACTGCATTAAAATTTCTTTCATCTCTTGTTCTTCTTCCGTACTCAAACTTGACTTTTCAATCGTCTCGTCAAACCATACTGGTTTTTCCGATACTTTCTTCGCACCGGTTTTCTTCTGGTAAGTTTTCTTACTGCGCTGTTCTTTTTGTGCGATCGCCATCGCATCTTCTACTGTCTCAACATGACTGCGCACCCACTGTGTTGCTATCGCAATCATAAAAGATTTCGTCAATTTATTCTGATTGATTTTCAAAACATAATCGACAAGCACATTGACAACTCCTGGTTTTAGTCCCATATCGACCATTAAGTATTCGAGCGTAGCTAAATCTGTCTTGCTTGGACGTGCCCCATGATTCTTACGACATAAGAAATCATATGGTGTCACCGTTTCAAATTGATAGATAATCTTCGCCTTATTCGACGTATCGCCAACCGGTTTTCGTAAATATTCAGGTTGTGTCCTATAGACGAAGCTTGGTAGCTTTCCATCGTTTTCAAACTGATAATATTTCCGAGCATTCTTGCGAATTAATTGTTTATCGATCGTATGCTTTTCGCTGATCGAGTTGCGAATTAAATCGCTCATCTCATCATCCGATAAGTCGTAGATAAAAGATAATTTATATAAAAGATCTTTCGTATCTTTTGTAATGCTCCGAGGATTCAACACCTCATCAGGAATCATAGATAGAATACTCGGTAGATCTATCTTAGCGATAAAATCTAAATTTCTCTTATTTCTCTTTTTAATGTCCGATACTAAGTGATCCATCGGACTCGATGTGACAGATTCGAATACATCGCTAAACAAGTGTGTGACATCCTCATACTCTTTTAAATTGAGTTTAGGAACTTTAAAATACTCTACAATCTTATCATATTCTTTCATTCCCACATTATTGTATAACGTCGTACTTAAAATTGGATTATTAAAAAATTCTGCAGGAGATAAAGGAGAATATAATTGATAGACATAATGATTCACAGAATCTTTTTTTACATATGTTTTCAAAAGTCCAATCGCCTCTAATTTTTCCCTTGCTTCCATAATTTCAGAAAGACGACACCCCATATTTGTCATCAAATGATGATGTGTCCATTCACATGAACAAATCTCTAACTTATCTAAATAAGACCACAATGTAAAATATAGACTAATAGCAGAGGTTCCGATGATCGGCTGATAAAGTGTAATGAGTAACTTACGATCTTGATCGTTTAAAATCGTTTGATTCGCTACAATATACGTATCTGCAGGTAATAAACTCGTACTCGCCATAACCTCACCTCTTTAAATTATAGTTTACCACAAATAAAATAAATGAAAAAGACGAAATGTTATTTTTCGTCTTCTTTTAACTCTGCTTCTAAGAGTTCCTTTTGATCCTCATAGAATAAAGTATCTGGTTTTTTATGAAAAATATCAGCGATCTTTACCGCCATACGATAAGAAAGCCTTCTTGTTCCATTTTCGATTTGACAATAGAATGGTTTACTAATTCCAAGTCTCTCTGCCATAATCTGTGTTGTATATTTTTTCTTTTTTCTCAATTCTTTTAATTTACGATACATAATACTACCTCCATCGCTACTGTCAGTATACCATTTTTTCAGACTTTCGTCCATAAGTTTTGTCCGAAAAATCGGAAATGGAAATTTTTACCATTTCTTATTTTTCTACATTATGATACACATGTTGTACATCTTCAATATCGTCTAATAAAGTAAGTAGTTTATTAAAATCAGCTAAATCGTCGCCTTGCAATACGACTTTATCCTTCGGCAACATTGCAATTTCATCTAAAACAAACTCAATTCCCGGTTTTGCTTTTGTGATTGCCTCTTTAATGGCATATAAATCAGACGGATTTCCATAGATGATAATCTCATCGCCTTCTACCTCGATATCTTCAACATCGATATCTGCTGCAATCAAAGCATCCATCACTTCTTCTTCATTCATACCTTTTACGCCAACCATACATAAATGGTCATACATATATGCGACACTTCCAATCGCACCCATCTTAGCAGACGTTTTATTAATTGCGGCACGTAAATTTGATACACTTCGATTTACATTATCCGTCAAGCAATCTACGATCAATGTAGAACCACTTGGTCCAAATAATTCGTATCTAGCACTCGTATAACTTTCATCGACACCACTATTTACTTTGTCGATTGCACGTTTGATAATATCAGATGGAACTTGCTCTTTTTTCGCTCTTTCCACCAAACGTTTTAATACTGCATTACTCGCTTCTTCCGTACCACCATTCTTAGCTGCTTGATAAATTTCACGTGCATACATAGAATATAACTTTGCCTTAGCCGCACCAGTTTTTTGAATACTTGCCTTTCTTACTTCGTATGCTCTTCCCATGTTGTACACCTCCTAGTCCCATAATATCATACTATCTTTTACTCTGTTTGACAACTATTTACTTCTACTTTCACAACACTTTTTTTAAGGGCATCACGTGCTGCTTCCTGCTCTGCTTCTTTTTTGCTATGCGCGGTACCACGTCCATAAGTAATCCCGTCGATCTTGACGACAACTGTAAAAATCTTATTGTGAGCAGGTCCTTCTTCATGAACAATTTGATATTGCAAACTCTTCTTTGTCGTCTGTACTTGTTCTTGTAATAATGATTTATAATCATCGAAAAAATCAATTTTTTCATCCTCGATCATCGGTACGACCGTATCGTAGATAAATTTTTTCGTAACCTCTAATCCTTGGTCTAAATAAAGTGCCCCTGTGAATGCCTCAAATATATCAGCGACGATCGCCTTGCGATACTTTCCGCCATGTTCTAGTTCTCCTTTTCCTAAGAGCAGTTCTTCGTTAAGTCCGAGACGAAGAGAATATTCGTATAAAGCATTCTCACATACATACTGGCTTCTCATCTTCGTCATAACCCCTTCTTCATAGGAAGTGTGTAGATATAAATATTCACTCATGATAACTTCCAATACTGCATCTCCCAAATACTCAAGTCTTTCGTAACTCTCGACATTTTCTTCATTCGCATAAGAAGTATGCGTAAAAGCCGTTCGATAAAGTTGTTCGTTGTCCGTTTGTATCTTTAATTTATCTAAAATCTTCATAAGATCACCGTACCCATTCTATCATATTCTATTCCTTTTGTCTAAATTGCTACTTTCTTTTTTTCAATACTTCTTGTACATGCGCTTCTACCTTTACTAAATCATACAAAATCGCAAGAGTTGGCACTGTTAAAATGCATACCAACAGCTGATAATAAATCGCTTGATTCTGCGCGAATACTAAGACGAAGAATACGATCAAGAAGGAACATACTCTTCCCATATCTAAAACAAACTCGCGTAAGACAAAGTGTTCTGTGCTATAGAAGCTTAGATTCTCTATATCGATCATATTATAAGCATAATGAGAATACCCATATTCTCTTAATGGATTTAGTAAATAATAACAAACATTATAAAGAATGACCGTCGTCGGACTGAGGGTAAACAAGTAGATGACGGAACTACATGCAAGCCCAATGAGAGAAAAAGCAGTCATCTTCATCATCTTATCTCCTAGTATTTTCTTTCCTAAGATATAGGAAACGATCGCTGAAATCATAGCAAAAACGGAATTTAAAGATCCTAGGGAAAATTCACTTTGAAATGCGAGAAATATTAAAATTGGAAACACCATATCCGTAAGTGCCTTCCCACTGAAACCTTCTACGAAAGCAATTCGATATAATCGTTTCAAGTCTTTACTGTTTCTAACTTTTTTCTCGTATTCTTTTAATCGAACTTTTTTGATATTCGAAGTCGGCATATGAAGAGATAACGAAAGCAAAAATAAAAATGCCGTCAATATCGTCATAATGATAAACACGTAGTGATAAGATCCCATCGTAATCAAACTACCTAAGGTAATCGGTGTAATAATATTCACTACCTTATCGATCGCCTTCGAATATCCAAGATATCGAATTCTCTGATCTAGATTGTTAAAATGATACGTAGAAATATCGTAGGCATACCAATAAAGACCACTAGAAATTCCATACAAAATGGCAACAAAGACGATGTGGCTTGCTAATTCTTTTTGAAATACGACGAGAAAAATCGAAAATAAAAAACAAAAGAATATTCCGAATCGGTAAACGTCGAGTAATCTTCTTTGGTTCACGTATTTCGATAAAATATAGAAAGAAAGGGGCATGACGCAATACAAAATAATATTAAAAATAACAAGCGGTTCATACCCTGCTTTTTGAAATAAAAATATACTTAAGAATGTCGAAATCATGATGCGAAGAACTCCATTCGAATTATGAATCAACATCAATCGTTTCGCATTACTTGTCAACTGATCATTCATACTTTCACATCCTATCAACATTCTACCATATTTTTTTAAATGCTTCTAGATGATACAAAAAACAAAACCGGGACATTTACAATGTCCCTCCTTTTTAGTATAATAGATATGTGATGCGTATGAAAAATATCTTACTTCATGGAATTGATTTATATCAAAAAATACCAGGTCAATTCCATTTAAATTGCAGACACATTCCAACTTGTTCCAACTATGCAAAAGAAGCAATTCAAGTTTACGGTGCATGGAAAGGAAGCATTCTTGCAATTAAAAGAATTTTAAAATGTAACCCATGGGGAACGAGTGGATATGACCCCGTACCAAAAAAAGGAGAATAATATGAAGAAATTAGGAATACTATTATTAACAGTCATTGTATCAGTTTTTACGACCGGATGTTTAAAACGAGATGACTTAGAAGGAATCGAAATTTACACGACAACTTACCCCGTCGAATATATTACACAAAAATTATATGGAGAACATAGCACGATCAAAAGTATCTATCCTGATGGAGTCGACGTAGAAAACTATAGTCTGACAAACAAACAAATCAAAGATTATAGCAAAGCAAGTATGTTTATCTTTAACGGACTTTCTAAAGAAAAAGACTACGTCATACCGATGGTCAACGAAAATAAAAATATCAAGATCATCGATACGACACTTACGATGGAATATAATCACGAAATGGAAGAATTATGGCTCGATCCATCTAACTTCTTGATGTTGGCACAAAACATTCGAAATGGGTTAAAAGAATATATTAATAATCACTATTTAAAAAATGAAATCGAAGAACATTACAACGAACTTCGCATCGAAGTATCCAATTTAGATGCAGAACTAAAATTAATTAGTGAAAGTTCTGACAATCCTGTCATCGTCGTATCAAACGATGCATTCAAATTTTTAGAGAAATATGGATTTACCGTAATCTCATTAGAAGAAAATAGCAATCTAACAGATAAGACGATTGCCGATGTTAGAACGATGATTCAAAATGAAACAATTAACTACATCTTTACGATGGATAACGAACAAGTCAACAATACGATTACTCGTTTACAAAAACAAACCGGAGTTCAACTTCAAACCTTCCATAGCATTTCCAATTTAACAGAGGAACAAAGAAATGAAAAGAAAGACTACATTACATTGATGTATGAAAACTTAGAATTATTAAAAAACGAGTTATATGATTAATTTAGATTGACTTTCTCTATCATTTATGATAAAGTGGTAAGGCATAGGGAAAAAACCAAAAATAAGAGAATCAGTATAAGGAGGATAGTATGGCAAAGAAAATAACTTCAAAAAAACCATTAGCAGGAAATAGAAGATCACACGCATGTAATGCTACAAGACGTGTGCAAAAACCTAACTTACAAAAAGTTACATTAGATAACGGAGAGTCAGTAAGAATGACTGCTAGAGAGCTTAGAACATTAAACAAAGCTTCAAAAAATGCTTAATAAAAAAGTTGGAAATTTTCCAACTTTTTTTATATTTGTTGTAACGCTTGATAAAACTGTTGTACCGTATCTTTGACCGCACTGGATAATTCCATATCTGCAATCGGCTGTAGTTGATCTAGATGTGCTTGGTTGACAATAATCTGACCAAGATAATTACTGTTCATAAATGCCTGATACGTCTCCTCTGTCTCTGTATGACTCGTAAGCGTGATAGACGAGATCATATGATCTAACGTATAAATTTGTAACGTATAATTTCCCGAACTCGTACTATCTAAAACCTCGTAAATATGATATGGAGCTTGGATTTGATCGCTCACAATTTGATACTCTTGTGTCACCTTCTCCTCTTCCGTAGGTGGTTGCGTTGTCTCTTCTTCCACCATTGGAATAGGTGTAGATGGATATGTCGTTCCGATATATACACCTAATAGTAAGATACATGTCCATGCGATACAAAACGGCAACATAGCTACACTGAATTGGAACCTTGCCCTACTTCCAATCATATCAAAAGCAAAGACAAATGCATTTAAAAGTAAAATACTTAAAGCGACTCCTAATTCAATTGGGAATAAAAACCGGAAAATGACAGTTAAAAGTCCCAATGTGATTCCGTATAAAATTTGACCAATCGGTGTAGTTGGTGATGTGACAGGATCTGCTGCAACATAAATCGCACCAAACATAAGACCACCTATCATCACTTGATAAAACGAATACCATAAACCAAGACCTTGATAAGCTCCGATCATATAAGAGATTACAAATACTGTGCCGATATAAAATACTGGAATCTTCCATTTTATCGCTCGATTTACCACAAGATAGATAAAACCTAACAAACATAAAATTGCACTCGTCGTTCCGAGACCTCCTGGTACCATACCAATCACAAAATTTAACATGCGAGTAAACGGAGCCACAAACGTTGGATAGTTTCCAATGCCATCGGTTGCGAGCAACATTTCCATTGGCGTTTGTGTAAATCCATTCGACGCTTCTAATGCGCTAAAGCTTCCACCATTAGATGCTATAACACTTCCGAAAAGAATCATTACGAAGACGTAACCAATCAAAGATGGATGAAACGTATTTTTTCCGAATCCACCAAATGCCATCTTACCAACCAGTGTTGCAATCACACTTGAAAGGAGCACTAAATAAAGAGGCGTATGTAATGGTAGAAGCAATGCCAAGATGATTCCCGGCAAATAAAAGTAAGTATGCTTAAAAAATAGAGAGAACGAAAATGGTTCTTTTTTTATTTTTTGTTTGATCCATAAATATCCTAATTCTGATAAAAATGATCCTAGAACACTCACTCCAATCACCAAGAGA
This sequence comes from uncultured Mycoplasmatota bacterium, assembly GCA_937944975.1. Classification (GTDB taxonomy): domain Bacteria; phylum Bacillota_I; class Bacilli_A; order RF39; family UBA660; genus Fimihabitans. Next base: position 193,333 of record CALEBF010000002.1, on the reverse strand, counting down.
GGCAAAAACAGATCATATATGCTTGAAAGTCCCTTGATGTATGGGAAAACTCCATTTTTGAAAAATGCGAATAAGACAAGAGGCAAAAGCGCAATCAAGTAATGCTGCACGAGTTGACTTGTCGATTGCTCCGCATGAATATGAGTGCTACGATTGATATGAAATTTCTTCATTTTACTCACTACTTTCTTCTAACAATTTTTTTGCTTCGACTACTTTTTCTCGCACGTTGATGCGAGCAGGACAAATGTAAGAACATAAACCACATTCGATACAACGATCCGCTTGTAGCTTCTGTAATTTCTTAATATCCCCTTTCGCACGGGCAATGAGAACCGGACTCAACTTTGCAGGACAATGTTCTACACATTTACCACAACGGATGCAAGTCGTCGCTTCCAACTCTTTTTGCTTTGGAAGAACTAACACGCAATTTAAATTGGCACTTACAACCAAATCATCATCTGGTAAAGACTTCCCCATCATAGGCCCACCAGCCACGAAATAAAGATCTTCCCCTTTATGATATCCTCCGATCGTTTCGATCACTTCACTTACTTTCGTTCCTATTTTTACTTGGATGTTTTGCGGATCTTTTAACATTTCTCCCGTAAACGTAACAACCCGCTCTGTAAGTGGCGCATGGTACTTCAACGCTTCATAAATCGCATACATCGTAGAAACATTACTTACAATAATACCACGTTCTACAGAAGTTACCTGATAACTAACTCGTTTTAGTTGATATACAAGCCCCTTCTCCCATCCAGATGGATATCCATTCGAAACAGGAGCAATTTTGATTTTCAGATAAGTTCCAACAAAGTTAGACAACAGTTCGATCAATTCCGTATTTCCTTTTTTGACAGCAATCAAAGTTTCGTCGATATGACATATCTCCATCACTGCATCGATCGCTTCCAAAATTTCTTCTACATGTTCTTTTAAGAGTGCGAAATCAGCAGTAATATATGGTTCGCATTCTACTGCATTGATAATCAACGTATGAATTTTTTTATTCGTATTATATTTGACATACGTTGGAAAACCAGTACCACCCATCCCTACGATTCCCATCTCTTGCAATCGTTCTATAAATTCTTCTTTTGTAAACTTAGTTAAATCTTTTTTTACGCCCAGCCGACGTTCTGTCTTTTCTTTAAAGTCGTTCTCGATCACAACACACTTTACCTTTTTACCATTCAAGTAAGTATGCTCTTCAAAACCTATCACGGTTCCGCTCACGCTAGAAGGGATTGGGATACGTAAGTTCCCTTTTCTTCTTCCGACAGACTGTCCTTTATATATATAATCTCCCTTTTTTACAAGACGTGTGATATTCTCGTCATCCTGATTGACAAGCGGGATATAAACATAATTTGGCCTTTGCGCAATCTTGATTTTTTTCTTCTCTGTTGCCTTTTTTAAACTAGGTATTTTCGTAAAAAACACGGCCACCCCTCCAATCTAATTTCATTATACATAGTTTTCAACCAAATGAAAAGAGACTCAATTGCTTTTGTAGTCTCTAGACATCTTTTTTACATCGACTTGGCGCATGCGAATACATTTTCTTTACAGTTTCAGTAACAGCTCTCGTATTCTTTTCTATCGTTTCATCATACAGACCTAACTCTGAATTTACAAATTGTCCTAACGGTGTTCCCCTCATCGGAGTTAATTCTACCAAAAGTGTTCCTGAAAGCATAGTCTTAATTCTTGCATCTATCGTCGTATAGCTTGTATTAGATTTTACTTGATATTTTGTTTCGTCTGCGTATACTTTTGCAAGCATCTGATTATAATCGATTTCTCTCGGTTCTAGTTGATCTTTCCATGGTGATACACCAATATCATCTAAATAGATAACTTGTCCACCACAAGCGTGATAAATAATACTTCCGACTACGTGATGGGAACGAATACAAGCATCATAAAAATGAAGTAATGCTCTATTTTCTTCCTCCAATTGAAATGTTTCTCCATTCGTCGGACAACCATATGGTCCCGGCTCCGTAAGACATAGAAGACGGCGATGTCCTTCTCCATATACCTTCTTCCCTTCTAGTGTATCTTTCAAATATTTTGTAGGCGTTACATTTGAATTCAAATCCACTCCGTTTCCATTACTACTCCACGCAATCATAACCCCCTTGGGATAATGATAACGATCATCTAGCCACTGTAAGTGTGCTTTTAACTTGGCGTGTTTTTCGTCGATCACATCCCATGTAGCTCGTGAAAACATATCCAAACATAACGATGTATCTCCTGTATCATCAATTTTACAATTCCCATAATACGTCGTTGCTAAGAATTGTTCTGTTACTTCGCTCGTATTTCTCGGAATCAAAGTACGAATCGCACTCGTTACAATAATCGTTCCTTCTGGATTTAAAATCGGCAAAAAATGAAGTGTCACTTTCGAAGGATCTAAATCAATCATCCCATTTGATAGTTGTTCCATAAAATGAATTAAAAAACAATTTCCAATCAATTCTGTCGCATGTGTTCCTGCCGTTAAAATAACATGGGCATCCCCATTCCCGTAAATATAGTGTGAAAGTGGATAGCCATGTGTTGTATATCCAATCGGTGGCATTTTTCGAATAACTTTCGGATCCAATTGATCTAAATGATGCACCATTTCTTCATAATCCAATATCTTTCCCATATGATCACCATGATTATTATATCATAAAGACATGAAAAAAAGGTCAAACCCTTAGACCTGACCTTTTTTCTATTTAATCATAAAACTGACACCTTTCTTTTCGTTTTTTACGCTAATTTCATAATTACACAAAGCGAGAGTTTTTTTGACGATCGATAACCCTAACCCGAATTGACCATTGATACCTTTTTTATAAGGGGTAAAGATATCATTTAAAATATTCGGATCGATATTAGGACCATCGTTATATAGTTGCAGTGTGTTTTTCTTTAACGTAATTTTAACCTCGTGTTCTGCATAGCGCGTAAAGTTTTGAAGCATATTGTCAATCACAGCTTCCCACATATCCTCGCTTCCGCGATAGATCGTGTTCTTATCTTTCAATTCTATTTTCCAAGAAAGCTGTGGTGCAATCACTTTGAACTTATCAACTGACTTTCGAATCACTTTCACAACGTCAATATGCTCTTCTTTATAATTTTTTGAATCTTTGATATAGTTTAACTTATTCAAGTATAGTAAGGAGTGTACTTTGAGTTCTAATTTATCTACCTGCTGCTTAATGATTTCAAATCCTTCGGCAGGTGCTTGTACCCCATCTTCTATCGCTTCGATATACGATTTTATGACTGTGAGAGGAGTTTTAAAATCATGCGATATATTTTGGTACATTTGATTTTTATATTCTTCTTCTTCTTTTAATTTTAAGTGCATATTGTCAATGGCGTTAGAAAGTGCCATCAATTCATCATCGTCACCATAACGATACCCGTCTTTATAATTATCATTTGATAAGTTATCTACTTTTTCCTTTAAATGCTCAATTTTTAACACCAGTCGTCTCGACCAAAAGATCAACAGTGCGGCAATTAAAAGAACTGTAATTAAGATGATAGGAAATATCGTATATAAGATATCTTTCTTCATCTGTAAAATATAACTATCATCAGTAATTGAAATCTTAGTTACATATTGATTATATGAGGTATTGTAATAATATGTAGCACCTAAGAATTTAAATTTTCCGTAATCTTTATCTATAAATTTTAAGACTTGCTCTGGATTAGCAGAGATCACTTTAGATAAATTGTCACTCGCAATAATTTCATTATCTCCCGTTACGTAGAGGTATGCAACCGTACTATTGACCTGGCTACTATCGATCTCATAATCAATCAATTCCAAAGGTTGTTTTAAATATTGATAAATGTTGTTTTCATAAACCGGCATCAAAGTACGTGGGAGTAAAATACCGAGTGACATAAATATAATCATACATATAATAAACCCAATTGAAATCAATTGATGACTCAATGTTTGCTTTAGGTTCTTTGTACTTTTCGAAGCTCTCATATAAGTCGATACCCAAATCCGTAGAGAGTATTAATGTGAAGATTTGGCATCTTCTTCCGTAAACGTCTGACTAGATCATCTACGACACGATCACTTCCGAAATAATCTTCGCCCCAAACATTCTTTAATATGTCATCTCGACTAAATGATTTATTTTTATGATTGATAAATAAAAGTAATAAGTCAAACTCTAGCGTTGTTAAATTAATCTCTTTTCCCTGCTGATATACCATTCGTTTCGATAAGTTAATTTCGTAATCTTCATATGTAACTTTATCCGATGGATGATTATCGTAAACACGTTTCATCATGTTGTTTACACGTAACACGAGTTCTTTAGGAGAGTAAGGTTTGGTTACATAATCATCGCTTCCAAGTTCTAAACCGATGATTTTATCTAGATCTTGATCACGTGCCGATGTGAATATAACTGGAACATCTTTCGACTCTTCCCTAATCTTTTTTATAATATCATACCCACTAATTTGATCACCCAACATAATGTCTAAAATCCATAAATGAACTTCATTTCCTATATAATTCATCGCGTCTTCTCCATTTAAGAAGTTAACCACTTCATAGCCTGCGCGGGTTAAATAGGATTTGATTAATTGATTTAAATTTTCTTCATCTTCTACTAAGCAAATCTTATACATAATAACACCTCGTTTAATAGTATATCACTATTCTATTTCCATTTCTACTCATTATCACCATCCCTTCTGTCGTGTTTAGGAGTGTATTTTTATATTTTCATTTTATTGTTGCTTCTGTCATGTTATTTTATTTTCACTGTTTTTTATCACCTCCGATACTTACATTCTAAAGAAAAATTATGGTAAGAATTTAAAAAGAATGTGGGAAATTATGGAATCGACCCACAAAAAAAGATTCAACTATAAATTTGAATCTTACATTTCAACCCATTTAGAAAGAACATCTGCGATAGGTGCGTGAATCACTAAATCCGCCAAATAGTCGTATGGGGTTTCCGTTTGATTGATCAAAACCAAGTATTTTCCTTTGAAATAGTGAATTAAACTAGCGGCCGGATAAACAGCTAAGGAAGTCCCTCCAATAATAAACATATCACAATTTGAAACCGATTGTATTGCCGCTTCAAATACTTCGTTATCGAGTGGCTCTTCGTACAAGACGACATCAGGCTTCACTCTGCCTCCACAAATACATCTAAAATCGCGATATTTTTTTAAAATATCTTCTAATGAATATTTTCTACCACAACTTTGACATGTATTTCTATGAATACTTCCATGTAGCTCTAAAACATTTTTACTCCCGGCTTTCTGATGTAATCCATCGATATTCTGAGTGATCACCGCTTTTAACTTCCCCATTTTTTCCAAGTGCGCTAATGCTCGGTGAGCTGGGTTCGGTTCTGCTTTCGGATACACTAAATGCTGTAAATAAAATTTTTGAAACTCTTCTGGATGTTCCTCATAAAACGTATGAGAAAGCATAATTTCTGCCGGAAATTCTCGCTTTTTATACAATCCTTTCGCACCACGAAAATCCGGAATTCCACTCTCCGTAGATACACCAGCCCCTCCAAAGAAAACAATATAATTACTCTTTCGTATCATTTCTTCCAACGTATCCATTTTTTCACCTACCCTAATGCAATATCTAAAATCATCATCAATACAAAACCAAGTGCCACTCCAATCGTACCTAAATTAGAATGTTCCCCTGTATGAGATTCCGGAATCAATTCTTCTACCACCACATAAATCATTGCTCCAGCCGCAAACGATAATAAAACAGGTAAAATAGGAAGCACTTGACTCGTCAACAAAATCGTAATTGCTGCTCCAATCGGTTCGACCACTCCCGATAGCGCCCCATGCAAGAACGCTTTTTTCTTAGTGAACCCTTCACTTCGAAGTGGCATGGAAATGATTGCACCTTCTGGAAAATTTTGAATAGCAATTCCAATCGAAAGAGCGAAGGCACCTGCAAGTGTAATTCCCGTGTTAGAATCTGCAAAGCCTGCGAAGACAACTCCTACTGCCATTCCTTCCGGAATATTGTGCAGAGTAACGGCGAGAAGCAACATCGTAGACTTTTTTAATCGTGCTCTTACACCTTCTGGTTCATTGCTATGAAGATGTAAATGGGGAATTATTACATCTAATAACAATAGAAATCCGATTCCTAGCAAAAAACCAATCGAAGGTGCTATCCATGGAGTTTGTCCTTGTTCTTCTGCCATTTCGATTGCCGGCACTAACAAAGACCAGACAGAAGCTGCAATCATAACACCTGATGCAAAGCCTAGTAACGATTTTTCTAGTTTCTCGGGGAGCGTATGCTTCATGAAAAAAACCATCCCTGCCCCAAGCATCGTTCCAATCAGCGGAACTATAATTCCTATCATTATATTCATATGATCACCTTACATTCCCATTATATCACAAAAAAAGAAACAGAATCCTGTTTCTCTATAAACGATAATCAAATTCGTAATCTAAAATGCGGACATTATCTCCATCCTGAGCGCCAAGCTCTCTTAGTTTATCCTCTATGCCAAGTTTCTTTAACTGATTTGAAAAACGCAAGAAAGCTTCTTCTGTATTGAGTCGAGACATGCGGAATAATTTTTCCACTTCATCTCCACGGATCACCCAAGTTCCATTTTCGTTTGTCACTGTAAACGGTTGTTCTTTTTTGAACTTATAAACAACATGGCTTTCGAAACGCTCTTCTTCATAGAGAGGTTTCTTCGCGATCGTATCTAATTTATCGGCAAGCGCATCTACCACTTGTTGCAATCCTTTATTTTCGAGTGCAGAAATTTCATATATAGGAACGTCTACAACCTTCTTTTTAAATTCTTGCAAATGTTCTTTCGCCTCTGGAGTATCCATCTTATTCGCTACGACAATTTGTGGTTTCTTTATAAGAGACTCGTTAAAACTCTCTAATTCTTCATTGATCGTAACATAATCATCGTACGGATCTCGCCCTTCGAAACCACTCATATCGACCACATGCGCAATCACTCGCGTTCTCTCGATATGTTTTAAAAATCGATCTCCAAGACCTTCTCCTAAAGAGGCTCCTTTAATCAGTCCAGGTAAATCAGCAACGACAAAACTTCGCCCATCACTCGCACGAACGACACCCAAATTTGGTCTCAACGTCGTGAAATGATATGCCGCAATCTTTGGCTTTGATGCGGAAATCTTAGAAATAATCGTCGACTTTCCAACACTTGGTAACCCGACAAGTCCAACATCGGCAAGCAACTTTAATTCTACTTTGACATGTTTTTCCTCTCCTGGCTCTCCATTTTCAGCAAAATTAGGAGCTGGGTTTTGACGTGTCGCAAACGCTGTATTTCCTCTTCCTCCACGTCCACCACGAGCAACGACTGCAGATTCTCCATGCTTCGTTAAATCAGCTATAATTAAATTCGTATCAACATCTGTCACAACGGTACCAATTGGAACTTTTACAATCACGTCAGGGCTATTCTTTCCATGACAGTTTTTTCCTTGACCATTCTCCCCTTTTGGAGCTTTAATTAATTTTTTATATCGTAAATCGATCAGTGTATTTAATCCCTCATCAGCTTCGAAAATAATGCTAGCACCCTTTCCGCCATTTCCACCAAATGGGCCACCCATTTCAACGTATTTTTCGCGTCTGAATGCCATGCAACCATCTCCGCCGCGACCTGCGATCAAATCCATCGTCACTTCATCTATAAACATGGTATCACCTCTTTTTTCTCTTCTATTATACACTAGTTTCATAAAATTACTAGCACATGAGACACCAGAATTTACAAAAAACGCGATAATCACTATATCAAAAAAAGATACTTTCGTATCCCCTTGTTAACTTAATTTAGTTAATTTTCCCATATCCATCTCGTAAACCTCATCACACAAATCATCAATATCACTTTCTATATGCGATGCAATTAAAATTGTTTTATTCTGAGATCTTTCTTTTTTTAATATTTTCTTCACTTCTTTTACCGATTCCTTATCTAAGCCTGAAAATGGCTCATCCAAAATCATAACATCAGGTTCTTCCATCAGCACTTGAATAATCCCTAATTTCTGTTTCATTCCAAGAGAATATTTTGACACTGGTTTATTCTTCTCATGATCAAGATGAAATAATTTTAAATAACATTGAATTTCTTCTGAGCCAATTTTCTTTTGCATCGAAGCAAGTAGCGATAAATTTTCAAATCCTGTCATATTATCAATAAAATGTGGTCTTTCTATTAAAGCGCGTACTTCAAGTGGAAATACATTTTGTTTTTTTAAATCAATTCCATTTACCAAAACTTGCCCTTTCGTCGGATAAATCAACCCACATAACAAGCGAAATAACATACTTTTTCCGCTACCATTTCTCCCTACGATACCAATAATTTTCCCCTCTTCAAAGCGAGCGTTGATATCGTTCAAAACAATTTGATCACCTAATTTTTTTGTAGCATGTAAAAGTTCAATCATAATATTCCTCCTTTTCCGATTGGTACTTTAATCTAAATGCAATCACGAAAATCATCACAATCAATACAAAAGTAAGTACAATGACGCGTATATGTGATTGAAAAAAAGATGCATAACATATAGAAGTTTGAAAAGATTCTGAAAATAATATTGGAACTGTATAAAAAAGAATCGTTAAAATAATGCTAATAACTGAAGATAATTGCCCAATTAAGATGCATAAAACAAGTATACTGAAATGACTTAAAACCATATAAAATACACTAAAATCTAAAGTGAACTCAGGAATTCCACGTAAGAAACCAACAATAGTTGCGAGAAAAAACAAAATAAATTGCAACAATAACATCATAATTAAAATAGATAGTGACTTATAAAACATCCATTTATGTGGAGAGATTCTAAGCCACAGAAATTCCCTACTACGAGAAAGATCTCGTACGTATAATCGATAGAAAAACCATATAAAGTAAAAGTGAAAACACAAGCAAAATGTGAGATAAGATGCACTTTGATAGGTTGAATCAAACCCAAAAAATTTTAGCATGATATGTTCTGAATCCATAGGTAGCAAAAACGCATTACATAGAAAAATTATGATGATGAAAAAAAATATAATATTATTCTTTGAAAATGTCATATAAAAATCTCTCGTTAATATCGATCTCATATCTTTTCTCCTAACAACGATTGTCTTTGAAGTATTAAAAAATGTATCAAATAACAAAGCAAAATAACTACGCCAAAATAAATCAAATCCAAAACCATCCATAAGCTAAAAGAAACATCGCTACAATATTGATAAATATGTGTTCCTGGAAGTAAAAAGGAAAAAAGCGAAAGATGAACGATGGTCGTTTGCATATAAATAAGTAAAATAATACCAATCATCAACATAACAGAAATAGATTCCATTTTAGTAAAAGATTTTAAAACAAATAATAAGGCTTGTAAGAACAATATTCCACCTACTACTTTTAGAACTCGGCTTAACGCATAAACGATATTTAATATCGATATCTTTTTTAAAGGAAGTACGAGTTCATATAACTGAATTCTAAAATGAAGTGAATACAATATCGCATTTAATATCGTAATCACTAAAAGAAGTTCGACAAACAAAACTAATGTGTGCAGTATCATGCTTTTCCAACGAAATCTAAGAAATTTCTTTCTAGATGTAAATCGTGTAACGATAAAATGATTACAAGATAAATCATTATCGTAATATAGAAAAAACATCAAAAAGGCAGGAAAAACGAAAACACAAAGATATGTTTTATTCGATAAGATTGAACCAATTGTTTCAAAATAAGAAGTGGTTCCAGCATACAACATTACAAGAAAGGTTCCAAGTGATAAATAACATAAAACGCCCTTATGTAGTCTATGATTTAGATGCGTTTGAACGAACTGTTTGAGCATGAGAGATCACAACCCTTTCTTTCTTGACGTAAGCAAGGAAACATAGAATAAATGAAAGTGGCAAAGTAAGTAAAAAGGTCAATTTAGCGTTTGCTAGTTCATTTGTCATCATAAGTTCGAATAAATATTCTCCTCTGACATGTAATAAACTAACGCCTACATCTACCATAACATAATTGCAAATATTAAGTAATAAAAATGTAAATAATAGTGAAAGATAAAACTTCTTCGAATATCGAACGCTAAAAAGAGAGATATTGACTACAAAAATAGCAAATAAATACTGTAACAATAATACAACTCCTATATTTTTTAATACCACTATGCCATCCGTACCAAACGGATTGGTCAATAAAAATGTTCCTAACGAATTTGAATCTGTAACAATTCGTGGCGCGATAAGAAAGCAAATACCGTAAAATACAAGCATCATCAAAGGAAAAAAGAGTGCCATTTTATAACAACGAAATATCATAGATAACATCGTTTGCTTGTAACCTTTTCTTAAAATCATATCTTGATAGATATTACTTTTAAGTTGTTGATAAAAATAATATGTCGTACCGAAAGCTAAAATCATTGGTAGAATAAATGCCGTATTAGCTCCATAATGACTATTTAATAATGAATACCATAAAACTGTCGCATTCATATTCTGAAAAACTTCCACGGAGGAAAATGCCCCATATCCGTTTAAAACCAAAATAAGAGTAATTACCAAAGATAAAAACAAGAGCAAAAGAAAGCTATAATTTAACTTTTTCTGATATTGCATACAAACCTCCTAAATAAATTGAGGGGATTATAAAAAATTAATTATCTGTTGTCATCTAAATACCAAGTACCATACACCATTGTCGGTTTGGTATATCCAATTCTTGAATCTATATACAGATAAAATGTTCCTGTCGTCATAGCTGCAGGTGAATTAAAAATCACATCATCTCCTGCGGAAGAAATTACTTCCCAACCACTAGCATCTGAAATAGTTCCTCCATCTACTGTCGTTTTCTTTAACATTACATCTACACTATCAGAAGCCGGGACAGTGTAAGCATATCGAATTGCTTGTTTTAATAACGTTTGATACTTTGTCCTTCGTGCAGTAGTTGTAAATCCATTATGTGCCGGAACAGAGGTAGATAAACTCAAATAATTATCATTGGTTCCAGCTCTCAACGTAGGAGCCAATGACTGTGCATTTACCCCTCCGATGCTAAGGACACATGCAAAACAAGAAATATAAAATAGTCTTTTTAATATTTTCATAAAATCCCTCCCAATCCCCTCTTTGAGAGAGATAACATATGTCGACATTATTAGATGGTATATTCGTTTGAAATACCTCTTTTTCATACCGAAACACATTCAATAGACCTACTGTATATCTATTAACTTCATTATATCAAAAAAAAGGCACTTTCGTACCTTTTTTATACAAATTATCCTCTTTCAGGATAAACACTAACTTGTTTTCTATCTTTTCCAACACGTTCAAATTTTACATATCCAGAAATTTTTGCATACACTGTATCATCACTTCCGATACCTACGTTCTTTCCTGGGTAAATTTTCGTTCCACGTTGACGATATAAAATAGATCCACCTGTTACGTATTCTCCGTCAGCAACTTTTGCTCCTAAACGTTTAGAGATACTGTCACGTCCGTTTTGCGTAGAACCTTGCCCTTTTTTATGTGCAAATAATTGAATATTCAATTGTAATAACTTTAACATGAGGACACCTCCTTATTAATTTTTATATACGTTTTATAATCGTTTTGTAATTCGATCAGTAATTCGATTAAATTCGTAATGAGTGTAACCGTTACTTTATCGTGCTTCAATACGTTAATTGAAATAAAACCTTCATCTTCTTCATATTGAATCGCATCTTGATCCAATCTCAAGATTGCATTGATCGAAGTAATCACGATACTGCTCACTGCAGCACATACGATATCATTCCCTACATGACTATATCCAGCATGTCCTGAAATCGTAATTTCCTTTACTTCTTTTTCCGTCTCTTTGATATGAATCTGTATCATACTATTTTGTCGTTACAGATTTAATTTCAATTTTTGTATATGGTTGACGGTGTCCTTGTCTTCTACGGTATTTTTTCTTAGCGTTGTATTTGTAAACAACAACTTTCTTTTGTTTTCCGTGTTTTACAACTTCACCAGTTACTTCTGCATTTGTAACATATGGATGACCAACAGTTCCATCTACCATAAGTACATTGAAATTTACTTTCTTTCCTGGCTCAGCATCCATTTTTTCAACGTAGATAACACTACCTTTTTCTACTAAATATTGCTTTCCACCAGTTTCAATAACTGCTTTCATATTGACCTCCTTCTTTATTTTCTAAGACTCGCCTATCAGGCACACTGATGTGTTTATAACCTGGTTCGTGCGGTTGTAGCAACATGAGGTACTACACAATATAGAATTTTATCACAAACTCCTTGATAAGTCAAACGTTTTCCTTAAAATTTCTCGCTCTGTATGATACGTTTGATCAATATAAAATATATGACTTCTCTCCCGATACATTTTCTTAATGTTGCTTCCATCAATCACTTGTTTCTTCCGAAAATGATAAGAATATAAATATCGTTCTAATAAAAACTTTAATGTCGTACGATCGATATTACGATAATATATCGCGATCTGTACCGTAAGATAACTACATAAAACAATTCCAAGTAGATTACGAAAAAAAAGAGAGACATACCAAAGAATACTTCCCATTACCAAAGACACAAAGAAAACTCCATATTTAGAAGAGCGATACGGAACAAATAATTGGAGGATAATTTCTACTAATTTCGAACCATCTAACGGAACGATAGGAAGTAAGTTAAAACACAAAAGCGCATAGTGTATCAAAGTAATAGAAGGTGCACCGAAAAGAGAAAAAAGAAAGTAGCCTAGTTGCTGTGCAATAGGGCCTGCTATCAATATCAAAAATTCTTCGGTAATCGGACGATTGAGTTGCTCAGAAAAAGTTGTCATTCCTCCAAAAGGATAAATCGCAATCGATGTAATCTTCCACCGATAAAGGTATGCAACAAACGCATGGCCAAATTCATGAACGAGAAGCAAGAGTGTGAACCAAAAGAAAAAAGAAAATCTTCCCAACATCATCATGATAAGACCGACGATATAAAAAAGTGGATGAAAGTATAACTTACGACAGATAAGTCTTATAGTCTAACACTTTTCCTTCCTTTTTATATACGAGATACAAAGTCTCATCCTTCACTTCTCCAAGTAAGGATCCCTTTTCAACATAATCGTATAATTTAATATTTAAATGATCGATATTTCCATACCACAAGTCTACCCCATCCACTTGCTGAATGATTACCGTGTTTCCGTATCCTTCTTTTTCCCCTATAAAAACGACGATTCCGCTTTGTTGTACAGGAACGAGATAGGAAGATGCAACCGTAAGTTTTACTCCATCTTTATAAATATGTGCCTCCTCGTAAGTTAACTTCTCGTTGAATACCTCTTTGTCCTTTTTTATAAATAGTTCCTGAAATGGAAGTTCAGATCCAACATATTTTTTATATAGTTGATTCACAGTAGCAAAATCGAAATTCGTATCGTATACATGATGATAAAACTGTGTCTTAAAGTCGCGATTCTTTTTTAAAGAAATAAAAAGAATGAGCGTAATTAAGATCGTCAACAAAACTTTTAATGCGTAATTTGTAACATATCGAAGTATTGCAGACTTTGCAGAATCTTCTCTTTTGCGATCATGCATATTCACATCAGGTGTCCGATGTTTCTTTTTCTTCATATCTGCCTTTAACTTTTCAATTTCCTTGTCCATCTTATCTCACCTATCTTAATATATGAGCTACTGACAAGCGATATGCAATAAAAAAGAATGGACTCCCATTCTAATCAATTTTTCGAATATGATACTTCCTACTAATTTTATCCGTTACAACATATAAAAGAATCGCATAGAACACGTTGAGTAAAATAGAAGAATAAATTCCCTGAAATAAATACATTCCATCAAACGCAAAGAAACCAACGAGCGATAAAATGGAGTATTCTAAAATGCGATCAAATACGATGACGAGGATAGCCATAAATCCAACACTGGCGATATTGTTAGAAAACCATTCGTTTAACAAGCGAATAAAAAGAGCGACAATTAAGAATAAAACACAGTGTAAGAATACCGTATCGGTAAATACGATATCGTAACAAAGCCCCAGAACACCAGCAACCTTTAAATAATCATCTTCATGATGATTAAAATACGGATAGATAATCAGCAGTGCCATGAGAGTTAAAAGTGGAATCAATAACTGGCTATGAAGCGGAATAAAGTTACTTACGATTCCATCCAGGCAAAAAGAAACGATCAAAGTAATGGCGACGAGCATTATTGACTCGCTTCCTTTCGTTTTAAAATCGTCACGTAATTAAGATCGTCAAAATCGACACTCGATGTTACTTCAACCGTTTTAGCTAAATCAAAATTATCCGTCTTTACTCTCTTTACTTTTCCAACCATAATTCCACTTGGAAAATTGTCTCCCATTCCCGTTGTCGTGACAACAGATCCAGCAGGAATTTCAATGTTATCAGCGATCCCTTCTACGGTAAATGTGTTTCCCTTTCTCTTATATCCAGAGAGAAGCCCATAGACATACTTGTCTCCAACTGCAATTTTGACTGATATTTTATTATTGACGTCCTCACTCGTCAAAAGTTTCACTGTACTGTTGAAATTAGATACTTTCGTTACCTTTCCAATTACACCATCACTTACGATGACTGGCATATCCTTTTCAACTCCATTGTGACTTCCTTTATCGATCGTAATCGTATTGTACCAATATCCTAAATTACGATTTACAACAGTCGCATTTAAATACTCTGTCTCTACTAGAGTATTATTTAATTCTAATGTTTCTTTCATGCTCTTTAATTGATGTTCTAACTCTTCTTTTTCTGCTTGAATGAGATCCGTTTCTTTTACTTTCTTCTGTAGTGTTTTATATTTTTCATATAAATCTTGTTTTTCCTGATATTCCACGATTTTATCTTTAACGAACTTGATCGGTTGATAAGCTACTTTTTGAACGAGTAAAACCGTATCCTTTACCGCCTTTTCTATCGGTGTTAGTGTACGATCTGTCGTTACGATATGTGCAATCAAACCAAGAAGCACAGCAGCAACAATCGCACCAATTAAAATAAAGTATTTTTTATCCATCTTTTTTTGATTGTACATAACATCACCTATTTCATTATAATATATTTCCCTTTACTTGGAAAGGGAAATTCTTCCATTTTCATAAAAACTATAATAACCATATTTTCCAATAATCATATGATCTAGCACCATAATTCCAAGGATGATTCCTATTTCGAACAATCGCTCTGTCAACCGAATATCTTCTTCTGATGGTTCGACATTTCCACTCGGATGATTATGAATGCAAATTAAAAAGGAAGCAGAAAGTAAGTAAGCCTCTTTAAATATTTCGCGTGGATGTACCAGACTTCGATTGACCGTTCCAACGAACAATTGCTTATCACGAATCACCTTCTTTTGTTGATCTAAATAAACGCAGTAAAAATACTCCTGTTTCGCATCTCCTAAGCGGTATTTATAATATTCGTAAACTGTTTGTGTCCCTGTAAATTTTACTTGTTGTAATGTTGATACTGGAGCGTAAATTCTCTTTCCAAATTCAATTGCAGCTAGAATACTGCATGCGTGTGCAGGTCCGATCCCTTCGATTTTTCGTAATTGTTCATAGGGAATATCCTTCCAACGATCTATAGATCCAACTTCCTTTAGAACTAGCTGTGCGAGTTGCTTCACAGGATATCGCCTCGTTCCTGTTCGAAGAAGAATCGCAAGTAATTCCTCGTTACTTAAATAGTTTACCCCTTCTCGAATCAATCGTTCTCTCGGACGTTCTGTTTCAGGTAATCTTGTTACTTTAATGTTTTTGAATCACCATCTTTTCATAACTTGCAAGCACCTCTTGTTCGATCTTTAAAATTGCATTCTGCTCTGTAGTTGCCGCTAACATTTGATCACATTCTTTCACGAACGTAATAAAGTTAGCATTACTCACATCTAGTTGCTTGCTATAAATAGAATACCCCATCTGTTGATAAATTCCTTTTAATTTATCGACATTTGTTTCAGAGGATGTAATTCCAATATAGACATAGTACTTCCCGTCTTCCTCTGTATAAATATAATTGCTTAAATTAGCGACATTTTCCTGCATACTTTCCAAACTTGAATATACACCACTCTGTAAAAAATAAAGCGGTTCACTCTCGGAAAAAACTGTTTTTAAATCAATTTTCCCCTCATATTGATTACATAGGAAAAAGCCCATGAAAAAACCAAGACAAATAGAACACAGGATAGGAGTAATATATTTTTTCATTTTATCACCTATCTCAATTATTCCATCTACTCGGTTCTGTTTTTGTCGAAATTTCTTTCTTAGATCAATTCTTTGATCTTTTTTTCTACCACGTCAAATGATAAATCAAAAGACTCTTTCGTTTTTCTATTTTTCCATTCAACCATATTGTCATGAATCTTCTTTCCAATGGTAATTCGAATTGGAAGTCCAATTAAATCCATATCTTTAAACTTGACCCCTGGTCTTTCATCACGATCATCTAATAAAACGTCATATCCTAAATCAGTCAACATCTGATATAGCTCTTCTGCTTTTGTAGCTTGTACGTCATCTTTCTCGTTAATTAACACAATACCAACTTGATAAGGTGCAACAGAAATCGGCCATACAATACCATCTTCATCATTATTTTGTTCTACGATGGCAGCCATACAACGTTCGATTCCAATTCCATACGATCCCATTACAACAGGTTGCAGATTATTTTCTCTATCTAAAAATTTTAATCCCATCTTTTCAGCGTATTTCGTTCCTAACTTAAACGTATTTCCAACTTCGATAGCTTTTTCGAAAGAAAGTGGTTTACCACATTTTGGGCAAACATCTCCAACATGTACTTCCGCAATATCTCCCGTCATCGTCGCATTAAAATCTCTCACGTTAACATTTTCGATATGATGGTCTGTTTTATTAGCACCACAAATAAAATTCTTCATTTGAGCAACTTCTTGATCCATAATAATCGGTATCGTTAATCCTACTGGCCCTGCGAATCCAACTTCTGCTTTTGTTACCTCTCTCACTTCGTCAAAAGATGCAAGTTCAATTTCCTGTGCATGGCATAATTTCATAGCCTTTGTCTCATTTAATTCGCGATCCCCTCGTAACAAGAAAGCCATAAGGTTTCCATCCACTTTATAAATCAATGTTTTTACAAAACGATCTGGAGACGCTCCAAAAAAGTTTGCTACTTCCTCTATTGTTTTGGCATTAGGTGTCGCTACAGTGTTCATTTCCTTTTCTTCAGCCGTTTCACCATCTTTTAATACAACTGGCGTAATTTCTAAATTACTTGCAAAATCACAGTGTTTACAATATACGACAGTATCTTCTCCTATCGGTGTAATCGCTTGAAATTCTTCACTCAATAGTCCGCCCATTGCTCCCGTATCAGCTTTGACGATTTTATAAGTAATCCCCATACGATCAAATGCTTTTTGGTATGCCTGGAACATCTTCTGATAAGAAACATCCAATCCTTCATAATCAACATCATAAGAATAAGCATCTTTCATCGTAAATTCACGCGTACGAATCAAACCAAAGCGAGGTCTAGTCTCATCGCGAAATTTCGTTTGAATCTGATAAAGATTATATGGGAAATCTTTATAGGAAGCACCATGCATCATTCCTGCCATCGCAAACAATTCTTCATGAGTTGGTCCTAATACGTAATTTTTTTGATAACGATCCTTCAAAGCAAACATATTTGCACCAAAGGCTTCTCTTCTACCAGAATTCTCATAAATTTCAGATAAAATCAAAGCAGGCATATGTAATTCTTGCGCTCCTGTACGATTCATTTCCTCTCGTACAATCGCTTCAATTTTACTAACGACTTGCTTTCCCATTGGCATCGTCATATAAATACCATTGCTCGTCTTTTTAATCATTCCAGCACGAATCAACAAATTACCACTTCTAGATTCCTCATCTTTTGCATCTTCTCTTAATGTATAGAAAAAACTATGTTTTAATTTCATAGAACATCCTCCTCACGATATCCATATTATATCATATGTCATTTATCTTTTGTAGATTTTATTGTATAAAAATAAATTCGTTTTCTCATAACAAAATAAAGGGGGAATCAAATGGATCCTATCAAAGAGATTGGAAATATGTTAGATTGGAATTTTGAATGCGCTCAAAAATGTTATGATTATGAAGCAAAAATCAAAGATCCAGAGATGAAACTATTGTTACATCAAATGGCTCATCTACACATCAAACACTATTTAGAACTGACGAAAAGATTACAATAAAAAAGCATCTTCAAGATGCTTTTTATCTTCCTCTTCTACCATTTGGGGTCATATATGTCTTAACATATGCATTTCGCGCCTTAGTAGCTTCTTTCCTCTGTTCGTAAATGGAACGATATCCATTTCCTCCATATTTCATACTGATCTTCTCATCAATAGATAATGGAGTACGAATCGTCGTTAAATGAGCGAGCATAGGAATGCGGTTTGTAACAGCTTCAAATAATTTTATCTTCATGATGCACCTCCTTCAAGCTTTACCATTATAACACCAGACAAATAGAAAGACAATAGCTAAACTAATTGATCAAACCCACTTCGTTTAAATAATTTTTCTAAGTCGTAATTAGAGTAAAAAATAATCGTCGGTCGGCCATGTGGACAATGGAAAGGATTGTCACAATTACGTAAATCGGCAATCAATTGCTCTAATTCTTCCATCGATACATAGTCGTTTGCTTTAATAGCAAGTTTACAACTCATCATTGTTGCAACGCGTTCGTTAAATTTTTCGATTGAAAATTTATCGCCAATCTGCAATACGATTTCGATGATTTTTCGAATTGCCTGTTCTTCATACCCGTTTGGTAACCAAGTCGGATGTGCTTTTACAATGATAGAATTCACACCGAACTCTTCGATTTTAAATTTTAAACGTTCTAACACATCCATATGCTGTTTTAATAGCATGAACTCTTGATTGGAAAGTTCGATCGTAAGAGGAATTAACATCGCAATCGATGCTTGATTTGGCGCTCCCATCTCGCGTTTAAATTTTTCATAATTGACTCGTTCCTTAGCCGCGTGTTGATCCATCATGTACATACCAAGTTCATTTTGGCAAATCACGTAAGTTCCATGTACGACGCCAACTGGATAAATCATAGGAAGACGTTCTTTCTTTTCCTCTACGTCCTCCGTAAAAATCGCATCGTTTTCTTCTTCCTTTTCTATTTCTTCTTTCGAAGTGGAAACAAAATCATCGTTCACTTGATACGTCGTTTCTGGTTCACTTACTGGCGTATCAAAATCGAGCGTAATAGGTTCGTACTTTGTTTTTTCTGTACTCTCTTTTTCCTCTTCTACTTTGATGTGAGGAATCAAAGTTCTCTTCGATAGCTTTGTACGGATCATTTCTGTAATCAAACTTGATAATTGATCAAGTTTACTAAATTTGATATCCTGTTTCGTCGGGTGAATATTTACATCGATCAAACTTGGATCTACTTCGATATTCAAAACGACAATTGGATAGCGATTATCTGGTTTATATGAATGATATGCATCATTGATGACACGGTTAAGTTCCATATTTCGTACGACTCTCCCATTGACGAGTGTTACCATATGATTTCTAGTCGAACGATGTACTTCAGGAAGTGAGATATATCCTTCTACTGTGTAATCGTCATTTTCACCTTCCACAAAGAGCATCTTCTTTGTAATTTCTAATCCATAAATATTGTGAATCGTCTTTAAA
The DNA here is from genome assembly GCA_937944975.1 of uncultured Mycoplasmatota bacterium. Lineage (GTDB taxonomy): Bacteria > Bacillota_I > Bacilli_A > RF39 > UBA660 > Fimihabitans. The sequence continues at coordinate 173,424 of CALEBF010000002.1, read as the reverse complement.
ATATCTCCTGATCCATCTGTCTTTAAAATGATATGACCATTATTGGAAAATGTAAACTTAATCTTCGGATGAGATAGTGCGATCTTATTCATATAATCTGTCATAACGGCAAGTTCTGCTTGTAGGCTTTTAATATGCTTTAATCTTGCAGGAGTATTATAAAATAAATTACGAACCGATAAAATCGTTCCTTTGCGCGCATCTCCACGCGTGACAGAAGTAACATGCCCTCCACTTAATTCAACGACAGTACCAATTTCTCCTGTCGAAGTTTTTAAGGTGATTTCGCTCACACTGGCAATCGATGGAAGTGCCTCTCCACGGAACCCTAATGTTGCAATGTGATATAAATCTTCCTCACGTAAAAGTTTACTCGTTGCGTGACGAGAAAATGCAAGCATCGCATCTTCTTTTTCCATTCCAACACCATTATCTGTTACTTTGACTTCTTTCGTTCCTGCATCGATCACTTCTACTTTAATCTCCGTACTACCCGCATCGATACTATTTTCAACAAGTTCCTTGACGACGGACGCACTTCGTTCGACGACCTCACCTGCTGCAATTTTATTTGCAAGTATTTCATCCATAATTTTAATTTTTGACATTATTCTCACCTATTACCATTGTACCACAATTTCATTCATTGCAAAGAAAAACCAAGAAAAACTTCTCGGCACTCTCTATTTCTTTCCATCGTCCATCGCCTGCAAGAATTCATATAGATTGAAAGCGACTTTTTCTGGTAAGATCTCCTTTAACTCATCGACACTCAGTGATTTTAGCTTCGTCGTCGTTCGATATCTTTTTAAAAGCTCTTTTTTTCTCTTCTCTCCGATTCCCTCTACATGATCTAATACACTTTCCAATGCCCCTTTACTACGAATTTGTTTGTGATAGTGAATTGTATAATTATGCACTTCGTCCTGCATTCGCTCTAAATAATAAAAGAGATTGCTTCGCTTATTGATATCGATTTCAACGATCGGATCGAAAGCCAGAAGTTTACTTGTAGCATGATGGTCATCCTTTTTAAGCCCTACGACAGGAATATTCATCCCTAAACTAGCAAGCACTTCCCTAGCAACGTGCATCTGACCGATTCCTCCATCGACAATGATCAAGTCTGGACGTGTGAGCCCATCTTTCAAAACGCGAAAATATCTACGATAAATTACTTCGCGCATCGTTCCATAATCATCGTTTTGATCGACGGTAATTTTAAATTTACGGTAATCGTTTTTACTTGGTTTTCCATCTACAAACACAACCATTCCAGAAACGTTGTAAGAACCAAACAAATTAGAATTGTCAAATAGTTCGATGCGATCCAAATGATCAAGGTGTAAGATATTTTGAAGTTCTTGATTAGCGAGAGTCGTTCTTTCCTCGTCCTTTTGGATTAATTCAAATTTTTCATTCATCGCAATCTTCGCATTATCACACGCCATCAAAACCATATTTTTCTTTACTCCACGAATTGGAACGTGAACTGTAACTCCTAACACAGACTCCAACAGTTCCGTATCGACTTGATCCGGCACTAAAATTTCTTTAGGTAATAATACGTTTTTCTCGTAAAATTTAGCAATATACCGCGTGAGTTCCTCTCCTACTTCGTCGACAAGTGGGAAGATATGACTATGTCTTTCTAAAATCTTTCCCCCTCTTACAAAGAAACATTGAATAGATAAATATCCTTTTTCTTCGTAATATCCGAAGATATCTCGATCGACATCGTCTTGAATTTCTACTTTCTGTTTTGAAAGCGTCGTTTCAATATAAGAGAGAAGTTCTTTTAATTCCTGTGCTTTCTCATAATTCATTTTCATACTTTCCGCAAGCATTTCTGACTTGATCTTCTCCGTAATTAACGTATGATCTCCCTTTAAGAATCTTTGAATATCTCTGACCATCTCATCAATTTTATCTTTGGATACTTGATATGTACAATATCCTAAACATTGCCCTATATGATAGTAAAGACATGGTTTTTTCTGAAATGTTCGACACTTTCTCAAAGGATACATACGATTCAATAAATTGACAACAGAGCGAGCCGCACTCACATTTGGATATGGTCCATATAACTTCGCATGACGATTTTTCTTACGATTGATGTTACGTACAACCAAGAGTCTAGGTACCGCCTCCTCCGTAAGTTCGATATACGGATAGCTTTTATCATCTCGCAATAAGATATTATATTTTGGATCGTATTTTTTAATTAAATTTAACTCCAAAATAAATGCTTCTGTCTCACTTCCGACAACCATATATTCAAAATCGGCAATCTCGCTTACCAGACGAGCTGTCTTTCCAGTATGAGTTCCACGAAAATAAGAACTCAATCTATTTTTTAACTTCTTTGCCTTACCAACATAGATGATCACCCCATCTTTGTTTTTCATGAGATAACATCCTGGTTTTTGTGGCACGAGTGATAATTTCTGTTTCATACATACCATCCCCTACGTGCCTATATTATAACAAATTTATAATAAAAAAAGAAGTTGCACACGCTACTTCTCAAAAAAGGTAGAATCGTCGATATCCTTCGTATATTCATACCAATTCGTTAGATAGTGATGATACTGCTGATAAAACTGTTCTGGTGAAGTTAATACAATGTGGAACTGTTCGAAAAATTGATATAACTTTTCGGTTCCTTCTTTAATCTGATCTCTTGGCACCTCGATCGATACACTTATAACATATCCATAGCGAAACGTTTTATCGAGAGTAATCTCAAAATCTTGATACGTAAATAACTTGCGTAAACGATACCACTTTGTATCGAGTGTATGTCCCAATAATCTTAAAATATCAAGCATCTTTTCATGATCTTCATACGATACTGTAACGAGAGTATCCTCATCGACATTTCCTTTTCTCATACGTAAAACCATTCGATCTTTTTCTATCAAAGTACGAAAATCATACGTACATCGATATTTATAAATAATTTGTCGTTTTGATTCTTTTGCTGTTGCATGTTTCTCCAGAAATTGTACGATATTTTCATATGTTTTCTTATCGATAAACGTTCTTTGTTCTAATTTATGCACCCCAAGCACCTACCTTTATACCTCCATTCTATCATATGAAAAAAAATTGTCAAAGGATGAAATATAGGTTACAATAAAAATGGTGATGACATGAAAAGTATCCAAGGAAAGTCTATATCAGAATTAGAAATTCAAAAATCAAAATTTATTACAGTTCTCCACCCCGTCCATAACATCGAAGAAATAAAAGAAGCGTTATTAGAAGCCAAAAAAGAGTTTCCAAATGCAACTCATTATTGTTATGCATATGTTCTCGATCAAAACGAAAGATGCAGTGACGATGGAGAACCGAGTAAAACAGCGGGGATGCCGATGTTAAACGTATTAAAAATGCAGGACTATCAACATATTTTAGCTATCGTAGTACGCTACTTTGGTGGAATCAAACTAGGAGCCGGTGGACTCGTTCGCGCATACACAAAAGCAGTGACAACTGCGCTAGAAAATATAACTCCAGTATCTCTGATTCCTGGAAATCGATACGAGATCTCTTTTGCGTATGAACAACTGAAAGATATCGATCACCTATTAAAAAATGTTCTAATCAAAGAAAAAAATTTCGATGAAGTGATCCGATATCAAATCGATCTACCAATAGAATCCAGTGAATCCATCCTACAGCCATTAAAATCGAAAACAATTAAAATTGAAAAAAAAGATAGTGTTTTTATCAACGACGTACTATAATAAAAATTACTAGGAGGCAAAAATGAAAACAAAACCATGGAATCAAAAAGAAACATTAAAGTTTATTCAACAGTGTCGTAATCTCATCTTCAATGAAAATACAAGTGAAGAGACATTAAACGACATAGAGGAAAAGCTCCATCTCTACAACCAACAAAACGGTGATAAGACAAATCAAGGATACGACCTATTAGGACGATTGTATCTTAGAAGAAACGATTATACCAAAGCGCGAAAGTATTTGGAAAAAGCACAAATGATATATCCATACTCAGCTGGTACATTCTACCAATTATTCAAAATTGATGTCATCGAAGAAAAGTATGAAGATGCCTACTTCCATCTAAAACGACACGTTCAAATTTTAGAGAGAAAGAACATCAACAATCACTTCGAATCGACATTTACTCTATTGTCACTGATTCATAAAATGAAGATATATCCAAGAAAATGGGACTCTATCCCGATTGAAATCAAATATAGAAGAGACATGAAAGATACTCCTTTACAAATTATGTGGGATACTTACTGTGACTTTGTCGAAGAAAGAGATTGGGAAAATGCTTACACTATTCTTTTAAATGCGAATGAATACATAAGAAAAAAACATCTTCCAGTCGACATTTCAAGTGAAATGAAACTCGTTCAACAAATTCAAGTTCTTATCTATCAAAGAGACTTAGAAAATAATCGAAAACTATATCAATATCATGGAGATAGACAAGCACTTCAAGAGACGCTATCCAAAATTCCATCAGATACAATTGAATTTGCTCGAAGCTGCAACTACTTGATCGAAAGTGGTTCCATGAAAAATAGTACGATTCTAGATGAGATTCCAAACGAATTTTTAGTTAACCATCTAAAGCAAAAGAAGCAAGCTCTATCTTATCTTCGCAATAAGGATAACGGACTTGCTGTCGCATACGGTAATCGAATCGAACGAGACTTTGTAAAACAAACAGCGCTTGATCAAATTTTTAGTGAGGCCAAATTCGCCTATCAAAAGACAAAATCACCTCATCTACTCTGGTATTTACTAAAGCTAAGTTACCTCGCTAATGATATCGATCGATTCAAACAATATCAGCAGGAAATCGAACAATCTGAAGTAGCAAGCAACTTTATTTCATTGCATGCACTTGAATATCGTTACTACTGCTATCAATTAGAAACAAGTAAAAAGAAAAAAGAACTACTTCAAAACGAAATTGATGCGATTTGTTCTTTAGAAGAAAATGAAGGCAACCGTGAAATGCCAAAACAATATATCATAACAAAGGAGGTAAAACATGAGAATTGAATCATGTAATTCCGAAGAAGAAGCAAAACAAATATTAAGAATGGAGTACATTCCTCAACCACTCGTCGAGCTATTTTTCGAATATGCAAATCAAAACTTAGATCGCCAATATACTTGGATCTTACTATCTGATTACTATATTAAATTTAACAATCTTACAATGGCAAAGAAATCGTTAAAAAACGCATTCCTCATCGCTAAACAAAACAACGTAGCCCCTGGTGTTCGAGCATATGCGAATGCATATCAAATCAGTGTGTTACGTAACGAAAGTAAAAATGCTTGGAACGCTTTACAACACTTAAAGAAAGCATTAGATCAAAGGCATATTCCTTACGACTTTTCATTTGATGAATCATTGCTATGTACATTATTATTTTTAAAGGAGCAACAAAAATTAATCGAACCAAAACTTACATCTAGTCCCTATATTGGTACAGTCGACACTTCTAAGAATCCAACATATCGAGAAGTAAAGAAGAATTTTGATATCATGGCACAGGCGCTAACTGAGTTTAACTTCCCAAAAATGCGCTACTACTTAAGAGAATGTAAGGAAATTTGTAATTTACAATTTTATCCCAGCTACTGTGCGATGGTAGACGAATTGTTAGATACGATTCAAAATCATTACGATACCGTAAAAGCTACATTTCAAAGAGAAAAAGAAGTCGCACTCATCGATCAAGATAATGCTCGCTACCTAGCTTGTATCCAAAAGGAACATCACTGCTATCCTAATGACTATCGAAGTCTCCTACAAGATTGCGATCAACTATTAAATAATATGAATATACATCTTTCAAACCAAGTACTAAACTATCTTCAACAAACGACAAGTGATAAAAGTACAAAAGATGTCATTCGTTATTTACGCAATAAGGCAATTTACATTCTAGAAAGAACGACGCAAAGCAAAGAGATGAAAAAAAGATCAGAAATTATAGAAGCTGCGATTACAAAAGCATGGAAAGAAAACTTACTAGATGAAGCGAATCTGTTATGTGAGCAAGGATACCGAGAAACCGGCGAAATCAAATTTCTCCTATTCTTAGCAGAAAATTATAAAAGAAAACACGAAGATCAAAATCAGATCGACAAACTATTGATAGATTACATTAAACAAGGTGGAATCGATTACTATCGAGTCGTTCAATTAGGTGTCATGGGACGTTTTAAAGGTTATATTCCAAAGCAAATATGGAAATTCTTAATAGAAGCTACGCACGTTGAAAATTACTTACAACGAGGAGATCATTTCTCTAAAGTTTTAACAAATGCCAATAATACAGATATCTTCTCTCCTTATATCAAACCATCTGGAGAACATTTAACTAACGACTTTGCTTATTGGTCTAACGGAAAGCCATTTAAAGAATTCCATCCATCACAACACAAAGTAAAAAAATATGACAAACTATTAAAACAATTAAAAAAAGAACGAGCTAACAACAATAGCGACTAGCTTGTTTTTTTTTGAAAAAGATATCAAATTTATAAAGAGTGTGTTATACTATTACATGCGCAAAGGAGGACGCTATGAAAATAGAATCGTGCAATTCTCAAACAGAAGCAAAAGAGATATTAAAATTAGAATATATTCCGGAAGATGTTGTTAAAATGTTTTTTGATTACATCAACAAAAATAAAAAAAGAGCATATACTTGGCTATTATTATCAGATTATTACTTAAAAGTTGGAAATCCTACGATGGCAAAACAAGCCTTGAAAAACCATTTTATCATCACAAAGAAAAACAAAAGAGAGCCTGGAGCGCATGCTTATTTTAATGCCTACTCTATCAGTGTTCAAAAGCATGATTATGTAAATGCCTGGGGAGCACTTCAAAAAAACAAAGAAAAGCTTAAAAAACAAGCAATTCCCTATGATTTTTCGCTAGATGAAGCATTACTCCTACATCTCATTTACATTCAACAAAGAAAGCAATTTCCAAAAATAAAGCCGATTTCAAGCAGTTCTTTTGTCGGAACATTTGATACGAGATACGTAAAAAATGGTCAAGAAATTTTAAATCATATACGAACATTACAAAAGGCTTTAAAAGAATTGGATTTCAAAAAATTTCACTATTATCTAAAAGAAAGCGAAGCCCAGTTTCATTTGAATCATCAACTTTTTTATAATATCATGTTCGAAGATTTAAAAAATGCGATCAATGATCACTACTCTTCCCTTTCAAAAATATTTCAAGAAGAGAAAAAAGAATCGTTACTTAAGAATGACATACAAGCATATCTTGCAACTCTTAACCGAGAAATTCACTGTTATCCAAACAATATACGATATATTTTACAAGATTGCTATCAACTGATCCAAGAATATAATATGGAATTTGCAAAAGCAATTCTATCTTATTTGAAAGAAGGAAGAATGCCTTCAAAAACACAAAGTATCCTCCGCTATTTAGAGGAAGAACTCAAAAAAAGTGATACTACTTATATCAACAATATGGATCTCATCTGGTACTATCAAGATTATATCAAATCATTAGATTTAAATCAGGCCAGTGCAGCAACACCAGAAATTGTACAAGCAACGGGAGAAGTGGATTTTTACTTACTACTTGCTAAAATGTATTATCAACATTACAACAGGCAAAAAATGGAAGAAACATTAAAAGAATATATCCAAAAAGGTGGACAAAATAGAAAAGAAGTGTTTCAGTTAGCCATTCATGTAAAAGGAAAATTTTCAAAAGTTCTTCAAGATTATTTAGAAGAAAGTATTATGATTGAAAGCTATCTCAATATAGGAAATTACTTTCAATCATTACACGACCAGCAAAGCCAAAAGATTTATTGGAACTCAAATCGTAAACCTACTGGAGAAAATCCATACGATTTCTTATTGCCACAAGAAGATCCCTCTCCAGTAGCTTTACCTCCACGACCAAAGCAAAAAAAGAAATACGACTATCTCATGAAGCAGCTGAAAAAAGAACGCAAAAAAAATGCAGGTTAATCCTGCATTTTTCATTTTATTGTTGCATTTGTTTCATTACTTCTTCAGCGAAGTTTTCTTCTCTTTTTTCCATTCCTTCTCCAACTTCGTAACGAATCATTTGATCGATTGTTCCACCGTTGTTAGCGACAAACTTACCAACTGTAACATCTCCATCTTTTACGAATGGTTGTTCTTCTAAGCAAATTTCTTTGTAGTATTTTTGAATTCTTCCAGCTACCATCTTTTCAGCGATTTCTGCAGGTTTTCCTTCGTTCATTGCTTGTTCTTTTAATACAGTACGTTCTCTTTCTAACTCATCAGCAGGAACATCTTCCTTTTTTACATAAGTTGGACGCATTGCAGCTGCATGCATTGCAACATCGCGAGCAACTTCTTCAGATGCTCCGTTTAATACAGTTAACACTGCAATTTTTCCACCCATATGGATGTATGATCCGAATGATTGATCATCAGTTTTTGTGACTTTTTCAAATCTTCTAAAGCTTAATTTTTCTCCAATTTTTGAAGTCTTTGCAACGACTAAATCATTTAAACCGTCGCAAGCAAGTGCTTCTTCTACTGTTTTGACATCATTTTTAACAACGACATCTAAAATGGCATCTACTAACTCTTGGAATTCTGGATTCTTTGCAACAAAATCTGTCTCAGAATTTACTTCTACGATTGCAGCAGTATTTCCGTCGATTTTAATCGCAGCAAGTCCTTCAGCAGCAATACGATCTGCTTTCTTTGCAGCCTTTGAAATTCCCTTCTCTCTTAACCAATCGATAGAAGCATCCATATCTCCATTATTTGCTTCTAATGCCTTTTTACAGTCGAGCATTCCTGCTCCTGTTTTTTCTCTTAGTTCTTTTACTAAACTAGCACTTATCATAATAACTCTCCTTTTCTAAAATGAAAGATGATTTAAAAATCATCTTTTCCATCTATTTTAAAGCTTCTAATAATTCAGCTTTTTTCATTGTTGAGTATCCTTTGATTTCTTTTGCTTTTGCCATTTCGCGAAGTTCTGCAACTGTCATTTTTGATAAATCTTTGTTATCTTCGGCTTTTTCTACAGTTTTCACTTCTTCCTTCTTTGGCTCCTCTTTTTTTACTTCAACTGATTCGTCTTTTGTATTCTTTTCTACTTTTTCTGTTTTTTTGAAATCTTTATTAAATGGTCTTTTGAATTTATCATTTTTCTTATCGAATCTTCTTGGTTCTTTTTTCTTTACAGACTCTACAGCTCTTTGCATGATTTCGTTTCCGTTTTCATCTTTCTTGTCTGCACTTACATAGTCAACCATTTCACCACCATTTGCTTCTACGATGGCGTTTGCAAGAACACCGATAATTAATTTTACTGCACGAATTGCATCGTCGTTTCCTGGGATGACATAGTCAACCATATCAGGATCGCAGTTTGTATCGACAATTCCAAATACTGGAATGTTTAACTTTCTTGCTTCTCTAATTGCAATTTCTTCTTTAGATGGATCTGTAATAATCATCGCATCTGGTAATTTGTACATATCGCGGATTCCGCAAAGTACTTTATTTAATTTATCGTATTCTTTTCTAAGTCCGACAACTTCTTTCTTTGGTAATACTTCGAAAGTTCCATCTTGTTCCATTTTTTCGATTTCTTCTAAACGTTTTACTCTATTACGAATCGTTTTAAAGTTTGTTAAGGTTCCCCCTAACCATCTCTCTGTTACATAGTAACTATTTGAACGAATTGCTTCTTCTCTTGTAGCTTCTTGTGCTTGTTTTCTCGTTCCTACAAATAAAACCTTTCCACCATTCGCTGCAATCGCATTCAAAGCTGCATATGCTTCTTCGATTTTCTTTGCAGTCTTTTGTAAATCGATAATATAAATATCATCTCTTGAAGTAAAGATGTACTCTTTCATCTTAGGGTTCCATCTTTTTGTTTGATGTCCAAAATGAACACCAGCTTCTAATAAATAACTCATTGACACTACTGCCATTATTCTCTTCCTCCTTTTGTTATTTTCCTCCGATATTTCAACTTTCAACACCACCTATTGGCACTCGGCATTGAAATCCATATCGTGTGTATTTGAAAAAGCCATAACTAATATACCATAAATTGTATGCAGAAACAAGGAAAAACTGACACATTTTAAAAGAATTTTTTACAAAACAAAAGAACTGTATACACAGTTCACTTTTTATAATTTACACATACTTTTTGATCCGACTTTTTTGTCTCTTGATATTTCTTCATATCCAAAAACAATTGATATTGTGTCTTTTCTGGATATTGTTGTTTTAAGCTTTCATAATGTTCTCTCAACTCTTCAAACTCACATAAAGACATGGCACTATCTTCCCTAGGATAAAGAATATAAGGAAACGCTTTTTCTACTGTATTATCAGCTGCAATTTGGTACAGGTCAGAAGCGATCGCTGATCCATTTTCTAAAGAACGATACAAACTATATTTCTGAACTGTATTCGTTTCAGATGATGAAAACTCTCCGATACAAGCGAGAATGTCATTTGGATATATTTCCTTCGTCGGTTCGTTTCTAGTTATTAAATTTTTAAATACAATTAATTTATCCTTCAACTTCATTTTATCACCCCTTCTTTTATGAAGAGTAATAGCTTCCTGTTCTTTTACTATAATTTTCTTTCGTAATTAACAAGCGTTTACTCTCTTCTGCAATCTCCTGTTCCGTCTTATAAACTGGAGCACTTGCTTCTTTTCTTCTATCCTTCATAAATTCTATATCTGCTTTTTCTTGAATATCCATTTGCTGGTTTCTAACTTTTAACTCACGAATCGTCTCATATGTAAGACCATGTTGTGATTCTAATTGTCCTATCATTTTCATGTTTTCGTAAAAACGGTCGATTCGGTTAAACGCTGTATTTTCAGGAACAATTACTCGATCACTATATATTTGTTGAAATTGCTCTAATTCTTCTTTTTGAAATGTAATCTCTTCTAAACAGTGAAGACATCTACATTTAATCTGTGGTGACTGTGTATGGAATGGTTGACTTATGACAAACTGTCCTAATTCATTATATGCAGCAATATATTGTAATGCGAAATGATTCCAACGATTAGAGCAAACTCCTTTTTTCGATCTGTTTCCCTTTTTCGTGGATGTTAACATCGTATACACAATATCACCTCCTTAATGAAATTATATTATTATATCATATTTTGTCGATTTGTCAAGAAAATGAAAAAACACAAATATGTGTTTTTAATTTGCGCTTAATCTTTCTTTGATCGTTTTATTGACAAATCCCATATCTGCCTTTCCGCGCACTTGAGGAGTGATCACTCCCATGAGTTTCCCCATGTCTTTCATACTCGTTGGTTGTACTGTTTCAAATGCTTGATCGATGACCTTTAATACTTCCTCTTCGCTCATTTGTTCTGGCATGTAGCGCATTAAGATATCGATTTCACTTTGCGTTTGATTCTTTAAATCATCTCGTCCTGCTTTTTCAAATTCTGCAATCGATTCTTTTCTCGTTTTAATTTGTTTTGAAATAATAGCGATAACCTCATCATCGTTCAATTCTTTTTTCTTTGCAATCTCGTCCATTTGGATCGCACCTTTTACCATGCGGATAACAGATAATAACTCTTTATCCTTTTGTTTCATTGCCTCTTTTAAATCGTTCAATATTCTCTCTTTCATAACCATTTCCTTTCTAACACAAAAGGAGCCTCTTTTTGGCTCCTTAGTTATTGCGCTCTCTACGATCTCTTCTACGACTGTTTTTGATTCCTTCTTTTTTTGCTTTTCTACGTCGTTCTCCAGGTTTACTATAGAACTCTCTATCTCTAATGTTTTTTAGGAGGCCATTTTTCACGGTTTTTTGTTTGAATGTTCTTAACGCTCCATCCACATTCCCGTTTTTCACAACTACTGTAGGCATGAATATTCCCTCCCTTCTTGACTAGTGATATTATAACACGGGTATTCCTAGATTTCAACAAAAAAAAGGACTTTGTGACAAAAAAAGAGAAAAAAAGTACGTTCTAGCGACTCTTTTTCCCCAATCTTTTCTATTTTTGATACGGACAAACATTATGATCTTGAATTCGGCGAATCGCACTTCCTAGACTTCTCCCTAATTCCAAGATAAGATCGACACCTTTTAAAAATGCATTTACGATCGTCCCAGAGAGATTCACTCCACCATAAATCCGCACTGCTTCTTCTTTTGTTAACTCACTCATTTGTATGACATAGAAGCGGCCTTAAGTATCCATCGATCACACCGATCACAAACACGATACCAGCAGTAAGTGCGAGCGCTACGCTTGCGCCAGTACTCACTCCGCCACCGACTATTTTTTTTAACTCTTCCTTTTCGATCAGTTCCACTTCTCTCCTCCTTTCTACCATTTAAAATATCTTTGCATCCAAGTTTTTTTCTCTGTTCGATAAGTTGCGATTACACTTTTGTAATTCGATTTTATTTTAAAATTCCAGTCACACTCAATCATTATTGCTTGATACACCGCTCCATCTTCTCCGATGACAACTTCATCTGTAAGTAAAATGTTTAAAATATCGTATTCTTGCTCCTCAATCCAAATGCTTTTGCCTTTTAGAAAGTTGATATCTTCTACTCTCGGATACCCTTTTAAATAGTATTTATCACTATCTAGTACCATGATTCCCATAAAAGAACGCACCATGTGATATGAATAGCAAAAAGCAATGACCAGAATAAAGATCGCAATCATTCCCCACAAGCAGACAAGCATAAAAATTCCTTTCGAAATAGAGAGATTCAATCTACTAGTTTCTCCCCTTTTCGATACCAATCTTTTAAGATTCTTCCATGTTTCATATATAAGAGTCTCGAAAACAAATCAAAATTCCGATATCGATGTGTAATATAAATAATCGTCTTTTCGGGATAGTATCGCATCACATCTTGAAGTATTTGCCTTTCTAATGTAACTTCTATTTGGTTAAGCCCTTCATCGATAATCAAAAACTCACACGGCAATAATAATGCGCGAGCCAATATAATTCGTTGACACTGTCCTCCTGATAAATTTTTTCCATTTTCTTCAACCAGCATGTAATATCCACCCTTAAATTGATCGATAAAATCAAGTTGACACACGTGACACACTTTTAAAAATTCTGATTGAGATATCTTCCTTGCTAGTGTAATATTTTCGTATAAATTCGTCGTAAATAGTGTTTCTTTCTTCGATATGTAACAAAGATGGCGCAAGAAAGATTCTCTTTCATACTGGTGGTAATCGATGGCATTGATAAAAATAGAATTCTCTTTGGCTTGATAGAATTTCATCAGCAATTGAAATATCGTACTTTTTCCGCTTCCGGAAGGACCAAATAACATCACATGTTCCTTTTCTTTTAGAATAATATCGATATTTTTTAATACCAATGTATCTTCTTCATATGCATAACACAAATGTCGAAATTCGATTGTTTGGATGCCCGACAATACGATCTTGTTTCTTTCCTTTTTTTCCTTCCATAAAAAAGATAATTCACAAATAGCAGTTCTTACTTGTATCCATTCTAAAAAAAAGTGACAAAAAGTTCGCATTGGTGATATGACATAATCGAACAACATGTAGGCAAATACGAAACTTGCGATCGTAAGATTTCGTTTTAACATCATGATACCTCCTAAAAAGATAAAGAGAAAGCGAACACTCTCTAGAAGAAGTTGCTCTCCAATCTGTTCTCTTCTTTCTAATTGCTTTAAATGGTAGGCTTCCTTCTCAAATCGGTAATGATATCTTCCAAAAAAAGAATTCAAAACGTGTTCCAAGTGAGATCCTTTTACTGTTTCATACCCTCTTACACTTTCGATTAACCAATGAGATACGTTACCCTGTTCTCTTTTTACAAGTGGCATGTAAATTTGATAACATCGCTTACACAACGCAAAAATCATTCCGTAAAGACATATCATAAAAAGACATAGAGAAAAAAGAGAAAGAGATATCGTACTTAAAAGCAGAAGGGCTCCGATACAAAATAAGATATCTAATAGAATAGAACTTACAAATGTGATCAAAATATCTTTTAGCTGCATCAACTCTTGAAAGTACGTCATAATCTCACCTGTAGAGCGTCTATGAAATTTATCATACGGAAGTGAAACTAATTTTTGAAAGATATCTTTCGTAAAGGATAAATCGAGCGCTGTACTCCACTTTAAAATTACATCAGAATGAAAGACCGATGATAAACCGTGCAATATGAAAAAAAAGAGAAAGAAAATCGATACCAAATAAAATTCAAGCTTTGTTCCGAGATTCGAAATAAAATCGACGGTCACTTTAAAATAATAAGAAATGATGAGAGATAGTATCATTTGAATCAGTGCAAAAAAGAACAAAACGATAACCTCTTTACGATAGCGTTCTATAATTTGATAACACAATTCAAAAACAGATGCTTTTCTTTCATTCCTAAGTTGTATCATTGGTTCCAATACTAAAACGATATTGTTCCACTCCATTTGAAAAGACTGAAATGTAACCCAAGATAACCGAGTAGATGGGTCAGCAATCAGAATTCTTTGATGTTTGTGGTCCATCTTATAAATCAATACGTAATGATAGTAAATTCCTTCTTTAACGACGTGAGCAATCACCGGATAGACCAGTTGTTCTACCTGGAGCGCTTGAAAATCACCCTTTAACGCACGAACGCGAAATCCTAATTGTTCAGCTCCTTGTAATAAACCATACGCACTCGTTCCTCTTTTTGTCGTATGTGTGATCTGCCGCAACTCTTCTTTAGGTACATAAGAATGGTAATACGCAAGTATCATCTGCAAGCAAGTAATCCCACAATCTTTTTCTTCGCGTTGTTTAATAAATGGATATCGAATAGTTTCACCTCCACTTTTATTGTTCCACAAAAAAGAATGCAATTCCTTGCATTCTTACACACGATAAATAAATACTTTTTTAGACCCGTATTTTCTCTCTTTCCAAAGCGGAAAAGTAGAATCACTTAAATCTTCATGTTCGAACTCACAGACGATGAGGGCGTCTTTTTTTAAAAGCTCTAATTCCTTAAGCATCGCAAATACCATTGAAATCAGATTTTCTTGATAAGGTGGATCTAAAAAAACAATGTCGAATTTCAATTGTTCTCTTTGAAAAGATAACAGAGCTTCTCGATAAGATTTATGAACGATTTCCATATCATTCAGGGCTTTACAAACCTCACCATTTTTACGAATCGTTCGAATTGCAATCGGATTATAATCGACAAAATAGCACTTCTTAGCACCTTCGCTCAATGCTTCTAACCCCAAATTTCCACTTCCTGCAAATAAATCAAGACAGATAGAATCCTTCAAGTGATTCTGAATCATCGCAAACATACTCTCCTTCACGCGATCCATCGTCGGTCTCGTACCATCGATATCGAACCCTTCTAAAACTTTTCCTTTGTACTTCCCGCTGATAATTCTCATACGATCACATCCAAAAACATTATACACTATTGCATCGTAGACATCAATGTTTGAAGTACTTCTAACGTATCCAATATACGATTTACTTTATCGGAAGGTCTCAATTTGTATGCATCTTTGACCTCTTCTGCAAACGATTCAAAATAAGTAGGATTTCGATTTAGATATTTGTACCAATAGGAATGTTCTCGTAGATAACGTTGAAAATATGGGTTATTCTTTATTTTAAATTGTTGTTCTAAAGTCATTAATCCTCGAAATGTTTATAGATCGGTCTTGGCTTATATTGTTCTTTTGGACTAGGTGTTTCCTTTTTTCCAAAGTCCTGTAATACCCCTACGACACGTTGTAAACTACTGACACCATTTTGTAATTCATCTAAATCGATTCCTTTTAAAAAGTTCATAATCTCTCCGACACTAAAACCTGTCACAGTTGCTTTCGCTGCAGTTTCACTTTTCGATTCTACTGTTGGTTCTTTCAAATACTCTTCCCAAATTTCCCCTGAATCGCCATATAAATCGTATAGTTCATAAAACTTTTGCCAGTTCATATTCCCATTTTTAACATGTCCAATCAATCGTGGATGATCTTTTACAAACGCTTTAAATTCTTCCTTACTTGCCATGACTATCACCTAATCTAATATATGTCTAACTTCATAGAATTTGACAAAAAAATATGAGTTTCCTCATATTATTTTTTCTTCGTTGGACCTTGTTCCTCTTGATATAGAATTTCGTCAAAGAGACCTAATTGTCCCTGTAAAGATAGATATAATTCGTAATCTAATAATGGCAATAACTCTGATAATGTAACCCTTACCTCTTGTTCTTCTAAGCCAAAATGACGAGAAAGTGTAGGTAAATCACATTTTGTTTCTAATGCATAATGTGCCCAAGATAAAATTTGATGTTCAATTCCTTTTTGATGCTGATCCACTTTATCTTGAATATGTGGAGTTAATTTCATATCGCTTTTCTTTGCAAGATCTACATCTTCCTGTGTGAGTTCGATCTTTCCTGCATAATCTTTATAGATACGAATCACAGAAGTTTCCGCTAATTCTAATTCTTTTCCAATCACTCGAAAACTCTTTCCTTCAAGATCACGTTTCACTATGATAAGACGAGCAAATGCCTCTCTCGTCATCGTTTGATTCGTAAGGACATTGTTCCGATTTCCATCAATCAAAGGTCGCACCTCAGCGAATAGCTCAGGATTACTATGCTTTAAAGGTATATCCAATTCTCTTTTTAACGTCGATAAACTAAACCCAATTCGATATTGCTGAAACATATCCATCAAAGCTTGATCTTCTTTGAAATGTTGATAAGCTTCTTTAATCGTACAATGATTTTCTATAATATATCTCGCAACCATTTCTCTTCTTTCGTTTATTAAAGCTTCTCTTTGTTCTCTATAACTCATATGATCACTCCTCATCCATCGATAATACTGATAAGAATGCTTCTTGAGGAATTTCAACGCTTCCTACCATCTTCATTCGCTTCTTACCTTCTTTTTGTTTTTCTAGTAGTTTTCTCTTTCTTGTAATATCTCCACCATAACACTTAGCAAGTACGTTCTTTCGCATTGCCTTGATATCAGCACGAGCAATTGCCTTCGTTCCGATCACTGCCTGAATTGGCACTTCAAACTGCTGTCTTGGAATCAATTTGCGCAAATTTTCGACGATTGCCTTTCCTCGATTGTAAGCAAAATCTTTATGTACGATGAGCGATAATGCATCGACCATCTCACCATTGATTAAAATATCCATCTTCACGAGGTTACTACTCTTATATCCGATCAATTCATAATCGAAAGATGCATATCCTTTTGTCGATGATTTCAATTTATCAAAGAAGTCGTAAACGATTTCAGAAAGTGGAATCTCATAGTGGATATTGACTCTCGTTTGATCGATATATTCCATCGATACGTAGTTTCCTCGCTTGTTCTGACAAAGTTCCATCACAGGTCCAATATATTGGCTTGGAACAAAGATGTTCGTACGGATATAAGGTTCTTTAATATCGGCAATACGTTGACGTTCTGGTAACTTAGAAGGACTATCTACCATGATGACACTCGTATCTGTCTTTGTTACTTCGTAAATAACAGATGGGCTCGTCGCAATCAAATGAATTCCAAATTCACGTTCGATTCTCTCTTCGATGATCTCCATATGTAATAGTCCTAAGAATCCGCATCGAAATCCAAATCCTAACGCTTTACTCGTCTCTGGTTCAAACGATAAAGATGCATCGTTTAACTTTAGTTTATCCAAAGCTTCTCTAAGTTCTGGATACTGACTAGATTCAATTGGGTAAAGGCCACAGAATACCATTGGCTTCATAGGTTGATATCCAGGAAGTGCTTCTTTCGCCTTATTGTTTGCAAGTGTGATCGTATCTCCTACTTCGACGTCTTGAATACTTTTCATACTAGCACAGATATATCCAACTTCTCCAGCAACTAAAACATCTTTTTTCTTTTCGTGTGGTGTGTGAACTCCTAGTTCTACTACTTCGTAAGTCGCTCCTGTTGTCATCATTTCTATCGTATCTCCAACTGAAACTTTTCCGTTGACGATGCGAACAAAGATCACAATTCCACGGTATGGATCGTAGATACTATCGAAAATTAATCCTTGAAGAGGTTCTGTAACGCTTCCTTTAGGAGGCTGTACTCGTTCGATGACCGCCTCTACTAACTCTTGAATTCCCGTACCATTTTTTGCACTACATAAGATAATTTCGTCTTTTTCAAATCCTAAAGTACCGACTAACTCTTGCGCCACTTTCTCGACATCCGCATTCGGTAAATCTATCTTGTTGATCACAGGAATAATCGTAAGATCATTTTCCATTGCAAGGTATAAATTAGCAAGCGTCTGTGCTTCGATTCCCTGCACTGCATCGACAACTAAAATAGCCCCCTCACAAGCGGCCAAACTACGACTCACTTCATAGCTAAAATCGACATGCCCTGGAGTATCGATCAAGTGTAAAACATAGTCTTCGTTTTGATACTGATAATGTAGTTGTACCGCATTCAACTTAATCGTAATTCCACGTTCACGTTCTAGATCCATACTATCTAAAAGCTGCGCTTGTCTTTCTCTTTCCGTAATTGCCCCCGTAAGTTCTAAAATACGGTCTGCAATCGTACTCTTTCCGTGATCGATATGTGCGATAATTGAAAAATTTCTAATGTTTTGTTGTTTCATCACAATCACCTTGTATTATTATAACAAAATCATCTGACTTTTGCTAGAATAAAAATAGATATGCCAAGTCGCATACCTATTCTTCTACCATCTTATTGAGAGCTCCGAAAATACCTTCAATTCCACTTTTTACGATGTTTCCTACTCCACTCGATAATTGATATCCTAAATCTGACATTCGATTACTATAATCTTTATTAGAATTTTCAAGATATTTTTTCATATCGATATTCTTACCTTCTGCTACATCTTTTTCAAATTGTTTGATCTGTTCACTCGTAAACGTCGCAGTCTTATGTTGTTCGTATTCGTAATATCCTGTAGCTTGAGATAGATAAAGTGTTAAAAAAGCTACGAGAGATATCGTAAAACAAAACTTGAATATCTTATGGTAAATCTTAACTTTATCTTCAAACTTCATGCGCTTCACCCAAATATTCCGTAATGACCGCTGCTAATATATCTGTCGTATTTGCAACTTCATCGATCGTATTTTCATATCCCCCACACTCGATTAAAAGCATGTTGGAACTTACATCTTGATTGTAAATTCCATTCACTCCAGCGCCTTCTTTTTGCATGACACCTCTCGATAATCCTGGATATTTTGCATTGATCTTCTGATGAAAAAGATTCGCAAGTTCTAAATTTTTCTCGTATCCATCGTAGGCTGTTCCGACGACAAAGAGTACTTTCGCGTAGCTTTTCGTACCATCAGACCAAGTAGAGGCCGTCTTTTTGATCGCATCTCGATGTAGATCGATCATAAGATCCATGTTTGGATATGCTTTTAACGTCTGCGTTAAAAATTGTCTGCTCACTTTATACTGATCTTTCCCAACCCATGAATTTGCTTGCATGTACTCTTTGAAGTTCGCTTCCTCTACAATCGTAGAGATCCCTTGATGATTCAACTTTTCTCTCAACAGATATGACGTCATCATCACATTGGGTGTAATATTGTAAACTTCTAAGTTCGCCATACTATAGTTTTCTAATTGATGTGTATTGTAAATATAGACACGTGGTGTCATAGCGACCTGTGTCGGATTCGGATCGCTCACATACTTCGTCTCGGGCATCTTCTCTTGATCTCCATCCGCCGATGTCTTCGCCACTTGCTCTGTTTTCTTCTCTTCGTAGAAAAATCCTTTTTCTATGATCGTCAGTGGCTTTGTAATATCGATTTGTGTTAGAAAATTAGTAACTTTCGTAAATAAAGTCTCACTATTTTTTTCGTACAATAAATGATGATTTGAATCGTGTAACATCGCCTTTAAAAAGTCCTCATTATTATGTGCAAGTTTCAAGGATAGAACATATCCGAACATAAACTGATATACAAAATAAATAAGAACTATGTAAAAGAGATATCTAAGTTTCCATTTTTTTCTGCGTTTTTTTGCTACAAATCGTTTTCGCATACAACACCTCCCCTATCATTCTATGATAGATGATACAGGTTTATGTTGTTTCATTCTGTCGAAATGAATATTAAGAGCTTGTTTATTCTGTCACTTTTTGATGTAATGCACGGTCGATCGATGTTCGAATCACTTCGGTAAGTCCATCCATGACAAAGTCTACTTCTTTTGGCGTAACGATCAAATTGTATCCAATTGGCGTTAATACTTCAAATATTAATTGTTTCATTTCTGCAGAAGATAAAGTTCCTAACATTCCAAATAAATCTTCCTTTTCCTTTTTGCTCATCTCTCCTGTTTCTTTGGAAGGATCTATATAAGTAAGAGGTGTGAGCAAATGAACAGGATCAGAATAATGTTTTTTCATATAAGAAAAGTGTTTTTGCATATAATGAATCGTATCGCTTACGATCGTAACGGCATCGACGACAGTTGGAACACCGATCGCAATTACGGGAATTCCTAATGTTTCTTTGCTGATTTCTTTCCTATGATTTCCAACTCCACTTCCTGGGTGAATTCCCGTATCAGTCATCTGGATCGTCCGATTCAAGCGATTGACACTCTGACTCGCAAGGGCATCCACGACGATCATAAAATCTGGATGAATTTCACCTACAAGTCCACGAATTAAGTCCATCGTCTCGATTCCTGTCTGTCCCATCACACCGGGAGTAAAAGTTGCGACTGGTCGAAATCCATCTTCTACTTCTCCATATTCGAATAAATGATTGGTAACGAGGACTCGACTTGCGACCATAGGTCCCAGTGCATCTGGTGTCGAAGAAGCATTTCCAAGTCCAATCACAACACAACTTTGATTCTGTTCCATATGGATATCGGAGATTAATTTTTTCAATTGTTCGACAACGATCGATTCTACTTTTTTACGGTTGTCATGATCTGTAATATCTTCGAATTCTACCGTAATATATCTCCCATCTTTCTTTCCAATTTCCTTCCCGCCATCATCGCGGATCACAACGTCAGTCACAGTAATTCCATCGATTTCTTCTACCTTACTTTCGACTTTTTCCCTATCTTTTTCCTTTACTTGTCCGATTGCTTCTACAGCTAAATCAGTACGAATTTGATATTTTCCTAAATCTATCTCGTGCCCCATTTTCTCACCTCTTTCATATTTTTACCAAAAAATACTGTTTTTATTGCTTTTTTATAGGAAATTTGTTAAAATGTTTATATTGAGTGACTTGGAGGTGAAACGATGCCAAACATGAAAAATGCCAAAAAAATGGTAAAAGTAAATAAAAAAAGAACTGTAGAAAACAATAATTATGAAGCAACAATGAGAACTGCTATGAAAAAAGTAGAAAAAGCAGTTGCTGCTAACGATAAAGAACAAGCTGCAACAAACTTAAAAACTGCTATCAAGACAATCGATAAAGCTGCTGCTAAAGGAGTAGTATCTAAAAACTATGTTGCACGTAACAAATCTCGCCTTACAAATAAGGTAAATGAAATGAAGTAATTTTACTTCTTTTTTTTATTCTTTCTATGATATAATGATACTAGGTGATGCTATGAAAAAAATACTCACATCGATTACAGTAATCGTCATTGTTCTAGCAATTTTATTTACGAATCAAGACTTTACGACATTCGTATTAAAAAATACGATTTACAAGCAAGAAATGGCAATACAAACACCAAATCAATACGAGATAAAAACAGAATTTCAATTCGTAAAAGAAGTTCCTCAAAAAGAACCTCAAAACAAAGAAGAACTATTCAACTTGTTCTATACTATTTTAAATGGAGGATTTGAAGAATATACTTTCTTCTGTCCTAGTTCTTATAAAACATGTATCGAGGATACAAAACAGATTACAGAAAATCAACTGGTTTTATCGAATTTAAACAATTTTGTTCATCCTTACAATAGTTATAACAAAATAGCAGTCAATATGAATTCATTTGGTAGAGTCAATGTTAAAATCGATAAACTATATTCGAAAGAACAACGAGAAAAAGTAGATCAAGAAATCGATCGCATTATGAATGAAATCATTACAGATCAAATGACGCCGAGAGAAAAAATACTAGCATTTCACGATTACATCATCAATACAACTGTGTATGATAAAAATGCTGCTGCTTCTATAAAGAACGGATTACAAACCGATAAAGGTAGCCTTTCTCACTTTGCTTACGGTACATTATTTCAACATTTAAGTTTATGTGGTGGGTATAGCGATACGATGGCAATCTTTCTTACAAAGATAGGAGTTCCTAATATGAAAATTGCAAATGATGAACATGTTTGGAACTTAGTCTACTTAGATAATAGCTGGCTTCATCTAGATCTTACATGGGACGATCCAGTCGTCGACACTGGACAAAACTTACTCCTACATAATTTCTTTTTAATCACGACGAAGGATCTCCAACAAAAAGATAACGTATACCACAATTTCGATCCAGAGATCTATGTAGAAGCAACTTACAATTAAAAAAAGCAACAATCGTTGCTTTTTATTGTGCCTTAATATATCGTTCTACTTCCTCCACCGTTCGCTCGAAATGGTCAAAATCGACATCGAACCAATGCACTTTCATCTGATTGCGAAACCATGTATATTGACGCTTCGCATAGTGGCGACTTCTCTGTTTCATCAAAGAAATACATTCCTCTAGCGACTGTGTCCCATCAAAATACGGAAACAACTCTTTGTATCCAATTGGTGTCATAACTGCTTTAGAACGTATTTTTGTATCGTATATCTTCTTTGCTTCGTTTAAAAGGCCATGGTCGATCATTTCGTCAACTCTCTCGTTAATTCTATCGTATAGACGTTCTCGATTCGTTGTAAGTCCAATCATTACGTGAGGAATTAAAACATTTTCAGTTTTTTCTTTCATCGACATCGGTTCTTTATGAATCTCATAATATTGAAGTGCACGTATCATTCTCTTACGATTGTTTGGATGGATCTCTGTTTCAGGATTCACCTCTAGCAACTTGCGATAGAGTGTTTCGTCATCAAATTGTTCATAATCGAACTCGTTTTGCGATTCTTCTGAAAACTGATAATCATAGAGGACTGCTTTGATATAAAGACCTGTTCCACCTACCATGATCGGTGTTTTTCCTCTCGATAAAATATCGTCGATTATCTTTCTTGCATCTTGTTGATAGTGATATACCGTATAATCCTCATCGATATTCCTAATATCTAGCAAATGATGTGGGACTCCATCTTTTTCATCTTCTGTTACCTTTGCGGTTGCAATATCTAAATCACGATATACTTGCGTACTATCTGCATTGATCACTTCTCCATCAAATTTTTTTGCAAGTTCGATACTCATCTTTGTCTTACCAACACCAGTTGGTCCTACAATCACAATTACCTGTTTCATATTTCACCTAAAACATCTTCTCTTGATAATCTATCTTTAAATGCTCGTACGCTTTCTTCGTCACAACTCTTCCTCGTGGAGTTCGTTTCATATATCCCATCTGTAACAAGTAAGGTTCATATACATCCTCAATCGTCGTTGCTTCTTCACCTATCGATGACGCAAGTGCTTCGATTCCTACAGGACCCCCATTAAACTTCTCGATCATCGATTTTAATAAATGATAGTCGGTATCATCTAACCCGCCATCATCCACTTTTAACTTATCTAATGCATAACGTGTAATATCGATATCGATTCTTCCGTTTCCTTTTACTAAAGCGTAATCTCTCACCCTTTTTAATAGACGGTTCGCAATACGTGGAGTTCCTCTACTACGTTTTGCAAGTTCTACCGCTGCTTCTTCGTCGATTTCACACTTTAGCACACGAGAACTACGACTAACGATCTCTGTAAGCTCTTCTACGGTATAATAATTCAACTTGTTTACAATTCCAAAACGATCGCGAAGAGGTCCTGTCAAATCCCCTGCTCTCGTCGTCGCACCTACTAAAGTAAACGGTGGTAAATCAATTTTTATATTACGACTACTAGAGTCACTTCCAACGATAATATCGAGTGTAAAATCTTCCATCGCCGGATATAAGATCTCTTCGATGTAACGTGGCATGCGATGAATCTCATCGATAAAAAGTACATCTCCAGCCTCTAGAGTCGATAAAATCGCTGCTAGATCTCCACTCTTTTCAATCGATGGACCACTTGCCGTTTTTAAATTACTACCTAGTTCATTCGTTATAATGTAAGCAAGCGTCGTCTTCCCTAGTCCTGGTGGACCATATAATAAAACGTGATCTAAAGGTTCATGACGCATCTTGGCAGCTTCGATAAAAATTTCTAAGTTTTCCTTTACCTCCGACTGACCAATATATTCATCAATACTATCCGGGCGAATGGTCGCTTCAAATTGATCTTCTTCTAATTCATGATTCGTTATAATTCTCTCGTCCACAATGACACCCCTATTTCTATTTTAGCATGAGTTTCAATGCATCTTTAATCTGATCTTCAATCGTCTTCGTCGCATCGATCTTAGGTAGTATTTTCGTAATATCTGCCTGCTTGTAGCCTAGTCCTTTTAATACTTCAATCAGCTCTTGATTGTTTGCAGAAGTTACACTCGTATTTTCCGTTGATATTAATTTTCCTTTTAAATCTAAGATGATTTGACGTGCCACCTTATCTCCGATCTTAGGAAACTTCTTCAAGTAAAGTACATTTTCTCTTTCGATTGCATCGATGATACCATCTTTCGATCCAGTTGCAAACATCGGAAGTGCCATCTTACACCCCAGTCCTTTAACATCGATCAATCTTAAAAACAATTCTTTATCCTCTAATGTTTGAAATCCGTAAAGTGTATTTTCATCTTCTCTAATATGTTGATATACATATACGGTGTACGTTTCTCCAATGTGAAAACTATATGGATTTGCCGTATAAATCAAATATCCAATTCCCTGATTATCTACGACAATATAATTATTTCCAATTTCTGTTACATTTCCTTTTATATATGCGTACATATTATCACCGTATCCATTATATCACAAACATGCGTTCGATGTATAGTCTTTCACAAAATAAAAAGTGTCTATCAAAACACTTTTTAATTTACAATTACTGTTCTCATAATCGTTGTCGATGTATTATCGTTACTTACTTTATACGTAATTGTATACGTCCCTGCCTGCACTGTATTGATTGCAGATACTGGACTTCCATTTCTCGCATAAGTAACCTGTGGTGTCTTTGTCGTATTCTTTTTATCTACCCCTGGATCCACATAAGTTTCTCCCAACTCAACATACTGAACGACATCCCCACGTAAAGTTAAGCGTGGTTGATCATCTCCACTGTACTTTGTACTCGTTCCAGTATCAGAATTGACGTGAAATCTCAACTTCTTTCCTTTTCGCGTTACCGTAATTGTCATATCATCCGGAAAGTTTTTCTTCGTCGTGGGATCGAGAAACTGATAATCGAGATATCCTTCTCCTTTTAATTGTCCCAATGTAATCGTCGCCGTATCTCCTTCGTAGAATTCTAACGCATACAAATGGTCTGTTCCCCAAGTTTGAGCTGCTGTTTCGATAATCTTAATTTGATCCTCATACGAATTACCTCTAAACGTATCGATCGCATCGAGAACAGTTGGTACTAATAGTAAACTAACTGCTGCTAGTATAATAATAACAACTAAAAGTTCGATCAGTGTAAAACCATTTCTTCTTTCTTTCATAACAATCTCCTATTTCTTTTTCAAAAATGTACGGAACACATAATATAAGAAAGCACCCATTGCAATAATATATCCCCAAGTCAAAATATCTTGGAAAACCCCTGTCGAATATTTTTGAAATATTCCCAATAATGACTCCGGTACATACTTATTAAAAAATTGAGTTACTTCTGGAATATCCAATTGATATTTGATCAAAGCTGTCAATCGAAAGAAAATATCTAAGATTCCAAAAAAGTAAATAAAACTACTAAATTTCTTATAAATAAATGCTACTAATAAAAGTAATATTACAACGATAACTAAATCCATAACTCACACCTCTTGTTTATCCTCACTATATTTATTATATCAATATTCCCGTTCTTTGACAAGAAAAAGCAGTAAGCTTCCCTACTGCTTTTATTTTGACATCTTTGCAATTTCCAACTTATGATCCCGATGTATCAAGGTAAGCGTCGCTGTCGATTGATATCCCATATCTTCCTCGTAAGAGATCTTTGCCTCTACGACATACGCCTTTTCGTCTGCTTGATCGAGATATTCGAAAGTAGACTGTTCTACGTTGACAATATCTACTGCACTCACTTTTGGTAATTCCTGTTTACGATCATCGTATGTATCGTTCTCTAGATATTGATACACTCCATCTTTCGCATAATTTTGAAAATCCCCTTGAAACTCGGTATATACAAATTGTAAGCCACCTACATCATTCTTGGAAAGTTTATTTTCTAAATTGAAGAAATCCGTCAAAAACAATTGAGAGACGAGAGATGCATATTTTTCCTCGTCGACCTCATCTGCATTTAACACCTTTTTCAAATCTTCAAATAACGATTTATAATACTTTGTCTCATTCTCATCTAATGTATATCCATACTTTTCGATGTTGTCGACAACTTTTACTTCCTTCTCTTTCTTTCCTCCTAGAAAAGTCTTTGCTACAAAGAATACTCCAATACAAAGTGCGACAATGACAACAATTAAAATAATGAATTTCGTGATTTTCTTTTTACTTAATTTTCTCTTCTTTTTCATACATTCCCCTTAATTTTGTTGATATTGTTCTAACAATTTTTCTGTTTCATTTGTCTTCTTGATTAAATCATACACGATAATAGAATCTGAAACAGATAATAATTCTTCTGTATATTGATTATATTTTTGAATATATTCAACACTTACTGGCTCATTTGTTAAAGGTTTTCCCTCTTCTTTTTGACTGTTGTAATACATCTTATTCGTCAACCAGTTTCCATCCGGGAAGATAACGACATTTTCATCTACACTGAAGATATCGTGTCCTAACTGATATGGACTATAGAATCCAAACATGTTTCCAAGCGTTGGAAGCACATCGTACATTCCCATAACCTCCGTAACTTCTTTTTCGAATTTTTTATCTTTTGACCAGATAATGAGAGGTACTTTTCGATTTAATTCGTATTGATAGAAGTCAACTTCCTTATATGTTGGATCATCTTTTGATTTAATAGAGTCCGTTGCCGGATCGTAGTTATAGAATCTATCGTACTCACTCTTCTTTAATTTAGAATCGTGATCTCCATAGATAACGACAACCGTATTATCTAAAATACCGGCTTTATCTAAATCTTCCATAAACTGTCCGATGGCAGCATCTGCGTAATGTGCTGACTTAAAGTAATTTCCTAAGATCGTCCCTTCCATATATGGTGCGACTGCTTCTTCTGTTTCTCCAGTTTCTTCATTTACTTTCTGATATTTCATCGTAACATCTAACGTCGTGTCCAAATGTTCAACATCGTCAAATGGCGTATGATTAGAAAGCATGATCATCGTACCGTAGAAGTTCTGATGTTTTTCTTCTATCTTCTTAATTTTTGGTACAGCCTGTCTAAAGAACGATTTATCGGAAAGACCTAATCCAATCGTTTCATCAATCTTAAAGTC
The DNA here is from genome assembly GCA_937944975.1 of uncultured Mycoplasmatota bacterium. GTDB lineage: Bacteria > Bacillota_I > Bacilli_A > RF39 > UBA660 > Fimihabitans. The sequence continues at coordinate 145,637 of CALEBF010000002.1, read as the reverse complement.
ATCTTTATAATTATAGAATTTATCATATCCAAACGTCTTTGGATGCACGACAGAACGGTTCCACATACTTCCCTTGTTTCCATGCATACTAAACGTATAATATCCTTGCTCTTTCAATAACTTTGGAATCGTTACATATTCACGATCCCAATAACTTACGAATACCGTTCCATTCGTAGCAGGCATAAGTGAAGTATTTAATGTAAACTCACTATCGCTACTTGTTCCCACGCTTTCTTGTGCATAGAAATTAGAAAAATACATTCCTTCACTCGCCAATCGTTTCAGATTAGGTGTTACTTGTACTCCGTTAAATTCCGTATCAAGTAAGTATGCCATCATACTCTCTGCGTGAATCATCAAAAGGTTCTTCCCTTTGAAAATATCGGTATATTCGTTTGTCTTTCTTGTATTATCTCTATTTTCGTAATACTCTCTAAATTCCCTTGCTTTTTCATCGTATCCAAATAAAGGACTAATCTGTGGTTTTAAACTCGCGATAACGTCGTTTACTTGATATGTAAAAATACCAAACTTCATAACGACAAATTCACGATTCCACTGTTTTCCTAAACGACTAATATCGACACTTGTCAAAGTAGAGATAAAAAATCCGATCAACACAAGCCCAAACACCAATGTATTGAGCGCTCTAATCTTTCCTACTTCTACTTTTGCGACCATATCATAATATTGCTTTTTCTTTAGTGAACTATTGACTAAAATCATGGCGAGAATTTGCCAGAGATAGCAAAAATCTTTTAATTCCATGACGTTTTTTACAACCGCATCTCCTACATCGACAACTTGCAATGACGTTGCAAGTAACGAAAGAGATGCGAATGATAAGTAATTTGTATAATACATCGAATTGATAATGCAAAGGGCCGTAAAAAAGATCGACCAAGCAAAATAATACTTAAATTGATTTTTCGGTTTGATAAAATATCCGAACGCTCCCACGATCACTACGACGGCGAGATCGGCGATCACTGGCTTTATATCGAAATAGTTCTTTACAGTTAAAAATCTAAGTAAACTTGCATTTAGTACAGATGTGATAACAAAAGTAAAAAACAATACGTTCGTCTTCATATATGACTTTGAATTAATCTTCGCCTTTCCAAATAAAACGCGAAGTTGATTCACCACTTTTTCCATTTCTTTTTCACCTCATTATTAACCTTTATCCAGTATAGCACTTTTCTTATGATTTATCAATTACAAAAATGTCACTTATGAACTGTTCTTTCCCCAAAATAAAAAAATAAGAACTGTTCCACAGCCTTATTTTTCATACACGCGCTTCAGTTCTTCAATTGCACGCCCGTAATCACCACTTTTTGTAATATAACTTCCCGCAACAAGAATATCTGCATTTCTACAGTAAAAAGCTGTTACTTCATTGATTCCACCGTCAACTTCGATCAAATATTCGTACTTGTTTTGTTTCCGAATATCTTCTAAGCGATGAATGCGATCGATACTATTTTGGATAAACTCTTGTCCGCCTGCACCCGCTTCGACACTCATCACTAAAACAAGATCTACTTTTCCTAGATAAGGAATGATGTTTTCAAGTGAAGTATTTGGGTTTAAAGTGATTCCAACTTTGCATCCTAGATTGTGAATAAAGCGAATAATCTCTTCAGGGCGACGTGTTGCTTCGATGTGAAATGTAATAAACTCAGGATGCAACTCTGAAAACTCTCTTGCATACGTCTCGATATCTTCTACCATCAAATGAACGTCCAATGGCATATGAACACCTTTTAAAAGCGCTTTCATCTCATCCTTCGACCACGTCTTACACGGAACAAAGATACCATCCATAATATCAAGATGTAAATAATCGGGATTGGCACTTACTAAAGTGTGAATCTTTTCTTCTAAATGATCCTCTATCGACAAAAAGGAAGCAGATACTTTCATACATCACCAACTTTCTTTTTCCATTTCTTTCTCTCTTAAAAATTTAATGTAATTCTCATATCGACTCTTTAAAATCGTTCCATCTTCCACGAGTTCTTTAATTTTACAATGATCGTCTTTATCGTGCATACAATCTTTATACTTGCACTCAGATTGATACTTTTCAAATTCGATAAAGTAATCCTTCAGTTCCTGCTTTTTCATACCACGAAAGGAAATCGAAGAAAATCCTGGGGTATCTGCAACGAGCCCATTGCCGATCGGCAAAAGTTCAACATGCCTCGTCGTATGTCTACCTCTACCTAAGGCAAGAGAAATCTCACCTGTTGCAAGATGTAACTTTGTATCCAAGCGGTTGAGTAAAGTCGATTTCCCAGCTCCACTCTGTCCTGTAAAAGCAGTTACCTTTCCCTCGAATAACGATGCGATCTCTTCGAGTTCTGTATTAAAATAAACTTCGTATCCTATTTTTTCATAATATTGTAAAATCGGTTTTATTTTCTCGCGTTCTTCCTTTGTAAGCAAATCTAACTTTGTAAAACAAATAATCGGTTTCATTCGATGATAAGAAACTGTCAAAAGTAACTTATCGAGTAAATTTGTCTGCAAATCAGGTTCTTTCACACTCGTAATAATAACAACTTGATCGACATTGCTAACAGGAGGTCTTACAAGTTCGTTTTTACGTGGACATACCTCTAAAATATAACGTTGTTCTTGATCGAATTTTACGATATCTCCAACAAGAGGAGAAAGCTTCATCTTGCGAAACTTTCCCCTCGATTTGCAGACATATTCTTTTCCATCTTTGAGTACAGTATAATCATTGCTTACAAGCTTAATAATTCTACCTTGTTCCATCTTACGCTCCTGTATTAGAAGAACCTGAATCAGGTACTGTCGCTGTTGGTGTTGGGCTTGGTGTAGGTGTCGGTGTAGGCGTTGGTTTTGCCTTTGCAACGACAACCTTCAATGCGGTATTTGCAACTACCTTACTTCCTGCAACACGAGATTGTGAAATGATCGTTCCTTCTATATAATCATTCGTCTCTTTATATTCGATATTTAATACGATATTGTGTTCGTTACAGAAAGTTTGAACGTTACTTAAATTCCAGTGATCGTTGACAAAGTCAGGATACTGCGTATAAATATCAGGAATGACTAACGTTACCGTGTCTCCCTTCGATAACTTCGTTCCTACTTCGAGCTGTGCACCAGATGCTGTCTTCTGCTCTAAAATGATATTCTCCTGAGCGCCTTCTTCATTAGACACTTCTTTCGTTTCTGTTAAAACGCTAATTCCCTTAGCCTCTAATTGAGCCTTGACTTCATAATAATTCTTTCCAACGTAGTTCTCTGCTTTAAACGTCTTCTTTCCTTTCGATAAAACGAGCGTTACTTTCGTTCCTTTTTTTACACTTCTATTTTTAGAAGGTTCCGTTTTAATAACCTTGTCTTCCTCGACATCATCACTATATTCACTCTTGGTCTTCGTCGCAACTTCTAATCCAGCAGTTTCTAATGCTTGTTCTGCTTGCGCTTCCGTCATCTCTGTCACGTCTGGAACTTCGACTTCTTTACCATTTGTAAGTTTTGGAATGACAAAGAAGAACGCAATAAGAAGAGCCGCAAGGCCTGCACAAATCGCACCAGTAATAATGAGTGCCCGATTTGTCTTTTTATCCTTCTTCTCCTCTTCTTCTAAATCGTCAAGTGCTTTGCTATGATCGAGACGACTTAAATTTGGAAGTCGTTTCGTTCCCTCATCTACCTCTTGCTCTGCATATTGATACGTACTGCGAGCTTCATTTAATCTCTCCTTAGAAAGACATGTTTTTAAGTCTTCATGCATTTCTCGTACATTCTCGTAACGATTCTTCGGATTTTTCGCACACGCTTTCAAAATGATATTTTCAACACTCTGCGGAATTTCAGGATTGATCTTGCACACGCTTGGAATCGGTTCTTTCATTTGTTTGATTGCTATTTCAACCGCGTTATCTCCCTTAAAAGGTACTTTCCCAGTTAAAAGTTCAAACATTAAAACTCCAAGCGAATAAATATCGCTTTTAATCGTCGATCCACTACCATTTGCTTGTTCTGGTGGTAAATAGTGAACAGACCCCATCACAGAATTCGTCTGTGTAAGTTCGTTGCTATTTAAAGCCATCGCAATTCCAAAGTCCGTAATCTTTACCATTCCATCATCTAAAATCAAGACATTTTGTGGCTTGATATCACGATGGATAATATAGCTATCGTGTGCATGTGCGATCGCACTCGTAAGTTGCAACATGATATCGATCACTTCTGGTAACGTTAAAGCCCCACGCTTTTTAATCAAACTCTTAAGCGTACGTCCATCGACATACTCCATAACGATAAAGTATTTTCCATCGTCCTCTCCGACATCGTAAACTTCGACGATATTCGGATGACTCAAACTACTTGCACTAATTGCCTCTCTTTGAAATTTACGAACAAATTTCTCGTCGTCTGCAAGATCTCCACGCAAGATCTTAACAGCTACATTTCTATCTAAAATCGTATCGTAGGCAAGATACACATTGGCCATCCCACCTTCACCAATACTACGAATAATCTGATAACGGTCGTTTATCTTTTGCCCTTTCACAATCACACTACGCCACCTCTTTCTTTAAATAAGCAATAGAAATATTATCATTTCCACCCCTATTATTACTTTTATAAATTAACTTCTGTACCATCTTTTCGATTTCTAAATCTTCGTTTAGTACTTTTTCAATCTGATCGTGATCTAACATATTTGTAAGTCCGTCACTACATAGTAAAATTCCATCCACATCTGTCTCGACATCGATGATATCCATCTCCACTTTCGTATTTGCTCCAAGTGCTTTCATTAAAACGTTTTTGCGAGGATGATGTTCCGCTTCTTCCTCAGTAAGTTCACCGCTTTTTACAAGCAAATTGACAAGCGTATGATCCGTCGTAATCTGGTGTAACTTACCACCTTTTAAAACGTATCCTCTGCTATCTCCTAAATTTCCGAAAAGAAGAAAGTCGTCCGTTAAAATCGCTGTTACGATCGTCGTTCCCATTCCTTCACTTTCCGGATGTTCTGCTGTATATTTATAAATTTCTACATTCGCTTCACTTACCGCATCTTTCAGCCAACGAACTGCATCTTCTTTCGTACCAATCTTTCCCATTGCTTTGAAATGTGTTCCGATATTTCCGATCACGATACTAGATGCGATCTCTCCTGCGCGGTGTCCACCCATACCGTCTGCAACAGCGAGCAAATATTCACCACTTTGATTTTTTACAATCGTTACACTATCTTCATTGTGATCTCTTACTTTTCCTGGATCCGTCTGATAATAATATTCCATTAGGCGCCCTCCTCATAATTTGATCTTAATTGGCCACAAGCCGCACTCACTTTCGTTCCAAATTCCTTGCGAATCGTCACTTGAATATGATGTTTCTTTAATACATCGTAAAATTTCATAATTTGGTCCTTTTCACTCTTTTTATAAATGATATGACTTGTCTCATTATATGGTATGAGATTAACGTAACAATTCATTCCTTTTAATAAAGAGCATAGTTCTAATGCGCATTTTTCTGTATCATTTACATCACGCAATAAAATATATTCAAATGTAACACGACGATTCGTAACCGAAATATACTTACGAACCGTCCTCATCAATTCCTCTAATGGGTATGCACGATTGATCGGCATAATCTTACTACGTAACGTATCGTTTGGTGCATGAAGAGAGATTGCCAAGTTCACCTGTTTTCCATGGTGCATAAATTCTTTAATCTTAGGAATAATTCCGCAAGTGGAAATCGTGATATGTCTTGAACCCAGTCCGATACCATATGGACAATTGATAATATCGACAAAATTCATCACATTATCGTAATTATCAAAAGGCTCACCGATTCCCATTAAAACGAGATGAGTGATCGTAAGATCTAAATCTTTTTCGATCATCATAATTTGTAATACCATCTCAGAAGGATCTAAGTTGCGAACTTTTTTGAGTCGCCCACTCTCACAAAACGTGCAACTCATATTACATCCAACTTGACTAGATACACATAAACTATTGCCGTAATCATGTAACATTAAAACAGCTTCGATCTTATTTCCATCCTTCAGTTCAAATAAATATTTGACAACGTCATCTCCCTTTTGACGTTCCAATATTTTTAAAGGTTCTATCGTATAAGTCGAAGCGATAAAAGTACGTAACTCCTTTTTGATATTTGTCATCTCATCGAAAGAAGTTACTCTCTTTTTATATAACCAATCGTAAAGTTGTCTTGCCTTAAACTTTTTCTCACCGATCGACTCAAAATATTCTTCTAATTGTTCTAATGTTTTGTCATAGATACTCTTCATACTTACACCCTAAAACCATTATATCAAAGTTTAGAAAAAAGGCAAAAGAAAAACGCAAGAGAATGCTAATTTCAATAAAAAAATTGCACGATCTCGTACAATTTCTTTATTTTCTGACTTTTTGAACCGGTTTTTCATATGATTGTCTCGGTACACTTGGTACGACAGGCTTCTGAATCTTTGCCTCTTCATAACATGTAACTGATACCAACTGACCTTGAGGAATCACAATTCTATCTTCCATACTATCTTCTAGTAATTGTCCCTCAGATTTCTTTTGCATTACACGATACAAATCTTGCAACATACGGCAATCTAAAAGCATTCTTTCATACGCCCTTAAAATAAATGACATATTAATATACTTTGGAATTTGCGGCATATAATCGAAAAATTGAAATTCTCCCTTTTTCTCGTTGTGATATGCTTGATATAAATAAGGAAAATCAGTAGTAATCTCATCATCCCTCATCATGTGAATACCACGGTCTAAACGTGATTTATTTTGAAGTTGAAGTAACTTCAATTCCTCATAAATTTCCTTTATCTTTTCATTCTGCTCATATATCTTCTCATCCCACATATCGGCATGTTGGTGATCGATCGTATCATATGCTTCCCACGGTTTTACATCAATGTTTGTCTTTTTCATACAACTTTCCCCTTTCTTCATCCTATGCGTTTTTTTCGCATGGGATACATATTATACACCATTTTAAATATTTTGCAAGTCGCCGCAAAAATAAAAAGTGGCAACGACCACTTCTATTCTTTCTACATTCCAAGTACGATACAAATCACAAAGAAAGCAACACCTAAAACCATTGTAAGTCTAGTAATAAATAACTCTCCACCACGCTCTTTACGGTTTGCGAATAATGCATCACTACCACCTGTTAAAGCTTGTGAAGCACTCTCTGCTTTTCCACTTTGTAAAAGTGCGATAGCAATTAATAAAATCGAGATCACGATTAAAGCAATTTCCACGCGCGTTCCCTCCTTTTTTCACTACATACTAATTTATCACATATCACATGTTTTGGCAAGAACTATTGAAATACCTTCCATAAGAACAAGAAAAAAGTACAAAATGAAATCAACAAAGAAACCCATTTATCTTTCTTTACGAGCGGTAAACAATATAAATATAACATCAAAATAAGATAAATCATTCCCTGTGTAATTTTTAACGTTCCATCATAAACCACATGATATATAACCCCACTCGCATATATAATATCGAATAATCCTACTAAGTAAAACCGAACCATCCCATCATAGAAAAAAGAAGAAGTTAAATTTATTTTTCGATGAGCAAATCTATAATATGCATAACCTTTCGGAATGACGATCATCAAAAGTAACGTTTCTTTCGTACAAGCTTTCATTTCAAATAAAAAGGTAAGACATCCCAATAATAACATACTCCACAAAATATTTTTCCAAGAAGAATTCATGAAAGGAATTTCGACTTTCTCATGTTCGAATAAAAGAGAAACTATATAGAAGGCCAAAAACAACAAACTTGGCACGCATATTCCAAACAACATCTGCTCTTCGATATTGGTAAGAGAGAGATTTAAAACGACCATCATATATAAAAAGAGGGAGATAAGATAAACCCGACTCGCACTTTTTTCAAACGAAAGAGAAAATAGAAATTGAAAGAGTCCGAAACATATCATGAGAATCAAAAAAGATTCTATCATCGAGAAAATAACCATTTCCGGCATTCTCATATGGTAACATACAAAGAGAACTAAAAGTTCTGGTAGTATCCAAAAAAGGGAAAAAATTAACTGAAATCTCCAGCTTCGTCGTTCTACTAAATACATTAAACTCTTGGTATAACATATGGAAAATGAAAGCAATACACAAAAAAATAATATTTTTAGCATGCACTCACCCCTACTATGGTATGTGAGAATCACTAAAAATATTATTCTATTCCAATCTTAAAATCTTTTACCTTTCCAATATTACGGTATGTAATATCGATCATATATGATATCGTATTCGAATCGACAAGTTGATAATACGACGTTAAATCAAGGTTAATCTTCTCGTACATTCCGTCTTTTTCCGTTACTTGAAACAAAATATTACTCGTTAAATTCGTAGATAACAAAAGATTGTTAGGATCGTAAAAAGATAAGAACTTAGAAAGTGGCAACTGATATAAATACTCGATTCCATCTTCGTACTCGATCGTCGATTGCAACTCCGCTTCTTCGATCATCGATGAAAATAAAGTTGGACTCAATCGATATAAGTTAATTCCATAGTTGAGTGACGTCAAAGTCTCCACTCCATTTGTCACAGTATAAATTCCATCATCTTTCACATAGTATGGCTGCAGACTATCCTGTGTTTGAAGTCTATGTTTCTCTTGATATCTCGTTCCTGATAAAAGAAACGTATTCGTAACCGTATTAGAACGATAAGTAATCGTCATATCGTATTCATAATTATCCATCGTCGCAAACGAAAACTCACTTTTATCTTCTTTTGTTTGACTGGAAAGAGGACGATCTGGTCTCATACGGAGAGATACGATAATAAACAAAAAGAAGAAGAAATAGAACGTTAAAATAATTGCGGCTCTCGTTCTACGATTTGCCCACAACATCTGAAACGTATTCTTTGCCGTTTTTAAACTCTCTATCAACTTCTTCATAACATCCCTCTTTTATTCAAATATTTTCCCAATCAACGTCGTATGATTGCTAACACCATTGATATAATCTATCGCTTTCATTCTCTTTTTTCCCTCTGGTTGTAACTCGGTAATAATAATTTCTCCATTTCCTACCTTTACACCAATTCCATTTGGATAAAGATCTGTAATTTGACCATTAAATCCGCCAGGATACTCATTACTTTTTTCACATGCCCATATTTTCATAATCTTTCCATCTAATCTCGCATAAGCCCCTGGAAATGAATCCAATCCTCTTACTTGATTATATATTTCTCTTTGCGTCTTATTAAAATCGATCTTCTCATCTGCTCTTGTGATCACAAATCCATAGGTTGCCTTGCTATCATCTTGTGGTGTACGCGTATTTGTACCATTTAAGATACTAGGAAGTGTATCCAATAATAAATCTCTTCCCATGATACTTAACTTATCATGAAGCGTACTTGCTGTTTCCGTTTCGGAGATTTCTAATTCCCGTTGAGCGATGATATCTCCCTCGTCCATCTTCTCGTTCATGTACATGATCGTAATTCCCGTCTTCTGATATCCATCGATAATCGCATGATGAATTGGAGCTCCTCCACGAAGTTTTGGAAGCAATGATGCATGAACGTTAATGCATCCATATTTCGGTGCCTCTAAAATTGCCTTCGGTAAAATCTGCCCATAAGCACACGTTACGATCAAATCCGGTTCTAACGCTAAAATATCTTCGACACTCTCTTTGATCTTCTCTGGTTGTAATACTAGTATCGTATGATCTTGTGCAACTTGTTTTACTGGAGTAAAGCGAACTACCTGATCTCTTCCTACCTTGCGATCCGGTTGTGTCACCACTGCACGAATCTTATAGTTTTCGATCAATCCTTCTAAGATTGGAACACTAAATTCAGGCGTTCCCATAAATAAAATACACAATTCTTTTTCTACTTCTATCTCATCTAAATTAAATTCATCTTTCATAGCATCACCACTCATATTATAACCAATTTTTGTAAAAAACACAATAAAAGAAAAAATACACTCACGTGTATTTTATAAATATTTTTCAAATGTCTTAAATTCTTTGCTGTCCTTTAACTTCGTCGTTGCAAGCTTTTCGAATAACTTCTTCTGGTCACGGCTAATCTTTTCTGGTACGATGACGTTCATAAGAACGTACATATCTCCTTTGCGTCCACTATTTGGATCCGCAATACCTTTCCCTTTCAAACGATGTTTATCGTTCGTATTCGTTCCAGCAGGAATCGTAAGTGTAACAGGTCCATAGAGTGTTGGAATTTCCTTCTTACATCCGAGTACAGCTTCCGTAATTGAAACAGGTACTTTCAAATAAATGTCATTTTCATCACGAATGTAAATTGGATGTTCTGCAACATGGAATTCCAAGTATACATCTCCTGAAGGTCCTCCATTGATTCCAGCTTCTCCTTTTCCAGCAAGGCGAAGTTGATGTCCTGTATCGACACCAGCAGGCACTTTCACTTCGAGTGTCTTTTTCGTCTTTACCTTTCCAGAACCATGGCATTTCTGACACGTACGATCGTAAGTTTTTCCCTTACCACCACAGACAGAACATGTCGTCTTATTCATGAATACGCCAAACATCGTACGTTGTTCAGAGGTTACTTGCCCACTTCCATGACAATGAGAACAAGTTTTCTCTCCAAACCCACCAGCGCCATGACATTCATGGCAATCTTCCGTTACATTGAGTGTGATATCTTTCTTACATCCAAAGACAGCTTCTTCGAATGTTAGATCTACTTGTAATAAAGAATCTCTCCCTTTGCGAGGACGGTTAGAAGTTCCTCTTCCTCCACCAAAGTCAAAACCGAATCCACCCCCGAAAAGATCTCCAAAGATATCGGAAAAATCAAATCCAGAAAAGTCGAATCCTCCGGCTCCACCTGGTCCTCCTTGTTCGAAGGCAGCATGACCGAACTGATCGTATTGACGACGTTTTTCAGCATCGCTTAAAACAGCATATGCTTCTTGCGCCTCTTTAAACTTCTCTGCTGCATCTGGTTCTTTGGAAACGTCTGGGTGATATTTTTTAGCAAGTTTTCGAAACGCACTTTTGATTTCAGATTCACTCGCATCTTTCGAAACACCCAATATTTCGTAATAATCTCTTTTATTCATAACATCACTTCCTCACAATTTATGATTCTAATAGCTTCTCCATCTTCGTAATTGTATCGTCGAACATTGCGATCGCACTTTCGATATAATCTGTCTTTGTAATATCGATACCAACCATCTTCAAATGTTCTTTCGGATAATCTTTGCTTCCATTTTTTAGGAAAGCAATATAATTTTCTACCGCATGTTCTTTTCCACTCAAAATATCAGTTACGATCTTGCATGCACAAGAAAGTCCTGTCGCGTATTTATAGACATAAAATGGCGTATAGAAATGAGGAATTCTTTCCCATTCATATTGAATCTTCTCGTCGACGATAACCTCTGGTTCGAAATAACGTAAATTTAAATCGTAGTATGCTTTATTAATTTGCTCACTCGTAAGTGTTTTTCCTTCCTCAGTATCTCCATGCATCTTTCTTTCAAATTCTGCAAACATCGTCTGACGATAAATCGTAGATTTAAATAAGTCCATCATTTCAGATAAAATTTGACGTTTCTCGTCCTTCTCTTTTGAATGTTCGAGTAAATAATGACTTAAAAGTAATTCGTTGACCGTACTTGCAATCTCCGCAACGAAGATAGAATAATCTCCAGTTTCATATCCATTGTTGCTTCTCGTATAGTAACTATGCATAGAATGTCCCAATTCATGAGCGATCGTAGATACGTCATTCAAAGTTCCATTGTAGTTTAAAAGTACGTATGGAAGCGTATCATACGATCCACCAGAATAAGCACCACTCGTCTTTCCCACTGTCGGATAAATATCGATCCAACGTTGCATAAATGCACGTTTTAAATTCGTAATATAATCGTCTCCAAGAACATTTAATGCATCGATCACTATGTTTTTTCCCTCTTCAAAAGAATAAGTTTTACTTGCCTTTTCCGTAAGATCGACATAGATATCGTAGATATGCATCTCATCTAATCCAAGAACTTTCTTCTTGAGATGATAGTATCTCATCAAAGTATCCATATGATTATTTACGACATTCATAAGATTCGTATACACTGTCTCATCTAAGTCATCTGAGAATAAATATGATCCTATCGTACTTTCGTAGTGATGAGCTTCTGCATTTGCTTTTGCAAGTTCTAACATTCCTGTAAACGTCGATGCGATCGTATTTTGAAATTTTGCATATCCAACCAAAAGCGTCTCAAATGCCTGTTTACGGACACGACGGTCTTTCGAACGAATATAAAGTGTATAGTTTCCTTCACGTAATTCGACATCGTTTCCATCTTCATCTTGAATCGTTCCAAGATTCATATCACTCGTCGTAAGCAAATCGTAAGTATCTCCTATTTTAGATAATGCACTTGAATACGTTGCGATCAATTTTTCCTCTGTCTCACTTAAAGTATATGGCTGATAGCGATAGATATCTTTTAAAGAATGTTCAAATTCAAGTAACTTCGGTTCCTCTTTCATCCATTCTTCAATTTTAGCATATTGATACTTCATCAAAGTTGGAACAATGTATGCTGTTTTTTTCGAGATCATCGTAAATAAACTTGTAATTTCTCCAAGCATTTTTAAATACGTCTGATTTCGTTTATCTTCATCGCTCTTCATATTCGCATAGACATATAACTTATCTAATGTTCTAGATATCTTTTGATCAAATACGAGAAGTTCAAGCAAATCTTGTGCTGATGCCATCATCGTACTTTGAAATTGATCATAAGTATCAATTTCTTTTTTCAAGCTTTCATACTCCTCATACCACGCATTATCATCTTTATAGATGAGAGTTAAATCCCAAGTATCTTTCAAATCTACGTCCGTTCTATTTCTCATATTTTTCTCCTATTCTTTTATATACAAAGTAAGAAGTACTACTTGGTAGCACTTCTAAACTTTATTTTTCTTCGTACTCTGCTTCTTTGACATCGTTATCTTTATCATCGTTTGAAGTATTGCTTGCATTTTCTGCTTGTGCAGCTTTTGCTGCTTCTTCGTAAACTTTTGTAGCAAGTGCCATCACTGTCTCATTTAAAGCATCTTTCTTCTTCTTGATATCATCGATATCATTACCTTCTAATGCTTTTTTCAAATCAGCAGTTTGTTCTTCTACTTTCTTCTTATCTTTTTCATCTACTTTATCTCCAAGATCTTTCAAAGATTTTTCTCCAGCAAAGATAAGTTGTTCTGCCTCGTTACGTAAGTCCGCTTCCTCTTTACGTTTCTCGTCAGCCTCTTTATTTGCCTCTGCTTCTTTCATCATCTTTTCGATTTCTTCATCTGTTAAATTCGTAGATGCTGTAATCGTAATAGATTGTTCTTTGTTTGTACCAAGATCTTTTGCTTTTACGTTAACGATACCATTAGCGTCGATATCGAATGTTACTTCAATTTGAGGTACTCCACGTGGTGCAGCTGGAATATTCGTCAATTGGAATCTTCCAAGTGTCTTGTTGTCTGCTGCCATTGGACGCTCTCCTTGTAGAATATGGATATCTACAGCTGGTTGATTATCTGCAGCAGTTGAGAATACTTGACTCTTGCTTGTTGGAATTGTCGTATTTCTTGGAATCAATACAGTACATACCCCACCAAGTGTTTCGATACCAAGTGAAAGTGGTGTAACATCAAGTAAAACGATATCATCCACATCACCAGTTAATACTCCACCTTGGATAGCTGCTCCCATAGCAACAACTTCGTCTGGGTTAACTCCCTTAGATGGTTCTTTATCAAGTTCTTGTTTTACAAGCTCTTGCACTTTTGGAATACGTGTAGATCCACCTACTAACAATACCTTATCGATATCGCTTGGTTTTAATTTAGCATCTTTCAAAGCCTTACGAACTGGTTCTAATGTACTTTGTACTAAGTCATCAACTAACTCTTCAAATTTTGCACGTGTTAATGTAACTTCTAAGTGAAGAGGACCATCTTCTCCTTGAGATAAGAATGGTAATGAAATTTGTGTTGAAGTAACTCCTGATAAGTCTTTCTTAGCTTTTTCAGCAGCATCTTTCAAACGTTGCATAGCCATCTTATCATCGCTTAAATCAATTCCATTTTCCTTTTTAAATGTATCGATTAAATATTCTACGATTCTATGATCGAAGTCATCTCCACCAAGTTTGTTATTACCACTTGTAGATTTTACTTCGAATACTCCATCTCCAAGTTCAAGAATAGATACGTCGAACGTTCCTCCTCCAAGGTCGTATACTAATACTTGTTCGTTCTTATCTTGTTTGTCAAGTCCATATGCAAGCGCTGCAGCAGTTGGTTCGTTGATAATACGTTCTACTGTAAGTCCTGCAATTTTACCAGCATTTTTCGTAGCTTGACGTTGTGCATCGTTAAAGTATGCAGGAACTGTAATAACTGCACGATCTACTTTCTCTCCTAAATAAGCTTCTGCTGTCTTCTTTAAATCAGAAAGAATCATGGCACTAATTTCCTCTGGCGTATATTTCTTTCCATTTACTTCTACTTTTTCATTTGTACCCATTTTTCTCTTGATAGAAGCAATTGTATTTTTATTTGTTACCATTTGACGCTTTGCAGCATCTCCGACGATGATTTCATCTCCTTTGAATGCTACAACAGATGGTGTTGTACGATTTCCCTCTGGGTTTGCAATTACCTTTGCTTCCCCACCTTCATAAGCACAGACACAACTATTTGTCGTACCTAAATCAATTCCTATAATTTTACTCATAATATCACCTTTCCTTTATTATTCACTTACTTTGACCATAGATGGTCTTATAACTTTATCTTTCAACATATAACCCTTTTGCATAACTTCAATAATCATACCAGGTTCTACTCCATCGACATGTTCTGTTAACACTGCCTGATGAAAAGCTGGATCAAATTCTTTTCCTTTCGCCTCGATTTCAACGACACCAAACTTCGTTAAAATTTGATCCAAATTACAATAGATCATTTTGAACCCTGCCAAGAACTTTGATACTTCATCTTCTAAGTTATCATCGTCCATATCGATCGCACGTTCAAAATTATCGATAACCCCTAATAATTCTTTTACGATATCTTCGTTGCAATATTTCATCATGCGGGCAACTTCCTCATCTTTTCTTTTACGATAGTTAATGAGTTCTGCCTTATCTCTCAAACTCTTTTGTTCTAATTCATCGATCGTCGTTTTCAAATCAGCGATAATCTCACGAGACTTTGATTCTTCCTTCGTCTCTTTCTTCTTTAATTTTATCTTTTTCTTCTCCTCTTTTTTATCGTGGAACTCTTCCTCCGGTATCACTTCTGGTTGTTCTTCCACCGTTTTTGCAGCTTCCTTTTCATCCTTCACTTCTTCAAGAGTTGTCTTTTCGTTTTTTTCTTCTGTCACTTTCATCCCTCCAATCACTCATCGATATTCTGTTTGATGAAATCTAAAAGCGCTAACACACGATCATATTCCATGCGTTTTGGTCCGATCAAAGCAATCGTTCCTTCTTCACCACCAACCGAATACTTCGTCTTGATTACTGTGACATCATCGTCGAATTCATTTTCGCTTCCAATATAAACGTTGATTCCACTATCTTCTTCTTTGATATTAGAAACAAAATCTTTATCGTCGAACTTCGACAAGATCTCTCTAATCTTTTCTGTACTGTTGAATTCAGGCTGATTTAAAATGTTGCTAGCTCCAGTGACTTTGATATCCATTTTATTGGTTGCCTCGTGAAAAGCATTATATAAAGCATTGTAAATAACCTCGTGTTGTTTGACGTATTTTCCAATAACCGGTTTAATTTCAAACTCGAGTTTTTCACTTACCTCGTCAATTGGCGTACCAACGATCAACTTATTGATAATATCGACAGTCTGTCTCAACTCCTCCATTTCATAAGGAGCATCTGTCATAACATTCCTATATTCTACATGACCTTTATCCGTAATTAACATAGCGATCATATGTTGATCATCTAATGGAACTACTTCTACTTTCGTCACACGATTTTCCTTTGAAGAGGTTCCAAGTACGACTGTCGTACAACTCGTAAGCTCCGATATAATCTCCATACTCTTTATAATCGTATCCGATAACATCAGTGAATGATTATGGAAAATTGTCTGAAGTTTTAACATATCCTCTCCAGTTAATTTTTTTGCCTCCATAATATGGTCGACATAATACCTGTACCCTGCTTGTGATGGAATTCTACCAGAAGACGTATGTGTCTTTTCCAGCAATCCGATCTCTTCTAAGTAACTCATTTCATTTCGAATCGTTGCAGAAGAACAATCCATCCACTCACACAAAGATTTTGAACTAACTGGACGAGCCGTCTTAATATAGTCCTCTACAATCTTCTTTAGTAACTCTGTTTGCCTTTCATTTATCAAAGTTATCACCTTCTTTTAGCACTCTTCAATCCTTAGTGCTGACTTCATTATACTATTATATGTTAGCATTGTCAACATATGAGTGCTAAAAACATAAAAATTTGACAAACTCACTTTTTCAACTATAATATGTAGCATTTGAAAGGAGAAGTTCCATGAAAAAATTAGTCTTACATTCTACCGATATTTTAAATCAAGAATTAATGTTAGAAAAAGACTTACACAATTTATATCGTTATAAAAATAATAAAGTCATCAAAATCATTCGCTATGATATTGAGAAAGAAAAAGAAACAATATTACAAAAATTAGAATCCCATAAGATTCATCAAGTAGACCAGTTAAATCAACACCCAAGTCTTTTATATCCAGATGCTGTGGTGCTAGATGAAAATGGATATCGTGGTTACTTAATGAATGAAGTCGTACCAACTACATTCTCTTACGAAGCAGATCCAAAAGAAATTTGCAATTATTTTAAAACAGTAGAAAATGTAATGGAATTTGGACATCATGAAGGAATCATATTTCCAGATATTTTCTCTCATGGTAATATCTCCTACCAAAAAGAAAACCATCAAGTGACATTCTTAGATTTCGATGGATGGCAAATTAAAAATATTCCGGCTGGAACAAGTTCTAATTTACCAGAATATAACGAAGAAATCCGTTCTAATCCAAGATTTAAAGTAAACGGATTATATACAAAAAACTTCGATCGACTTTTACTATTGCAACAATTTTTATATGCACTTACAAAGATCGATTTATTTCAAAAAGAAAATGTACAAGCTCAACTAAATCAAATTTATCAGATGTTAAATTTAGAAGATGACATTGCCATTCAAAGTGTAATCAATAATACCTTTGACTTTCAAGCAGAAGATAACATTCCAAAAATCGAGCCAATTATATGTGCAATCGAAAGACAATTAAACCAATCTGAAAAGACACTACAGAAAAAAATGTAGTGCCTTTTTTATATTTTATATGGACTCTTCTTCATATTAATTCCATACAACTCTTTTAATTTTTCTTTATTCTCTTTTGTAAGACCGACAAGTATGTTGGGATTTTTACGAACAATAACATCATGAAACTGTTTTGGATCATAATCTAGTTCTGCAACAGAGCTAGAAATTAACATGCAATAACTTCTTTCTTTTGTAACCATATAACAATATTTTCTAAATTCTAGCCTTCCCATACGCTCATATCTATAACAAATCAATAAAATATCTTCGTATCTTAAAATTTTATATGGATACTCTAACAATATAATATAATTTTCTATAAGCACATATCTGTTCGCACTATACCCGAGAGGATGTTCTAAACCTTGTTCGATTTTCTTCATCATTTCTAGCGGAATGGATCTCAAAAATTTTTTCGAAGTTCTTTTATAACAATAAATTATAATCAATATTATTAATGTATAAACCATTAACACTATCAAAAATGTAAATATATTATCAAATAAACCAATTGTGCACATAATTAAGATATATATTAAAGCAATATCATATTTATTTGGCTTCGATAACATCGACTTTAGTTTGTCTTCCATACCCATTCACCTTTTTTTATGACCAATATAATCTATATGTAGAAACCCATTGATCAGCTATTTTATTTTGTATATAAATATCCTTTTGTCTTCGATACGTTTCATCTTTCCATTCACGATGATCACAAGAATATACATAACCGACTTCATAATTATCCTGAAGCACTAAATATAATTCAACTGATTTATTTGGATCAATGATAACACGCTTTAAGTTTAATGAACGAAAATTTTCTGCGAAAGAAGATTTTTTAATCTGACTCACTTGATCTCGCGTCAACTTCTCCATCGTAGATATCCATAGGTTTTGATCGATTTCATAAACATGTTCAGAAGATGATATAGAATCATCATCAATATCTAAAATTTTATTTTTTTCTATTACATCAACTACACTTTGGAATTCTTTTTGATGCTCTTGGAACATAGAAACCCGTTTTTCTTTTGACTCGTATCGAAAAGAGAAATAATTTTGATAAGTTGTAGTGATCAAGTGAGTCAAAAGACTTTCATATCGCACTGGAAAAAGAAAACATAACACAGGAAAAATAAGGAGACTAATAACAATATAATACCATTTAAACTTTCTTTTCATCGCTACCTCCACTATATCGATGGAATTTCATCGTAAACACTTACCCAATGATCATCGATTTTATTTTCTTCACGAATTTTCCCACGAAACTCCTCTTTGATATCTTTCAAATTACAATTAGAAATACAATAATCAAAATATACATCGTCTTTATAATGAAACCGAATCAAATCAAATTCATCTGAAATGGCACTCGAAGAAAATCTTATAACCGTCTCCATATTCAATGTTTTAAAAACATCTACAATTTTAGATTTTTCTATCTGTTTTAAGTCTTTCGGAGAAAGTCTTTTATATGACTGTATCCATATTTCATCTTTTAAATGATAAACATGAACAGAAGATAACATATCCTCATCGCAAGTAATCAGCTCAATTGGATACTCTTCCATGAAATCAATCATTTGTTCAAATTCTTTTTTACGATCTGAAAAATATTGTTTTCTCACTTTGCTAGAACGAAATTCTATACTATTATCTCTACTAAATAAACGCATTCCTAAACTTTTATATTTGATTGGAAACAATAAAACAATAGCAACTCCAATCAATAAAATAATTAAAATTTTTTTCCTACTTTTCATTTTAGAAAACCTACTTCTCTTTTTTATTATGCATCGTTGTATCTATCACTGTCGTATTATAGTTAATATCTCCCCCACTCTTATTATCTGACAAAATCATTAGTGGGTAACCCGCAAGTGTCCAAAGAGTACGACGATTACGTTGAAATAATATTTTATCGGACAATTCTTGATCATTTATACTAACAACTTTTAAACTTAATATTTTCTTGCCTATGCTGGCATTTTCAAAAATTCTATCTTTGTTCAATAGAAATCCAAAAAACGTCACAACATAAGCAATCATGGAAATGACTATAAAAATAGCATTGTCCTGAAACTTTGAAAACGGAATTAAAATAAATTCTATAATTCCTGATGTTAACATTGTACAAATCATAAAATCAATCCATGCAGCCAATATCCTTTTGATCTTTAACGTCATAACTCATCCTCCTATCAAGATATCTATCTTTTAGTTTCCGCTTTTTTCGTCTTTCTCTGTTTCTTTTGCTTTATTCTTCGTAATCCCAATTTTGCTACACTACGAAAATCTGCATTCGAGGAATTTTTATAACTTTCAAATAATGATTGATATTTCTCTACATTTTTACATTTAGCTAAATATTCAAAAGCCATATATGATAAATCGTGAGAACTATCTTGTGATATCTGCAACATTAAATCTTCTGCTTTTTCACTTCTGATTCTTCGTAAAGCCAAATAACTTCCAAAAGAAAGTTCCGAATATATATTTTCACGAATATATTCAATATAATTATCTTCAAACATTTTATTGGCACTACGATCCATAAAATTTTCAATCGCAATTTCCAATTCTCTTAAATAAACTCTTTTTGTCTCATAGTATTTCATTTCTCCTATTAAGAAATCAAACAACTCGTGATTTTCGCTATTTTTTAGACATTCCAAATAATATCTTCGATCACTATCTAAAGGAGATTTCCGATAATACTGTTTCACTTGTTCTATTACTTTTTCCGGATTTGACTGACAAAACTTAATCATTTCCATTGCATCCTTCATCATTCCATGTGCTTCGTTTAGTTCTTTTACAAAATCAACAATTGTACTTTCTTTTGAGGAAGGATTTCTCCATTTTTCCAAATCTTGTTTTAATAGTAGTGGAAAATATTCTTCATACCAATCTGTCTTGATTTGTGTGATATCTTCTTTTACAGGCAGGCCAAACTTATTTGCTGCATATATCGTAGCTCTATGCTCTTCATGACTTATAAAGTTCTTCCATTCGAGTCCAGAAAGAACCCAAGATTTTAACTCTTGCATGTCGTAATCTGCACTCAATTTAATAAATACACCATAATTAACAATTCCACGATATTTCTTTTTTCTTCGTAAAACATAGTTCAAATATTCATTTTTATATTTACTCTCTTTTGTTAAGTATATCAGCTCTCCTATCACATGAATCATATAATAAGCTTCTATCATAAGAGGTTTACACTTTATAATGTCAGTAACTCCCATATCTAATAAATCATAGTTAGACTTATCTGATAAACATAAGAAATAAATACCTTTATCATACAAAGAAACTCTACTATTCTCATCTAAATTATGATAAAAAGTTAAAATTAGATCTCTTGTTTTTTCAGGATAAGTTAGACAAAATTCTTCAACATTTCCGTATTTCCATGTGTGATATCCAAACCTCATCAATTTCCTTCTAAATTTTGGAATCGTACTTCCCTTCGGCTCTCGATATGTATAAGCTTCTACTACTTCTTGAAACCACACAATAATAGAAATCAAGCTGAAAAAGAAGCCCACTCCAAATCTAGTGAATATTTCAATTATTTTATCTATTATTTTTTTCATCTAGTTCCTCTTTTTTATTACGCATAGTTGTATCTACTACTGCTGTATTATAGTCAATATCTCCCCCACTTTTATTATCATACAAGATCATAAAAGGATAAGCCCCCCATGTCCAAAGAGTACGATGATTACGTTGAAATAATATTTTATTGGACAATGTTTGATCACCTGTACTAATAATTTTCAAGCCTAATATTTTCTTGCCTATACTGGCATTCCCAAAAATTCTATCTTTATTCAATAGAAATCCAAAAAACATCACAACATAAGCTATCATTGCAATAGCTATAAAAATAACATTATCCTGAAACTTTGAAAATGGTTCAGAAACAATTCTTCCTATCATTAATGCTCCGGTCATACAAATCGCAAAATCAATCCATGCAGCCAATATTCTTTTGATCTTTAATGTCATATTTCACACTCCTATTTTTCTATATTAAAACCTATTTTTAAATTTCCACCTACAATAAGAAAACCTTCCAACGAAATCCCTATAAATACTGTATTTGAAGGAGCAGTAATTTCAGCAGCAAGATTTTCTCCTCCTAACGAAAAGATACCATTTTTTTCAGTATTTTTACAATTCCAAACCTCGTGAGGCATAACCATAGGATTATTATGTCGCCAATTATCATCATTAATATGTTTTGCTTCAACAATCACGCCAAATCCCTTCTGATTAGTCTTTGCTCCGATAGTAACGCTGGTATTAGTGTATTTATATCCTTTTTGTTGACTGATACCAGATCCAAAAGTTTTGGAAGCTCCAGCAGAAAGCTTATATTGACCAACTCCGGCTCCAACCCCGACGCCAAAACCGAGTCCAACTTCAAATGTAAAAGCTTTTTTTATGTCATTCACTGTATTTTTAACTTTCTTTTTTACTTTTTTAACAGCTTTTTTTATTCCATCCGCAATAATCTTAGCCCCATTACACCATAAATCTATTATCTTACCAAAAGAAAAATTTCCAAATTGATCTGTTCTATTTATAGGATTATTAAATACATATATATATAAATTATTCCCAAGTAATCTTACGTCTTGATTAAAAATATTATCCGCATTTAAAAATCTTCCCCACTCAGGATTATAATATCTAGAATTTAAATAATAGAGCTTTGTTTCTTCATCGTAATAATAACTACGGTATCGAAACGGGTTAATATGCGCAATATGTGATGAATCTGTAATTTCATTTCCTTGCGTATCCGTAATAGATAAAATTTTACCCCATGCATCATATTGATATATGGCAACTTTGTTATATGAATGGTCTAATATAGCAATGATATCATCTTGTGCATTTTTCTCATAAAAGTATTTTTCTTGATTATATTCAAAACCTATCAACTCATCGTTATTATCCCGAATATAGTATAGCATATTGTTACCTCTTTTTTCAAGTACAATATTCTTTCCTTCTAAATAATATTGAATGTCGGTTCCTTCTGTTGAACTTTTTTGTGTACGAATCCCATCTTTGTCATAACGATAAGTATATGTACAATTTTTTGCGTGATCTTTATACTGATATAATTGTCTTCCGTTTTTCCATACTAATTCATCATTTCCAATTGAAATTGGATTTCCTATCACATCATAATGAATCTCCTGATCGTTATATTTTGTCAATTGATCTTCCCAGTCTTCATTTTCATACATATAAACGTCTTGATGTAATAAAGTTTCTGTACTATGATCATATATTTTTTTAGAAAGTAGATTACCAACAGAATCGTATTCATATGTAGTAGTCACACCTCGTCGATAATCCTCATCCTTTATCAATTCACTATGAGGATCATATTCATAATGATTCACTAGTGTTCCATTAAAATAAATATTTTCTATATTATTAAATAAATCATAAGTGTAATAGTACTCATTACCATTTATTTTCATACGATCTAATGAATATGAAGTTTTATCGCCATTTGTAATATAAGAATATTCTGTAACATATCCATCACTTAATTGCTTTTCTCTCATTCTTCCTAATGAATCATATATGTAAGAAATATGTTGATCGTCTAGTGTAACATCCGTTACTTGATTATCCTTGTTATATTCGTAAGAGATGCGATATTGTTTCAATATATTATTATCTAAAATCCGATAATGCTTTGCTGTTATGGTACTATCTTCACCATATTCATATTTAATATGAAATTGATCGATATTATTTTGATACTCAATTAAACGATTTGCAACATCATAATGATATCGATGTCGTTCGTGAGGACTATCAACTTTTGCAATGTTCCCCATATTATTGTATTGATACTCATATATTTCATTCATCTTTGTAACAGATTTAATCCGATCAAAAGCATCATAAGTATAAGAAATCATATGTTGATTACCATAAATAGAAGAAGATAAATTTCCATTATTTGGTTCATAGTTATGTGTAATTAAAGCAACATCACCTATTTTTACTTGTTTTGTATTGCCAAACTCATCATAGATAAATTTATACTTTTTATTTCCAAAGCCAATCTCAGAAAGTAAATTTTGAGTATCATATTGATATTCTACTGTTTTTCCTGCTCTTTCAACTTTAGTCATGCGTTCTTTTTGATCGTAAGTATAATTTGTAGTATATCCTGAGCTATCTGTAATAGATTCTATTAAACCTGTTTCAGAATTTGTCTGATATGATGTTGTTCTACCTAATGTATCTGTAATTGAAGATAAAAACTTTCCATCTTCTGTATAGGTTGCACTATTCTCTATAAATAATTGCGCATCTATTTCTTCCAAGTAAAATTCTTGCTGAGCATCATCTACATTTCTTTCTATAAATTCAATTCTTTTATCTGTTGCAGTCATATAAAGTGGTTTATCTTTTACTTTGATTTGATAACTTCCATTTTTATTTCGAATAATTTCAAAAATCGTCTCATCAAACCGAGATATTGTTGCGGTGTCGTCGAATTGAAATAATTTATACTCTGGTTTTACAGCGAAAATAATCTTATATCCTTCTTCATTTTTCTCAAATTTCCATGAATCGTAACTACAACTATTTTCTTTAAATCGAAGAGTTCCTTCCGGAAATACATAATTCAAATACTCTCGCGTTCCTTTTCTTCGAATATAATATTTTTTCTCTTCCACTTCCTCTGTCTGTTTACGATTATAAACTCTCGTAATAACTGCATTTCCATTTTGATCATATTCAGTTTCATTGGTAATTCCTGATGCAGACATTCCTCTAAGCAATCTATCTTTTACCTTATTATCATATTCGTAAGATAAATGATTTCCTTTTACATCAGTAAGTTGAATCAATTGATTGTCTTTATTATAATCAAATGTTTGCAGACGTGCATTTGGTGTTCTAGCAGAAGTCATATTTCCATAATCGTCATACTCAAATGAACTTTTTAATAACGCTTTAAATAGTGAAAAATCTGTAAGATACATCAAATTAACACTATCTACGTTAAAAATGATAATATGAATTGCTGTATAATCATACTCTGCAACAAAACTATCATGAAATAACTGCCACTGAGTATTATTTACCGTAAATGGTATTTGTGGAAAACTATCTGTTCCTGGACTATCTACATAGTCAAACGTCACAAGTGCATGCCTAGTAACCGGACCACTCTGTCTCTCTATTCCATTATTTTTATACCAAAAATATAAATCAAATGCGTCTCCGGCTTTTCCAGCAATCAAGATATCTTTTGTAAGTGTCTCTGTTTTATCTAATTCTCCTGTCATTTTTAAAGCCGTTTGTCCAGTCGACAAATTGATAATTTGATGATTGGTAGGCATTGGTGTCATATTTTCATCATTACTTTTTCGTGCTGTAATTGTCCAACCATTCATACCATCGCTAAAATCCGCATTATAAATAATATTATAAAGATTTGCTATTTCTCCTTCTTCTAATTGCATATCATCTATATAAATTGTATCTGGTTCAGTAAATGTAATTGTCGCTTTCAACCTAGTTGTTGCTTCAAGTGGGTAATAAAGTGTTAATTCTTCTCTATAAAATTCATCATTGCCATAGCAAATTTTATCTACCGATGTATTATCATAATGTAATGTTAAACGGATAGGCTTTATATGTTTTAAGTAAAGACTATACGTATATTGCTTTCCTTTTGGAATATCAAATTCAAATGTCTTTGTACCCTCACCATTTTGCGAGACAAGTTTTAAGGCGTGAGTACCAGTCACAGCATATTCTTCAGTTACTGTCTCAGTTAAAGTCTCATCATTTGCAGTAGGTGACATTGCTTCTTCAAAGCTTGGATTTTTAATATAGTTCTTAATTGCCCGAATTGTCGGATTCTCAGCCTGTAATTTATTCGCTTTTCCCGTCAAACCATTTTCAAAATTTTGTTCCCAATATCGATATTGAGTTCCATAAGCGTCGTATACATCTTCGCCATTTTTTAGGTTTGACAAGTTTACTGTGTTTCCATAAGAATTAAAAGTATAAGAATGATACTGTCCTTTTTCATCTGTAATCGTTGTAACATTATATCCATATACAATATCTAAATAATTTCCTAATCCATTATTAACACCATATTCGCTTATCTTCTTCACACGGTAAGGTACCATATCATAGTATTGATATTGTATTTTTGTTCCATCCACATCTGTAATTGTATCAATTACTTTATTACCATTATGAGTAAATAATGTGATTCCATTTTTGGTAGTCATTTTTTGTAGCAATAACTGTTGATCATAATCTAAAATAACTGTATCTTCAATGCTGGATATTGTTACTTTCTGACCATCAATTACAACATAAATTTCTTGACCATCTGTATCTATAATTTTCGAAATGCGATTTACGTTATCATACTCTATTTGAACAGTATAATCTTCGGTGTTCTTGATTTCTCGTAAATACCATGTTTGATTATTTTTTATAAACTTTAATGTATTTCCCGTATTGTCTGTTAAAATAAGATTTTCGTTTTCTTTACGAATTGTAAGAGAAAGTCCATCCTCATCATAATAAGTATTTTCATCTTTTCCAATATCGCTTCCTTTATAAAAATAGTGTAGTGTACCATCTTCATCTAAATACTGTAACAAAGTATAATTTTCAATCGTTACCTCTTTTATTTCTTGATGTAGATTTAATTTACAACCTACTCCATACCCATAATTATAATTTAATACAATATCATTTGTATTATAATAAAGAATTAAATTAACAGGTAATTTTCCTTCTCGTGTAGATCCAACAAGAAAAGCAGTTGTCAAATTTCCGTTATATAAATTAACATGCCCTGTTCCATCCTCAAAGCCTTGGTCTAACGTATCCATATAATCTTCTAACCCATTTTGATTTCTATATTGGATCATAAGGTATGGTTTTGGATTATATCCTTCAATATGATTGTTATTTGAATAACACCACCCAACAGCATCCTCAGAAATATACGGTTCTCGATAAGTTTTTAACATAAACCCATAATTTGGTACTCCGCCATACCATTGCCTCACTAAATTAGTAATATCAAAATGTGTAAATTCCACTGTTGTAATTTCATATAAAATTCTTAAACTACGCTTAATTGTTGCATAATCCTCAACCCTTGGATCATAATTCGCGTTCATATTGCTCCATTTTGCAGTTGCCTCATTCCAATCAGAAGTAACACGGTGAACTGTAATTGTATCTGATACACGCGTAGGAAATTGAATATCTTCATATCCTGTTACTATAGCTTCTGCTTTAACAATTTGACTTCCCGTCCCTATCGTTGGTAACTCAAATTTAATCAAAGCTCGATTCACACGATAATTTCCATTTACATTTTCAATTCCTATCTTTAAAAACTCATCATTGTTCGCATTCACTGGATCATCTCCAGGAAAAATATAAGTATCATATACCATTTTATTCTGCGCAGTACTAGAAATTGTCGGATCGATCGCAACAGGAAACGTTGCTAGATCTAACCATTCTTTATCCAAATGTAATGAAACATCATAATGATGGTCATTTTTTTCTAAAGAATAGTATAAATTATGATTTTCTTTTCCAAAAAAATCTATCATATAAGGTTCTTCAATAATAAATATAGTCTGCTCACCGAATTTTGCTTGAATTGTACCATCATTTGGAATATAAAGTTCCAAATCAGTATCTATGATAAACTCTATTGTATCTGGTGTAGTCTTCGGTTCCTTTAAAATAATACTTTCTTTTACTTTCGTTGGTAATACTTGATATTTAACATCAATATCATCCAATAAATCAAAATATGAAAGTTCTTGATGTTTTAATTGTGGACATATATCTTTTTCACTTTTAAAATACATAGAAAGTCTATGTCCATCTCTTTCCATTGTAAATAACTCATTTTCATGAGTTTCAATCTTAAACTTTGCCTGAAATTCATTCTTACGATTACAAAAATATCCTTCTTTTTCCTCAAGTGTATTATCTATTTCTTCATAAATACCATTTTTAAGATAATGTACCGGTTCTGAATACATTTCGGCAATTATTGTTCCGTCTTCCATCAAAAAGTGTTTTTCACATGCTTTTCGAAGAGACACAATTTCTCTTTTTTCTTTCATTTTTCTCACCTCACTCATACTATGA
Source organism: uncultured Mycoplasmatota bacterium (assembly GCA_937944975.1). GTDB lineage: Bacteria > Bacillota_I > Bacilli_A > RF39 > UBA660 > Fimihabitans. The sequence continues at coordinate 117,921 of CALEBF010000002.1, read as the reverse complement.
ATGAGTGAACTAGAAATTCGCTACTGCTTTTTTAATTGTTCCAACTTTTCTTTTATCATTGGATAATAACGTTTCCATATTGTAGAAACACTAACATCGTTATAAAGCGACACTTTATCAACAGCTTTATTAACATTTAAGCCATTTACAACTACTTCATAATATAATTTTTGTTCGATTCCCGTTAATGTTTTTAAATTATATTCCATTTCCATTATGATTTTTTCCATATTAGATTGTAATGTTTCCAAATGATTCAGTTCTTCTATCAATACATCTTGTTCTTTTTGAATCGCCTGTTTTCGTAAACGAATTAATTCTAATGATTTCTTGGTATTATCGTACTGCTCTATCACATGCATATTTTCAACTCCTTTCATAATACTGTATGATGGATGAAAAATTTATCGTTGGCATTTCCAATAGAAAAAACATCAAAAGATGTTTTTTATGCGACACGCTTCCACATATATACCGTTAAATATGGAGGCATATTATTATGTGCTTGATTTCCGCCTGTATGTTGACATGGTGTTGCATCCCCACCAACAATAGATGTACTTCCTGTATACGGAATTCCAGTTCCAGAACCTGATCCAGAAAAAGTAAATAACATAGTATGATTATGACTTGGCATTTCTAGCACACTTAATTGATGTGTTGCCTCTCCTCCAGTAGTTCCACCTGTATAAGTGTCGCCAGCACCAAGTAAAAACACATCGCGAATTTGTTCCCAACTACCACCAAAATAAGCTGCAGGGTTAGTGCTATCTACACTAATATAAATAGATCCAATCGGATATAGATGATAATATAAATCACTACTTGTAGTATCTCTTTGTGTCGTCGTAATACTATTTACTGTTAAATTCCCCTCACTATCTAAATGAAATTTATTCTGATTTGAAGTAATGCAATTGATTTTCAACTGATTCGCTTCCATATCAATTCCATTTTCTGTTTCAGTAAGCACATCCTTAAAATAAAGATCGTCTGTACTATTCATATATATACTCCTTTCTAATACATCTTGTTATATGAAAGAAAGTCATAGAAAAGTGCTATCATGAATCGAAAAAGTAAAACTCGCGCATAATAATGCTAGGTGATACTATGCAAATTGTAATCTACTTTACTATCTTTATATCGAAGGTTATAGAAAATTCCCTTGCAACCTTACGACTTATCGTCGTCGCAAATGGAAAAAAACTATTAGGCGCTTTCTTACAATTTGCAATCGCACTCGTGTGGGTAATCGTAACTGGAATGGTCGTCGTAAACCTTACAAAAGATCCTCTCAAAATTATTTTCTTCGCTTTAGGCTCTTTCGTCGGATCTTACTGTGGAAGTTTAATTGAAGAAAAACTCGCTATGGGAGATAGTATGTTAATTGGTATTACAAAGAAAGATAACGAAGATATTTTAACTTCTGCAATTCGTGACGAAGGCTACGCAGTCACTGTCTTAGAAGGCAACGGATTAGAACAAACTTCGTCTGTACTCATAATTTTTGTTCCTAGAAAAAAACGTAATACAGTCGCTCGAATGATCAAAAATATAGATCATAAGTCGATGATCGTAACGGAAAAAATAGGAATCGTACATGGTGGATACACAAAAAAATAGGATCTCTACGATCCTATTTTTGGTTGTAATCTCTTTTGATATGCTTTTCCTTTTTGATATACATTTCTTTGTTCCGTGTCACGATCTTTTAATCTAGAAAAGAAATTAGTCAAATAAAAATCATGGGCAAAACGAATCATTTCGCGCTCGATTCCTACCATCATTTCATCGATTGGGTACTGCATAGATTCTTGTTTTTGAATCATCTCATTCAATAAATCAGATTGAATTTTATGTTTGACATTACTTGTAATTTTAAAGTATAAATTACTATATTTTCGATCTGGTTTAAATTCTAAATGATAATTTCGCGCAAACTGGTTGAGTCCGTTTTCATATTGTTTTCTCGACTGCATCAATTGATCACAGTGAAAATAATAATTTAACATTGGATACTCTTCCATATTTGTTGCAAATAACTGTTGTAATGTATCAAAGCCATCTACTTTAAAGACTGGAATACGTGCCACTTGATATGTTTGCCCTTGCGCTTGTCTGTTTCCATAACAACATTCATGATAATGTGCACTATTATGCGCTAAACCGTACATCAATACTGCTAAAAACTGATTTAAATCCTCTTGTGTCATAAACCTTTCCTTTCCATATAAAACACAAAGCTTACAACACACTGCATAAGAATCATAACACAACACATATTCTCTGTCAATGTCACAAAAAAGGAAGATTGACTTCCTTTTTACACATTCTCTTTTAACTGATATTGATATCCAGCTTCTTTTGTCTCGACCTCTGGTTCTAAGTTTAAATATTGTTTATTTTTTTCGTACAATACTTTTAAATCATTGAGTAATTGCCCTAATTTAGAAGATGCTAACATCTGATTGACTTCTTCTAACTGTGGGGTCACATCCTTTGGGGCGATCGCCTTATAATAAGATAGTTTTTCCTCGAATTCGTGATACTTACACACTTCGATTTCTTTTTCGATCTCTTTAATCTTTTGATCTAGTTGTTTCCGTAGTTCTTTATTTTCAATTCGCAACGTCTTGATCTCTTCTTTTACTCTTGCGATTTCTAATGTTGCGCGTGCAATCATCTCTTCCCATCTTTTTCTAGCGCGATATTTAAAGAGGCGAATGAAGAAATTACGTTGTAATAGATCATATAAAGAGCGTTCTGCAATCTCCTTCGAAGTCACATATTCGATCTCTTCTTCTCTCAAATTATCTATACAATCTTGATTGTAAGTTTCTTGTTCTTTTAATTCGTCGATCTCTTTCTTTGCCTCTAAATAAGTTGGTTCCACTTGCAATAACTTTTCACGCATTTGCTGTTCTTTCAACTCTTGCTCATAAAGATCGCGTTGGTGTTTTAACTCATCTACTCTTTTTTCTTCTAGTTCAATCTTTTCCTGCTGTGCACCAGATACTAAATGAAATAGATATTCATTGATCGTATGAAATGAAATATCGGAAAGGTCAAACGTTGCAAACGGATCTTTTTTATATGGTGTTTTTTGCAAAGCACGGAATAAAAAATAAAATTCTTCTATGCCTGGAAACATCGCTAAAATTAAATTCTTGTTGTCTGTATTCATCCACTTCATCTTTAGATGAACATATCGCCAACATAAATCTTCCAGCGCCTCTTTCGTTTCAATATGCGCAAAAGAAAATTGTTCTTGGAACAAAGATTGATAAGTTTCTATATCAGGTACATCGTAAGTGTCCTTACCTAACGTCACTTTTAATACGATCTCTTTTTTTCGTTTATCTTTTCTCTTGATTGAAAATTTGTATCCATATAGTTTGTCGAACAATTCTGTTAAATTGATATAATCTTTCGTATTTGGGAGTGCATCAAATGGAATATCAAGATGTTCTAGAAATTCAGTTCTCTTGCTCATTTTCTCACTCTCCTATGTTACTTTTATTTTATCACGAATTAGAAGAATTGAAAAGAATTTGTCGAAAAAAGGATAGAATTCTTTCTATTTTAGTTCTTTTGCAAATTTTAACGCTTGATCTGTAATCATACCTACTTGATGATTTCCTATCTTTTTTTGTACTGACTTTACCGTACTAAGATGATAAATCGCATAGACGAATGTCTCTTTTCTCATGTTCACATTATCGACAAGTACAGGCGTTACTGCCTGAAACGAAAAAGAATTATGCACGTATTTATAATTGATAAAATGGTTCACAAACACACCAACACGATACTTTGGGTACTTCTTTTCGATGTATTTCATCAAATCGACGCGAAACGATACAAGATATAAATTCAAATTCGAATAACGATCCAATATACGACATACTTTATCTGCAAGAATTTTGTAATCTCCCGTTTCCTCTTTTAATTCGATCAATATAATTTTAGAAGTATGAACTCGTTTTAAAAAACTGGATAACTTTGAAATTTTTGTATGATACTTTCCTGAAATCAAAGTAAGTTGTTTTAATTCTTTCCATGTTTTATCTTTTACAAAGCCGATACCATTACTCATTCTTTCTAAAGTCGCATCGTGAAAAATGACAACTTCGTGATCCTTGGTCAAACGCACATCCAATTCCACTCCATCAATCAGTGGATGCGACAATGCTCGCATTAATGCTTCACATGAATTTTCAGGATACTTTGTCACACCATTCCCACGGTGCGCAATCCATTTCATCATACTATCACCACTTCATCATATGAAAAAAGAAAGGTTTTATACCTTTCTATTATGACAATTGTTCTTTCATATATTGATAGATTTCTTCCCCGATTTCATCGATCGGTCGCGCGCGATTTTCTCTTGCACATTCAATCGTCTTCCAATGATATGTCTGCGCTAATTCTTGATATGCATTTTCAGCATGTTTTAAATGTTCTTGATTCATTTCGTGTTGATCTCCACTCTTAAAACGACGTTTACGTAATTCTTCTGCTGCTTCATAAGGCATATGAAGAAAAATAGCAATATCTGGTTTTGGTAATTCTAGAAGTTTAAACTCTAATACATCCAGCCAAGCATACATATTTAATCTTTCATTGGTATCCAGTATTTTCCCACCTTGATGTGCCATATTAGAATATGTATAACGATCTAATATAACGTGAACTCCAGTATTCAATAAAGAAACAATCTTATCCATATTATATCTTCTATCTGCCGCATAATATAAAGCTGCTACTTTCGGATCTACTTTATCTGCTCCTTCTTTAAACCAACCATCACAGATGTAAGATTTTCCAAGATAAGGTCCTCCTATCATTTTTCCTGTCGGTGTATCATACATCGGAAAGCTAAACTTTTCTACTGGATATCCATCCTTTTTTAATCGTTCGATTAACATCTTTGATTGCGTTTCTTTTCCAGAACAATCAGTTCCTTCAATTACAATTAACTTTCCCTTCATTTTTTCAACAACTCCACCTGTTTATGAATCGTTTTTTGTTTTTCTTTCATCTCTTGTGGATGCCCACAACTCATTTTACCTTCTGGACATTTTCCAAAGACACATGGAGCACCTGCATTCATGAAAATATTAGGAGCAACTTCTAACACTTGATCTAACATTTGATTTGCCACCTCACGAATTTCCCACTGTGCACGTGTACATAAACGTTCTTTAAAAAAGTTAAATAAACTTCGCGCGTTCATCGTCATCATAATCTTAGTTTCACATGCATTCGGAAGTGCAAAACGTGCATCTTCTAAAGCTTTCTTTTTCAATTGATTCTTTTCTCTCGGTGTAAGTGTTTTTCCTTCTGCCAAAGCTTTCTTTACATAATCTTCCAACAAAGCCTCCGTAATATCGATATAGGCATTATAGTCCTTTTCTATTGAATCGAGATAAAGTTCTGTCGCTTTCTCATTCTCTTGAATTGCCGGAGGAATAATGACGCGAAATGTCTCGTTTAAATCGACATAGCGTTGACTCTGCTGAGAATAACTAGCAATTCTGTGTCTTACGATTTGATGAGAACATGCTCTACTAATCCCTTCAATATAAAAATTAAATGATGCGTGCTCAAATGGGCTTTCGTGTCCCATGCTCGCTAAATTACTTACGAACTTCGTAATATTCGCTTCCGATAAAGAGTCCAAGATCGTATCGCTCCCTACCTTTGAATAGCATAATTTTCCTGCAGCGGCAACAATCGCATCTGGTCCCTGATGATTTACTGTTTGTGTATATCCCATTAATATAACTTTAGGAGTGGTTCCCTCTATTTTTCTTTTTTCCATCGTTACACCTACCTTCAATCTCATTATACATAGAACAAGTGTTCGTGTCAATCGACAATTTCATTTTCTTCAAATGGAACTTCTAAAAATTTTCGACTTGCTAAGAAATCACACATGTGTACAAATCTTTGATAACGATTCGAAGGCACAGGTAAAACTTCGTTTCCATCGTAATCTTTATTCCAAGGGCCCATATGGCTAGAAATCATATTCACGATCGCCTTGATCTCATTTTCTGTAAGTGTTAGTTCCTCTGCATGACTTTCGATCATATGACAAATAAGCAATGGATGATCAAATCGAACATATTTCTCTTTCGGTTCACCATGCTTTAGCCCATCGTGTAAAAGAAGTGCCATCAAGATGACATCTTTTTCTTCCTTCTTAAATTGATATCCAATGCTTTCATCGTTCAAAAGCTCATAGGCAATTCTGACAGCGGCCTTTGTATGACGAACGAGACCACCCTCGCCTAATGCATATTTTGGATGATATTTTCCCGTAGAACTTGCTGGAACTTCGAAAAAATAATCAGGTAACCAAGAAATTAATTTTTTAATATTCTCGCGATATCGATCGCTTTTAATATATCCGATTTCTCTTTGAAACATTTTTATTTTATCTTCATTCATATATAACTACCTTCCTAAATCTTAGTGTATCATATTTCACGCATCTTCAACAATCCCGTCAAACAATTCTAACAAAATTTCATTTGATACATATATCTTATCTTTCGGAATCGAAATATAATCTTCTTTCTGCTCTAGCTTTTTTTGTTCTAACAACGTTTCAATCGGAAAAACATCTTCCATCTTTCTTTGATATTTTTCAAAAAATCGATGCTGTGATACCCCTTTCATCTTACGAAGTCCAAGCATCATTTCATTTTCTATCGTCTCTTGTAAAGAAAGTACTTCCTCTTCTTTCCGATATGCTCCACTAAAATATTGATTCAAACTTCGCGTATTCGTATATCGTACATTTCCAATATATCCACTCGCGCCTAACCCTATACCGTAATATTCTTCGTTGTTCCAATAGACGAGATTATGTCTTGATGAGAAATGAGGGCGAGCAAAATTACTGACTTCATAGTGTTCATATCCATGTTGTTTTAGTGTATTACAAATATACTGATACATCTCGTAATCTAGATCTTCAGAGATCGATTGTACATTCCTAGCACTAAATTTTGTATGTTCTTCAATGATCAATGAATACATCGATACATGAGGAACATCTAAAGATAAAATACGATCGACATCTTCTTTTACTTCTTCTAACGTTTCCGTTGGAAGTGCATAGATAAGATCGACACTAATATTTTGAATTCCAATCTCTTTGGTCTTATCGATCCAATCTTTCACCATGTCAAACGTATGCGCTCGTTCCAAGTTTTTTAAATGCCTTCCATGTGTCGTCTCCACTCCATAACTAATACGATTGATTCCATATTGTTTCATAAGCTTCAACTTTTCCATACTCATCGTTTCGACATTACATTCGATCGTATATTCATAATCGACTTCTCTTGGAATCGTAGCGATCATTTCAAACAATTTCTTTAATTGTTGTACAGATAAAACACTCGGTGTCCCTCCACCAATATAGATCGTTCTAACTTTATTCTCGATGTGATAACTCTGAAATTCTTTTTCTAATGCAATGAGATACTCTTCTACCCAATCACTACGATAGAAAAACTTACAAAAGTCACAATAGGAACAAATATGTTTACAAAACGGAATGTGAATATAGATTGCTTTTGGCATATTATCACCTAACTAACTAATGATTTAAATATTTTTTCTTTACTGGATGATCGATTAAAGTTGCCTTCTTGATTGCTCGATCCCCATATTTATCCTGAATCGCATCGATCAAGTGTTCTAATTTCGTATCACGTTCTCGATTGTCGACACTTTCGAAAAGAGAAACTTGATGATGGTTTTCTTCCGTTAATTGATCTAATCGTACTCCTAGTAATCGCACTGGTTCGTGATTCCAGCATTCTTTTAATAGTTCTTTCGCGACTTGATAAATTTCCTCACTCAAGTCCGTTGCATTTTTGAGTTTTCGTTGATGGGAATACGATTTAAAAAACTTATCTTTGATAATAATCGCAACGACCGATGCATACTTTTTCTGTTTTCTAAGACTTCGCGTTACATTTTCGACAATCCCATGAATGATAAAATTCATTTCCTCTAAATCGTTCAAATCTCTAGGAAGTGTAACAGAATTACTAATTCCTTTCGGATCTCCTTCGTTTTTTAAAACTGGTGAATCATCGTATCCTTGTGCTCTTCTTATAAAATCGATACTTTGATTCTTTAGATATGGATTCAATCGCTTTGGATCTGCGTGTGCTAAATCGCCAATGGTATGAATTCCTAATTTTAATAACTTCTCACACGTACGTCTTCCAACTCCAAACAAATCTCCTATCGGCAGTGGATACATCTTCTTTTCTACTTCGGATTGATAAAGCGTATGTACTTTATTCGGTTTTGAAAAATCACTTGCCATTTTCGCACACAATTTATTATTGGCAATACCAATATTGACAGTAAACCCAAGTGTATTATAAACTTCCTCTTTCAACCGATAGGCAAATTCGATTTCATCACCATATAACTTCTTTACTTTTCCGTAGTCTAGATAACATTCATCGATACTAGCAACTTCGATATCATCTGTATACTTACTCAACAGTTCAAATAATGACTTGGACATTTTCTGATACCAAAGATAATTTGGAGGATACATCTTAAGTGCTGGAACTTTCTTCCTCGCTTGATAGAGAGACTCTCCTGTTTTTACACCACGCTTTTTCGCCGGCATCGACTTTGCAAGAACGATCCCATGACGAGATTTTTCATCTCCCCCAATCACGGCATAAGAATCACGAATATCTAATTTAGAACCGTGATTGAGTAGATCGATTGCACTCCACGATAAAAACGCATTATTGACATCGATATGAAAGATAATTCGTTCCATATTACCACCAATCATATTATACCACAAACATTCGTTCGTTGTATAGAAAAAGAAAATGTTTGAAAACATTTTCTAGGCCTTGTCATATACCAATCCTAAAAGTATGCATACTCTATGATTAGGTGGTATTATGAGAAATAATTGGTGGTGTGGACGTACAAAATGGTGTCTATGCTGTGGTGCGTGTTTTGTATTACTCGTATATCAATTCCTATTATGCTTTATTCTAATTACTCGTTTTAATTTATTTTTATTTTTATTATTCTTCATCTTCTTCTTATTTTCCTTGTTCCGCATAATATGGTGAAATCAATTGTTCTGTCTTATATAGCGAATCGATAAAATCACTCACGATATGGCACATCTTATACTCTGACGCTGTAAATTCTATTTTATCTGGAAGAGAGATTAAAATAAAAAATAACATTCTCTCTTCTTTTTGTAATGGGTAATTTCTCTCGTACTGTTTTAAAAGCTCTCCAAATTCAAATTCTAAACCATGTCTTTTATAAAGCTTGTATAAATCAAAAATAGGAATTCCAATTTTAGCTTTCTCCCAACTAATCAAATACGAGCTTTGGTTTCTTAAAAAATGATCTAAAGATAAATTATTATGCAACACGACAACGCGTTGTTTTCTTTTTTCTTTCATCAAATCATACCAATGATCTAGTTCCACATCACAATAGTGAAGACAAGAGTAGATTTTACTTACATTGCGTGCGAATAAATATTCACTCGGACTCATAAAAACTTTCGTCTCGATAATAGAGATGATATCGTTATAATACTCTGTTAAATACGCGATATTATTCTTGATATCTTCGAAAATGATCTTATAGTCATCTTCATCTACTTCCTTGTAATGTGTCGTCTTATTATGTAATAAACTAACGAGATCGATAAGATCAGCAATCTTCTGATCTCTTGGCATATTGATATCTTCGATGCACTCCCGAATTTCGTAACTATCATCTTCGATCTTTACTTTGGGATAATAATCGAAATTTCTAGAATTCAAATACTGCAAAATTTTCCCATTTTCAGAACGATTTTTCTCTTTGATTGCAAAGCGACCTTCCGATGTTTCGATCAAGGTCGCTTTTCCTTTCATCACATACTTTTTAGGCTTAATTTGATAACGCTCAAGTACGTCAAATATTTGTCGCATGCTCTGTCTGCGGAATGATTAATTTCATTCCGAGTTGTAGTTCTGATAATTGGTTGTATGGTTCTAGAATTTCTTTTGTCGTGTTGTACTTTTCTAAAATGGATTCTAACGTATCCCCTTCTCTTACAATATATACTTTATATGTGGCATACGTTTCTTTCGTCTCGTCAAAAGAATCAAACAAAGTTCCAATTCTCTCTTTTGGTAAATCTTCTGATGTTTCTTCCTCGACACATCTTCCCTTGTTAGAATTTTCTTCTGGTTCTTCTATCTTTTCTGATACTTCTGATGCAGGTTCTATTTCTTCTCTTACCAAATCTGCCTCTAACGGTGTAATCGTACGTGTTACCTCTTGCAATTCTTCTTCCTCCTCTTCTATCAATGGTTTTTCTTTGAAATTAGAAACACTTACTTCTATATTGACAGCCAAAATACTATTATTGATAATCTCATAATAAAAATCATGAATATCTACCGAGCACCCAGATAAATCATAGCGATCATCCATTTCGATATCAAATGGTAACTCAAATGAAAATACGTCTGTCGTTGCACTATTATCCGATATTTTATATTCCCCACTGACTTCGAAAGATCCAGTAATCAATTGATCATTCTCTACATGCAGGGAATGTTCTAGAGAAATACTCGTAACTTCTGCTAAATTCGTTTTAAATACGATCTCCTTTTTAAATGGTATTATCTTTTTCATAATTCTCTCCCTCCACATTTACTACAATATATGAAAAAAATAGATAGCCTAGAACTATCTATTTAATGAAATAATGTATTTTGATATCTTTCGCTTCCATAATCTTCCTTATACACTTGATCCATATATCGTACAGTTTTATCTATATTAGACTCTGTATCTCCATAGTCTACAGTTATCAATCTTCCATCATGAAAAAGAGATAGAGATCTACTTTCAATTTTATCTTCTTGAGAAGAAGTTAAAATTTGTTTTCTTCCTTCTAGTAATTTCATGATTTCAGTATAATAATCGTTATCTACAATCAATTCTTCAACATCGTAAATCAAAGCTTGGATCGCACACGTCGTATGCGTGGAATGTAACAACCTTTGAAATGTGCGCTCCAGTCTTTGCCCTTTTTGAAAATCTTTTTCTTCTTCTAGATCATATAAAACTTTCTCATCTAGATAATGGAGAACTTCATTTTCCAAAATGATCAACTCATAAATATCTTCTTCCAATAAACTATAATTATAAGAATCGTTTAAAAGATGTGTATATTTCCAATTTTTATAATACCAATACCTATTATGATCATCAGCATGCTCAATCATATCTACTAATCGATCCGTTTGATATAACGTTCTCTCATGATCTATCAAATGTGGGACCGACTGTATTTCACAGAGTAAGTCCACTAAATGTTCCTTTGGATAACCTCCCATATATTTGCCAACAAACACATGATATAGAAAATCTATGAAAAACTCATCCGTCTCAAATTGAAAAAGTTCTCTTAAAAATGTCTCGTCAATCTGAAAATCCGGTTGATATAATTTTGCGTTCAACCATACGTCAAATCTATCTTGCGTCATATACTCTCTATCTTCTAACATACTACTCTCCTTAACTTATCAACATAGATTTTCCACTATGTGGTTTTGTCCATTGATCACGAAGTTCTTCTAACGTTTGAAAAGAACTCTCTTGATGTTCAATTGGATCAAAATAATATAAATCATCATATTCTTCATCTGTACACGTAATTGTTACACTTTGCCCCATCCATGCAACATCGATAGACTGCTGCATCGTCGTTAAAAAAGCAAGTCGTGTCATATATACATGCTTCATAAAGTAATAAAAAGCATCATTTGTAACAAGTATAGGATACTGATCTAACAACATGTCAGCCATATAACTTGTAAAGGGATATTTTACATAATACTCAATCTGTGGAAGAATGTTTTCTACTTTCGATAAATCTACCAAACAAATATATTGTAAACATTTCATTTGATCTAATGTAAATTCTAACTCTCTTGCTGTATGACTTTCTAAGACATTCTCCTGCATAGAAACATCTAAAATATCTAAAAATTGTCGACGATAAAAAGTTTCGTAATTTTCACTTGACAACGTATTGATCTTACAAGCTAACATCTGATACATTTCTTGTTCCCTCGACCACTTTTTTTCTTTTGCATAACGATATGCAACAGTACATAACTTTCTCAAACGACTTTTCTTTTCTATTCCACAATTCTTCTTTTCATCCATTTCCATTATGATCTCTTGAAGTTTTTTCTGGGCGACCAAATCAGTACACAAAAAGTTCCCAAGCATATTCAATTCTAAAAGTTCTGGTATACATATTAGATATTCTACATAGCAACCTACAACTACTTTCCTATATTCCTCATATTCCTCATTTTTCATAAAATCCTTCTTTTCTAGTTTAAATCCATTCTTTTTCTTACCGGAACTTCTCCTCTATGATAACTTTCTAAATTGTGTTTGAGTTCCTTTAGCTCTGACGCGTCATGATAATGATATAAATTTGAAAATAATGCATGATCTACTTGAACTATCGTTTCATGGCCGTTTTGTTCCGTAAATCGAAATTTAAGAGATGTCGTAGCTCGTTCCATAGAGTCTCGTACAAAAAGTAATAACTGTAATCGATCGTGACATAAAGGCGCTTCTATCAATATTTTATGTTTTTCAATAAAACGATAAACCATCGATAAAACATCTGGTCTACGCGCTAGCGTAATCAAATTTTCAACATCCAAATCAGGCATACAACAATGATCAAAAAAATAGGTCTCATCTAATAAGAAGCCATATAATTCCTCTCTGTATTGTTCCTTATGAATTTTGTACTCTTCCTTACTAATCATGTCTTCTCGCGTATCACAAAAAAGCATATATTCACTCGATTCTTTGTTCTCTTCCGTACTTTGTCTTAAAGCCTGTTTTAACTCTTCTAAAAGCCCTGGCTGAGCAATCGTCTCATATTGTGGAGCAACTCTTCCCATATGATTGATCAAACTAATTAAATTATTGCGAATCGATTTTGAAATATTTTTATTTTCATAATATGATGTGATTAAATCAAATAGTTCCATTACAAAATCAGTCGATAGTAATAATGAATCTTCATCAATTCTATATTGAATTGGGTTTGCATAGCAAAAGTATTGTAAAACATTTTCAATATTTGCTTGGTCGTATGCATACTCTATTTCTTCGTTTGTGTGTCGTGCCATATTATACCTCCTAAGCCATTATTTTTTTCTGTGGCATATTACTTTGATCATATAATGCCAGCATTGTTTGTATATCATTTAATAGATCATCCACGAATCCGCTCGGGTCGAGTGATTGAACTTTTTTTATTTCTTCTTTTGAATATTGATGCTGAAAGATTTCCTCTTCTATCTCTACCTCGAAATCAATAGAATCTTCTATCTTCGCACTCGTAAGAGCACTACGAGATGATAATAAAAATACGATCTTTTCGGCCATTTCGTCAATTCTAAATATTGCGGGAAATCGGTTATACCAATCATCGATAATTGCTGGTAAATAAGGATCAAGAATATAGTCCGCATATAGATAAACTCCATTCTTTCCTCTCTCTGTTAAATCTATTTGACAGAGAAATCGGAAAAAAGCATATTCTCTTGCCCTTTCCTCGTCATATCTTCTCTCTTGCTCGTCAGGTTCTTTTACATCGATACAACTTAAAAATTGTAGTTTTTCTCTTGCTTCTATTTTAGTTTCTTTTACTCCTTGTTTTTGAAACAGTGCCTCTTTCCAATAAATAATGATAGCATCAGAAAATAATGCGTCATGTGGAAAATAAATCTCTATTAATTCTAGTAATAAAAGCAGTCTATGACGAATTTTCTCAGAAATATCTACATCTTCTGGTACAACCGTTAATAACAAATGATATAACGCCTCTGAATAATCTGGATTCTTGAGTCGTAATAACATCTCTTTAGAGAGTTGACTATCTTTTGCATAACACAAGTAATCAACGTATAATTCTGCCTCGACTTGATCGATCCATAATTCATCTATTTCTCGCAAAATCATATTCTTTTCCTTCTTTCAAATACTTTAATACATCAACATAGTATTTTACTGGAATATAACGAATTTTCTTTTTGATCTCCTCTGGAACCTCATCTAAATCTTTTAAGTTCTCATGAGGAAGCAAAATTGTTCTAATCCCCTGCCGTGCTGCTCCAAGACTTTTTTCTTTAATTTCTCCAACAGGTAATACCTGTCCTTGTAATGTGATTTCTCCGGTCATCGCTATCGTTCGTTCTACCTTTAACTTTTGAAATGCACTGTAAAGAGCTGTCACTAACGTAATTCCCGCACTAGGTCCATCTTTGGGAATCGCTCCTTCCGGAACGTGAATGTGAATGTCATTTTCTACTAACATATTATATGGAATATGTAACATTTCAGCATTTGATTTAATATAGGAAAGTGCAATCGTAGCACTCTCTTTCATCACATCTCCCAAACATCCTGTTAATACAAGATTTCCATTTCCTTTATAATAGTTCACTTCAATCGGCAATGTATCTCCACCATAGGAAGTATATGCAAGCCCATTGACCACCCCGGGAACGTTTTTTCCTCGTTTTATATATTGAAATTTTTCTTTGCCTAAATAACGTAACAAATCCTGATGAGAGATGTGGTATACTCTCTTTTTTTCATGTGTCACTACGATTCTTGTCACGATCTTTCGAAGTACCTTTTCTAATTGTCTTTCTAATTCACGCACTCCTGCTTCTTTTGTATAATATCGAATCATATATAGAATCTCTCGATCTCTTATTTCCACTTGCTTTTGTTTTAACCCGTGAGTCCGACATAATTTTGGAATTAAATAGTTTTTAGCTATATCGAGTTTTTCATATTCCGTATAACCATCCAACATGATAATTTCCAAACGATCGCGAAGCGGATCTGGGATTTCATCGATATCGTTCGCAGTCAAAATAAATAAGACATTCGATAAATCATACGCTTCCTCGATATAGTTATCACGAAACATTTTATTTTGTTCTGGATCTAAAATTTCCAAAAAACAACTTGCCGGATCTCCGTGAACTGATTTCGTCATTTTATCGATTTCGTCGATCAAGAAAACTGGATTATTCGTGAGAGATCGCTTCATCGCTTGAATAATACGCCCTGGCATCGCTCCGATATAAGTACGACGGTGTCCCATGATCTCTGATTCGTCGGAAACTCCTCCAACTGAAATTTTCACAAATTCTCGTTTCATTGCCTTGGCAATCGAAAAAGCAAGTGACGTCTTTCCTACCCCAGGCGGTCCGACAAAACAGATAATCGATCCCGACATTTTACCAGCCATCTGCCGAACTGCTAAAAACTCTATAATACGTTCTTTAATTTTGGATAACCCTGCATGGGATTCATTTAGTTTATCTTGGACGAAAGAGAAATCCTTACAATCTTCCGAGTATTTTCCCCATGGCAAATCTAAGATCCAATCGATATATGTATGAATCATATTTACCTCAGGAGACATCGGTGGTAAAGACTTGTAACGACGTATCTCACTATCCACTCGTTCTTTTACCTTTTTTGGCAAACGTAATTTCTTTTCTTTTTCTAAAAATCGATCTATTTCCGTTTTAGAAAGTTCTTCTTCTCCTAACTCTTCTTGAATCACTTTCATGCGTTCGCGTAATAAAAACTCTTTTTGATGTTGATCTACTTCTTTTCTTACTCGTTGATCGATCTCTTTTTCAACCTCAAATATATGCTCTTGTTCATATAGATCTTTTAAGATCATCTCTGCACGAATGACAGCTTTAAATTCTCCTAAATACTCATAGTATCTCTCTGTCGAAATAGGAAGATGTGGAGCGATCATATCTGTAACGACAGGTAGTTGTTTTTCCTTACGAATCGACGCCATCATACTATTACTCATATAAGGAATCTTTTTCAGGTAGTTTTCTAATTCCGTAAGTAATTTATGTACTAAAATACGGTTCTTATCCTCCGAAATTTCCTCTTCTTCTTCCTTTTGTACAATTGCTTCTAATACTTCTTTCGTACGCGTAATATTTAAGTACTCTACAATGTGCGCTCGTTCTAGCCCACGAATCACGACTCTTGTTTTATCATTAGGCAATTCCATTTTACTTTCGATGATTGCAATCACTCCAACATTAGGTAGTCCCTCTAAATCTGGCATTTCTTCTAATGAATCTTCACTGCTTACAACAAGTAATTTATTTTCGTGAAATAATTCTGCGACATCTAATATATTTTTTGTTTCGTCCTGATCGAATTCGAATCTTAACTCGTTATTAGGAAGTAATAACATATTACGTAATAAAATGACTGGCAAGTTAGTTTTTATCACGTGATCACCTCCTAAAATTGTCATTTATTATAATACAAAAAAATAGAAAAGTCTACGCTTTTCTATTGATTTATCTTTGGTTTTTTAAAACCTCATCCACTCGTTCTGTCGGTAAGTATTCATATCGAAAATTTTGAATTCCCATCTCGCGATAATTTTGAATCGGTCCTCTTTCCACAACATGATCAAAATACAAATGCATTCCGTCTCGGTTTGTGTAAATTGGATACAAATTGTGGAATCGGTCCTTCAAAAAGTATTGCTTCTGTGGATTTCCATGCTCCGATAATCGATACTTCGTCGTCATCATGCGAGGAACGCTTCGAACGATCAAAGCGACATTCGGAAGTGTTTGATACCGCTCGAAATAAGCTTCCATCAATTCTTCTATTTGAATATCATTACACTCGTAAGAAAGTGTCACTTCTTTTGCCCCTAACTTATGAAGCAAATGGACCGTATAAGAATTACATACATTGAACCCTACCCCAGTTACGAAATCGGAGTAACTTTCTAACCCACCTACTTCTTCTATCATGACAGTTTCGTTTATATTAGGATATTTCTCTATCACATTAGGTAACTTCCATATCATATTTTCCTGATACTTCTCTTTATTTTCGATATCAGTAATTAGCTCTAATCCACAATTTTTTAATCTTTCATATTGTTTTTGTGTAGAAAAATAAACTTCGGTATTTTCTGTACGCTCTACGGAAATGGGTGCAGCATGATATCCTTTTTTCTTTAATTTTGGGCGTTCTAATCGAAGTTCGTCTAACTTAGAAATTGCAAGTCTACGTACTTCATTGATGATAGAAATCGGAAGGAAAATATCCCCTACTTGTTTAAATGTAATTTCTTCACAACGATACACAGTATTTCCTAGTTTTTCTAATTGTAATTGAATTCTATCTTTTGGTGTTGGACTATTTTTTGGTTCTTCTAATAATTGTGAGCTTTCAACTCTAACTTTATGCTTTCCATCTGTTACATTTAATATCATTGGATCACCCGCATTTAATATGACCTGCATCCAAATTGGAACTTTCCTTTTTCTTGCATCGATTTCATTCTGGATTGAACACACCAACTTTTCGTCGTATGTTTTTACAACCGTTGCACCTTTTTCTGTTTTCCCTTTCACATCGAAAGAAATCGTATCTCCGGCACTCGCCTCACTAACTCTTTTCCCATCTTTATAAAATACATTTAAAAAACATCCTGTATCTTCTTTTCCTATGATGCGAACGCCGTCCTTTTGAACAACTGGTAAAGATAATGTTATAAACACTCTATTTCCTTTCACACGTTCTACTTTTCCGATAGGAACTCCGAGATGATTTGGTCGAAACGGATTTGTGACTCGATCATTGTCTTCATGAAATAAAAAACCTTTCGTAAATCGACGATGAAAGATATACGATAAATTTTCAAGCATTTTTTGATTGATCGATACTTTCCCTTTTTGTAGGTAGGAATCAATTGCTTCGCGATATAGAGAAACAACACAATAAACATAGCTCGGGCTCTTCATTCTACCTTCGATTTTAAAACTTTCCACTCCCGCATCGATCAATTCTGATAAATGTTCTAGCGTATTTAGATCTTTCATCGATAACAAGTAACTTTCTTCTTTTAATACTTTTTCTTTTCCTTGATCTAATTCCACCATTGTGTATTTTTGACGGCAACTTCCCGCACAACTTCCGCGATTTCCACTTCTTCCGCCGATCAAACTACTCATTAAGCATTGTCCAGAGTAGCTCACGCAAAGTGCACCATGTACAAAAATTTCGACTTCGATTTCCGTCTTTTTCTTTACTTCCTGTACTACTTCTATCGGAGTTTCTCTCGCTAGCACCACTCTCTTCGCTCCCAATTTTTCCATCATCAAAGCACCGCTCACGTTATGAATGTGCATCTGTGTAGAAGCGTGCAACTCCAAATCAGGATAAGTTTGATGAATGAGATCAAAAGCTCCTAAGTCCTGAATGATGAGAGCATCTACGTGAATCTTTACTAATTCATCTACGTAATCAAGTAACATTTCAATTTCAGACTCGTAGATTACAGTATTCACTGTGACATAAACTTTTACCCCATATAAATGAGCATATCGTACTGCTTCCTTCATTTCTTCTAAAGAAAAATTTCCCGCATAAGCACGAGCTCCAAATGTATATCCTCCTAAATAAACAGCATCACATCCTGCTTCGATTGCGGCATAAAGAGATTCCATGTTTCCCGCTGGAGCAAGTAGTTCTGGCTTTTTCATACATCTCACATCCATTCTATCGCTACGATATTTTCGTAAATTTTTCCACTCTCATTTTTAAATGATAGGTTTCTCTCAAACGAGCGATTTCCTCCATCATCTCCGTCTTATGATGAATATCTAACGCTTCCTGACTTTTCCAACGGTCAATCAAAAGAACCGTCTCAACATCATCCATAGGAAAAAAATAATCGTATTTTAAATTTCCTTCCTCCGCGCGAATCCGATCTACTAGTCCACTTTTGACCATCTCATCAGCAAACTTTCTCGCAGATCCATTTTGACCAGTATAATAAATATGAATTGTAATTTCCATCAAAACACCTCTTTTTCTTATATGATTACAAAAATAGTTTAACCCCATACCACATAAAAGTAAAGAGTCCTACGATAATAAATAAAAACGGAAATATTTTAACTTTCCAACGATAACAATAACGATCGATCACAAACAAAAAAATACACCACATCCACAAAAAGATCGTCGGATTCCACATACAAGCTTCTTCCCATTTGCCTAAAAGAACACAAATACCTGCATGAGTTAGACCACACGCCGGACAGTCAGTACCGAAAAACGCTTTCATCGGACAACCGTTCCAAATATCACTTGCATAAAACAAGCATAGATAAAAATAGCGAGGAGTGCAAATTTCAGCTGTTTTAAATCTTCTTTTACCTGCTGCATCATCAAAAAAGAAATAGTCTCCTATTTCTTCCCCTATACATTTGCTGCATAAACACCTGAAAGAAGCATAAAAATACCAAACAACACTGCAACGATAATGAGCAAACAAAAATAAGATCTAGCAAAATTACGTACGTTGATATTTCTAGTTCCTCCAAACGCAAACACGAGTAAAAGAATCCACCCAATGCAAGGAATTGCAAATAAAATTTCGTATCCAAAATATCCCCACATCGAAATAGGTTGATATTCCATTGGAATATTATTCTTCTCGTTCATACAACACACTCCTCTTCTATTTGTAATATACCAAATAAAGAATGTAATTGTCAATTAAAATTTTCTTATTGCAACTTCATTTACTCTTGCAGCAACTCATCCAAAGTAACGATGGAATATCCTCTTGATTTAATATATCGAACGATCGATAGTAACTGTTCTTCTGTCGATTGATTGATTGCAAGAGAAATTATACTACCTGGTTGCAAATTTTCCTTTACTTCTGAAAAGGGATGTTCTTTCGTAACAAGATTTGGTAGAATCGTAAAATTTTTCTGTAACTTACAATTATCGATCACTTTTTTATCTTTATTCTCTGTGTAACAATATCCTTGTTTTTGTTCTCCTACTCTTCGAATAATCGTATCCATCCACACGAAAGAACTATTTGCATAATCTCTTTGATAACTTAAATTCCCAACGATATTTCCTTCTTCGATCAATCGAATCATCTCTTCGTTGTTCTGTTCTAACCACATTCCATCGACAAAATAATTTGCTCTCACCTCTTCTTGATCCATAATTTTCTTTATCTTCGTAAGATCACTATTTTCCTCCACCAAAAAAATAATAGTAGCTTGATTTTTTGAAGGATTTCCACCTACTACATACTTGTGATAATATTGATCGATACTACGAGTAGGCTTTACTTGTTCGTATACGAGCAATTTCGGAGTATATGCACCATATTGTTTCATCTTCTGATAACTTAGATCGATATCGATCTCTTTTCCACTCTTGCCTGGAATGACCGTATCCCCATCGATCTTAGCGTCGACGGCCTCAGTTTTATCTATCTTTTCCTGTTCTTTAATCTGTATCATAATTTCATCCATATCACGAACGACAGACACAGTCTTCTCGGTATAGAAAAAGCTTCCACAAACAAGTGCAAATAGTCCCAATAACTGAAAAAACTTCTTCATAGTATCACCTATTTCATGATATGAAGAAGTTTCAAATATATTCTATTTTTGAAGTCCGTTCAATGCCTCCAATTCAGGCAAGACAAACTTTCCATCCTTGCGGATCAACTTTCCATCAAAGTAGATTTCTCCACCACCATATTCTGGTCGTTGTACTAAAACCATATCCCAATGAACCGAAGACAAGTTCCCATTAAATGCATCTTTATATGCTCTACCTGGAGTAAAATGGATACTTCCTAAAATCTTCTCATCATATAAAATATCTCCCATCGGATCTAAAATCTTTGGATTTACGCCAAAAGAAAATTCTCCAACATAGCGGCTTCCTTCATCAGTGTCAAAAATTTCATTTAATTTTTCGTTATCCTGATCACATGTCGCTTTGACAATTTTTCCATTTTCAAATGTCAACGATACATTTGTATAAATATTCCCCTGATACGGGCAAGGTGTATTATAAGTTATTGTACCATTTACGCTTTCTTTCACTGGTGCTGTATAAATTTCCCCATCCGGGATATTCGCTTTTCCACAACATGGTATTGCAGGAATTCCTTTAATTGAAAAAGATATATCCGTATTAGGTCCCACGATACGCACCTGATCCGTCTTTTCCATCAATTCTTTCAAAGGTAAAATCGCATCATACATCCCCTTGTAATCAACATTCATCACATCCACCGCATACTGGAAAAATTCCTCTGTTGGCTTTCCTGCTTTATATGCATCTACTAAAGATGGATAGTTCAAAAGCGTCCATCTTCTTTCATTGATACGAATGTCGTCTGCATGTTCTTTCGCCTCCCCTAATTTACGGCGTACCTCTGCAGGAACATTCTTCGTTTCATACTCGTTCTTTGTATATCGAATATGGATAAAACAATCAAAATGATCCACGTCAAATTCTGCCATGTCCGCAAGCAAACGAATTCTCTCGTCACTCGTATGTTGCAAACTATAAGCATCGATTTCATCGTCTCCTAATTTGACAATAGGAACGGCTCCCGCTTCCGTAATTGCATCGATTAATTTTAACACGAGTGGCTTACACTCCGGTGTACAAGTAATCAATACTTTATCATTTGGTTTTACATCTAACGAATAGTGTACAATCGTCTCACTTAATTTTTCAAATCCTGTTTTCATTTTCTCACTCTTTCCTATTATTATCATACTATATTATGAAAGGAGAGGCAATATGTATTCAAATCAGTTTGGAAACGGATATGTTCCTGCAAACCAATTTCATCCATATGCATATGGAAACAACAACAGAAGAAATATTCAACCGGTAAATGCTGCCAATTCTGATCGCATCGGCGGTTTTCTATTCCCATTTTTACTCGGTGGTGTCACCGGTGGTTTAGTTGCTCCATATTTCTATCCTAGACCATATTATAATAATTATTATTACTACCCATATCCATATTATGGACCATATTACAGAAATTATTAAAAGTACTTGATATTCAAGTACTTTTTATGATAACAAGGAATGTCTTAATGAAGAAAAGCTCTCCTTATCAATTCCGTTATGACATAATTTCAATTCCAAATAATGAAATAAATTTGCTAAAAATTCTCTATTTGTCGGTTTCGATGTCGAAAAAGATACTGCATATCCACATAATTCATGTAATAATTGCTCATTTCCTCTCATCCAAGCAACTTCGATTGCATGCCGAATAGAACGTTCCACTTTACTCGGTGTCGTTTGAAAGAAGCTTGCAACCGCTGGATAGATCGCTGTCGTGATCCCATCTTTAATCGACAACTTACGATCTAATAACTCAATCATAATGTATTCGATATACTGACGCCCTTTTAAATTGGAAGGAATTCCTATTTCATTTAATAAACAGGATAGATCATATCCTGTTAGTGCATGGCTTTCTAAAGTAATTCTATTCTGACTTTCACTTTTCGATTGTTCTACGATCTGCCTTCGCAGTCGATCAAACACGATTTTTGTCAGTTGTCGAATCTGTTCCCTAATCTCTCGCATGTGGTAATTCATATCGATAATTTCACTAATACTCAAAAGATAATCATGTTTCTCTAAAAAGAAATATTGACGACAAAGATCTTCCTCGTTCGTACTCGAAAGAAAGAATGCTCGTTTCATCTGATCTAATGAAACTCTATCTTTCTCTAATTCTGTCACGATATAAGATTTGAAATACTCCCTTAATTCTGAAGTATATTGAAACGCAGTTAACCTTCCCTCTATAGAAGCGAGTTGTGTTTGAAACTCTGCAATTAACCCTCTCATTTGTTGCTCTTGCATAAAATCCCCCTTTATCCACTCTTCTAGAATAACACTAAATTATCGAAAAAAGTCGCCCTTTGTTTAAAAGCAACAAAAACTGGGCGCAAATACGTTTCATGCAAAAAGAAGCAAACTATTTTGCTTCCTCTGTCGCTCTCGTTTCACGAATGACAGTAACCTTAATCGTTCCCGGGTACTGCATCTGTTCTTCGATTTTATTTTTAATATCGCGTGCCACCTTATAGCTGCCAAGATCATCGATCTCTTCAGGTTTTACGATGACGCGTAGTTCTCGTCCCGCCTGTACAGCAAATGTCTTTTCGATACCATCCATATCATTTGCAATTGCCTCTAACTCTTGTAAACGTTTTACGTAATTTTCTAATGAGTCGTTTCTAGCTCCAGGCCGCGATGCCGAAAGAGTATCTGCTATCGCTACAATCTCTGATATGATCGTCGTTGCTGGATGATCGCCATGATGCGATTCAATCGCATTTAACACAGTATCATTCTCATGAAATTTACGTGCTAAGTCCGCTCCTAATTCTACGTGACTTCCCTCTACTTCATGATCGATAGATTTTCCAATATCGTGAAGAAGTCCAGCACGTTTTGCTAAATTGACATTTTCTCCTAGTTCAGCAGCTAATAATCCTGATAAACTAGCTACTTCGATAGAATGTTGTAATGCGTTCTGTCCATAGCTTGTTCTAAAGTGAAGTTTACCAACTAATTCTACAAGTTCTGGATCCATTTTAGTAATTCCAAGTTCGAATAACGCATTGTTACCATATTCTAAAATCTTAGCATTCATATCCTTGCTCACTTTATCGTACACTTCTTCGATTCTCGTAGGATGAATTCTTCCATCTTTAATTAATGTTTCTAACGTAACGCGAGCAATTTCTCGACGTAGTGGATCAAAACTAGAAAGGACTATTGCCTCAGGAGTATCATCGATAATGAGATCAACTCCTGTTACTGCTTCGATCGTACGAATATTTCTTCCTTCACGTCCAATGATTCGTCCCTTCATATCGTCACTTGGTAAATTAACGACTGTGACAGTCTGTTCATTGGCCACATCTGATGCATATTTCTGCATACAAGATACTAACATATCTTTCGATTTTTTATCAACTTCTAACTTTGCTTCAGCTTCTCGATCCTTGATGAGTGCTGCAATTTCTAAACTCATCATATCCTCTACTTTTTTAAGGACAAGCTCGCGAGCTTGATTCTTTGAAAATCCTGCAATGCTTTCTAATAGTTGAATTTGTTCTTTCTTAATCTCTTCCACTTTCGCTTGTTCATCTTGGATATCTTTTTGTTTTTGAATTAAATGATTTTCTTTATCTTCTAACATTTGCTCACGATTCTGTAACGTCTGATCCCTACGATCCATGTTATTTTCACGTGCAAGCAAACGATCTTCTGATTCTTTCATTTCATTTTTTTTCTCTTTGATTTCTTTTTCTGTTTCTCTTTTTAAACGATGCGCCTCTTCTTTTGCTTCTAATAAGTAATCTCTTTTTACCTTATCGGCATCTTTCTTGGCGCGTTCTAATAAAGCCTCTACTTTTTTTGCAGCTAAATTACCCTTAAGATAATTAATTAGAATCACTAGTATGACTCCAACAAAAAGTCCAAGGAGGACAAGTAAAATGGAAACCGCTATCTGTTCCATATCTTCCCTCCAATATATATACTAAGTAAAATACTTATGATTTCACCTAATATCATTGTAATATGAATTGTGGGAGAAGTCAATCAAAAGTCAGAAATGTGTTCCATATAAAAGAAAAAAGAAAGCAAACACTTTCTTATTTTTCATCTATCTGAATTAGTTCATATTCTCTATTTCCAACACCAAGGTCATAGGCACTTTCAATCGTGTGCACTCCGTGGCGAGATTCAATTCTTTCGATCAATTTATCTTTTCCAGGATCATTTGACTGATACACTAAATCTAGACAAGCTTGATCGACTGCAACAGGATCGAGACTTGCTAAAATTCCAATATCTTTCATACACGGTGCAGATGCATGCGCATCACAGTCACAATCGACTGAGATATTTTTCATAACATTGATATAAACGGCATTTCCTTTGAAATAATCGACGACAGACTTTGCTGCATCTGCCATAGCTTCTAAGAATCTATCCTGATCCGGTAAATTTTGGAATAGTATCTTTTGATCATCTGTCACACCTGCCGTATGAATTAACGTCTTTCCCCTTGAGGATGCGCAACCGATAGAAAGTTGTTTTAAAGCTCCACCATATCCACCCATGGCGTGTCCCTTAAAGTGAGATAAAACAAATAAGGCATTGTAGTTTGCTAAATTCTTTCCTACATAATTTTTCTTTAATACCTTACCATTTGGAATCTCAAGTTCCATATCCGGCCCTTCTGCATCTAATAAATCAAATGGAAAATATTTATTCCATTCATGTTCCTCGATTAACTTTTTATGCTTTTCCGTAGAATTTCTAGCGCCTTCATATGCCGTATTACACTCTACGACCGTTCCATTTACATGACGAACCACATCTTGAACAAACTCTGGTCTCAAATAATTTTGATTTCCCTGTTCCCCAGAGTGCATTTTAACAGCGACGTTTCCTTCTAAATTTTTACCTAAAGCTTCATATGCTTTAATAATATTTTCGGGAGTAATCTCTCGAATAAAATATACTTTTGATTTTTCCATTTTATCTTCCTTTCTATATAATAACGAAATGATATTTTACCTTATGATTACATAGTTTCATGTAATATAATTTCTTCACACTCTCTTAATATCATGAAATGTTTTCATTAGAAATAAATTATTTTTTTAAAATCTTAAATTCTATTCCGACGATTTTTGAGCTAACGACTTTATCTTTACCAAATATTTCATATAAAGCACAAGCAAATTCTTCTTTCGTATAATTTAATGTATTATTTGAAACAATTGCTTTCTCTTCCCATAATTCATCAACATTAGAATAAATATATTTATTCGTTACTTCCACAATCAAAGACAAGTCACTATCCACCACTTGAAATGTAATCTTATCTCCAATTTTTATCTTTTGAGACTTTTCATTTAATAATCTAATTTCAACATTTTTCTTTCCAGATACCATCTCATCATAAACATTTTTGTAAATTTTATAAGTAATCATATTTTCCTGCATAACTAATTTCCCAATTTGCTGTATTCTTCGTCAGATATTGCTTCACACCATTCGTTTTCTGTATCTTCCCCTGGTACTTCTACAGCAATATGACTAAACCAAGAATCTTTCTTTGCACCATGCCAATGTTTTACATTTGCTGGTATTGTTACGACATCTCCTGGCTTTAAGCTCTGTGCTTCTTTTCCTTCTTCTTGATACCAACCATATCCAGCAGTGCAGATTAGAAGTTGTCCACCACCACTTTTCGCATGATGAATATGCCAGTTATTTCTACATCCTGGTTCAAAAGTAACATTCGCTAAAAACACGTTTGTTTTATTGGGATCAGTTAAGGGATTTAAATAACTTTGACCTATAAAATATTGTGCAAAAGCATTATTTGGATTTCCTAATCCAAATACATTTTCTTTTTCAAATTCTTTTTCGCTCATTTTGTTCTCTCCTAACTATTTAACTTTTCTATCCAAGCATCAACTTCATTTTGGGAAGTTACCATCTTATCTCGCTCGTTTTCATCTGCTGAAAATACCCAATTAAGTTCTCCTTTGATATGTGAATTTGGTAATAATGACTCATAATCTTTAAAACTATGTCCTTACCAACCAGCATTGCTACTAGCAACAATGACATCTTTAGAAGATAAATCATACTCTTTCAAAAACTTCTTCATGACTGGACCGATTCCATACCACCAAGTACAAGTAATCAAAACGATTTTCGAATATTGTGATAAGTTGACAGTTACATCTTTAATTTCAACATCACGTTTGATGTCATTGTTTTGCCACTCTTCCACAACTGCATCATAATCATCAGAAAACGGAATTTTTGGCTCTAATTCTAAAATATCAGCACCTAGTTTTTCCTTTACATAATTTGCAACTTTTTTACTGTTCCCAGTATAACTATAATAAATAACTAATGTCTCTGTCATATACATTCCTTTTTATACCTGTAATTTTTCTTCTAATCTTTCTAAAAAGAAGCGTTGAGTTGGGTGAATATACTTCTTTGCCTCACGAAGAGAAAACCATCTAATTTGATCCATCTCAGGAAACTCTACAAGTTGACCAGAATGTTTTGGCCATTCCAACCAAAATGTATTGCTCTTAAAATTAGAGAGGTCGCCATCAAAATATGAATAGAACATGATGACCAATTTCTTCCTCGATATTTTTTTAGAAGCCAAATAGAAAATCTCATCTGAAATCTTCAAGTTCGTTTCCTCTGCTACTTCTCTTCTTGCCGCAGTAAGAATTTTTTCGCATTCTTCCACAACCCCTTTTTGTAAAGACCATCCACCGATTTCTTTATTTTGCCAGTACGGTCCACCAAAATGGGCTAACAAAACAAATATTTCGTTATTTTCTTTTTTGTACAACAAGATACCGGCGCTTCTTTTCATGAATTATTGCTCACCTTCATAAACTTCTTTTGCCATTCTAAAAACAGCCCAGGCATTTGGCCATCCTGCATAGAATGCAACATGTGTTAAAACCTCTGCCATCTCTTCTTTCGTAATTCCATTTTTCTTAGCATTCATAATATGATATTTTAAACTAGAACCTAAGATTCCTTTGCTCATTAAGGCAACAACTGTTATTAAAGATCGATCTCTTAAAGATAATTTATCTTCTCTGCTCCATACCTCCCCAAATAAAACATCATCGTTTAATTCTGCAAATTTCGGAGCAAACGTTCCTAATTGATCTCTCCCTGCTGTTTGTTTTTCCATTTTATCACCTTTCCTTTATTACATTTTTATTTTACTCCTTAAAGTGAGGTTTAAGTCAAGCTTTTTTATTTCGAATATCAAATCGATAAATCGCCCACAATGCGGCGACTAATTCAATTATTGTTGCAATCAATCCCATAATAGCAAGTACAACAATATTATAAATAACAAAAAAAGAGCAAGATACAACTTCCACCACTCGGATGATACTTACATTTCCATACCATAATGCGATACTATATAAAACAACGGCAAGCATAGGAAACAAACTAATAATTCCCTGATATGACACCAAAGATAATCCCACCATAAAAAATAATGTAATCATAAGCCAGTAAAATGGAACTTTTCGATCTTGATATTGATAAAAAATAAAATTCCGACACATGCATGCAAGATTCATAAAACATCCTGTTAGCGCATTTAAAAATAAATATTGTAACGCATATAATAGACTAGATAAAACTTGATATTTCAGAAGTTTTTCTTTCTCGTTTTTTTGAAGACTCAAAACTAAAATAAATAAAGCAATCCACCTATACATTGTGCAATTACAAAATAAATATCCATACGATCACCTACTTTTTTTTATAGTATAACAAAAAGAATTATAGCAAACAACTATAATTCTTAAATGTATAAAAATTCTTGTTTTTGGTATTTTGGTAACCATTTTTTCTCTTCACAGTACTTGTCTACAATAACAACTTTACCTTCATCTAAGCTTGCAGGAACATCGATAATTCGTTGATTACGAGATCCCTTAAACTTTAAATTAAGACTCTTTTGTGCTAATTCAAATTTTCCATCCACTAAAACATCCAATTGTTCTAGTAACTTTAATATATATGGATCACGACCATTCATCACCATCAATTGTTCATAGGTAAATCCTGTATAACACCAAACATTAAAACCAAGTTCTTTTGCATATTTTGCAATTTCGTAACATGCTTTTGCTTGGAACATCGGATCTCCTCCGGAAAGAGTGATACCATCATGATCTTCCAATTGTTCTAATTGTCTTTTGATATCATCGACATCACATTCCATTCCACCTTTGAAGTCCCATGTTTCTGGATTATGGCATCCTTTGCAATGATGTCCACAACCTTGTGTCCATACGACCGCACGAATTCCTGGACCATCGACGATGCTATCAGTCTGTAATTCGCCTGCTAATCTAATTTTTTGCATTTCTTGCATTCAACGTGTGTTTTACACGATCTCTTTCTTCCGCTCTTTTTCCGTTATTAAAGCGATCTACTGTTCCAACAAGATATCCAGTAATACGACGAATTCTTTCAAAATGAACCTCATCATCTTCTTCTTTTCTACCACATCCTGGACAAGTATCGTTAATTACACCATTAAAGCCACAAACTGGATCACGATCAACTGGATGATTGATTGCCCCATATCCAATTCCAGACTCTTTCATTTTACGAATTACTTTTTCAAATGCTTCTACATTTTCTGTAGTATCTCCATCTAATTCAATGTATGTGATATGTCCACCATTTGTAAGTGCGTGATATGGTGCTTCTAATTCAATCTTACGAGCTGCTGAAATATTATAATAAACTGGAACATGGAATGAATTTGTATAATATTCACGATCTGTAACCCCTTTGATTTTACCATAGATTGCTTTATCAATATTGACAAATCTTCCAGATAATCCCTCTGCTGGTGTTGCGATAACAGAGAAATTTAAATTGTATTTTTCAGAATATTCATCTGCTTTTTTGCGCATAAATCCTATAATTTCAAGTCCTAGTTTTTGAGATTCTTCACTCTCTCCGTGGTGTTTACCAGTTAAAGCCTTTAAACATTCTGCAAGACCGATAAATCCAAATGTCAACGTACCATGTTTTAATAACTTACGAATGCGATCGTTTGGCTTTAACTTTTCTCCATCTGTCCAAACACCCTGTCCAAGTAAAAATGGGAAATTGTAAACATGTTTTCTACATTGAATTTCAAAACGTTCCAATAATTGATCTTTCACCATTTCCATATATTCTCCGAGTTCTTCGAAGAAACCATCCATGTCAGCTTTTTCATTTGTTACAATACCATGTTTAATTCCAAGTCTTGGAAGATTGATAGACGTAAATGATAAGTTACCACGTCCAGGCGTTACTTGATTATCTGGATCGGTTACATCTCCCATGACACGTGTACGACATCCCATGTATCCAACTTCTGTCTTGTAATCCCCTTCTTTATAATATTGTAAATTGAACGGAGCATCGATAAATGAGAAATTTGGGAATAATCTCTTTGCAGAAACTTCACATGATAAGTGAAATAAATCATAGTTTGGATCTTCTGGATTATAGTTAACCCCTTCTTTTACTTTAAAAATTGAAATTGGGAAAATTGGAGTTTCTCCATGTCCTAATCCTGCATCTAAAGCAAGTAAATAGTTCTTCATAACCATTCTTCCCTCTGGAGAAGTATCTGTTCCAAAGTTAATACTTGAAAATGGAACTTGAGCTCCTGCTCTTGAATGCATTGTATTTAAATTATGAATAAATGCTTCCATTGCTTGATATGTAATACGATCGGTCTTTTGAACCGCTTTTTCATACCCTAGAGAAAGAATATGATGTACCTTTTCACTTCCTTTTGAATAGACATCAAACTCTTCCATATCTACCTCGATAGAATTTAATTTACTAATATCTTTTGCGATACGTTCCATACTAACAAGAGGTTTCAACCCTTCTAAATCTAAATAATCATTTACAACTTGTTTAAATTGTTTTTTGAATGTTTTTAACACACCTGGAGCTAAATAATAATCGAATGCTGGGATTGCCTGTCCACCATGTTGATCATTTTGGTTTGCTTGGATTGCAATGGCAGCAAGTGCAGCATAAGACATAACATCATTTGGCTCTCTCAAATGCCCATGACCTGTTGAGAATCCACCTTTGAATAAACGATTTAAATCGATTTGACAACAAGTCGTTGTTCCCATCGCCATAAAATCCATATCGTGGATGTGAATTGCTCCCGAATCGTGAGCATCTGCGTATTTACGTTTCATAAGATATGCTTTTGTAAATTCTTTAGAAATTGTAGCCCCATATTGAAGCATCGTTCCCATTGCCGTATCTCCATCGACGTTTGCATTTTCTCTCTTTGTATTTTCTTCGTGTGCTGACTTTAATCCTAAGCTTTCAATATTCTTTAAAAACTTATGAAGTCTTTTGTTATCAGAGAATAACTCACGTGATTGATTTCTCTGCTCACGATATGCCTTAAATGATTCATAAACATCTGTATAATTTTTCTTTTGCAGTTCATCCTCGATCATATCCTGAATCGTCTCAATCTTGATTTTCTCTTCATCTTTATATTCTTTTTTTATGCGTTCCATCACAGCATGATAGATTTTATTCACATCTTTTTCACTATATCCAATATCTTGTAATGTTGCATTTTCCTCTGATGGAATTAAACTATCAAATCCCTTTTTAATAGCGATTGCTATTTTCGTTCCATCAAAATCAACTTTCTTTCCATTTCTCTTCACTACCTGTAGTTCTAATGCTGTATCTTCCATAACACCTGTCATAACATTTCCTCCTACCTTAACTACTGTCAGTATAGCAACTCAAAATAAAAAAATCAAGCAAAAAAGCGAACAAATTTTAAACTTTTTTTCAGCATTGCTCACGAGCCTTTATTTTTCAACAAAAATATATTTTATTTTTTTGTGTTTTTCTTTACATTTCATTTTTTGATAAAATGTCATTTTTATCAAAAACCAGGAAATCCATTGTTTTTAAAAGTCAAACTGCCTTTTTTGAATTGTTACAGCACGATTATTTTTTTATTTTTTTTCGTTTTTTTGATTATCCGTTATTTTTCAAACATTGTTTTTCGCAAAAAAACAAAAGTGTATTTTTGACGTTTTCCACTCTTTTTTGCATCCTTTTGTTCGCTTTTTGACATATCTTTTTGACATATCAAAAAAAACAAGCTTACACTTGCTTGTTTTCTATTATTTTTTTCCATTCTCCTCATAATATCTATCATACAACAATCTCATGATACATACAATTTCTCTATCGTATATTTTTCTAGAACTATCAAAATATAAAATTTCATTTCTTAATTTTGGAAGTAACCCTATGATATCATCTAATCTCTGCTTTTGTTCTAAACAAGCATTCCATCTGCCACTTCCAAGATATGCTAATTTATCTGCATCTTTTATAATGAGTCCTTCTACAGTCGTGGGAGTCATATTCCATTTATGATATTGGATTGCTTCACAACAATCTTCTATAAATTTATCATCATAATTCATTTCAATCATATACCGTCTTAACATTTTTGCTGATAATTCTTCATGTCCTACATCCAATTTTGTCCTTCCAACGTCATGCCAATAGGCACCAATGATACATACTTCTGGGTTTACTTTAACCTCTAAGTCATTTAAAAGTTCTTTTGTATAGGCAACAACATCATTCATATGATCTATACTGTGACAACGATCCTGAATTGTTTTCATATAATTTTTTGCAATTTCAATTAATGCTTCATGTTCATGTTCAATTTCCTTTATACGAATCATAATTCTACCTCTTTTTCTTTTTTCAAATCTCTCATAATTTTATATAAAAAAACTAGACCTAATATCTAGTAATTATCATATGGTGACCTGTATGGGTTTCGAACCCATGAATGCTGCCGTGAGAGGGCAGTGTGTTGAACCGCTTCACCAACAGGCCAATTAACAACATTATCATTTTAACATAAAATAATTCTTTTGACAATAAAAAATGTGCATATTTCCTATGCACATCGCGATTCTATTTCAAAAAACCCTTTATAATTGTCTCCTCCGCCTCTTTTTCAGAAAGTCCAAGAGACATTAATTTCATAAGTTGTTGCCCTGCTATTTTACCAATTGCCGCTTCGTGAATCAGCTTTGCTTCTACATCTTTTGCATAAATTTCTGGAATTGCTTTTACAGACCCATGATCTTTAATTATCGCATCACATTCTACATGAGCATAACATTTTTTATTTCCAATCACATTCGACGTAAATTCTTGATAAGACGATTCTTCCGCTACAGAGCGAGATGTCACATGTGTGCTTGCTCCTTCTCCATCCAAAGAAACAATAAAATCAGTTTTTGCTTGTTGTGTTCCACTCGTCAATATTTTTTCATTAATAACAAGTGTAGAACCTTCCTTTAATTTAGCTTTCGTCACACGTAAGGTCGCATCGACCCCTTTAATCTGCGTCGTACTCATCGACAAATACGCATCTTTTTCTAACGTAATTTCAGTCACTGGATTAAGCACTTTCTTTCCAGCTCCCTCACCTTCTCCATAATGTTTTTCGACATAGTTTACTTTCGCTTTTTCTTCTAGATAGAAACGATGAATTCCATCGTGCCTAGAATCTTTATGTTTTCCATTGTGAATTCCACAACCAGCAACGATAATCACATTCGCATTTTTCCCAACATGAAAATCATTATATACGACATCAGTAAGACCACTTTCCGTAATAATAACTGGAATATGCACAATTCCAAATAAAGTGTTTTCCTTAACGTAAATATCAAGCCCTGTTCCATCTTCTTTCGGAACAATATCGATATTTGGATTTGATTTACGTTCGATTCCCTTTCCATTTTTACGTATGTTGTAAGCATCTGCCTTTCTAACATCTTGATCTAATACTTCGTGAAGAAGTGATTCATCTACTTTATTCACAAGTCATCACTCCTTTCGGACAATCTTTCTGTGGTGTCAAGATTTGATGCATCATCGCGTTTTTGCTTCCTACTTGTTTAATCTTACCTTGCTCCATCCAAATAATTTGATCAGCAATCGCTAAAATTCTCTCTTGATGTGAAATAACGATCGTAACACCTTTCGCATAAGATTCCATTCGTTTAAACACATCAATTAAATTTCGAAAACTCCACAAATCAATTCCAGCTTCTGGTTCATCAAAGATAGAAACACTCGGATCCTTTGCCATGACAGAGGCAATTTCGATTCGTTTTAACTCTCCTCCAGATAGAGAACCATTGATCTCACGGTCGATGTATTCTCCTGCGCAAAGACCAACTTTTGATAACAATTGACATGCCTCTTTCGTTCCAATTTCTTTTTTAGACGCAAGTTTTAATAAATCGTATACGGTAATTCCCTTAAATTGTACCGGCTGTTGAAATGCAAAACCAATCCCGAGTTTTGCTCTTTCGTTGATTTTTTTATGGGTGATATCTTCTCCATCCAACAAAATCTTCCCACTATCTGGTTGTTCGATTCCCATAATAATTTTCGCAAGCGTCGATTTCCCACTTCCGTTGGGTCCTGTGATCACGTAAAATTTTTCTGCCTCAAACTTGAAACTTACATGATCTAGTATATGTTTTCCATCCCGTTTAAACGAGATGTCTTGTAACTCTAACATATCCTCATCCTTTCTATATTAACATGGTCATAACATCTATTGGTTATCCATGATGCTCCGAATATAAAATTTCTTTTATATTCACCTCCATTATACTTTTAATTATTTTTAACGTCAACGAATTATACTTTTTATAACAAAAAGAGACACAAAAAAGATTGACATACTTTTCATTTCTGTGTATATTATTCAATGAGGACGTCGGATCGACGTCAGATTTCAAAAAATATACAGAAAATGTAAAAAAGCTATTGCAAAACTTTAGAATATCATGTATACTGTAATAGTCGTTTGACATTTAAGTGGGCTTGTAGCTCAGCTGGTTAGAGCGCACGCCTGATAAGCGTGAGGTCGATGGTTCAAGTCCATTCAGGCCCACCATTTAAATGCCTCTTTAGCTCAGTCGGTTAGAGCATCTGACTGTTAATCAGGGGGTCGTAAGTTCGAGTCTTACAAGAGGCGCCATTTTGTTGGCCTGTTGGTGAAGTGGTTCAACACACCGCCCTTTCACGGCGGCATTCATGGGTTCAAATCCCATACAGGTCACCAATTAAAAAAATAAACCTTACATTTGTAAGGTTTTTCTTTTTGTCTAATTATTAATTTTATGATGCGCTGTCGGACTAGACATCGTAAGCGGTGCGAACGTATATCCATGGGATAACCCATATTGAATAATCGTCTCTACTGCATTGACACTAAATCCTTGGCTATCGTGTTGTAAGACGATACTGTAATCGTTTCGCAAGTTGCGAATCACATTGTTAGCAACCACTTGTGTCGACGTTGTTTCTCCAGCATCTCCACTTGTAATATTCCAATCAAAATACTTATATCCTCTCGCTTCGACATCACGTGCAAGTAATGTCATAAGCCCTGGTACTCGATTACTTACCGTATTGGATGATCCACCTGGGAATCGAATTAACTTCGTTTCAACACCTGTTAAATTCTTTACTTTATTAGAAATCAAATTTAAATCTTGATAATAAGCTTCTTTACTAGCATATATCGTTTGATAACGATGCGTATAAGTATGAAGTCCTATACTATGACCTTCTCTATAAGCCCGTGTAATCATCGGATCGTACGCTGGATTTACACCTGTCACAAAGAACGTTGCTTTTACATTATACTTAGCTAAAATGTCTAACAAACGTGCAGTATGAGGTCCTGGGCCATCATCAAATGTAAGATAGATCGTCTTCTTTCCAGGAAGCGTTGTGACATTCTTTTTATAAACTTTGACAGTTCTTACTGCCGATGTTTGGTTTCCAGACTGATCTGTCGCAGTATAAATGACTTTATATGTTCCTGGCACTTTGGTATTGACATTTCCGCTGACAACGATATTAGGAGTAAGATCTCCAT
The DNA here is from genome assembly GCA_937944975.1 of uncultured Mycoplasmatota bacterium. Taxonomy (GTDB): domain Bacteria; phylum Bacillota_I; class Bacilli_A; order RF39; family UBA660; genus Fimihabitans. The sequence goes on along the minus strand of CALEBF010000002.1, from coordinate 82,307 downwards.
CACAGTCGTCCACTGCATTCATTCCAGGATCTTGATAAGTACTTCCGACAAGTAAAGACATCGTTGGATTTCCTTTATATGTTAAAGACGGAGGAACTTGGTCTATTTTCTCGTATGGAACTTTTTTTAAAGTTTCATTTCCACTCGAATCACGAACGGAAAATACGAGATCTCCTTCTTTTTCTTCGATCTTAACTTTGCTAGTTAAATCTCCATCATACTGATCGATTGCTCGATACTGATATTGTTTTAATTTTCCATTCGGACAGACTTGTAATTTCTCCCCTTCCACTACCAATTCCGGTTTTTCTCTATCTTCTACAACTACTTTAATCGCAAGCTTTTTCGTTTTACCATCTTTCTTAGCTTGATAAAAAACGTGATAAGTTCCAATTCGATTGGTATCTACATCCCCTATTTTATCTACTTTTAGTGCCTTACAATCAAAAAAATTTCCATAACAGGCTTTTACCTTAGGGGCATTATATTTACTTCCTACATCCACATTTAAAACGGTTTTCCCATCTACTGAAAAATGAATTTTTCGATGCCCAACAGCAACGCCGATCATAATAGCAACTACAACCAAACAGAAAAATCCAAATAACAACAAACCCTTTTTCTTCATACTTGTCCATCCTTACTTCTTTTTTAGTATACCACAATTCCTCATAAATTTGACAAATATATCACGTTCTGTTAAAGTAAGCACTACTTTTAAAGGGGGAATTTGCAATGGAAACCGAAGCAAAGAAAATCAACGAAATCGAATTACAAATAGAAGAGATCGAAGAACAAGAACGACATTTAAAAGAACAAAAACAAACATTAATTTTGAAGAAGAGTTTATATCAGAGAAAATTAGAAAATATTCTTGCAGAATCGCTACGTAAAACAGAGATCAAACTGACGTTGGAACAACCCAAAGTACGAGAAAATCACTATGCGAATGCCTTATTACATCAATTTATACAAAAGGGAATCGATTCCGCATACATTACCAGTACGAGCGGTATGAGAAAACAAATAGAATCTATGTCATACGAGGACCTAATCTATCATTTATTAGAAATTTATTTATGTTATGATTTCAATCAACTTTATCATATGAAATACGATACAAACACAACCTACCTCGTACCAGCAACTTTAAGTTTTAATCGCCTAGAATTAGATAAATTAGATCAGATCTGTCAATTAGGATTAGATACTGTACTTCACCCAGACCAATTCATTAAAATCGCATTGGAACAATCAAACATATTTCAGGCTTATCATCAGCTCTCACCAGAAAACCAAAAAATTTTATTAACTTATTTGCTCGAATATTTCGACCTTTTAGTAAGTGTAGCGATAAAATATCCAGAAAAAGAATACCGAATGATAACTCCAAATTGTAAATACGAATTAAAGACACAATTTGAAATGTATTACAAAAAACAACAAAGACACAACGTCCAATTACAGACAAATTACTTAGGAGCGTTTCAAAATCAAACACTGCAAAAAAATGATAATCCATACGATCACCAAACAGTTTCTATCTCGTATCGTACACCGCAAGAAGAAATCCAACTTGCAACAAATAAGGGAAGTCGTCACAGACATGGACAAGACGATGCATCGGTATTTGTAGAACATAGTTTAAATAAAAACTATAAATTATTTGCCGTATGCGATGGTGTAAGTAGTTCTAAGAATTCACAGCAAGGAAGTAAATTTGTTACAGAACGCTTAAGTTCGGCATTTCAACAAATTCCAGTATCCTACTTCGAAGAAATGGATCAAATGCCAAAACATAATATGGAAGAAAGTAGTCTAATCAATGAAATTGCTCTCATCGTCGCACAAATAGAAGCAGACGTTTCTAGACAAAGGTTAGGACAAACCACTCTATCTTTTGCTGTCGTTACGAAAAAACATACGCTGATCTATCAAGTAGGAGATTCAAGCATCTATATTGCAAAGGATGGAATTGCTAAAAAAACGACATCTGAGCAAACCCTTACATACGAACTTTTTAAAAAGAATGGACAAACCATCGAAGGAATCGATGCGGAAGAAATTCGAAAATTCGATCCATATGCCCATACGATTACAAATGCAATTGGAACAGATCAAAACTATTTATTAAAACCTGAGCAAATTATTTCAAATCATGATTATGATTATATGATGTTATGTAGCGATGGAGTTACAAACCCAATCCCCACATTGCAGTTATATCAAACATTACCACAATTTCCGAAAGCAGAACAACTTGTGGACACAGCCTCTTACGGAGATGGAGACCATTATGTTCCAGAGAGAACAATCCATGCCGGAAGCGACAATGCAACAGCAATTACTTATAAAAAAACATTCAGAAAATAAATCTGAATGTTTTTTCTTACTTAAATTATAAAAATACCAATAAAATCAAAATTACTATTCCTTTTTTATTATTTTTGTGTTATACTTAATGAGTAATCGATTTTATGGGCTGTTAGCTCAGTTGGTAGAGCAACTGACTCTTAATCAGTGGGTCTAGGGTTCGAGTCCCTAACAGCCCACCATAATGTTAATAAAAGTTGGAATATTCCAACTTTTTTCTTTGATAAAAAAGGTATATGAATGACATATACCTTTATTGATTTGGATCAACCAATATCTTAACTGCATCATCAGTTCCACTCGTGAGTCTCTCATACGCTTCTTGTACTTTAGATAATGGAATCATGTCATCGACAAACTTCATAACTTCAATTTGTTTTGATGCAATCATTTGAATACAAGTTTCAAATTCTTCTTTCGTGTAAGCAATCGCACCTTTTACTGTCAATTCGTTCATAACTGCAATGACGGTTGGAATAGAAATCGGACCTGTTGCAACTCCAACAAGTGTCACTGTTCCACCAGGTTTTACCATCAAAAGTGAACTTTTAACTGCTGGAGCATTTCCACAACACTCTATTACGACGTCAAATCCACTACCTGTATCCTGCATTACTTCCATAATCATGTCTTCCTTTGTTGCATCATAATACTTATCTGCAACTCCGAGCGCTAATGCCTTCTTTCCACGGTTTGGATTGGTCTCACTGACAGCGACAAAGCTAGCTCCCTCTTTCTTAGCTAACATCGCACTCATAAGTCCGATGATACCTCCACCGATGACAAGAACTTTCTGTCCTAATTTAATATCGGCTAAATGAACACCGTGAAGTGCGACTGCAGTTGGTTCTACCATTGCCATCTCTTCCGGACGAACATTATCTGGAACCTTATACACCATGTCTCCTCTTACACTAATTTTACTTGTAAGTCCTCCTGGATGTGCCATAGATAATCCTACCGCATCTTTCCAAGTTTCTTTACAATATTGTGGATTTCCACTAGTACAAGCACTACAATGACCACAAGGAGAAATTGGAAGCGCTGTTACGATATCTCCCACTTTTAAATCCGTACGATCTCCAGGATCGATGACCGTTCCACAAAATTCGTGTCCAAGTACTAGTCCTTTTGGTTCTCCTGTTTCAAAATAATGTAAATCAGATCCACAAATACCTGATTTTAAAACGTGTATTAACACCTCACCATTTTTAGAAGTTGGCTCTTCGATTTCGTTGATTTCGAATTTTCTCTTTCCAACTAACGTTGCTGCACGCATTTTATCACCTCTCTTAAGTACAGTGTAACACATTTCATACTTCATGAAAGTGATCTTTACTATATTTGACACTAATTTTTATAATATTTTCAGAATTGTTCATAATAATAATGGTGATCCTATGAAGAAAAAAACATTATGGCAAGAAGGAATTGAGCCTCTCTCTGATACGAAGATTGATTACAAAGAAAAAGATGTAGATATTTTAATTATCGGTGGTGGAATTGCTGCTATCACTGCACTATATCAATTATCGAAGACGAAAAAAGATGTTTTATTGATCGATAAAGATAAAATTGGCTTTGGTGTTACATCCAATACGACGGGAAAGTTAACTTATTTACAAGATCAAATTTATGAACAAATTATCGATACATACGATACGAATACAGCTCTCTCCTACTTGCAGGCACAAAGGGATGCGATTGCTTTTGTAAAACAAACCGTCCAAAGAGAAAAAATAGATTGCAATTTTGAAGAAGTAGATTCTTACGTATTTGCTACCAAAGAAGAGCAAATCAAAAAAATAGATACGCTACAATCTTTTTTAGATCTAACTGAAATCAAGTATGAGTCAATGGATAATATCCCAATCGATATCCCATCGTTAAAAGCGCTAAAAGTACCTCATACAGCCGTTTTTCATCCAGTAAAGTATTTATATGAACTTGCTCATATTTCTCTTTCTAAAGGGGTTAAAATTATGGAAAATGTGAGAGCTACTGATATTGATCAAGATGGAGCCTTTTATATTACTCATACGAATGCAGGAAAGATTAGATCGAAAAAAGTACTCATATGTACTCACTATCCGTTTTTCATTCGTCCTGGATGGGTTCCATTCAAATCTCATATCGAATCCTCTTATGTCGTCGCAACGCCTGTAGAAGATACAAAACAATTTTCTGCAATCACTATTTCCAATCCAATCTATTCCATTCGATATCATCAAGACCAACAAAATTATCTTTTATTTGCAAGTGAAAGTGACAAGACGACAAAGTGTAAATCGAAAAAAGAATACTATGAAAAGACAAGCGAACGTTTCGAATCCTTCTTTCACATGAAATCTTCCTATGCCTGGTCAACACACGATATCATGCCAAACGATCATTTACCACTCATTGGACCAATTTCTAAAAAACATCCGAATGTGATGATTGCAACGGGATTCCAAAAATGGGGTATGACAAATGGTACGATCGCTGGAATCATTCTCTCTGAATTAGCAACCGATAAACATCATCCATACGAAGGTTTATTTCTCCCCTACCGACCTTATAATTTAAAAAGATGCGTTCAAACAGTAAAAGATGGTATCGATAGTGTTAGCGCAATGATCAAATCGACTTTTCAATCTCCAAAAGGACAAGCTAAAATTGAAGTAAGAAATGGAAAACGAGTAGGAATTTATATCGATTCTAAGGGTCGTGAACACATCGTTTCCATCATCTGTCCTCACATGAAATGTCATTTATTATTTAACGAAGTAGATTGTACTTGGGATTGTCCTTGTCATGGTTCTAGATTCGATATCGATGGTAACTTATTAGAAGGTCCTAGCGTATTTAATATCGATCAAAAAAAATAACAGAATCCTCTGTTATTTTAATTTTGTTTTCATTCCTTTCAAACCTTTCATTCCTTTTGCTCCACCGAAGTTGCTTAGAACATTGGTTTCGAATGTTGAAACTTTCTTTTGTTTTCTCTTAAAATCTTTGATTGCAATCGTAATCATACGATCTAGTAATTTATCATATGGTACCCCAATAGGTTCCCATAAATAGAATGATAAAGATCCTGGAATCGTATTAGACTCGTTTACATAGACTTTTTTTGCTTTCTTATCGATCAAAAAGTCAATACGACAAATATTACTTAAATTAAGTGCACGGAACGTTGCAAGAGATACTTCTTGCACCTTCTTTTTCAATTCATCTGAAATACGAGCCGGAATCACACGATCTGTCGCTACCATTCCTTTACTTCCACCATTTTTTGTTCCTTTTCCATTTCCGATATATTTATCTTGATAAGTTAAAAACTCTTCAGTTGTCATAACTTCTTCGATTTCACTTAATTCTTGGTATTCGTAATTACCGAGAACACTACAGTTGACTTCAACTAAGTTCTCTACTGCCTTTTCGACGATAATTTTATTATCATACTTCATAGCTTCCTCGATCGCTTCATAGATATCTTTCTTATCTTTTACATAAGTGATTCCAACACTACTACCAAGCGTCGCAGGTTTTACAATCACTGGATATCCCATCTTTTCAATCGATTTTAAAATACTATCAGTCGCATTTAAAAATTCTGAATCGTAGAACCAACGGTAATCGACAATTGGAAGTCCAGCAGACTCTAACACTTGCTTCATGACAACTTTATCCTGCCCGAGTGCAGAACCTAAAACACCACTTCCTACATATGGAATTCCTAACGTTTCTAAATACCCAACTAAAGTACCATCTTCTACATTATTTCCATGGACGATTGGAAATGCGATATCGATCTCTTCGATACAACGCTTCCAGAACCCTAGCGTTTGTAAATAGAAACCTCCATCTTTACGAACGAGCGTCACTTTCTTTGCATATCGTTTTAAATCGTCAAAACCTTGATATACCTCCATATCGCTCAACATTTTACCTGTATACCAATCTCTATCTTTCGTTATATAAATTGGAATAATATCGTATTTTGAAGTATCCATATACCCCATTGCCTGTACAGCAGAAATAATACTAATCTCATGTTCTACTGTCGGCCCACCAAATATAACTCCTACTTTTATTTTCATTTTCTCACTCCCTTATTTTGTCTTTTCGTTAAATGTATCCGGTAAATCATTTTCAATCAAAGCGTATGCCTTTTTGCCACCACTCAACTTCTGAATCAGTGGAAAAGCAAGCTTCACATCGTTTAGTATATGAACGTGTTTCTCGCTATAATCAACTACTTTCAATCCATCTTGAATTGGTCTTGTCTGTTCTTTTCCAATGAGAATCACTTCATCGATAGAACTTTCTCCTATTTGCTTTCCAAACTCTAAATTCAACTCATATTGTTTTGGCCCAAGCTCGATCATTCCTGGAGTTACGATGATTTTCTTACCAGGCATCATCGATAACACCTCGATCGCCTCTTTTGCTCCGATTGGATTCGCGTTATAATCATCTTCGATCAAAGTAACATTACCAAATGGTTTTAATTCTAAACGATGTTCGATCGGATGAATTTGTTTTACTCCGGTCACTAATTGATCGATCGTCATACCCAAATACTTTCCAAGTGCGACAGCTGCTAAAATATTATATACATTGTTCTTACCAAGTAGTCTCGTTTGGAAGGTCGCCTTTATATTTTCCTTCTTCCATACGACATCAAATGAAGTTCCCTGTTCAGATAAATGAATATTTTCTGCATAGACATCGACATCTTTTTGCTCGATTCCAATCCATATAATATGGCACTTATTTTTTAAATGATACGATACTTGTAATGCATCATCTTTATTTAAGATTCCAACACCATCTTCTGGAAGAGATTCGATCAATTCGAATTTTCCTTTTTGAATATTACTTTGGCTACCAAAACTCTCTAAATGGGCAGTACCAATTCTAGTTAAAATTCCATACTTTGGATGAACAAAATCGCAAAGTTCTTTGATTTCACCTTGTTTAAAAGCTCCCATTTCGGCAATAAACAAATCGTTAAATTTATCGAGTGATTCATTGATTGCACGAATCATTCCATAAGTCGTATTAAAATTTTTCGGAGTTGCAAATGCATTGTATTTTACATTCAAAATATCCGATAAAATATTTTTACTACTCGTCTTACCATAACTTCCTGTAATTCCGATCACATCTAACTGCGACATAGAAGATAGCTTTCTCGTAGCCTTTCTTTTGTAGTATAAAAATACTTGATGTTCAATTGGCAAATTGATCGTATTGGCAACGAGAACGACAAAATAGTTAAGATATGCGAGTGCGCCCATGATAAAGTAATAATATGCTAGATAGTTTACATCAAACATGAAACACATAGAAAATAATGGGATTAAATATAAAATCATCGTTGTAACTGATAATCTACGAACTCTTTTCGTAAACGCTAATTTTAATTTTACCTGTTCTTTTTTATTTGATTGATAGTATAAAAAAGACGTGACCGTATAAAACACCCCAAATAAAATCATAGCGCTCGCCATATCCATCGCAAGCATTACGATGAATACAATAAAGAACATATCGATTTCTATAAATACTTTCCATGGATTTTTTAAAATCCACTTCAAATAACGTTGATCTAAATTATACCAATTTTGTTGTAGCATTTGAAATGACTTTCTTGTTTTTAAGACTACGTATAAAATAAATGGAATAAAAGACAATACAAAATATTCTGACATAACCTACTCCTCGCTTTCTAGAAAACTACGAATCACTCGTACTGTTTGTCCCAACCGTTCTAGATAAGCATAATGTGTACATCCTTCATACTCAACTAACCCTGCGTTTGGAATCAATTCCTCTAACTCATGCGCACGTTCTAACGATACTGCTTCGTCGGATGTTCCCCAAACAAGCAACGTAGGACATTTGATCTTCTTAACTTCTTCCGTAATATCAAGATTAACATGTTCTACCATTACCTGTCTCATAATTGGAGATGCATTTCGATAATCCATTGAACCCACGTGTTTTTTTACGATATTCTCAAATTTGTTTAATCCAGGTACTTTTTTTAATTGTTTCAAAACTTTCGTTTTCATAGAAATCTTTTGAATTTCCTTTTTAAATGGACTTCCAAACAGAATCATCTTTTCGACAGAATACTTACTTCCATAAAGTAAACTTATCTTTCCTCCGAAAGAATGCCCTATCAAAACGGGTTTTTTAATTCCTAATTCTTTCAATAATTCCCGAATGCACTCTACATAATCGTATAGTGACCACACTGTTTTTAATTCGTCACTCTCACCAAATCCTGGTAAATCGATAATCGTGATATGATAATCTTTACATAAACTATCTCCGATCGGACGCATCATCTCGATGTTTTGTCCCCATCCATGTAGTAGTACAATCTCTTTCCCTTTTTCATTGCCATACCGGATATAATTAACATTTGTTCCTTTTACTTTTTTAATCATATCATCACCATCAACATTATACCATTTTTTTTAACGTAAGAAAAATTTTTCATAGAAAAAAGAGAAACTTTTGCATTTTTTGTCTTCTCTTTTATTATTTCCAAATATTAGGAATAAATACTAATCCCTTTTCTGATTTTCTGAAACGTATAATAACTAACTCCAGCTAAAACTACACATGATAAAACGATCCATATAAATGGTAATTTTAAAAGGTATGGAAAGAACACTAAGACCGCAATGTTCGCACTCGTATGAGCGATAATACTTGCTGTAATATTCTCGTAATGATCATAACAATAGATAAAATAACTTCCCATACAAAAAGCATAAACAATTTGTACTAAATTTCCATGGTACAAAGCAAACAAGAGCGTCGTGAAAAAAGAAGCACGATACTTGGCACAAAACGCTTGCAATCTGTCATATACAATTCCTCGAAATACAAGCTCTTCTATGATCGGCCCTATCAATCCACTACTGCAGACCATCCAAAAGATAGGCTGTCGAAGCTGAGATGTCGTCTCTGTTGAGATTCCGAAAAAAGAGGAAATTCCAGTCAATATAAGATTAAAACACATTGCAAGCGACACAGAACAAATAAGTATATGGATCTTACTTCGATCAGAAACATGCCTAGGAAAACGATGTTGATGTTTTTTGTAAAAATGATAAACGATCGGCAATAATAAAACTGTATTACAAAGAACAAAAACCCATATATGATCTAATAAAAATTGGGCAATTGCTACCGAACCTTCTTTCGTTTCAAAAAACTGATTCACCACTTCAGACGCCTCTGACATTGCCCATTTTGGATGAGTATCCAACTGCGTTTGTATCTCACGGTATTCAAAATATCCTAACAAAAGAAAAAGAATGCAGAATTCAAATACAACCAAAATAAGTGGCCACTGAATTGCATTCCAAATATTTCTAATCCTTTTTTTCATACAACCACCAGCTTATTATGCCTCTTCTTCAATCGGTGCAACCTTTAACGTCATACCATCAACTTCTAGTATCTTCACTGTACTTCCCACTTTGATTTTCTTTTGTGAGATCGCAGCCCATACCTTCCCATCTACTTTAATTGTTCCAGGGTGATTTTTCTTCATCGCATCAATCACAACTCCCTGCATTCCCAAAATAGATTCTTGATCTAAGTTAGATGGTGTTCGTTTTAATAATTTTTCCAAAGTTGGTTTCGTCGTAACCAAAAGTACAATTCCCAAAATTGCAAACACTGCAAACTGTATCGGAAAACTCTCGACTCGAAACGAAAGCAATAAAGCAACAATCCCAGAAAAAACAAAATACACTGTTGTCAATTTTACTGTTAATAACTCCACAATCGTTAATAAAATGATAATTCCTATCCATATGTAAAACATAGTATCACCTATTCCTCATTATACTACAGATAGATCAAAATTACAATGTTCGTAAGCAGCAAAAAAAGCGAAATGTTACTTCGCTTTTTTGATAAATCTTACATATGCATTTGTTTTTGGAAAGGAATATCAAGCTCTGATTGACCTTTTGCGATATTTCTACCTTCCTCAATTTGACGAATCACTTTATTTAATTTTTCAGCATATTCAGGGCGTAAAGTTCCTTTTGCTTTTAACATATAAAGATCATTTAAAACTTCGTGAGATGCTTCATTTTCAAAGAAACGTTCCTTATCGATACGGTCCATATAAGTTACGAGTTCTTCTACATCTTTTTCATCTGGATTGATCTCTACAGATGATTGGTGCTTCATTGCTTCCCTCATCTCATCGACCATCTGTTTATACTGTTCCTTCTGGCGTTCTTCTTTTGCAACCGCATCTCTAAGGATACTTAAGTCACTTGTCATCTGTTGCATTTGTCTACTTAATTCCTTTACATCCTTCGTTAATAACTCGATAGTTTGTTTCAACTGAGTATTTTCTGTTTTCAGCCTTCTCTTATCAATTTTAGCTGATTTCAAACTCCTACTTCTCTTTTTCAACGTTTCATTTAGTTTTTTATTTTTTTCTCTCAGTTCCATTGTTTCTTGTTGAGCTTCGTGTAGTTGACGAAGTAATTCAGCTTGAGTCAATACCGGTTCTTCTTGTTTAGGCTTTGGACTCGGTTGTGCAACTGGAGTCGGCGTTGGAGCTGGTGTAGGCTGTGGTGTTGGCTTGGCCGCAGTTGCTTCTTTCGGTTTTGGTGCAGGATTTGCAGTTGATTTCTTCTCAGCTGGTTTTTGCGGACTCTTTTTCAACTTTTTATTAGCTAAGAAACTTTTTGCTAATTTTCTTTCCATATCGTAGCATTGTTCCATCTTATCAGTTTGAGCTAATGCGGCAGTATAATTTGCACGGGTTAATGGCTTTTGGGCCATCAACTTATCATAAGCTTCCTTTAATTTTGGCATGATATATAAAGCACTAAGGAATCCATACTTTTCCCCGTCTTTAAGTAATGCCGTTACTTTTCCCAAGATCGAAGGAATCACAATCTCATCTTCACGTACTAAAAATTGATCCAGTAATTCATCAGCTTCTTTTACAATCGCATCTAATTCTGTTGAATCTTTAGCGATATGAGCTAATGTATGATAAGCCTTTGTCACTTTTCCTTCCAATGCTTGAAGTGCTTGTTTCTGATCTTTTGTTAAACCAGATACTGCCATAGCATCTTTAATACTTATATAAGGTTTAGACCCATCTCGATTACGTGCAGGACTTATTCCCAAAAGTTCTTGCAAGCGCTCATATGCCATCAAAATCTTCTCACAGCGCTCTCTTTCTTCTTTTGAATAGTAGTTTTCTCTATAAGGATTATGAACGGCTCGAACAGAACCAAATTCTTCTATAACATCCTCTACATCATTTAGTTGTCTTTGTCCCCACTTACCTACTTTACTCAAGAATTTAACACCAAATTTATTTACTTTTAATTTGTGTGCAGCACTTTTTACCTTAGCAGGCTTAGATTTCTTCTTGCCTTTTTTCTCATTTTGCTCTTGCAGTTGACGTAATTGTTCTAATTCGTCATCTGGATCTGCAGCCGGTCCATGTGGTTTCAATTTGTTGATTGCCAATTTATATGCTTTACTATACTTACTGACATATGCGCTACGATAAACATCACTCATAGAGTCTAATAGCTGTGGTTCCTTGTGATCTTCATTTCCGGCTTCATAATCTGCTTTTGCTGCCTTTTCAGCATCTTCCATCGCCATCTTTTCTGCTCGTTCTTTTGCAACTGCCGCATATTTATCCTTAAAGATTTTTAAAAGATCTCCATTTTCCATTTGTACACGACGATCGTATTCGGCAGTATTTTTATTTTGTATGTCAACTTCAACCACTTTCGTTGCAATATCATCCATGATTTTTGTTAATTGTTGTGTTAATAAACTCGTAAATATAGCCGCATAAATTCTATCATTTTCATTATTATCATCAAATTGCAGTGTATCTAAAAGCGAGCTCAATGATTCACTTTTGGGGATATTTTCTTTCAAAAAACTCATTACATCACGAGATGCTTTTCTCTCGATTGCTTGATAATTGTGATATTTCTCAGCGGTTTCATCTACTGTTTGTCCATGATCAAGAATTCCAGATTTCATACTATGAATCGTCTTCATATAATTTCTGTCATAGTACTTTTTTTCCTCATCGGTCATCAGATTCAACTCTGCCGGATAAAACGGCACCCCCGCTTCAAGAGTATCAAAGATCACTGCCTTTTCTTCTTGTGATAAGCTTTGACCATCAAAATATCCTTTTAAAGCTTCAATAGCATCCGCAACTGCCTGTTGTACGATCTCTCTTATTCTCTGATTGTCCATACTGTCACTCCTCGCTACTTTTCTTAATTAAATTTCTCATCAATTCTTTGATCTCGTTCCAAGTCTTAGGATCATCGATCTTATTTAGACTACAACTTTCATCTTCATTCCACAATACTTCTGCCGTATATAAAATAGTCGAATCATGATCATCCGTCTCATCAAAAGAATAAACCATATAATCTTTATTCGTACTATCCAGATGAAAAGTCAAGATTAACTCTGCTTGTTTTAACGTTCCATCTTCTTGTTCGATTTCGATATATCTTTTCTCTTGCATCTATGCTCTCCCCTTCTCCACTCTTATTATCATATTATACCATGATAAAAAACAAAGTTCAATTACTTTCTCCCTAAAAACATACATATGACTATTTTTATACACTCAGTCTAAATAGCAAACCGCTTTTTGCTTGATTTGTTCTTCAGTTAATTGTTCTAAATAACGTTCGCTATCTTCTTTTGCACGTAACGCAATATTTAAATCTTGCTTTAAATTTGCAATCTGAAAAACCATATCACCACTCTGACGTAACCCAAACAAATCACCGCTACCACGTAATTTAAAATCTTCTTCGCTGATTTTAAATCCATCGTTCGTATCCGTCAAGATAGAAAGGCGTTCAGTTTCATGGTTACTAATCAAAATTGCGTATGATTGAAAATCATTTCTACCTACTCTACCACGCAACTGATGAAGCGTAGCAAGCCCAAACCGAAAAGCGTCAAAAATAACAATCATCGTCGCGTTCTTTACATCGACCCCTACTTCAATCACTGTAGTACTGATTAGAATCTGAATTTCATTGGCCTGAAACTTCTTCATAATTTCTTCTTTTTCTTCTGGTTTCATCTTGCCGTGCAATACACCTATTTTCACTACTTTTCCAAATGCTTTATTCATATTTTGTTCTAACTTGTATACATCCGTCTCTTCGCTCTTCTCACTTTCCTCGATCAAAGGTGCTACGACATATATCTGATGATGCTTTTTTAATTCCTCATACATTGCCATTAAGACATCCTTCATCTCGGATTCTTTTTTGAGCAAGGTGATAATTTTCTTTTTCCCAGAAGGGACTGTATGAATACTGGAAATATCCATATCTCCATAAAGAGTTAAGGCATAGGTTCGTGGTATTGGTGTCGCACTCATATATAAGACATCCGGTCGAATTCCCTTATTTTTCAAATTTGCTCGCTGATTGACGCCAAAACGATGCTGTTCATCAGTGATGACAAGTCCTAAATTTCGATAAATGACATTCTCGCTAATCAAGGCGTGTGTTCCGATGACGACATCGATCTCTCCGCTTTCTAGACCATTCCATATTTCTCTTTTTTCTTTTATCGTTAACTTTCCTGTCAACTTCGCGATTTTGATCGGTATGTTTTGGAACTGCTTTTTCATGTTATCGTAATGTTGACTCGCCAAAATTTCCGTTGGTGCCATAAAAGCACTTTGATACCCATCGAGATAATTTAAATAGATTGTTAAAAAGGAAAGTACTGTCTTTCCACTTCCGACATCTCCTTGAATCAAACGATTCATACGATGAGAAGACAAAAAATCTCGTTCGATTTGAAAAATACACTTCTCTTGATCTTCTGTCAATTGAAAAGGTAGTGACTCGATCATAGACTGTAATTCTGAATGATGTTGAGTTCTGTTCAACCCTTCTTCCATCTTTGTCTCTCTTTTTAATAGATTTAATTTCAACATGTAAGTAAATAGTTCTTCATACTTTAGTCTCGTACGCGCTTTTTTTAACTCAATCATATCTTGAGGTTTATGCACGATTCGGACACTATCAGCTTTCGATAAAAAGTGATAAGCTTGAGAAATCTCCGAAGGTATTTCATCCTCTAAAAGTGAAAGTTCTTGAAAAGAGCTTTCGATATATTGACGCAACTGTTTTTCTGTAATTCCATCTGTTAAATGATAGACAGGAACAAGTTCCGGGGTATCGGATAAAATTCCAAAACGAATATCGGATGCAGTGATCGTATTATGTTTCTGATCATATTTTCCAATGACAATAATATTTGTCCCGATTTGTAAATGTTGTTTCAAAAAGCTACGATTGAAAATAGATACTGAAAAAATACGATTCTGTGCCTGACACCGAAAACTCATTCGATTCATATTTCTCTTAAAATAAAAACTGCGCGGTTCGGATTCTACGATTCCATCGATGACGACCTTCTCTTGATCTTGCACTACATCCATATTGGTTCTTTGTAACATTTCATAACGATATGGATAATAAGAAAGCAGATCAGCAACAGAAGTAATTCCTAAACGAGTCAACTTTTCAATTCCCTTAGGTCCTAACCCTCTCAAGTCTTTTAATTCCATCTTATCACCTACTGACACTATCTTCAGTATAGCAAACATGTGTTTGTGGGTCAATGTCGTTTTAATCTTGTTCATGCATTTTTTTACATCTTTCGTCATTTTTTTCAAAAAAAAGGTTGACAAAAGGTACTTTATCGATTAAGATAGGAAGCACCAATTCGAAATTAAACCGAATTGGAAAATGCTAGTATCACACTAGCCAACCCCTTTTTATTCTTTTATTGGGACCGTCTCAGGGGACGGTTCCTTTTTTGTACAAAAAAAGCGCTTGTAGCACTTTTTAATCCCCGAATACATTTGAAAATCTAGTTTTATATATCTTCGATGCATATCTCGGTTCAAACTTCCCAGGCTTTACTTCCTCTTGATATTCATATTTCACATAAACCGTCACTCGCTGCAACCATAGACCTGTCGCAGTGAAACTCATATGATCTTCTTCATGATCTATTCTATCGCCAAAAGAGGTATTATTTTCAAAACTACTAATATCATCATAACTATATCCTTTGGTATATCTTGCAGCGACAATTTTTACGTCGTTTTTTGTATTGATCGTAAGTGTTCGACGAAAACTTCCCCAACTAGACGATAACGCTCCAAAAGAACCACTCACGTACAAATCTTCAAAACTTCCTTCTAATACGATAATTCCTTCGATAACAACTCTCTTCATCGTGGTATTTCCATGTTGATCTTCGACGTAGACAGTATAGTAACCATTTTGCGTTAACCCATTTACAACGTATTGCTCTCCTTGAAGTACGATAGGAATTCCAGAGGTTGCCACTGTGTCTTCAGGTTGGTTTCCTTGTAGATATTTTACAGAACGAATCCCATATTCACTCGTTGCGACAATCGATAAACTCGCGTTTTGATCTTCATTATATAATTGATATGACGTTGAGACAGCTGGTGCTTTTTCCACTTCTGTCTCTTCTAATTTACACGTTTCTTTATCATAATCGGTAATCGTTACTCTATCTTGATCGAATTCTTTGATCGCACAAAATTTCGTATCATGCATAACAAGAGCAAGGTTTTCTTTATCTTTAATAATCAATTTACCGTCAGTCGGAACACTACCTTTATAGCCGAGTTTGTCTTTTGCTTCTGGTAAATCTAGTGTTTCTCCAGCATAGTCCTCATTTTTAAATGCTTTTTTTGCAACATAGTAATCTCCTGAACTGATGATTCCATATGCACTACTTTCAAACGCCCTCTTTTCGCATTATCAATTGCGTTCATTACAAGTGGTACAGTAATAAAAGCAATGATCGCTAGCACGACAATCACAGCTAATACTTCTAATAAAGTAAATCCATTTTTTCTTCTCACTATACATACCCCTATTCAGTTTTATTATATCAAAAGAGTTACAATTAGCAATAATCATGCTATGGATTTACACACATTAGACATTTTCCTCTATCTTTTGAAGATGCCGGACGACAAGCTGTAATTTATCAAATCTTTTCTCTACTTTCGCGCGAGCGAGAATGATATCTCCTCTTTCTAAAGAATATTGTTCATACACCTTAGGGAATAAAACAACATCGATCGTATTTAGTTCATCGCTTCCTGTAATGAACCCCATTCTGTCATTCTTTTTCGTCGAAATTTCTTTGACTTTATCGACGTATAAAACGATATCAATTTCTCGATCAAAGTAGTTAGGTACCATCGCGATCGTAACACTATTCGGATAGCGTAAACGCTTTTCTGTTACTGGGTGTTCTGAAAGATAAAAACCAAAAACTTCCAATTCTTTCTGCATTCTCTCTTTCTTAGAATACTCATCCACTTTTTGTAACATCGGCTTTTCTACATATTCTTCTTCGATATCATGAGCCACCTCAGAATAATTAATCAAAAGATCGATGTTTTCATGTAATGTATGTTGATTGATTCCAAACGAACGAAAACATCCCGCATCGATTAAACTTTCGATCGCTTTTTTATTGACCGCTTTTCCATAACACCGTTGAAAGAAATCATAAATATCTGTAAAAGGTCTTTTATTTCTTTCTTCCAAAAGAATAGACACAACGCTTCCTCCAATGTTTTTAATACTAGAAAAAGGATATCGAATTCCATTTTTTTCGATTTGATATTCCTTTCCACTCAAGTTAATATCGGGCGGTAATAATGTAATATGGTTTAACTTGCATTCATAACTATATTCTTTTGTCTTGATCTCACTTCCGATCACCATCGATAATAAGCTTTTCATAAAGTGTTTCGTATAATGAGCTTTCAAATACGCCATTTTATAGGCGATCATAGAATAAGCAACAGAATGAGCACGGTTAAATCCATAAGATGCGAACTTTAAAATCAAATCGTATACCTCTGTCGCAACCTCTTCCGTATAACCTCTAGCCATACTTTGTTTGATAAATTTATCCTTTTCTCGAATGAGTACTTCTTCTTTCTTTTTACTCATAGCACGTCTTAATACATCGGCTTCTCCATAGGAATAACCAGCAAGCAAACGAGCAATATGCATAATTTGTTCTTGGTAGACGATAATTCCATAAGTTGATTTTAAAATTGGTTCCAAATCAGGGTGAATATATTCAATTTTTTCAAGTCCTCTTTTTCTCTTGATAAAGTGATCGATATTCTGCATCGGTCCAGGTCGAAATAAAGCGATTGCCGCTGCAACTTCTTCGAAACTATTCGGTCGAAACTTCCTTAAAAAATTCATCATCCCACTAGATTCAAACTGAAAGATACCAACCGTATTCACTTCGGTAAATATAGATATCGCCTTTTTATCGTCAAGAGGAATTTCTGTAAATGATAACGTAGTATGCTCTATTTTTTCAACGCTATCTAAAACATCTCGAATCAGTGTTAAATTACGAAGTGCCAAGAAATCCATCTTTAATAAGCCAAGATCCTCTAAATATTCCATAGAATATCCTGTCGTATAAAATCCTTCGTGAGATAGAGATAATGGAATCACTTCATCCAGATCTTTTTGACACATGACGATTCCCGCCGCATGAATTGACGTATGTCGTTTTAAGCCTTCTAGGCGAAGTGCGACTTGATATAACTTCTGTAAGTTGCGATCGTATTGAATGAGGTCTACCAATTTCTTAGATGCTTTATAATTTTCTAATAACGTCATTCTAGCATCCAATAACTTGCAAACACGATCTACCAATTTCAAATCGATATCCATCGTACGAGCGACATCACGAATCACTTGTTTTGCCCCTAACGTTCCAAACGTAATTATTCCTGCAACACGCTTAAAACCATATTTTTGAATACAATATTGAATCACTTCTTCTCTTCTGTTATATTCAAAATCGATATCGATATCTGGCATTGTAATACGTTCTGGATTCAGGAAACGTTCGAATAAAAGGTCATATTGAATCGGATCGACATCCGTGATATTAAGACAGTAAGATACTAAAGATCCTGCTGCACTTCCCCTACCTGGTCCAACTAAAATTCCGTGATCCTTCGCATATTTCACATAATCCCAAACAACGAGAAAATAATTGCAAAAGCCCATCTTTTGAATCGTATCTAACTCGTATTTCAATCTCTCTAAATACACTTTCTTAACAGTTGTACCAAAAATACGACGTAGACCCTCAATGCAAAGTTGCTTCAAATAAGAATAGGCGTCTAATCCGTTTGGACAATCGTAAATAGGAAGTAAATTTTCTTCCTTTTCTAATTCAAACTGACATAACAATTCGATTTTTTCATGATTATGAAGATCCATCTCAAATGATATATCGTACTTCATCTCTGGGAAAAGACGATGGCCTTCTTTTTTATCTGTCACGTCCTCTAGTAAGATTCCTTTTCGAATTGCGATCAAGTATGGATAAAATTTCTCGTCTTCCTGTGTCAAATAATAGATCGGTTTCATGTAGACAGCATTGTCTTTTTTTAATTGCATTCTCTGATCTTTCGATTCGTATCCGATAAAAAGATCCTGATAAATTTTATCAAGTTGATGATATAGAGGACTACTTTCAAACGGTACAATACATAATAAATCCGCACTATATATTTCTATTTCATCGATCGAAAGAGCTCTCTCACTTTGAATCGTACTCAATTTTAATAAGCTCTGATATCCACGATACGATTTCGCATAAACGACAAATGGAAGATCATTGAACTTGATTTCTAAACCAATAATCGGTTTGATATCGTTCTTTTTACAAGCTAGATAAAATTCCATCGCGCCATATAAATTCGAATCTGTAATCGCAAGGGTATCGATGTGATGTTCCTTTGCATAAGAAATGAGATCCGGAATTCGTATCATGCTTTCCAGCAAACTATATTCTGTTTTCAAATAAAGTGGAACCATATCGACACCTCCTACTCTCATTATATCAGGAAAACAAAAGAGAGGAAACCCTCTCTATTTTGATTTTGCTCCATCTGTAAGCTCTAAATTTTCTCCTGTCAACTCGCGAACTAAATCGTTGATATCACCAATCTGAACAGGTCTTTTCTTTTTATCCCTATAAGCAACTTGAAACAAAGAATAAGTAACATAGGGTAAGTGATCTTCCGCACTATACTCTTTTCCTGTTTCATTCATCGGCAACTCTTTTGAAAGTTTTAAAAGTGCAATCTGTTGTGCTCGTGGCAATTTTTCTGGTTTTTCTGGTAACATCATCGTTCCTGTATGATCTTTATAAGGACTATAGTTATGATAATTTGTCGTATCGTAAATAACTACAATTCCATAATCTAATGTCAAGTGAATCAACTCCATATTCTGTCCTTGACATTTCTTTGCTTTCTTTATCAACTTCGTATTACTTGCATAATCTTTTTTTAGTGCCTCATAGATAACTTCATAATGCATGTCACATGGAGTTCCACTCGCATCACAAAAATCTTTATCGTAATACGTATTTACTGTTCCATCCGTTGATATCAGTGCAACTTTTAAATTTTTATTCTGATTAATATATGCCATATTCACACCTCTATTACTATTATATCAAGTTTTTAAAAAAAAGAAAAATTCTTTTTATTCGTCTTTTGCAATAAATCGAATGATCGTACTTTTCCCAATTTCTTTACGAATGATCTGTGAATAAAAATCCGATAGATCAAACACCTTCTCTAACTTCTTTTCCGCCGTTGATGTCGTATATAAACTAACGATCGTTCCAACTGAATCAAACACAATGTCTTTCGCTTGTATTTGAAATGGAATTTCGTTTTTTTCTCTCTTGCCAAAAGTAACTTCAAACTGATCTAACGTCTGATGTTCCCAAATTCCATTATTATTGACAGAGATCGTAAGACTTCCAATATCTCCTTGATATTTTTTTAAAGATAAGTCATCAAGCGCATGGATATCACTCAAATCTAATTTCAAGTCGATTGCTCCACTTACGATTTGATCATTTACAATACTAGGATAAAATTCGGTCGTAAATTGTACTGTAATAAAACTTTTTCTCTCATAATTTCTCTGACGAATATTGATCTCTGTGAATTTTTCTTTAAATGGATGTTTTTTAATTTCTAACATATCTTTCCACCGCCTTTTGGTATTATAGCAAATTGTATTTACGATGTAAATAAAAAGAGACTACTCCATCGTAATCTCTAAATATTGAACGAAGATATTTTCGACGATCTGACTGTGCAACTGAAGTTCACTTGTACGTCTTGCGACTCGTTTCGCATAGGAAAGTCCATATCCTCTGTTCTTTCCTTTTGTCGAATATCCTTTTCTTCCTAAATATTGTGTATGAATCTCATCTTCGAATAAATTGGAAATCTGAAACACTAACTTATTTTCTTCCGCGTACAAATAGATTCGAATGCTCTTTTTGGATAATTTTTCACTCGCTTCGATCGCATTATCTAAGAATATTCCTAGAATAATTGCGATCGACCGCACTGGATAACGACAGTTTTGATATTTCTTTTGCTTTTTTACTTCTGGACTCACGTACAATAAAACAGGTATCTCGCGTTCTTTACACACGAGCATCTTCTGATAGATCAATCCGCGAATCGCATCGATCGGTATATCGATACACTGTTTTAATAGAAGATAATCGTTTTCTTCTTTATGATTTAAAAGAGAATCGATAAATTCTTGCACGTCCTGATTTCGAGAAGCGAGGGATTTAATACAGATCAATGAATTGATATACTCGTGTCTTTCCTGACGTAACCGCGATAACTGTTGCTCGTATACTTTTGACATCTCATTTAAATGTTCATATTCCATTTCAACACGATTTTTTTCTACATATAAACGAAGTAGAACAAAAGTGATACCTACGAAACACAAGAAAGAAATCGGAAGCCACCACTGATATATCCGTAACACAGAAAACAGAAATAATACAATAACTGGAATCATCCAATACCACTCTATCTGATCTATCTTTTGAAAAGCCTCATTCCAAAAGCGATCGATCGTTTTCGTATGACTTAAAATTAAAAAGAAAATCCCTTCAACGATTCGCGTACCATACAAAAACGGTTCGAACGTAACAAATTTAGAATTCAAAGCAACGAAACATAAACTAAAGAAAATATCGATCACCATCAAGATAAGATAGCCAAACAAAATTGTAACTACTAACTGCTTTCGATCTTTTGTCTCTTTCACATAAATAAGAAATAAAAGAAGCAGAATGAAAACAGGAGACAAATAATTAGGAATGAAAGATGTTATTAGAAATAAAACACTGGCGATCAAGACCAAATACCATTTGGGTGATAACTTTAAAAAATGTTCAATCACTGCTAATAGCACGAAAAAAATATATAGATTCGTCACAATATCAAATACCATCAACATTCCATTTCCTCCCTTCACTAAAATTTAAAATATCGATTTACAAGCCATTTTCCGATCGTTCGATCAAATAAATTCGCTTTTCTTACGTATTTATGTAATTTCGACCAAGTACGAATATATCTTTTATCGATGTGAAAATACTTGGCAATATCTTCACAATATTTATGATGAATCAAATATAGATCTACTACTATTTGTTTGAAAGAATCTGAATATACTTTTCTTTTGATTTCAGATTCTTTTTCTGTATAAAACTTTCCCTGGGTCATCTTTTTTAATTGTCTCGATGGCGTTTGCAGTGAAATATTAAGATCAGAACCCAATGTTTGATATTGGATTGATACTTGTTCTCCCGGCCATTCGTAAATCCAATTGATATGATCAGGATCCAATACGATCGGTACATCTCCCGATGATACATTGATCATGTTCTTCTGCTGACATCGACCGAGAGTCCGCACTAAACTCTCTTCGAGATGATATCCTTTGCTCACACAATCAAACACCATACATTCTAAAAGATGGACACTTACTTGAAATGACATTCCCGGCCATGCCAAAACGATAATAATCGAATTGATATCGACAGTACGAATCTTCCTCATATGTTCTATCATATCCCACGTGTTCAAATCAGCGTCTATCAGATAGATGCGCTTTTCCCTTTTTTGAAAATAAATCTGTCGCTCCTCTGCTTCTTTGGTATGATACCAAACAAAGTCAAACGTACTAGGGAAGTTTTTATGTATGATCGATATTACTTGTTTTGCAATAAATTCATCATCGCTAATGAGTACAATCTCTTTCATATACCCCTCCCTACTTTTTTACATTATAACAATTTTCCAAGATCGATTGCAACCAAAAAAAGTATGCATAACACATACTTATCTTTGATGCCTAGAAATGCTAAGTAAAATACCAATACTGGATAGTGTAATTAGTAAACTACTTCCTCCATAAGAAAGAAATGGAAGTGTCACTCCTGTGACCGGAATAAGTCCAACGACAACACAAAGATTCAACACTGCCTGAAATGCGATCTGGAAGGTAATTCCAAAAGCGAGATATTTAGAGAAAAGATCGTTACTCTTGCGTGCGATTTGAAATCCTTTATAAATAATTAATAAAAATAACGATGTAACGATCACAACACCTAAAAAGCCAAACTCTTCACTAATGATAGAAAAGATAAAATCAGTCTGTGGTTCTGGTAGATAGAAATGTTTTTGTCTCGAGTTTCCAAGACCATATCCAAATAAACCTCCCGGTCCAATCGCATAGAGAGATTGAATAATTTGAAACCCGCTTCCTAATGGATCTTTCCATGGATTTAAAAATGATAAAATTCTCTCCAAACGATATGGTGCGACTGCAATTAAACCAGCGATTCCAAGAAGTCCCAACAACCCAATACGTAAGAAAAATTTAAACGAAACACCACCTACAAATAATAGTCCTATCACACTCATTACTAAGATCATACCGGTTCCAAAATCAGGTTGTAACATAATAAGACCAAATATGAATAAAGTAAGCCCTAAAATTGGTAGTACTCCCGTTTTGATTTTCTTCATGTCTTTCTCGTTTCGATAAAGATATTTCGCCGTAAACATAATGAGCCCTAATTTTGCAAATTCACTTGGTTGAATTCCAAAAGAACCTATTCCAAACCAACTTCGACTTCCATTTCGAACAGTTCCCACTCCGGGAATCAATACAAGAATTAACAAGATAATACATCCGATTAAAATACGATTGACATTTCTCTCATAAACATGGCAATCGATTTTACTAATACAATACATGACAAGAACCCCAACGAGAAAGAAAATTCCCTGATTTTTAACAAACTTAAAAGGATCGTTAAACTTATACTCTGCCCATACATAGGACGCCGATGCAATCATCACAATTCCAAAAATAGAAATTAATAAGACCCCTAGCAACAATACATAATCGATTCTTCCCTTTTTCATATACACCTACATCCATATTCCAAATGCGATCGATGCCATCGCACCTAATAAACCAATGACCCAAAACAATTTGACGATATCTCTTTCATTCCACCCATACTTTTCGAAACTGTGATGTATCGGGGCCATAGGAAATAACCTTTTTTTCGTCCATTTATAATAAATTCTCTGTAAAATACAGCTCATAGTTTCTAGTACGAAAACAATTCCAATCAAGACGAGCAACAACTCATGTCGCGTTAAAATAGCCAATGCTCCTAACGTTGCTCCTAAAGATAACGATCCTGTATCTCCCATAAACACTTTCGCCGGACTTACATTAAATAGTAAAAATCCTAATAGCGCACCAACCAAAATAAAGCAAAACATACCAAGTTCTTGATACCCTTCTAACCATCCAGTATGATAACTGATGACGCCAAAGGTAAAAAAAGCAATCACAGAAAGACCTCCAGCAAGGCCATCCAGTCCATCTGTTAAATTAACTGCATTACTGCTAGCAAGTAGCAAGAATAAAATGAAAAGGCCATAAAACCATCCGATATTAATTTTGATGTGCAAGGTATGAATCCATATGAGAGGTTCATTCCCGGCAACCATAAATAAATAGAAGAAAATGATGGCGATGACAAGCTGTAAAAATAACTTCTGTTTTTCGCTAAGTCCTGCATTATTATGCCTTTTAATAATGAGATAGTCATCTAAAAAGCCGATTAGGGCATACCCTATAAACGTAACCATAACAATATAAAATGTGTAACTAAGTTCCAATCGGTCCGTTAGATATAATAAGAGTAAAGTACCTAACGTCGGAATGATAAAGATAAAACCACCCATCGTAGGCGTCCCTTGTTTCTTGCTATGTCTATCTTCTAGATAGACACTTAAGCTCTGCCCTGCCTTGTGACGCTTTAAAATAGGAATCAATATCACTGCCGTAACGATTGCAAAAATAAATCCAATCATCATAGCAAGTGTCGCCTTGGTCAAAATCAACATAAGCTTCCTCCTATTCCGTTAAATATAATCGAACTGTCTCTCCTTCATAAATTCTTGTCTTTGCTTTTGGCGATTGATATCGCACACGGTTTCCAGTTCCTGTAAATTCCACCTTAAATTTATCCAAATCCTTCACTGCATCTTCTGTACTTTTTCCTACGACATCAGGAATCGTTGCATATTTCTTATCTAAGTAATTATACTTCTTTTCCGTCCATCCCTTTCTTCTAGGGATCTCTAACGTTTCGATCGCATCTTCCAAAATCGATTTTACGATCGGAGCTGCAATCGTACCACCATACTGTGTTGCCCCTTTCGCATTATCGATCGCAACATAGACGATCAGTTGTGGATCATCTGCAGGCAAAAAGCCCATAAAAGACGTAATATAATTTCCAACCATATATCTTCCATCTTTTACCTTCTGTGCAGTTCCTGTCTTTCCACCCACACGATAACCATCGATATAAGATGGTCTACCTGTTCCATTTGTTACAACACTTTCCAATGTCATTCTCACCTTTTCACTCGTACTTGATTGAATCACTTTACGAACTAGCTTTGGTTTATTTTCTTTGATCACTGTATTGGTCTCTGGTTCATTGATACTCTTTACAATATATGGCTGATATAAATATCCACCATTAATTGCAGCTGATACCGCTGTAATTTGTTGAATCGGCGTAACTGACACTCCTTGCCCAAACGAAGTTGTCGCGAGTTCTACAGGTCCTACTTTATCAAGCGGAAATAAAATTCCTGTTCCTTCTCCATTTAAATCAATTCCTGTTTTAGATCCAAAACCAAATTTTCGAATTGATTCAAATAGTTTTTCTTTTCCTATCTTTTGTCCCATGACGACAAATCCGGGGTTGCTGGGCGTCGATTTTACCTCTAAAAAAAACTATTCGACATAATATTTAATTTTCAAAATAAATATTTTTTATAATTCCATCTTTAAAATATATTTCTAAATTCATTTTATATCTAGTTTCTAATTTAGTAACTATAATTTTTTCTATTAACAAATTCGTATACACATTTAAATTGTTGTATACATCACTTAGTTTTTCTATTTCTAATTCTATATTTTTTAATCTTTGATGATAATCTTTTTTTGGATCTAAATTTTTTAATTTAGTTTTTATTTTTAATATTTCTACATCATTTCTATTAAGTCTATTTTTAAGTTCATCACTAGATATTATATTAGATATATTTAAATTAATAAGTTTATCTCTTTTATTGTTTAATTCTTTTATTTGTTCTTCTAAAGATAATTTTAATTTATTATTTGATTTAAAAAACACTTCATTACATAAGGATATAAATTCATTTTTCATTAACAATAAATTTTCACTAATATATTCTGCTATTACATCACTTATAACTTTGTCTAATACCTTCTCTTTAATAATAGAAGAATTACAAGATAGTACTCCTTCATTTTTATACTTTTTACATACCCAAGTAGGATTATTTTTTCTATTACTTCCAGCACATCTAACAAATATTTCATTATGTTCATTACATATTAATTTATTTGTATATTTAGATTCATCTACTATTTTTTGATTAGTAGTTATATGAATATTTCTAGAATTATATTTTTTTCTGTATAATTCATTTGCTTTATTCCATAATTCTTCTGATACAATTGGATCAATTAAATCTGTTTTATATATTATTTGTTCACTCTTTGGAATTTTAACTTTTTTATGCGTTTTATAACTTTCTACTCTAGTTAAATTAGCAGTATAATATCCTTTATATCTAGGATTAATTAAAAACTTTTTTAAAGTTGTACCAGAATAAGCTTTACCATTTTTATTTTTATATCCTTTTTCATATAAAACATCAGATATTTTTTCAAATGAATATTTTCCAGTTGCATATAAATTAAATAATATTTCTATTATAGGTCTTTCTTCTTCATTTATAATCATTCTTCCATTTTTACGATAATATCCAGTTAAATTACCACCAATAATTTTTCCATCTTTAATCATCCTTTTTATTCCAAACTTAACTCTTTCAGACAATTTTCTAACTTCGTCCTGTGCAAGAGATGACATTAAAGCAAGCCTAAATTCACTATCTGGGTAAATTGTATTTATATTATCACTTATAAAAAAAACTACGGTACCATTATTAAGAAGTTCTTCTGTATATTTGATACTATCTACTACATTACGAGAGAACCTAGATATTTCTTTCGTTACAATTAAATCTAATTTACCTTGTTTTGAGTCTTCTATCATCCTTAAAAAATTATCTCTATTTTTAACACTTGTGCCACTTATACCTTCATCAATATATTCACCAACTAAATTCCATTTTTTATTCTCATTTATCATTTCTCTAAAATAATTAGATTGATTTTCCAAACTATTTAACTGATCATCTTTATCAGTAGACACTCTTGCATAATAACCTACATTCAAATTCATATCAAATATAGTTTTACCAAGTAATAGTTCACTTCTAGTTTGAAGTACATTCATTTTCTGTCTCCTTTATTATTTCTTCATTCATAATTTTTAATTCATCAAAACTAATTATTTTTTTTTGATATAATTCTTTATTAATTATTAATTTCAATTCTTTAATTATTTCTTTCATATTTACCTCCCATTTAATTTTATTATAAATATAAATAAATATGAAAAAAGCAAGAATTAATCTTGCAATATATAGAACTATTTTCCAATTTTTTTTAGACAATTTTTTTCTTCAGCAAATATTTCATAATTTATTACAATCGAATTATAATGAAAAACAAAATATTAAAGCAGTCATGGTTAATGTTAATTTTATATCAAAGAAAAAGACACAGAATTTAGTCAACTGAATCATTTATTCTAAATATTATCAATATTAAACATCATACCTTTTAAGAATTATAAATATAACTCCATCATTAATAAATAGTAATTAATTTTATTTTCATCTCTTTTTATTTTTAAAACTTCATAAAATTTCTTTACATATTCTGGACCATAATTTCTTAGAATTGATTTTTCACAAATTGCTAAGTCAAACCATTTATCAGCAATACCACATTCACCAACATCTATAAATCCAGATATTCCTTTGTCATTAGCAAATATGTTTGGTAAACTTGTATCACCATGAGAAAATACCAATTCTTCATCAAACCTATTATCTTCTAAATATTTTAATAAGTTTTTAACTGAACCAAATTTTTCTAAAGTTTCCTTTTTCAAAGAAGAATCTTGAACTAAACCATTTTCAACGTTTTTTCTAACCAAAGATAATTTATAATCATTTGCCACATTAAATGGGCAATCTTTTATATCAACCAAATACAAACTAGAAAAAGCTTGTTTTAAAACTGAAAGTGCTTTATCTGGGTTTTCGATATAATAATCATCACACAACATTTTTCCTGAAATTTCCCTCGTAATTAAATAATCATTTCCATCTTCCTGAATAAATAATATAACTTCTGGTACTGGTAATTTTTTTTGCAACCATGTCAAACTATTATATTCTTTAAGAAGCATATTTTGTTTCATTATTTTTAAATAATATATTTCTTTTTCTTTATTAATGCGTATAACTTGTGAATCAGAACATCCTATGCTTATTTCTTTTAAATCAGCATTATTTATAAATTCTTTGATTTTAGATGGTATAGAATAATTAAATTTCATTTTATCTTCTCCCTCTCGATTTAGAATCATTATTAGTTTGGGAAGGAAAAGTAAGTTTTTTTACCTTTTGTTCTTTATAATAATCATAATTACCTAAATAATTAACAAATTGGCAATCTTCAATATTTTCAATTCTTTCAGCCAATTGATTAATGAAATACCTATCATGTGATATAAATAATAAAGTTCCAGCATACTCGCTCAATGCTTCTTCCAACATTTCTTTAGTATCAATATCAATATGATTTGTTGGCTCATCTAATATAAGTAAATTAGCTTTCTTTTGAATTAATTCAAATAATTTTAATCTTACTTTTTCACCACCTGATAATGTTCCAACTCGTTTAAATACATTTTCACCATAAAACAAAAATTTTGCTAAAGAAGCTCTTAATTGAGTTTCTGAACCAGTAAAAGATTTTCTAGAAACATCCAAAATAGTAGCATTATCATCCTCAAAATGAATTTCTTGTGGAATATAACCAATTGATACTTGACTTCCTAATTTTATTTCTCCTTGGCATACATAATCAGAAGTCGGATCTAAAAGTGCTTTTATAAAAGTACTCTTACCAGTTCCATTCTTTCCCATTAAGCATACTTTTTCACCATATTGAACTGACATTTCTGCCCCATCTAAAAGTACTTTATCTCCTGCCATTAAACCTAAATCGTCAACTACTAAAACATCTTTACCCGAACGTCCTTTTACCTCGAAATCTAATGGTAATGTTTTTTTTGTATCTGGTCTATCTAACATTTCCATCTTTTCTAATCTTTTTTCTATACATGCTGCTCTTCGAAAAAATCTTGGATTATCTCCTTGCGTTCCCCATTCTCTTAATTTCTTTACGGTATTTTTCATAGCTTCAATTTGTTTTTGTTGATTTTTATATTCTTCGAATTCAGCTAATGCTCTTCTTTCACTTTCTTGTAGATAGTAAGTGTAATTTCCATGATATACATCAGCTTTTCCTTTATCAATAAATATTGTTTTTGTCGCAACTTTATCTAAAAAATACCTATCATGGGAACTAATGATTACAGTTCCTTTATAATTAGCTAAAAACTGTTCAAACCATTCTAAAGTATCAATATCCAAATGGTTTGTTGGTTCATCTAATAATAGGATATCAGGATTACTAATAATTAACGATGATAAATTAACAATGGTTTTTTCACCACCTGATAATGTATTAAATGACCTATCTAGCATATCATCAGATATTTTAAATCCATTACAAATTTTGCTTACCTTTTCGTCTATTTCATAACCACCCATATTTTGAAAATAATCTTGCAATTTTCCATAAGCAGATAATAAGTAATCCATATCTTTTGGAGATGCTGTAGCAAGTTTTTGCTCACACTCTCTCATCTTTCTTTCTACTTCAAATAATTTTTGAAAATCTTTTAATAGTAAATCTCTAACTGTATAATCATCAGAAACTTTTGGTGGAATTTGTGATAATAAACCAATACTTGCACCTTTTCGTGTTGTTACCATTCCACTATCTAATTTTTCTTCTCCAGCGATGATTTTAAATATTGTTGTTTTTCCACAACCATTCGGTCCGATTAAAGCAATTCGTTCACCTGTTGTGGCTTCTAAATCAAATCCATCCAGAACATTTTTAAATCCAAAATTTCTTTTGGCATTATTCATTGCAATTTCTATCATAAATCTTCACCTCTCTAAAAGTTAACTGTTTTATCAATTGTCTATTATAACACATTTTTATTAAAATTTAAATTTTGGTATTCAATAATTCTTTTAATTTAAATAATTTTTCACTAAATTTTTCTATATCAAAAATTCTAGTTCGTAATAATATCAAATTCCCTTGCATTTCAGAATAATTATAAACAATAGAATGTTTTTTTATGATAGGTAACGTTTCGTTTTTAACAGCATGAGGCAACTGATATTCTATTTCACATATATACAATAAATTTATAAAATAATTGTAATATTTTTTATCTTTAATCCAAATTGGAAATCTATGCCATGTATTTTCATTTTCAGTTTTAATGAAATGAATATAGGAATTATTTTCAAATAAATCACTATAATATTTAGCAACCGTACGTTGTATTAGTACAATTTCATTTGCTTTTTTTACTATTTTTTTTATATCTATATCACAGCATAATGGATATGCATACGAATATAGTATATCATTGCTTTCTCTACTTTCATTATCACAAAAATCAGTTTTTGATAAAATTTTATCTCTATCAGTAATAATTGCTCCAGCTATGCCATAAGATAAAGGTTTTGTTTTACCAAACGATGTAACAATATAATCGCTATATTCACCAATACACGTATTTTTAAAACGAATATCCCAAGCTTGAGCAATATCTTCAATTATTTTAATATTTGGATAATCTTTTTTTATTTTGGAAATATTATTTGCTAAGCCATACTGATGGACTAATAATATACACCCACAATTTATATTACTTTTATTTATAGTTTGTATAATATCTTCGTTTGTAATAATCAAATCTTTCTTAGGTGATATTATTATTGGAGTTAATCCTAATTTAACAATAGTATTTATAATAGAACTACATACTTCACTTGAAACCATTACTCCTGTTTTTGGGGGTAAATTACAATCTAACAAAGCCAATTCTATTGCTAATGTACCAGAATAAGTAATTACACCTACTTTTTTATTAAAAATATTTGCTAAATATCTTCCAATCTTTAAATTATCATTTCTCATAAGATTTCTCCGTTGCAAAAGATACTCCTTTTTTCACATGATATATATGTTTATGTGCAAAATTCCCATCACCATAACCTTGATCTATTTTTAAAATATTTAAGTTATTTTGTTTAAATAATTTTTTATACATCTTTTCATCATAATAATAATATTTTTCATGTTCTAATAATGAAATATTTTTACTTTCTAATTTATAAATCACATTAAATTCTATATATTTATCATATTTTTTAGATGTATAATAAACTGAAACTTTATCAAAAACTTTATTACAATAGTCAGTAAATAAAAATAAATTTTCTTTATCTTCTTTGTATCGAAAGCTATCAGAAATATCAAACAAAATGACCGTATTAGAAGATACAAACTTTAATAATTGTTTTATTATACTATCTATTTCAACTTCTGAATTAGAAAACTGAATTGTACTATATGGAAAAATGATCATATCATATTGCTTATTTGTTATAAATTCTTTTATATTACAACATATTGTTTCTATTGAATTTAATTTTTCTTTTAATACTTCTAATCTTCCTTCATCAAAGTCTAATGCCGTAACTTTTGCAACATCATTTAATGGAATTGCTACTCTTCCAGTTCCTGCCCCAACAATTAAAACCGTCTTTGCATTATAATATTTAATTTGTGCTTTATAATATTGTATATCATCATTTTGACCTTTTAATGTATGTAAATTATAAAAATCATACATATAAGCTAACATTTTTTTTGAATCCATTATTTATCACCATATTCATATAAATTAGTGTACAATTCTTCTATATTTTTATCTTTCCAATGCAAATTATAGTATCTATCTTGAAAAGCTCCGAATGACATATTAAAATCTTCTATACTTTCATACACAGAACCTTCAAAATCTAAAAATTTAACTGTTGTATTTTCTTTTAAATATTTAATCATATTATAATAAATCGTCGTTATTGCACCCTTGTTTTCATAATATGAATACAAAATATAAGCTGTTGTTTTATCCCATACTAGATGTACTCCACCTAATATTTCTTTATCTTTTTTTAAAACAAAACTCATTCCTCTATTTTTAGTGATGCTTGTTAAAATGTATTTTTTTACAAAGTCTGATGAAGAAGGTAAATTGTGTTTTTTTTCCCATTTCATTGCTTTTTCACAATCAAAATATTCCAAATTACTATCACAAATTATTTCTACTCCTAGTGCATTCATTTTTCTAATTTCTTTTTTTCTATCAGAACCAAAATTTATATATATTTCATCCAATGTTTTTTGTAAATCTAGTTTATATGTATACCTAACCTCTGGAATATAACCAACTCTTATAAAAGGCATTATATCTTTAATTTTAGTATCTGTTGAAAAACTTACCGTAGTAAAATTATCTTTTAGATATTTAGCTAACTGATATTCAATATCACGAATAAACTTTATTTTATGGCGTTCTTTAGTTGGAAGATGAAATAATACTGGACCACCATATGGAATATACATAGTGCTTTGAGCCAATTTTTTTTGATCGTTTTCATCAACAAATAAAGGCATAAACCCTACCACATTTCCTTTATTATTTAATATAGCCAATATATAATCAACTTTTTTTAATATTAAGAACCAATCATAAGCAAAACAAGTTCCATTAAAACTATCATCAACTAATTGATTTAAATCATTAAATTCACCTATTTTTTTTAATTCTATATGCATTTGTTCAAGCACCCCATTTACTAACTAATATATGATATCTATTATCTTCATAATTTTTTAATAAATTATAGGTTGGGCTTCTTCTACCCCAAAAATCTATATTTATCATTCCATCTGATTTTTCTATTTTTTCTAAATGATTATACAAGCAAAAAAAACCTGCATAATATTTTCTACCTAAATCCGAAGCTCCCCATTTTACTGCATACCATTGCTTTGTTTTAATATTTTTAAAAAACAATGAATAAGCAATGGGAACATCATCCCTATACACAACATTTAAAAAGGAATTTTGTCTATTATTATATAAAAATTTCTTGTATTGTAAATCTTCTCTATTTAAACTTTTCATATCACTTTGTTCACGATATTTCCATGAATTTTTATCAATTGATAAAACATCATTCCATAACTTATCCATATCATAACAATTTGAATCTAAATATACATAGTCATTAAAACTATTCTTATATTTCAAATAGTTTTTTTTAGTTTGTTTGCCACAATTAGATAACAAATAATTTTCAATTCTATTTGAAGTTAATTTTAATTTTGGAGCCTCCCAACAATCAATTATTTCTAAATTTAATTCATTCAATTTACACCAGTTATTTATATTGTCAAATAAATTTTGGTCAATATAATTAAATCTAAATTTATTATTTTTATTTAAATATGTTAGCAATTTATTATATTCTGGTGGATTTATTGAAAATTCAAAAAACTGCTGACATCTAAAAATATCATCTATTTTTGCAAATAATAAATCATTTATTTTTAATATATTTTCTTCTGAAAATCTATCATAAACTGCATTCGTCCAAAAATCAGAGAAAGTGAAATTATGCTGTTTGTTCATTTTTATATTCCTCCAATTTTGAAACTATGTACTTTAAATGTCTTTTCTTTAACTCAGAAGATAAATTGAACCATGCCACCCTTCTAAACAAATCTTCAGCAGCCTTACATTTTGTAGGAACATAATCTGTAATAGAATATGGAAATCCACTTTTGTGCCATGAATGTTTATATTTAAATGTATCATACTTATCTATCAAATTACTGCAATAAGTATTAAATCCTATTCCATTTGTGTTCATAAATTTAATAAAATCTTGACATTTTTCTTCTGTTTCAAAAATAATTCCTAAGCTCATTTTGAAAGTTTTAGCCCCCTTTACAAAAGGACGTATCTTATAATAATTTATATCAATTTTATTAATTATAAATTGATAACTCTTTTCTTGCTTATCAATTATTTTATCAATTTTCTTTAATTGTTCTAAAGCGATAGCACTTTGTATTTCTGTTAATTTAAAATTTTCTCCAAAAAATGTTTTTTTATTTTCCCAGGTTGGATAATCGCTGCCTAATCTATAGCCACCATTATCATGATACATTTTTGCTCTTATATATAATTCTTTATTATTTGTAGCAAAAAATCCGCCTTCACCACAAGTAATTGTCTTACCTGCTTGTAAACTAAAAGCTCCACAATCTCCAAAAGTTCCTACCTTTTTACCATTTAATTCTGCACCTAAAGCTTGAGCCGTATCTTCTATAACCTTCAAATTATGTTTCTTTGCTATTTTCATAATCTCCTTCATATTTGCAGGAGCACCTTGCATATGCACTACCATAATAGCTTTAGTTCTATCAGAAATATTTTTTTCTATGCTTTTAGGATCAACATTCATGGTCTCATCAATATCAATAAATTTAGGAATTGCACCAGTAGATAAAATACTACTTGCTGAAGCAATAAATGTAAAAGATGGAACTAAAACCTCATCACCAACACCAATTCCTAGAGCAATACAACTTAATTTTAATGCAGCACCTCCATTTGAACAGGCTAATACATATTTTACATTTAGATATTTTTTCATTGATTCTTCAAATTTATCCGTGAAATAAAGTAAATCAGGTCCTTGATATCTAAATAAACTTTTACTTTTCATTACTTTATTTACGGCTTTTCGTTCTTCTTTACCAATATAATGTGTTCCAAAAAAAGGATTATTTGGTATTTTCATAATCATCATCTTCTTTCATTAAATCTTCATAAATAATATTAGCTATAACTTTACCTGCATTTTTATTATATTTATTAAAGATAGATTTTCTCTTTTCATAATAATCACTTTGATCCACATTCAAGTAATCAGTAATTTCTTTCTTTATTTTTTCTTTTGGAGGATTGATTAAAAATTTTTTAATATTATTTACAACAAGATTTACACCTGCTTCTTCGTCTAGTAATTCAGGAACATCTTCAAAAAAATCAAAAACATCCCAATTCATTAACTTAAATCCTAAATCTAATTTTTTGTAATATTTAAATTGAAGAAATTGACTATAATTTATTGATGGCAAATATAAAATATTTTTATCTTTTGATAAGGTTTCAATATAATTACCCAAACCAGAAGCTAATATACAATGACTTGCAGTTTCTAGTTCTTTCAAATATTCTTTGTTAGATAATGTTCTTAAAATAATTTTAGAGGATTTACATTTTATATTTAAATTTGAAATAACATTACTACCTCCACATATAATAATTTTGTCGAAAGAATTCACAAAATCAGTTGTTTCTAATATAGTATTTATTAAGCAATTATAAAATTCTATAATTAAATTTTTATCTAATAAATAAGAACCTGCTCCACCTATATTAATAATAACTTTTTTTTCAGTTAAAGAAGTAGTATTTTCATTTAATTCTCTAATCGGTCCAACAAAAATAGGATTTTTTATATTTTTACCAATTCTAGCAAAATTTTCTCTACAAGGAATTGTTTCTGATATAAAGAATTTAGAAACATTATTTAATCTTGAATCAATTATATCCCACATCCACACTAAATTATCAATATAGTATACTTTTTTTATACCATGTTCCATTCCAAAAATTATTCCTACTGGATTTTCTGACGAAATCATAGCATCGTAAGTTGGAAATATTTTTTTAAATTTTTCTAAATCATCTATGTCATAGGTGTTACAAACATAGAAATTTTTAAAAAAACCTGACATTTTAGCTTGTTCTAATGCAACACCATTACCAATAAAATCAAATTCTAAATCATCATAAGTTGAAAATTCTGGCATTACATTTAATAAAGTTGTAATAGGTCCATAACCAAACATTTCCGCCGAAACTAATATTTTTTTCACTATTATTCCCCCTTATTAATTTGAAAATAAAATTTATTAAATTTACAGTTACACTCATCACATTTTTTCTTACAATCAAGTTGACTATTTAAAAGTAAACTCTTTAATTTTTTTCTTTTTTCACCGTTCCATATTTCTTTAAAATTTGCTTCACCTAAATTGCCTATACAATATAACTTTCTATCACGATGTATTGAACAATCACAAGGATAAACCTTTTTAGATGGTGCATCAATGAACGCACAGTAACTTGGATATACACAACGCAAATCTAAATTATTTTCTCTATCTCCACTATCATAAACATTATTATTACTAAAAAAATCAATATTTTCACAAAGAAATCGAATTTTATAATTTTTTGCAAGATTATAAAATTTTTCTAAATCATTAGTATAATTTTTCATTTGTTTCTCAGAGAAGAATAATGGTGGATAATCCTTTATAACAATTGGATTAATATAATCAAAATCAACAGATTCTTTCATTTTTATAAAATTTTGAAATTCATTAATATTATTTTTATTTAATACATGATTTAAAATTATTTTAACATTAGGCATATATTTTTTTATTAAATTTATGTTTGAAGTTGCCCTTTCAAATAATCCATCAACTCTTCTTAATTCATC
Source organism: uncultured Mycoplasmatota bacterium (assembly GCA_937944975.1). Classification (GTDB taxonomy): domain Bacteria; phylum Bacillota_I; class Bacilli_A; order RF39; family UBA660; genus Fimihabitans. The sequence goes on along the minus strand of CALEBF010000002.1, from coordinate 45,562 downwards.
ATGAATCTTGGCATAACAGCTATCTATTGAAAAAAAGAAAGCAACTATATTATATTTGATCAATTTTTTTATTTTTTCTTCATTTAAATTCCACCCATTTGAAATTAAAACTATTTTAATATCTTTTTTTGTACAATAATCTAAATATTCAAATATATCATCATTAACAAATGGCTCTCCTCCACCTGTAAAATGTATATATTTGGTTCCCATTTCAGCTAATTCATCAATAGTTGCTTTTACATTAATAGAACACTTTTTTTCTTTATTAGTTCTAACTTCGCAAAACACACAATTGGCATTGCATATATTAGATAAATTTAAATATACATAAAACGGAGTATCATAATACTTTAATATGTCCTCTTTCTCTTTAATAATTTCCAAATACATATTATCTACTTTCCCCTTCTTTATCAATAATTTCAAAAATTTGTTTTAACATATTATCATTTAAAAATTCATTACACTCATGATATTCAGTATCAGTCAATACTGATAATCCCATTAATACTGGAGAATACATAAAATTATTTTCAATTAATATGTGTAATTTTTTATTTAGTGCTGACGCCCATCCTAATTCTATATGAACTCCACCAGAAATACCTTTTGATTCGCTATTGCCAGGTATTACTATCAAAAAATCACTATCTTTTACACCATTAAAATCACTTATTGTACATTCTTCTGGTCCTTTATGTTCCTTCCCCCAGTTTTCTCTTTTAATAGCTAAATAATAATCATACCCACGTAATTTAATTCCTTCAACTAACTTATTAAAAAAAGCTTTATATTCATTTTTAATTTCATAATTATCATCTTCACATAAACCTGTAAACGGACAAGATATAAATACTTTCATTTTTTTCCCTCTTTCTTTTAAATTTATTTTTTCTTTTTAGTAAAAACCAATTTTTTTTCAATTAAATAATCGGTTAATGATGTTGAAGAAACACATAAATTATTATTAATTCCTTTACATATTTCCCTGCCATCAGAATTTATAATTCTATGAAAATCGCTACCGACAGAATATAACAAATTATATTTATTTACTTCCTCTAATAATCTAATACTATCATAACTACTGCAATCTGATTGATAAACTTCAATTCCTTGTAACCCCATATCAATTAATTGCTTAATTATAATTTGTACTTTTTCATAAGAAAGGTTATAAGCCATTGGATGTGCAAGAACAGATATACCTCCAGCTGCGTTAATGGCAGCTATAGCAGTAGAAATTTCTATTGGATAATCAATACCATATCTCATTTTGTTTTTTTTAAAAAAAGTAAGATAATTTTCCAATTCTTGAGAACTTTTTATACATGATTTTAAACAAGCAAGAATATCTCTATCAAACCAGCAATATCTCTCTATATCCAATTTATCAATTTCTTCTATTGGCAAATTATTAAAACTTGATTTTAATTTTTCTAGAAATTTTTTATGAAAATACATCCTCCTTTTTTTCAGTTCTAATAAAACTTTTTCCAATTCACAATTTCCTGAATCAAATCCATATCCTAATAAATGCAATTTAATTTTTTCTTGATTCAACATCATATATGTAGAAATTTCTATTGCTGATGTTCCATATACTCCTTCTGGAATCTCTAACTGTAATTCTGCCAAACTTTTTATGGAATCATGATCACTTATTGCCATAAAGCATATCTCATTTTGATTCGCCATATCTACTATTTCTTTCACATCAAAATATCCATCAGAATATTTTGAATGAATGTGCATATCAATATATTTCTTATTATTATCCATAAGTAATCACCCTCTTATAATTATACATTTGAAAATGGCTTTTTTTTATTTCAATTATTTATATGCTATAATTTTTAGTTATTAAAAAAAACAAATCATTATAAATTTGTTTTTAATATTTTTATAAATTCTTCCACATACTTTTTAGCAAACTTCTTGTGATATGCAACACTCAAAGATATATAAATAGAAGGTATGTTTACCTTTACCTCAAATAACTTTTTTAAAGCTAAATCATCTTCTACAAATTCTTTTATCATCCATCCAATACCAACACCATTTTTAATAATTCCTTTTGATATAGACGAAGAATTAGCTTCAATTAAAGGTGATAAAATAATATTATATTTTTCAAAATTTGCATCAATCATTTTTCTATTGAAAGTAGTGCTACTTGGTAAAATTAATGGATATTTAGTTAACTCTTTTGGTTCAATTATATTTTTATCTGCAAGTTTTTTAAATTTTTCATTACATACAAAACAGCTTTTTAAATCAACTAACTTTATTGTTTTTATTGTATTATCATTAATACTTATCATATCAGTATCTAAAACTATATCTAACTCCCTTTTTAATAGAAGATTTAACATTTCATCTGATTTTTTATTAATAATATTAACTTTTACATCTTTATATTTTTTATTGAATTCTTTTAGATATTTTACAAAATAAAATGTACCAATATGCGTAGGAACACCAACATTTATTATTTTTGATTTTTCTTCCCTTTGTTCTTTTATTAAATTTAGACCTGCCTCTGCCAAATTACACAAATGTTCTGCATAATGGTAAACCATTTTTCCATTTTCTGTCAAACAAATACCTGATGAAGTTCTAATAAATAATTCAGCATTTAACTGTTCTTCTAATTTCTTTACTGCTTGTGTCACTGCAGGTTGTGAAATAAATAATTGTTCTGAAGCTTTTGTAAAACTATTGCAATTAGCAACAATATAAAATGTTTTAAACAAATTTAAATCAATATTTCCGTTCATAATTACCTCCTTAATGCTATTTTTTAATAAAAGCTTATTTGTTTTTTAATTGAAAGGAAAATAAATACAATGATACATTTGCTATTAGTTATTAAATAAACGATAATTTAAATAATTGTGATAATTTTATCATATTTTCAACAAAAAAGAAAGCATCTAGCTTTCTTTAAAATATAATTTATTTAATTCATATTTAACATCAATTGCAACACACCTACTAAGTATGTAACTTTTTTTAATATAAGGAATTATGGTTTCTATATCATGATTATTAGATATTTTATATATCATGCATAAATTCTCTATTCCTGTTTGATAAGTATAATCTAATATATTTTGATTGTCTTCTACTTTTAATAATCGTACATATAATCCATAATTTCTTTTTGTTTTAAATCTATAATCTCTATATAATTTATTACAAACAATATTATCTCATAATTCCATAATTCCATTCAAAATATTTTCAAACAATAATTCACAAATAGGTTCATGTGGTGTTTTAAGATAACCATATAATTCTTTAGCTAACTCAAATGAATATTTTAAATCGTTTATATTCTCTACTCGTAAATAATATCTCAAAGATGTATTTTCATAACCTTTTCTTATTTTTAATTTATTTTGCATATCAAATTGTTTAACATCTTTTAAAAAACATATATATATAAATCATTTTGATTAATTTGAACTTCTATAAATCTTTTTCTTAATTTATATACAACGGTTTTTAGCAAATAATTTCTTATCACATCTTTTTCTATAGATATAATATACTCATCAAATTTGTCAAATAATTTAATAGTTTGCTCTCTCTTATTATAAGTTATATCTTTATAACTACTAGTATCATTATTATAAAGTACATTTTTAATGTTACTTTCTTCATTTTTGAGCTTACAATTTTCCACTTTAACTTTCTTTTCTAATTTTGGATACTCTTCATTTTTTGAATAAATAATATTGTCATAAATCAAATTGAATGTAGAATAGACTTCTATATTGGAATGACTTTTCTTATTTATATAAGCATCTTCGAACTCGAAAATGTTCCTGTGTAACCACCAAGATTGCAAGAATTCTCAACAACCTGTAACATCGTCTGTTCTCCATGGCCTCCGTGTTTCCAACATTTGATTCGAGCATTCTCTACCTGAATCGATCCACTATCGTGAAATTTATCCTTTTCCAAATCGATAAGATTTTCTTCTAGCGCTGTTGCTAACGTAATAATTTTAAACGTCGATCCAGGTTCATACGTTGCCCAAATCGGCAAATTTCGATTGATTTCCTCTGTTGTATAGTCTTGATATTTAGAAGGAGAAAAATTAGGGCGTGACGACATTGCCAAAATTTCTCCAGTATTTGGATCCATTACAATACCAAGTGCTTGATCCGGCGAATATTTTAAAACCGCATTATCTAATTCACGCTCCAATGACATTTGAATTTCATGATTGATCGTAAGTGTCATATTCATTCCATCTTGGGGTTTTTCATAGACTTCATTTAACTCTAATTTGTTTCCTTTTGCATCACTAAAATACTTAATAGCTCCATATTCTCCAGTCAAATAATCATCATACATAAGTTCTAACCCTGAAAGTCCTTGATTATCAATTCCTACAAATCCGAGAGTATGAGACAAATAAGTATCATAAGGATAAACACGCTTTGATTCTTTGACAAGATAAACTCCTGGTAATTTTAAAGCCGCTATTTTATCCGCAATTTCATAAGAAAGCCGTCTTCCTTCTGGATGTACTCTCTCAATCGATGCCTTTTTTGAAACATGTGCATAAATTTTATCATAAGGTACATCTAAAATTGCACTAATTTTTTCTGCCGTACCAATTTTATCTTTAATTTGGTTTGGAATAAAAACTAACGATGATGTTGTCAAATTATCAGCCAGAACAACACCATTTCGATCATATATCTTTCCCCTATTTGCTTCGATTGGAAGATTTCTACTCCAAAGACCTGAAGCATAGGAATTTAACTTGTCATAATCAATCACTTGAATATAGAACACTTTGCCAACGATGAGTGCAAATATAAAAATTAATAGAAGAAATACAATTTTAATTCGAATGTGAATACTTTTAAAAAACATGAGAGTCACCTCTAATTCATGTTATGTACAAGCACAAAAAAAATGAAAAAAAAACTCACTCTTTGTGAGTTTTCTTTACTTTTTGAAAAGGTACAATGTTAACCTTTCGAAAATTTCCACTTTGAATCAATCGTTCTATTTCTTCTTCTGTCATCCACTCAACCTTTTCTACCTCTTCTTCCTGCAGTTGAATCTTTTCTAAATCAATTTCTTTTGACAGATAATAAATTTCGCAATATGCTTTAGGATATTTAAGTGTATCTATATACTCTAATTCCTCTAAAGAAATATCGATTCCTAATTCTTCTTTCAATTCTTTTTGAGCGGTGACTTTCCCTGTATCACCATAAGTTACATGACCACCAGTAGTTGCATAAACAGAATCTCTTTCTGTGGAAGTCTTTTGGATCAAATACTGATGTTGATGATTTTAGATAAATACTACTATGATCATAAAGTATTTTCCATCTGGTAACTGAAGCTTCTTATCACGAGCAACCGCTTCTTTTAACATTTCTTTATTCTCGTCAAAAACTTGTAACTGCTCCATTCAAACCTCCTATGTTCCATTCTGGCTTTGCGTCGTATCTAATGCATTAAAGTCATATTTATCAGAAAGTGTAAGATTCAATACTGTTGTTGCATTCACAGGAGTTCCAGCTGCGATACTCTGTCCGGTAACAAATCCATGTCCCTCAAACGAACATGTAATTCCAGCGAGAGCTGCAAATGCCTTCACATCGCTACGAGACCAACCAGTCATATCTGGAATTGTGATATCCTTTTTATTCGTTTTTAAAAATACTTTATCGCCTGTTACTAACTGCGTTCCTTTTTCTGGATATTGAGAGATAACTTTATCTCCTGTTCCCAAATATACAGGAACGAGGCCTACACTTGATAACTGAGCAGTAACATCCACAACATTCTTGCTAAGATAAGATGGCATTTCAAATAATTGAGTCGTTGCCTGTGCAGTTGTTTCAGTAAACATATTTCGATATTTTGCAATACTTTTCATCACAGAGACAACCGTTGTTGAAAGTGCCTTACTCTCTCCCCATTTTGGTCGTTTCATCGCCGCATATATGATAATCTCCGGATCATCCTTTGGATACATTCCAGCAAAAGAGAAAATATATTCATTCTTTCCTTCGTAGTATCCGCCCGTTTTTTCGTTATATATTTGCGCCGTTCCCGTCTTACCAATAATATCAAATCCTGGAATATCGTATGCATATCCTGTCGTTCCAGGATCAGTACCATACACTGTGTTATGCATAAGTTCCTTGATCTTATCGACGGTAGATTGTTTCAGCAATTGCTTTGATTTTTCTACCTTAGATTTATACACTGTCTTACCCGTATTTGGATCGACGATCTTATCGACAACATGAGGCTTCAACATTTTTCCATCGTTTGCAATCATCGTTAAGGCCTGTAACATTTGAACTGGTGTTACAGTAATTCCCTGTCCAAATCCAGCAGTAGCAACCTCGACTGGATAATTAAATTTAATCGATCCAGTTTGTTCTCTCGATTGTTCGATTCCCGTAATCTTTCCAAATCCATATTTTTCATAACATTCTCTTAAGTCATTTTTATTGATATATTTCTGTAGCAAATTAACGACTGCGACATTCGAAGAATATTCAAATCCTTTATCGTACGTAATCGTTCCCCATCCTGCACGATCCCAATCGTTAATCGTATACTCTCCTATTTTGATATTACCAGATTGATAAGTTGCTGATCCATCGTAAGTTCCTTTTTCCATCGCACACATATAAGAAAATATCTTCATAGTACTTCCCGGCTCGTAAACATAGGAAACAAGAGGATTCTCGTAATTCGTAATATCCTTGACGTTCGGATCAAATGATGGTGATGAAGATGTCGCCAAAATTTTTCCGGTTTTTGCCTCCATTACGTTGACTACCATCCACTCCGGCTCGTAAGTTTCAGCAGCTTCTTTAATTGCTCCTTCCAAGAATCTTTGAATATTAGAATCTAACGTCAAATAAATGTTATCCCCATCGTGTGCATCGATTCTAGTTTCTTTCGTATCTGGAATCTTATATCCATTTCGATCCTGTTGATAAGTAACACTACCATTGGTTCCTTTCAGTTGACTATCGTATTTCGCTTCTATTCCAAGTTCTCCTACGATCACTCGTTCCAATGTTTTAATTCCATTTACGGTTACTTCTTTATCGTACTGTTTCGCATATCCAATGACATATGATGCAAAGTTTCCATTCGGATAATAGCGCTTATAATCTTCTTCAAATGCGATTCCAGGTAAATGAAGCGCTTCTATCTCATCTTTCTTTAACTCAGTAATTCCACGACCTCCCGGGCCAAGTTCTACTTGATATCGATCCTGCGACATCAAACGTACGAGATACTCTTCTGTCATACCTAAAATAGGCGCTAATTTTTGAGCTGTCATCGCTACATCTTCAACGTGCTGAGGAGTGGAAGAGTTTTTACTTCTACTAGGATCCAGATATGCAATTACCGTATAAGAAGATACGTTGAGTGCTAAAATATTTCCGTCTTTATCATAGATCGTTCCTCTCGTTGCTGTGAGTGTCTTCTTAACTGTATTACGCTGTTTCGCAAAATCATCCATATTGATTCCATAGACGACTGGAGATAAAGAAAGATAAGCTAATTGTAGGATTAAAACCACAATAAAAAAAAGAAAAACATAAAAAACCAGTTGCGGAAATTTCCACTTACCATTTCTTTGTCCTTCCTTTTTCATATCTTCACCTCATTTATTTGTTGATGATTATGATATTATCATTATTATACTCTAATCCCATTTCTTTGACAATATCCTTGACCTTATCAAATGAAGTTAGTTCGTTCACTTTCATCGTTAAACTTTCATTTTTCTTCTCTTGTGACTCTATATCATACCGTAGTTTTTCTACAGACATATTGAGATTTCCAATATTAGCTCCGCAGAATACTTGAAGCGCAAGTGTAAAAATGACAGACAAGAAAGCGCCTGCATAAAGCATTTTTTCACCTTTTGTAATTTTTAATTTTCTCACTTTCTTCGTCCTCATGTCTCTCTCCCCTACTACTTCTTTATTCTTGTGATGACTCTTAATTTGGCACTTCGTGCCCGTTTGTTTTCTAAAAGTTCCTTCTCAGTTGGAACTACTGTTGCAACGACTTTATATTTCGGTTGATACTCTTCCGGTATCACAGGTAACTTCATTAATTCTTTTTTCACTGTACTATGTGTCTTATATAAGTTTTTTACAATCTTGTCTTCCAAAGAATGAAATGTGATAACACAAAGTCTTCCATCTACATCGAGACAATCTAACGCATCTCGTACAGCAATTTCACAGACATCTAACTCGCGATTGACTTCGATTCGAATCGCTTGAAAAACTTTTCGTGCTGGATGTTTTTCACGACGATATTTTTCTGGCACTGCGCTTTTGATGAGCTCAGCTAATTCTAACGTCGTTTCGATTGGTGCTTCCTTTCTTTGTCGCTCTATTGCACGCGCAATAGAAGTTGCGAATTTTTCTTCTCCGTATTCTTTAAAAATACGTACGAGATCTTGATAAGAATATGTATTTACTACTTCTTTTGCGGTCAGCGACTGTGATTGATCCATTCTCATATCGAGTGGCGCATCCTGATGAAAACTAAACCCTCGGTCTTTCTCATCCAACTGTGGGCTAGAAACACCAAGATCAAACAAAATAGCGTCGACTTTTGTTATATTTCTCTTTGCTAATGCGCTTTTTAAATACTGAAAATTACTCTGAATGATTTCGAAGTTATCTCCGATTTCTCTTAATCTCTTTTCACTAGAGCGAATCGCATCGATATCTTGATCAAATGCATATAAAAATCCTTTTGGAATTCTCTTTAAAACCTCACTGCTATGTCCACCATATCCCAACGTACAATCTACTACAATTGAATCTTCTTTTAAATTTAAGTATGTGAGACACTCTTCTAACAATACACTCTTATGCATTCTCTCACCTACTAACTAAGATTCGTAGAGAACAGACTATCAGCGATATCTGAGAAATTCTCTTCGTTTTCATCCATGAATGAACTCCATCTTTCACTGCTCCAAATTTCCAAACGATCGTTCACTCCGATAATAATACAATCTTTCGTCAAATCGGCATATTTTACAAGTGGTGTGGCGATATTAATACGTCCTTGCTTATCAAATTCACATTCTGTCGCTCCCGAAAGGAAGAATCGCATAAAGTTACGGGCATCCTTAGTATTAGGTAATTCTTTGTATTTGGCGATAATATTTGTCCATTCTTCCATCGGATAAACGAATAAACATCCGTCGAGTCCTCTTGTCACAACGAACTTTTCTCCGAGATCATAACGAATCTTTGAAGGAATCGTTAATCTTCCCTTATCATCGATCGTATGATGATATTCACCCATCAACATAAAATCACCCACTTTGCTCCACTTTATGCCACCTTGCACCACCATTTTACCCCGAAACATCCCCTTTGTAAAGGGATTTCCCACAAATTTATAAAAAAAGGACTGACAATTTCTGTCAGTCCTATAAAAATGTCTAGTAAATGTCTGATCCACATTATTGTAAATGATATAGATTCTGCATCCGTTTCACATAACCTTGATCTGATTCTCCAAGGTCTAACTCATGTCGATCGTAGAAATAATCTCGATCCGTCGTAATATAGTCATCTTTATTCTTTTTACTTACATCATCTAAGGAAGTATCGATATACCAATAATTCATACCATCGTATCCCATATTCCATGCATGATCCATCGTACTAGAACTTACATATAAGACAGGAATTTCTAATTCGCGCAAAATCATAGAGTAAGCACGAGAATATCCTGAACAATTTGCAAGACCTGAAAAGAAAGCATCACTCGCTTCATCGTAACCGTCATTTCCTCCACGATTAGTATAAGTCGTCGTACGTAATAAATAATCGTGGACAAGTTTCATTTGTTCCGAAGGATCGGATGTCGTCATACGGATTTCATCTGCAATTGATTTCGCATGCATCAATGCATCTTCATAATATGGATCCAAAATTTCCAAAGTAGATTCTACCGCACCATGATTTGCAGAGAATGAAAGAGCAAATCTCGCTGGTATTACTTCGTTTAATCTGCGAGCAATTTCACCCATATCTGCACGGAAATCAATCCACAATAAATTTGTCTGTGTCCCATGAATTCCATATGCTTGATAAAAAGAAACAAGTTCATCAATGCTTCCAATATAAAAATATTCTTGCCCTTCATTTTCTACACAGGTAAGAGGATTACTATCATTAACAGGCACTCCAAATGCATTTACCGATTGATAAGTCGACTGATCTATCGTACAAGCATGTGACTCTGTAGTAGGAAAATTATCTAAAGAACATCCACTCGTACCCAAAATCAAACAGAGAGAAGAAATATATGTAATTTTATTTTTTGTTTTCATTTTGTCCCTCCAACCATTCATTTATTATAAACATTTTTAGTCGTTTGTCAATCAAAAGAAAAAGAGGTTCCCCTCTTTTCATTAGATGATACATGATCCTAGAATAATTGCTAATAAAATATATAATACGATAATGATAATATAATTACACGTATTATTTCTAGGACAGTTATCATTTCCGTGATTTTGACAAGCCACTTTATTCACCTCCTAGTAAGTCGATTAAATGTATGCTCCTAGTATAATGATAAGTAAAATGAATAAAACTAAAACGATTGCTGCACCAGATACTCCTGTATTACACATAATTCATACCTCCTTTTTGTCTTTTCACATTATCTTATGGAATTTTTGTATTTATGTGCTTACTTCTAACTAATTTTATTTTGAATTCTTGTATTTCCATATATTTTTTGCTAAAATATTAGTTGTACTATGAAAGGAGAATGAAAGAGCACATGAAACAAAAATTACTCGTACTAGGTTTATGCTCTATTTTATTTTTAACTGCCGGATGTGGGCAAGTAGCAAAATTAAAAAATGGACAAGAAGTCGTTGCTAAGTTAGACGGAAAGACAATCACGACAGAAGATTTATACGACGAACTAAAAAAACAAGGAGGTTCTAGTGTCTTAATCAATATGATCGATAGCTTTATTGCGAATAAGGAAATCGAAACAGATGAAACTGCAAAACAATATGCAGAAAGCCAATTAGAACAGACCAAACAATACTATGAGTCTGCTGGTCAAGACTTTGAAACAGCTATGAAATCAGCAGGTTATAAAAACGAGTCTGAATATAAAGATGTTTTAATCTTAGAATATAAGAAAAACAAAGTTGTAGAAAATTACTTGAAAGATCAACTAACAGACGATGAAATTCAAAGTTACTATGACACAGACATCTTCGGAGATCTTACTGTAAGACACATTTTGATCTCACCAGAAGTAACGGATGATATGACCGATGAGGAAAAGTCAAAAGCTGAAGAAAAAGCAAAAAAAGAAGCAGAAGACATCATCAAAAAGTTAGACAAAGGAGAAGACTTCGCAGAACTTGCTAAAAAATATTCCGACGATGAAGGTACAAAAGAAAACGGCGGATTATTAAGTGACTTCTCAAAAGACAGTGTCGTTTCTGAATTCTGGGATGCTTCTTATAAATTAAAAAAGAACGAATATTCAAAAGAACCTGTAAAAAGCGATTATGGATATCACGTAATCTTAAAAGTAGATTCTAAATCAAAACCAAAACTAGATGAAGTAAAAGATGAAATCAAAACGACATTAGTTGAAAATAAACTATCTAACGATACGACATTAAGTGCAAAAACTTGGGCAGACATCAGAAAAAAATATAAATTAGATATTCAAGATTCTGAATTAAAATCTGGTTATGATTCTTATGTAGATTCACAAACGACAGTAACACAATAAAAAAGCATGAAATTCATGCTTTTTTTGTTATTCCAATATCATTTTCCACGGAACCATCATTTGTTCTTCTTCGTCAAATTGATAAATTCCTAATACGTGATGATCTTTGTTTAAAAAAACTATCTTCTTCTCGTTGTATCGATTCGAAAGCTTTCGACCGTTTAAGATCATTTCCTCTTCTTTTCCATCGACAACTTTTTGTGGATATATCGATAAAACATGTGCGATTGATTGTATCGAAGGTTGCTCTTTCAATTGTTCTAAAGAAACGCAATCTTTTAATTCAAACTCTCCTTGCTTTGTTCTGCAAAGACCACTCATAACACCAATCGTTCCAAGTTCATGAGCGATATCGCGAATTAAACTGCGAATATAAGTCCCTTTACTCACTTTACAACGGATCTGAAACCTGATCTTCCCATTCTCATAGAAAACGTCAGAAATACGTTCTAAATCGTATATTGTGACCTCTTTTTTTGGAAGTTCCACTTCCTGATTTGATCTTGCATATTCATATAATTTTTTTCCTTTTACTTTGACAGCAGAATATTTTGGTACCTCTTGAAAATATGTTCTTTTCATACTCTTTAATACTTGATCAATACATGTCTGATCACAATCTACACTATCTTCTTTTAAAACATTTCCATCCGTATCGAGTGAATCAGTTTCAACTCCTAACAACACATCCGCAACGTATTCCTTTTCCGTCGCTGTGAGGAGAGAAACTAATTTTGTTGCCTTTCCAACACATACGACCAAAACTCCCGTTGCCATAGGATCCAATGTCCCTGTATGCCCTACTTTTTTTGTATGATATACTTTTCCTACGATATTGACAATATCTCTACTCGTATATCCTTTTTCCTTATTTATTGCAATAACTCCGTTCATCTCATCACTTCCAATATCACTATTATAACAAAAAAGAACTCCATATGGAATTCTTAATCACGATCATTACCAAGCATAATAACAAGACGTAATAATGATAAAATCGTCGATATAAAGCTTGCTACATAAGTAAGAGCAGCTGCCTTTAACATCGCATGAACATCTTCTTTTTCTCCGCTTGAGATCAAAGATAGTTTTTGTAAGTTTTTCTCTGCTCTTTTAGATGCATCAAATTCGACTGGTAATGTCACAAGTTGGAATAGTAAAGTAGCTAAAATCACAAGAATACTTAATTTAATATACCCTGTAATTCCTCCAATTAAAGAAACAATCAATCCAAAATATCCAAGATAAGTAACTAAGTTTACAAAAGGTACCAACGCACTACGAAAGCGCATCATAGGATACTTTTCTTTATCTTGAATCGCATGACCTACCTCATGCGCCGCAACAGCTACGGATGCGACACTAGTTCCATGAAACACTTCCCGAGAAAGACGTACAACTTTTCTTCGTGGATCGTAATGATCTGACAATTCTCCTTGTGTTTCAACAATATAAATATTAGAAAGTCCATGCTCATCCAAAATCTTTCGAGCCACTTCCTGACCAGTTAAATTTCCACCAGTCTTAATTCTCTTGCTACGTTGATAAGTTCTAGAAATATTCGATTGTGCCCATATAACAACGATAAAACCTACGATAGCAAGCGTTACAGTTAAAATATTTTCATATCCTAATAACATAAAATCCATATGCTCATCCCCTTATTTTATTTCGTATACTGTTCCTTCTCTTGTATCTTTAATAACGACATTTTTACTCAACAATTCATCTCGGATTTGATCCGCTAAAGCGTAATTTTTCGCTTTCTTTGCTTCATTTCTCTCATCGATTTTCTCTTCGATCCAAGCGACTAACGAAGCATCAACTTTCTTCTCTTTTTTCTTCGTCAAATCTAACGATAATACTTGATCAAATTCTTCGATCAACGCATATTTTGTCGTATCGTTCGTATCTGCCTTTAATACGTCATATAAAACTGTACAAGCATTTGCCGTATTTAAATCATTTGAAAGCGCTTCTTTGAATTTAGTACGGAATGATTCCATAACATCGCGATCTAATTCTTCCCCAGAAATCGGCTCTAAACTTTGTACACGATGATATAATTTATCATACGCTACATGCGCCGTATCTAAAGAATCATACGTAAATACTAATTGCTTACGATAATGTGATTGTAAGCAGAAATAACGATAAATAACAGGATCGTAGCCCTTCTCTTTTAATAGAGATAAAGTTAAAAATTCACCTTTTGATTTGCTCATCTTTCCAGTCGCATCATTTAAAAATTCCATATGAACCCAATAATTACACCATTTATGTCCTAAATAGCATTCAGACTGAGCAATTTCATTCGTGTGATGTGGAAAAATAGCATCGATCGCACCACAATGAATGTCTAAATATTCACCTAGATAAGCAATTGAAATACAAGAACACTCGATATGCCATCCAGGATATCCTCTTCCCCATGGACTATCCCATTGTAGTTCCTGTCCGTCAAATTTTGAATTCGTAAACCACAATCCAAAATCATTTGGATTCTTTTTAAATTGGTCAACTTCGACATCATCACGTACAGCCACCATCAAGTCCTCTTTACTTCTACCGGATAATTGATAGTAACCTGCATATTTTTCCGTATCGAAATAGATGTTTCCATTTGCCTCATATGCATATCCATCCTGTAATAATTTTTTAATCATACGGATATAATCATCGATATGATCCGTCGCTTTGCTAATGACATCAGGCTTCTTAATATTTAAATCTTCTATATCTTTCATGAAAGCATCCGTATAAAATTGAGCGATCTCAAGTGCTGACTTGTGCTCTCTTTTCGCAGCAACTGCCATCTTATCTTCGCCAGAATCTGCATCACTTACCAAATGTCCAACATCTGTAATATTCATACATCTCGTTACCGGGTAACCTAAATAGCGTAATATCTTTTCTAAAATATCTTCCGATATGTATGTTCTTAAATTTCCAATATGTGCATAATTATACACCGTTGGCCCACAAGTATACATCCGCACCATATTCTGATCATGTGGTATAAACTCCTCCAATGATCTTGATAATGTATTATATAATTTCATTCTATCACCTTTTCATTGCCCATATTATAACATAAATCAACCTATAACATCAATCATCCCATGATTTCACAAAATACAACATAATTTACACGATTTCATATTCCAATAAAACAATGTCGTTAATCCATGGAGAAACGGAAAGATTTTCTGTTTTCGATAAATCCGTCGTCAAATATTTCTTAGCATCATCTGGAAAAACTGTTACCACTGCCTGGTTACATTTTTCTTTTAATAAAACAGCTGATAAAAAATTAGCGCCCGAAGAGATTCCTACACCAAGTCCAAGTTTACTCGCAAGCCGATAAGCCATCATCACTGCATCATCATCGTGAATTAAAACGACGTCATCTATGATAGAAGAATCGACAATCTCTGGAATAAAGTCATCTCCTATCCCTTCGATCTTATGACTTCCAACACCAGTGAATCCTGACAACATCGGCAATTCTTTTGGCTCTAGTGCAACTATTTTGACATCTTTCCATGTTTCCTTCAAACGTTTCCCAATTCCCATCAAAGTACCACCAGTACCAATTCCAGATGTAAAACCTCCTATTGGTTCATGAATTTGTTTCACAATCTCATACCCTGTCGTCATATAATGAGCTTCTACATTTTTTTCGTTTGAAAATTGATTTGGTCGAAACCCCTTCATTTCCTTGCTCAATTGGTCTGCTTGTTCTATACACGCTTGAAATCCGCCTTCTTCTTTCGAGATCAACTTCACTTCCGCACCATATAATTTCATTAGTTTTTGACGTTCCGTGCTAACCCAATCAGGCATATATATGATAACCGGATGGTTTTTACATGCTCCTAAAGCCGCAAAAGAAATTCCCGTATTTCCGCTCGTCGCTTCGATGATTGGCATCCCTTCCTTTAAAACTCCAGTATCTTCAGCACTTTTAAGTATATATTCTGCAACACGATCTTTAATACTCCCCGTTAAATTATATTGTTCTAATTTACAATATACTTCACTCACATGATCATGATACCGATATTTTATTTTCACAATCGGTGTATCTCCTATTAAATGATTCAATATATCCCCTCCTACTATATGTAATTCGAAACCGTCAAAAAGGTATCATGGCAATGTATTTTTTTCAAATTTTATTGCATAAAATATATTATTATGGTATTATATAAGAGCAGTGTTGAATTGGACCTTTAGCTCAGTTGGTTAGAGCATCCGGCTCATAACCGGGCGGTCGATGGTTCGAGTCCATCAAGGTCCACCACTTGTAATGCGGGTGTGGCGAAATTGGCAGACGCACTAGACTTAGGATCTAGCGCCTTACGGCATATGGGTTCAAGTCCCTTCACCCGCACCATTTAAAAATAAACCGTTGAATATCAACGGTTTTTTCATGTTCAAATATAATTAGGTACAAATTATGTACTATCTTGGTAATAAAATAATGATGAATAAATTTCTAAAACCTTTTCATCACAATTTTACTAAAGTATACTAAGCAGGCAAATTTATATTATTTTCTTGTAATAAACTAGAAATTTCTTTATTTATACTATCTAAAGTTATTTTCTTATTATAATAAGATAAATTTATAAAACCTAAATAATTGCCAGAACTCCATATAAGTGCCTCAACATCTGCTTCTTCCATAAATGGTTGTTTGCCTTCATAATAAGCTTTGAAATTATATAAAACATTCGATATTTCATCGATTGATTTAAAATCTTTAGAATCGATCTTAATATCAGCATGAAAACTGCGTGAATCTCCTCTATATATACTTATTCTAGAATCACTGAAATCTGTTATATGTTTCTCTAGTGCAGCTTGTGCATAATTATTAGACAGCGAATAATAACAAGTTCCATAACCTGATGCTTCATATATATCTTCTATAGTAAATTGAACATTAGTATCATTTGAAATAATGGTATATCTATAACCTGATTTATTATCACTACAAGAACCACTCGATTTAATATTATCAATTTTTTCTCGTGATACTATTTCGAAGGATTCGTTCGGATAGTATTCTTTTAAATACTGTTTTATATCACTTTTCGTAGATTTCCTACCACAACCACTCATTCCAAGCATTATGAAAATACTTATTGTAAAAAGCAAAACAGTTTTTTTCTTCATATTTTAATGCTCGCTCCTTATTTAATAGTTATTTATTTTTTCAATATCATTATTACTTTACTATAACTGCAATAAATGTTTAATAAACGAAACAAATTTATATCAGTTTTATAAAAAGATGTATAGTCAATACAATCGATCATTATGACTACTTAACTACCTGTGTAATTAATTGATCGTAATCACTTTTTAAAGTAGGGTTTGGAAAAACAATATTTTCACCTTCTATATTCCAATCATTCGGATGTGATGCTAAAAATTGAATCACTTTCTCGGATGAATCCAAAAGTGATAAAATTTCGTCAATTGAATTTTCCACAGTTTTATCTTGCTTTACATCGCTCATATCTCCAACAAGCTCTCTTTTATAAAATTCAACATAATAAGAATCCAAACCTTTGTCATTGATGTAAGACATCGCTTTTTCTTCAGTCAAATACTCAGTATATTTCTTTTTTCTTTCTTCTAATTCTTGTTTTGTCTCTGCAATATATTGCTTTGTTTGAGTAAATTCTTTGCCATCTTTTTGGTAATTTTCAACAGTTAAGATATTAGTAAGTCGTGCATCATTCAAAATTTCTGTAATTGCTACCGAATTATCAAAACTATCCTTCAGATAAGCTTTGAACGCTTTTTCAACTTTCGCATAGTCGTCTTTTGCGACCGTTTCATTTAATTTCTGATTCACTGCTTCGGTATCTATATTTTTGGCATTTACCAACTCTTCCAATTCCGTAATTTCAGCTTTCAATTGATTTTCTTGATTCATCTCAAAAAAGAAAAAATATGCAACCAAAACTAAAAATATACCAATGATAACTCCTAACACAATAATAATTTTCTTTTTCATATACCCTCCTCTATTTATATTATATCTCATGTCTTTTAACATAAGCAATAATGTCATTTAAATTTTCAATAGATACAAAATTATCGCCATTTTGAAATATCTCACTCATTTCAGGCTTTTCTTTTATAATTTCTTTTGAAACTAATTTTAATAATACCTTTTTCATTCCTTTCAACTTGTGATAGTCAATTCCTCCACGCAAGTAGAAAAAAGGTTCCTCTATATGATTTGCGTCTGTTAACGTCTTCTGATATTGTTCACTTTTCGGATAGGCACCAATAACACAACAACATCTCACCTGATATTTTCTCCGAGCTTGCTTCCAACCAGAAATCTTAGAAGCAAAAATCCATCCCATAAAAATAATTTCATCCCTGCTTTTTAAATACTGTTTCGCCTCATGTAATGCATAATACGGTAAACTTAATTTATCACCTAACATCTTAGCATACTGAAAAGTGTGTCCAGTATTACTTTGATATACAATTGCTTTTATCATATACCCTCCACAAAATTTTATTAAAACACCCATTGCTATATTATAGGCAATGGGGTATTTTTATTTATCAATTAAATTTAATAAATTAATTTTAAAGATATCTTTATCAGAATGTTCTTTAGAAACCATTACGCCTTTATATACTTCTAATTCAGATTGGTGTCCTTCTGTTAAAATATCTTCGGGTTGAATTGTTTCTAACATTAAAATTTTATTTTCTTCATATACATGATAAATTACTTTAATATCACCATGCACTTTAGAAAACATAATATCTGTTGGTAATTTTAGTTCATATGTCCTAGTTTTTTTTACTTGATTCGTAGCGATAAGCTCTCCTAAAAATTGTCCTTCTTTTAGTTTTGGATAATAATCAAAATATAATTTTTTATATGCCAACATATTATATTTTTTTAATGAACGTTCTAATTTATGAAATTCATTTTCATTCACATAATCAAATACATATGCTTCTTTCATGCATATCCCTCCTCATGATGTTGGACATAGAAACGCTAGGGACTACGTACCCCCTATTATTATCCTATTACACTAAAAATCATATCATACTTCATATCTAAAGTCAAACGAAGAAAAGAAAAAAGTATATGAAATTTCATATACTTATTTTTGCATACCACCTTGTGTTACTTCTTGTGTAACTTGATTTTGTGAAGCTTCCAATAATGCAGCTTTTTCTTGTTCTAAATCTTGAATTGCTTCTGTTGTAGGAGTTACAGGAGCATTCGCATTTTCTTTATCAAGTTCAGCTTGAATTTGATCACGAATTGCTTGTTCTTCTTCTGGAGTTAATGCATCTCCTTCTTCAACAACCCATGCGTTTCCATCAGAATCTACTTCAACTTGATTTCCACCATCGACAAATGTATGATTTTCATCTTCTTGAATTTGATTTCCATTATCATCGACGACAATTTGATCATCTTCCGGTAATGGTTCAAAATCCACTGTTGGATCTTGATTCAAATTATCTTCAGCTTCATTTGGATCGTACATTGGTATATCTGGATCGTACGCTCCTCCACCTGGATTGATTGTAATATTATGTCCATCTTCTGTAGAGAAAGATCCATCAGGATTTTGTACAATTCCCGGAGCCAGTGTAATTGGTGATTCAGAGATCACTTCTCCACTTCCACCATTTGGATTTCCTATTACTTTATCGATTGCATATCCATTTTCAACTGGAGTATCTCCTAAATTAGAAGGAATTTGCGCACCAGAAACATCTAATGAATTTCTAAAGTCATCTCTACTTGGATTTGCTACATATTTGTATCCATTTTCTTTAATCAGTTTGTCAGTCAACTCGTTGATTTGAACGATAATTTCATCGAATGTTTCGTTTTCTTCTTCTGGAACAGCGAATGTTCCTTCTTCAATTTTTTCTTGATAATTTTCAATCTTTTCAAATTGATCTCGCCAAGCTTTTCGATATTGTCCACGTAAAGTAGAAGAAACGACTTGACTATAATCTTCTTGCCCACGAGCTTTTTCGATTTCATCTTTTACTTCTTTCTCGCAGTCATTATCAATCGGCATTCCTTCACTAGCAATTCTAAATACGTCGTCTGTCATAACTTGTTGACCTTCCGCTGCATTGATTGTCATAGCACGCATTTCGTCATCAAGTAAAGAAACAAAATACATTGTTTGAGCACTATACTTCGTATAAGTATCTGTCGTCCAAGTCTTTGTAATCAAATCATTTAACTTAGCAGTAGCTTCCTCACGTTCTGCGTCTGTCTTTCCCTCGATATATTGTAACCATAATTCTTGACGTTGTTCGATTGGTTCTCTTTCTTTGTTAGAAGAAATTACATTTTCCCAATCAAGTGTCGTATCACTTGTAATTGTCGCAAAGTCTTCTGCATAAATATGAGCTTGATTTAAGAAAGCACGATCTAAATCTTCAACGGTCGTGATAATACCATCCATTGCAGCGATATCGCGCTCATCCCATTGACCATTCATATTCATAGCAAGTGCGAAGCGAACTAAATTTGCCGAATCGACATTTCCAAGGTTTTCCCTATCGAGAGAAACACCCTCATCGATAGAGATTCCTTTTTCTATATTTTCCGCTCTAAATTCACTTAAATTTTCGACTAATTCGTCATTTACATTTGAGTTAAAACTCTGAAGACTTTTATCTACAGGTGCATAAAGTTTATCTAAATTAGTCACTGTTACATTTTGGTTAGAATCATTCATTGCAACTCCGGAATTAGATTTTCCTAGTGCATATCCTCCAATACCAGTAGTAAGAACTAAACCGGTAAGCGCTAATGTTTTCCAGTTCTTCTTTGCAAAATTGCGAACTTTTCCTCTATGTTTAATAGAAAGTTCACTCAATTTCGATTGAGCTTGTAACATTAAATCTTCTTTTTCTTCAGCAGTTAATCTAACACTATTTTTGATCATATCAATACAAGTTTGTATTGTATCTTGATCTATAGCACCATCGATTACTTTTTTATATTTTCCAAAATAATTTTCCATGACAAAAGCCCCTTTCTATAATTATTTTTCCTTTTTATTTCCAGTTAAGTTATAACCAAGTTCGAATAAGTTTGTATCGTTACAATTGCTCCATTTGTAATCTTTTGAACCAGATTTCAATTCTCTTGTACGATATCTATAATATTTCACTTTTGTTTCCACATTTACTTGTTTATATACTGGTTCTCTTACAACCGTTGTTTCATAATCTACTACAACATTGACCGTACCATACACATCAACTGTTTCTGTCTTATATTGTGTACATCCATATACTTTATTCGCTACTGGATATGAAGTTCTCGTATATTTCTCTGCTGTCCAATATTTTTCTCCACCACAGTCTCCACAGTTTTCTTGACTAGAATGAATATTTTCATATTTTACTGTCGCAGAGTTAGCAGGAATTGAATAAATTTTTACAATTCCTTGGTATACCCAATCTCCATAACGGTATTCACCAGTTGGTTGATAAGTATATCCATAACTAGCACATGATGTTACTTGTTTTGTTCCAACTTTTACTTGACGTTTTCCATAGATAGGCTTATTTGGATCTTTCTTAGTAATATTATTATAACCTACTAACTTATTTGCCGTCGTTACCTCTGTTTCAGTTTTTGTATCAACTTGTCTTAAATCATTTGCAGTTACTGCATTTTTAGACCAACTTGACCAACTTCCCCATGGACCATATGATCCATCTGTCACTTTTAAGTATTCACAAATATACTCTTTTCCTGGATTCGGTGTCGGATTACCTGGATCTGGAGTTGGTGTTGGTTTACCAGGTTCTGGTGTAGGCGTAGGTTGTCCAGGAGTTCCCGGGTTTCCTGGATTTCCAGGATTTCCAGGATTACTTGGATCATTTACAGTTCCTTTTACAATCGGATTAGATGGACGAATCACTGGTGTTTTAACATCTGCCTCATCTTTTTCACATATTGTCGTTTTACAGTAATCGTAGCATCCCATATAAACTAAGATATAGTTTTCTTGTTCAGAGCACTTCAAATTAACTTTCATAACGAATTCTTCATCATATTTTGTAATTTCAACATAAGATTCGTCATGATCACATTTTTTACCTTTACTATCAGTAAATTCAATCAATAACTTCTTATCTAACATTTCGCCTAAAGTCATCGATACTTTATCACCAACATTTTGTGGTAAACGTGGTGTCGTATAGTAGCCTTTTGCCGCATCTTTCATGATTAAAATATTTTCGCTAAAAATTCTATCATATAATGGCTGTAATGAATCTTTAACAAATTGTTTTGATGGAAATAACCACATCAAAATAAAGACGAATAAAATTACAAATAATATTTGTAAAATGACGTCTTTTACTGAAAAATTGTCTTGTCTTTCGTTATACATAATCGTTCCCCCTTTAAAATTATGGTCGATATCCTAGCATAGATACAAAAACTTGTCAAATCATGGCTTAACTTCAATAAAAACTCAAATTTCTCTCACTTCTTTTGTTATGAGTTATCATACCACAAAACAAGGGAAAAGTCAATCAATGATACGAACAATTGTACTGCCAGGATTATAGTAAAAAGTCTTATATTCCGCTACCTTTTTATGCCTTCTTAAAACTTCATGTGTCATCATTCGAAGCGTCCCACTTCCTATACCGTGAACAATTACAAAAATATGTTGTTTTAATCTGATATTATCTCGAATAAAATCTTGAATTGCCACACGAGCAGTCTCTCTATCATACCCATGTAAGTCTAACTTTGGATATGAATCAATATATATAACATCATCTAAAGTCTGCACAAAGTTCTTTCACTTCTTCTTTCATTGGAATAGAATATCTTCCACCTATCTTGGTTACAGATAAACCTCCGGCGATATTTGAAATTCTGATTGTCATTTCATAATCAAAACCATTCGCAATTCCATAGGTAAAAGCCCCATGAAAAATATCTCCAGCTCCCGTTGAATCTATCGCATCCACTTTAATCGATGTCATCAATTTTACTTGATTTTCATACTGGTAAAGACACCCCTGGGATTCTAATGTCACAACGAGATGATTATGAAAAATTCTTTCGAGTTTCATATATAGATCCGTCATCGTTTCTATACTATCATAGTTCATTTGAATTCCAGATACTTCTTCTGCAAACTCTTTAGAACAAACAACATAATTGACCATTTTAGATAATTCAATAATTTCATCTGTTGGTCTGCCTGCGTCGATGATACTAATCGCATTAGGATATCGTTTTAAAAGATCTTTCGATAATTCATATTCTTGTCCATCTAATAATATAACATCTGGTTCAAAATCAAGTTCGATTGGTTTCATTTTCATATCTTCATTTCGATATGTTAAAATCGTTCTCGATCCGGCACTTTTATTTGCAATAATCATACTTGCCGTCGTTTCATACGCTTCGTTCTGTTCTAAATACTTTGTATCCACTCCAATTTCGTCAAATTCTTTTTTTATTCGATCTCCGTAAAGATCCTTGCCAACAACCCCAGCAAACGCAACATCCATTCCCCACTTTCCGAGTAGATAAGCACTATTACTTGCAGGTCCTCCCCCACACTCAACTTTCTCTTTTACTCTATTTTTCGTGTTTTCTACAGGAAAGTGATACATCGGAATTGTAATATCGTAAGCTGCATGTCCGATGCATAGTATTTTCATATGTTATCACCAATTCTATTGTATCATAAAAAAAGATAAGAAAAAGAAAAAGTGATGAACTTCATCACTTTCTTTACACTTTACATATTTTCTTTTACTTTTGCTTGAGCAGCCGCAAGTCTAGCAAGTGGTACACGGTAAGGACTACATGATACATAGTTAAGTCCAATTTTATGACAGAACTCAACGCTAGATGGCTCTCCACCATGTTCCCCACAAATACCAAGTTTGATATCAGGCCTCGTCTGTCTACCTAATGTAGCAGCCATTTCGACAAGCTTTCCAACACCTGTTTGATCTAACTTAGCGAATGGATCGCTTTCGAGAATTCCTTTATCGTAGTAATCATTTAGAAATTTACCAGCATCATCGCGTGAAAAGCCATAAGTCATCTGTGTTAAATCGTTTGTTCCAAAGCTGAAGAACTCTGCTTCTTTTGCAATCTTATCAGCCGTTAATGCAGCTCTTGGAATTTCGATCATCGTTCCAACTTTATATTTTAATCCACTATCTCCGATAATTTCATCAGCTGTTTTACATACGATATCTTTTACGTATTTTAACTCTTTTTCTTCTCCAACGAGTGGAATCATAATTTCTGGAACAACGTTCATGCCACGTGCATTTACATTAATAGCAGCCTCGATGACAGCACGTGTTTGCATCTCTGCTATTTCTGGATAAGTGACTGCCAAACGACATCCACGATGTCCCATCATTGGGTTGAATTCTTTTAATGATTCAATTCTATTTTTCAAATCGACAAACTTCATTCCTAGACTTTCTGCAAGTGGACGAATTTCCTCATCTGTATGTGGTAAGAATTCATGTAGTGGTGGATCTAAGTAACGAATCGTCACTGGCATTCCTTCCATCGCTTCAAATAATTGTTCAAAGTCGTTTCTCTGCATTGGTAAAATTTTACTTAGTGCAACTTCTCTTTGCTCTTTTGTCTCAGCTGTAATCATTTGACGAACAGCAAAGATTCTCTCTTCTTCAAAGAACATATGCTCTGTACGAACAAGACCAATTCCTTCGGCACCAAATTTACGAGCTTGTAGTGCATCTTTTGGCGTATCAGCATTTGCACGAACACCTAGCGTACGAACACTATCAGCCCATCCCATAAATGTTTCAAAGTCTCCACTGATCGTTGGTTCTACTGTCTCCAGTTGTTCTCCATATACAGCACCAGTTGATCCATTGATTGAGATATAATCTCCTTCTTTGTATACATTTCCTTCTTTATCACAGATTGTCTTCGCTTCTTCATCGATCACAAGTTCGCCACATCCACAAACACAGCATCTTCCCATACCACGTGCAACAACGGCAGCATGTGAAGTCATTCCTCCACGAATCGTAAGAACTCCTTTTGCGTCGTTCATTCCTTGGATATCTTCTGGTGAAGTTTCCAAACGAACTAAGATTGTATCTTCTCCATTTTTCGTATGTTCTGATACATCTTCTGCATTGAAGTAAATTCTACCTGTTGCAGCTCCTGGTGAAGCAGCAAGTCCTGTTGCAATCACTTTTCCATTTTTTAAAGATTCTTCTGAAAACATTGGGTGAAGTAACTGATCCAATTGTTTTGGTTCTACTTTTAATAAAGCTTCTTCTTTTGTAATCATTCCTTCATTTACCATATCGACTGCAACTTTTAAAGCAGCTTGTGCTGTTCTCTTTCCATTACGTGTTTGAAGCATGAAAAGTTTTCCATTCTCAATAGTAAATTCCATATCCTGCATATCTTTGTAATGCGTTTCAAGAATGTTTGCAATCTTTTCAAATTCCGCATATACTTCAGGCATAACTTCTTTTAATGTTGCAATTGGTTGTGGTGTACGAATTCCTGCAACGACATCTTCTCCTTGGGCATTAATTAAATATTCACCAAATAATTTATGTTCTCCTGTTGCTGGATTACGAGTAAATGCAACACCAGTTCCACAATCGTCTCCACGGTTTCCATAAACCATCTCTTGTACGTTAACTGCAGTTCCCCAAGAACTTGGAATATCGTTCATACGACGATAGATAATTGCCCTTTCATTATTCCATGAACGAAATACTGCAGTAACAGCTTCGATCAATTGTTCCTTTGGATCTTGTGGAAAATCTACACCTGATAATTCCTTATAAACAGATTTAAATTTATCCGTTACTTCCATCATGTCGTTTGCATCTAACTCTGTATCATCCTTAACCCCCTTTGCTTCTTTCATATCTTCTAAAATACGATCGAAAGATTGTTTTGGATAACCTTTTACGACGTCGGCAAACATCATGATAAAACGACGATAAGAATCATAGATAAATCTTGGATTCTTCGTAACTTCGGCAAATCCTTTTGCAACTTCGTCATTTAATCCTAAGTTTAATACAGTATCCATCATACCTGGCATACTTGCACGTGATCCACTACGTACAGATACCAAAAGTGGATTATGAGTATCCCCTAATTTTTTTCCAGTTATCTTCTCTAACTCAGCTAACTGAGAGAAAATTTCTTCTTTTACTTCTTCTGCAATCACCTTGTTGTCATCATAATACTTATTACAAGCTTCGGTAGTTACAGTAAACCCTCTTGGTACAGGAAGTCCAATTCCTGTCATTTCAGCAAGATTCGCACCTTTTCCACCTAACAAAGCGCGCATGTCTTTGTTACCTTCTTGAAATGAGTAAACAAATTTTGTCATATTCTTCCTCCTTGCATTGTCTACAATTTCATTATAACACAATTCTTTTTATTTGAATCACTTTTTATCATTTATCTCATACCATTGTATATGATATTTTCAAGATAAAATGCTTAATTTGTATCGATCTATAAATTATAATGATATTTTATCCATCAAATACGATTTTTCCTTTGTTTCACCTCAAACATTGTTTATTTTTTAAATTTGCCATATTTCATAAAATGAGTATATATTTTCTCATGAATCCGTGACATAAATTCTACTACTTCATTATCTTCATCAATATTAGGGCTTTCAAATCCTGATGCAAAAAATGTTGCGATATATACTCCTCGAGTAGTATTAACAATACCTCCGTCGTTACATACATTTTCTTTATCTAACATACTTAATGATAAAGATCCACTTTTAGATGCGATGGAAATGATAGGACTATCTTCCGTCCCCTTATTTAATACATCTTCATCCGGTAAATGCTTACAAAAAACCATGTTATTTTGTTGCCTTCTTAAAATTGAATACATTTCTCTTGATAAATCAGTTCTCCATACTTGTTCATCATAAAGCATAGAAAATATTTTAGCGTATTCTCTTGGAGTAGTCACTCCAACACGCAATGATTTTTCAAAATCAATACGATTCAATAGCCTTGTATGCTCAAAGCCTAGTAGTGAAATGATTTTATTTACCTCATCAACACCACCGATTTGATCAATCAACATATTTGTTGCAGTATTGTCGCTAACAATAATCATTAAAATTGCATAATTTTTTAAACTCATAGACAATCCCGGTTCCATTGACTTGATAATACCTGAGCCAGTCGTCCTCATCTCTTTTCGATATTCTATAAGATCTGTAATTTTACATTTTCCTGTATATACCTGATAATATAATGCCACTAGAATAAATACTTTAATGCAGCTAGCAGTTTCAAATTCTTCATCTGCATTGTATTCAAATATAGATTGATGCTCCCATTCTAAACACATTCCGAATCTACATAACTCTTCTTTTTCAATATACTCTTTTAACTCATCAACCATCTTATTTTTCCTTTGCTCTTGGATGTGCATGTAAATAAACATTTCTCAAACGATCGTTCGTAACATGTGTATAAATTTGTGTCGTCTTTAGATTTTCGTGTCCGAGTAATTCCTGTACTACTTTTAAATCAGCTCCCTCATTTAATAAATCCGTTGCAAATGTATGTCGCAACGTATGAGGAGTAATATGTAAACTCATCGGATGAGCTTTTAGTAATTTCTCGATCGCATAGCGAACTCCACTTACGGTAAGAGGATTCCCATGAACATTTACAAATAAATAGGAATGTGTTTTCTCTCCAGTCAATAAAGGTCTACTCTGTTTCAAATATTGATTTAACAATTGTTCACATCGTGATCCAAATAAAACGTATCGCTCTTTTCTTCCCTTTCCAAGAATTTTAATCTCGTGTCGATGTGAACTAATATCTTCCAATTTTAAAGAGACAAGTTCTCCTACTCGCACACCCGTCGCATAGATCATTTCGAGCAAAAGTGCATCTCTCATTCCTATAGGGGTTGTCTGATCTGGCAACGCTAAAAATTCTTCTAATTGTTCATGATTTAAGTAATTTGGTAATCGCTTATCCTGTTTTGGATTGCTGATCAAAATCATAGGGTTTTCATCGATCACATTTTCCTTACGTAAGTATTTAAAAAAACTACGTAGCGTGCTAATATGCCGTGATATTGTCTTCTTGCTATATTTTTCTTCGTATAAAAATCGTAAATACATGCGAACTGTCGAATAATCAATCTCACGTATAGAAGAGATTGCCTCTTTTTCCAAAAATCTCCAAAAATGATTTAAATCTTCTTCATAACTTGCGACAGTATCATCAGAATAATTTTTTTCAATACAGATGTATTTTAAATACATGTCAATCCATTTTTCCATACCATCACCTATTGCTAGCCTATCAAAAAAGAATAGAATTGTCAAAAAAAAATACTTTTGAAAAAGTATTTTTAAATGTGGTATTTTCTCTTATTTTCAGATGGTGTAGTTGCCATTTCTAAGATACCGATAATCTCATCGAGTAACATCATTTTTTCCTCTTCATTCTGTATCGTCTGTATTTGATGAATTCTACTAGTAACTGCATCCTTGACACTAATTTCTTTTACCGGATAACGAGATAATTTTTCCGGTTCTTTTAATGCGATTTCTTTCAATGTGGCAAATCTAGCATCATTCGTTATATCTAATGTTTGTATCAAACGATCGTATACTCTTTTTTTATCCTCCATAGATATCAACGCATTATATTCCTTTAACAATCTCGATACATGTTCAGCGTAAGAATCGTCTTTTAATGGAATCCCATCAAAAGTAAAACTTCCATCTAAAATACTTCGTTGCAATTCGCCTATTTTCCCTTGATATCTCAACTGTTCAAAATAATCCATACTATTGAAAAGTTTGTCCTCTTCTTCTCGTTGTTTCTGTTTTTGATAAATCCAATCTTGTCTATAATCTTCCTGTTCTTCTCTTAATTCTTTAAAATATTTGCGAGTTCCACAATGCACCCCACGCAACACATGATAATTACGCAAATATTGTTTCGCCCAATAAAGAGAATCTCTCGTTCCATTGTAATTTTTTAACGCTTTTGCCATTTTCTTCCCAACATATCTCTGTGTGACCAATGTATTGATAAATTTAGGATCCGTTACCCAATTTTCGAAACGATCGCAATATTCTCTATATTCAGGAATATCTGTATATAAAGTTTCTCTTTGATAATGCATCAGTGCTTGTAAAATTTGTTCGATCGATTCATCGCGATAAATAAGATCAAATCGCTGCTCTCTTAAATACTTCCCTTGTTGATATTTATAAAAATGAATCACAGGAGTTATCGCAGAATAGTGAAAAGAAGCTTTTCCTTTTTGTTCAAACAAATCTTCTATAAATGCTTCTGCACAAGGATAATGAATCGTTATACGATCAATATCGATCGCCTTCACATTCTTCTGTTCCGTTATATATTGATTACGGTAACGATATACTGTTGTAAAACGATCTTCCCCCTTATAAGCATCAAATCTCTCCGGTTGTTTTGGAACTATTTTTGGGTCCGTTACTACAAATTCTAAGTAGTAAACATTATCTGCTCTCTTCTCCATAAATTTCCCTCCTTCTTTCATTATACAGAAGTAAAAAAGAAAAGGAAAGTTATTTTTCCTCTCCTTCTAATCTTGCCAACACTTCTTTTGTCGTTTTAATTGCTGCTTCACGAATAGAATTAGCAGTTTTCTCTAACATTGGAGTTCCTTTCTCAACTGCATAATTCACAAGTTCCTCCGTTGCGTCTTGAATTTGTTTTGCTTTTTTCTTTGCTATTTTTAATACTTTTTCTTTATCTAAATCTTCTAATTCATCTTTGATGTTATATAATTTTACTTCAAACTCTTCTTTGACTTCATCAATATCAATTGACTTTACTTTTGCAATCATATCATCGATCAACATCTTGATATCTTCTCTTGTTTCACTACCTTTTTTAGGAGCAAATAAAATTCCCAATCCTGCTCCAACAGCAGCTCCAGCTAAAAACTTTCCTACGCCACTTTTCTTTTTTTTACTCACCATTCATTCCCTCTTTCTTTTCCTTTCTATTTAATAAATTATGTATTCCGCTTACGATAAACTGTGTTACTGTATCACTCACCGTATTGATTGCATCTGCTGTCTTATCGACAAGTGAGAAAACACCATCTAATTTACGTGATTTATCTGAAACATCATCGATGACATGGTCTACTTTATCTAGTGTATTCATCAAACGAAGTACAAGCATAATCAACGTTATTAATAGTATAGCTCCTAGCACGTAAAATATGACTGCAAAAAATTCACTGATACTAATCATTATTCTTCATCCCTCTTTTCATACATAGAGTCAATTAAGTTGAATAAATCGCTTTCATTTAAATTTAAATCTTCCTCTGATGAAGGATCATCATTCATAGCTGCTTCTACCATGTTATTTTCTGATTTATGTTTTGGTAATGTTTCAGCATCATCTAACATATCAAAATCATCCGATGTAGTCGTTGATGATTTCTCATCAGATAAAATATCTAACGGATTCTCTTCTCCCTCGTCATCATATTTTAAATCATCAAGTAAATCTTCTTCCAAGTCAGGAGTTTGATCATGACACGTTTCCCTACTCATAGATACGATATCTTCTTCCGTAAACGCAGTATCAATATCATCTTCCAAAGTTCCAAACGCCTTGTTACGTACGTCATCGATATCCAGCTTATGTGGCTTATGATAACTCTCATCCGTATACGCCGTCTTATTTGAAATCTCTTCCTTTTTATAATTCTTATCTAAAATACCGTAAACAGGCGAAATAATCGGCGATGGTTTAAATACTTTTTTCTCTTCGTAGTGAATGCCTTTAGCTTGATAAGCGTCTTCTCGTTTTACGACCGGCGCATTCTTTTTCTCCTTTTTCTTTTCTACCTTTGGTTTTTCTAAAGATTCGAAATCCTTATCATCGAAGAAGACAGGAAATGAAAATTTTTCCTCTTTCTTTTCTTCTTCTACTTCGACCGTCGCTTCTCTTTTTGGAGTAGATGTCTTTTCTTCCGCTGGCGCAGGTATTTCGACTTGAATCACTTCTTTTTTTACTGGTTCTACTGGAACCTCTTCCTCTTCTGTAAATAAATTCTTAACTTTTTCCATAAATCCCATATATGGCCACCTCATTCTTCTGTTAATTTTTCTCTAATGATTGTTTCCCTATCTTTTTCGTTTTCTTCCTCTTCTTTATCATCTTTTTCATCTTGATACTCGAGCACATTCGTCGTTTCTTTTTTCGAAGTGAAGATATCATACTTTTCTTCTTTATTTGTAAAATAGGTCTCATTTAGCATTAATTTAATAACGTTATTATTAAACTTTACAGTGGATAAGATATAGGAAGCATTTAATACGACAACATTCAAATCTTTCTTTGGAACCAGTGCTTCTATCTTCGCATAATTGTACATGAATTCTACGAAATATAAATTTCCTTGGCGATTGATCTCTAAATACCCTTGCTTTCCATTTTGATTAATTTTTTGAAAGTAATACGCATCCTTATTTTCTTTAATATCAAACTTTTTCTTATGATAATAGCTAATTGCATCGATATATAGGTAGTAGTAATTTCCATCAGAATATAACTTTTCGTTTAATTCGTTCGTATCGATATAATTAACACCACGTGGTACGTAATACTTATACCCTTTTCCTACGCGATTATACAACTTATTGTCTTTGGATAATACTACATTGATAGTATTCTCTAAATTTTCCGTGTCTATTCTAACAATCGTACATCCCGTAAATAAAAGGATTGTTGTCAGTAGTACTATGATTTTTTTCATATCTCACCACTCTTACTATGATTATATCAAATAAATTCTTTTTAGAGAAGGTTTTTCTCTATTTTTTGTACAGTTGATGTATACTATTTTTTCCTTACATCACAAAAGTAAATCGGCATTCCACGTCCGTGAAATTTGAGTTCATACTCCGTAGGAATATTATCTGTTTTTAAAGATTGATATAAATCTAGCGATATCTCCTCAATCACATACCCATATTGTGAAAACGATTGTAATGAGAACTCAAAGAGTCCCATGTTATCAGTCTTCATGACAATATGAGGAGTTCCTACAAAAATAGCGTCATACCGTTTTAAAAACTTCGCACTCGTTAATCTCCGATCACTGTGGCGTGCTTTTGGCCAAGGATCAGAAAAATTTAAATAAATCGTATCAACCTCATGATCAAACACTTCTTCAATCTCTGTTGCATCCATTCGTATCAACTTTAAGTTAGGAAGCTCTATCCCCTCTAACTTTTCAACCGCACGAACTAACACACTATCGTATTTTTCGATTCCGATAAAATTGATATGTGGATAACGCTTTGCATTTTCAATGATAAAATTACCTTTCCCCATACCAATTTCAATATGAATCGGATTTTGATTTTCAAATAATTGAGCAATCTTTCCACGATGTTGGTTCGGATCTAAAATGACATAAGAACTTTGACTAATTTTCTCTTTTGCACCTTTTACATTTTTTAATCTCATTTCATCACCAACTATATTATATCACAATTTAAAAAGAAAGACATATAATGAATTAGAGAATTAAAGGAGTGTTGATAAAATGAAAAAAGATCGTAATGTTGGAGGCGCAAACCCATATACGATGTACCCTACTTATCAGGGAATGCCAGGCCCTCTACCTGGAATGCCAATGATGCAAGGAATGCCAATGCCTATGCAAAATGGATGTGGTTGTCAAATGAATCAAGGAATGAATATGGCACAAATGCAAGACATGAATTTTCAAGGCAATAATAATCAAATGCCAAACTCTAATATCCAAGATCAAATCAATCAATTGGACCGTCGTGTAAGTCGCTTAGAAGCAACATTGAGCGATTCTAAGTCGATGGCTTATTCTAATAATACCAATTATACAGATGCAAATTATCATATGATGTAAAAAAGATTCACTTTTTAAAGTGAATCTTTTTGTTAGAAGTGACCACCGCCACCTCCACCACCGAATGATCCTCCGCCAGATGAGAAGCCTCCACCGAAGCCTCCACCAGAAGAATCGGAAGACATCGCAGCAGTACGTGTTGAAATTGCCGTATTGACAGCACTATTAACAGAACGATTCATCGTCCGATTAAAAATCAACATAGAATTCATGTAATGGTAATTATAGTATGGCGTCATTCCCACATACTCTGGTCCAAAATCCTGTACTTTGATCTGCATCGTCTTCATTAGTTTATCCGCGCAGCCAAATGTCATAGCATAAACTAAATATTTTCCCCAAAGTGCGATCTGCGGTAAATCTTTCGTCTCAAACTTACCAAAATCATTTAAGAAATTGCGAAGTCCCTTCCATTTTGCGTATAGTTCATTTCCCTCTTTGGTCCTACGCGTAAATGTCAAGAAATAAATCATTGCGGCAAACGCCGTAATAAATACAATCATCGGTAGCCACAAAATCTCTGCAAAATTTGCCGTTAATACTCCTATAAAAAAGCCAACAAAAGCATAAACTGCAGCAAACGTAGGCCATTTTTCTTTTTTTTCGAAGAAGTTTCTTGCCCTAGCTTCCGATTCACAACACGTTTTCCATAGCGTATATTCTTGATAGAAACCTTCATAATCTTTTTTGGCATCTTTTTTCATTTGAGAAAGCGTCATCGTATTCCCTGGTGTTTTATCAAACAGCCACGATACAATTTGAAGCTCTGAAGGAGACAGCTCCACTTTCTCGTTCGTTTCTATATAAGTTAAGATATAGTCGTTCTTCTTCTCTGGGTTTTCTTCAAACTTCAATATCCTTTTTTCAATCAAATTCATGATACACGCGGATAGATCATCTGGTCGAATTTTTTTATTGAATAAATATCCGACAGTTGCTGGTGTATCATCGCTTGGGAAATCTCGAAAATATTTTCCCGGAAAAGAACCTTGATATTCTCGATCATATTTATAATAAATATAAATTACGATAAATATTAACCCTACGAGCCAAGCAATAGAAATTCCAATCGTTCCATAATATAGTACACGAGCTTTCATACGTTCTTGATTTGCTTGATCTGCACGAGCTTCTTCTACTTCTAAAATCATCGGCAAAGCTTCTTTTCCAGTTGTTTTAGTCGCGTATGCGGCTTGATCTTTATCAAAAGCAAAACGGACATCCATAGGCGTTCCAGCTCTTAGATCATCAATTTCTACTGTAATTAAATTTTTCCCATCCAAGGAAATATTTCCATTAAGTGGTCCATGCGCCCAAGCACGTAATTCATTTTTATTATCTGGTAAATGAATTTTCATCAAAAAATGTTCGATATCGTCCGCTTGCTCATCTGTAAAAAGATTCCATCCAATCTCGGCGATATCAGAATGTAAAATTGCCATATCTTTTAATCGATATTCAATCATAAATCCATTGGTCCCACCATTAGACGGATTATAAATGCGATAGCGATAACCATTTCCCGTCGTTTGTACTTGATACACACCCCTCATTCCAGAGCTGGCCATTTGACTTTCCTCAAATAATTCTCCTTCTTGTTGAATCAAATCAAAAGAATAATTTGTCGGTACTTCGATATTTCGAACTGATAATAATTCAATATCGGATCCATTGTAAATATCGCTTCCCTCAAACGAATCTTTCGTACCGTCAAAAGCTTTTGCATTCGCATTTCGATAATTGATAATTCGCTCGTATCCGTTATAGTCGCCAGTTAATAAAAACAATTCTTTCACATAAATGTCTCCACTACTTTCCACTGTTGCATCCACATAATAGTCTTTGATATAGACATCACTAGAAGCACTAACCTGACTTGGTAAAATCAAAGCTATTAGAAATAAAATTAAAATTGTAATCTTCTGTTTCATTGTACACTCCCCTTTAAAATAAAAGACTTACATACGTAAGCCTAAAATTGAACCTTAGGAACTTCTTTATCAGCTTCGGTTGCTTCAAAAAATGCCTCTGGTTTAAATCCAAACATAGATGCCACAATATTAGATGGAAACATCTCTAGTTTGTTTTTGTATCCTAGCACTGCATCGTTGTAGAACTGTCTTGCATAAGCAATTTTATCTTCTGTTTCCTTTAAATTGTTTTGTAAATCGATAAAATTCGTGTTTGCTTTCAAATCCGGATAAGCTTCACTAATCGCAAATAAACGCCCTAGAGCTTGAGTCAATTCCCCATTTGCCTTCATCTCGTCCTCCGGCGTCGTAGCACTAACCGCTTTGTTACGTGCACTAATAACTGCATCCAAAGTTTCTTTTTCGTGTGATGCATATCCTTTAACTGTCTCTACTAAGTTAGGAATTAAATCTGCCCTTCTTTTCAATAAAACGTCAATTTGTGACCATTGATCTTGTACCATGTTTCGTAAATTAACAAGTTTATTGTAAGTAGAAACAAAAAACGCAATCAATAATACGACAATAATCGCAATTACAATCAATACAATCCACGTTGCATTCATATTATCCCTCCAATTCTAATTTCATTTTATCATATCATATGAAAAAAAGATACGACTTTTGATATATTTATCTTAAAAAATTAACGCTTCTTTCACTCATGTATATTTCAAAGAAAAAAAGCCACAATAACTATGAAAGGGTGTGGACGATGAAAATAGATATCAGGAAAAATATCATCGAAAACTTCAAAGATACAGACACAGAAGAAATGAAAACGTCGATCGAACATTCTATTTCGGAACAAAAAGAAATTACTCTTCCTGGGCTTGGCGTTTTCTTTGAAATTTTGTGGGAACAAAGCGATGATAAAACAAAAAAGGAAATCTTGGACACTATCAAAAAAGGATTATAAAAAAGAGACTTCATTCAAAGTCTCTTTCATTTTTTAACCTAAAATTTGTGGCAAGATAAATACTGTAATAGTTAAGAAAATTGCATAAACAATCGCATAAGTATATCCAATTTTGTCATCATCGATATCAGATGCATAGATAAATCCTTGCACCATATACGTACTTTGAACAATTGCTCCACAACAGAAGATAATTGTCATCACTTGCGTTGATACATACATAAATACAATAGAAAGCAATAATGTCACTGACATAATCACTGATGTACCCCCAAGCAATGCAAGCATCTTCTTATAACTTGAACTACCTTTAAACAACTTATCGGCAATCAAATAGAAAAGCCCAGCAAGTGCAGCATATACGATTATAATGACAACAAGTGTTGTAAAGAAAATTCTAGCATAAGGAATTTCCACTCCACTCATTGTAAATAACAAACTTGATACACTGCCAGCAATCGCACTAATAATTTCTTTTGCCCCTAAACAAACAAATAGAGAAACGATAAGTGCATTGATTCCCAATAAGATTAAAGCGGGAACAAGATTATGATCTTGAACGAATTCTTGCAATGTTGTAACTGGTCTTGTAAACATTCCCTTTACTGTTTCCAAAAGTCCATTTGCATTAAAACCTGTTTGTTCTACTTCGTTTTGATTTTCATTTTTTTCACAATCACATGGTTTACCATCAACGAGTGGTTTTCCACATTTCGTACAAAATTTTGCCATTTCTAATCCTCCTTAAAAATATCTAGAAAAATATGTTTGTAAACTTGATGCATCTACTAAACGATATGCATTTTCTTTATAATCATACGTCAAATACATTCCATCCGTCGTAGATTTTGATTTTGTTTTCGTTTGACCATCTTCTTCATAAGACACTGTATAATTATACTTAGCATAAACATACATAGATAAGAATCCATCATCATTGATATCTACACTTCTAAGTTCGAGATCTTTATATTCGATCTGTGTAAGTTTCGTACTTGATGAAGAATTAAGATCTTCTTTCAAATCTTCATAAGCTTCCTTTAAGTCATCTAGATCCGCATCTTTATACTCAAATCCAGATTTGATCTCATCCCATGATTTATTAGTAATTGCTGAATTATAAAGCGTTAATAAATCTTGTTTTGCTTTATCGACGATCTTCTTTTGTTCAGCCTCTGGAATATTTTCTTCATCCAAGTTAACTGTTTGAGACTTAGAATATCTTCCTGCATCTAGCTCATCTTCTAGCGTGAATCCAAGTGGCAATGCTACTTGCATTTCGTATTCTAATGGGAATAAAGAAGGTAATTTATATACATCGATAGAATCATCGCTCTCTTCTTTATCGATATATTTCTTGTCAACTTTAACTCCCTCTAACGTTACAGTTGAATCCTTCATAACAGAAAGTTCAAAATCTTCTACTGTTTCAACATCTGTCATTGCAATCTTCCAATTGTCAAAGAACAAGAACTTTTTATTCTTATCTTTTGTTAACTCAATTGTTTGAGTTTTATCTTCCGTACTTCCTTCCATGGTGTAATTAATCTTAACGTACATAACAAGTCCACTGCTACTCTTTTCAGTACTTGTTACTTTGTAGTTTGTAACTTTTGGAACGTTTTTTGTCTCCTTTAATTGACGGTCTACAATCTTCTTGAAAATTTTCTTGTTGGCAAAGTCACTTTCTTTCACATCGAGGTATGCATACATCTTGTCTGCGTCATAACTTGTAACTGCTTCAAAATACTCAGTTGCTATCTTCTTCGGATCCGTCAACATATTTCCGATGACGATAAACGCAACTATAATGACAGCTACGATAACACCTATGATAATTCCCACCTTTGCTTTTTTAGACATCGGCTTCTTCTCAGTAGGTGCTTTCTTCACAGGTCGTGGTCGTCGACCTTTACTGTTAGATGTTTCAGCTTTACTTGCTTTCTCATCCACAACTTCTAGTGGTTTCCCACATTCTTCGCAGAAACGAGCGCCCTTTTTATTCTTGGCACCGCATTCTCCACAATACATGAACATCATCCTCCTCACTTCTAATTATAATTTACTCTATTTTAGTGAAATTTGTCAATTCATTTGCGCATTTTGTCGAAAATATTTAGATTCTTATAAAAAAAAGAAGCATTTAGATATTCGGTTTCTAAGTTGCTTCTTTTTTATTATTCATTATTTTGAGATTTCTGTTCTAAACTTTGATAGTACTCAAAACGTTCCATCGCTTCTTCTTTATTCTGTCGTAATAATTGTTCTGCTTTTTCTTTATTTACCACTTTTAGCATGCGATAACGATTTTGCGTTTCCAGATAATTCTGATATAAATCAAAATTAACCTGTTTGCTATCCAAAGTGAATTTCTTTGCCTCTGGTTGATATCGGAAAATCGGATAGTATCCACATAAAGTTGCCATCTTACCAGACTCCATACTGTTTTCCATCCCGCCGTGAATTCCATGAGAAATACATGGCGAATATGCGAGAATAATCGATGGTCCTTGATGTTCTTCCGCTTCCTTCATTGCACGTATCACTTGCATTGGATTTGCTCCCATACTTACTTGTGCAACATACACATTCGGTATACACATTGCGATACGAGCCAAATCCTTTTTAGGAACATCCTTTCCGTGAGATGCAAATGCTGCAATACTTCCTTTTGGACTCGCCTTTGATGCTTGCCCTCCAGTATTGGAATAAACTTGACTATCCAATACTAGAATATTCACGTTGGCTTGACTTGATAAAATATGATCGATTCCACCATATCCGATATCGTAAGCCCAACCATCTCCACCAATCATCCATACACTAGGTGCTATGATATCATCCATGTATGGTTTTAATCCTTCCGGAGTATCTTTTCTTAGCTCATCATATACTTCCTTTGTCATTTGAGGCTGATCCATATGATCCAACCATTTTTGATATAACTCTTTATTCTCATCTAAATGAGTCTCCATATATTGTTTAATATAAATGCGACGAACTTCCGTTGCTATTTTCATTCCATACCCATATTCGGCATTATCCTCAAAAAGAGAACTTGCCCATGGAACTTTATAAGGAGTAATCGGTGCACTTCCTCCATAAATAGAAGAACATCCTGTTGCATTCGCAATCATCATATGATCTCCAAATAATTGAGTTAATAGCTTGAGATATGGAGTTTCTCCACAACCTGCACAAGCACCACTAAATTCAAATTTTGGTTTTACCAGTTGACTTCCTTTGATCGTATATAAGTTTACAAGATCCTTTTCTGTTACATTTTCCTCTAAATAATTGAACCTTTCCTGTTCCTTTTGATCTTTTTGTTCTTGATACCGTTTACGAATCAAGGCAAGTGCTCCACGCATACCCGGACACGTTTTCATACATAGTCCACATCCGGTACAATCCGCAATAGATATCGCAATCGTACTATAATATGATTCTAATCCTTTCCCAATCGCCTTTTTACATTTTTCTTTTACGTAATCTGGCGCTGCTTGATACTCCTCCTCTGTAAGCAAATAAGGTCGAATTACACCATGTGGACAAACGATAGAACATTGATTACACTGAATACAATTTTCAGGAATATAACTTGGAACAGTATCACTCAGTTCTCTTTTTTCTAAAGCGCTCGTTCCCGCTCTAAAAGTTCCATCCGGAGTTTTCAAAAAAGCACTCGTTGGAAGTTGATTTCCAAGTCTTTCTTTCATCGCATCATATATATCATTAGAATCCATATCTACTTCAACAATATAAGTATCGTTCGGTATATTTACTTTTTCCAAATGATCTACTGCACGATCGATCGCGTCGATGTTAGCAGCAACAACCTCTTCTCCCTTTTTGAAAAAACGTTGTTTCACGTATTCTTTCATTTTCTGGTTTGCTAAAGCAGGATCTAAAATCGAAGCAATATGCATGATCGCACTTTCCATAATCGTGCTGATCTTATTTCCTAATCCAACTTTGCGAGCAATCTCATAAGCATTGATCGTATAAAGCGTAATATTTCTCTTTTGAAATAGAGCCTTTGTTTTCTCTGGCAGAAAATTAAGAAGCTCTTCTTTTGTACGATCAGTGTTAAGCAATACGATTCCACGATCACAAAGGCCACTAAAGCAATCAAACTCTTGTAGATAACTATCCTTTGTCACAACAACGAAATACGGATTTTCTACATAGTAAGTCGAACGGATCGGATCATTAGAAAAACGCAAATGCCCTACTGTCACTCCACCTGATTTTTTAGAATCATATTGAAAATACCCCTGTACGTATTGATCTGTTTCATCCCCGATCAATTTTAAAATAGATTTAGAAGCACTTACCATTCCATCACTACCATATCCATAGATCAACATCTCTTTTGCACGATTGATATGATAATCTTCTAACGGTAAACTCAAATGAGTAACATCATCTTCTATTCCGATCGTAAAATTGTGT
The DNA here is from genome assembly GCA_937944975.1 of uncultured Mycoplasmatota bacterium. Classification (GTDB taxonomy): domain Bacteria; phylum Bacillota_I; class Bacilli_A; order RF39; family UBA660; genus Fimihabitans. The sequence continues at coordinate 5,382 of CALEBF010000002.1, read as the reverse complement.
CTTGGATTTTCTAGCATATCAAAGACTGCCTTAATTTGTGCTGGTGTCGTATTTTTACTTGATAGTCCATATCTTCCACCTACGACTGTAATATGCTCAGGTAAAATACTTCTCACGTCTAAATATAATGGTTCTCCTATACTACCCGCTTCTTTCGTACGATCCAAAACGGCAACATGAGAAACAGTTTCTGGTAATACTTTTTTAAAGTATTCCGCACTAAATGGTCGATACAAATGCACCTCGATAAGTCCAACAGAGTATCCCTTTTGATTTAAATCATCGATTGTCTCCTTAATCGTTTCACAAACGGATCCCATCGCTACAATCACGCGATCTGCCTTCTTACTTCCGTAATAGACAAACGGATGGTAATGCGTCTTACGAATCTCGTTAATCTTCTTCATATATTCATCGACAATGAAAGGCAATCGATCGTAATATGGATTACGAACTTCAGTCGCTTGAAAGTAAATATCATCGTTTTGTGCAGTTCCTTTCGTCGCTGGACGAGCAATATTCATACGACGATTGCGGAACTTTTGTAACGCTTCTTGATCGACAAGTGGCAAAATATCGTCTTTTTCTAAAACTTCAATTTTCGAAAGTTCATGACTCGTGCGGAATCCATCAAAGAAGTGCAAAAATGGAAGTTCTGACTTGATCGCACTTAAATGCGCTATCGCAGCCATGTCGGAAGCTTGTTCTACTGATGAACTTGCAAGCATTGCAAATCCAGTCATTCTAGTTGCATAAATATCTTGATGATCTCCAAAAATCGAAAGTGCATGTGTCGATAAACTACGTGCGGCAACATGCATAACACAAGGTAACATTTCTCCTGCCATCTTATACATATTTGGAATCATCAAAAGAAGTCCCTGACTTGCTGTAAACGTCGTTGCTAAACAACCAGCCTGTAATGCACCATGAATCATTCCTGCAGCTCCTGCTTCACTTTGCATTTCAACAATTTTTACAGGTTCTCCAAACATATTTTTCATTCCGGCATTTGCCCATTCATCTACGTGTTCTGCCATTGGACTCGATGGCGTAATCGGATAAATACCTGCAACTTCTGTAAATAAATAAGCAATACGACTACAAGCTTCGTTTCCATCCATAGTTCTCAACTTTGTCATATAATCCCTCTTTCTACTCATCTATCGTATTTAAAACTTTTTTCATTTTCGTCTTGATTCTCTGTAAAGCATTATCGATAGATTTTTTATCCTTATCTAAAATCTCAGCAATTTCTTTATAACTAAAATTAGATATTTTCAATTCAAATACCTGTTGCTCAAAATCCGTTAGACTCTCCTTCGTCAACGCTATGATCTTTTTCTCATTTTCCGTATGCAATAACATATTTTCCGGATTATGTTTATTATCTCGAAGTAAGTATTCTAATGTTCCACCGTCATCTTTCAAATCCGTCTCATATGAAATGGATTCATTTAAAATGCGATGTTTTAATCTTCTAGTCGAGACGACACAACTAATGATCTTCCTTTCGATACAAGTCTTAGCAAACGTATAGAATGTTACGTTTTTCTGATCGTTAAACTTTGTTATCGCATCATTTAAACCTAACATTCCCTCTTGAACAAGATCGTTCATTTCTAATCCACTATACTTACAATATTCAAACATTTTCTTTGCGAAGTTTATAATAAATGGTTCGTACTTCTTATATAAAATATCTAAAGCCGCCTCATTCTTCTCGGCCACATACCATAACAATTCATTATCATTATAGTCTTTATACTCCACGATATCCCTACTTTCTTAAACGCACTGCTTCATATATCATAATTCCAGCTGCAACGGATGCGTTTAAACTATTGATTTTCCCGATCATCGGAATACTCGCAATAAAGTCACAATTTTCTTTTACGATTCGACTCATTCCTTTTCCTTCGTTTCCGATAACTAAAGCCATTTTACCTTTGTAATCAATATCACTATAATTCGTACCATCCATGTCAGTTCCAACGATCCAAAATCCTTTTCTTTTTAATTCCTTCATCGTCTGAGCAATATTCGTAACTTGAGCAATTTTAACATATTCTAATGCACCAGCACTCGTCTTCATAACTGTCGCATTCACTTCGACACTGCGGTTTTTCGGTAAAATAATACCATCTACTCCTGCTGCTTCACAAGTTCGAATAATCGCACCTAAATTATGAGGATCTTCAACATGGTCTAAGATAACTAAAAGTGGATCTTCCTTCACAATTAAATCATCTAACTGACAATATTCGTAATCTGGAACACTCAATATTATACCTTGGTGATTTCCACTTGCAAGTCGATCTAATTCGTATTTATCTTTATATTCGATCCATACATTTCTTTTTTGCAATGCAGAAATAATCCATTCATCATGGAAGTTACGGTAAAGATATGCTTTGTGTATTTTTTTATTATTTTTCAAAGTTTCCTCTGCTACATTTTTTCCATATATATACATAGTTACTCTCCTAATATAAATTTCATTACTTGCTCTATTCGTTCGTGATCTTCTTTTAATTCTAAATATCCGATGAGTGCTTCTAATCCCGTCGATTCTTTATATGTGACAATATCTGTATTTTTAGGATGTCTATTTCCTTTGTGATTTCTAGCACGTCTTACAATTTCCAACTCTTCTTCCGAAAGGAAATTTTGATCTATCATATCGTGTAAAAAAGCACTTTGATTCTTTGCACTCACATAAGATATCGCTTCTTTTTGTAATTCTTGTACTTTGCTGATTCCTTTTTCAAGCAAGTACTTACGTACGTATACTTCATAAATACTATCTCCGAGATAAGCAAGCGCTAATACGTTGATCATTTTAAACTCCATCTTTCGCTCCTACTTTCTATCTCATTATTCTTGGTTGAGATCATCATACCGATCAAAAGTAATTCCTTTGATTCTTCCTTCTTTGACATCTTGTAAGATCAGTCCCATCACACGATCGTAATCAATCTCTCCACCTCGCATGATACACCCCCTACGTTTCCCGATCAAATCCAAAGTTGGAACGAGATCTTCCATATCGATTTCTTCGATGCCATAGCGTTCAGAAAGCGTTTTAGGATAATATTTGAAAAGTGTAATCAAAATGTGAGAAACGACATCGTAAATTGGAAGAACTTCTTCCTTAATCGCCGTTAAGCTTGCTAAATTAAGTGCAACTGTTTGATCCTCAAACTTAGGCCATAATACTCCCGGTGTATCTAACAATTCTAATTCATCATTAATTCGAATCCAATCAAGCGATTTCGTAACACCTGGCTTATTCCCTACATTGACAGCTTTCTTTCCAACCAATCGATTAATCAAAGTACTCTTTCCTGCGTTTGGAATTCCTATAATTAAAACTCTCGTTTTACGAGTTGATAAACCTTTTTCTTTTCTCTTTTCTTGATAAGGTTGCATCATCTCTCTTGTAGATTGTAAGATTTGATTGATATTCTTTCCATGCTCTAAATCTACACCTAATACTGTATAACCAAGATTTTCATAATATGTAATCCATTTTTTTGTTTCATTCATATCACATAAATCTATTTTCGTCATAATTAAAATTCTAGGTTTATTCTTCGTATCTTCTTCGATATTTTTTATCTTTGAAGAATACGGAATCCGTGCATCAATAACTTCGTATACAACATCAATCTGATCGATCTTTTCACGAATTAAGCGCTTTGTTTTCGCCATATGCCCTGGATACCAGTTAATATTTAATCTATTTTCATTCATAGAATCACTTCCTTGTTTTAAATCTATTTCATTATATCATAATTTACAAACAAAAGAAAAAGTAGACATAAATCTACTCTATAAATCGTAATTTGTATTATATTGATAAATCAGTTCCCAAAAATATGATTGCGCTAATATAAAAACCAATAATACTTAAAAAGAAAGATAAAATTATAGCTATTAGTATTTTACTAAATATCTTTATATTTTTCTTTGATTGATTTTTAATATTTATTTCCTTATTTATATCAGTATCAGCTTTTAATTTTTTTCTTTTTTTATAATCAGTAATAATTGAAACACAAAAGATAATATAAAAATAATAATTCCAATTATAAATGGATTCATCAATCATTTCACCTCTATAAATTACTCTTTGTCTATTTCTTCTAATAATAAATCAAAATCAGATTTATATAATTTATCTTGTTTCACTCTATATTTTTCAAATTCGGTTAATGCTTTATCACAGGCTATCTCATGTGAAATCTTTCCAGCATCTTTTAAAACATCTAAATCATCAGCCAGCAAAAACTTATCAATTCGATTAGACCAATCTTCCATTGTCATTGGAATATGTCTTTTAGCTCTATTTTCTGCTAAATCTAAAAATGCCGAAACTATCAGTTCTAAACTTTCTAACTCTTCCTTGCTTAAATAATTTTTTGCTATTACTACATCAGTTTCTAGTATTTTCCCATTAGGAGAATTCTTCCAATTTGTAAGTCCCATATGTTCTTTCTCCGCATCTGCTCTATCGTATATAATTTCAGCTGCAGTTTGATGAGATACTGCATAATGCATTTTATTTTGTACTTTTTTAAAAAATTTAATAGTTGTAGGAGATTTAGAATCATAGTCTACACTAGTTGCATAAATATCAGTGATTTTTTGATAGAATCTTCTTTCAGATAATCTTATTTCTCTAATTTCTGCGAGTAAAGAATCATAATAGTCTTCATCAAAGAAAGCGCCATTTGCCATTCTTTTTTTATCAATAATATAACCTTTTTTTGAAAATTCTTTTAATATATAAGTAGCCCATCTTCTAAATTGAATTGCTCTATCAGAATTGACTCTATATCCAATAGAAATAACCATGTCAAGATTATAATATTGAACATTTCTTTTTACTTTTCTATTTCCTTCTCTTTGAACTAGTAAGAATTTCTTACTAGTTGAATTTTCATCTAATTCATAAGTGTTATATATTTCATTAATATGCATCGTGATATTATTTCGAGTCGTATCAAAAAGTTCTCCTATAGATTTTTGTGTTAGCCACAAATCCCCATCTTCGAATCTGACTTGAACTCCCTTATCATGTGTTTGCCTTTCAAATATTAAAAACTCCGCACTACTACTTCTAATCATTAAATCTTTTACCATCATGTCATCTCCTTTCTTTACCAAATTATAATAATCTTTTAGCAAGGTTTACCATACGGTATCAAGCAGTTGATACTTTTTTTGGAAACTTTTTTTCATTTACCATTACAATCACTTCCTCGTTTTAAATCTATTTCATTATATCATAATTTGCAAACAAAAGAAAAAGTAGACATAAATGAAGTTGTCAATAGAAAGTAGACAATAAAAAAGTATTATTTAAACCCTAATTGA
>CALEBF010000001.1 GCA_937944975.1 uncultured Mycoplasmatota bacterium | reverse complement strand
CTTGCATGCTGTATAGCATGACCGCACTCATGTGCCGCAACTCCTATAGCTGCAACAGATGTTGAACCATACACAGATTCCGAAAGATTAAGCACTTTCGTAGATGGGTTATAATGATCTGTTAGTTTACCTGATATCCTCTGTACAGACACATCATTTATTCCGTTTGACTGCAAAATCATTCTTGCTGCCTGTGCACCTGTCATTCCTGACATGCTCGCCACCCTTGAATATTTTGAAAATGCTGAATTAACTCTCCACTGTGCAATAAGTGATATAATAGCTGCAATAATTATCAAAATATATGTCGGGTCAAAATAATATCCGTAATATCCATATGGCATAAGCTGCTACCTCCTTAAATCCAAATACTAACATATATCCACAAAAATCATTTATTTTCCAAGGATATCCCCTGTATTAATATGATTTCCACGTAAAAAATCCTGTGTTTTCATTCTCTTCTTGCCTTCAAGCTGAAGTTCATTGATTTTAAGCGAGTTATCCCCACATTTTACAATAAACGAATTGTTGTCCACATGTGTTATCATTCCGTTCACAACAGATTCACATGATTCACAAACAACATCATCACAAACATCCGCATCCCATATTTTCAACAATTTTCCATTGAAATGTGTAAATGCACTCGGCCACGGATTAAGACCTCTTATAAGTCTCTCAATTCTTGCAGCCTCCATTGAAAAATCTATATTACCAAATGATTTATCAAGCATTTTTACATGAGTTGCTTCAGTTTCATTCTGCTTTACAGGCTTTACTGTACCTTTTTCAAGTTCATCAAGAGTTTTCACCAGAAGAGCAGCACCGACACCGCTTAACTTATCAAAAAGGCTTCCTCCTGTCTCTTTACTATCAAGCTTTACTTTTTCAACAAGAAGAATATCACCGGTATCAATTCCTTCATTCATCATCATTGTTGTTACGCCGGAATACTCACAACCGTCAATTACTGCCCACTGTATCGGCGATGCACCAGTCCGAAGAGTTATCCGAGCCACACACTGTATTGGATGTGAGTGATCATAATAACTTACAAAATAATGATTCGGATTACACAACAAGTTATGATGATTTGGATCAATTTGATGCTGACGAAATTTATTTGGAAGCGTTGCAATCATACTTATCAAAGACACAAGAAAAAAATGGTTATCAAAAAAGAAAATAACTGTTTTTTTTTGACGATTGACATCGCTGTAAAAAAGATTTAAAATTGCATTGATTAAAAGAATAGAGGGAAGATGAACATGAAAAAGAAGCATCGTAAAAAATTGCAAATAACTCTAATTGGTATTTTGTTATGTGGAATTGGAGGGATCGGGTATTATCAAGAGGACGTGATTAGCTGGATTCAATCGTTTCAACCTGTCGCTTCCTATAATATGAGTTCTATACCTAACTATAGTGGAGATGCCTATGTTGTGATCAATGAGAATCAACCTGATTTTAGTGAAGAAGATATGATGACGACGTCATTCGAATCATATAGTGATCAAGATGTATTAGGAAGAAGTGGAATCGCCTTTGCTAATATTGGAAAAGATTTGATGCCAACAGAAGAAAGAGGCTCTATTGGGATGATTAAGCCAACAGGATGGCACACTGTAAAGTATGATATTGTAGATGGAAAATACCTTTATAATCGTTGCCATTTGATCGGATATCAATTAACGGGAGAAAATGCAAACGAGAAGAATTTGATTACTTGTACAAGATCTATGAATACAGAGGGAATGTTGCCTTTTGAAAATCAAGTGGCAGAATACATTGAAAAGACGGGAAATCATGTTTTGTATCGAGTCACTCCTGTCTATGAAGACCGTAATTTACTAGCGAGTGGAGTTCAAATAGAAGCTAAATCAGTCGAAGACAACGGAGAAGGTGTTTGCTTTAATGTCTATGTTTATAATGTCCAAGAGGGAATCGAAATAGATTATCAAACAGGAGAGAGTCAACTGCTTTCAGAAGTCCATTAAGAAACTTTTTACCATCGCTTGTAAACTGAGATGAAAAACGATATACTAATACTTATAGGATGTTGGTGGTATGATGAAAAAGTTAGTATTAGAATTTATCGTTGTTTGGATTGCTTTTTTTGGAATTCAAACGATTGTAAAACATTATCAAGGTGGGCAATTGATTACTTATACGCTTTCTGAAAAAGAGACTACGTATAAGATTACAGAAAATTATACAAAACGAAAAAAGAATAATAGGAATGCTTATTACTTTGATATTAAAGTTAACGACGAACATTTTATCTTTCAAACATATGAATCTTTTGGCCATCAACAAAATCTAATTCAAGCAATACATGAATATCACGATGATCAAGTTCGATGTATTCTACCTGTTTTGAAAGAAAATAAAATTGTTACAGATATGATCTGTAAAGAACAGGAGAATCAAATATATTATCACGAAATTCAGGGAAAATATGAAAAGTTAGATGAGTACGTATCAAATTTGAAATTGTTACAAGAAGCATATCGCACATATCTAAAAAAGGAAAGTGCAGTGAAAGCGGGGACTTCTAAAATTTATACGCAGGCTTTACCAGATGATAAAGCGATCGCAGTAAGCGATTATCGTGGTATTACGATGATAAATGCGGATGGTAAGAAAGAAACACAAGATGTTTTTAAAAGTGATGTTTATGATCAAAAGATCAAAGCGATGATCGGGAAGTATTATTTGATTGCTGATTATGAACAGCCATTTGAGATAGATCGTTTTTATCTGGTGGATCTAGCAAAAAATAAAAAGGAAGTCATCGAATCTAAATATATGATTTCGAAAGACTCCTATGTTCAAGGAATTGTAGAAGATTCGGTTTATTTATATGACCGAAGCAATCAAAAACAGTATGAAGTAAATATAACGGATAAAACAGTTTATGAGGTTGGAAATGTAGATTTGAAGATTCAATATTACGATGGTACAAAATGGAGTCAAAAGGAAATGTACGATATAGCAACCACCGATATTTATTTTGAAACATATCCAGAGGTTACTGAAAAAAGTTCTAATTATGATAAAGTGATTCGAGTTGGTGGAACAGTGACAGGATATTATTATTACTTTCAAAACGTTGGAGATGCGTATAAAGTGTATCGCGCACCTGTTCAAAACAGCAAGATTAAGACATATGTATTTACGACCACATCCCTTTCTCAGATTTATTATGTCGGGGACGATGTTTATTTTATGAATCATAATGATGTTCAAAAGTTCTGTGAAATTTCAGGAGTTCAAACAGTCTTGACAAATACGGAGTTTGAATTTAATTCGACAATTTTGTATGGTATATATGAATAATAAAAAGGAAATTTAGTTTCCTTTTTTTAATGATTACATATTGTAAAATAGGGGGGATATCATGTATCGAATCTATCAAGTACAAAAATCGGAAACTTTGGAGCAAATCGCTAAAAACTTTGATGTAACAGCGAATTTGTTACGAGAATTAAATGGGTTTTCAAATGATTATGTAGTGAGAGAAGGGGAGAGAATCATCGTTCCAAGAGAACCATCGACATTTTCTAGATATGTAGTAAAAAAAGGAGATACCTTATATAGCCTGGCACAAAAGTATGAAGTGACAGTCGCACAGCTCGCTATGTTAAATGGACTAGATGACGATGACTATTTATATGTCGATCAGGTGCTTGTCGTGCCGAAAGAAAATACAGAATTTTATATCACTGAAGACACCGATACTTTAACAAAGGTAGCAAGTTATTTTCAAACGACGCCAAAAGTACTAGTAGAGCAAAATAAGACAGTCTATTTAATGCCGGAACAGTTGATGATTTATAAAAAAGAGAAAATATAGTAAATCTCTTTTTTTTTGTCAAGCTTTGGTATATAATAAGAAAAGTAGGTGGTAGATATGAAGAAATTATGTATTATTGTTCTATGTTCTTGCCTTATGATGTTGTTTGCTGGGTGTTCTTCTAAACTATCCACTTATACAACAATTTCATTAGATGAGGTATATGAGAAACTAGATCAAAAAGATAGCTTTATCTTGACTATTGGCTCTGCGAATTGTAGTCATTGTGCCAGCTTTAAGCCGAAAATGGAAACGGTAATTAAGTTACATCAAGTTCAGGTGTTCTATATTGATATATCAAAATTAAACGAGGATGATTACAAAAAATTTATACAACGAATGAATTTTACCGGAACACCGACAACTATTTTCTTTGAAGATGGGAAAGAAACAGCGATGTCCAATCGAATTGAGGGAGATAAAGATATCGAAGTGATTGAGTCTAAAATGCGAAAAATGGGATACATAGAATAAGGAGGGATTTATGAACGGAAATCAGGATATATTTGATCCAATGGGAACAGGAAAATATCGTGGTGAACCAGTTTCCAATGTGACACCGGTGGATGTGCAACCAATTGTGGTACCTGAAACTCCGCAAGAAAATGTGGTCGAAAGTCCGAAACAGACACCATTAACATTTAGTGTTTTGGATCGTTATGGCGAAGATTTGACAGCTAAAAAATATATTACAAATCCTGCTATCGCACGAGAAGAAGAAATAAAGCGGATGATTATCATATTGCTGACTCCAGAAAAATCAGCGCTTTTGGTTGGAAAACCTGGTATTGGAAAGACAGCTATAGTAGAGGGACTTGCCTATTTAATAGAGAGAGATCAAGTTCCAGATGCTCTAAAAGGATATCGTATTATCAAATTGAATTCGACTTCTTTAGTGGGAAAGATTTTAATTAACGGAAAAGAAGAGCTCATTATGAATATTTTGGTTGATGAGTTAAAACATGCAACGAAAACGATCGTCTTTATCGATGAGATTCATACCTTGATTGGGGGCCAAGCGGAGTCTATGGATTTGGCAAACATGTTAAAGGCTGGACTAGATCGTGGAGAAATTAAAGCAATTGGAGCAACGACGACGATAGAATACGATACTTATATCGTAAGGGATCGTGCCTTTCTAAGACGATTTGAACGTATTGATATTGCGGAGCCTGATGAGGCAACGACGGTAAAGATTTTGATGGGAACTTTACCTAAAATATCAAAACAGACAGGAATATCGTTTAAATATAACGATTATGTATGTGAGCTATTAATGGAATCCATCGTAAGCGCGACATCCGAATATAAACGTGTATATGGGTTATCTGCGATGTATCCAGATGTCTCGCTTTCTGTTTTGACGCAAGCTTTTTCGCAGGCATTATTTCACAATAAAAAAGAAGTGACGATCGAGGATGTTTATAATGCTATTAAAACAAGTAAACGAATCTATCCTGACAGTATCGTGAAGGAATTAGCACTTTTTAAACAAAAATTTGCTAAATTATGTGCAGAAGAAAATATCGTGTTGCCAGATGTTACATTAGAAGAAATACAAGGATCAGTGGATGCTTTTTAACAAGCATCTTTTTTTGAGAAAATATTGTCATTTTGTAGAATAAAAGTTGTGAAAAGGAAATTGAAAAAGATACCAACTTATGGTAAAATGAAGACAGAGTGGAGGCGATGATATGAAGAAAGAAAAGATAGAGATGAAAAACTATGTCATCTTTGGGTTTGTCTGCGTTGTTTCTGTTTTTCTTGTGTGGTATTGTGCTAGCTGGTATCGTACAACGGAGGAGTACCGTGTAGAAACATCGCCAATTGTGGAAATGATATCAGAGATCAATATGGATGAGGTATCAAATTATATTTTAGACAATGGAAATATTACTATTTATGTTACTTCTTTTGCGGCGGAACCAAACATGGATTTTGAGAAAGAACTAAAGAGATTAATTTTAAAACACGAGTTAAACGATACGATTGTCGTACTCGATCGAGATAAAATTACAAACAATCAATTTTTCCAATCTTTAGCAGATCAATTTTTATCTGAAGAATTGAAGCAAAAAAACATCAGTTTAGGATACGTACCAAATTTACTTGTGTTTGAGAATGGAAAGATCGTGGATGTATATAATACTAACAATCAAATTACATCTTACGAAAAATTAGAAGAATTTGTTTTAAAACATCAGGAGATGGAAGAATGATACATATTGTTTTATATCAACCAGAAATACCACAAAATACAGGAAATATTATGAGGACCTGTGCGGGGACTGGAGCACATCTGCATTTGATAAAGCCATTGGGATTTTCAATGGATGAAAGTCGCCTACGCCGTAGTGGTGTTAATTATTTAGAGCATTGTCATTATACAATCTATGAAAATTTCGATGAATTTAAGGAAAAAAATCCGGGGACGTATTATTATTTGACGAGGTATGGGACGAAACCTTACACGTCGTTTGATTATAGTAATCAAGAGGAAGAAATTTATTTGATTTTCGGAAAAGAAAGTACTGGCATTCCAAAAGAACTGCTACAACAAGATTTAGAACATTGCATGAGAATACCGATAAATGAACATATCAGAGCACTTAATTTATCGAATTGTGTAGCTATTATGCTGTTTGAAGTTTTGAGACAACAGAACTATCGTGATTTGTTACAATTTGACCCATTTAAGGGAGCTGATTACTTGACACAGATTGAAAAACAATAAAAAAAATATTGTTATTTTTCTGAAATAATGATAACATATAAGAAGAATAAAGGAGGGGCTGTATGGATTTTGTCATCGAAAATTATATATGGTTTTTAATTATCGGAGTTGTTTTGGTTATGGCTTTGATTGGATATATTGCAGAAAAAACGGATTTTGTTAAAGAAAAAGAGCCTAAAGAGAAGAAGCAAAAGAAATCAAAAAAGAATGTAGAAGAGGTTGCCGTAGAGACGAAAGAAGAGCCACAAGTAGAACAAAGCGAAGTGGCACCACAGCCACAAGTTTCACAATCAACGACAACGACAGGAACAGCAATGGATTGGGATTTACCTTCTACGATTGGAGAAGTTTCTGGTTCATCGGTAGATGAAATTTCTAATACACCGGTAGGTACTGTAAGTGATATGAGTGATCCAATGGTAGAACCGGAGGAAATGACTTCATTGCCTGAGGCAAGTTTGACAATCGATAATGGTTCCGAAGAAGAAGTTGTCGATCTATCTGATGTCACAACGCAATTAGAACCTCAATTAGCAGAAGCAAAATTTCAAATTGCTCCAGATCAAGAGGATGTTGCTCCAGTAGAAGAGACAAAAACTTCATCGAAAAAAAAGAAGGGTAAAAAGAAAAAGGAAACAAAAGAAACAAGTACGGATGACAATTCATCGTTAGATGATATATGGAAATTTTAGAATGGATTTACCATTCTTTTTCTTTCTCTTGTTGTTTCCAAACGAAGCTGAATATGATATAATGAGTAGGACAGATGAGATGGAGGTTATATATGACATTTGATAGTATTGTATTATTTGCCAGAAGATTCTTAGACGTATTGCTCGTATGGCTAGTTTTATACTACATGTTAAAAAGTTTACGAAAAAACGTCAAGATGGTGTTATTATTTAAAGGAATTTTATTTATTGTAATTTTAAAAATTATTAGTGATGTTTTAAATTTAGTTACGATAGGATATTTGTTAGATTATGTGATCATGTGGGGACCTCTAGCAATTATCATTATTTTCCAACCTGAGATACGTACCGTATTAGAACAGTTAGGACGAAGCCAGCTATTGGGACGACATAAAGTTTTAACTGTAGATGAACGTGAAAAAATTGTATATGAAATTATGCAGGCAGTGGAATATTTAAAACGTGCACGAATTGGAGCATTGATTGTCATCGAGCGTGACAATAGTCTTGTTGAGTATATTGAAAAATCAAAAAAGATTTATGCGGATATTTCTAGTGAACTTTTAATTTCGTTGTTTTTTCCGAATAATCCAATGCACGATGGTGGGGTTATCATTCAAGGGGATAAGATCACGAGTGCAGGGGCAGTATTTCCTACGAGCGACAACTTAAAAATTAGTAAACGTCTCGGAACTCGCCATAGAGCTGCATTAGGAATTTCAGAAGAAACCGATTGTATCGCATTGATCGTATCAGAAGAGACAGGAAGAATTTCCATCGCGATCGGTGGGGAATTGAACTATAATCTGACTCTTGATGAGTTTAAATTGATGCTCTTAGATGAATTAAGACCTAAGAAGGCATTGATTTTAGAAGAGGAGGATGAAGAAACTGATGAGATGGATAAGTAATTTTTTTCGAAATTTGTGGAAATTAATCGATAAAAAAATTGTAGTTCCAATTACAAAATTGATTTTGTATATTACGGAACAATTTGAAAAGTCAGGAAAACGCGTTGAAAAATGGCTTTCTAAAAGTACTACATTATTATTTATTTCTTTATTCTTAGCAATTGTAATGTTCGTGATTGTCGATCAGAAAGTATTACTGTTTAGCGAAAATTCAGCTGAGGTATTAAAAAAGCAACCTGTAAACGTCATTTATAATGAAGAAGCTTATGTGATTGAGGGATTACCTTCCACTGTAGATGTTACTTTGATTGGACGCAAAGCAGATTTATATTTTGCAAAGCAATCTCCATCTAATGATATCAATGTTGATTTATCTGGATTGAAACCTGGAACGCACAAAGTCAATATTAAATATAATCAAGTACTACCATCTATAGACTATAAAGTAAATCCTTCAGTAGCAACAGTTATTATATATCCAAAAGTATCAGAGACGCGTACGCTAACACTAGATGTATTAAATCAAGACAGCTTGGATTCAAAGCTGGTAATCAAAGATATTAATGTTGATAGTGATAAAGTAGTTATCAAAGGAGCCGAACATGTTTTATCTAATGTTGCAACAGTAAAAGGACTTGTAGATGTAAAAAAACTAGTAACCCAAGAAGTTGGAACAGTAGATTTAAAAGATGTAGTATTAAAAGCATATGACGACAACGGGAATGTCGTAAAAAATGTCGAAATTGTACCAAATAAGATTGATGCAGAAATTGAAATTGCTTCTCCTAGCAAGGAATTACCAATCAAAGTAGTACCAAAAGGAGATGTAAGCTTTGGTAAGGCAATTAAATCTATCGAACTTTCCGACACAAAGGTAACTGTATATGGTTCGGAAGAAGTACTTGCTGAATTAAAATCAGTTCCGGTAGAAGTTGACGTTAAAGATTTGAAAGAAGACCGAGAGTATAAATTGTCATTGAAAAAACCAGTTGGCGTGAATGCCATGTCGGTAAATAATGTGACGGTTGGAATTACTTTAGGAGATTCTGTTGATAAAGAAATTAGTGGAATCAATATAGAATATCGTAATTTAAATGATAATTATACAGTTCAAGGAATCAGTCAAGAAGATACGATGGTTTCTGTCATCGTTAAAGGAGTATCGACTGTTATCAATAGTATTCGTACAGAGGATGTAGTCACATATCTTGATTTAAAAGGATATGGTGAAGGTGAACACGAGGTGGCTGTCGAAGTAGACCAGACTGATAGCCGAGTACAATATGTTCCAAAGACGAAGAAAGTTAAAATAAGAATTGTACGAAAATAAAACTTCAGCAACAAAACGCTGAAGTTTTTTAATGATCGCTGTGCAAATGATGGAAAAATATTCCAATGTTAATTAGTCCACAGATTGCCACGATTACATATATGATTCGAGATAACATACTCATGTCTCCAAATAGCGTCGCCACGAGATCGAATTCGAAAAGTCCGATCAATCCCCAGTTGATGGCACCGATGATCGTAAACACGAGCGCTGTCTTTTGAATTGTTTCCATTTCTTTACTCCTTTCAGTTATCATTAATTATCTTGGTCAGAAAAAAGTAAAATATTCGTTCATATTTGAAAAAAATGTCCATATAATTTAATAGATAAAAAATTGGGGTGAGATGATGAAAAAAAGTATATTATTTTTAATGGTATTGGTTGGTAGCTTTTTACTTTTTGGATGTGGCAATTATGGTGAAAAAGATTTTTTGAAAGATTTTACAAAGCACGTAGAAGACGCGAAAGGCTATCATTTGAGTGGTGTTTTAAAAATTATAAACAACGAAGAAGCATATATATATGATGTGGATGTTGCTTATAAAAAAGAAGAACAATATCGCGTTAGTTTGAAAAATCAAACGAACAATCACGAGCAGATTATCTTGAAAAATACGGATGGGGTGTACGTGTTAACACCGTCGCTAAACAAAAGCTTTAAATTTCAAAGTGAATGGCCATATAACAATTCTCAATCTTATCTGTTGCAAACGCTTTTAAAAGATATCAAAGAAGACAAAAATAGAAAGTTCAAAAAAGAAAAAGATAGGTATGTATATACAACGAAAGTAAAATATTCAAGTAACACCAATTTAAAAAGTCAAAAAATAATGTTTGATAAAGATTTAAATGTTAAAAAGGTTGAGGTCTATGATCGAGATGGTAATGTACAAATAGAAATGAAATTTAATCAACAAGATATGAAGGCAACATACGAAGATAAATATTTCACATTAAAGGATAATATGGCAGCTTCAGCAGAGGTAGAAGAGACGAATGAAGTATCAGAAATAGAAGATATTATTTATCCAATGTATATACCAACGAACACACATTTAACAGATGAGGAAACCGTAAAAAAAGATGACGGAGAACGAGTCATATTGACTTTCTCAGGTGATAAGCCGTTTATGTTTGTGCAAGAAACGGCATCTGTATCTAAGGATATGCTGACGATTCCGGTGTTTGGGGAACCGACAATATTGGCAGATACAGTAGCAGCGGTCAGTGATGGTTCGGTTTCATGGTCTAGTAACGGAATTGATTATTACGTTGTAAGTGATGTTATGAGTGAGCAGGAACTTTTAGATGTTGCACGATCTGTTAGTGTTATGCCGATAGGAAAATAGATACGCGAGCTGTGAAAGCTGTATCTATTTTTTTTGTTGAAAGTATGCTATAATACTAAAAGGTGATAAAATGAAACAAAAGAAAAACAACAAAAAACAGACGAAACAACAGTCAATTCAATTGACATCTCACACAGATGAATTAAGCCGATTATTTAAAATTGTTTTGATCGTCGTTGTATTGTTTGCTATCTTTTATGCTATTACTTATTATGTAACAAAACATCAAAAGAATGCGACAAACAATACTACACCAACGGAAAATGCAGTTATTCAATACGATGAAATTATGCTTGGGACTTTGCTAACACAATCGCCGAGTAGTTACTACGTATTGATAGAAAAAGATGGAGATCAATTTAATCAAACTTATGAAAGATATTTAGATACTTATAAAAATAGTGAAAAAGAAGATGTATTACGTGTATATACAGCGGATTTATCCGACGGATTAAATGCAAATTACATCGGAGAGGAAAATAATTTTGACTTTGAGTCGCTTTCAGATTTTAAAGTAAAAGAAACTGCATTGTTGAAAGTAACAGATGGAAAATTGGTAGAGCACTATGTTGGATCACAGGATATTTTAAATCATTTGAAAAGTATAACAGAATAAAGTGGCAATTAAGGTTGCCATTTTATTGTGTAAAATTATGTATTTTAAGTAATTGCAATAGACATAATTTTTAAAATTGTGTTATATTATTTAAAGGTGATACTATGGGAGAAGAACAGAAGAAAGTAAAAAAAACAACTGCAAAAAAAACGAAGACAAGGCAACCTTCGAAAAAAACTACAACAAAAGTAACAAAAAAGCCAAGTAGCAAGAGAAAAACAAGTAAGAAAAAGGAAACAGCAAAGCACTTTTTTCAATTGGAACAACCAGACATTGTGATTAGAAAGAAAAAAGAGCCTAGAGTTATGTTGGAACAACCAGAACTTACTTTGAGAAATTCGAAAGTGACAAGAGAAGATCATTCAGTACGTCCCTCAAGAAAACAGAGAAGTTTTCACACGACGGAAGTTGTTATTTTGGTGGTGATTACTGCATTGGTTGGAATTCTTATGGGAGCGGTGTGCTGTGCTGCGGTTTTAACTAAGAATAGCAAATATAGTCAACTTCCAACAGAGTTACAAGAATTTGTGGACAACTATAATTATATTATCGATAATTATTACGAAGAGATCGACAAAGAAGACTTAATTGATCATGCGATTTCTGGAATGTTAGAGTCATTGGGTGATCCATATTCTAATTATATGGACGAGACAACTTCTGATGATTTTGATTTGAATTTAACAGGAACTTATAAAGGCTTGGGAATCGAAGTATATAATGATAATGAATATAACATTATTGTATCGCGTGTATTTGAGAATACACCAGCATATAAAGCAGGAGTCCAAGTTGGAGATATTCTTGTGTCACTAGATGGAGAAAGTATGGTTGGAAGGCCTACGACAGATTTCGCTGATCGTGTGAAAGGTGGAACAAAGGAAACTTATACGATCGAAGTAAAACGAGGAGAACAAGTTATTCCTCTCGAATTAACACGAGAAGTAGTTATTATTCCTTCTGTATACTCTAATGTATATACTAAGAATAATAAGAAAATTGGTTATTTAGAAGTTACAATTTTTTCTGCGACGACCTATAATCAATTCAAGACAAAATTGGAGGCTTTAGAAAAAGAGGGGATTGAAGGTTTGGTTATCGATCTTCGAGATAATTCAGGTGGACATTTGAACGTGGTCACAGATATGATTTCATTATTTTTAGATAAATCAAATGTCATTTATCAAATTCAGTCTAAATCGGGTACAGAAAAATTCTATTCTACCGGGAACGAAACGAAAACTTATCCGATCGTAGTGTTACAAAATCAAAGTAGTGCTTCAGCATCAGAACTTATGTCAGCGGCTTTAAAAGAACAATACGGCGCTAAAATAGTTGGTATGACAAGTTATGGGAAAGGAACGGTGCAGGAGTTAAAAGAATTATCAGACGGTACGCAGTATAAATTTACTACGAAGAAGTGGTTAACGCCAAACGGAAATTGGATCAATGGGGTTGGAGTAAAACCTGATGTAGAAGTGGATTTATTGGCAAGTTATTTTGAGAATCCATCTCCGGCGAACGACAATCAATTACAAACTGCACTAGATACTGTATCGAAATAAAAGTGGAATATGTAAATATATTGAAGTTGTAAGATAAATGTAGACATAAAAAAAGTGTCTGCATTTTTTGTTATA